>CAIJOB010000013.1 GCA_903822175.1 uncultured Alphaproteobacteria bacterium
AGCGCCTTCACCAGCCGGGGCCGCTCGTCGAAATCGACGATGGCCAGGATCGGCAGGCTGCGGGTGGCCTCGTCGCTGCGGATCTGGGCGGCGAAGCGCAGGCCGTCGAAGCGCAGGCCGTCGAAGCGCAGGCCGTCGAAGCTCTTGGCCGCGGCGTTGACGATGATCAGGTCGACAGGACCGTGGGCCGCCATCATGGCGGTCTCGGGCGTGGTCTCGATGATCGGGCGATGTTCGATGGCCAGTTCGGCGCAGACCCGCTGGGCCTGGCGCTCGTGGTCGTCGACGATGAGGATGCGCCCGCCCGTGCCGCCCAGGCGCGAGGCGACGCCGGCGATCACGCCCATGCGCCGGCCCGAAGCCTCGCGCTGGCGCAGTTCGTCGATCACCGACTTCAGCCGGGTCAGGCTGCGCACCCGGGCGAACAACATGACGTCGTCGATCGGCTTGGTCAGGAAGTCGTCGGCGCCCGCCTCCAGGCCCGCCACGCGGTCGGCGCGGCCGTCGAGCGCGGTCAGCAGGACCACCGGGATGTGGCGGGTCTCCAGGTCGTCCTTCAGATGGCGGCAGACGGTGAAGCCGTCCATGCCGGGCATCATGACGTCGAGCAGGATGATGTCGGGCTTCTCGGCGGCGGCGACGATCAGCGCGGTCGGGCCGTCCGGCGCGGTCAGCACCTCGTAGTACTCGGCTTCGAGCTTGGCCTGCAGCAGGCGAACGTTCGCCTCGATGTCATCAACAACCAGGATACGCGCGGACATTTGGGGTCAGCCCATCAGGCGGCGGATAGTTTCAAGGAAATGTACGACCGAAATCGGCTTTGAGATGTAGGCCTCGCAGCCGCCCTCGCGAATCCGCTCTTCATCGCCCTTCATGGCGAAGGCGGTGACCGCCACGACCGGAATGCTGGCCAGGTCGTCGTCTTCCTTGAGCCACTTGGTGACCTCCAGGCCCGAGATCTCCGGGAGCTGGATATCCATCAGGATCAGGTCGGGCCGGTGCTCACGCGCCAGCGCCAACGCCTGGAGACCCTCACGGGTCTGCAACGTCTCGTAGCCCTGAGCATCGAGCAGATCATGAAAGAGCTTCATGTTCAGCTCGTTATCCTCGACGATGAGGACCTTCTTGGCCATTTAGGACCCGGCTCTTCGTTTCGTGGATCCCGCGCTGTCGCGGACTGCCCCACCCTGGTTTGTTCATCCCATGGATATCCTTAAACTTCGTTAGCCGAAGGAGACTCCGTGGCCGAGCCCACCGCCCTGCCGAGCGCGCCGAACCTGCAGAGCCCCTCCTTGGAGCGTTTGGGATTGGCGACGGACCGCCCCCTGGTAATCGTCGATGTGGACGAGGTGCTGGGGCTGTTCATGCGGGGCTTCGGCGCCTGGATCGCCGAGCGGGGCTATGAGCTGCGGTTTGAACGATTCGCCCTCTTCCAGAACATTTACCGCCCCGGCGCGGCGGAGAACGTCGACCTGGCCGAGGGGCGTGAGCTGTTCAACGACTTCTTCGCCACCGGCTGCGGCGAGCTGGAGCCGGCGCCGGGCGCGGTCGAGGCGTTGCGGCGCCTGAAGCCCAAGGCGGAGATCCTGATCCTCTCCAACGCGCCGGCCTCGGCGGAGCAATTGCGCGGCGACTGGCTGAAGAAGCACGGCCTGCCGCCTGCCCTGATCCTCTCCAGCGGACCCAAGGGACCGATCACCGCGGCGCTCACGGCCCAGACGAGCGGCAAGACGGCTTTCGTCGACGATCTGCTCTCCAATCTCGACTCCGTGGCCGAGCACTGCCCGGCGACGGCGACCTTCCAGCATGTGGCGGACCTGCGCCTCCGCCCGCTCGCGCCCCGCTCCGAACGCCATCTGCGCATCGACGACTGGGCGGACCTCGGCGAGGCGATCGAGGCGGCGATCAGCTGACCGGGCGGTAGCGCGTCGCAAGCTGTGGCGACTGGCCGGAGAAGGCCGCCAGATCCGCCTGGAACACCGTCTCCAGCAGATCGGCCTGCTCGACCCCCGGCGCACAGACCACCTCGCCCAGTTCGAGCCCGCGCAGACCGGCGGTCACCACGTCGTCCGCCGACATGCGCGGCACCGCGCTGAGATCGAAGCCCTGGCGCTCGTGGAACTCGGTCGCCACCACGCCGGGGCACAGCGCCTGCACCCGCACACCCTGGCCCTTCAACTCCTCGTGCAGCGCCTGCGAGAGCGCCACGATGTGGGCGAGCGTCGCGGTGTAGACGGCGCGCCGCAGCGGCAGCCGCTCCAGGGTCGCCGGGCCGCTGAACCCCAGCATGCCGGCCACATTGACGATCGTCCCCTCGCCTCGCGCGACCATGCCCGGCGCCGCGGCCCGCGCCAGCATCGTCGGCGCGACGACCTTCACATGCAGCAAATCGCTCGCCTTGTCGGCGGGCAGGTCGGTGAACGGCATGTAGTGAGCGACGCCGGCGTTGTTGATCAGCATCGAAAGCGGCTCGCGGGCACAGACATCAGCGACCGCCTCGACCCCGGCAAGCGTGCCGAGATCGGCGACCAGGGCCTGGACCTTCACGTCCGGCAGTTGCGCGGCGACCTCGGCAAGCCGCTCGCCGCGGCGCGCCACGACCACCAGGTCGTAGCCCAGCGCGCCGAGCCGCAGGGCAAAGGCCCGGCCGATGCCGGAGGACGCGCCGGTGACCAGCGCCAACGGCCTCGAATTGGTGGATGACATACGGGACTCCGAATTCAAGAAATCAGCCGACGATCCGCCAGAGGGCTTCGAACGCCGCCTGGCTGTGTTGGTCCGCGTTCGCCGGATCGCGGATCATGAAGTCTATGGTCGCGTCGGCCATGCCGTTCATCAGGGCGACCACGAAGGCCAGCGGCGCCTCGCGCATCGGCCCCGTCTCGCGGCTGCGCTCCAGCAGCCTGGCCACGCCGGCCATGATCCTGTGCCCGGCCTCCAGGCTCTCGGCGGTGATATCCGCGGAGATGCCGAGATGGGCCAGCGCCCGGCGCTTTTCCGGATACGCCGTCGCCCAGGCCAGCCAGTGGGTCCACATATGCAGCGTCTGCTCGTGGATGCCGGCGTCCGCCGGGACCCCGTCCAGCGCGGCCGCGGCCATCTCCGTCTTCAACTCGATGTACAGTTGATTCAGCAGGTCGGCCTTGGTCTCGAAATAGGTGAAAAGCGACCCATTCGACACCCCGGCCTCCTTAGCGATCATCGCCGTCGGCGCGCCCAGGCCCTGCACCGCGATGATCCGCGTCGCCGCCGCCATCAAAGCGATCCGCCGGTCGTCACTCCTCGGCCTGGCCATTCCCGCGATCTCCTGAGACCGCAAGAATTATAAGAGAGTGATTAGTCAGTCAACGTGACTCTCCACACCATTTCGATAGTGGCGTTCGATAGTCGAGAACGGGGCCGCCGATCAGGCGAGAGCCTGCTCCAAGTCGGCAATCAGGTCGTCGACGTTCTCCACACCCACCGACAAGCGAATGAAGCTGTCGGAGATGCCAAGTTCCTCGCGGACGTGCGGCGGGATCGAGGCATGGGTCATGATCGCCGGATGCTCGATCAGGCTTTCGACGCCGCCCAGGCTTTCGGCCAGGGTGAAGAGCTGGGTGCGCTCCAGCATCCGCAGCGTCCCCTGCAGGTCGCGGTCGAGAACCACACTGACCATCCCGCCGAAGGCGTGCATCTGCCGCTTGGCGAGCTCATGCTGCGGGTGGCTGGCGAGCCCCGGATAGATCACCTGCTTGACGCCGGGGAGGCGCTCCAGACGCTGCGCAATCGCCAAGGCGTTGGAGCAGTGGCGCTCCATGCGCAGCGCCAGGGTCTTCACGCCCCGCAAGGCCAGGAAGCTGTCGAAGGGCCCCGCGATGGAGCCCACCGCGTTGTGCAGGAAGGCCATCTGATCGGCCACCGCGCCCTCGGCGCCGGCCACCACGATGCCGCCCACCACGTCGGAGTGGCCGTTCAGATATTTGGTGGTCGAGTGCATGACGAGGTCGAAGCCGTGCTCCAGCGGCCGCTGACACCAGGGGCTGGCGAAGGTGTTGTCCGCCGCGATCAGGATGTTCCGCGCCTTGGCCATGGCGGCCAGCGCGTCGAGGTCGGCCAGGCGCAGCATGGGGTTGGTGGGCGTCTCCACCCAGATCAGCCGGGTCTTCGGCGTGATCGCGGCCTCGACGGCGGCCAGATCGGCCAGATCCACGAAGCTGAAGGTGAGACCCGCGGACCGCTTGCGCACCTTGTCGAACAGCCGGAACGAGCCGCCGTAGAGGTCGGACGAAGCGATGACGTGATCGCCGGCGTCCAGCAGCTCGAGGATCGTGCCGATGGCCGCCAGGCCGCTTGAGAAGGCGTAGGCGCGCACCCCGCTCTCCAGATCCGCCACGCAGCGCTCGAAGGCAAAGCGGGTCGGGTTCTGGCTGCGGCTGTATTCGAAGCCCTTGTGCACGCCCGGGCTTTCCTGGGCGTAGGTGGAGGTCGCGTAGATCGGCACCATCACCGCCCCGGTCGAGGGGTCCGGGTGCTGGCCTGCGTGGATCGCCCGCGTCTCGAACGCCAGGCGGTTGGAACCGTCGGTCATAGGGTCTCCGAGCAGCCGGCCTTAAGCGCGGCGCAGGTGGTTGATCAGGTCGACGCGGGTGATCAGGCCCAGGAACTCGCGGCCCTCCAGCACAATGGCCACCTCGTCGCGCTCGAATATGGGGATCAGCGCGTCCAGGGGCTCGTTGGCTTGGAGCGTATTGAGCTTGGCGACCATCGCGGTGGCCACGCGGTCGCCGAACCGGTCGTGGCCGCCCTCGACGGCCGTGAGCAGGTCGCTCTCGTCCAGCAGGCCGATCAGCCGTCCGTCGTCCAGCACCGGCAGCTGGCTGACGTCGGCGGTACGCATGCGCTTGTAGGCGGTGTCGAGCGTGTCGTCGGGCCCCACGGTCTCGGCCCCACCCAGCTGGGCGTTGCGGGCCACCAGGTCGCGCAGCGAGCCGGTGATCGGGCGGTCGGTCAGGCCCTGGTCGGAGAGCCAGTGGTCGTTGAAGACCTTCGACAGGTACTTGTTGCCGCTGTCGCAGACGAAGGTCGCCACGCGCTTGGGCGTCGTCTGGGCCTGACAATAGCGCAGCGCCGCCGCCAACAGCGTGCCGGAGGACGAGCCGCCGAGTACGCCAGCCTTGGACAGCAGCGCGCGGGCCGCCTGCACGCTCTCGCGGTCGGTGACGGAATAGGCGTTGCCCTTCTTGACCAGCTTCAGGTCGCAGTTGTCGGGGACGAAGTCCTCGCCGATGCCCTCGACGATCCAGGAGCCGGGCACGACGGTTTCGTTGCGGTTGATCAGGGGCTCCAGGATCGAGCCGGCGGGATCGGCCAGCACCATCTCGGTCTTCGGGCTGACGCGGGCGAAGTAGTGGCCAAGCCCCGAAAGCGTGCCGCCGGAGCCGACGCCGACCACGATGGCGTCCACGTCGCCGCCAAGCTGTTCGAAAAGCTCGGGACCGGTCGTCGTCTCGTGCGCGAGAGGATTCGCCGGGTTGCTGAACTGGTTCATGTAGACTGCGCCCGGCATGTCGTCGGCCAGCCGCTGAGCGATGTCCTGGTAGTAGTCGGGGTGGCCCTTGCCGACGTCACTGCGGGTGATGCGCACGTCGACGCCCAGGCCCCGCAGATGCTGGATCTTCTCGCGGGCCATCTTGTCCGGCACCACCAGCACCAGGCCGTAGCCCTTGAGGATGCCGACCTGCGCTAGGCCCAGGCCCGTGTTGCCGGCCGTGGCCTCAATAATCGTCCCGCCAGGCTTAAGGCGGCCGTCCGCCTCGGCGGCCTCGATCATGGTGCGTGCGATGCGGTCCTTGATGGACCCGCCCGGATTGGCGCTCTCCAGCTTGGTGAAGAGTCGGCACGGGCCGCAATCGAACATGCCGGTCAGCTCCAGCACCGGCGTGCGGCCGATCAGGTCCAGCGCCGAGGTCACCGGGGCGGGCGCGTGGGTGTCTGGGGCGGAGATCTTGGCGGCGGGAATCATCGGGGGCCGACTCCGTGCGAAGGGCCCATCACTACCCCACCTGAGCCCAACGCAACATCCTTGCCGCTGGATGCAGGCGCCGGGGCACGGTCTTGTTCCACCGCATCGCTGGCGGGGCGAAACCTCCTAGGACGCGGGATCGAGCGCCCGGGTGCGCGCCACCTCCAGCGGATGGTCGATCACCGACTAGGAAAGTGCGCGCAGACTAAGACGCGACCGTCGCGCGGTGCTACCAGCCGCGCGATGAGTACCCTATCGATCCGAATCTGGCTTGAAATCGACCATCAGACGGCGTTCCGCGCCGGCGGCTGGGCCTATGTCCTGGCCGAGGGCAGCGCCCTGTCGGGCACGGCTGGCGGCGACCGCGCGCCATCCGCCGAGCCGATCGCGCTGGCCGGTCTGATCGAGGCGCTGAAAGGCGCGCCCGCGGGATCGTCGGTCGAGGTGCGAAGCGCGAGCTTAGCGGCCGCCACGGTGTTCCGCCGCCTGGCCGACCCGGCCAACCCGCCCGAGAACGACCTCGAACTCTGGGCGCAGCTCGCCGTGGCCATGAAGGGCCACGCCGTCCGGTTCGCGCCGGCCGCCGTCCAGCCGCGCACGCCCGCCGCCTTCGCCGCGGCCTGGGCCGAGCTGGCGCGCGACAAGGCCAAGACCCGGCCCTTCCGCGCCGCCATCCCCAAGGTGAACCTCGCCAAGGCCGGCGTGCCGGCCTAGCGGGCCGCCGCTACCAGATGCGGACCCGGTCGGCCGGCGGGAGATAGAGCTTCTCGCCCGGCTTGACGTTCAGGGCCGGATACCAGGCGTCCATGTTGCGCACGGTGTCGGCGCGGAACTCGTCCAGCGCATGGCCGTCGGTGACCACGATCTGGCGGATCAGCGCCTCGCGGAACTTGGCCCGCCAGCTCTGGGCGAAGCCGATGAAGAACTGCTGGTCGCCGGTGAAGCCCTGCTGGCTCGGCCCCTCCTTGCCGCCGTTGGCGATGCGGTAGGCGTCGTAGGCGGCGTTCAGGCCGGCGATATCGGCGATGTTTTCGCTCAGCTCCTGATCGCCCTTCAGCGGCAGGTCCGGGAAGGCGAGGTACTGGTCGAACTGCTTGGCCAGCGCCTTGCCCGACGCCTGGAAGTGCGCGAGGTCGGCCGGGGTCCACCAGTTCTTGAGCGCGCCGTCGGCGTTGAACATCGCGCCCTGGTCGTCGAAGCTGTGGCTGATCTCGTGGCCGATGGTGGCGCCCGTCCCGCCCAGGTTCATGGCGATCGGATTGCGCACGTCGAAATAGGGCGCCTGCAGGATCGCGGCGGGGAAGTTCAGCGCATTGCGCACCGGCAGGTTCACCGCATTGACCAGCTGCGGGGTCATCGCCCACTCGCCGCGGTCCACCGCCTTGCCAAACTTGGCGAGGTTGCGGCGGTACTCGAACATCTCGGCGCGCTGGGCGTTGCCGAGCGCGTCGCCGGGCACGACTTTCAGGCTGGAATAGTTGATCCAGTGGTCGGGGTAGCCGACGCCGACCTTCAGCGTGGACAGCTTGCGCATCGCTTCGGCCTTGGTGGCCGGGGCCATCCAGTCGAGCTTCTCGATCCGCACCCGGAAGGCGGCGATCAGGTCGCCGACCATGGCCTGCACCTTGGCCTTGGCTTCCGGCGGGAAGTACTTGGCGACGTAGACCTTTCCGACCGCCTCGCCGAGCGCGTTGCTGGTCGTGTTGACCGCCCGCTTCCAGCGCGGCTGCTGCTGCGGTGTGCCCGACAGCGTGGTGCCGTAGAAGGCGAACCGCTCGTCGCCGAACGCCTTGGGGAGGACGCCTGAGTAGTGGTTGAGCTGCAGATAACCGAGATAGGCCTTCCAGGTCTCCAGCGGCTGGCTCTCCACCAGGGCCGCCTCGCCGGTCACCGCGCCCGGATGCCAGACGATGAACTGCGGCCGGGCCTGCAGGCCCGCGGCGGTGAAGAAGGCGGTCCAGTCGAGGCCCGGGGCCTTCTTGGCGAAGTCAGCGCGGGCCCAGGGGTTGTTGGCCTTCAGCACGTCCTCGGAATCGCCGCGCGGGGCGTGCGCCTTGGCGATCGCGGTCTCCAGATCGAAGATCTTCTGGGCCTGCCCGTCCGCATCCTTCTTGCCGGCCAGCGTCAGAATCTTGGCGATGTGGGCCTTGTAGGCGTCGCGGATCTTCGCCATCCGCGGGCTTTCCGACAGATAGAAGTCGCGGTCGGGCATGCCGAGGCCGCCCTGCAGCAGGTAGGGCGCATAGCGCTTGGGATCGTTCAGATCCTGCTCCACCCACAGGCCGAACAGGTGGTCGGTGTAGAAGTTGGTGGAGTTCAGCGCGTCGACGTCGGCGCGCAGCTCGCGCCCGAACTCGGCGGCCAGCGCCTTCTTGTCCTTGATGGCGGCGATGCGGGCGAGCGTCGGCTGCAGCGGCTTGAGGCCCAGCGAGCCGATCTTCTTCTCGTCGAGATAGGCCGAATAGTAGTCGCCGATCTTGCGGGCCTCGGTGCCCGGCTTGGCCTTGGCCGCGCCCTGGATCAGCGCCTGGGTGCGCGCGGTGGTGAGCTCGGTCAGCTCCGCGCCGACGCCCCAGCTGGAACGGTCGGCGGGGATGTCGGTGGTCGCCAGCCAATGGCCGTTGGCATAGGCGAAGAAGTCGTCGCCCGGCTTCACATTGCGGTCCATGCCGGCGAGGTCGAGGCCGGCCGGATGGGTGTTGGCCAGCGACTGAGTTGCAGGCGGTTGGGCGTTCGCGGCGGCAGCGGCGAGCGCGATGGCGGCGCTGAGCGCCAGCAGGGTCGGGTTATGTTTCATGGCGGCCAACCTAGCGGCTGGCCAAGCCCTGTCCACGCTCAGTTCCGACTTCGCCGACGAAGCGCGCCGCCGCCGCGACGGACGCCCAAATCAGCTATACCGGGGCCATGATCCGGATCGGCGTGGACTTTGGCGGCACCAAGATCGAGGCGGCGGCGCTGGACGCGCAGGGCCGCTTCCAGGCCCGCGTGCGCACGGCGTCGCCGGACAACTACCAAGCGGGCCTGCAGGCGGTGCGCGACATGGTCGCCGAGGCCGAAACGCAGGCTGGAGTGACCGGCGCCAGCGTAGGAATCGGTATCCCCGGGTCGCCCTCGCCGGTCGATGGGCTGATCCGTAACGCCAACACCACGCGGCTGAACGGCAAACCGCTTCAGGCGGACCTGGAACGGGTGATGGGTCGGCCGTTGCGGCTGGCCAACGACGCCAACTGCTTCGCATTGTCGGAGGCGGTCGACGGCGCGGGTGTGGGCTTCGGGCTGGTGTTTGGGGTGATCATCGGCACCGGTTGCGGCGCGGGCGTGGTGTCCGACGGCAAGGTGTTGGCTGGCGGCAATGGTATCGCCGGCGAATGGGGGCACACGCCCCTGCCCTGGCCGAGGCCGGAGGAGTCGCCGGGGCCGAGTTGCTTCTGCGGCCGGCCGGGATGCCTCGAGAACTGGATCTCCGGCCCGGCCTTCGCGCATCACCACGGCAGCGGCCAGACGGCGGAGGCCATCGCAACGGCCGCCGAGGCCGGCGAGCCAAGGGCCAGCGCCTCGCTCGCGCGCTACAAGGACCGGCTGGCGCGGGGCCTGGCCGTCATCAGCGACATCCTCGACCCAGACGTCATCGTTTTCGGCGGCGGCATGTCGAACGTCATGAGCCTCTACGACGGTCTAACGGAGGCCATCGGCGCCTACACCTTCTCGGACATCTACACGACGCCGGTCCGCAAGGCCGTGCATGGCGACAGTTCCGGCGTGCGGGGCGCGGCCTGGCTCTGGCCTCTGGAGACTTCGGGGTGAAGGCCTTCTGCCGCGACTGCTTCTGGCAGGGGGAGCAGGCTGTGCGCCGCTGTCCCGTCTGCGCCAGCCCGCGGATCGTGGCGCACGAGGACCTGGCGACGCTGGCCATCGCCCACATGGACTGCGACGCCTTCTACGCCAGCGTGGAGAAGCGCGACCGGCCGGAACTGCGCGACCAGGCGGTGATCGTCGGCGGCGGCAAGCGCGGCGTGGTGACCACCTGCTGCTACATCGCCCGCATCAAGGGCGTCCGCTCGGCCATGCCGATGTTCAAGGCCTTGAAGCTCTGCCCCGAGGCGGTGGTCATCAAGCCGGACTTCTCCAAATACCGGGCGGCCAGCAAACAGATCCTCGGCATGGCCGGCGACCTGACACCGCTGATCCAGAATCTGTCGCTGGACGAAGCCTGGATGGATCTCGCAGGCACCGAGCGACTGCACAGCGCGCCGCCGGCCATCACGCTCGCCAGGCTGCAGGCGCGGATCGAGGCGGAGACGGGGCTGACGGTCTCCATCGGCCTGGCGCCGAACAAGTTCCTGGCCAAAGTCGCCTCTGACCTCGACAAGCCGCGCGGCTTCTCGGTGATCGGCTCCGAGGCCCAGGCCTTCCTGGCGCCCAAGCCGGTGGGCATATTGCCCGGCGTCGGGCCGGCCATGGTGGCGAGCCTGGAGAAATCCGGCTTCCGCACGGTCGGCGACCTCGCCAAAGCCGACATCAAGACGCTCGCCGAGCGGTTCGGATCGCACGGGCTGCGCCTCTCGCGCCTGGCGCACGGCCAGGACAGCCGCGCGGTCAATCCCAGCGAGGAGCGCAAGGGGATCAGCGCGGAGACCACCTTCAACGAAGACCTCTCGGCGCTGGGCGACCTTGAGGACGTGCTGGCCGAACTTTCCGAGAAGGTCGCCCGCCACGCCCGCGCCGACGGCCTGGCCGGGCGCGTCGTGACCCTGAAGCTGCGAACCACCGACTTCCGCATTCTGACGCGCCGGCGGACCATCCCGGTGCCAACCCAGACCGCCAAGACCCTGTTCGCCGTCGGCCGGGAGCTCCTGGCCAAGGAGGCGACGGGACGCCCCTACCGGCTGATCGGCATCGGCATGGCCGAACTGATCGAGGCTGACGCGGTGGAAGACGACTTCTTCGCCGGCGACGAGCGCCGGGCGCTGGCCGGCGAAAAGACGCTGGACGCGATCCGCGCAAGGTTCGGCGCCGACGCCGTGACCTCCGGGCGCATTTTCCGGGCAAAGGGCGCGGCCAAATCCGACTGAGGCCGTCTTTTGCGGCCAAATCCTCGCCCCTCGCGCGAGTGCTGCACGGTTTCGCTGGCCAGCGCGACGATTCGACCCTTCCAAATGCAGGCGAGTTGCATATCTAATCGAATGGCGGCGTCACGGCAGCGCCGGCAGGAGATCGATTAAATGGCCGAACGGAAGATGGGCGACGAAGATACCGGCATTCGGTCGGCGGTCGTCACCCAAACTAAGCCCAAGACGCAAAAGCCCTCGATGTATCGAGTGCTGATCTTGAACGACGACTACACGCCTATGGAATTCGTCGTCTATGTGCTTGAGCAGTTCTTCAATAAGTCGCGCGAAGACGCGACTCGCATAATGCTCCACGTCCATCAACACGGCGTGGGGGTCTGCGGGGTGTTCACCTACGAGGTGGCGGAAACAAAAGTAGCCCAGGTCGTTGATACAGCGCGGCGGCATCAACACCCGCTGCAGTGCACCATGGAAAAGGATTAAGGTCCCCAGTGCCATCATTTTCACGGCCCCTCGAAGAGTCCCTTCATCGCGCAGTGGCTTACGCCAACCAGCGAAAGCACGAGTACGCGACCCTCGAACATCTGCTGCTGTCCCTCGTCGATGACGAGGACGCGGCCGGCGTGATGCGCGCCTGCGACGTCGATCTCGGCGCGCTGCGCACCACGCTCACCAACTATGTCGACACCGAGCTGCGCAGCCTCGTCGTGGACGATGGCGAGGACGCCAAGCCGACCGCCGGCTTCCAGCGCGTGATCCAGCGCGCGGTGATCCACGTCCAGTCCTCGGGCCGCGAGGAAGTCACCGGCGCCAATGTGCTGGTGGCGATCTTCTCCGAGCGCGAGAGCCACGCCGCCTACTTCCTGCAAGAGCAGGACATGACCCGCTACGACGCGGTCAACTACATCGCCCACGGCATCGCCAAGAAGGCCGGAGCCACGGAAGCCAAGCCCGTGAAGGGCGCCTCGGACGACGAGGACAAGCCCACCGTCAAGACCGGCGGCGAGGCGCTGGAGGCCTACTGCGTCAACCTCAACGAGAAGGCCAAGCAGGGTAAGGTCGACCCGCTGATCGGCCGCTCCGCCGAGGTCGAGCGCTGCATCCAGATCCTCTGCCGGCGGACCAAGAACAACCCGCTGCTGGTGGGCGACCCCGGCGTCGGCAAGACCGCCATCGCCGAGGGCCTGGCTCGCAAGATCGTCAACAATCAGGTGCCTGAGGTCCTGGCCGGTTCGACCATCTTCTCGCTGGACATGGGTTCGCTCTTGGCCGGCACCCGCTACCGCGGCGACTTCGAAGAGCGCGTGAAGCAGGTGGTCAAGGAACTGGAGAACCACCCGGACGCGGTGCTGTTCATCGACGAAATCCACACGGTGATCGGTGCCGGCGCCACGTCTGGCGGCGCGATGGACGCGTCGAACCTGCTGAAGCCTGCGCTGGCGTCAGGCACGCTGCGCTGCATGGGCTCGACGACCTACAAGGAGTTCCGCCAGCACTTCGAGAAGGACCGCGCGCTGGTCCGGCGGTTCCAGAAGATCGACATCAACGAGCCGACGATCGACGACACGATCAAGATCCTGAAAGGGCTCAAGATCTACTACGAGGAGTTCCACAAGCTCCGTTACACCAACGACGCCATCAAGGCGGCGGTGGAGCTGTCGGCCAAGTACATCAACGACCGCAAGCTGCCGGACAAGGCGATCGACATCATCGATGAGGCCGGCGCCAGCCAGATGCTGCTGCCGGAAGGCAAGCGGAAGAAGATCATCGGCCTGAAGGAGGTCGAGGCCGTCGTCGCCAAGATCGCCCGCATCCCGCCGAAGTCGGTATCGAAGACCGACACCGAGGCGCTGAAGCAGCTGGAGACCGACCTGAAACGGGCCGTCTACGGCCAGGACGACGCCATCGACCAGCTGTCCTCCGCCATGAAGATGGCCCGGGCCGGCCTGCGCGACGCCAACAAGCCGATCGGCTGCTACCTGTTCAGCGGCCCGACCGGCACCGGCAAGACCGAGACGGCTCGCCAACTGGCTTCGACGCTCGGCATCGAACTCCTGCGCTTCGACATGTCGGAGTACATGGAGCGCCACACGGTCAGCCGGCTGATCGGGGCCCCTCCCGGCTATGTGGGCTTCGACCAAGGTGGTCTCCTGACCGACGCGGTCGACCAGCATCCGCACGCGGTCGTGCTGCTCGACGAAATCGAGAAGGCGCACCCGGACGTCTACAACATCCTGTTGCAGGTCATGGACCATGGCTCGCTGACGGACTCCAACGGCAAGAAGATCGACTTCCGCAACGTGGTCCTGATCATGACCACCAACGCCGGCGCCGCCGACGCCCAGCGCAACTCCATCGGCTTTGGCCGCGGGAAGCAGGACGACGAGGCCGAGGAAGCGATCAAGCGGGTGTTCACGCCGGAGTTCCGCAACCGCCTCGACGCGGTGGTGGCCTTCAAGTCGCTGACGCCGGAGATCATCAAGCAGGTCGTGCTGAAGTTCATCATGCAGCTGGAAGCCCAGCTCGCCGACCGTCACGTGACCATCGAGACGACCGACGACGCCGCCGACTGGCTGGCCAAGAACGGCTTCGACGAGCTCTACGGCGCCCGGCCGCTGGCCCGGGTCATCCAGGAGAACATCAAGAAGCCGCTGGCCGACGAGATCCTGTTCGGCAAGCTGGTCAAGGGCGGCCACGTGCGCGTGGTGCTGCGCGACGGCAAGCTGGCCTTCGACATCGAGGGTGAGACCCGCGAACCGGGCGCGCCCGTCATCGAGAGCCCCGCTGAGGAAGGCGAAGTCGCGCCGCTCACGGTCGACTAGGCTTCGCGGCTATCAGATACGGCAAGGCCCCGGGTTCGCGCCCGGGGCCTTTTCCGTTTGGGCTACATCTTCATCGGCTCGGCGGGCGTGCCGTCCGACCATGCGCCCACCACGACATAGAACACCGTCGCCGGATCGACGCCGGGGTCGTCGCCGCCCATGACCGGCGCGCCCGGCAGGTTGGCGCCCCATGAGGCCGCCGGCGTGTGGGGCGTGAAAAACATCAGATGCGGGCGCCAGTGGCCGCCGGCCGCCTCGTCGCCCAGATAGCCGCCCTTCGACAGCATGTAGCACATGGCCCCGGCCTCCGGCGCGACGATGCGGTGCGCGGCCACGGCCGCCTTGGTGCGCTCCAGAAGTTGCCCCTTCGGGACGCCGGCCAGCACCCACTGCGTGCGGGTCAGATAGGTCGGCAGCACCGAGCGCGCCGAGGCCGGATTGAAGCAGATCGGCCCATGCACCTTGGGGTTCCAGAACTCGGCGTTGGCGAAATCGTTGGCCCAGGAGCGCTCGACGATACAGACGAAGCCGTTCGTGCCCTTGGCCGCGATCTCGTAGCCCTTGGCGCCCAGCACCAGCACCTGCGCGTCCTTGGAGATCGACGGCGGCGCGGCGCTGCGGGCGAGCGCAGCCTCGTCGGCGACGCGGTACTGCTCGATGGGCGCCATGGCCGGATAGGAACCGACCGCCGCCGCGGCCGCGCCGGCCAGCGCCAGGGCCGCGAAGCCCACGCCGAACGCCAGTGTCTTGGAATATCGGAACATGATGCAGCTCACCCCATTAGTTTTCTAATTGGTGAACTGTTGGCCCGGCCGCGCGCGGCTGTCAACGGTCGATGAACGGCGGCTGACCACGCACCTCGCCGACGGTTCAGCTTGGCGGACCTAGCTTGACCTTGGGGCTTGCCAAGAGCCCGGCTCGCTGAAGGAGAAACGCCCGTGAAGAAGACCATCCTGACGATCCTGGCGCTCACCGCCGCCGCCAGCAGCCTTTCGGCCTGCGTCGTCTACAGCGGCGGCCCACATCCCCGCGTGATCGAAGAGCGGGAAAACTGGGTCCGCGGCCACTATGATGTCGCCGGCGTCTGGATTCCCGGCCACTGGCGCTAGGCTTAGCTGATCCGGCTTAGCTGATCTGCGCCGCGATCTGCTCGGCCAGCGCCTTTAACTCCGCCGGATCGGCCATGCCGCCGGCGCCGTGCCGGCCCAGCGCTGCACCTTCCCAGCGCGGGATGATGTGGAAGTGCAGGTGGAAGACGGTCTGGCCGGCCGGCGCGCCGTTGAACTGGGTGACCACCAGGCCGTCGGGCTTCAGCGCAGCGCGCACCGCGCGGGCCACGCGCTGAACGCCCAGGATCAGCGGCGACAGCACCGCCGGCTCTTCGTCCAGCAGGTTGCGCGCGGTCGAGTGCTTGGGGATCACCAGGGTGTGGCCCCTCGCCTGCGGAAAGACGTCCATGAAGGCGTAGACGTGCTCGTCTTCGAACACTCTGGCGGACGGCATCTCGCCGCGCAGGATCTTGGCGAAGATATTGCCGTCGTCGTAGGTCCCGTCCAAGCTCATGGGCCGTGCTCCTGAAGTCGCTCAGGTCGTAGCAAATCGCCTGCAAGGTTGGAACGATGGCCGCCGACACCAAACCGCCCGCTCCGCCGTCCGGCCTGTCGCCCCGCCAGCAGAAATGGTTCGCCTCGGTGCAGGCCAGCCTGGAGCGCGACACCGGCAGGACGCTAGACGAGTGGGTGGCCATCGCCAGAACCTGTCCGGAGACCAAGCATCGCGCCCGGGCCGCCTGGCTCAAGGCCAACTACGGCCTGCTGCAAAACCGCGCCATGCACGTGCTGTCGGTGGCCTTCCCGCCCGAGACCGGCGGCTGGGCCGAGGGCGACACCCTGCGCGACGCGCTTTGGACCGATCCGGCGTCTCGCGCGATCCTGGAGGCGGTGCAGGCCGCCGCCACTGCCCTGCCCGATGTCGTCATGGGCCAGCGCAAGCAGTTCACGGCCTTCAGCCGCGAGTTCCAATTCGTCTCGGTCAAGCCGCTCAAGGGCGGCAAGGCCTCGCTGGGCCTCGCTGTAGCGCCGGACGCCGATCCAAGGCTCGAGGTCCCGAAGAATGAGGCCTGGTCGGAGCGGCTGAAGTCCAAGATGCTACTAGAGAACGCCGGGGCGGTGGATGCGTCAGTGAAGGCGCTGCTGAAGGCGGCCTGGGAGCGGAGCTAGCTCTCCGCCTTGAACGGCGAATACTCCTCCGCCAGCCACTCCATCTCCTGCTCGACGCCCTGGCGTTCCTGCATGACGAAGCGTTCGACCGGGCCGCGCAGCGCCGGGTCGGCGATGTAGTGGGCGGAGTAGACGGGCTTGGGCAGATAGCCGCGGGCGATCTTGTGCTGACCCTGGGCGCCGGCCTCGACGCGGGCCAGGCCGTGCTGAATGGCCCAGTCGATGGCCTGATAGTAGCAGAGCTCGAAATGCAGGAAGGGCACGTCCTCGACGCAGCCCCAGTTTCGACCATAGAGACAGTCGCCGCCGATCAGGTTGAGAGCGCCGGCGATCCAGCGGCCGTCCTTACGGGCCATGATCAGCAGGACCTGGTCGGCCATCCGTTCGCCCAGCAGGGAGAAGAACGGGCGGCTGAGATAGGGGCTGCCCCATTTGCGCGAGCCGGTGTCCATGTAGAAGCCGAAGAAGGCGTCCCAGTGATCCTCGGTGAGGTCCGAGCCGGTAAGGCAAAAGATTTCAAGGCCTTGGACGGCGTCTCGGCGTTCGCGGCGGATGGTTTTGCGGCGGCCGGAGGAGAGCGCGGCCAGGAAGTCTTCGAAGGTCGCGTAGCCGCGGTTTTCCCAGTGGTATTGCTGGCCTTCGCGCAGCGCCAGGCCCTGCTCGCCCATCCAGCGCCATTCGTCCTCGGTGGGGAAGTTCACGTGGAAGGACGAGGCGCCGTAGCGCTCGCAAAGTGTCGACACCCCGCCCAGTAGAAACCGGCGCGATTCGTCGGTGTCGACGTCGGGGCGGGCCAGCAGCCTGGCACCGGTCGCCGGCGTGAACGGGGCCGCGCAGAGCAGCTTTGGATAGTACTGGCCGCCGGCCCGCTCATAGGCGTCGGCCCAGGCGTGGTCGAAGATGTACTCGCCCTGGCTGTGGGACTTCCGATAGAGCGGCATGACCGCCGCAACGCGGCCCTCGTCGTCCTCGATGGCCAGGTGCTGCGGGCCCCAGCCCGTGCGCTCGGTAGCGCAGTTCGTGGCTTCCAGGGCGTCCAGGAAATCGTAGCGAATGAACGGGTTGCCGGCGTAGGCGGGATTGGTGGCGCAGGCGTCCCAGGCCTCGCGGCCGATCTCGGCGATGCGCCGGCAAACCCTGACCGCCGGCTTCAGGCTCACGCAGGCGCGCCCTGCGACGGGGTGAAGCCCTCGAAGATCAGGTTGTCGCAGCCGTCGCGGACGGCGTCCCACTGGTCCTGATTGCGGACGGTCCAGGCGATGACCGGTAGGCCCTCGACGCGGAAGCCCTTGGCGATGTGGCTCGGCAGCATGTCGAGGCCGAGCGCCAGGAAGTGCGGCTTGGCGATGGTGACGTGCTCAAGCCGCGCGAAGCTCGCCCGCTGTTCTTCGTCCATGTGCGGGGCGCGCTTGTAGGAATAGCTGTCGAGGCCGCGCAGCACGCCCGGGAACCGCTCGGCGAACCAGGCGTGGGAATAGGGATTGAAGCCGATCAGGCAGATGGGGCCGTTATGATCGATGATGACCTCGTGGGTCCGCTGCTCCAGCGGTCCGACCTGGCCGTAAGGCGTCTTCAGCTCCACATGGACCATGGCCCGGTGGCCGACCTCGACCAGGGCCTCGACCAGCGTCGGGATCCGCTCGTCGGAGCCCTTGAGCCGCATCTGGCCGAGATCAGCGGCCGTGTGGTCGGCGATGCGGCCCGGCTGGCCGGTCATCCGCTCCAGGTCGTCGTCATGGAAGACAATCGCCTCGCCGTCGGCGGAAAGCTGGACGTCGAGCTCGATGCCATAGCCGGCGGCGCAGGCGGCCTGGAAGGCGCCCAGCGAGTTCTCCGGCGCGCCGTCAGGGCTCCACAGCCCGCGATGCGCCACGGGCGGATCGAAGAGCCGTTCCCAGGCCTCTCCGAAGCGGTCCTTCACCGGACCGCCACCACCGCGTCGACCTCGACCGCGAAGTTCATCGGCAGGCGGTAGACGCCCACGGCCGAGCGGGCATGGCGGCCGGCGTCGCCGAACGCCTCGACCATCAGGTCGGAGCAGCCGTTGATCACCTTGGGGATCTCGAAGAAGCCGGGGCCAGCCTGGACGAAGCCGCCGAGCTTCACCACGCGGACGATGCGGTCCAGGTCGCCCTCGCAGGCGGCGCGCATCTGGGCCAGCAGCGACAGGCCGCAGAGCCGGGCCGCGGCGACGGCGGCGGCCAGGTCCACGTCCTCGCCGACCACGCCCTTGATGCCGCCGTTGGCGTCGAGCGAGACCTGGCCGGAGATGTGGACGAGATCGCCGACCCGTACGAACGGGACGTAGTTGGCGACGGGGGCGTTGGGCTGCGGCAGGACGACGCCCGCGGCGGCCAGTCGGTCTTCGATCTGGGACATGGGGGAACGTCTAGCGCTCCGTCCGTGGCGAGAACAGACCCCACAACGAAAAGGGCCGGAGCATTGCTCCGGCCCTTCAACCCCAAACGCTACGCGGGGCGATACTACACTCGGGGGGAGTGTTGGTTTAGCGGGCGGCCTGCAGGCGCTCGACCATGGCGGTCACGCGCTCGTTCAGCGGCTTCATGCTGTCCTTCACCGAGGCCGAGACGGTCTCGGACATGCGGCCCATTTCGGCCATGTAGGCTTCCAGCGCCGACTTGGCGAAGGAGGTCTGCAGCTCGACGACTTCCTGCACGCTCTTGGCGGTGGTCAGCGACTTGGCGGCGGCGACCTGGGTCTCGAAAGAGGTCTTGGAGTAGGCCATGGCCTGCGCGCCCAGAGCTTCGGCGCCCTTGGTGGCGGCGGTCACCGAGGCGACGACGGCTTCCAGGTTCTTCTTGGAATGGGCGTTGGCGTCGTTCAGCGCGGCGAGGGTCTTTTCGACGCCGTCCTTGAAGGCGACGTTCGAAGCGGCGGTGAATTGATCGACGGTGGTCTTGACGGCGTCAGCGGCGGCCATGGGTTCAATCCTTGGGTTCGGGGCGCGGCGGTCGCCGCAGGCGGGAGAATCACGGATGGGGCATGCGCCCCTGAAGACACCGGCGTTCTCCCATGTTGCAGTGCAGCAGTCAACAGCTTTTTGTGCAGTGCAACATTACGTATTTTCGTTGTTTTTATGAAAGAAATATCTGCCGCGCCGCGGGCGCGACAAAAGAGCCCGTTCAACTCCTGTTTACTCTAATTTCAGGTTCGGGCTGTCATGGTAGGGACATTCAAGGGCGGTCCAGCGGCCGTTCGCAAACCTTTGATTCGACGGACGAAGCATGATCAAGCCCGCCCGCCGCCTGTTCCTAGCGTTAGGTCTGGCCGCCGCTACCGCCCTCTCCTCCCTCGCCACGCCGGCGAGCGCGCAGCTGCCCAACTTCCAAGAGCTGCTGGCCGCGTCGCAGACCAAATATGCGGCGGTCGTGGTGGACGCGAAGTCGGGCGAAATCCTCTACGCCAAGCACGCCGACAGCCCGCGCTATCCCGCGTCGATCACCAAGATCATGACGCTCTACCTGACCTATGAGGCGCTGGCCTCGGGCAAGATCCATCTCGACGACCGGGTGCCCTTCTCGCCGCATGCCGCCGCGCAGGCGCCGTCGAAGCTGGGCGTGCGTCCGGGCGACTCGATCACGGTCAATGAAGCCATCGAATCCATGACCACGCTCTCGGCCAACGACGCCGCGGTGGCCATGGGCGAGAAGATCGGCGGCACCGAGAGCCGCTTCGCCGCCCTGATGACCCTGCGCGCCCAGGAGCTGGGCATGCAGAACACCCATTTCGCCAACGCCAACGGCCTGCCCGACAGCCGCAACATCACCACGGCGCGGGACATCGCGATCCTGTCGCGGGCGGTGATGCGGGATTACCCGCAGTATTATCACTACTTCAGCCTGGAGGCCTTCGACTTCCGAGGTCGCGACATCGGCAGCCACAACCACCTCTTGGGGCCCGGCGTCGACGGCCTGAAGACCGGCTTCACCAACGCGTCCGGCTTCAACATCGCCATCTCTGGCGTGAAGGATAACCGCCGCCTGATCGTGGTGGTGATGGGCGGCCCGACCCGGGTGGCGCGCGACCAGAACGCCGAGGATCTGCTGCAGACCGGCTTCAGCGTCATGCACCGCCGCGCCATGGGCGAGAAGATCGTCGTCGCCCAGAACCAGTTCGAACCGACCGAGCTCAACGGCCCGATCGTCCGCCCACCTGTGGAACAGGGCGACGGCGACCAGGACAGCCTGAAGATCCAGCTGACCGGCGCGCCCCGCGCCCAGGCGGCCGGCAAGCTCGAGGTCATGGGCCGCAAGGGTCACGACGCCAAGGCGATCAAGGCCAAGTGGGCCGTCCAGGTCGGCGAGTTCCGCTCCAAGTCCGACGCCCACGCCCAGATCGCGCTGGTCGAGAAGAAGTTCGGCGACAAGTTCGACGGCGCCCGCGGCGCGGCCGACAAGGTGGGCCGCAAGTACAAGGCGGTGTTCACCGGCTTCACCGAGGGCGACGCCAAGGACGCCTGCCACGCGCTCAAGGCCAAGCGCCTCGCCTGCCTGGTGATCCAGCCGGCCTAGCCTCCTCTCGCGACCCATCGGAGATGAACAGGCGCTGGCCCATTGAACGCGGTTACGCGTCCAGCGGTTTGCGCTAATCTCCAGCTTCAGGTTGCTCCCGCGACGTGGATGTTTGCGCGGGACGCGCGCGGCGCGGGGAGGATCCGACAAGATGAGGTCGAGTACTTTCACGGCTTTGTTGATGGCGGCAGGTGTGTGCCTCGCGGTCACCCCGGCCCTGGCTCAGGACCTCAAGGTTCGGCCCGGCACCGATCGTGTCGAGGGCGCGCCGGGCTCGCTGCAGGACGTGGCGGCGCCCGCGCCGATCCTCGGACCGCGCCTTTCGCCTGCCTTCTCACCGCCGCGCTTCAACGGCAAGCCCGACTTCGGCGGGGTGTGGAACAACGAGACGATCACCGGCGTCAGCCGCGCGCCGGCGTTCGGCGGGCGGCTTCTCCTGACCGAGGCAGAGACCCGAAGTATCGAGGGCGCCAACGACAAGCTGATCGCCCGCGCCAGCGCGCCCACAAAGGCCGGAGCCACCATCAAGGACATCGAGGCCGGCGACACCTGCTCGGGCGGCCGTTCGGGCGCAGCCCAGGTCTGCAACTATGATGCGGCCTGGACGGCGCCCGGCGACAAGGTGATGCGGGTCAACGGCCAGCCGCGCACCTCGCTGCTGACCACGCCGGACGGCCAGTATCCGAAAGCCAAGCGTCAGGAGACCGCGGCGGAGCGTGAGCGCCGCCTCCAGGCGAACGTGGGCGAAGGCGGGGAAGGCAGCGCCGCCGAACGCAACCGCGGACCGCAGAACGACAACCCCGAAACCCGCGGCCTCGCCGAGCGCTGCGTCGTCGTGCGGCAAAGCCCGCCGATGTTCCACGGGCTCTATAACAACAACTACTTCTTCCAGATGGCGCCCGACCACGTCGCCATTGTCACCGAGATGATCCACGACGCGCGGATCATCAGGCTTCATTCCACCCACCGCGCAGACGACGTGCGGCCCTGGTTCGGCGACTCGATCGGCTGGTGGGAGGGCGACACCCTGGTGGTGGAGACCACGAACCTGCCGCAGGCCCAGGCCTATCGCGGTTCATGGCAGAACCTGAAGGTGGTCGAGCGGTTCACCATGGTCTCGCCCCAGCGGATGAATTACCGCTTCGAGATCGTCGACCCGACCATGTGGGACAAGCCGTGGGGCGGTGAGTACGAGTTCGTGCGGGGCGGACGGATGTTTGAATACGCCTGCCACGAGGGCAACTACGGCCTGGCGAACATCCTCTCCGGGGCCCGTGCTGAAGACGCCGAGGCCGCGGGACGTGAGCAGGGTCAGACGCCAGCGAGGCCGTAGGTTCCGCCTTGAATTCGAGACCACCGACGGCCGCCCGACGGTTGGCTTTCCGCCCGTTCCAAACCTTCGCTTCGACAGGAGTGAGGTCGCATTTGCGCCAGTGGCGGACGCTGGCCCCCTGCCCGAAAGCGGACGCTCCAGCTTCAACAGCGCCAGTTCAGCGCAAATCGACGAATGGCCGACACATGGCGGTGTTTGCACCAGCATATCCCGGGACATCGTCGTCAACGGCTGCGCTCGGCCGCAGGCCCAGACCCTCGGCCTTCCGAACGTAGGTCCCGTAGCTCTGCATGTTGCTGTTGATCTGCTCAGCATCCCAGTACGCCGATTTCACTCGGGTCCAGTCCTGATCGCCCAACAGGTCCGGTTCCCGCAGCGGGGCCAATCCAGCCCAGGCAGCGCCTTCTCGCACGGTAAGCTCATTCCACATCTGGTAGGCTGTGAAGGCGCTGCTAAGAGCTAGCCGTTCATCCTGTCTCATGTGAGCCAGCGCCTGCCCAGTGAGCGCGATCTGCCAACTGCCCAGGGCCGCATAGTCCCGAATGTGCCTCCCGATCGGGGCCACGATTTTGAGCGGCTGATGGCGCTCATGTCGCTGGATCAGAACGTGGACCTGGTTGAGGCGGGCATCGATACAAGCCTGCTCGGCTTGCCGGACCCCAACGACATCGAGAGCCTCCTGAGCCTCAGCCAGTAGCGAGCGCCGCTCCGCCTCCACCTCATGACGCCAATGCAGCCACTCGACGCCCTGCTCGGCGCCCAGGGCCGTGAGCACGCCGACCACGATGATCACGTATTCCTTCAGGAACTCGCGGAAGCCGTGCCAGGGCTTGGGTTTGTGGATGTCCATGCCGCCCCCAGCGGTGTCACTGGACCGGACTGTAAGCGGACTCGCCGAATGTCCGCTATGGGTCGAAGCGGACATCGGCTCATGGTCCGAAAGCGGACCTTTCTATTGTCTGCAATGAGTCAGAAGCGGTCATCCACGGGCCGTCGAGCGGATGCCCGCTCGCCACCGCTAGTCTTCCAGCAACCGGTCGCGGGCGGCGTTGAGTTGGCTGGCCAGGCCGGTGGTGCCGCCCCGGTCCGGGTGGGCCATGCGGATCAGGCGGCGGTGGGCGGCCTTGATCTCCTTAGGCGTCGCTTCCGCGCTCACGCCCAGGATCGAGCGGGCCTGCTCGACGCCCATCTCGCTGGAGCTCGGCGGCGGGGCGGCGGCGGCGGGCGGCGGGCTGGCGATCCGCGCGGTGGTGATCAGCCACAGGCCCATCAGCGCCAGGACGACGGAAACCTCCCAGACGCCGCGCAGGCCGGCGTAGGCGGCGCCGGCGAAGGCGGCGAGCGCCACGACGCCGTTCAGCAGCCGCCACTCGCGGCGCGGAAAAAACCGCTGGCTGCGGCCAAGACCCACCAGCAGCCACAGGATCGCGGCCCCGATGGCCAGGTAGATCATCGGAGTTATTCCGCGGCGATCTGCTCTGCGTCGGAGAACCCCGAGAGGCCGAGCGCGGTCATCAGCGCCCGCAGTTCCTGGCGCGCGGCCACGTGCTGCAGCGACATCACCACCGGGCGGATGGTCGGCGACAGGTCCGCCACCGTCAGGCCGAAGGGGAAGAGCTCGCGGTAGATCACCCGGTCGCGCAGGCCGGGCCCGATGCGAAAGCCGACCTTGCGGGAGAGCGTCTCGATCCGCTCTTCCAGGCGCTTGCGGTTGCGGGCCTCGGTGGGCGCCAGGCGGTTGCGCAGGACGACCCAGTCGATCTGCTTGCGGTCCTTGATGGCGCGGGCCTTGCGGCTTTCCCAGACCGTCTCGGAATAGAGGCTGTGGCGCTTCAGTTCGAGGGTCACCGGGTCGACGACCCCCAGCATGTCGAAGTCGACGAAGCTGTCATTCATCGGGGTGACAATCAGGTCGGCGCGGCCGTGGGCGGCGCGGCTGATGGCGGTGTCGCTGCCGGGCGTGTCGATCAGCACGAAATCGGCGCGTTGGCAGACATCGTCGAACGCCTCCTCGAAGCGGGCCAGAGCCTCGGCGTCGGTGGCCTTGGCGAGCGCGGCGCCATCGGCGCTCAACGGATGCTCGATGGGCATGGGCGCGGTGACGCCATTGGCCGCCGTCCACGCCTTGCGGTTGGCGAAGAAGTGGCTGGTCGACTGCTGGCGCAGATCCAGGTCGAGGATCGCCACCTTGGCGTCGGCGTGCAGTAGGGCGGTGGCGGTGTGGATGGCGATGGTCGACTTGCCGGCCCCGCCCTTTTCGTTGCCGACCACAATGACGCTGGCCTGGCCCATGTTCATCACTCCTCAAGAGTCGGGATAGGCCGACTCACTTGCGCCTAGAGGAGCGCCTGGGGCGGAGTCGCGTCAACGCGCGGAATGATCGCGGCCTGTGGAGGAAGTCCCGCTACCAGGCTCCCGCTTCTCTCAGTTGGCGTGCGAGTTCGGTGGGGATGTCGCCGAAGGCCTCGATCGAGAGGTCCGGCGGCGCGTCCTTGGGCTCCAGATAGCGCCAGCCCTGGAAGGCCCGCCGGGGCGTCGGCGCGACCCGCATCGGGATCGGGTCCAGGGTCACCTCACAGCGGGCGTTGACGCCCTCGCCCACCGTGTTGACCTCCAGGATCGCCTGGCGGCAGAGGATCACCCCTTTGAACACCCGGTAAAGCGAGCCGCCGTCGACCATCTCCGCGGCGCGCTTGGGGGTCTGGCGGGTGCGCATGATCCAGGGGCCGCCGGGCTCGCGCGTGCGCTGCCAGTCGAGCAGGTCCTCGACGGTCGCCGCGCCGACGCAGAGCTTGATCATGTGCAGGGCCATGGGGAAGCCATAGCTGCGACTCTCGCGCCAAGCTAGGCTCGCACCCGTGTCCAGGTTGCCCGATATCCCCGATGAGTCGGCGCTGGCGCGGCTCTTCCTGCAGGAACGCGTGCAGGAGGACTCCACGTGGTTCTCGCTGCCGGGCGGCCAGACCCTGTTCGCGGCCGGCGATCCCTCGGAGCAGCTCTATTTCGTACGCGCCGGCCGGCTGGGCGCCTTTCGTCGCGAACTGGGCCACGAGACCCAGTTCCTAGGCGTGATCCGGCCGGGCGAACCGGCGGGCGAGATGAGCCTGATCGCCGAGGCGCCGCACTCCGCGGACGTGGTCGCCCTGCGGGATTCCGAGATCATCGCGGTGCCGCGCGACACCTTCTTCGAGGCTTGCGAGGCCGACACCGCGGTGATGATCGAGCTCGCCAAGCTGATGATGCTGCGCTCGCGTCAGGCGGTGACCCGCGGCGGGGTCGGCGAGCCGTCGGTGTTCGGTTTTGTCTCGCTGGGCGCGGCCAATACGCTGCGGCCGCTGACCGAGCGCCTGGCCCGCGAGATTCTGAAACTCGGCTATTCGGTCACCACCATCGGGTCCGAGGCGCAGACCGCGCCCACCGAGTGGTTCTCCGACGTCGAGCGGACCCACGACTTCGTCCTCTACGTGGCCGAGGCCACCGATGGCGGGTGGCGCCAGGTGGTGGCGCGCCAGGTGGACCGGCTGTTCCGGGTCGGCCGCGGCGACAAGAGCCCGCCCAAGGCGGAGGCGGTGGTCGACGTCCCCTCGCCGCTGCAGGCCCAGCAGCTGGTCGACCTGATCCTGCTGCATCCGGCCGATACCGACCGCCCGCAAGGCTCGGAGGCCTGGCTCGACATCGCCAAGCCCGCGCGCCTGTTCCACGTGCGGCGCGACCATGACGGCGACATCCAGCGGATGGCGCGCGTGCTCACCGGCCAGTCGGTGGGGCTGGTGCTCTCCGGCGGCGGCGCCCGGGCCTACGCCCACGTGGGCGCGGTCAAGGCGCTGCGCGAGCGCGGCGTGCCGATCGATTTCGTCGGCGGGGTCTCCATGGGCGCGGTGATCGCCGCCGGCGTCGCCATGGGCTGGGACGACGAGGAGATGGCGCACCGCATCCGCGAGGCCTTCGTCGACACCAGCCCGCTGGCCGACATCGCCTTTCCGCTGCTGGCCATGACCCACGGCCTGCAGGTCAACGAGCGCCTGGCGCACCACTTCGGCGAGACCCAGATCGCCGACCTCTGGCTGCCGTTCTTCTGCCTGTCGTCGAACCTGACCACCGGCGCCTATCAGATGCACCGGCGCGGACTGCTGCGGCGGGCCCTGCGCGCTTCGATCTCGCTCCCCGGCATCCTGCCGCCGGCCACCGACGACCAGAACGTGCTGGTGGATGGCGCGGTGATGAAGAACTTCCCGGCCGACGTGATGCGCGCGGGCCAGCTGGGGCCCATTGTTGGAGTCGACGTCACTGGCGGCCGAAGCATCACCGCCGACGACGTGGCGCGGCCGGCCTCGGTCTGGCGCTGGATATGGTCGGGGCAGTGGCGAAACGGCCCGCCGATCGTCTCGCTCCTGATGCGGGCAGCCACCGTCTCCACCTCCCGCGACCTGACCGCGGCGCGCGACGCCACCGACGTGCTGGTGATGCCCGAGGTCTCCAAGGTGGAAATCCGCGACTTCAGCGGCGCCTATGACGTGGCGGTCGCTGAGGGTTACCGCGCGACCATCGAGGCGCTGGACAAGCTCGACCGCCCCGTCCAGTCGCTGCGCCGCCGCCGCAGCCTCGAGGAGCGGAAACAGGCGCTGGCCCAGAGCGCCAGTTCGGGCTCGACGCCCCGTTGACCTTCAGGCCAGCGCCGGCAAGGCGGCGTTTGCGCGAAGGCCCAAAGCGACCCATATTGCGGGTCCTTGCTCAGCAACTGAAAGGAGGTGATCCAGTGTCTCATAGTGAAAACCGTAGCCCGGTGACCGTGACCTGGACCTCCGCTTGCGGGGTCCGCGCCTAGAGCCCTTCCCGATCACGAACGTGATCGGACAAGAAGGGCTCCAGATATAGACGAGGACCCTGTTCATCCCGGCTATTCAGCCGGGACAGGGTCCGGGCCTAGCTCTGGCATAGGGTCGCGTACCGCTCTGCGGTCCGACTATGGAAAGGCCGTCCTGGCGACAGGGCGGCCTTTCGCATTTTCGGGTCCGGATTTCCCCTGCCCCTTGCAGCGAGAACCGCGTGAGGGGAATTAATCCCCTGAAGGGGGAAAATTAACCAATATTGCCTCGAATAATAATGTTATTAGAAAATTTTGGTCGGGTTCACGACATAGCCGTGCTACGGCAACCTTTCGTTGACCATCCCGCAAGCGATGGATCCCCCCCCAACGAAGAGATCCAAAAGAAGGTTGTTCGTATGAAGGTTTTGGCTTTTGCAGCCGCCGCGGTTGGCGCGCTGACGATCACGGGCGCGGCCCAGGCGGCGTCGATCGTCGGTCTCTATAACACCGGCGTGACCGACGCCGGCGTGCAGGCGCCGAACGGCGTCGATAGCCATTGGACGCTGGACGGCGGCAATGCCTACGTCAGCGGCACGCAGGGCCAGTTCCCGCTCGGCCCCTGGCTGTCGGAAGCCACCGACACCACCTCGCGCTGGATTACGCCGACCACGAACGCGGCCGACTCCGTCGATCCGCTGAACAACGGCTATTACGAGTACACCGAGACCTTCAGCCTGACCGAAGCCCAGGCGGCGGGCGCCAGCTTCGCCGGCCAGTTCGCGGCGGACAACGGCATCCTGTGGATCAAGGTCAACGACCAGGCCATCCTCGGCTCCGACCACGGCTCGCCGCTGGGTGGCTTCTCGAGCTGGACCGGCTTTACGGCCGGTTCGTCGGTGTTCAAGGCCGGCGAGAACACTGTCTCCTTCGACGTGGTCAACTTCGGTCAGAACAGCGGCAACCCGAGCGGCCTGCGCGTGGAGTTCACCTCCAGCACCGTCGGCGGCGTGCCCGAGCCCGCGACCTGGGCCCTGATGATCGGCGGCTTCGGTGGGATGGGCGCGATGCTCCGTCGCCGCCAGACGGCCGCCCTCGCCGCCTAACCGGCGCGACACGGCTCACTGAGTTGCAGAGGCCGCCCTGGCGACAGGGCGGCCTTTCGCATTTCCGGTCCTTGCAATCGCGCGCTCGCCTGCGAAGTTCGGGCGGCTATCGGTTCGGGGGTTTTGAATGTCGAAGACGCGTCTTGCCGCTGTTGTCCTGGCGGGCCTGGCCCTCGCCTCACCCGCCTTGGCGGCCCACAAGGCGACAGCGACGCCCCTGGCGAGGCTGAAGGCCGAGGCGGCCCGCGTCACCATCACCCGGGACGACTGGGGCATCGCCCACATCCACGGCAAGAGCGACGCCGACGCGGTGTTCGGGATGATCTACGCCCAGGCTGAAGACGACTTCAATCGTGTGGAGATGAACTACGTGACCTCGCTCGGCCGCGTCGCCGAGACCGAGGGCCAGGCTGCGATCTGGACAGATCTTCGCCAGAGATTGATCGTCGATCCTGTTGATCTGAAAGCGAAATATGAGCAGTCGCCGGCCTGGCTGAAGACCCTGATGATCAGCTGGGCCGACGGGCTGAACTACTACCTCGCGACCCATCCGAAGGTGACACCGAAGGTCATCAAGCACTTCGAACCGTGGATGGCGCTGTGCTTCACCGAGGGGAGCATCGGGCCGGACATCGAGAAGGCGCCGCTGAGCGGGATCGAGGCCTTCTACGGCCAGGTCCAGACCGCAGCTCTCTCAGACGACGAAAGCTTGAAGTTCAAGGAGCCCTCCGGCTCCAACGGCGTCGCCATCGGCCCGCAGCTCAGCCAGGACCACCACGCGCTTCTGCTGATCAATCCGCACACCTCGTTCTTCTTCCGCGCCGAACAGCAGGTGACGAGCGACGAGGGCCTGAACGCCTATGGCGCGTCCACCTGGGGCCAGTTCTTCATCTACCAGGGCTTCAACGCCCACGCCGGGTGGATGCACACCACCACCGGCGCCGACACGGTCGACGAATTCGCGGAGACCATCGTCCACAAGGACGGCAAACCCTTCTACCGCTACGGCGCGGAGCTGCGGCCGGTCAGCGTCATTCCGATCAAGATCTCCTACCGCACGCCAGGCGGCGCGATGGCGTCCAAGACCTTCACCACCTACCGCACCCATCACGGGCCCATCGTCCGCGCCGAGCACGGCAAGTGGATCGCCATGGCGCTGATGAGCCGGCCGATCGAGGCGCTGGAGCAGTCGTTCGGCCGCACCAAGACCACCGACCTGGCGTCATTCCTGAAGGTCGCCGAGCTGGCCGCCAATTCCTCGAACGACACGCTTTTCGCCGACACCAAGGGCGAGACTGCGCTGTTGCTGCCGCAGTTCATGCCCCGGCGCGACAACCGCTTCGACTACACCAAACCCGTCGACGGCTCCGATCCCGCCACCGACTGGAAAGGGATCACGCCCTTCGCCGAGATGCCCAAGGTGATCAGCCCGGCCGGCGGCTGGGTCTATAATTCCAACGACAGCCCCTGGAAGGCGGCGGGGCCGAACAGCCCGAAGGCCGCGGACTTCCCGCGCTACATGGACCAGGCTGGCGACAATCCGCGCACGCCGCATGCGGTGCGGGTGCTGAGCGCGGCGCACGACCTGAACCTCGACCGGCTGATCCACGAGGTCGACTTCGATCCCTGGCTGCCGGCCTTCGACCGGATGATCCCCGGACTGGCGAAGGCCTATGACGCCCTGCCTGCTAGCGACCCGCTGAAAGCCAAGCTCGCCGAGCCGATCAAGGCGCTGCGCGCCTGGGACGACCGCTGGTCGGCATCGTCTGTCGAGACCTCCGTCGCGGTGGGCTGGGGCGAAGCGCTGTGGGCCAAGACGGCGGCCCAGGCCAAGGCCGCCGGCATCACCCCCTACGAGGAGATGGCGCTCTACGCGACGCCGGCCCAGCAACTCGACGCCCTGGCGGAGAGTGTCGATCGTCTGACCGCCGATTTCGGGACCTGGCGGACGCCTTGGGGCCAGATCAACCGGTTCCAGCGGATCAACGACGACATCACCCAGCACTTCGACGACGCCGGCCCCTCGATCCCGGTGCCCTTCGCCTCGGCCCAGTGGGGCTCGCTCGCCTCGTTCGGGGCCAAGCGCTACGCGGACACCAAGAAATACTACGGCTCCAGCGGCAACAGCTTCGTGGCCGTCATTGAGTTCGGCGACCGCATCCATGCCCGCGCGGTGACCGCCGGCGGCGAGAGCGGCGACCCGAAATCCAAACACTTCGATGACCAGGCGCAGCGCTACGCGTCAGGCGACTTCCGCGAGGTCTATTTCTATCCGGATCAACTCGTCGGGCACGTGGAGCGGACGTACCATCCGGGCCAGTGAGGCGTCAGAAGGAGACGCAGGACGCCTGGGTGATCAGCAGCACGGAGTCCTGGTGGAAGCGGGCCTTGTAGGCATTGCGCACCGCCTCGATCCGCGCCGAGGCGTCGCCGCGCTTGGGCAGCACGATCAGCACGACCTTGGCCGCCTCGCGGATCAGCCTGTTCTCGTCGCCACGCCACTGGCCGCCGCCGTCCATGACGGTGAGGCCGTCGGGGAACTTGGGCGTGATTTCCTGATCGATGAATTTCTGAAAGTCGGCTTCGCTGACGCCGGGCTGGCCGCCGATGTTGCGGCCGAAGAACAGCTGGGCGGTGCGCTGGGCCTCCTGCCCCGCCGGACAGGCCGGGGGCGGCACGGTGTAGGTCGAGATGCAGCCTGTGAGGCCCATCAGCGACGCCGCAACGATCAGGGCCCCCGCGAGCCTCATCCGCCGATCAACTCCCGCCCGATCAGGAACCGGCGGATCTCGTTGGTGCCGGCGCCGATGTCGTAGAGCTTGGCGTCGCGGACCAGCCGCTCCACCGGATATTCCTTGGTGTAGCCGGCGCCGCCCAGCGCCTGCACCGCCTCGAGACTGACCCGCACGGCGTTCTCGCTGGCCATCAGGATCGCGCCGGCCGCGTCGAAACGGGTGGTCATGCCGGCGTCGCAGGCCTTGGCGACCGCATAGACGTAGGCTCGCGCCGAGTTCAGGGCGACATACATGTCGGCGATCTTGCCCTGCATCAGCTGGAACGAGCCGATCGCCTTACCGAACTGCTTGCGCTCTCGGACGTAGGGCAGGACCACATCCATGCAGGCCTGCATGATGCCGAGCGGCCCGGCGGCCAGCACGGCGCGCTCATAGTCGAGCCCGCTCATCAGGACGCCGACGCCACCGTTATAGGGGCCCATGATGTTCTCTTCGGGGACCTCGCAGTCCTCGAAGACCAGCTCGGCGGTGTCGGAGCCGCGCATGCCCATCTTGTCGAGTTTCTTGGAGACGCTGAAGCCCTTCATCCCCTTCTCGATCAGGAAGGCGGTGATGCCCTTCCCGCCCTCTTCGGGGGCGGTCTTGGCGTAGACCACCAGAGTGTCGGCGTGCGGCGCGTTGGTGATCCAGAACTTGGTGCCGTTCAGCACGTAGCGGTCGCCGACGCGGCGCGCGGTCGTGCGCATCGAGACCACGTCGGAGCCGCTGCCGACCTCACTCATGGCCAGTGAGCCCACATGCTCGCCGCTGATCAGGCCCGGCAGGTAGCGGCGCTTCTGGTCGTCGGTGCCCCAGCGGCGGATTTGGTTCACGCAGAGGTTGGAGTGGGCGCCATAGCTGAGCCCCACCGAGGCTGAGGCGCGGGAGACCTCCTCCATCGCCACCACATGCTCAAGGTAGCCAAGGCCCAGGCCGCCGAATTCCTCCTCGACGGTGACGCCATGCAGGCCCAGCTCGCCCATCTGCGGCCAGAGGCTGCGCGGGAAGGCGTTGGTCTCGTCGATCTCCGCGGCGATGGGCGCGATGCGGTCGGCGGCGAAGCGGGCGGTGGTCTCGCGGATGGCGTCGGCGGTCTCGCCGAGGCCGAATTCCAGGCTGGGTCCGTGGTTCGGGATCATGCGGCGCGGCTTAGCATGCGCCGCCGGCTGTCGCGAGTTTTGGGCTCAGCGGTACTCGCGCGCGTCTCGCTCGGCGGCGCGGCCCAGCCGGTCGAGGAGCAGGTAGACGGCGACGACGAAGAAGCCGACCCCGGCCACGCCCGCGAGGCCGCCCACCAGCCGCGGACCAAACAAGCCGCTGCTCGCGCCAGCATGGGCGTAGGTCGCCCAGAAGATGCCACCGCCGAAGAAGATCAGGCCCAGCGCCGCCAGCGCGATCAGGGTCAGGAGACCGCCTTCCGGACGTTCCGGCAGAGGCTGCACCATCGGGGCGTCGAACTCATAGGGCGTGGTGTCATCGATCAGCACCCGGTCGCGCTCGAAGGGCTCGCCGTCCTCGTAGCCGGCCTCGTCCTCGGCGGCGGGGTCTTCGACGCCGTCCGGCTCGCCGGGCGCGAAGAGGTCGCCCCGCTCAGCCGCCGCCTCTTCCGCGTCGTCCAGTTCGGGATGCGAGGTCCAGGTGGCGAGCGGCTTGACCTCGTCCTCAGGCTCGGGATCGGGGTCGGGCGCGCGCAGGAAGAAGGGCACCGGATCCTCGAAGGGCGCGGGCGCAGGTTCCGCCGCGACCTCCGAAGGCGCAGGCGTCTCGCCGGTCTCCTGAAAGATGGTGGAAAGCCGTGCGCTGACCGCCTCGGCGGCGACCTTGGCGGGGCCCAGCGCCTCTTCCTCTTCGGGCGCGAGCGGCGCGGGCGCGGGTTCGCCGTCGCGCAGCACCACCAGCTGGTCGCCTTCGACAACCGCGGTCACCTCCACAGGCGTCTGCAGGGGCACGACGCCCTCGGCATCGGTGTCCAGCAGGGGCTGCAGGATCGGGGTCGGCGCGGGCACCCAGGCCTCGCCGGGTGGCGTCAGGAACAGGGTCTTCTCGGCGGACCGGCGGCGGACCAGGGCGTCGATGACGATCCGCTCGCCGCCGACGTTGGCCTTGCGCCACAGTTCCATGGCGCAGGCGGCCTGGATCAACGCGCCCTCGTTCAGCCGCCGCAGCACGCCCGACTGATGGAAGCTGTCGAGGCCGATGTTGAAGGTGAAGGAGGCCAGCGCGTCGAACTGGTTCTGAGTGAGCGGCGTAAACACCGCCTCGTTCAGGGCGTGGGCGACACCGATCAGGTCGTAGAGCAGCAGGGCCTCGGCGTCGTCGGGCGAGACGCTGGCCCCCTCGCGCGCCGTCAGCGTATGGCCATGGCCGATCGTCCAGCGCCCATCGGGCAGCTGGGCGGCCGCTTGGCGGTAGCCCTCGAACCGCTTGATCAACTCGATCGCGGCTCGGGACACACGGTGACGAGGCTGCATGCCCGTGGTGACCCAGTTTGACGCAACGCACAGAGGCGCCGGCTCCAACCGGCAAGTTCTGGGCCGAAAGACCTACTCTGCCAATCCTTACAACAGGATAAGCGCGGCAATTCCCAGAAGTGCGAGGAAACCGAAGAAGTCGGTCATGAAGGTGACCACCACCGACGACGAGACTGCGGGGTCGCGTCCGAGCCGCTCCAGCACGATGGGGGCGAGGATGCCCCCCAACGCGGCGACGAACAGATTGGCGATGATCGCCAGGAAGACCACCAGCGACAGCTTGAAGTCGTGCAGCCAGAGGAACAGGCCCGCGCCCAGCATGAAGCCGATGGCGGCGCCGTTCAGCAGGCCGACGATCAGCTCACGGGCGATGATGCGGACGGCGTTGGCGGCGTTCAGCTCCTTGGTGGCGATGGCGCGCACGGCCACCGTCAGGGCCTGGGTGCCGGCGTTGCCGCCCAGGGACGAGACGATCGGCAGCAGCATCACCAGGACCGCGATCTTGGCGATCATCGGCTGGAACGGGCCGATCACGGTCACGGCGATCGCCTCGGTCGCCAGGTTGACCACCAGCCAGGGCAGGCGCGAGCGGACGATGCCCAGGAAACCCGCGTCGCGGCCCGCGTCGGACACACCGGCCAGCGCCAGGATATCCTCCTCGGTTTCTTCCTGGATGACGCCGACGATGTCATCGACGGTGATCTGGCCGACCAGCCGGCCGCCGGCCTCGACAACCGGCGCCGAGATCAGCCGGTACTTGTCGAAGATGTAGGCCACCTCTTCCTGGTCCATATCGACCGGGATCTCCGTGACCTGCTCCATGATCTGGGCGAGCGGGGTGTCGCGCGACGCGCGCAGCAGGTGGCTGACCGGGCAGGCGCCCACCGGCTTGTAAGACGGGTCCACCACATAGACGTCGAAGAATAGCTCCGGCAGCTCCTCGCCCTCGCGGCGCAGGTAGTCGATGGCGTGGCCGACGGTCCAGAACTGCGGCGCGGCCACCACCTCGCGCTGCATCAGCCGCCCGGCGGTCTCGTCCTCATAGGCCAGCGTGGTCTCGATCGCCGCCCGCTCGGTCTCGGGCATCGCGGCCAGCACCTGGGCCCGCTTGTCGGCCTCCAGGTCGTCGACGACGTCGGCAGCGTCGTCGCTCTCCATCTCGCCAAGCGCCTTGGCCAGGACCTGGCTGGGCACGTGCTCGAGGATCTCTTCGCGGATCTCGTCGTCGAGTTCGGTCAGCACCTCGCCGAGGATCTCGGGGTCCAGGTGCGGGACCAGCTCCTCGCGGTCATCCGCCGAGAGGAAGCCCATCAGGTCGGCGACGTCGGCCGGGTGCAGGGCGCCCAGCAGCTCGCGCAGGCGCTCGGTGTCCCCGCGGTCGAGCGCGTCGACCACCATCGGGACGTAGGCCGGATTTAGGGAATAGTCCTCGCCAAGCGCGAGGTCTTCCAGGTCCTCTTCGTCCTCAGGTCGCGACTTCAGCTCAAGGTCGTCCGTTTCACGGCTCATCCGGACCTCCCTTGGCTTATTTCGAAGCGCGATTTTCCTGAGGGTTGTTAGGACCTTGTTTCACTGGTGCGGTCGAGAAGACTCGAACTTCCACGGGTTGCCCCACAGCGACCTCAACGCTGCGCGTCTACCAATTCCGCCACGACCGCTCGTGGTGAGCCGCGGGGGGTAGCAAACGGCGGAGGCTTTGTGAAGGGCGGGAAGCAACGCCCTGCCCGATCAGGCGAATTGGCTGCCTACTGGCCGCCGGCCATGAAGTCGTAGACGTTGGCCTCACGGGTCACGGCGATGGAGATTTTCTCGTCGTTGATCTGGATTTCGCCGCGGGCGATCGGGTGGTTGTTGGCGAGGATCCAGACCTCGTCATTCACCTGGGTGTCCAGCGGGATCACCGCGCCGCGGCCCATGCGCAGCAGCTGCTGCATGGGGAGCGTCGAGCGCCCCAGCACCACCTGAATCTCGACATTGACGGCCTTGACCTGGCTCACGGATGTACGCCCCAAGAAACTCTGCAGACTCTCAACCCGGGCTTTGCGCTTCGCAGGCCCAGCGCCCACATTGGCGGTGACATGCTTGACCGGGTGTTAAATCCAGCGACGAAAGCCCCGATTTTCGGGCGCGACGACGCTTTGCCGGCGGGCTGGGCGGTTTCGGCCGCGCCGGTGGCCTATCCAGACGCGGTGGCGGCCATGGAAGCCCGTGCCGCCGCGATCGCCGAGGGCCGCGCCGGCGAGGTCGTCTGGCTGCTGGAGCACCCGCCCCTCTACACCGCCGGCGTCTCGGCGAAGCCCGGCGATCTGCTGGAGCCGGAGCGGTTTCCGGTGTTCGAAAGCGGCCGCGGCGGCCAGTTCACCTATCACGGCCCCGGCCAGCGGGTGGCCTATGTGATGCTCGACCTGACGAAGCGGGATCGCGACGTGCGCGCCTTCGTCGCAGCCCTGGAGGCCTGGGTGATCGGAGCGCTCGGGCGGTTCAACGTCGTGGGCGAGGTCCGCCCGGGCCGGGTCGGCGTCTGGGTAGAGCGGCGGCAGGCCGGAGAGCCGGCCCGCGAGGACAAGATCGCCGCCATCGGCGTGAAGCTGCGCCGCTGGGTCTCCTTCCATGGCGTCTCGCTGAATGTCGAGCCGGAACTGGGCCATTTCAGCGGTATCGTGCCCTGCGGGGTCACCGATCATGGCGTCACCAGCCTGGTCGATCTGGGCTTGCCGGTGACCATGGACGAGGCCGACGCCGCCCTGCGCGCCAGCTTCGAAGCCGTGTTCGGACCGGTCGCGGACACCACGCCGCTCGCTTAAGCAGGCTTCACGAAGCTCGCCTTCGATGCGATGGGAGGGCCAATGCGAAGCTTCTCCCTGCCCGCCCCGACCATCGTCCTCGCGCTTGCCCTATCGCTCGGGGCCGCGCTTGCTGCCGCCGCGCCGGCCTGTGCCCAGACCTTGCCGGTCAGCTATCCGCCGTCGCGCGCGCTCAGCGACATCACCGGCTGGCTGCAGCGCGAGACCCCGATCGCGCCTGGGCAGGTGGTCGACATCAGTCCCTCCGCCGTCACCGCCGTCACCGCCGTCACCGCCGCCCAACCCACCGGCCAGCCGCGCGGTTTCCTGGCCGCGATCAGCTCCGAGGCCCTGGACCCGCAGATCCTCAGCCATGAGGGCATCGCCTCCTGGTCGATCCCCGTGGAGATCGACTGCGACAAGCGCTCGGTGCGTTTGGGGACCATGACCGGCTTCATCGGCCGCGACCTCAAAAACGATCCCAAGACCGTGCGGGACGCCGACGCCAACTGGGTCACGCCGACCACGAACGCGCCGCTGGGCGCGGTGATCCGCGCGCTCTGCGACCGCGATTTCCATCGCCCGCTGATCGGCAAGGTCAAGGCGACCGCCGGCAAGCCGCCCGAGCCCGCCAAGCCGCCGCCCGAAACCATCGCCAAGGCCGACCCGCCTGAGCCCAAGGCTCCACGCGCCGCCCCTGCGCTTCGGCCGACGCTACCGCCCGCCAAGCCCGCCGCCATGGCTGAAGCACCCTCGCCCAAAGCCTCCTCATCCAAGGCCCCCTCATCCAAGGTTGGGCCGCCGGCTGGTGGCGGCGCTATCGCCGTGCAGATCGGCGCCTCGCCCAGCAAGCCGGACATCGAAGGCCTGCTCGGCAAGTTCAAGAAGAAGTTCGCCGGCGAGATGGGTGGGCTGAGCGGCAGTGTGGCGACGGTCGAGGTCGATGGAAAATCGGTCAACCGCGCCCTGATTTCGGGCTTCAGCAGCAATGCCGAGGCCAGCGCCTTCTGCAAGAAGCTGTCCGCCGAGGGCCAAGCCTGTTTCATCCGCCGCTGAGCCGTTTGACGGCGCTTGCGCGAGGCGCATTGTAGCCCCGGGTAGTCCTCGGGGGTGATGCGTGAAGGCTTTGACATTCGGCGTGCTGATCGGCGCGCTGGCCGTGCTGGCGGGGCCTGCATCGGCTGCTAAGGCACCGACCATCACCCAGTCGCTGGAGATGGTGTCCTACGGGTCGCCGAAGATCTCGCCGGATGGCCGCAAGGTCGTGTTCGAAGAGACCACCACCAACTGGGAAACCAACGCGTTTGAGACCTCGCTGTGGCTGGCCGACGTGGCCAGCGGCCAGAAGCGGCGCCTGACGCTGGCGGTGAAGTCGTCGGGCGACGCGGCCTGGTCGCCGGACGGCAAGTGGATCGCCTTCCTCTCCGACCGCCCGGGGCCGCTCGCCAAGTCGCCGGTCGACAGGCGCCAGCTCTACGTCATGCCCGCAGACGGCGGCGAGGCGCAGCAGCTGGGTGTCTTCGAAAAGGGCGCCAACGCCTTCGACTGGGCGCCGGATTCCAAGAGCCTGGCCGTGGCCGCCGAGACGCCCGAGCCCAAGGCCATGAAGGACCGCAAGGAGACCTTCGGCGACTACCACGTGATCCATGCCGACTATGGGATGGTGCAGCTGTGGCGTGTGGCCCTGCCCGCCGTCGACGCCATCGGACGCGTGGGGCCGGTTGGCCCGCCGACGCCGATCACCCACAGCGAGACCTTCAGCGTCGACGGCTTCGCCTTCTCGCCCGACGGCAAGACCATCGCCTTTTCGGCGCAGCGCGACCCCGACCTGATCTCGGCCTTCACCAGCGCGATCTACACGGTCAGCCTGGCCGATGGGGCGGTGAAAAAGATCGTCGATGCGCCCGGGCCCAACGTCGACCCGCACTGGTCGCCGGACGGATCGCAGATCGCCTTCCGCGCCGCGCCGGGGGCCAAATACTTCTTCTACGCCAACCAGAAGATCGTCGTGGTGGCCGCAGGCGGCGGGCCGGTGAAGGTGGTCGATCCGACCTTTGACGAGGACGCGGCCATCCTGCGCTGGGCGCCGGAGGGGATCTATTTCGCGGGCCGCCATGGGACCGATGCCGGCCTGTATCTCGCCGATCCGGCCGCGCTCACCTTCCGCGCCATCGCGCTTCCCGGCTCCGAGATCGCGGCGCGGTTCAGCTTCTCCGATGACTTCAAGCACGTGGCCTACGCCGGCGCCGGCGCGAACCGGTTCACCGAGATCTACGCCGCGAATCTGCCGGCCGGCGCGCCTGCGCAGCTGACTCACGGCGGCGACCAGTTCTCAGGGATGGCCATCTCCAAGCGCGAGCTGGTGCAGTGGAAATCCGGCGACGGGGCGCAGGTCGAGGGCGTGCTCTACAAGCCCGCAGACTTCGATCCGCACCGCAAATACCCGTTGCTGGTGGTGATCCACGGCGGTCCCACCGGCATCGACATCCCGGCGCTCGGCCCCGACCGCTACTATCCGATCGAGCGGTTCGTGGAGAAGGGTGCGCTGGTGCTGCGGCCCAACTACCGGGGTTCAGCGGGCTACGGCGAGAAGTTCAGGTCGCTGAACGTGCGCAACCTCGGCGTCGGGGACTACGCCGACGTGATCTCCGGCGTGGATTCCCTGATCGCCAAAGGCTTCGTCGACAAGGACAAGGTCGGCGCCATGGGCTGGAGCGAGGGCGGCTATATCTCGGCCTTCATCACCACCTCGTCGGACCGGTTCAAGGCGGTCTCAGTGGGCGCCGGCATCAGCGACTGGATGACCTACTACGCCAATACCGACATCACGCCGTTCACCGTTCAGTATCTGAAGGCGACACCGTGGGACGATCCGAAGATCTACGCCAAGACCTCGCCGATCACCTACATCGCGCACGCCAAGACCCCGACGCTGATCCAGCAGGGCGGCGCCGACCGGCGCGTGCCGGTGGCCGACAGCTACGAGCTGCGCCAGGCGCTGGAGGACAAGGGCGTGCCGGTGAAGATGGTGCTCTATGACGGCTTTGGTCATCCCATCAACAAGCCCAAGCAGCAGCGCGCGGTAATGGAGGAGAACGAGAACTGGTTCGGCCACTACATCTTCGGCGAACCGCTGGCGGCGGCGCTGACGCCGGACGTTCCGGCTAAGGGAGCGAAAGCGCCGGATTGAGCGGGTTTGGGCCGTAGCGGTTGGTCCCGGCCTCGCCCGGCATGGCGCCCAGGTCCACGCCGGCCCAGATCAGGACGAGCGTGAAGAAGAAGTCGAAGAAGCTGTCGGGGCGCGGCCAGACCGCGAGGATCGCGACCAGCACCAGGGCCGCCCACCAGCCCGAGCGTCCGCGGTCGTGCAGGCGCTTCGAGAGTACGCAGGCGCCGCAATAGAACAGCGGCGGATAGACGAACCAGCCGGTGATCCAGTGCAGGGTCGCGCCGGCCACCGCCTCGTAGAAGATCAGCACGATCAGCAGGGTCGCCGCGGCGATCAGCGACGGCATGCGCGCCGCCCGGCCATTGGCCGAGAAGAACAGCTCGCTCCAGTCGGTCTGGCCGTTCATGGCGCCCTCAGAGATTCTTGGCTGCGAGCATAGCCCGCGCCGGCGATCAGGCGAACTCCACCAGGACCTCGTCAGCCGCCACGCTGTCGCCGGCCTGGGCGTTGACCGCCTTCACCACCCCGTCGCGCTCGGCGCGGATGATGTTCTGCATCTTCATGGCCTCGATCACCGCGACCGCCTCCCCGCCACGCACCTGCTGGCCCACAGCGACGTCGAGGGTCACCACCAGGCCGGGCATGGGCGAGAGCACCATCTTCGAGGTGTCGGCGGCCTTTTTTGGCGGAAGCTTCTCGTGCAGCTCGGCGGTGCGGGGCGTCAGGACCAGCACCTTGGCCCTGGCCGCGCGATGGCGGATGCTGAAGCCCTCAGGCGCCGGCTCGACCTGGGCGGCGAAGGCGCGGCCGTCGAGCACGCCCTTGAACACCGGCTTGCCCGGCCGCCAGTCGATGTCCTTCAGTGTGAGCGTGCGCCCCTCGTCCAGGAACTCGACGCTCAGCGCCGCGCCGTTGGTGACGCGCACCAGCCGCCGCTCGCCGTTCTCGATCACCACCCAGTCGTCCCGCATGAGCTGCGGCGCCGCGCGGCGGGTCAGGACGCGGTGCATGGCGCAGGCGACCGCCGCCATGAGGTCGCGCTGGAAGGCGGTCGGGGCCACGCCCGTGAAGCCGCCGGGGAACTCGTCCTTGATGTAGTTGGTCGACAGCTTGCCGGAGCGGAACCGCTCCTGGTCCATCACCGCGGCCAGGAACGGGATGTTCTGGCCCAGGCCCTCAATGTGGAAGTCCTCGAGCGCGGTCCCCATGGCGTCTACCGCTTCGAGGCGGGTCTTGGCCCAGGTGGAGAGCTTGGAAATCATCGGGTCGTAGAACATCGAGATCTCGTCGCCTTCGCGGACGCCGGCGTCGTTGCGGACCTTGATCTTGCCGATGTTCCCCTCAGCGGGCGGATCGTAGCGGACCAGACGGCCGATCGACGGCAGGAAGCCGCGGTAGGGGTCCTCGGCGTAGATGCGGCTCTCGATGGCCCAGCCGTCGATCTTCAGGTCCTTCTGCGTGAAGGCGAGCTTCTCGCCATAGGCCGAGCGGATCATCTGCTCGACCAAGTCCAGGCCGGTGATCAGCTCGGTGACCGGATGCTCCACCTGCAGGCGGGTGTTCATCTCCAGGAAGAAGAAGCTCTTGTCCTGTCCGGCCACGAATTCGACCGTGCCGGCGCTGTCGTAGTTCACCGCCTTCGCCAGGCGGACCGCCTGCTCGCCCATGGCATCGCGGGTCTTCTCGTCGAGCAGGGGCGACGGCGCCTCTTCGATGACCTTCTGGTTGCGCCGCTGGATTGAGCATTCGCGCTCGAACAGATGGACGACATGGCCGTGCTTGTCGCCCAGCACCTGGATCTCGATGTGGCGCGGGCTCTCGATGAACTTCTCGATGAAGATGCGGTCGTCGCCGAAGCTGGCCTTGGCCTCCGCCTTCACCGCCGGGAAGCCCTCTTCCACGTCCTTGGTGTTCCAGGCGACCCGGATTCCCTTGCCGCCGCCGCCGGCCGAGGCCTTGATCATCACAGGATAGCCGATCTCTTCCGAGATCTTGATGGCATGCGCCGTGTCGTCGATCTCGCCCACGTGGCCGGGCACCACGGAGACCCCGGCCTTCACCGCGAAGAGCTTCGATTGAATCTTGTCGCCCATCGCGTCGATGGCATGCGGATTGGGGCCAATGAAGACGATCTTCTCGTCGGCGCAGCGCTTGGCGAAGCCGGCGTTTTCCGAAAGAAATCCGAAGCCTGGATGGATCGCCTCAGCGCCCGTCTCGCGGCAGGCGGCGATGATCTTGTCGGCCACCAGATAGGACTGCGCGGCCGGCGCCGGGCCGATGAACACCGTCTCGTCGGCCATCTCCACGGCCATCGAGTCGGCGTCGGCCTCGGAATAGACCACCACGGTGGCGATCCCCATCCGGCGGCAGGTCTTGATAATGCGGACCGCGATTTCCCCGCGGTTGGCGATCAGAATCTTTGAAAACATTAAGCCCGTTCTTCCGAAGCAGCGGCCGGGACCTTAGATTGGCCCGCATGAGCACGCCACAACTCTCCCCATCCGGTTTCGACCTGACCCCGCCTACCCCAGAGGAACGCAAGGCCCTGGAGGCCGCGCTGACCCGTGAAGAGGCCGAGGTCCTGCTGCATCACGGCACCGAGGCGCCGTTCTGCGGCGGGCTTTTGGACCAGAAGGACAGCGGAATCTACTGCTGCCGCCTCTGCGGCCTGCCGCTGTTCGAGCACAAGACCAAGTTCGAGAGCGGCACCGGCTGGCCTAGCTTCTGGGCCCCGGTGGACGAGACGCACGTCAAGGCGATCGAGGACCGCTCCTACGGCATGCTGCGCGTCGAGACGACCTGCGCCCGCTGCGGCAGCCATCAGGGCCACGTGTTCCCCGATGGCCCGCCACCGACCCGCCTGCGTTACTGCATCAATTCGGTGAGCCTGGAGTTCGTCCCCTACGGCGCGCCCCTGCCCGACCGCCTGGGCCGCGGCGAGGGTGTCGCCAAGGCCATCGAGAAAGCCTAGCGCCCGGCCAACAGGGCTTCCAGCTTGGTGAGCTGACCTTCGTGGCCGGCGCGGGCGCGCTCGGTCCAGACGTCGTCGTGCATGGCGTCGAAGGTCAGGACCATCCGCACCTCGCCGCCGGCCGCCTCCAGTTCCACCACCGTCTCGACGTCATAGGGCGCAACGCCCGGCACGAAGTCGGTCAGCGTCGTATAGGCGAGCCGGCGGGGCGGCTCGACGGCGGTGTAGCTGACCTTGGCCTCCGTGGAGAGCGGCATGCCGACCTGCTTCATGAACGCGACCTGCTCCGGCGCCGTGGCGGTCATCAGATAGGCGAGCGCGCCGCCCGGCCGCAGATCCAGGTCGCGCACCGTCACCGAGAACCCCTCAGGACCCCACCAGGATTCGATTCCCCCCTTGGTGGTCCAGAGCGCCCAGACCTCTTCGAGCCCTGCCCGGTAGCTGCGTTCGATCGTCAGTCTGCGCCGCGTGGTCATTGGTCGGTCTCCCCAGGGTCGGCCGCGTCCGCGGCATGACGGCGCGCCAGTTCGGCGCCGAAACGGTCGAGGCGGCCCTCCCAGAGCCGGCGATAGCCGCGCGCCCAGGCGTCGAGCTCGGCGAAGGGCTCGGGCCGGAGCGCATAGATCCGCCGCTGGCCCTCCGGCCGCATGCTCACCACGCCGGCCTCGTGCAGGATCCGCAGATGCCGTGAGACGCCCGACTGGCGGATGTCCACCCGCTCGACGAGGTCGCCCACCGCGCATTCGCCCAGCTTCATCGCCTCGACGATCCGCAGGCGGGTCGGGTCGGACAAGGCCTGGAAAAACGCTATCTGTATATCCATGTATATACACTAATATGTATATATCAGACAGTCAAATCCCGCCGCTCGCGGGGGCGCGGGCGGCGGGATCAGTAGACCGGCGTTGACTTAGGCGGCGAGGCGCACGGCCCGGCGGCGGTTGCGCACCATGGCGCCGGCCGCGCCGAAGCCCAGGATCATCAGGGCCCAGGAAGCCGGTTCCGGCACGCCGCCGGTGCCGAGGCTGTTGGTGATGGAGAAGTCGTTGGCGGTGATCAGCGGGCCGTTCGGATCGGCGGCGTTCAGAGCCGCCAGGAAGTCCGGGGCCGGAATGTAGGCCGGATCGATGGAGGCCGTCAGGACTTCGTCACCGTTGGCGTTCTGGATGTTCAGCGACAGGTTGCTCCTGACGACCGCGGGGCCGGTCCGCAGCGCCACCGCGCAGATGTCTGGGCCGGGCGGGCAGGTGAACGGGACGTTGAACAGGGGGAAGCTGAAGTGGCTGCCGCCCGAGGTGCAGTCATCGCAACCGAGGAACCCGCTACCACCGGCGAAGACGTCCCCGCCGATGACCGAGGTGTACTCCGAGGCGCTGACGAAGCCCTGGCCGTCGGACGAGCTGTAGCTGAAGGATCCGGACGCAATATACATCGCGCCCGAATACTGCTCGGCCGCGAAGGCGTCCGATTGCACGACCGAGGTGACGCGCTGGTCCGCCGAGAGGAGGGTCGTGTAGTCGAACTCGGCCAGCGCGAAGAGCGGCTGGCTTTGCACCGCGCCTGCCGGCGCAAGCTTCACCGACAAGGTCGGATTGCTACCGCCGGTGTACGAGAACTGCGCGAAGCCGCCATTACCGTCATCCACGGTATGGTTGCCGCTCCCACTGGCTTGGAGAAAGAGCGCGCTGACCGACCAAGTCTCGTTCGGAAACTGCTCCCCCGGGGCTTGTCCGCTGTTCGCCTGGGCCGAGCCTGCAATCGCCATTAGAGCCAGCCCAAGGGCCGCAATCATTTTCCGCACGAGACACTCCCGAAATCCGCTGAAGGTGTTCAGTCAGGCCCTCAGCCGTTCTGAAGAACACCGTCATCTGCGGGGAGTGCGGGCGCGTCTATTGCCTAGATAGGCAGGTTTGGTTCGCAAATCCCCTGTGACGGGAATCGGGATGAGCGGCGTTCACCCAAGAGGCGAAACGCCGCCCTCCGAGGGTCTAATTCTTGCGTCCGGCGGTCGATTGGCCGCCACCCGCGCCACCGGTTCCGTTCGCCACCGGATCGTCAGCCGCCGCGTCCGCCGAGCGGATCTGAGCGCCCAGCACGCTGTCGCCATAGCCGCGGCCCGGCGTGGTCAGGGGGTTGCCCTTGGCGACGCGCAGGTTGTTCTGCACGTGGGTCACGCCGGACAGGTCCTCGACCAAGTGCTCGGCGTGGTGCTTGGCCGCGCGGTTCTCAACCGTGCCGGAGAGCGTGATCTCGCCGCCGGACACCGAGACGCCGATCTTGGATGCGTCCAGCCAGGTGTCATCGGTCAGGCGCTCATGGGCGTCATCGTTGATCCGCTCGTCGGAGCGCTTGTAGCCGGAGGGGCCGAGGCCCCGAGCGCCGCGCTCGGGGGCCCCGGTCTCCCGGCCCCGCCAGGCCCTCGGCGTCGGGTCCAGATAGTCGCGATCGTAGATGCGGCCCTCGCCGCCGGCGTTGAACCAGGAGGCCATCTTCTCGCCGGCCCGGTGCAGGAACTCGCCGGCGCTGCGCCCCGCGTCCTCGAAGCGCTCGCCGCGATCTTCGCCGGCGCGCTCCCGCTGCGTGGAGTCATAGCCACCGTAGCCGGAGCGGCCGTAGCCCTGCTCGTGATAGCGCGCCCGGGTCGGGCTATAGGCGCCGGCGTCATATCCGGCCGGCTGATCGCCGTGAGCGCCGCGGCCGCCTGTGCGGTAGTCAGGTGCGGCGGAGTCCCCGCCTTGGAAGCGCCCGCGGCCATAGCCGCCGCCGTCGCGCATCGCCGGACTGACACCGCCATAGTTGGGATCCTGCCAGCCGCGCGCAGCTGAGCCCTGACGATAGGGGCGGGCGCCCGCGCCGCCATAGCTCACGCCGCTCTGCCGCACGCCGAACACCTCGTCGTCGCGTTCCCCAGGGCCGTCCCAGCTGCGGTCTTCCTCGCGGCTCGTGCGCGGTCCGGCGTCGAGGCCCCTGCCCTCGCGTTCGCGGATCATGCGTTCGCGGTCATCCATCCAGTTACCGGCCATGAGGGGTTCTCCTGAGTTGTGGGGCGCGGGCGTGAGCCCATCCGTCCACAACCGGAGGCGTCCGGCGGAGGTTCCGCCCTACAGCGGAATGTTGTCGTGCTTCTTCCAGGGGTTGGTCAGCTGCTTCCCCGCGAGGTTCTTCAGCGCGTGGACGATGCGCCGGCGCGTGCCGTGGGGCATGATCACGTCGTCGATGTAGCCGCGGCTGGCGGCGACGAAGGGGTTGGCGAAGCGGGCCTTGTACTCGGCCTCGTGCTCGACCAGCTGCTCGGGCGTCTGGTTGCGGAAGATGATCTCCACCGCGCCCTTTGACCCCATCACCGCGATCTCGGCGGTCGGCCAGGCGTAGTTGATGTCGCCGCGCAGGTGCTTGGAGCTCATCACGTCATAGGCGCCGCCATAGGCCTTGCGGGTGATCAGCGTGATCTTCGGCACCGTCGCCTCGGCGAAGGCGAACAACAGCTTGGCGCCATGGCGGATCAGGCCGCCCTGCTCCTGCTTGGTGCCCGGCATGAAGCCCGGCACGTCGACGAAGGTGATCAGGGGGAACTCGAAGGCGTCGCAAAAGCGCACGAACCGCGCAGCTTTGCGGCTGGCGTCGATGTCCAGCACGCCGGCCAGCGCCATCGGCTGGTTGGCGACGATGCCCACCGGCTGGCCGTCCAGGCGGGCGAAGCCGCAGACGATGTTCTTGGCAAAGTCCGGGCTGATCTCGAAGAAGTCCGCCTCGTCCACGACCTTCAGGATCAGCTCCTTGATGTCGTAGGGCTTGTTGGGGTTGGCCGGCACCAGGGTGTCGAGGCTGGCCTCGTCGCGGAATGGCTCGTCGAAGCTCTCGCGGATCGGTGGCTTCTCGCGGTTGGAGAGCGGCAGGAAATCCACCAGCCGGCGGACCTGGGTCAGCGCCTCCAGGTCGTTCTCGAACGCGCCGTCGGCGACGCCGGACTTCATGGCGTGGATGCGGTAGCCGCCCAGATCCTCATGGCTGACGTCCTCGTGGGTGACGGTCTTCACCACGTCGGGGCCGGTTACGTACATGTAGGACGTATCCTTCACCATGAAGATGAAGTCGGTGATGGCCGGCGAATAGACGTCGCCGCCGGCGCAGGGGCCCATGATCACGCTGATCTGCGGAATGACGCCTGACGCCAGGGTGTTTTCCAGGAAGATATCGGCGTAGCCCGCCAGGCTCTCCACGCCCTCTTGAATGCGCGCGCCGCCGGCGTCGAACAGGCCGATGATCGGGGCGCCCATCTTCAGCGCCTGGCGCTGCACCTTGAGGATCTTCTGAGCGTGGGCGCCAGAGAGCGAGCCGCCGAACACCGTGAAGTCCTTGGAGAACACGAAGACCACGCGGCCGTTGATCCGGCCCCAGCCGGTGATGACGCCGTCGCCGGGGATCTTCTGGTCGGCCATGCCGAAATCGGTCGCGCGGTGTTCGACGAACATGTCGAACTCTTCGAAGGAGTCCTCATCCAGCAGGAGGTCGACCCGCTCGCGCGCGGTCAGCTTGCCCTTGGCGTGCTGGTTGGCGATCCGGCGTTCGCCGCCGCCCTGGCGCGCGTCGTCGCGGCGCTTCTCAAGCTCTTCGAGGATATGCTTCACGCCGGCCCGCCCTTCCCTGCCCGATCTTGGGCGTATGGGCGAAGGGGTAGAGCGCGCCTGCTAGCGTGGCAAGCTCACCCAGCGGACACTAGGCGCGCAGGTCGACCAGGCTTTCGGAGAGCGCCTTGCGGGCGGCCTTCAGTTGGCGAACCGCGAAGGGCGCCGGGCCGAGCGCCGGCGAGGCGTCCAGCCGCCAGATCATCTCACCGATCTTCTCGGCGGTGTGCTGGCGGATCATCGCCGGGGCGCCCTGGGTGATGCTCGCCTGGGCCTGGATGAGGGCCGCCATCGAGGCCGGCGTCAGATTGGCATTGGAGGCGGCCAGCTGTTGGGCGCTCTGTTGAGCGTCCGAGGCGGCTTGCGAGGCTTCGGATTGGTCGTTTGCGGAGGGCGTTTCGGCCGACGGCGTGACCGCATAGGTCATCGCCGCCTGTGTCAGGCTGAGACTGCCGTAAGACGCGACCAACGCGACCACCGCTTAACTCCGCTCCATTCCGGCACAAAAGCCGTGGATTCGGGGTCATCGAGGCAAGTATCGCGCCGGACGCGAAATTCAGGCGCGCAGAGCCTCGAACCACCGCTGCAGCATCGCCGCCTCGGCGGTTAGGCGAAGGGTCCGCTCGGCGGCCTCGTCGTCGACGCCCCACTTTTCTTCCTGCCAGGCCTCGTCGAGCCGCGAGAGGCCAAAGGCCGCCTCACCGCCCAGCCAGCCCCGCTCGACCGCCAGCGCCAGGACGGCCGAGCCGAACAGGGGCGTTCCGAACGCCAGGCCGGTGAGCCCGAAATCATCAAGGTCGAGCGCCAGCGCCTTCACCTTGGCCAGGGTTTCGGGCGGCTGGGTCTGGTGCACGATGCCGGACGCCCGGACGAACCGCAGGCCGGCCTCCGCCTGCGCCTGCTCCAGCACTGGGATCCACAGCCGCTGCTGGCGCTCCAGCAGGCCCGGCGGGTCGGTGGCGTAGTAGCAGAGCAGGTCGGAGCCGGCGTAGTCGGCGATCTCCTGGGCGGTCGCCTCGCGGGCCTTGGGCACGGATTCGATGGCGGTGTTGGCGAGCCGGGTGGCGTGCATGGCGGCCAGCTCAAGCGTTTCGCCCTGCCCCGCCCACTCCTGCGCCACCATCTCGGCCAGCGCCGGCGTCGGCAGCAGCACCTGCGCGCCCTTGGGCCCACGCAGGGCGCGTTCGTCCAGCAACACGGTAAAACCGCTGTTCATCGGAGCGACAGAAACCTGGGCGTAGAACCGCCTGGGCTTGTCGCCGGGTTCGTGAAATCCTCGCGCCAAGTCCGAGTAGCTCCGTAACGTTCCGGCCCGCATTGCGCCGCTTTCAGGTGACATGACGGCGAGGCGGGACAAGCGCAAGGAGGCACGAACTTTGGCGCCTGCCGACAAGGACATGCTGGCCGCGATCGCGGTCACCCGCTTTGGCCTTGGGGCCAAGCCCGGAGAACTGGCTGAAGCCCGCCAGGATCCGCACGGCTTCCTGAGGGCCCAGATCCGCCGCTCCGGCGCCGACCAACCACCCGGCCAGGCGGTGGGTAGCCGCCAGCGCATGGGCGAGTTCCGCGACTACCAGCGCGAACGCCGCGAGGCGCGCCTGGAAAAGACCGCCGACGTCCGCCCGCCCGCCGCGACGCCCGCCAACGGCGCCGATCCCGCCATGGCCGACACCAGACCGAAGCGCCGCGACGTGGCCGACCCGGTGAAGGTCGTCGGCAATATGCTGCGGGAGGACATCAGCTCCGACTTCACCGCCCGCGCCCAGCTCGCCGCCTCCACCGATGCCGCGTTCCGCGAGCGCTGGACCCTGTTCTGGGCCAACCACTTCACCGTCTCGGCCACCAAGGCGATCACCGGCACGGTGGTCGGCCCGTTCGAGGAAGAGGCCATCCGGCCCAACGTCTTTGGCCGTTTCGAGGACTTGCTGGGCGCGGCCGAGAGCCATCCGGCCATGCTGACCTACCTGGACCAGATCCAGTCGGTCGGGCCAGACAGTCAGGCCGCTCAGCGGCGCGGCGGCCCCAACGGCGTGGGCGCGCGGTTTCAGCAGGCGGCGCTGCGCCCCGCGCCGGGGCTGAACGAGAACCTCGCCCGCGAGATCATGGAGCTGCATACCGTCGGCGTGAACGGCGGCTACACCCAGGGCGACGTCACCGAGTTCGCCCGCGCCATGACCGGCCTCTCCATCGGCGGTGAGCGCGACGGAGTCTATGGCGCCGCCGTCTTCCGCGAGCAGGCGCACGAGCCCGGCGCGCGGATGATCATGGGGGTGCGCTACGACCAGCGCGGCAAGGAGCAGACCAACGCGATCCTGACCGACCTGGCCGCCAAGCCGCAGACCGCGCGCTTCATCTGCGGCAAGATCGCCCGGCACTTCGTAGCCGACGATCCGCCGCCGGCGCTGGCAGCCCGACTGGAGGCCGCCTGGACGTCGAGCAAGGGCGACCTGGCCTATGTGGCCGACACCCTGATCTCTGCGCCCGAGGCCTGGGACCCCAGGCCGGCGAAGTTCAAGACGCCCTATGAGTTCATCGTCTCCAGCTTCCGCGCCGCCGGCGGCCAGCCGCAGACCTTCCAGTCGTTTGGCCCGATCCTGACGGCGCTCGGCCAAAAGCCGTTCTCGGCGCCCTCGCCAAAGGGCTGGCCAGAGGACGCCCAGTCCTGGGCGGCGCCCGACGCCATCGTCAAACGCATGCAGTTCGCCCAGGCCTTCTCGGGCGGCGCGATCCGCGACCGCGATCCCAAGGTCCTGGCCGCCGACGCGCTCGGCGAACGCCTGACGCCCGACACCGCCAAGGCCATAGCGCGAGCTGAATCGCGCCAGGAGGGCTTCGCCCTGCTGCTGATGAGCCCGGAGTTCCAACGCCGATGAACGCTCCCCTGAATATGTCCCGTAGAGGCCTGCTCGCGACCGCGGCCGGCTTTGGGCTATCGCTGCAGCTCTTGGCCGTGCCGGCCATCGCCGCCGACGCCGCGCTCAACAAGAAGAAGGTCATCGTGGTGATTTGCCGGGGCGGCATGGACGGCCTGTCGGTCGCGCCGCCGGTCGGCGACAGCGAGTACCACGGCCTGCGCGGCGCCCTGGCGTTCGGCAGCGACGCCCTGCCGCTCGACAGCACCTTCGCGCTGCACCCGCAGCTTACCGCCGTCCACGCCATGGCCCAGGCCGGCGAGGCGCGGATCGTGCCGGCGGTGGCGACGCCGGACCGGGCGCGCTCGCACTTCGAGGCGCAGGACGTGCTGGAGACCGGCGCGCCGGGGGTCTATTCGACCACCTCGGGCTGGCTGAACCGCACCGTCGAGACGCTTTCGGCGCACCGCAAGGTCGACGCCATCTCCATCGGCCCGACCGCGCCGCTGCTGCTGCGCGGCAAGGTGCAGACCGCCTCCTGGTCGCCGGGCCGTGGCGTCGACGCCGAAGCCCGCCTGCCGACCCTGCTGCAGGACCTCTACCGCGACGACCCCCTCTTGGGCCCGGCGCTGGCCCGCGGCCTCGCGACCGAGACCATGGCCAAGGACGCCACCGCCGGCCTGCAGGGCGGCGGGACGATGATGGCGGGCGGAAAGGGCGGCGGCGGCGGTGGCGGCGCCCAAGGCGTCCAGGCCGGCCGCGACGCCGCCAAGACGCTAGGTCAGTCGCTGGCCGGCTTCATGCGCGAGCCGGGCGGACCCACGGTGGCGGCGATCTCGCTCGACGGCTTCGACAGCCACGCGGGCCAGGCCAACCTGCTGACCCAGCGACTGGCCTATCTCGACGCGGTGCTGGACGGGGTCCACCAGGGCCTTGGTCCAGAGTGGAAGAACACCGTGGTGCTGGTCGCCACCGAGTTTGGCCGCACCGCGCGCGCCAACGGCACCGGGGGCACCGACCATGGCACCGGCTCGACGGCGCTGATCCTCGGCGGGGCGCTGAAGCCCGGCGGCATCGTCGGCGACTGGCCGACGCTGAAACAGAACGCCCTCTTCGAGAACCGCGACGTGGCTCCGACGCTCGACATGCGCGGCCTGTTCAAGGGCGTGCTGGCCGAGCACATGGCCGTCGACCACGCAGCCCTCGACAACACCGTGTTCCCGAGCAGCTCGGCGGTGAAGCCGGTCCTGGGGCTGGTCTAGGCGCCTACTTCGGCACGACGTCGAAGGCGACGCTCATGCGGGTCTCGTCCGTCGTGAACGGCACGGTGCCGTGCCACATGTAGGACGGGAACAGCACCAGCCGCCCAGGCTTGGGCCGGACGTGCCGCTCGGCGGGCAGCGGCGGGTTGGTGAAGAACGGCGGCTGGCCGAAGCGGATCCAGCCCTGGTGTTCCTCGGTGTCCAGCGCCGCGTCGGGCGTCTCCACATAGAAGGCCGACGACAACCAGCCATCGGGGTGGAAGTGGTCGCGGTGGAAGCCGTTGGGCGTCAGCCGCACCGACCAGGCGCCGACCATCCGGTAATCGAAAGTGTTGCGGCGGCGCAGCGGATCGTCGCCCTCACCCAGCTTCGCCATGTGCTCGCGGATCGGCTTGTCGACCGCCTCGAAGAAGGCCTTGATCGGCGCCGCGTTGGAGCCTGAGAGCATGTGCATCGTCTGGCTGCCGTGGCGCATCGACTGGTTGGTCGGATGCTGCCGGTAGACGTGGGCCGCCTTCAGCTCCTTGGCGAGGTCGGCCAGGAACGCCTCCAGGCTCGGCCAGCCGGCCGGCGTTTCGAGGTCGTAGACCCCGACCATCTGCTCGTAGTCGCAGAGCCGCGCGTACAGCGGATCGCCAACCGCCCGGGCGGCGACCGCCATCCAGCCCCATAGCGACTGATCGTTAGGGTGGTCCTTCAGCGCGCCCTGCAGCTTGGCGAAAGCCTCGGCCGGCCGGCCGGCGGCCAGGTCGACGATCGCCGAATACTGGATGACGCTGCGCGAGCGCGGTTCGACCGCCTCGGCGCGCCGCTGGAAGGCCTCGGCCGCGTCCAGCCGGCTGAGCCGCAGGGCATATTCGACGGCGGCCATGTGTGCGTAGGCGTCGCCGGTCAGGCGGTCGCTGGCCGTCTGCATCAGGGCAAAGGCCCGTTCCGAGTCGCCTGAGGCTTCGTAGAGGGTGGCCTTGGCGATCAGCAGCGGCGTCGGCGGGGCGCCGGCGTGGAAGGCGGCGTCGAGCGCGCTGTCAGCCACCTTAAGATCGCCGGTCATCATCCAGAGATGGTTGGCGAATTCCGAGGCTACGCCAACCTCGGCGGGCGCGCGCATCAGACTCTGGCGATAGGCGTAGTCGGCGCGCTCGTGGTTGCCGAAGGCGCGCAGGGCGCGGGCGTAGACGGCGAAAGTCTGGGCGGCGTCCATCCCGCGCCGAAACGCGTTCTCGCAGGCCTCCACGGCCTCCTCCGCGCGGCCCAGGTCGTCGAGCGTGGCGGCGTAGTTGTGCCAGGCGATGGGGCTGTCGCCGAACCGCTCGATGGCCTGACGGTCGAACTCCAGGGCCTCGGGACTGCGGCTGGCGAGCTTCAGGGCGCCGGAATGGACGGCGAGCGCCAGGTGCGTGGGCTCCGGCCCGGTGGCCATGCCTTCGGTAAGCGCCAGGGCCTGATCGATATGTCCGTCAGCCATCAGGGTCTCGGCCCGGGCTACGGTAGCGGCTTCACTCATCGACGGGCCTTCTTCGGTGCGGTCTTCTTGGACGTGGTTCGCTTGGCGCCCGTTCTACTGGGCGAGGGTCTCTTCGGCGCGGCTTTCTTGGGCGCCGCGGCTTTCGGCGCGGCCTTGGACGGCTTCGGCTTCACAGGCTTGCTGTTGAACGGTTCGGGGTCGGCCTCGTGCTGGTCGAAGCCGAAGGTGCGGAAGCCCTCGCGCATCTCCGGGCTGAGCGGCGCCTCGAGGACCAGCTGACCCCTGGACGGATGGGCCAGGACCAGGCGGCGCGCATGCAGTTGCAGTTTCAGGCCGCCGGACAGCTCCTGCGACGCCTCGGTGTTGTACTTGGGGTCGCCGATGATCGGGTGGCCCATGGCCAGCATGTGCGCCCGCAGCTGGTGGGTGCGCCCGGTGTGCGGATAGAGCGCCATCCAGGCCACCTTGTCGCCGGCCCGCGAGACGGTCACGAACTCGGTCTGGGCCGGCTCGCCCTGCGGATCGTCAGGGTCAGCGGGTTGCACCATTTCCCGGTCGCCCATGCCCTTCTTGACCAGCGGCAGGTCGAGGACGCCCTCGCCCGGCTTCGGGAAACCCGCCACCAGCGCCCAATAGGTCTTCTGCGCACGGCGCTTGGCGAAGGCGCCCGCGAGCTTGGCCGTCGCGCCCGGCGACTTGCCGAGCACCAGCACGCCCGAGGTGTCGCGGTCGAGGCGGTGAACCAGACGCGGCCGCCCAAGCCCCTCGCCCCAGGCCGACAGCAGGCGGTCGATGTGCTTGGAGGTCTTGGTGCCGCCCTGCACGGCCAGGCCTGCGGGCTTATTCAGCACCAGCACCTCATCGTCCTCGTAGAGCACCAGGGACTTCGCAAAGGCGATCTCGCGGGGATCCAGCGCGTCCTTATCGCGCGGCGGCGGGGCGTCGGGCAGTGGCGGTACGCGGACCTGGGCGCCGGCGGCCAGGCGCGTGTCCGGCTTGGCGCGGCCGCCATCGACGCGGATCTGGCCGGAGCGGGCCAGTTTCTGGATCTGGATGTGGTTCAGGTGCGGCCAGCGGCGCTTGAACCAGCGGTCCAGGCGCACCCCGTCCTCGCCGGCGTCCACAAAGATGGTGCGGACCTCCTTCACGCGAGCAGCCTGCGGACCAGCATCATCCCGGCGAACAGTCCCACCACCGAGAGCACCACCGAACCGAGGCTGTAGAGAACGGCCCCAGCCCATTCGCGCCGCTCGATCATCAGAGCCACGTCGAGGGAGAAGGACGAGAAGGTCGTGAATCCGCCCAGCACGCCGATCCCGATCAGCACGCGCCACTTCTCCTGGTCGGCGCCGCTGCGCAGGGCGAGCGCACTCACCAGGCAGCCCATCAGGAAGCCGCCCAGGACATTGATCGTGAAGATGCCCGACGGCCAGCCGGTCCCGAGCCAGGCGCGCACCTGATTGTTCAGCAGGTAACGGCTGACCGATCCAAAGGCGCCGCCGAGGGCCACAAGCAGGACGTTCAACATCGCCCCCTTATGCGACGCCGAGGCCCAGGGCCGCAATCAGCCCGGCCATGTCCGCCGGGATCGGCGCCTCCAACCGCTTCTCGCCACCGGACGGATGCGGGAACGTGAGCGCGGCGGCGTGCAGCATCAGGCGCGGCACGGCGTGACCGCCAACCACCAGCGCGCCGCCATAGCGCGCGTCCCCGGCGATGGGGCGGCCGAGGTGGGCCATGTGGACGCGCAGCTGGTGCATCCGGCCGGTCTCCGGATCGAGCTCCATCAGCGCCGCGCCGGGCGCCTCGGCGAGCGTGCGATAGCGGCTGCGGGCGGTCTCGGCGTCGGCATGTTCCGGCGCGCAGACCCGCATGAAGGCCTCGCGGCCCTGCTCGTCGCGGCGCAGGGGGACGTCGATGGTTCCCGCCTGAGGCTCCGGCGCGCCGGGCGTGACGATGGCGCGATAGGTCTTGGCGAACTGCCGGGCCATCATCGCCTTGCCGAGGAAGCCGGCGGCGGGCTTGGTCCGCGCGGTGAGGATCACGCCGGAGGTGTCGCGGTCCAGGCGATGGATCAGCCGCGGCCTGGCCTTGCCGGGCTTGGCGAAGGCCCAGAGTAGTTCGTCCAGCGTATGGACCTGCCCTCGCCCGCCCTGGCTAGAGAGGCCCGACGGTTTGTTCAGGGCGACGATGTGCGGGTCCTGATAGATCACCAGAGAGCGGACGAATTCGATCTCGGCCTTGGTGAGCTGGACGGGCGTGACCGGCGCCCGGTCCGGACGCGGCGGGCGGCGGCTCAAGACCGTTCCTTACGCATTGCTGCCCAGCGCTCCAGGCGTTCCTTGATCCGCGCCTCGGCCCCGTCGCCCTTGGGCGTGTAGAAGGTCTGGCGGTCCATCTCGTCGGGGAAATAGCTCTGGCCGGAGAAGCCTTCCGGAGCGTCGTGGTCGTAATTGTAGCCCTTGCCGTAGCCCAGATCCTTCATCAGCCGGGTCGGCGCGTTGCGGATATGCATGGGCGGCGCAAGCGAGCCGGTCTCGCGGGCCGCCTTCATGGCCGCGCCGTAGGCCCGATAGACGGCGTTGGACTTGGGCGCGGTGGCCAGGTGGACGGTGAGTTGGGCCAGCGCGATCTCGCCTTCCGGGCTCCCCAGGAAATCGTAGGTGTCCTTCGCCGCGTTCGCCAGGATCAGCGACATGGGATCGGCCTCGCCGATGTCCTCCGCCGCCGCGCGGATCAGCCGGCGGGCCACGAACAGCGGGTCCTCGCCGCCACTCAGCATGCGGGCCAGCCAGTAGAGCGCCGCGTCGGGATCGGAGCCGCGGATCGACTTATGCAGGGCCGAGATGAGGTTGTAGTGCTCCTCGCGGTCCTTGTCGTAGGCCGGGCTGCGCTTCTGCAGCACCTGGCCCAGCTCCTTGGTGGTCAGCGGCTTGGCCGAACCGATGTTGAACAGGGTCTCGGCCAGGGTCAGCAGGTAGCGGCCGTCGCCGTCGGCGAGCGCGGTCAGCGCCTGGCGGGCCTCCGGCTCTAGCGGCAGGGCCCGCTCCTCGAACGCCTCGGCCTTTTCCAGCAGGGCCTCCAGCGCCTCGTCGTCCAGCCGCTTCAGCACGAACACCTGGCTGCGCGACAGCAGCGCCCCGTTCAGCTCGAACGAAGGGTTCTCGGTGGTCGCGCCGACCAGGGTGACGATCCCCTCCTCCACGAAAGGCAGGAAACCGTCCTGCTGGGCGCGGTTGAACCGGTGGATCTCGTCGACGAACAGCAGGGTCGACTGCCCGGCGAGGCGCCGCACCCGGGCCTGCTCGAAGGCCTTCTTCAGGTCGGCGACGCCGGAGAACACCGCCGAAAGCTGCTGGAATTCGTAACCCGCCTCCTTGGCCAACAGGCGCGCGATGGTGGTCTTGCCTGTGCCGGGCGGGCCCCAGAGGATCATCGACGCCAGCCGCTTGGCCGCCGCCATCCGCCCGATAGGGCCGTTGGGTCCCAGCAGGTGATCCTGCCCCACGACCTCGCCCAAGGTCTGCGGGCGCAGGCGGTCGGCGAGCGGGGACGGCGCCTGGGGCGTCATGCCCGCGGCTTCGAACAGATCAGCCATCGGCGTCTACTCGCCTTGGCCGTCGAAACGCGCCCTCGCCGCCTCGATCTGGTGGCGATTTTCAAAAGCCCAGGCGCCGAGCGCGTCGATGGGCGGGAACAGCGAGCGCCCAAGATCGGTCAGCTCATAGTCCACCCGGGGCGGAATGGTCGGAAACACCGTACGGGTGACCAGGCCGTCGCGCTCCAGGCCGCGCAGGGTGAGCGTCAGCATCCGCTGCGAGATGCCGTTGATGGCGCGTTTGATCTCGTTGAACCGCTTGGGGCCAAAGCCCAGCAGGCGCACGATCATCACGCTCCACTTGTCGCCGACCCGCGCCAGAATCTCGGTGATCGGGCGGCAGGACTCGGTGACGGCATGGACGCCGCCCTTTTCGATCCGCGCGAAGAGTTCGGCGGAGCTGACCGGCAGGGCGGTCACATCGGTGTGCTCGGGTTTCAAAAAAGTGCCTTCTTGTGGGGTCTAGGGCAGTTACTCAAATAGTGCTGGTCACAAACCTATACCAGCATGAGGCCTTCCCCGTGAACCTGCTCCATATCGATTCCAGCATCCTCGGCGACCATTCGGTCAGCCGCCAAGTCTCCGCCGCCGCGGTCGCCGCGCTCACCGCCGCCAACCCGGGCGCCAAGGTGACCTACCGCGATCTGGACGCCCAACCCGCGCCGCACCAGTCCGGCGCCCTCATGGCCGCCCGCGGCCTCGACCCCGCCGACCGCAACGCCGATCAGGCCCGCGACGTGGCCGACGCCGACGCCGTCCTCGAGGAATTCCTGGCGGCCGACACCGTGGTCATCGGGGTCCCGATGTACAATTTCGGCATCCCCAGCACGCTGAAGAGCTGGATCGACCACCTGGCGGTCGCTGGCAAGACGTTCAGCTATTCTGAGGCCGGCCCTAAGGGTCTCGCGGGCGGCAAGCGGATCATCCTGGCGTCCTCGCGCGGCGGCTTCTATGGCCCTGATAGCTCGGCGGCGTCGCTGCAGCACCAGGAAAGCTACCTGCGCGGGTTCTTCGGCTTCATCGGCATCCCGGAGATCGAGGTGGTCAGCGCCGAAGGGGTCAACTACGGGCCCGACCACAAGCAGACCGCACTCGAAGCCGCTGTCGCTCACGCCAGTGGGCTGGGACAGGTGCTGCAGGCGGCCTGACCTAGGTCTGGAAGGTCGCGGTCAGCTGATGGCCGTTGCGCTCGATGGTCACCTGCCACGATCGGGCCGGCGCGACGACGGCGCTGGTCAGGTCGCTGACGTTCTTGATGTCGCGCCCGTTGACCGCACGGATGATGTCGCCCGCCTGGACGCCGACCTGCTGCGCCTGGCCGGCGATGGTCTTGGTGACCACCACGCCGGCGCGGGCGAAGGGGTCGAGGCCCACCTCTTCGGCGACCGCCGGCGACAGGTTGACCACGGTCGCGCCCTGGAAGGGGTTGCGCCCGGCGATCACCTGCTCGTCGCGGGCCGGATTGGCGGGCGCGGGCTCGGCGCGGATGGTCATCGCCTGCTCGGCCTTATCTCGGCGCACGCCGAACCGGACGGTGTCGCCTGGACGGTGTGTGCCCATGGCGTAGTTCAGCGAGGCGGCGTCGACGATCGGCGCGCCGTCCACGGAGGTGACCACATCGCCCTTCTTTAAGCCCGCGCGGGCCGCCGCGCCGTCTGGCCAGACCTCGGAGACCTGGGCGCCCGATGGCGTCGGCAAGCCCACGGTCTTGGCGATCTCCGGCGTCACGCTCTGCAGCTTGGCGCCGAGCCACGGGCGCACCACCGCGTGGCCGCCGCCCATCGCCGTCTCCACCACCCGGCGCACCACGACCGCGGGAATGGCGAAGCCGATGCCCGACGACTGTCCGGACTGGGAATAGATGAAGCTGTTCACCCCGATCAGGTTGCCATCCATGCTGACCAGCGCGCCGCCGGAGTTGCCCGGATTGATCGCCGCGTCGGTCTGGATGTAGGCGCCGGCGTCGCCGTTCGGGTCGGCGGTGCGGTTTGTGGCCGAGATGATCCCATTGGTCACCGTCTGGCCGACGCCGAAGGGGTCGCCGATGGCCAACACCAGATCGCCGACCTGGGTGTCGGCGCGGTCGTCGATGGCCATCACCGGCAGCTTCTCGCCGGGCGGCAGGTCGATCTTCAGGATCGCCAGGTCGGTCCGCTCATCGGCCAGCAGCACCTTGGCAGGGAATTCGCGGCGGTCGAACAGGGCGACGGTGATCTCCTGGCCGTGTTCGATCACGTGGTTGTTGGTGACGATGACGCCGTCGGAGCGGACGATCACGCCGGAGCCCAGCGAGCCTTCCATGCGCTCCTTGGGCGCGCCCATGCCGAACCGCTGCCAGAACGGGTCGGCCTGTTGGCGCACCACGCGCTTTGCGGAGATGTTCACCACCGCCGGCGCCGTACGCTTCACGATCGGGGCGAAGGACTGCTTCATGGCCGCCGCGCTGGTCGGCGTGACGCGGACCGGCTCGGCCAGGGCCGGCGCCGGAGCCTGGGCCGCTCCCAAGGCCACCCCATGCGCCGCGCCGGCGGCGAGCAGGGCAAGGGTCGGGATCAGGACGCGATGGGCGCGCATGGTCGCTCCGGAGTCTTCGAACACCATAACAGGTTCGCCCGGCAGTTCGGGGGAGTTTTCAGGCGCTTTAATGGCGGGGCTTGCGGCGCCGGCCTTCAGGCGTCCGGCTTGGGCCCGGGTCCGCGATGCACCCGCAGCCCAAAGACGAAGGCGATCATCAGCAGGCCTGACGCCAGGAAGATCGGCAGGCCGGGCATATGCAGCGTCGCGTCATGCCGCACGGCCCAGGCGAACAGGGTCCCGAACACCAGCGGCCCGATGATCGAGCCGATGCCCTGCAGGCTCTGGTTGGCGCCCTGCAGCTGTCCTTGCTCCTGCGGCCCGACGCGCCGGGTCATCAGGCCCTGCAAGCCTGGCTGCATCAGGTTCATCAGGGCGAAGATCGGCGCCGAGGCGAGATAGATCCAGCCAGTCGGCGCGAAACCGTAGAGGGCAAAGCCGATGGCGCCGCCCAGGGCGCCCAGCAACAGCGTGTTTCGCTCTCCGATCCGCGAGACGATCGGCCCGACCAGCAGGAGCTGAACCGCTACCCCCAAGGCGCCGGTCCCCATCAGGGTCAGGCCCATCACCAGCGGCGTCCAGTGATAGCGATAGCCGGCGTAGAGCACGAAGATCGACGGCAGCACGTTCTGCGCCAGGTAGAAGAGGAAGTTGATGAAGGCGAGGTCCAGCAGCTCCGAGTGAGCGCGCAGGAAGTTCAGCGAGCCGATCGGATTGGCGCGCCGCCAGTCGAAGCGGGCTATCCGCCGCTCGGGCGCCAGGGATTCCGGCAGCACGAACAGGCCGTAGACCCAGTTCAGCGTCGTCAGCGCCGCCGCGACGAAGAACGGCAACCGCAGAGACTGTTGCGCCAGCAGGCCACCAAGCGCCGGGCCGATCAGGAAGCCGAAGCTGAACGCCGACCCCAGCCAGCCGAACGCTTTGGCGCGGTTCTGCGGCAGGGTCACATCGGCGACATAGGCGCCGGCGGTGGAGAAGCTGGCGGCAGTCATGCCGTTGATCACCCGCCCGATGAACAGCCATGACAGGCTGGGCGCGAGCGCCATGAACAGGAAGTCGATCGCCAGGCCGAACAGCGAGATCAGCAGCACAGGACGGCGCCCGATCCGGTCGGACAGCAGCCCCAGCACTGGACCGCAGAAGAACTGCATCACGCCCCAGACCGTGGCGAACAGCACATTGGTCAGCGAAGCGGCGGCGAAGTCCCCGCCGGTGAACTGTTTGATGAGGTTCGGCAGGACCGGGATCATGATCCCAAACGAGATCGCGTTCATCAGCGCCGTGGCGAAGATGAAGCCGAAAGCCGCCTGGCGGCCGCGGGGCGCCGCGGGCGCTGCTGTTGGACTGGTCATGAACTCTCCCCCGCGGCGACCTTGAAACAAACCCAGAACTGAGACAACCCGATTATCCCAACCGGTCGCGGATCGACCCGATCTGTCCCCGCCAGAAGTCGGCGAGCCGCATCAGCAGCACCTGGTCGGGGAAGCCGTGGCGCGCGGCGCCGGCCGGCACCTGGTCGAAGCCACGGTGCTCGATGCTGACCCGGGTCTCCTCGCCGACCGCCTCGAAGACCACCTCGACCTCGGTGTGCAGATCGAGCGGGAAATTCGCCTGGCGCCAGGTGAAGACCAGGCGGCCGGGCGGCTCCCAGACGGTGATCCTGCCGATCTCAAAGACCTTGCCGCCGGCCCGCGTTTCGATCAGGCGTCCGCCCTCGCCGTCCCCGCCGGGCGGTTCAAACGACAGGACGCCTGGCCTGGGCGTGGTCTCGAACAGCGGGCTGGGCCGCCACCAGGCGCCGATCTCGCCCGTGAAGGCGTCAAAGGCGCGCTCTGGCGTCGCGCTGACCCGCAGCGCCACATAGACCTTGGAGGTCATGCGTCCTTCCCGGGATCAGACTTGCGGTCCGACTCGGCCGGGCGTTCCAGGTGAGCCTTGAAGGCCAGAAGCTGTTCGCTCCACAGCCGTTCCGCCTCCTCAAGCCAGCGCAGCAGGTTCGCCATGGGTTCGGGCCTCAGGGCATAGATGCGCACCCGCGCATCGAAGGTGGGATGGCTCTCCTCCACCAGACCGCTCTCGCGCAGGGTCCGCAGGTGGCGGCTCATCGAGGGCGCCGACAGCGCCAGTTCGCGGGCCAGGTCGCCGGCGGCGCGAGGCCCACGGCTCAGCAGATCGACGACCTGGCGGCGATGTGGGTCGGCCAGCGCGGCCAGGGTGCGGTCGACGTCCTGGCGCAGGGGCTGGGCGCTCACGCCTTGCCCGCGGTGATCTTGTGGCCGGTCGCCTGCGACGCCTCGGCGTCGGTCAACACCGCCAGAGTCTGGCCGAACGACCAGGGATGATCCTCCAGGTCGGTGCAGGTGTAGACCCGGTCGCCATAGGGTTGGGTCTCCGGCTCGCGCACCACCACGGCGCCGGCGGCCCGGGCGCGGGCGCAATGGACGTCGAGCCCGTCGCGAAGCTGCACATGCACCGACTGGGTCGCCCGGCCCTCCCAGGCCCTCGGGCTGACCGCCTTGCCCTGCGGCGGGCCGACCACCATCACGTAGCCGTCGCCGATGGTCAGTTCGGAATGGACCACCTGCCCGGCGTCGCCCTCAACCACCAACCGCCGCTCGAAGCCGAAGGCGGTCTCCAGCCAGGCGATCGCCGCCAGCGGCTCCCGGTACCAGATCACCGGACCGATGGTCGGCAGCCGGGCGCGATCCTCCATCAGACGCCCTCCAGGGACGTGCGGATCTTGAGGCCGCTGGCCGCTTCCATCTGCTCGCCCGACACCACCCTGACCTCCTGGCTGAAGTTCCAGACGTGGCCCTCCGGGTCGAGGGCGCGATAGGTGCGGGCGCCATAGAACTGGTCGGCCGGCTCAGCGGTGATCCGCGCGCCCGCGGCCCGGGCCTGTGCGCAGTGGGCGTCGATCCCGTCGGCCAGCTGCACGCGCATGAACTGGCTGCCATCGCCCCCCAGGTTCTGCGGGCTCTTCATCCGCCCGCCGCCCAGCAGGCCGCCGCCGAACTCGGCGCTGATGCCGACGGGCGCGCCCCGGAACTCCATCTCCGCGTGGCCGACATTGCCCTCAGCGTCGGTGAGCAGGACGGTGGTCTCGAAGCCGAAGGCGGTCTCGAGCCATTTCATGGCGGCGATGGGGTCTTTGTAGAAAACGCAGGCCACCAGGGCGGGACGTTCAGCCATGACCGGCCTCCTTCAGCGAGGTGGAGAGTTTCAGGCCGGTGGCGGCCTCCATGTCCGCGGCGCTGGCCGCAGCGGCCGGCTGGGCGAAGTTCCAGACGTGGCCTTCTGGATCCATCGCCCGGTAGGTTCGCTCGCCATAGAATTCGTCGTTCGGCGCCTGCGTGATCCGCGCGCCGGCGGCCCTCGCGCGGTCGCAATGGGCGTCGAGCCCGTCGGGCATATGGACGCTGACGAACTGGGTGCCACGGCCCTCGATGGCCGCCGGGCTGACCATCCGGGCGGCGCCGATAAGGTCGGGCGCGGCGAATTCCGGGTTGATACTCACCGAGCCGCCCAGGAAGCTCATCTCCGAATAGGCCACCTGTCCGGCGGCGTCGGTCATCAGGGTGGTGGTCTCGAACCCGAAAGCGGCCTCCAGCCATTTCAGCGCGGCCAGGGGTCGCGGTATAAGGCGCTGGGCCGAAACGTCGTCATGCCGCTCATGGCGCAGGTATCCTTGCGTTTGACGACAATATTTAACGCATATTGAAATTACTTGGTCAAGGCCGCCGCGAGATCAGCGAGGTTCCCGTCGTTGGGCTGGGGCGTCACCCCCAGCAGCTTCGCCAGCAGTGGATAAACATCGACGTTGTCGAAAGTCTTCAGCGTCACCCCGTGGCGGAAGGCCGGGCCGTTAGCGATGAAGGTGGCGCGCATCTCCGGCGAGAAGTTGTCGTAGCCGTGGTCGCCCTTCTCCGGCGGCCTGGACTTGTGCGTGGTGACCACCCAGCCGGTTTCCGGCAGGCAGAACAGCGGCGCCACGCGCGGGTTCTTGCCGTAGTGGAAGCGCGCCGGGATGTCGGCCTTGCGCCAGCACTGCATGTGCTCACGAGGCGCCAGCAGGGCCTTTTCCACGTCCGCCTCATGGCCAGCCGCCGGATAGACCGTGCCGATCGGACCAAGATCGAGGGTCGTGTAAGTCCCCGCGGTCAGGATGTCGTCGATGAACACCCGCCGGTCCGGCGACAGCGGCGCCATGCCGTGGTCGGAGACGATGACGATGTTGGCGACGACGCCCCGCGCCTTCAGCCCCGCCAGCAGCTGGCCGATGGCGGCGTCGACCTCGGCGGCGGCGGCGCCCAGCTCCGGAGAATCCGGGCCGGAGTGGTGGCCGGCGGTGTCTACGGCGTCGAAATAGAGGGTCATGAACCGGGGCCGCTCGGCGGGCGGTTTGTCCAGCACGGCGAGATCCATGTCGACCCGCGCCTGGGAGTTCGTCTTGACGTCGAAGGTCGAGGTGTAGTGCGCATGCTGGCCGTGATAGTCGGCCTCCGACCCTGGCCAGTAAATCGGCGCGGTGATCATTCCGGCTTGCTCGGCGGTGACCCAGATCGGCTGGGCCTGATCCCACCAGGTGCCATCCTTGACCGCCTCGCGGTTGGACATGGCGAAGGTGACGCCGGGATGAGCTTCATCGCGCATGTTATTGGCGACAATGCCGTTTTCGTCAGGCCGTCGGCCGGTCACCAGAGTGTAGTGGTTGGGGAAGGTCTTGGACGGGAACGAGGGCCGCATCTCGGCAAACGCCCCGCCTGCGGCCAGGCCCGAGAGGTTCGGTGTCACCCCGCGCGTCAGATAGTCGGGGCGGAAGGCGTCGATGGAGATCAGCAGGGTCAGCGGCGCGGGCTTTGGCGGCGCAGCGGCCAAGCCCGACGCGGAGCCAAGGGCAATGGCGAGGGCGGCGGCGGCCGCGAGCTTTCGGAACATCATGGGCCCGACCGTAGAGCGGCCGTGCGGCAAGTCCATTTCAGGCGGGCAAAAACCCGCCGGCTCTTCAGTGCGCGAACGCGGCTTTCAGGTCGGCCAGGTTTCCGTCGTTCGGCAGCGGCGTCACCCCGGTTACCGCGGCCAACAGCGGATAGACGTCGACATTGTCGAAGGGCGGCAGCACCACGCCACGCCGGAACGACGGGCCGTGCGCGATGAACAGCGCGGCCATCCGCGGATCGGCCGGATCGTAGCCGTGCTCGCCGCCAGCGGCAGTGAGGATAGCGCCGCCGCGACCCTGCAGGATCATCCATTCGATCTGAGCCAGGCAGACGAACGGCGGCACGCGCGGGTTCTTGCCGTAGTGGAAACGCTCGGGGATATCGGCCTTCCGCCAGCAGGTCATGTGGTCGTGCGGCGCCAGCAGGGCCTTGGCGACTTCGTCCTCGTGTCCCGGCTCGGCCCGGATGCCGGCCTCGGCGCCCAACGAGACCGCATGGAACGCGCCGCTCGGCATCAGGTCGCCGAGACCGATGACGCGAGCGGTGGAAATCGCCGCCATCCCGTGGTCGGCGACAATGACTAGGTCGGTGGTGTCCAGCAGACCCCGCGCCAGCAGCCCCTTCAAGAGTTGGGCTATGGCCGCGTCGCTCTGCATCAGAGCCTGGTCGACCGCATCGGAGTCAGGGCCTGCTGAGTGACCGGCGCGATCGACGGCGTTGAGGTAGAGGGTGACGAAGCGCGGGCGATCAGCCGGTGGCCGGTCCAGCCACGCCAAGACCTGAGCGACGCGGTTCTCGGGCGGCAGGGTGTTGTTGAACGGCCGCCAGTCGCGTGGGCGCACGCCGTGGATCGGGACATCGGTGCCGGCGAAAAACATGGCGGCGGTGTGCACGCCGGCCTTCTCCGCGGTCACCCAGAGGGGCTCGGCCTCGTCCCACCAGAAGGGATCGAGGAACTTGTCCTGATCGTGAATGTTGAAGACGACGCCCGGACGCGTCGGATCCTCCATGGTGTTGTTGACCATGCCGTTGCGGTCGGGCCGCAGGCCTGTGGCGAGGGTGTAGTGGTTGGGGAAGGTCAGGCTGGGGAACGAGGGCCGCATGCCCTCGCTGCGCACGCCGTCAGCCGCCATCGCCGCCAGGGCCGGTGTCTTGCCGCGCTGCAGATAGTCGGCCCTGAACCCGTCGATGGAGACGAGGATGGTGAGGGGCGCGAGCTTGGGGGCCTGAGCCGCGACGGGCCCGGCCGCCGACAGCACAAGAGCCGCCACGATCCACGCCAGATACTGGATGAGCTTCGTCATGGCGCGACCCTAGCGCGCGCGGATGACGGCGGAAGTGCGCGTCTGAAACAAAAAAACCCCCGAAGCCGGGGCTGCGGGGGCTTTTCGAAATCAGTTTGGCCGGGCGGCCTATTCGCCGAAGGTCTCGGCGACCGGGCCGCTATCCTTGCCCTTTTCGGCCGGATCGCGGTCGACGAACTCGATGACCGCCATGGCCGCGTTGTCGCCGTGGCGGAAGCCCGCCTTCAGCACGCGGATGTAGCCGCCGTTGCGTTCCGCGTAGCGCGGGCCGAGCACGGCGAACAGCTTGCCGACTTGCTCGACGTCGCGCACCGCGCTGATCGCCTGGCGACGCGCATGCAGGTCGCCGCGCTTGCCCAGCGTCACCAGCTTCTCGACGAAGGGGCGCAGCTCCTTGGCCTTGGGTAGCGTGGTCACGATCTGCTCGTGCTTGATCAGGCTGGCGGCCATGTTGGCGAACATGGCGGTGCGGTGGGCGGTCGTACGACCGAGTTTGCGATGTGCGGAACCGTGACGCATTTTCGTATCTCCGGGGCCGTCTGGCCCACCGGGGACGCTCCCAAAGGAAGGCGTCCGTCCTGATCAAATCCCAGCCTGCTCCCGCCTGGGTCTTAGCGATGCGCCGGAGCCCTCGACCGCGGTTGCGGTTTCAGCGGGCCCAGACCGCAAGAGCGGCCCGGAAGTCGGCGCGCGGAGCACGAAAGGTGCTCCAATTTCTGTTCTCCAAAATCCGCGACGCGGATTTTGGGGGAATTACATCTGGTCTTCGAACTTCTTCGCCAGCTCTTCGATGTTTTCGGGCGGCCAGTTGGGCACGTCCATCCCGAGGTGCAGACCCATGCCGGCCAGCACTTCCTTGATTTCGTTCAAGGACTTGCGGCCGAAGTTCGGGGTGCGGAGCATCTCGGCTTCGGTCTTCTGGATCAGGTCGCCGATGTAGACGATGTTGTCGTTCTTCAGGCAGTTGGCCGAACGGACCGAGAGCTCCAGCTCGTCGACCTTCTTCAGCAGCGCCGGGTTGAACGGCAGTTCCGGTTTGGCTTCGCCTTCGACCTTCTTCTTCGGCTCTTCGAAGGTGATGAAGATCTGCAACTGGTCCTGGAGGATGCGCGCGGCATAGGCCACCGCGTCCACCGGGGTCACGGCGCCGTTGGTTTCGACTTCCATGATCAGCTTGTCGTAGTCGAGGCTCTGGCCCTGGCGGGTGGGCTCGACGCGATAGGCGACGCGCTTGACCGGGGAATAGAGGGCGTCGACGGCGATCAGGCCGATCGGAGCGTCTTCCGGACGGTTCAGCTCGGCGGCAACGTAACCCTTGCCGGTCTGAACGGTGAATTCCATGCGAACCTGCGCGCCCTCGTCCAGCGTACAGAGCACGTGGTCGGGGTTCAGGATCTCGATGTCCGAGGGGACTTCGATCTGACCGGCGGTCACAGCGCCCGGCCCGGTGGCGCGCAGCGTCATGCGCTTGGGGCCCTCGGCGTGCATGCGCACGGCCAGTTGCTTGATGTTCAGCACGATGTCGACCACGTCTTCCCGCACGCCTTCCAGCGAGGAGAACTCGTGCACGACGCCGTCGATCTGCACGGCCGTCACAGCGGCGCCTTGCAGGGAGGATAGAAGGACGCGGCGCAGGCTGTTGCCCAGGGTCACGCCAAAGCCGCGCTCGAGAGGTTCGGCCACCAGACGCGCCTTGCGGTTCGCGTCAGCGCCGGTCTCGATTTGCGGCTTTTCGGGACGGATAAGCTCGTTCCAGTTTCGTTCGATCACGGATGGATGTCCCTCGAAAACGCAGGATCGCCGGCCGCAAACGCGGTCCGGCGCAGGGAATGGGGTACTTGAACTCTAGACGCGCCGGCGCTTGGGCGGCCGGCAGCCGTTGTGCGGAATGGGGGTCACGTCACGGATGGTGGTGATGGTCATGCCCACGGCCTGCAGAGCGCGGAGCGCCGACTCACGGCCCGAACCCGGACCCGAGACGTTGACTTCCAGCGTCTTGACGCCGTGCTCGGCGGCCTTGCGGCCCGCGTCCTCGGCGGCCATCTGCGCGGCATAGGGCGTCGACTTACGCGAGCCCTTGAACCCCATCATGCCGGCGCTGGACCAGGAGATGGTGTTCCCCTGGGCGTCGGTGATGGTGATCATGGTGTTGTTGAACGAGGCGTTCACATGCGCCACGCCCGAAGTGATGTTCTTACGTTCGCGGCGTTTAACGCGACCCGGTTCTTTGGCCATCGATACGCTCTCTTATTTCTTCTTGCCGGCGATCGGCTTGGCCGGGCCCTTGCGGGTCCGTGCGTTGGTGTGGGTGCGTTGGCCGCGGACCGGCAGGCCCTTGCGGTGGCGCAAGCCACGGTAGCAGGCCAGGTCCATCAGCCGCTTGATGTTGACGGCGGTTTCGCGACGCAGGTCGCCCTCGACGGTGAAGTCGCGGTCGATGGTTTCGCGGATCTGCAGCACTTCCTGGTCGGTCAGCTGATTGACGCGACGAGCGTCCTCGATGCCAACCTTCTGGACGATGTCCCGGGCCTTCGCCGGGCCAATCCCATGGATGTACTGAAGCGCGACAACGACGCGCTTATTGGTCGGAATATTGACGCCAGCGATACGGGCCACGTGTAATCTCTCCTGGTCACGCAAGAGAAGCGCGAACGGCGCCCCGGCCCCTCGCCCCGAAGGTCAAGCCGGTTCGTCTTTCGCGCTCATTCGCGGAAGCGCTCAGTTATAGGGATCGAAGCGGCTCCGTCAACTGCGGAAACGCCTATTTATGAACGGAAAAGTGCGGGCGCAAGGCCACTGCCCGCCCGGTTCCGTAAGCATAATACCCGCCATTCGGCGCAGGGGACTTTGCGCTGGGGTGGTTAAGGAAAGCATGAAGGCGGCGCGGATGGCAATCGCGCTCGCCTGTCAGGCTTGCGCGGGCGCCCCTGGCGCCCTCACCTAGCGGCAGGAATCGGGGCCTTTGCCGGGGAAATCAGATGAATCTGCGTTCGAAAATGCTCGCCGCGGCGGGGCTGGCGGCGATTCTTGCGCTGGGGGCCGGCCAGGCGGCGGCCAAGGACCAGGCGATTCACGCCGGCCGGCTGATCGACGGGACCGGCAAGGCGCCCACCGGACAGGTGACGATCCTGATCCACGACGACCGAATCGTCAGCGTCACGCCCGGCTTCACCGCGCCGAAGGGCGCTGAGATCATCGACCTCTCCGCCTCGACGGTGCTGCCGGGCCTGATCGACGACCACGTCCACATCACCCAGGGCTTCCACAAGGGCGACCCGATCCACCACAACGTCACCGCCACGGCCTATGACGCGGCCATCGAGTCCACCAACTACGCCCGCGACACCCTGCTGGCCGGCTTCACCTCGGCACGGGACTGCGGCGGCGAGACCGAAGTGGTGGTGGCGCTGAAGCACGCGATCAACAGCGGCGTCATCCCCGGCCCGCGCCTGTGGGTGGCCGGCAAGCCGCTCAGCCCGACCGGCGGCCACGGCGACGACGCCAATGGGCTGGACCCCGAACTGGACCACCCGCACTGGACCGAAAACCTGATCGACAGCGCCGAGGCCGGCCGCAAGGCGGTCCGCAAGCTGCGCGCCGAGGGCGCGGACCTGATCAAGATCATGCCGTCGGGCGGCGTGGCCTCGATCGGCGACAACCCTGCCCTGCAGCTGATGGCCGACGACGAGATCAAGGCGGTGATCGAGACCGCGCATTCGCTCGGCATGAAGGTCGCCGCCCACGCCCACGGCAAGCAGGCCATAGACCACACCCTCGCGCTCGGCGTCGATTCCATCGAGCACGGCACCTACGCTGACGCCGAGAGCTACAAGCTCTTCAAGGCGCACAACGCCTATCTGGTGCCAACCCAACTGGTCGGCGCGAAGATCTACGCCCACGCCAAGGAGCACCCGGAAGACCTGAACCCCGACACGGTCCGCAAGACCTTCGAGGTCATCCCCACCATGCTTCAGAACCTGAAGGACGCGCACGCCGCCGGGGTGAAGATCGCCTTCGGCACCGACACCTTCGGCATGAGCAACCACGGCGAAAACGCCCAGGAGTTCAAACTCTTGGTCAACGGCGGGCTGACGCCCATGGAGGCCATCCAGGCCGCCACCTGGAACGCCGCCGACCTGATCGGCGACACCAAGGACATCGGCACCGTCCAGGCCGGCCGCTACGCCGACATCATCGCCGTCGACGCCGACCCGTTGACGGACGTGACGGTGCTGGAACACGTGGCCTTCGTGATGAAGGGCGGGACTGTCTACAAGGCGAAGGGCCAGCCGATCTCGCGCTAGGACGCCCTAACGCTTGACGTCGGGGCCCGCCGGTCCCGACAGTCGACGCATGACAACCGACGCTGAATTCATCCGCGCCCTGCCCAAGGCCGAGCTGCACCTGCACATCGAGGGCAGCCTGGAGCCCGAGCAGATGTTCGAGCTCGGCCGGCGCAACCGGATCGCGCTGCCGTTCAAGTCGGTGGAGGAGGTGCGCGCGGCCTACGCCTTCTCGAACCTGCAGGACTTCCTGGACATCTACTACCAAGGCGCCGGCGTGCTGATGACTGAGCAGGACTTCCACGACCTGGCCATGGCCTATTTCCGCCGCGTGGCGGCGGACGGCTGCCGGCATGTGGAGCTGTTCTTCGATCCTCAGACCCACACTGATCGCGGCCTCCCCTTCTCCGTCGCCATCGAGGGCCTGCTGTCCGGCATGGCGGAGGCCAAGGCGAGCCTGGGGATCACCTCGAAGCTGATCCTCTGCTTCCTGCGCCATCTGGACGAGGACGCCGCGTTCGCCACGCTCAAGGCCGCCGACCCATGGCTCGACCGGATCGTCGGCGTGGGCCTGGACTCCTCCGAGGTTGGCCATCCGCCGTCGAAGTTCGCGGGCGTCTATCGCGCGGCCCGCGAGCGCGGCCTGAAGCTGGTGGCGCACGCCGGCGAGGAAGGGCCGCCGGCCTATGTCTACGAGGCGCTCGATATCCTGGGCGTCGACCGCATCGACCACGGCAACCGCGCGCTTGAGGATCCGGCCCTGGTGGCGCGCCTGGCCAAGTCCGGCATGACGCTGACGGTCTGCCCGCTCTCGAACCTGAAGCTCTGCGTGGTGGACGATCTGAAGGCGCATCCGATGAAGCGGATGCTGGAGCTGGGCCTGCACGCCACCGTCAACTCCGACGACCCGGCCTATTTCGGCGGCTACCTGGCGGAGAACTGGCTGCAGACGGCGCAGGCGCTGAATCTTAGCCGCGCGGATCTGATCACGCTGGCCAAGAACAGCTTCACCGGATCGTTCCTGACGCCGGCGGAAATCGCAGCGCACCTGACCGAGGTAGAAGCCTATGCGGCAGGCGAGGTCTCCTGAACCGCACGGATCGATGGTTTGAGGGCGCTACGGCCTGTTCATCGTCACCCCGAGCACCAGAGCCACCGCGATGCCCCAGACGATCGCCGCCCCTGCGCCCGCGGCATAGCCGCCGTAGAGTGACGGGAACCACACCAAGGCGTTGCCGTCGAGAACGGATGCCGTGGCCGTGACGACAGCGACCGTAAGCAGGGTCTGGTCCCTCGCGAGCCCGGCCAGGCGGCGGCACAGCAGAATGAGCGGCACGGTGGCGGGAATGACCAGGGCATAGAGTACGATCACGCCCGGGCTCCGAAATGCGCCGAGCCGGCCAGCGGCGCCCAGCGCCACGGCGACGAGATACCAAAGCACGACACCTAAGGTCATCAAGATGGCGATCTGGGCCGGTCGAACCGCTCTGGCGGCGGCGACATTGATCAAGGTGGACACGGATCGGCTCTCCTGTAGCGGTCGCTACAGCGTCTTTACTCTATATGTAGCGATCGCTACAACCCTTGTTGTCTCTTGCGCCGGTCAGGCGCGGTCGCCGATCGCCGGCAGACCAAGCCCCAGCGCGTCCAGGACAACGGCCCCCTCAATCATGGTCAGCACGCTCAGGGCCTGCGCCGCGCGCGTCTCAGGCGGCTCGACCTCCAGCCGATCCGAGATCCATGTCAGGAAACCCGCCGCGATCGCTGCGCCAATGGCGCGGAACGGCTCCTCGCCCCGCGCTGCCTTCGCCGCGAGTTCGAGCCAGACGTGCATGTAGGGGCGGAACATCTGCGTGCGGGCGACCTCGAGGATCCCGGCCTGGAGCTGCGCCGCGTCACGACGCGCAGCGCCCACGTCGGAGGCGTCGAGCTGCACCTGCAGGCGTTGGGCGATGCGCGTCAGGATGGCCGTGATCAGGGCCGCCTTGTCGGGAAAATAGTAGAGCAGCATCCGGTCGCTCGTCCCGGCCGCCGCAGCCAGCGGACGCAGGCTAGCCCGCTCCAGCCCGCGGGAAAGCACGTGGTCGGCCAGCAGATCGACGATGTGGTCGGTGCGAAGCTGTCCGGTCATCGCGACAATCTGACCGCTTCCTCATCGGTTCGCCAGCGCGATCCCGAGGCTACCGGCGCGGCTTGCCGAGCGCCTTGTCGATGGCCGCAGCCACCGTATCGACCGAGCCCATGCCGTCGACCTCGACCAGCTTTTTCTGCTCCCGGTAGTAGGGCAGCAGCGGCGCGGTCTGGGTGTTGTAGGCGTCGAGGCGGACCTTGAAACTGTCGGGGTTGTCGTCCGGGCGGCCGCTCTCGGCGAAGCGGCCGGCGATGCGTTGCATCAGGGCCTCGTCGTCGACCTTCAGGCGGATCACCAGATCGATTTTGGCGCTGCGGTGGGCCAGCATCTGGTCCAGCGCTTCAGCCTGGGCGACGTTGCGCGGGAAGCCGTCGAAAATCGCGCCGCCGGCCGCATCGGCCTCGGGCAGGCGCGCCTCGATCAGTTCGATGACGATGGCGTCGGTGACCAGCTCGCCGCGCTCCATGACGCCAGCCACCTTCTTGCCGAGCTCGGAGCCCGAGGCGATGGCGGCGCGCAGCATGTCGCCGGTGGAAAGCTGGACCATCTGGCGAGAGTCCACCAGGCGCTTGGCCTGGGTGCCCTTCCCCGCCGCCGGCGGTCCGAACAGGATCAGATTCATCAACCCTCCGTCGCCGGCCCTCTTGGCGGGACCTGCGTTCCCCCTTAGCGGCCGCGGTTGCCCCGCAGCTTCGACTTCCTGATCAGGCCTTCATATTGGTGCGCCAACAGGTGTGACTGGATTTGGGTCACCGTGTCCATCGTGACGCTGACCACGATCAAGACCGAGGTGCCGCCCATGTAGAAGGGCGCGTTGTAGTAGCCGATCAGGATCTCCGGCAGCAGGCAGACGATGGCGATATAGGCCGCGCCGATCACCGTCAGCCGGGTCAGCACATAGTCGAGATATTCCGCCGTCCGCTTGCCCGGCCGGATGCCCGGCATGAAGCCGCCGTACTTGCGCAGGTTCTCGGCGGTGTCCTCCGGATTGAACACCACGGAGGTGTAGAAGAAGCAGAAGAACACGATCAGGCCGCCGTAGAGCAGCATGAAGGTCGGCCGGCCATGCTGCAGCTGGCCCACCGCGCCCGGCAGCCATTGCATCCAGGGCGGCAGGTTGGTGTTGGCGAAGAAGGCCATCACCGTGTTCGGCAGCAGCAGCAGCGACGAAGCGAAGATCGGCGGGATCACGCCCGAGGTGTTGATCTTCAGCGGCAGGAACGAGGTGTCGCCGCCGAACATGCGGTTGCCCACCTGGCGCTTGGGATACTGCACCAGGAGGCGGCGCTGTGAGCGTTCCATGAAGACGATGAAGCAGGTCACCGCGATGACCAGCGCGAAGATCAGGATCAGGCCGCCGCCGTTCATCGCGCCGGTGCGCGCCAGCTCGAAGGCCTGGTGGATGTAGCGCGGGAAGACCGCGACGATGCCCGCGAAGATGATCAGCGAGACGCCGTTGCCGACACCCCGGCTGGTGATCTGCTCGCCCAGCCACATCAGGAACAGCGTGCCACCGGTGAGCGTCGCGACCGTCGAGACCACGAAGAACAGGCCCGGGTTGTCGACGATGCCCTGGCCGGCCTGCAGGCCCATGGCGATGCCGAAGGACTGGAACAGCGCCAGGATGACGGTCAGGTAGCGGGTATATTGGTTGAGCTGCTTGCGCCCCGCCTCGCCGCCTTCCTTCTTCAGCTTTTCCCACGGCGGATAGACCGTCTGCAGGAGCTGCACGATGATGGAGGACGAGATGTAGGGCATCACGTTCAGGGCGAAGACCGCCATGTTCCGCACGGCGCCGCCGGAGAACATGTTGAACATGCCGAGCATGCCCTTCGACTGGCCTTCGAAGGCCTGCAGGAAGGCGCCCATGTTGATGCCGGGAATCGGGATGTAGCAGCCGATCCGATAGACGATCATCGCAACGACCGTGAAGATCAGGCGCTTGTGCAGCTCCGTGGCCTTCGAGAAGGCCTCGACGTTCAGATTGGCTGCGAGTTGTTCTGCGGCCGAAGCCATTCACCAGTTCCCCGGACTAACGGACCAGACTCTGTAAGGTCCTCACCAGATAGGACACACCGCCCTCAGTTGCGAGGGCGGAATGGTCGCAAGTGGGCTCAGGCCTCTTGGGCCGGAGCTTCCTTCTTGGTGGTGGTGACCTTGCCGCCGGCCTTTTCGACCGCGGCGACCGCCGAGGCGGAGGCCGAATAGACGGTGATGTCGATCTTCGACTTGATCTCGCCCTTGCCCAGCAGACGCACGCCGTCCAGCTCGCGGCGGATCACGCCGGCGGCGATCAGGACTTCAGCGGTCATGGCCTTCTTGGCGTCGAGCTTGCCGGCCGCGATCGCCTGTTCCAGGCGCCACAGGTTGACTTCGGCGAAGTCCTTGCGATGGATGTTGTTGAAGCCGCGCTTGGGCATGCGCATGTGCAGCGGCATCTGGCCGCCTTCGAAGCCGTGGACGGCGACGCCGGAGCGCGCCTTCTGGCCCTTCACGCCGCGACCGGCGGTCTTGCCCTTGCCCGAGCCCGGGCCGCGGCCGACGCGCATGCGGCCCTTGGTGGAGCCTTCGCGGGGGCTGAGTTCGTTGAGCTTGGTCATATGTGCCTCTCCTTGGAGATCAGACGCCGGAGCGAAGCTCCGACTCGGCTTGATGTGATTTGGACCGCGAATCCACGATCCAGCAGCGAAAGACTTAGTCCTTCACCACCTCGACCATGTGGGCGACCTTGGCGATCATGCCGCGCGTCGAGGGGGTGTCCTCGAGCGTGGAGACGCGGCCGGGGCGGTTGAGGCCCAGGCCGACCAGGGTGGCGCGTTGATCCTTCTTGCGGCGGATCGGGCTGCCGGTCTGGCGAACGGTGACGGTAGCCATCTTAGATTATCCTTCCACGTCGGCGGTGTCGGCAGCCGGCGTCGAGGTGCCGTCGGCGCGGCGGCCGATGACATCCGAGACCTTCTTGCCGCGCTTGGCCGCGACCTGGCGAGGCGACGATTGGGCCTTCAGGGCCTCAAAGGTCGCGCGCACCATGTTGTAGGGGTTCGACGAGCCGACGGACTTGCCGACCACGTCCTGGACGCCCAGCGTTTCCAGAACCGCGCGCATCGGACCGCCGGCGATGACGCCGGTGCCGGGAGGCGCCGAGCGGACCATCACCTTGCCAGCGCCCCAACGGCCATTGCCGTCGTGGTGCAGGGTGCGGCTTTCGCGCAGCGGCACGCGGATCATCGTCTTCTTGGCCTCTTCGGTCGCCTTGCGGATGGCTTCCGGCACTTCGCGCGCCTTGCCGTGACCAAAGCCCACGCGGCCCTTCTGGTCGCCAACGACCATCAGAGCAGCGAAGGAGAACCGGCGGCCGCCCTTAACGGTGGCGGCGACGCGGTTGATGTGGACCAACTTCTCGACGATTTCGCTATCGCGTTCTTCTTCGCGATTGTTGCGGCCGCCGCGGTTGTCGTCTCTACGAGCCATCTAGCGTTCCTTAGAAGTTCAGGCCGGCTTCACGCGCGGCATCCGCCAGCGCCTTCACCCGACCGTGATAGAGATAGCCACCGCGGTCGAAGACCACGTCCTTGACGCCTTTTTCGATGGCGCGTTGGGCCACCAGCGCGCCCACGCGGGCGGCGGCGTCCTTGTCGGCGCCCTTTTGCGTCTTCTCGCCGCTTTCCAGCGACGAGGCGGCAGCCAGGGTCACGCCGCGCTCATCATCGATGACCTGGGCGTAGATGTTCTTCGACGAACGGAAGACCGACAGGCGCGGACGACCGTTGGCCAGCTTACGCAGACGCGTGCGCGTACGTTGCGCGCGCTTCTGGGCGGAATCGCGGGAGGAAAGGGCCATGACCTACTTCTTCTTGCCTTCCTTGCGGCGGACTTGCTCGCCGGCATAGCGCACGCCCTTGCCCTTGTAGGGCTCGGGCGGACGGATGCGGCGGATGCGGGCGGCGGTCTCGCCGACGGCCTGCTTGTCGATGCCGGAGATCTTGATTTCAGTCTGCTTCGGCACGGCGAAGGAGATGCCGGCCGGGGCCGGGATGTCCACGTCGTGGCTGAAGCCGAGCTGCATGGAGAGGGCCTGGCCCTTCATCGCCGCACGATAGCCGACGCCGACCAGTTCGAGCGTCTGCTCGAAGCCGGTGGTGACGCCGGTGACCATGTTGGCGACCAGGCTGCGCGAGAGGCCCCACATGGCCTGGGCGCGTTGGCCCTCGACCCGCTTTGACAGGGTCAGCTCGCCGTTGGCCTGAGCGACTTCGATCTCTTCGGCGACTGTCCAGGCGAGTTGGCCCTTGGGCCCCTTCACCGTGACCGTCTGGCCCTCGATCGTCACCGTAACGCCGGCGGGAACCGCGACCGCTTTCTTTCCGATACGAGACATATCAGTAGACCCGGCAGAGGACTTCGCCGCCCACGTTGGCGTCACGCGCCGCGGTGTCCGACATGACGCCCTTGGGCGTCGACAGGATCGAGATCCCGAGGCCGTTCTTCACCGGCTTCAGGTCCTTGATCGACGAATAGACGCGACGGCCGGGCTTCGAGATGCGGGCGATGTCGACGATGACGGGCGCGCCATCGAAGTACTTCAGCTCGATTTCGAACTCGGGGAAGGCGCCGGGCTTTTCCAACAGGTGGTAGCCGCGGATGTAGCCTTCCTCGGTCAGCACGTCCAAGAGGCGCGCGCGCATCTTGGAGGCGGGCGCGGTCAGCTTGGCGCGGCCGCGCATGGCGGCGTTCTTGATGCGGGCGATCAGATCGCCGATGGGATCGTTGACCATCTGTGACCTCCCCTACCAGCTCGACTTGACGAGGCCGGGGATCAGCCCGTGCGACCCGAGGTCGCGCAGGGAAATCCGGCTCATCTTCAGCTTGCGGTAGTAGGCGCGCGGACGGCCAGTCACCAGGCATCGGTTACGGATGCGGGTCTTGGACGACGAACGCGGCAGTTCCGCCAGCTTCAGTCGGGCTTCAAAACGTTCTTCCAGCGGAAGCGCCTCGTTGTTGGCAGTCGCCTTAAGCGCGACGCGCTTAGCGGCATACTGCTTCACGAGGGCCTGAACCCGCAGGTTGCGATTGACGGCGCTTTTCTTGGCCATGTGCTCTTTCCTTCCCGTCTACGCTTGCGCAGCGACGAACGGGAACTGGAATTCCTTCAGAAGCGCGCGCGCTTCGTCATCGGTATTCGCAGTCGTGGTGACGATGATGTCCATGCCCCACATCTGGTCGATCTCGTCGTAGTTGATCTCCGGGAACACGATGTGTTCGCGAAGACCAAGGGCGTAGTTGCCCCGACCGTCGAAAGAGGTGGGCTTCAGGCCCCGGAAATCCTTCACGCGCGGGAGCGCGATGGTGATCAGCCGGTCCAGGAATTCGTACATGCGGTCCGCACGAAGGGTGACCTTCGCGCCGATCACCATGCCTTCGCGCAGCTTGAAGCCGGCGATGGAGGTGCGCGCCTTGGTCGGCACGGGCTTCTGGCCCGCGATCTTCGCGAGGTCCGCGATGGCGGCGTTGACCTTCTTGGAGTCGGCCACGGATTCGCCGATGCCCATGTTCAGGACAATCTTGTCCAGCTTGGGGATCTGCATCTCGTTGGTGTAGCCGAACTGGTCCTTGAGGGCCTTGCGGATCCGGGTCCGATACTCGGACTTCAGCCGCGGTTCGTAAGCTTTATCAGCCATTGATCACCTCGCCGGTCGTCTTGGCGAAACGGACCTTCTTGTCGCCATCCATGCGGAAACCGACGCGGGTCGGCTTACCCTTGGAGTCGACCAGGGCCACGTTCGACACGTGAAGCGGCGCTTCCTTGCTCTTGATCCCGCCTTGGGGATCGCCTTGGCTCGGACGGGTGTGGCGTTGAACCATGTTCACGCCGCCGACCAGCACTCGGGATTCTTTCGGGAATACCTTGGAGATGGAGCCTTGGCGGCCCTTGTCTTTCCCGGTGAGGACCACGACGCGGTCCCCCTTCTTGATCTTCGCCGCCATTACAGCACCTCAGGCGCGAGGGAGATGATCTTCATGTGGTTCTTCGCGCGCAGTTCACGGGGAACCGGGCCGAAGATCCGCGTGCCGATCGGCTCGCTTTGCTTGTTGACGATGACCGCCGCGTTCTTGTCGAAGCGGATCACCGAACCGTCCTTGCGCTTGATGGCCGAGCTCGTGCGAACGACGATGGCTTGCAGCACATCACCCTTCTTCACGCGGCCGCGCGGAATGGCCTCCTTCACGGAGACGACGATCTTGTCACCGACGCCGGCATAACGGCGCCCAGCGCCGCCCAGCACCTTGATGCACATGACTCGGCGCGCGCCGGAGTTGTCGGCCACTTCCAGGTTAGTTTGCATCTGGATCATAGCTTGGCGCCCCTACGCTGCCTGGTCCGCACTGCCCTTAGGCAGCACTTCCCAAGTCTTGGTTTTCGACTTCGGCGCGCACTCGATGATGCGGGCGTTGTCGCCTTCCTTGTAGGAATTGGCTTCGTCATGGGCGTGGTACTTCTTGGACCGGCGGACGGTCTTCTTCAGCACCGGGTGCAGGAAGGTCCGTTCGACCTTCACCACCACCGTCTTGTCGCCCTTATCGGAGACGACAACGCCCTCGAGAATTCGTTTCGGCATCTGTCAGCTCTCCTCAGGCCTGCGCCTGCTTGGCACGCAGGTGGGTCTTGATGCGCGCGATGTCCTTGCGCACTTCGTCCACCCGGTGGGTCTTTTCGATCTGGCCGGTCGCCTTCTGGAAGCGCAGATTGAACTGCTCCTTCTTCAGGCTGATCAGTTGGTCGGCCAGCTGGTCGGGGGTCAGCCCGCGAACTTCGTCAATCTTCATCACGCGTGCTCCACCGCGGCGTCGATGCGGGCGACGATGCGGGTCTTCACGGGAAGCTTGGCCGCGCCGAGGCGCAGGGCTTCACGGGCGACATCGTCCGGCACGCCGTCGATTTCAAACATGATCCGGCCCGGGTGAACGCGCGCGGCCCAGTACTCGACCGCGCCCTTGCCCTTGCCCATGCGGACTTCGGCGGGCTTGTCGGTGACCGGCACGTCCGGGAAGATGCGGATCCACACCCGGCCCTGGCGCTTCATCTGACGCGTGATCGCGCGGCGGGCCGCCTCGATCTGGCGCGCCGTGATGCGCTCGGGCTCAACGGACTTCAGGCCATAGGAGCCGAAGTTCAGCGTGAAGCCGGACTTGGCAGTCCCGTGGATCTTGCCCTTGAACTGCTTGCGGTACTTGGTCTTTTTCGGAGACAGCATCAGTCAGGTCCTCAAGCGTTCGCCTGGTCGCGCCGGTCGCGGCGCGGGCCGCGGTCGGGACGATCGCCGGCGCGGTCACGACCGCCGCCTTCACCAGCCGGGCCGCTTTCGCTGGCCAGGCGCTTATCGAGCGCCATCGGATCGTGCTCGAGCACTTCACCCTTAAAGACCCACACCTTCACACCAATGATGCCGTAGGTGGTCTTGGCCTCGGTGAAGCCGTAGTCGATGTCGGCGCGCAGGGTGTGCAGCGGCACACGGCCTTCACGGTACCATTCCATCCGGGCGATTTCCGCGCCGCCGAGGCGGCCGGAGACGTTGATGCGGACGCCCTTGGCGCCGAGGCGCATGGCGGACTGCATCGAACGCTTCATCGCGCGGCGGAAGGCCACGCGGCGCTCCAGCTGCTGGGCGATGTTCTCGGCGATCAGCTGAGCGTCGGTCTCGGGCTTGCGGATTTCGACGATGTTCAGGTGAACCTCGCCATCCGTCATCGCCGCGATGTCCTTGCGCAGCTTGTCGATGTCCGCGCCCTTCTTGCCGATGATCACGCCAGGGCGCGCGGCATAGATGGTGATGCGGCACTTCTTGTGCGGGCGCTCGATGGTGATGCGCGACACACCCGCCTGATAGAGGCGCTTCTTCAGCGCGCGGCGGACCTTGATGTCCTCGTGCAGCAGCTTGCCGTACTCGGCGCCGTCGGCGAACCAGCGGCTGTCCCAGGTGCGGTTGATGCCGAGGCGAAGCCCGACCGGATTGATTTTCTGACCCATCAGGCGGCCTCACCCAGTTCGCGGACCACGATGGTGATCTCGCTGAACGGCTTCTCGATGCGCGACGCACGACCCCGCGCACGGGCGGAGAAACGCTTCATCACCAGGTTCTTGCCCACATAGGCCTCGGCGACGATCAGAGAGTCGATGTCGAGGTTGTGGTTGTTCTCGGCGTTGGAGATCGCCGAATAGAGCGCCTTGCGGACGTCGGTGGCGATGCGCTTGTGGCTGAATTCCAGCTCGTTCAGCGCCCGCTGCACCTTGAGGCCGCGGATCGACTGAGCGACCAGGTTCAGCTTGCGCGCCGAGGTGCGCAGGGTGCGGACCTTGCACATCGCTTCGATGCCAGACTGCCGGCGGACTTTTTTGGTCTGCGACATGGCTACTTCCTTTTGGCCTTCTTGTCGGCGGCGTGGCCGGGGAAGAAGCGGGTGGGAGCGAACTCGCCCAGCTTCATTCCGACCATGTCTTCCGACACGTGCACGGGGACGTGCTTCTGGCCGTTGTGCACGCCGAACGTGAGACCCACGAACTGCGGCATGATGGTGGAGCGGCGCGACCAGGTCTTGATCACGTCCTTGCGGCCCGAGCTTTGGACAGCCTCGGCCTTCTTGAGCAGGTATCCGTCGACGAACGGACCTTTCCAGACTGAGCGGGTCATCGCTTAGCGAGCCTTCCGTGCATGGCGCGAGCGGATGATGAACTTATCCGTCGTCTTGTTGGTGCGGGTCTTGGCGCCCTTGGTGGGCTTGCCCCAAGGCGTGACCGGGTTACGGCCGCCCGAGGTCTTGCCTTCACCGCCGCCGTGCGGGTGATCGACCGGGTTCATGGCGACGCCGCGAACGTGCGGGCGACGGCCCTTGTGCCGGTTGCGGCCGGCCTTGCCCATGACCTCGTTCATGTGGTCGGGGTTCGAGACCGCGCCCACCGTGGCCATGCAGCTATCCGGCACCATGCGCAGCTCGCCCGAGTTCAGGCGGATCTGGGCGTAGCCGGCGTCGCGGCCGACGAGCTGGGCGTAGGTCCCCGCGGAGCGGGCGATCTGGCCGCCCTTGAGGGGCTTCAGCTCGACGTTGTGGATGATGGTGCCGATCGGCATGCCGCGGAGCGGCATGGCGTTACCCGGCTTCACGTCGGCCTTTTCGGCCGCGATCACCTGGTCGCCGACCTTCAGCCGTTGCGGAGCCAGGATGTAGGCCAGCTCCTCATCAGCGTACTTGATCAGGGCGATGAACGCCGTGCGGTTGGGGTCGTACTCCAGGCGCTCGACAATGCCGACTACGTCGAACTTGCGACGCTTGAAGTCGATCTTGCGGTAGAGCTTCTTGGCGCCGCCGCCGCGGAAACGCACCGCGATACGGCCACCGCCGCCACGTCCGCCGCTCTTGGTCAGGCCCTCGACGAGGGACTTCTCAGGACGGCCCTTGTGGAGCTCGGAACGGTCCACCAGCACCAGCTGGCGGCGACCCGGAGAGGTCGGATTATACTGCTTCAAGGCCATCGGATCAGAGCCCCGTGGTGATGTCGATCGACTGGCCTTCGGCCAGGGTCACGACAGCTTTCTTGACGTCTGAACGCCGGCCTTTGATGCCGCGGAACCGCTTGGTCTTGCCCTTGACGTTCAGGGTGTTGACCTTGGTCACGTTCACTTTGAACAGCGCCTCAACGGCGGCTGCGATCTCGTCCTTCGACGCATCGGCGGCGACCCGGAAGACGACCTTGTTGTGCTCGGAGAGCAGCGTGGCCTTTTCCGTGATGATCGGCGACAGGATGGTGTCGTAGTGACGGGCGGTGGGTTGCTCGGCCATTACGCAGCCTCCTTCTCTTGGAAGCGCGCGTTAATCGCTTCGACCGCGTCCGTGGTCAGGACCAGGGTGCGGCGGCGCAGCACGTCATAGACGTTCAGGCCGGCGTTCGGCAGCACGTCCACATTGGGAATGTTGCGCGCGGCCAGACCGAAGTTCTTGTCGACCTCGACCCCACCGATCACCAGGGCGTGGGTCACGCCGAGCGCGCCGAGCTGGGTCCGCAGGGCCGCCGTCTTGGCGTCCTTGAGGACCAGGCTGTCAACGACGATCAGCGAACCGTCCTTGGCCTTGGAGGAGAGCGCGTGGCGCAGAGCGAGCGCGCGGACCTTCTTGGGCAGGTCGAAAGCGTGGCTGCGGACGACCGGGCCGTGGGCCTTGGCGCCGCCGACGAACTGAGCCGCCCGGCGGGAGCCGTGACGAGCGCCGCCGGTGCCCTTCTGCTTGTACATCTTCTTCGAGGTCCGCGAGACTTCGTTGCGGACCTGGATCTTGTGGGTGCCGGCGCGGCGCTTGGCGAGTTGCCAGGTCACCATGCGCTGCAGGATGTCGGCGCGGATCTCGGAAATGCCGAAGATCTCGTCGGACAGTTCGATTGAACCGCCCTTCCCGCCGTCGAGTTTGATGACGTCGAGTTTCATTACGCTTCTTCCCCAGCTTCCGGCGCGTCAGCGGCCGTCGCTTCAGTAGAGGGGGCTTCGGTTTCGGTCGCCGGAGCTTCGGATTCCGAGGCGGCGGCTTCGACAACCGCGGGTTCCTCAGCGACAGGCGCCTCGGCGGCGGCTTCGACGACCGGGGTTTCTTCCTCGGCGGCGGGAGCCTTGGGCTCTTCACCAGCCTTGCGGAAGGCGCCAGGCGTCGGGAGGCCGGCCGGAGCCGCCTTCTTCACCGCGTCGCGGATCTTCACGTAGTCGCCTTCGGTGCCGGGGACAGCGCCCTTCACCAGGATCAGGCCGCGCGCCACATCCACCCGCCAGACGGTCAGGTTGAGCGTGGTGACGGTTTCCTGGCCGAGGTGGCCGGCCATCTTCTTGCCCTTGAAGGTCTTGCCCGGATCCTGGCGCTGACCGGTCGAGCCGTGGGCCCGGTGGGAGACGGACACGCCGTGCGTGGCCCGCATGCCGCCGAAGTTCCAGCGCTTCATCGCGCCCTGGAAGCCCTTGCCGACCGTGGTGCCGGTGACGTCGATCTTCTGGCCGGCCAGATAATGGTCGGCGGTCAGTTCGGCGCCAACGTCGATCAGCATGTCTTCGGACACGCGGAACTCGGCGAGTTCGTGCTTGGGTTCGACCTCGGCCTTGGCGAAGTGTCCGCGCATGGCCTTGGAGGTGTTCTTGGGCTTCTTGGCGCCCGCGCCCAGCTGGAGGGCCACGTAGCCGTCCTTGTCCTGGGTGCGCTGGGCGACAACCGTGCAGCCTTCGAGGCTGAGCACGGTCACCGGCACATGGGTCCCCGCTTCATCGAAGAAGCGAGCCATGCCCAGCTTTTTGGCGATCACGCCGGTACGCATCTGGCTGACCCCTTAAAGCTTGATCTCGACGTCCACGCCGGCGGACAGGTCGAGCTTCATGAGCGCGTCCACGGTCTGCGGGGTGGGGTCGACGATATCGAGCACGCGCTTGTGCGTGCGGATTTCGAACTGCTCGCGCGACTTCTTGTCGATGTGCGGCGAACGGTTGACGGTGAATTTTTCAATGCGCGTCGGCAGCGGGATAGGCCCGCGCACGGTCGCGCCGGTCCGCTTGGCGGTGTTGACGATCTCGCGGGTGGAATGGTCCAGCACGCGGTGATCGAACGCCTTGAGGCGGATGCGGATATTCTGACGATCCATATCGCTCTTTTCGTTCCCTACAGACGACGAACCGTCCGCGTGATCTCGACCATTTCAAAGACCAACCCGAACTCTCGAAGTGAGAGCCCGTACGCGTAAGTCCGCTAAAACGACTTAGGCCCGCGCGAATACCCGCGAGGGCCTGTGCCGAAGCGCCGATGAAGGCACTGCCTCAGCTCGTTCTGCGCACCGCGTCTGACCCGAAAGTCACAGCCGGTCCAACAGGAGGCGGGTTACTACTGGAGTGACTCGCCGTCGTCAAGGGCGCGGCGGGGGTTTTCGGCCGCCCGCCGTTCGCCCAAGCGCTTAGCCGATGGTCACCCCGCCGGAGCCCACCACCATCTTCGAGACGCTGCCGGTCACCTGCTTGGCCCGTACGTCGCCGGACCCGGCGATATGGGCCTTGAGCGTGTCGGCGGAACCGCGGAAATCGACGTTGCCGGAGCCTGCGATGCCCACGGTCATGCTGGTCGCGCGCCCGGCGGCGATCTTCACGTCGCCGGAACCGCTCACATGCACGTCCATCGGCCCGGCCAGGGAGGCCACAGCCACGTCGCCGGAGCCGGCGATGGTCACCTTGAGGTCGCCCTTGATGTCGCCGGTGGTGGTGTTGCCGGAGCCCGCCACGCGGATGCTGGTCTCGCCGGCCGAGCCGGTGCGGGTGTCGCCGGAGCCGGCCTGACTGATGCGCATGGCCCCGTCGGTGTTGCCGACCGTCCAGTCGCCGCAGCCGGCGTTGCCGAGCTTGACGCTGGCCGAGCGGCCCACCGAGCCCCAGACCGCGCCGCCGGCGTTGACGTCGACGTCGCGCGGCGTGTGGATGACCACCTGCGGCATATCCTTCCAGGCGACATCGCCCACGTCGCGGACGCGGACCGAGACGTTCTCGCCATTGCCGTGGCAGTCGCGGATCCGGTGACCGAGATGGCCATCGACGATGGTCTGGCCGCCAAAGGTGCGGACCTCGAGCGGCAGCTTGCCGTTCGCCTGGATGACCTCGACCTTCACGTCGGAGCGGGCCTCCGGGATCACCGTGACGCGGGCCACGGCGTCCTTCACCTCCACCGAGGCGGCGCAGGCCGCGCCCGCGGCGAGCACCAAAGCCGCCGTGGCGGCCAGCAAGAGGGCAGTTCGCATCTGGAATTCTCCGTCCTTAGGACATGTCTAGAAGTCTGACGTCGGGTGGCGCGGTTGGCGCTTAGCCGACGCTCACGTGCCCGCCGCCGGACACCGATTTGGTCACCGAGCCGCTCACCGACTTCACGCGGACGCCGCCGAAGCCGGAGATCGAGGCGTCGAGGCTTTGGGCGTCGCCGCCCAGCTCCACGCCGCCGACGCCGGAGACCGAGGCCTTGACCGTGGTGGCGTGCCCCTGCTCTGCCCTGATGTGGCCAACGCCGGAGACGTGCGCCATCACCGGGCCGTTGAGTTCGACGATATCGATGCCGCCGGCGCCCGAGAGCGGGGCGTCGAGGCCTTGGCTGACCTTGTTGGCGTGGACGCTGCCCGCGCCGGAGAGATGCAGGGCCAGCTTGCCGGCCGAACCCATATGCACCGAGCCCGCGCCGGATTCGTGCAGCGTCGCGTCCCCGGCCACATCGGCGATGGTCCAGGCGCTGCAGCCGGAGTTGTCCAGTGACAGGCTGGCCGAGCGACCCACCGTGCCATAGACCGCGCCGCCGGTTTCGACGGCCACGGCCTTGGGCGTATGGATGACGATCTGCGGCATGTTCTCGTAGGAGATCTCGCCGACGCCGCGCACCCAGGCGGTGGCATGGTCGCCGCTGTGGCGGCAGTCGTAGATGCGGTGGGCGAGATTGCCGTCGACGATGGTGGTCGCGCCGTTGGTCCGCACCGCCAGCGGCAGGGACGCATTGGTGGTCAGGATCTCGACCTTCACGTCGGCGCGGTCCTCGGGGACTACGGTGACGCGGGCGATCGCGTCCCTGATTTCCACCGACGGCCCGGCGGCAGCGGCGGTTCCGGCCGCGGCCAGCGCGGCGGCGGCCGATACGAGCCCAATGGCTAGGCGCATGATCTAACTCCCCAATCCTAAATCGTGTGGCGGAAGCTAGTCCTGCGTTGCAGTCGAAGCAGCTTAATTCGCGGTCATGACTCGGCTGTCATCTGGAGGTGGGATTCAGGTCGGCCGCGCAACACTGGGCGGGCCGCGGTCAGGTCGCACCGCGAGCTTCGCCTCGGCGGATTTCAGGCCTTCCGCTTGGGCGCGGAGCGTGAGCACGCCAGAACCGCCCTCCTCCGTCTGCACGATCACCTGGGCCAGGCCATTGTAGAGCCGGCGAGCCGGGGCCTTCTCCGGCTCATGGCTGTTGGCGTCGCCGTTGCCCGTGCCGATGATCCGGCCGCCGGCGATCTCGAAGGTCACCGGCAGATTGGCGGTCGGCACGGGCCGGCCCTTGGCGTCCAGCGCCTCCACGGTGATCGGCGTCGCGTCGCGGCCGTCGCCCGCCAGGCCTGCGCGGTCCGGCGTCAGGCGCAGCGCCACCGGCACGCCGGTGGTCTCGACGACGGCGTGGGCCACGACCTTGCCCCCGGTCTTGCCCACCGCCTCCAGCCGGCCGCGCGCGTAAGCCACCTGCCACTCGTTCATCTCGTAGGGATCGACCTTCTGCTCGCCGATCAGCTTGCCGTTGAGTATCAGGGCCACGGTCTCGGTATTGGCCATGGCCACCACGCGGATCGGCTTGCCCTCTTGCCCGGGCCAGTTCCAGTGCGGGATCAGGTGCAGCACCGGGCGGTCTTTCACCCACTGCGCCTGGTGGATGTAGAAGGCCGCCTTCTCGAAGCCGCACAGGTCCATGATGCCGAAGGACGAACTCACCGTCGGCCATTCGAAGGGCTGCGGTTCGCCGCGGTAGTCGAAGCCGGTCCAGACGAAGGCGCCGGCGATGAATGGCCGGGTGGCGATGGCTTTCCAGGCCGCGCGGTGGGTCGCACCCCAAGGCCGCGCCACGTCGTCGTAGGCGGTGAGCAGATGGGCCTTCATGTCGGTCGTGTATTCGCCACGCGTAGAGACCGCCGAGGTGTCCTCCGAGCTGGTGATCGGCTTGGTGGGATTGGCCGCGTGGAACTTGTCGTAGACCTCGATCTGATAGTTGAAGCCCACTACGTCGACCGCCTGGGAGACGTTGGCCGGATTGAACATGCCGCTGTTCATCGCCGCGGTGACCGGGCGGGTCTTGTCGAGCCGCTTCACCGCCGCCGACATCCGCCGGACCATCTCGTAGCCCTCACGGCGCCCCTGCAGCGGCTCTTCGTTGAACACCGACCACAGGATGATGCTCGGATGGTTGCGGTCGCGGCGCACCAGCCATTCCACCAGCCGCAGATAGTCGGGGCTGGTGTTGAATAGCCGGTTCTCGTCCATCACCAGGAAGCCTAGCCGGTCGGCGGCGTCCAGCAGCTCCCGCGTCGGCGCATTGTGCGAGGAGCGGATGGCGTTGCAGCCCAGCGCCTTCAGCCGCCGCAGCCGAAAGTCGATGATCGAGTCCGGGAGCGCGATGCCGACGCCGGCGTGATCCTGGTGGATGCAGACGCCCTGGATCTTCACCGGCTTGTCGTTGAGGAAGAAGCCTTTGTCCGCGTCGAACCGCTGGCTGCGGAAGCCGCAGGTGGTCACCACCTCGTCCATCACCGCGCCGGCCACGCGGACGGTTGTCCGCACCGAATAGAGCGTCGGCGTCTCGATCGACCAGAGCCTGGGGTCAGGAACGTTGAACGACAGGTTGGAGACGCCTCGGTCCAGCGCCGCGATGGAGAAGCCGTTCCGCGCCTGCCCCACCACACGGCCGTCGGGATCGACCAGCACCACCTCGACCTCGGCGCTGGCCATGGCCTCGCCGGTGTTGGCGACAGTGGCCTCGACCGGCAGGACCCAGCGCCCGTCGGCCTCGCGCCTGGGATGGGCGTAGACACCATCGGTGATCAGGTGGACGGGACTGCGCTTGACCAGCCAGGTGTGGCGATAGAGGCCGCCACCCTCGTACCACCAGCCCTCCAGCGGATCGGCGTCGACGCGCACGGCCAGGATGTTCGCCTCGTTCCCGAAGCGGGCGAAGGCGGTGATGTCGATATAGAGCGAGGAGTACGCGCTCCAGCTGTGCGCCACGACGTTGCCGTTGAACCAGACGGTGGCGTTGACCGCCACGCCGTCGAGCTGGATTTCCAGGTGCTTACCCTGGTCGGCAGGGTCGAGATGCAGGGTCCGGCGGTACCAGGCGACGCCTTTGGGCCGATACCCTTGAGCGACATTGGCGGTCTCTTCGAAGGGCCCCTCGACCACGAAGTCGTGCGGCAGGTCCAGGACCCGCCAGTCGCTGTCGTTGTAGCGGAAGCCCGCCGGACCGGCGGCGGCGCCGGCCTTGGTGCTGGCGTAGCTCTGGTCGCCGGTGTGCGGCTGGGCGGTGACGATGTCGCCGCGGTGGAAGCTCCAGCCCAGGTCCAGGGACAGCCGCTCGCCGGGGCCACTGGCCGTCGGCGCATCGGCGGCGGCCGAGAGGCCCGGCCGCGCCAGGGCCGCGCCCGCCGTCGCCACGCCTGCGACCTTGAGGAATTGCCGCCGTTCCATACCCGCCCTCGCCGCTTCGTCCGACGCTCAAAGCGGCGGTTGGCGGCAGGGTGACGGCGCGCGGTGTTCGCCGCAAGCAAAAGGCCGCCGGGTTTCCCCGGCGGCCTGATGACTTGGCTCAAGTGAGGCTTGTGGGCCTTACTTAATGATCTTGGCCACGACGCCGGAGCCGACGGTCCGGCCGCCTTCGCGGATGGCGAAGCGCAGGCCCTGGTCCATGGCGATCGGCGTGATCAGCTCGACTTCCAGCTCGGCGTTGTCGCCGGGCATGATCATTTCCA
>CAIJOB010000014.1 GCA_903822175.1 uncultured Alphaproteobacteria bacterium
CCGCGGCGACCGCGCTCTGGCCCGACATCTCGCCGACGTCCTGGCTGAAATAGCCGATGGTCATGCCGGGATCGATCATGACCAGTCCGTCGTCAGGCTGCTCCTGTTCGGTGATCATGCGGAACAGCGTCGTCTTGCCAGCGCCGTTCGGGCCGACGAGCCCGACCTTTTCGCCCTTTTGAACGCCCATCGAGGCGTCGATGAACAGAATCTGGTGGCCGTTTTGCTTGGAGATGTTGTCGAGGCGGATCATGGGGCGGTCTGCTAGCTCGGGGGCGAGCAGAACACCACCCTCAGCCCGTGACGATCAGGTCTCTTCGCCCAGGAAGTCGGTGTGGAACTGCGGGGCGTCGCCCTCGTCCAGCGGGTCCTCGTCGGCGCCAAGCGCATTGGGGTCGGGCACCGCGAAGTCGGCGGGGAGGTCGAGGGACAGCAGGCCCGCGGCCCGCATCTCGGCCGCGCCCGGCAGGTCGCCGACGCTGGCCAGGCCGTAGTGCTCGAGAAAGGCGTCGGTGGTGCCGTAGGTGATCGGCCGGCCGGGCGTGCGGCGGCGGCCGCGCATGCGCACCAGGCTGAGTTCCAGGAGCACATCCAGCGTCCCCTTGCTGGCCTGCACGCCGCGCACCGCCTCGATCTCCGCCCGGGTCACCGGCTGGTGGTAGGCGACGATGGCCAGGGTCTCCTGGGCCGCGCGGGACAGGCGCCGGGGCTCCTCCCGTTCATCGGTCATCAGCCAGGCAAGGTCGGCGGCGGTCTGGAACCGCCAGCGCCCGGCCACCGCGACCAGCTCGACCCCGCGGCCCGCATAGCGCGCCTGCAGGCCCGCGATTGCGCCCGCGACGTCGGCGCTTTCCGGCAGCCGCTTGGCGAGGTCGGCGTCGCTCAAGGGGCCGGCGGCGGCGAACAGCAGGGCCTCGACCTCACGTTCGGTATAGGCCGCGTCGCTCATGCCGCGCTCTCCTTCCCGCTATTGGGGGCCTTCTTGGTCCGCAGATAGATGTCGGCGAAGGCCTCCAGCTGGCGGGCCTCCAGCGCGCCTTCCTTGACCAGCTCCAGGCCGGCGGACAGCGTGGACGCCACATAGGACGCCCGGCTAGGCCCCTGCCCGCCTGAACTTCCCGGGCCCGGCCCAAACGGCGCGACGCCGGTCAGCGGCGTCCAGCGGTCGAGTTCGGGCAACAGGCGGCGCAGACGGTCGCGCGCTTCCTCCAGCGGATAGGCCTTGGGGAGCGCCGGCGTGTAGGTGCGGCTGGCTTCCTTGGTGCGCTGGGCGATGTAGGCGCTCATCAGGCCGTAGAGGTCGCCCTCGATACGGCCGGACGGGATCACCTTGATCGCCTCCGGATCGCCGCGGCCAAAGACGTCGCGCTTGAGCTGCGGGCGGGTGCGCAGGCCCTCGGCGGCGTTGCGCATGGCGTCGAGCTTGGCCAGCCGGAAGGCCAGGCGCGCGGCGATCTCCTCGGCCGGCGCCTCGTCAGCCTCTGGCTGTTCGGGCTTGGGCAGCAGCAGGCGGGATTTCAGGTAGGCGAGCCACGAGGCCATCACCAGGTAGTCGGCGGCCAGCGAGAACTGCGCGCGGCGCGCCTGCTGCACGAAGGCCAAGTACTGTTCGGCGAGCTTGAGGATCGACAGCTGCAGGAGGTCGACCTTCTGGCTGCGGGCCAGAGCCAGGAGCACGTGCAGCGGGCCTTCGTAGCCGTCGATGTCGACGATCAGCGCCTCGCCGTCCTCGACCGCATTGGCGACGGCGTTGAAGTCCAGATTGGGCTGGAAGGTGTCCGTCACGCCGCGAACTTCCCGTCGAAGGCCGCGTCGAACCGCGCCCGCGCCTCGGCCACGTCGAAGGGTTCGGGCGCCTTGGCCAGCCTCGCCAGCGCGGATTTCGCGCGCGCTGCGGCCCGGCCCTTCAGCTCGCCGGCGCCCTTCAGCACGGCCTTCATCTCGGCCATGGCGCCGTTGCAGTGCAGGACGACGTCGCAGCCGGCCGCGCGGCTCATCTCGGCGCGCTCGGTGAAGTCGCCGCTGAGCGCCTTCATGGAGAGATCGTCGCTCATCACCAGGCCGTCGAAGCCGATCGCGCCGCGCACCACGCGGCGCATGACCTTCTTAGACGTGGTCGCCGGGCGTTTGCGGTCGACGGCCGTGTAGATCACGTGGGCGGTCATCGCCATCGGCATGTCGGAGAGCACGCGGAACGGAGCGAAGTCGCGGGCGTCGAGGTCCTCGAAGCTGGCGTCGACCACCGGCAGCTCGAGATGGCTGTCGCTCATGGCGCGGCCGTGGCCGGGGATGTGCTTGATGACCGGCAGGACCCCGCCGGCGATCAGGCCCTCAGCGGCGGCGCGGCCCATCAGGGCCACCTCCTCGACGGTCTTGCCGTAGGCGCGGTCGCCGATGATCTCGTGGCCGTTGGGGTCGGGCACGTCCAGCACCGGCACGCAGTCGACGTTGATCCCGAGCGCCGCCAGGTCGTGGGCCATCAGCCGGGCGCCCAGGCGCGTGATTTCGCGGCGCAGGAGCGGGTCGTTGCCTTTCAGGTCGCCGAACGCGCGGCCCGGGGGATAGAGGCCCCAATGCGGGGGCCCAAGGCGCTGCACGCGGCCGCCCTCCTGATCGATCAGCACCGGAGCGTCGGCGCGGGCGACCGTGTCGCGCAGGGCGGCGATCAGGGTGCGCACCTGATCGGGCGTCTCGACATTGCGCTTGAACAGGATGAAGCCCCAAGGCTTCACTCGCCGGAAGAAGGTCCGCTCTTCCGGCGTCAGCACGGGCCCAGAGCAGCCCAGGATGGCCGCGCTTATGCTCACTTGACGAAGCAGGCCTTCCCGGCGGCCTTCAGCTTGTCGCAGAAGGCGGTGGCGGCGGTGCGGTCGGCGAAGCCGGTGACCTGGACGCGGTAGAGGGTCTTGCCGTCGTCGCGGTCGACCTTCTCGACGTTCTTGCCCTTGCCCGCGGCGGCGCCGGGCGCGATGGCGGCGGCGTCACTCCAGGCCTTGTCGGCCAGCGCCGGGGATGAGACCGCGCCGATCTGCACCACCGAGCCGCCCTTGGCGGCGGACGGGGTCGGCGCGGCCTTGGCGTCAGGCTTGGCGGGCTTGGTCTCAGCCTTGGGCTCCGGCTTGGCGGGGGCCTTCTCGACCTTGGGCGGCATGGCGACGGGCTTGGGCGCGGGCGCCTCGACCTTGGCGGCCGGCGCGGGTGTCGGCGCGGGCTTGGCGGCCGGCGGCTGGGCCGGGATCGAGGGACGCAGGGTCGGCGCGGGCTGAGCCGGGACCGCGGCGGCCGCCGGCGGCGCGGCGGCGGGCGTGATCGGCGCCGCCACGACCTTGGGCTGGGCGGGTTCGGGACGGGCTTGCGGCTGTTCCGGACCGGGCGTGAAGGTCGGCGCGGCGGGGCCGGACGCGGTCTTGCCGCCTTCGGTCTTGTAGATCTGCAGGCCAGCGGCCGGATCCTGAGGCTGGGCCTCGGCGGGCGGCGCGGTCTTCATGCTGCTGACCGGCGCGCCGACCGCTTGCGGTCCCTGTCCCGCCTGGCGCACGCCGGAGCGGTAGAACACGAAGATCGCGGCGGCCACGCCCAGCAGCACCAGCACTGAGATGATCAGGGTGAAGGGCATCGGCCGCGCGCCGCGCACCGGCTGTGGCGCATCGAAACTCAGCGGGGCGTCGGTGGGCGGCGTATAGGCGCCACGCTCATGATCGGACATCGTTCGCTCCCGCAGAGGCGCGTCCGGATCACCGAATCGCGCGCTAGAGGCGGCAGTCTAGCCGGTCCCGCACGCCCAAAACCGCCGATCAACCGCTCTGGACGGCATTTTCTGTGGGCGGACCATGCCGGAATTAGGGCCGCGCGCTCAAGAACCGCCGCACGGCAGAATGTCCTTGCTCCGCCCCGGCCGATCATCGCAAAGGCCGGGGAGCGAAAGGTTTCTCTATCATGGCCGGCGCCGACGACCGCCAGATCCGCCAACTGCTCGACGCCGCGGCCCAGGCGCTGGCCGGCGGACGGGCCTACGACGCCGAGCGGATGATCCGCGAGGCCGAGGCCGCCCAGCCTGAGCATCCCCTGGTGCTGAACGAGATCGCCAAGCGCAAGCTGCTGGCCGGCGACCCCGCCGGCGCGCTCGGGCCGCTGGAGGCGGCGGTGAAGGCCGATCCATCGCTGGCGGTGCTCTGGCTCAACCTGGCGACCGCGCAGCGCGACCTGGGCCGCGACGAAGAGGAGCTGGCGGCGCTCAACAAGACCCTGATCATCGAGCCGACCAGCATGCGCGCGCTGCTGCAGACCGCGGCGCTGCACGAGCGCAAGGGCGACACCCGCACGGCGGCGGCCACCTATCGCAAGGTGCTGCAGATCATCCCGGCTGGCCTGCAGATCCCGCTCGAGATGCGCCCGCTGTTCGACAAGGCCAGGGCCGCGGTCGAGGCCAACAACCGCGAGCTGGAAGGCTTTCTGGCGGCCCACCTGGAGACCCTGCGCGCACGCCACACCGACCAGTCGCTCAGCCGGTTCGACAAGTCGCTGGCGACGCTCCTGCAAAAGCGCCGGGTCTATCGCCCGCAGCCGACCTTCCTCTACCTGCCAGAACTGCCGGCCATCGAGTTCTATGAGCGCGGCGATTTCCCCTGGCTGGACAGCATCGAGGCGGCGACCGCCGACATCCGCGAGGAACTGATCGGGGTGTTGGCTGCGGGCCGCGACCAGCTGGAGCCCTATATCGCGCGGCAGGAGACCCCGGACGCGCGCTGGCGGGCGCTGAACAACTCCCGCGACTGGGGGGTCTTCTACCTGTGGAAGGCCGGCGAGGCGATCGAGGCCAACATGGCCCGCTGTCCCAAGACTGTGGCGGCGCTTTCGGCTTGGCCAAAGTGCGAACTGCCGGGCTCGGCGCCGACGGCGGTGTTTTCGATCCTCGAGCCGCACACCCGCATCCCGGCGCACACCGGGGTCAACAACGCCCGCCTGATCTGCCACCTGCCGCTGATCGTGCCGCCGGGCTGCGGCTTCCGGGTCGGCGCCGAGACGCGGGAATGGCAGCCCGGCCAGGCCTTCGTCTTCGACGACACCATCGAGCACGAGGCCTGGAACAACAGCGACGACACCCGCGCCGTGCTAATCTTCGACATCTGGAACCCCCACACGACCGAGGCCGAGCGCGAGATGGTCAGCGCGCTGACCACCGGGGTCGAGCAGTTCTACGGGGCGTTGCCGTCGTACCTCTGAGGCCTAGTGCAGGGCGTCGAGGTTGAAGAGGTTGCGGTGTTCCTGGATGGCGTAGCGGTCGGTCATGCCGGCGATGTAGTCGCAGACCACCCGGGCGCGGCCGGCGTCGTCGCGGCCCTGGGTACGGGCGTACCACTCGGCCGGCAGGACGTCGGGCTCGGCCAGGAACAGCTGGAACATCTCGCCCAGCATGCGGCGGGCCTGGCTGCGGGTGCGGTTGACCTTCCAGTGGCGGTACATGCGCTCCATCAGGAAGGCCCGCAACGCGCCCAGGTCCTCGGCCATGTCGCGGGAGAAGGCGACGAGCGCGTGGCCCAGGACGCGGACATCCTCGGCTGAGCCCACCTTGTCGGCGGCGGCGCGGCGGCGGGTCTCGGCCAGCACGTCGGCGACCATGGCCCCGATCATCCGCCGCACGGCCTCCAGGCGCAGGATACCGACGTCGACGTCGGGATAGTCGGCCACGGCGCTCGCCACATGCGGCCCGATCAGCGGAATCGCGCGCAGTTCGTCCAGGTTGAAGAGCCCGGCCTGCACCCCGTCGTCCACGTCGTGGTTGTTGTAGGCGATGTCGTCGGCCAGCGCCGCGACCTGCGCCTCCGCCGAGGCCCAGCCATCGAGGCGCAGGCCGTAGTCGGCGTCGAACTCGGCGATGGCGCTCCAGGACGGCTTTTCCAGCTTATCGGTGACCGGGCCGTTGTGCTTGATGATGCCTTCGAGCGTTTCCCAGGTGAGGTTCAGGCCCTCGAAGCGCGGATAGCGGCGCTCCAGCTTGGTGACCACGCGGAAGGTCTGCACATTGTGGTCGAAGCCGCCGAAGTTGGACATCTGCACCTGCAGCTCGTCCTCGCCGGCGTGGCCGAACGGCGGGTGGCCGAGGTCGTGGGCCAGCGCGATGGTCTCGGCGAGGTCGGCGTCGAGGCCGAGCGCCGTGGCCAGGGAGCGCGCGATCTGCGCCACCTCGAGGCTGTGGGTCAGGCGGGTGCGGAAGTGGTCGCCCTCGTGAGCCACGAAGACCTGGGTCTTCTCCTTCAGCCTGCGGAAAGCTGTCGCGTGGATGATGCGGTCGCGGTCGCGGGCGAAGGGCGTGCGCGTCGGGCTCTCCGACTCCGCGACCTTGCGGCCCCGGGACAGCGCGGGGTCTTCGGAGTAGGCGGCTTTGGAAGGAATCGTGGCGGCCATCAAATCCATCTATAGGACAGGCTCTTGGTCGAAGCCGTTGGCGTCCTCATATAGTCCAGGCGTTTCATTCTCCTAACTGACATGACCTCAAGCGAACTCACCCTCTCCCCATCGGCCGCTCAGCGCATCCACGCCATCGGCAAGGCCGAGGGCAAGGCGCTGATGCTGCGCGTGGCGGTGGAGGGCGGCGGCTGCTCGGGCTTCCAGTACCAGTTCGATCTGGTGGAGGACGAGAACGCCGACGATTTCCGGGTCGAGCGCGACGGGGCCGCGGCCCTGGTGGACGAGATGTCCTTCGTGCTGCTGAAGGGCTCGGAGATCGACTTCGTCGACGAACTGGCCGGCGCCGAGTTCCGGGTCCGCAACCCCAACGCCAAGTCCAGCTGCGGCTGCGGCGTCAGCTTTTCGATCTGAGTACGAGCCGGTTGCGGCCGCTGCGGCGCCGATAGCTCTCGATCTCGCACCACGACCGGATGAGCGCGATCCCGGCGCCGCCGCCGCGCTCCAGGTTCGGCCCATCGTCCTCAGCGTCACGCGGATCGAAGGCGACGCCGGCGTCGGTGAAGGTTATGCGGGCGCCATCCCCTGCCCTTTCCAGGGTCAGGACGATCAGGCTCGCGGGCACGGCGGCGCTGTGCTCGACGATATTGGCCGCCCACTCCTCGACCACCACCACCAGCCGGTCGGCGGCGTCCGACGACAAGCGCGCGGTCTCCGCGAAACGCCGTGCGAACGCGATCGCCCGGGCCACCGCGCGGTCGCCCACGGTCAGGCGCGCCGCGGCCTTTTCGCCTGAGACGGGTTGGGATTCGGAATGGGCCGGCAGCTGAGCTATGGATTAGGCCTAACGGGTTTGGGGGCGACGCATCGTGAAGTTATTCGCAGCAGGATTGCTGATCGCGGCCGCGATGTCGACGCAGGCGCTTGCCGCGGAAATCGGGCGGATCAAGACGGTCGCTGGACAGGCAAACATCGTCCGCGGAACCGCCACTCTGCCTGCGACGCCGGGCGCCACGCTCAGCGTCAAGGACGTGCTGACCACCGGCAAGGATGGGCGGATCGGCGTCACCTTCATCGACAACAGCCGGTTCGCCGTCGGACCCAACGCCCACGTGTCGCTGACGGAGTTCGAGTTCGACGATACGACCCATAAGGGCAGCTCGCTGACCCAGGTCGACCGCGGCTCGCTGGCCATCGTTTCCGGGCAGATCGCCAAGGAAAACAAGGACCAGATGAAGGTGAAGACGCCGACCTCGCTGTTGGCGGCGCGCGGCACCCGCTTCGTGGTGGATGTGCCCTCAGACGGTAAGCCATGAGGAGTTCGGCCATGAAAGCGCTCCTCGTTCTTCCACTGCTCCTGCTGTTGGCCGCCTGCGCCACAGCGCCCACCGGCTCGGTCACGCTGCTGCCGGGCGAGCCCGGCGCCAATGTCGGCGCGGTCGCCCTGTTCGACGGCAAGACCGGCGCCGAGACGGGTTCGCTGACCGCCGAGAACACGCAAGCCGCGCTCAGCGGCAAGTTCGCCGCCAAGCCGGCCGATCCCAAGCTCTACGCCGCGCTCACCGACAGCCTGCCGCCGCCACCGGCCAAGTTCACGCTCTACTTCCTGGAAGGCACGACCAGGCTGACGCCGGAGTCCGAGCCGGAGCTGAAGAACGTGTTCGCCGAGATCGCCAAGCGGCCCGGCGCCGAGGTGCAGATCACCGGCCACACCGACACGGTAGGCAAGGACAGCGACAACGACACCCTTTCCCGGAAGCGCGCGAGCGACATCCTCAACGCCCTGATCGGCCAGGGCCTCGACGCCACGATCAGCCGCGCCGTAGGCCGGGGAAAGCGTGAGCTGCTGGTGCAGACCCCGGACAACACCGCCGAGCCGAAGAACCGGCGGGTCGAGGTCACCGTCCGCTAAGCCGGTCGGCGCACCGCCAGAACCGTAAGATCGTCGCTGGCTTCCTCGCCGGCCTCGAAGGCGCGGACGGCGGTGACCAGGGCGTCAATCAGGTCGGCCAGAGGCGCTGTCGCCTGGCGCTCAGCACCTTCACAGCGCCCTCGCGGTCGAAGAGGTCGCCGGCCGGATTCTGCGCCTCGGTGACGCCGTCGGTATAGACGATCAGGGTCTCGCCAGGCTCCAGGCGGTCGCGTTCCACCGGATAGGGGAAACCGTCGGCCACGCAGAGCGCCGGGCCGCCCTCCAGGCGCAGTTCGCGCACCGCGCCCTGCGCATCGACCAGCAGCGGGTTCTCGTGGCCGGCGTTGCAGAGTTCCAGGCTCCCGTCGGCGAGGTCGAGCACGCCGACCAGCAGGGAGACCGCCATCGCCTGACCGTTGTCACGCGACAGCTCAGCGTTGATGCCGTCCAGCGCCTCGTCCAGCGCCATGGCTGGCCGCATCAACAGGCTGCGCGAGAGCGCCTTGGAGAGCGCCATGAACAGCGACGCCGGCACGCCCTTGCCGGTGACGTCGCCGACCAGAAAGCAGAGCCGCTGCTTGTCGATCATGAAGGCGTCGTAGAGGTCGCCGCCGACGCTCTTGGCGGGCTGCAGCACGGCGTCGATCTCGACGGCGCTGGAGACGCGGCGCAGCGCCTCGCGGGGCAACAGCATGCCCGACTGGATCTCGGCCGCCGCCGACATTTCGCCGGCGATCTTCGCCGCGGACAGCCGCTCCTCGTCCAGGGCGCCGCGTAGGCGGGCTTGCACGCGGCGGCCCTCGACGAACAACAGGGCGATCATCGTCGCCGCGGTCGCCGCGCCGGGGGCCAGGACCGGCGCCGGATCGAGCAGCCAGCCCTGCAGGAACCCGCCATAGCTCGCGCCCACCGCCAGGGCCGTCAGCCCCGCCGCCGCGGTCACCAGCGGCAACAGCCCCAGCCTGGGCGTCAGCCACCAGGCCGCCGCCGCCGCCAGCAGGCCCAGGCTCCATTCGGCGATCAGCGCCCAGTCGGGGCGGTAGAGGCCGCCGCCGCCCTTGGTGTTGGAGCCGACGATGTTGTTCACCGCCTCGGCCTGCACCAGCACGCCATAGGTCTGGACGCCGGTGGGTGTGGTGACGATGTCCGAGGTCCCGGCCGCCGCCAGGCCGACCAGCACGATCTTGTTCTTGAAGATGTCGGGCCGGACCCCGGTCCGCAGCAGCTCCACCGCCGAGATGGTGTCGGCGCCCTTCAGGTTGCGAAACCGCAGCGCCATCCGCCCTTGCGCGTCGACCGGCAGGTTGTGGCGGCCCAGTTGCACGGCCCGCAGCCGCCCGCCCGCGGAGATCAGCTTCGCCCCGTCCTCGCCCTCGGCCACCCGCACCAGTTCCAGGGCGAAGCCGGGCGTCAGGGTCCCCGCCGCCCGCGCCACCAGGGGAACTCGTCGCGTGACGCCGTCCGGGTCCTTGGGCCCGTTGTAGAGGGCGTGGCCCAGCGCTGCGCCATCGAGGATCAACAGGCTGGCGCCGACCTCGGGATAGGAGAATATCCCGCTGGGCGCCGCGCCGGTGAACTGCGCCTCGGGCGGCGCCGGCGCGGCCCCGCCGACCACGTCGAGCGAGTCCTTGTCGATGCCCGCCCGGCCGAGGACCACGGGACTGCGGCCGATCACCCGGGCGAAGATCGCATCCATGGACGGCAGTTTGCGGATCTCGTCGGCGGTGGGCTTGGGCAGTTCGGGATATAGGTCGGCGAACAGGCCGGGCGTCGTGCGGTCAGCCTCCGGGAACAGGATGTCGAAGCCGATCGCCTGGGCGCCGCGCTTCGAGATCGCCTCGGTGAGCCGGGCCATGGTGTAGCGCGACCAGGGCCAGCCGCCGACCGCCTTGAGGCTCGGCCCGTCGATCAGCACGACCGCGGCGGCGGAGGGCGGCGGCGGACTGGGCGCGGACAGATGCTGCCAGGTGTCGAACAGCGGCTGGCGGACGCCATCGCCCGCGGCCAGCAGCGCTAAGGCCGCCAGGATCGCCGCGGCGATCCCGCCCAACAGGACCCGCAGGCGGGCGCCGGGATCGAGCTCGTTCAGATCTCGACCTCAAGGCCGTCGTAGGCGCAGAGCACTTCCAGCTCCGGCCGGTCGGCGCGGACCAGTTCCTCGTAGCGCACGCTCTCGGCGTGCATCCGCTGGATGTCCTCGTCGGCGTAGGTCGGCTCGTGGTGGAAGAGCGCCAGGCGCTTGGCGCCGGCAGCGTGGCACAGGTCGATCGCCACGATGTTCGAGGAATGACCCCAGTCCTGCTTCAGGCTGACGGTGTCGCCCAGCGAGTACATGGTGTCGCAGATCACCAGGTCGGCGTCGGCGAAGAAGGCCTCGAAGGCGGCCTCTGACTCCATGTTGTCCAGCTTGTGCTCGCTGTCGGTGGAATAGATCACCGAGCGGCCGTCGCGGACGAACTGATAGCCGAAGGATTCGTGGCTGTGGTGCTGCTGGATCAGGGTCACGGTCACGCCACCAACCTCGAAGGGTTGGGCGACCTGGTGGACCTCGAACGACATTTTCGCCTTCAGCCAGTCGAACGGCACTGGGAAGGAAATTTCTTCCTGCTGGCGGCGCAAGGCCTGCTCGGCGTCCGGGTGGCCAGTGTGGAAGACGATGGTCGCGCCCGGATCGAAGGCCGGCCCGAAGAACGGGAAGCCCATGATGTGGTCCCAGTGCAGGTGGGACAGGAAGATGTGGAAGACCCGCGCGTGACCCGCGGCGCACCGCCGGAACGCGTCGATGCCGAACTCGCGCAGGCCTGAGCCCATGTCGCAAACGATATAGGCGTCGTCCGCCCCCTCGATCTCCACGCAGGACGTGGCTCCGCCGTAGGCGCCGAAGGTCGCGAAATCGAGGTTGGCCTTGGCGAAGGCCGTCGCCTGCGCCTCGTCGGCGAACACCTGGCCGCCCGCCGCCACCAGGGCGCGGGCAATCTTCGCCTGGATGGCGCCGGCCTTCTGCGCCACCGGCAGCGAGCCGCGCGTGCCCCAAAATCTTACGCGCATGAGAGACACCTTACGCGCATCGGAACCTGACCTGCATCATGCCTCCGGCTCGACGGCGTCGGTCACCTTGAACAGCTTGTCGTAGCGGCTGATCGCCAGGATCTCGCGCATCCGGTCGTTGGGGGCGGCGAGCGTGATGTGCACCGCGTCCCCCGCCTCGCGCTTGGCCATGGTCAGCGCCCGCAGGCCCCGCGACGACATGTAGTCGAGTCCGGAGAGATCGACGACCAGCGGCAAGCCGCCCGCCGCGGCGGCCTCGCGCACGGCGTCGGTCAACGCCTGGGAGAACGCCTCCCAAGTCGTCTCATCGACCCGGCCGCGGGGTTCGCCCACCAGCCGCGTCGCTGAGCGTTTAAGCTCCCAATCCATGCCGCCTCCCCAGTTGCGTGGATGCTGCCACAGTTCAGCAAGCCCTGACACCCGGCAAGCGCCAATAAGGTTCACCTTGCGCGCGAGTGCAGACTCCCCAAGTCTCCCATCACAACCCTTGGGAGGGCCTCAGATGAAATTCGCTTCGATTACCCGCCGCCTGGCGCTGGGTCTGGCCACCGCGGCGCTGCTCGCCGGTTCGGCCTCCGCCCAGGCCGCCAACGCCTACGATGGCCTCTGGGCCGGCGCGCTGGTCATTCCCGGCGGCGGCCCGACCTTGCGTCTTGAACTCACGATCAAGACCGCCGGCGCTGAAACCAAGGCCGAGCTGAACAGCCTCGACCAAGGCGCGACCATCCCGGCCACGGCCGTGAAGACCGACGGCGGCCAGCTTTCGGCGCTCTTCCTGTCCATCGGCGGCGAGTACACCGCCAAGCTGTCGGCGGACGGAAAGAGTCTGGCCGGGACCTTTACCCAGGGCGCGGCCTTGCCGCTGACGCTGACGAAGAAGTAGACCCATCCCCTTGGATTGGGATTTCGTCGATGCGCATCGCCACCTGGAACGTGAACTCGGTCAACGCGCGGCTGGAGACGGTGCTGAAGTGGTTCGAGGCCGCGCAGCCGGACGTCGCCTGCCTGCAGGAGATCAAGTGCGTCGACGAGAAATTTCCCACCGAAGCCTTTGAACGGCTTGGCTATAATGTCGCCGTCCACGGCCAGAAATCCTACAATGGCGTCGCCCTGCTCTCGAAGGCGCCGATGGAGGATGTGCGCCGCGGCCTGCCCGACCCCGGCGAGGAGGAGCAGTCGCGCTATCTGGAGGCGGTGATCTCCGGCCCGACGCCGGTCCGCGTGGCCTCGATCTATCTGCCCAACGGCAATCCCGTGGACACCGAGAAGTACCCCTACAAGCTCGCCTGGATGGACCGGCTGAACCGCCATGCGCGCGATCTGCTGGCGCTGGAGGAGCCGCTGGTGCTGACCGGCGACTTCAACGTCATTCCCGAAGCGCGCGACGCGGAGTTCCCGGCCAACTGGGAGGGCGACGCCCTGTTCCGTCCGCAGACCCGCGAGGCGTTCCGGGCGCTGAAGTACCTGGGCCTGACCGACGCCTATCTGGCCGCCGACGGCGCGCCAGGCGCCTACACCTTCTGGGACTATCAGGCCGGCGCCTGGCAGCGGAACAACGGCATCCGCATCGACCACGCCCTGCTCTCGCCGCAGGCGGCGGACCTGCTGGCGGGGGTGAGCATCCACCGCGATGTGAGGAGCTGGGAGAAGCCCTCCGACCACGTGCCGTTCGTCATCGAACTGGACCTCTGAAGCGCCCCGTTTGGGGAGACTCAGCGAAGGGGCTTAGCTTCACCGCCCATGGACGAGGTCACCCGGCTTCTGGCTCTGCTCGGCGTCGCCGGCATCGCGGTCACCGTGCTGGCCGGGATCGCGCGCTGGACCAACAACGAGGGCCGCCGGATCCGGCGCGGCCTGAAGGTGATCCTGAAGAGCCAGCCGCACGGTTTCCTGGCGGCGCTGGGCCGCGGCCGCGGCATGGGCTTCAACTTCACCACCAACCAGGTGGCCGTGGTCTGGGACGCCGGGGCCTGGGGCCTGGTCTATGCGTTGGACGAGCTGATGGGCGCCGAGGTGATCGTCGACGGCTTGGTGGTCGGCCGCGCGCACCGGGGCGAGACGCGGCGCGCGCTGGACGCCTTTGACGCCGCCGAGCGGGTCGCGCTGCGCCTGGTGTTCGATGACGTGGGAAGCCCCGACTTCGTGCTCGACCTGTGGCTGCCGGAGGATGAGGGCCGCAGCGATGAGCTGCCGCCGAGCGAGGCCATCGCCGAGGCCAATCGCTGGCTCGCCCGCATCGAGGCCCTGCTGCGGCGCCCGGTCACCACGCGTCGTCCAGCCAGCGTCGCTTCTGCGCCCGCGCCGGCGCCGGTCCAGGCCGCACCTACGCCCGATCCGGAGCCGCAGGCCCCGCCGGCCCCGCTGTTCGCCTTCGCCGCCGACGACGACCAGCCGCCGTGGGAGGACGATCCGGCGGAGGCGGACGAGGACAACGAAGACGACCAGGACCGACCGCTCCGCATGGGAGCCTGACGACCTCAAGCTTCACTGACGACTGGATATCTGGAACGGGTTTCCGTCCGGGTCCTTGCAGTCGCACATATTGAAGCTGCCGGCGGATTTGACGGGGCCGGCTTTCGCCAAGCCTTTCTTCAACAGGGCTGCACGGGCGGCCGAAACATCAGCGGCGTAGAAGGCGAGCTTCGGCGGACGAGCCCCGACTTTCGAAGATCCCGCGTGCAGAGCCAGGCTGCAGGCCCCGGCGGCGAAGTCGACCCAGCCCTTCTCACGGCCGGTCACCTCAAGGCCCAAGACGTTGGCATAGAAGTCCGTCATCTCCGCGAGATGGGGCGTGAACAAGATGACGCGGCGCAGTTGCAGGGTCATGAGCGATGGTCTCGTTGCGGTGTGAACCCTACGGGATCAGGAAGGTTTTTTTTCCGCAAGCCGCCGCGCGCGATTCATCTGCGTAGGTCTGGGTCTTGTCCCTAGCTCAGCGCGAACGCCACCGCGGCCTCGCAGTGGGCGACGGCGGTGTCGACGGTGGGCAGCGGCATGGCCGCGACGTCCAGCAGGAGCCCGATCTCGGTGCAGGCAAACGCGATCCCGTCGCAGCCGGCGGCGCGGCCGTTCTCGATCATCGCCAGCACCACGGCCTTCGAAGCCTCGCTGATCACGCCGACCACGAGCTCGTCGTAAATGATGGCGTGCAGCGCATCGCGGTCGGCCTTGTCCGGGGTCACCGTCTCGATGCCCTGGGCGCTGAGCCGCTCGGCGTAGAACGGCTTTTCCATGGTGAAGCGGGTGGCGAGCAGCAGGGCCTTCTTGACGCCCGCCGCCTTCAGCGCCTCAGCAGTGGCGTCGGCGATATGGATCACCGGGACGCTGACTGCGCCCGCCACCTGGGCGTAGTTCAGGTGCATGGTGTTGGCCCCGATCAGCACGCAGTCGGCGCCCGCGCCTTCGAGCCGCACAGCCGCGTCGGCCAGGATGGCGCCGGTGGCGTCCCAGTCGTCCTTGGCCTGCAGTTGCGCGATCGGCGCGAAGTCCAGCGACCACAGCGCGATCTGCGCCGAATGCAGCCCGCCCAGTCGTTCGCGCACCAGCCGGTTGATCAGCTGGTAGTAGACCGTGGTGCTCTCGGCGCTCATCCCGCCGATCAGGCCGATGGTCTTCATGACCTAGAGGTCCGCGTAGACGTGGGTCTCGCCGTCCATGCCGGGATGGGTGACCGCGCCCAGGTGTGCTGGGCCCACAAGCTGCGCGAACTTCCAAATCGCGCCGGAGCCGTAGTTGGTCTTCTTGGGCTCCCAGTGGCGCAGGCGGTTCTCCAGTTCGATGGGATCGACCTCAAGCTCGATGGTCCCGGCGTCGGCGTCGATGGCGATGATGTCGCCGTCCTTGACCAGCGCAATGGGGCCGCCGAGCTGGGCCTCCGGTCCGATGTGACCGACGCAGAGGCCGCGCGTGCCGCCGGAGAAACGGCCGTCGGTGATCAGGGCCACCTTGTCGCCGCGGCCCTGGCCGGAGAGCGCCGCGGTGGTCGACAGCATCTCGCGCATGCCAGGCCCGCCGCGCGCGCCCTCGTAGCGGATCACCAGGACCTCGCCGTCCTGGTAGTCGCCGGCCTCGACGGCGTCGAAACAGGCCTGCTCGCCGTCGAAGCAGCGGGCCGGGCCGCGATGGCTGCGGTGGCTGGTCATGCCGGCGACCTTGACGATGGCGCCGTCGGGGGCGAGCGAGCCCCACAGGCCCACGACGCCGCCGGTCGGGGCGAGCGGGTTGGCGACCGGGCGGATCACCACCTGATCGTCGCGCCAGACCACGTCCTTCAGGTTCTCGGCGATGGTCTTGCCGGTGACCGTCATGCAATCGCCGTGGATGTAGCCGCCTTCCAGCAGGGTCTTCAGCAGCATCGGCATGCCGCCGGCCTCGCCCATGTCCTTGGCGACGAAGCGGCCGCCGGGCTTCATGTCGGCGATGTAGGGGGTGCGGGCCGCGATCTCGGCGAAATCGCGCAGCGTGAACTCGATGCCGCACTCGTGCGCCATGGCCGGCAGGTGCAGGCCGCCGTTGGTCGATCCGCCGGTCGCGGCGACGACGGCGGCGGCGTTCTCGAACGACTTGCGGGTGACGATGTCGCGGGGGCGCAGGCCGGTGGCGATCAGCCGGACCACCGCCTCGCCGGAGGCCACCGCATAGGCGTCGCGGCTGAGATAGGGCGCGGGCAGCGAGGCGGAGAGCGGCAAGGCGAGGCCGATGGCTTCTGAGACGCAGGCCATGGTGTTGGCGGTGAACATGCCCCCGCAGGCGCCGTCGGACGGGCACGCCGCCTGCTCCAGGCTGCAGAGGTCGTCCAGGCTGAGCCGGCCGGCGGAGTGCATGCCGACGCCCTCGAACACGTCGACCACGGTGACGTCCTTGCCCTGCCAGGAGCCCGGCAGGATCGAGCCGCCGTAGAGGAAGACGCTGGGCACGTTCAGCCGCAGCATGGCCATCATCATGCCCGGCAGGGACTTGTCGCAGCCGGCGATGCCGACCAGCGCGTCATAGCCGTGGCCGCGCATGGTCAGCTCCACCGAGTCGGCGATCAGGTCGCGGCTGACCAGCGAGGAGCGCATGCCCTCGTGGCCCATGGCGATGCCGTCGGTGACGGTGATGGTGCAGAACTCGCGCGGCGTGGCGCCGGCGGCCTTCACGCCTTCCGACACCGCGTGCGCCTGGCGCATCAGAGCGGTGTTGCAGGGCGCGGCCTCGTTCCAGCAGGACGCGACGCCCACGAACGGCTGGGCGATCTCGCGGCTGCCCAGGCCCATGGCGTAGTAATAGGACCGGTGCGGCGCGCGGCTCGGCCCCTCGGTCACATGGCGGCTGGGCAGTCGGGTCTTGTCCCAGCTTCCATCGGGCTTGCGGTGCATCTGAAGCGGCCTCCCACGTCGAGGCAGGTTCCTTAAGCGCGCGCCGCCGCGTGGGGAAGAGGCTGAGGCCCGCGGGCGCCGTCAAAAGGCGGCGAGCGCGCCCGTTACGCGAGTAACTTTTGTTTCAACTTGCAACTTAAGGTGGGGCAGATCGTATGTTGCAAGCGGCTGTTTTGGCGTGGAAATTCGGAGAATTCGAACAATCGGTATCGCGCCGGCTTCCCAGTCGCCACACTTGCGACAAAGCATACAACGTATGTCACCAAGACTTTAGCCTGTAAGTATGACAGTTTTCAGGTGACAAGATGCCGCAAGGTCAATCTTTCGCTGTGACGTCACGACACCCAAAGACCTGTGTCTCCTAAAATCCACATAAGTGAGACTTAGTCAGTTATCGGCGATAACTTAGTTCGCTGACGTTGACGTCAAACCCCCTCAGCTACAGCGTCGCTCATCAAGCGCAGCCAATAGCGCTCATGAAAGCCCTGGGAGAAGACGCATATGCAGTGGAAACACGCCCTTCTGGCGTCCAGCACCATGCTGGTCGCCGCGCTCGGCACGTCGGCGCACGCTCAGACCAAACCGGCCACCTCGGCGGCCGCCTCCAACACCATCGAAGAACTGGTCGTCACCGCCGAGCGGCGCTCGGCCAACCTGCAGGACGTGCCGGTGGCCGTGACCGCGTTCAGCGCCCGTGAGCGGGCCATCGAGGGCATCAGCACCGTCCAGGACATGACCAACTTCACGCCTGGCCTGACCTACTCCAGCCAGCTGGACCGCCCGGTCATGCGTGGGCTGGCGCGCAACAACAACATCTACCTCTCGGACTCGGCCGTCGCGGTCTACTACGACGACTTCTTCTCCAACTCGACCTTCCTCGTCGGCCGCGACGACATGCTGATCGACCAGGTGGAAGTGCTGCTGGGCCCGCAGGGCACGCTCTATGGCCGCAACGCCGTGGGCGGTCTGATCAACACGATCTCCAAGCGGCCGCAGGAAGACTTCGGCGGCGAGGTCCGCGCCATCGTGGGGAACTACGGCTACTCGAAGATCGAGGGCACGGTCACCGGCCCCACGGGCATCAGCGGCCTGACCTATCGCCTGAGTTTCTATGACCTCAACCAGACCCAGGGCTATTTCAAGAACCTTACCGGCCCCACCGAGGGCGACGTGCGGCATGACCCCTATGTCGACGCCCAGCTGCAGTACAAGGACGACAAGAACGAGGTCTGGTTCGACACCTACGTCCTGGGCTTCAACAAGGACCGCGGCGGGCCGGGCGGCCTGCTCGGCATCCCGACCTCGGGCCACTATGACACCTCGGAAACCCAACCCGGCCAGCTGGTCTTCAACCCGAACTTCCCGTTCGGCGGCGGGGCGGTGCCCGGATCGGTGGTGGGCATTCCCACCGGCCTGACCGACAACCCCGCGCTGAAGGACATCCGCACCTTCGCGCACTCGCAGCCGACCGACATCGTGCTGAACGCGACCTATACGATCAACCTGCACTTGACCCATCACTTCGACGGGTTCGACGTGAAGTACATCGGCGGCTACAGCCAGTATCACTACAACCTGCACACGGCGTATTTTAACAACGACAACTCGCCGGTGACGTCATACCAGATTCCGCTGGCTCCAGGCGGAACCTGCGCGACACTCGGCCCGCCGATCTGCACGCCACTGACAGTGCATCCGAACCAGATTTTCCAGTATGAGGCTCACCCGAACTGGTCGAGCCATGAACTCGACTTCGCCTCGACCACGGAGAACGCGGTGCAGTGGATCGGCGGCTTCTACCGGTACGATGAGTTCGACAACAATCCCGAGACCTTCCAGCAGCCCGGCCAGCCGCAGCTCGCCGCGCCGTCGCCCGCCGCCGCCGGCCTGCAGGCGCCGCCGAACCCGAGCCTCAACTACCTGGTGCTGGACTATCAGGACCACATCTCGTCAACCGCCGCCTTTGGCCAGGTCGACTGGAAGATCAACGACCAGATCAAGCTGACTGGCGGCCTGCGCTACACCTACGACGAGAAGCACGGCCAGGAAGAAGCCCGCTACATCGCCTTCCAGGACCTCTCCGCCGCGGTCAGCGCTGAGAACCTCGGCTCGTTCCTGCCGGCCGTGGACATCACCCCGGTGCAGGTCAGCAACGCGATCACCAAGGGCGTCTGCTCGCTGCCGACGCTGCAGCTGACCGGCAAATACGCCGGCGACGACGTGCGCTGCCTGAAGGACCACTCCAGCGCCTTTACCGGCACCGCCGGGATCTCCTGGACGCCGGACAAGGACACCCTGGTCTATGGCCGCTACAACCGCGGCTACAAGGCCTTCGGATTTAACGCCGGCTTCATCGGGGCCAACGTCGAGGCCCTGCCGGAACACGTCGATGACGTGGAGGTCGGGTTCAAGAAGACCATGGGCAACTTCGTGCTCGACGCCGACGCCTTCTACTACAACTACGAGGACGCCCAGATCCCGATCGGCGTGCCGGTGGGCGCGATCACCGTCACCGAGTTCGTCAACATTCCCAAGGCGGTCTCCAAGGGCGTCGAGTTCACCGCCATCTGGAACCCGATCGAGCGCCTGAACCTCAGCTTGGTCTACGGCTTCGACGACACCCGCATCACCTCGGGCTGCTCCCTGGTGGGCGGGGTTGCGACTGGGACCTGCCTGGTCGACACCGCCGACCCGTCGGCGACGGCGCTGGGCGCACGCCCGGTCGGCGCCACAGGCGCCCAGGCGGTCAGCGGCAACTCGCTGCCCCAGGCGCCGAAGAACAAGGTCGGCTTCAACGCCAACTACACCTTCGTCTTCGACCCCGGGAACCTGATCATCTCCGGCAGTTACATCTGGAAGGACAGGTCCTGGGATTCGGTCTTCCGGCGCGCCTACGACGAAGCGCCGAGCTGGGATCAGGTCGATCTGCGGGCCACCTGGCAGGGCAACCACGACAAGTACGAGCTCGTGGCCTACGTCCGGAACCTGTTCAACACGCTGGGCTACGACGCGGCGGCCGGCGGCTATCCGATCGCGGCCCCGGTGGGCGGCGGCGGCTTTACGCAGGGGCCGGCCTACGACCTGACCCCGCCCAGGACCTACGGCGTCGAGGTGCACTACAAGTTCTAGAGACCCTCTAGGGCTCCGGAGCCCTCAACCGGCCTGACGATCAGGGCCGTCCCGCCAGCGCGGGGCGGCCCTTTTTCGTGCGCCGAACCAGGACCGCCGCCAGGGCGCTGTCACGGGGGCCTCAGCCGGCCTCGGGCTCAACCCGAAGCTGCAGGATCGTGACTTTTTCTACAGTAACATTTCAGTACCGCAATCAAATCCGATGGCTGCGTATGTTCCCGAACGGTGTTTTTTCAAGGGAAATTCCGGCGGTTCGAAAATCAAGTATGCGCGATACCCATAGGTAACCCTTCACCAAAACTAGAAGAGTCCCGGGCTGTTCTACGTATTACAACCCCAACTCCGAAGTTACCACCCTCCGGTCACTCATAAGGAATCCATAAAACCCTAGGTCCCGCGCCTCGTAACATGTGACTTGAACACGCGTCAGGTGATCAGTCTTTGGTGATCGCGATCGATTTCGCCCAATAACATTGACGGCCCGCGGCCTGTGCTTCAGCCTCTCCCTCAAGCGCAGATAATAGCGCTCATAGCCATAGACTGCGGGGAGGCAGTTCAGATGCAGTGGAAACACGCCCTTCTGGCGTCCAGCGCCATGCTGGTCGCCGTGCTCGGATCATCAGCACACGCCCAGACCAAGGCGGCCTCGACCGCCGCGGCGACCACCACCATCGAGGAACTGGTGGTCACCGCTGAAAAGCGCGCTCAGAACCTGCAGGATGTGCCGGTCGCCGTTTCGGCCTTCACCGCCAACAAGCGCGAAATCGTCGGGATCAACTCGATCCAGGACATGACCAATTTCACGCCGGGCCTCTCCTACAACTCCTCGACAGACCGCATCTCGCTGCGCGGTGTCGGCCGGCTGACCAATGTGCTGACCGCCGACTCCTCGGTGGCGAACTATAACGACGGCATCTACGAGACCTTCGCCGTGCAGGCCGGCCGCTCGACCCTGTTCCTGGACCGGGTCGAGGTGCTGCGAGGCCCGCAGGGCACGCTCTACGGCCGCAACGCCATCGGCGGCGCCATCAACGAGGTCTCCAAACTGCCGACCGAGGACTGGTTCGCCGAAGTGCGGGCCAGCTACGCCAACTACGACCACGCCACGATCGAGGCTGCGGTCAGCGGTCCGTTCGTCATCCCCGGCATGCAGTTCCGCCTGGCCGGCGACTGGGATCGCCAGACCGAAGGCTGGGTCAAGAACATCATTCCGGGCGAGCCCAGCCTGGGCGGGGTGATCAACGAGTGGTTCGCCGAGGGCCAACTCCAGGGCAAGTACTTCGACGACAAGCTGGATTTCTGGGCCAAGTACGGCATGGGCGTCTGGCACAACGGCACCGGCGGCCCCGGCGCCCAGGCCGACTATTGGACCAACGGCCCCTACCCGAACTACGAGTTCGCCGCGAGCGGCATCCAGATCAACCCCGGCTACGCCTGCAACCCGGCGTCCGGCGTGACCAATGTGGTCAACGCCTCGCCGCAGGGCTGCGTCAACCCGTCGTACGATCCGAACGGCCTGTCGAAGAGCGCGGCCCGCACCGTGGCCCGCCTCAACGGCTACCGGGTCAACCTGCCGCTCTACAATACCGAGGCGATCCACCTCACCTGGCACGCCAAGGACTTCGACATCCGCTACCTGACCGGCGGGGTGAACTATCACTACCAGCTGGATGGCGAGACCTCGGGCGCCGGGGGCACGGTGGCCAACAGCGCCGACGCGCCGGTCCTGGCCTTCAACCTGGGCAGCGGCGCGCGTATCCTGCCGCAGGAAACCTTCCAGTACCGCGAGTTCAACCGGTTCTGGAGCCACGAGATCAACATCGTGTCGACCTGGGACAACCCGGTCCAATACGTCTTCGGCCTCTATTACTTCAACCAACACGTCCGCCAGCCGGTCAACACCGAGCTGGTCATGCAGCCGCAGTGGAACGGGCCCTTCGCCTTCCCCACGGTGTTCTGCTCGGCCACTGGCGGGGTCTGCGCTCCCGAAAACGGTTTCCACCGCTACGACAACCAGCCGCAATCGCAGTCCACCTCCTATGCCGCCTTCGGCCAGATCGACTGGAAGATGACGGATCAATGGAAGCTGACCGCCGGCCTGCGCTATTCGCATGACCAGAAGTCGGGTTCGGAAGCCGTGCGCATCCTCTGCTTCGCGACGCCGACCTGCGGCATCGGGGCGGCTGAGGTCTACGGCCCCGCCGGTCCGCCCGCCGACGACATCACCATCTTCTCGGTTTCCAACCCGGCGCCGGGCACGCCGCTCGGCCCGGGCATCACCACGCCGGTGACCGTCAGCCCGACCACGGGCCTGGCCTCGCGCAGCTATGACTCGAGCTGGGAGGCGACCACGGGCACCCTCGGCGTCGAGTGGCAGCCGGACAGCTCGACCAACGCCTACGCCAAGTACAGCAAGGGCTATCGCTCCGGCGGCTTCTACGTCGGCATCTTCACCTTCCTGGCGCCCGATGCGTTGGCGTCCAAGGAGACGGTCGACTCCTACGAGATCGGCCTGAAGAAGGACTTCGGCCCCACGCTGCAGACCAATCTGGCCGCCTACTACTACGACTATACGAACCTGCAGGTGCCGATCGGCGTGATCAGCACGTCGGGCATGGCGTCGACCAACTTCTACAACGTGCCCAAGTCGGTTTCGGACGGCATCGAGGCCGAGATCACCTGGCTGCCGCCGATCGAAAACCTGCAGATCCTGGTCAGCTATTCCTACAACCACACCGACATCAAAAGCGGCACGGCGGAAGACCTGACCGACCCGTCGGCGATCCAGCCCGGCGCGAAGCCCCTCCAGGCGGCTAAGGCCTGCTCGGCGCCCGTCGTGGCCGGCGACGCCCCCTGCGATCCGTGGACCGGCATCCTGCAGCGGACCCAGAGCCTGGCCGGGCAGCGGCTGCCCAACGCGCCCGAAAACAAGGTCGCGATCAACGCCAACTACACCTGGCGCGACGTCATCCGCGGCGGCAACGTGATCGGCTCGCTCAGCTACATCTACCGCGACGTCCAGTACGGCACGCTGTTCACCCGCAGCTACAACAAGGCGCCGGATTGGGATCAGTGGGACGCGCGACTGACCTGGACCTCCAAGGACAGCCGCGACCGGGCCATCGCCTACATCAAGAACATCACCAACGACCTCGGATTCGACGCCGGCGCCCTTGGCGCACGCTATGCCGGCACGATCATCAGCCCGACGACGGGGGCGGCGACGCTGGTCAACCAAGGCATCTTCAAGAGCTACTCGATCACGCCGCCACGCACCTTCGGCGTCGAGTTCCAGCACAAGTTCTTCTGAGAAAGCCGGTTTGGCGGATCCGCTTCGGGCCCGCCGACGACGCGAACTGTAAGGGCGCTCCGCTTCACGGCGGGGCGCCTTTGCCGTTTGCGGCCCCGGCCTATAGTCGGGCTAACGCAGAAGAGGGAAACGCCTGAGATGAGCTTCCACGACATCATCTACGCCGCGAAGGATGGCGTCGGCGTCATCACCCTCAACCGGCCCGCCTACCGCAACGCCCAGAGCTACCGGATGCTGGACGAGATCGACGCCGCCTTCGACCTCGCCCGCGCCGACGAGGACGTGCGCGTGGTGGTGGTCAGAGGCTCCGGCGGGGTGTTCTCCACCGGCCACGACCTCGGCACCGAGGAGGGCATGGCCTACCGAGCGGCGCTGGGGGCCAAGCCCGGCATCCAGACCTACGACCAGTTCAAGAAATACAATCTCGACCTGCTGCTGAAGTGGCGGAACTTCCCCAAGCCGACGATCGCCATGGTCGAGGGCTATTGCATCTACGCCGGCTGGATGTTGGCCGCGGCCATGGATGTGGTGTTCGCCGCCGACGACGCCGAGTTCCTGGCCGGCATGGTCGAGTACATGTCGATCCCCTGGGACATCGGCATCCGCCGGGCCAAGGAGCTGATCTTTGAGAGCCGCTTCATCACCGCCGCCGAGGCCGCCCAGTACGGGCTGGTGAACCGGGTGCTGCCCAAGGCCGAGCTGGAGGCCGAGACCTTCGCCTATGCCGCGCGCGTCGCCCAGAACAGCCCCGAGGTGCTGCGCATGGGCAAGATCCAGATGAACAAGGCGCAGGACGCCCAGGGCTTCACCAACGCGGTGGAGGACACGCTGGGCGACTATGTGGCGATGATGACCATGCCCGGCGTCAGCCTGCGGATGGACGGCGAGAACCGGCTGCTGGCGGTGGACCTGGCCGTGCGCGGCAAGCGCGGGGCGCGACAGCCCGCCTAGAGCGCGCCCTCGATCGCCGCGACGATCTCCGGGGCCTCCGGTTCGGTGCGGGGGCCGAAGGCGCCGAGCGCCTCGCCGTGCTTGCCGATCAGGATCTTGTGGAAGTTCCACACCGGCACCGCCGGCTCGCCCAGTTCGCCCTGCGCCCACTTGTAGAACGGGTGGGCGCCATCGCCCTTCACCTCGACCTTGCCAGTCAGCGGGAAGTCGATGTTGAACCTGGTTTCGCAGAAGCTTTTGATCTCCGCCTCGGTCCCCGGCTCCTGGCCGGCGAACTGGTTGCAGGGGACGCCGAGCACGACCAAGCCCTTGTCCTTGTAGTCGCTGTAGAGCTTCTCCAGCCCGTCGTACTGCGGGGTGAGACCGCAAGCCGACGCGGTGTTCACCACCAGCACCACCTTGTCCTTGAAGGTCGTCAGCGGCAGCGCCGCGCCGTCGATGGTCTTGAACTCGTAGTCGTAGGCGCTGCTCATGCTCGGGCTCCGGTTTTGGTCGGGAAAATCCTAGCGTCGATCCGCCTAGCCCGCGAGGCCCTGCTCGACGGCGAGCGCCAGATCGAGCGCGCGGATGGCCTCGGCGGCGTCGACCACCGGCCTGGGCGCCTCGCCCCGCACCGCGGCCAGGAAGCCCTCGACGCTGGCGCCCAGCGGGTCCTGGCCGGCGGGCGTGTCGGCGAAGTCGGCGTTCAGGGCGAACGGCGTGGTGTTGCGGAAGGTGCGCGCCACGAAGTCGATCTCCACCTCGCCGGAGGGATAGACCACCCGCATGGTGCGCTTGCGGGCCGGCGCCTGGCGCGAGACGTCGAAGATCGCCGTGAAGCCGCTCTCGAAACTGACCTCGCTGCGCGCGATGTCCCAGACGCCGTCGTCGCTAAGCTTGCCCTCGCCTTCCGCCGTCACTGGATCGGAGGCGCAGATCGCCAGGGCCAGGTCGATGTCATGGATCATCAGGTCGAGCACGGCGGAGACGTCGCGGCTGCGGTCCGACGGCGGCCCGTGGCGCAGGGCCTCCAGCAGGAGCGGCTGCTCGGGAATGTCCAGCAGGCCCATGGCCTGGAACACCACCCGCTCCTGATGCCCGCAGGCGACGACCAGGCCCTTCGATGCGGCCAGCGCGCGCACCTTTTCGCCATCGGCGACCGAGGTGGCGATGGGCTTTTCGATATAGACCGGCTTGCCGGCCGCCAGCGCCGCCAGCGCATGCTCGGCATGGAAGGTCGCGGGCGAAGCCACGGTGACCACGTCCACCGCGTCGAGGAAGGCCGCCATGTCGTTGAAGCCACGGCCGCCGAGCGGCATCGCCACCTGGGCCGCGCGGTCCGGATGGGTGTCCAGCACCGCCGACAGCACGACGCCGGGCAGGCGCACGTACTGCTTGGCGTGATAGCCGCCAAACACCCCTGCCCCGATCACGCCTCCGCGTAAGGACTCACCCATCGAACGCTCCGAAATGAGCCTCGCCGCCTATCAGGTCACGGCCCTCGACGCCACCCGGCCTCACAGCTAAACAAGCGTTTGAACGGACCGGTGAGGTCCGAGGGAGCCTGAACGCCATGACCACCGTCCGCGAGATCCGCCTGAAGAGCCGCCCATCCGGCCTGCCGACCCCCGACAACTTCGAGCTGGCGACCGTGGAGCTGGCCGCGCCGGGCGCCGGTGAGGTGCAGGTGAAGAACCTCTGGATGACGGTCGACCCCTACATGCGCGGGCGGATGAACGACGTGAAGAGCTACGCCCCGCCGTTCCAGCTGGGCAAGGCGATGGACGGCGGCGCCATCGGCGAGGTCACCGTCTCCAACGATCCGGCGCTGAAGGTCGGCGACCTGGTGCAGTCGGGCTTTGGCTGGCGGGAAGGCTTCAATGCCCCGGCCGGCGCCATGCAGAAGCTCAATCCGGGCAAGCTGCCCGTCCAGGCGTTCCTGGGCGCGGCCGGCATGCCGGGCCTGACCTCCTATGCGGGCCTGCTGAAGGTCGCGAGCCTGAAGGAAGGCGACGTGGTCTTCGTCTCCGGCGCGGCGGGCGCGGTCGGCGCCATGGTCTGCCAGATCGCCAAGGCCAAGGGCCACACCGTCATCGGCTCGGCCGGCGGCGCCGACAAGGTGGCCTACCTGAAGTCCATCGGGGTCGACCACGTCATCGACTACAAGGCCGAGAAGGACCTGAACGCGGCGCTGGCCGCCGCGGCCCCCGGCGGCATCGACGTCTATTTCGACAACGTCGGCGGCGCGCACCTGGAAGCGGCGCTGAACAGCGCCAAGATGTTCGCCCGCTTCGCGATCTGCGGGATGATCTCGATCTACAATGCGACCAAGCCGGAGCCCGGCCCGTCGAACCTCGCCCAGCTGATCGGCAAGAACATCCGCATGGAGGGCTTCATCGTCAGCCACCACTTCGGAATGATGCCGGCCTATATCGCCGAGCTCTCGCAATGGGTGGCCGAGGGCAAGGTGAGCTGGAAGGAGACGGTGTTCGACGGCCTGGAGAACGCGCCGGACGCCTTCATTGGCCTCTTCAAGGGCGAGAACCTCGGCAAGATGCTGGTGAAGCTCTGATTCCCCTCCCCGTTTCGGGGAGGGACAGATCGCGTAGCGATCAGGGTGGGGAAGTCGCGATCAGACTCTGACTCAGGATTCCTGCCCACACTTCCCCACCCGTCTCGGCTTCGCCTCGCCACCCTCCCCACGAAGGGGAGGGAAAACCGTCGTTGGACTGTCTCGATGCAGGGGCTAGAACCCTGCGTCGCCCGCTTCCCTGCCCCTTAAGTTCCGGAGTCTGCCGTGCCGCGCCTGTTCAGCGCCTATGTGATCGTCGACTGGAGCGCCGCCTCCAAGCCGACCACAGGGGCCGACTCCATCTGGATCGGCGTGCTGAAGCGTGACGTCCGCTTCCGGCTGGCCTTCGAGAGCTACAATGAGCCCACGCGCACGGCGGCCGAGGCGCGGCTGAACACCATCCTGGCCGACCTCAAGAAGCGGTCCGAGCGGGCGCTGGTGGGTTTCGACTTCCCCATGGGCTTTCCGCGCGGGTTCGCGGGCGCGATGAAGCTGAAGGGCGACCCCTGGCGCGCGGCCTGGGACGAGTTGGGCAAGCGGGTCGTGGACAAGCCGACCAACGTCAACAACCGCTTCAACGTCGCCGCCCAGCTGAACCGCCTTTTGACCGACGGCCCGTTCCCGTTCTGGGGCGCGCCGCCGAAGGATGTGCAGACGACGCTGATGGCCACTAAGCCCCGGGCGCATGAGAAGGGCGACCTGCCGGAGTTCCGCCACGCCGAGCTGGTCGCCAAGGGCGCGGCCTCGATCTGGAAGACCTATTACAACGGCTCTGTCGGCGGTCAGGCGATCATGGGCATTCCCGTGGCTCGGCGGCTGAAGGACGCTCGAGGCGAGGCGGCGAAGGTGTGGCCCTTCGAGACCGGCTTCAAGGCGCTGACTGAGGCCGATCTGGCCGGCGTCGATGTGGTGATGGCGGAAGTCTATCCCTCGCTGATCAAGGGCCCGGCGCTGCCGGGCGAGGTCAAGGACCAGACCCAGGTCCGCACCACCGCTGAACATTTCGCCAGGCTGGATGAGGCGAGCAAGCTGGGCGAGGTCTTTGGACCCGCCAAGGGCACGGCCGCTGACGTGGTGCTGGACGCCGAGCGTGAAGAGGGCTGGATCCTGGGCGCCGGGCTCTAGCTCACGCCTAGTCCCGCCGGCTGAGCCACCAGAAGCGGGCCAGCAGCAGGGCCGCCGACACGACGCTGGCGATCACCACGGCCCAGGCGATGCCGACGACGCCCATGTGACGCGGGATCGCCAACCACCAGGCGAGCGGCATCATGACCGCCACATAGCTGGTCAGGTGAGTACCGGATGGCATCCAGACATCACCCCGGGCCCGCAGGGCCTGGGCAGTCACCACCTGCAGGCAGTCGGGCAGATACATCAGGCAGGACACCACCAGCGCCGGCACGGCCAACGCCAGGGTCGCGGGGTTGCCGGTATAGGCCGCCGAGATCCAGCGGGCGGCGGGCCAGACGGCGAGCGAGACGATCAGGCCGAAGATCGCGGCCACGGAGAAGGCCACCAGTCCGGCGCGCACCACGCCCCGCGGTTCGCGCGCGCCATAGGCTCGGCCCACGCGCACCGCCGCTCCCGTCGAAAGGCCGAGCGGGACCATGAAGACGATCGCCGCCACGTTCAGCACGATCGCCCAGGCCGCCACCGCCAGCCCGCCGATCCAGCCGGCGATGATGTTCATGCTGGCGAAGGCGGCGACCTCGAAGAAGTTGGAGGCTCCGGCGCCAAAGCCGATGCGCCTCTGCTCGGCCTCGGCGGCGCGGTCGCGGGGCGGCTTGGCGAAGACGCCGAGCGCGCGCGCCTCCGGCATCCGGGCGATGTAGATCAGCATGACGGCGGAGAGGAAGGTCCGCGCCACCGTGGTCGCCCAGGCGCCGCCCACCGCGCCGAGAGCCGGCAGGCCGAAGGTCCCCGGCACCAGCAAAAGGTCGATGCCGAGGTTCAGGCCATTGGCGACCCACATGGCCCAGGCGAAGGGCCCTGGCTTCGACAGCCCCTCCAGCCAGGAGGCCGCGGCGACGCTGATCGTGTAGCCGGGCAGCGACAGCGCGAAGACCAGCAGGGCGCGGCTCGCCCCGTCCGCCAGGCTCTTCTCCAGGCCGATCATGTGCAGGAACGGCGGGCCCAGGATCGCCAGGACGACCGCCGAGACGAGCCCGACCCAGAGCGCATAGCTCAGGCCCCGGCGCAGCACCGCGCCGGTCTCCTGACGTCGACCCTCGCCGATGGCGCGGGCGGTCATCACCTGGACGCCGGTGAGCAGGCCGATGGCCATGGTCACGGCCACGCTGGAGGGCGCCCAGCCGAGCGCGTGGTAGCCGAGCTGCGTCGCCGAATAGCGGCCGACCACGATGGCGTCCGACAGGCCCATGGCCATGATGCCCAGGCGTGAGATCACCACCGGCCCGGAGAGCTTCAGAAGCTCGGCCAGTTCAGTGCGGACGGAAAGGACGCGCCCTCCCGCGACGGAGGACGCCTGGGCCCCTTGAGGGTCCATGGCGGTCACCTGATTTTCAAAGAGGGGCGGACATTGGCGCCCGCGAAGAAAATGGCAAGCCGCAGCCGGCCGGCTGTTCGCGGACGTGACCTCTAAGGCACATCCGCAAATCGCCGTTCGGCGGTAAGGTCGCCGGCGAAAGCTGGGAGGGGCCGATGGCGAAGATCGTGGCGCGGCGGGTGTGTGCGGAGCGAGAGGGTGGCTTTGTCCTCTTCCTGATCGGGATGCGGGTGAACAGGCCCTGGAAGATCTGGAAGTGGCTGCCGGTGGCGCTCTCCATGCCCCGGATGATCATCGAACTCTACAAACACCCCGAGCTTGGCCTGCTGCACGCCCGCACCCAGTTCGGATTCCCCAATGTGGTGGTGACGCAATACTGGGAGAGCTTCGAGAAGCTGGAGGCCTACGCCAAAGCCCGCGACCTCACCCACCTGCCGGTCTGGCAAGCCTTCAATAAGGCCGTGGGCTCGAACGGCGACGTGGGCATCTGGCACGAGACCTATGTGATCGAACCCGGTAAGTACGAGAACATCTACAACAACATGCCGCCCTACGGCCTGGGCGCCTGCGCGACCATCGTTGACGCGGTCGGCGGTCGCCAGGCGGCGCGGCAGCGGGTCAAGGAGAGCGCTGGGGCGTAGTGGCAGCGCGGAACTGGAGACGCCGGATGGGGGATATGATCCTCACCACCTACGACTGGGTTCCCGAAATGCCGCGCGGCTATGTCCGCGACCTGCGGGCGCGGTGGGCGCTGGAAGAAGCGGCGCTGCCCTATCGCGTCGAGAGCACGCCGTTCAAGGACCGCAAGCCGGAGCATTTCGCGCACCAGCCGTTCGGCCAGGTCCCCTGGCTGACCGATGGCGAGCTCTCGATCTTCGAGAGCGGGGCGATCCTCATGCATCTGGGCGGGTTGAGCGAGGCGCTGCTGCCGGCCGATCCGTCGGCGCGCAGCGAGGCGGTCGAATGGCTGTTCGCAGCGCTCAATTCGGTGGAGATGGCGAGCCTGCCCTGGTCACTGTTCAAGTTTTCCGGCGACACCGGCGACAGCTCGGGGTGGAAGCTTTTCGACAGCTTCCTGACCGCGCGCCTGGGCCATATGGATCAGGTGCTGGCGGACCGCGAATGGCTGGCCGGCGGCTTCTCCATCGCCGACATCGCCATGGCCGACGTGCTGCGCCTGGTCGACCGGTTCGACGGCCTGGCGAACCACCCCGCGGCGCGGGCCTATACGCAGCGCGCCACGGCCCGCCCGGCCTTCGTCAAGGCGCACGCCGACCAGATGGCCCACTTCGCCGCCGCGGATTGATCAGCGCACGGAGATCGGGAGATCGCGCCCGGCCAGGGCCTGGTTGCCGGCGAAATCCGCCGCGAGGATGCGGATGATATAGTCCCCGGGCGCGAGGCCCGCTGGGTTCCAGCCGCCCACCGACGCCTGGCCGCCGCGAACATGGTTGGTCACCACGTAGGGAAACCGGGTCGCCTTGGCGCCGTGAACGGTGTCGCCGCTGTCTGGCGCATAGACGATCTTCACCGCATCGGGGTCGAGCGGCGTCCGATCGAACAGCAGATTGATCTGCGGCTGTTCGAAGCCCGCGACCGGCGTCCCGTCAGGACGCAGGACCTGGAATCCGAGGCTGTAGAGGCCGAGACGCCGGCGGGCCTCGTCGCCATCCACCTGATCCCAGGCATCGACCACAAGGCTGACGGCGCCGCCTTGGCGTGGGACCAGCAGTCGACCCGAGCCGCGATTGCTCAGAGGGAGCCCTGATCCGTCGAAGATCTGCACGCCGTCGATATGAGGCGGGAGATGGTCTGTCAGGCCCGGGAAGCGCAAGGCCATGGGGTTCACCTGGCCGCCCGGCGGTCCGAGCTCGAGGTGGACATGCGCCATGCGGTTCACCGAACCGAGCGGGTCTCCGATGTGGAAACGGGTTCCGCGCTTCACCCGGACGGTCAGGAGTTTGCCTGCCGCGTCCCGCAAAATCTGGAAGCGGGCCGGATCGAGCGGCTCCCCGCTCGGCGCGCGCCCTACCTGCATGTGGATGTAGGTCATCTCGTCGATCCGCAGACCTTCGCTCAGGCCTTCGAAGCTCCAGGCCGGCAAGGGGCTCTCGACCTTCTCATCGGCGACCGCCACGATGGTCTGTCCGACATAGGCGCGGATATCGAGGCCCGCGTGGATGTGGTCGCGGCCCTCGCCCTCGTAGTCGCCGCGCACCTCACCAAGATCGCCCACGACCTCGTGCCAGGTCGTCTGCGGCTTGAGCGGCCAGGGGACGGAGGCGGCGCGCACAAGCGCGGGCGGCGCGGTCACGATCTCAGGCGGGCTTGCGCCGACGCCTGGCCTGCGAGGGCTCAGTTTCCGCACCACATACTGGGCGGGGTCGGCGACATAGAGCGCGCCGTGACGGTCCAGGGCCAGGCCAGCGGGCGTGGCGAGACGCAGCGCTGCGTTGGCCGGGACGAAGGCGTGGAGGCCGTTCAGCACCCGAACCTCGCCGGAGGGCGCCATCTGCAGGATGCGGCCGCGCCGGAAGGCGGAGATGTACACGAATCCATCCGGCGTGACGGCGAGCCCGACCGGCGCCCGCATCAGGCCTTCCCGATCCTCCGGCGCCTGCCGGGCCAGGGTGACGACTTGCCCGCTTGGGTCGATGCGCCGGATCGCATCGTTGCCGGTGTCCGCGACCAGGATCGCGCCATTCTTGCCCAGCGCGATGCCGCAGGGCGTATCGAACGCGGCGGCGGCGCCCTGCCCGTCCGCGAAGCCCGGAGCCTCGCCACCCGCCAACGTCTTCACCTGGCCCTGCGGCGAGATCACCCGGATGCGGTCGTTGTAGGTGTCCGCCACATAGACGGCGCCGGCCACATCGACGGCGACCCCGATGGGACCGTTGAACTGGGCCTGCCCCGCAGGCCCGTCCCGAAAGCCCGCCGTCCCGTCGCCGGCGAGAATGCTCACGACGCCCTTGGCGCTGATCTTGCGGATCTGGTTGGCGCCGGTGTCGGCGACGAAGACGTCGCCCGACCGACTGACCGCCAGGCCCGAGGGCGTATCGAACGCGCCCGGCAGCACCGATGTCTTGCCATCGGAGCCGATCCTGACGATGCGGTTGGTCTCGCCGGCGTCCGCGACATAGACGGCGCCCTTGGCATCGACGGCCACGGCAAATGGGTCGCTGAAGCGTGTCACCGGGCTCTTCACGCCCGGCTCTGCGCGCGCACCATCGCCGGCGACGGTCGTCAGCTCAGCGGCCCAAGCAAAAGGCGTCGACGCCGGCGGGCGGCGTTCCAGAACCAGCCAGACGGCGACGGCGCCCACCAAGGCCAGGAGCGCCGCGAGCGCGGCGATCAGATAGCGTGATCGACCGGACATGGACGAGGTCAGCCGCTCCCAGGGTTCGCTGCCTTGGTGGGCCAAGAATCGAGGCCCGTCACCCCTTGGCGGGCGGAAGAGGGGCCACGCTACTTCTTCGGCTTGAAGGCCAGGAGCACGTTGCCGGGGACCTCGCCGAAGCGGCCGTATCCGGAGACCACGAACAGCATGCCGCCGGCGGCGACGTAGGGCGAGGAGTCGATGGCCCCGCCGTTGGCGGCGACGCCGTTGACGGTGTCGAACGTCTTCATGGTGTCGTAGCGCCAGAGCTCGGCGCCGCTGTCGGCGTCGAAGACCCGCAGGATGCCGTCGACCGAACCCTGGACCACGGCGCCGTCCACCACCAGCGGCGCGGGGGAGAAGCCGATGCGGGTCTGGCAGGCGGCGTAGCGCGCCTTGCGGTCGCCGGAACAGTCGCCCTCGCCCTTCGCGGTCCAGATCACCTTGCCGGTGTCGATGTCCAGCGCGTGCAGGGCGACGCCGGACATCGGGTAGTCGGCCGACGGCGGGTTGTTGTCGTTGAGCGCCGCGAAGACCTTGTGGCCGTCTATCGCCACGCCCCAGTGGATGCCGCCGTTGCCGCCGCCCTTGCTGAACCGCGTCGTCCAGACGAGCTTGCCGTTGTTGTCGGGATCCAGCGCCCAGACCGCGCCGGACTTCTGGCCGGCCAGCAGGATGTCGCGGCCGTCGGCGCGCTTGGCGATGACCACCGAACCGCCGAAGTCGTGGTCGACCGTGATCCCGGTCTCAGCCCCAAAGCAGTTGGGGCCTTTCGGACAGGCGTAGTGCCACAGGTCCCGCGCGGTGGCCTGGAACGACCATTTGCGCGCGCCGGTGGCCAGGTCGAAGGCGACGATGGCGTCTGTGGTCTCGACGAAAGGGATGGAGTTCTGCTCGCCGGTGCCGACGTAGAGCAGGCCGCGCTTCTTATCGATCGCCGGGGTGCTCCAGATCGGCGCGCCGGAGGGGCCCCACATCTGGGTGCCGACGCGGCTCTTCTGGGTCTTGGTCGCCTCGACCATGGTGCGGCCGACCCAGAGCTTCTTGCCGGTCTTCAAGTCCAAGGCGACGACGGCGCCCTGGGCCTTGCAGCACTCATAGGTCTCGTCGACCGCGTGGTTGATCTCGGTGGCCGAGAGCGGCGCGAAGACGCGGCCGTTGTAGATGACCGGCGTGCCGGTGATGCGGTTGGCCTCCACCAGACGCGCATCCGTGCGCCAGATCGGCTTGCCATCGCGGGCGTCGATGGCGAGGACGAAGCCGTTGGCGTCGCCGGCCACGATGACCGGCCGGCCCGGCGCGAGTTCGCCGTAGCTGATCGAGGAGCGCAGCGGGGCGGCGTCCTCGAACTGCCACTTGGCGCAGCCGGTGTGCACGTCGAAGGCGTACATGCGGCCCGCGTCGCTGGCGACGATGTAGAGGGTGTCGCCGGCCACCACCGGCTGCGAGCGCATGGTCGGCGTCTGCGGCAGGCCGACCGCCCAGGCGAGATCCAGCTTCGCGAAGTCGGCCTTGTGCAGGCCGGCCTGCGCGGCAGTCTCGGCGCGGGTGTTGTGGGCGTCGAGGCCCCAAGTGGCGATGGCGGGCTTGGCGCCAGCGTCGATCCTGGCCGCGGCGCCCTTGCACTGGGCGCGCTGCAGCCAGCCGGAATTGTCGGGCTGACCGGCCGACAGCCAGTCGGTCAGGTCCTTTCGCTGCGCCGGGCTCAAGTTCTTGGCCTGGGTGCGCATGTAGCCGACCGTCATGTGGTACTCGACGCTCGACGGGCGCATGGCGCGAATGGACGCGCGGCCGGGGGCGCGCGAGGCCTCAGGATGGTCGTGGCAGGCGGCGCAGGTCGCGTCGTAGATCGCCTTGCCGGGCATGGCGTCGGTAGCCGGCTGGGCCGTGGCGTCGGTGGCGATCGCCATGAGGGCAGCGGAAATCGCCACCAGTCCGATGCGCTTGATCAACCGCCCCTCCCCGTTTCCGTCCGTCCCTCGACGTGTCGCGAGGGTTCGCGGACCTATCCTAGTACGCGTCGGCGCTAAGTGCGCCCCGCCACCGCCCGCGGCGTCTCCGATCGCTGGTCCTTCAGCTTCTCGGCCACCAGGAACGCCAGTTCCAGGGCCTGTTCACTGTTCAGGCGCGGGTCGCAGTGGGTGTGGTAGCGGTCGGCGAGGTCGCCTTCGGTGACCTGGCGCGCGCCGCCGGTGCATTCGGTGACGTTCTGGCCGGTCATTTCCAGATGGACGCCGCCCGGGTGCACGCCCTCGGCCTTGCAGATTTCTACGAAGCTTTTGACCTCGGAGAGGATGCGGTCGAAGGGCCGGGTCTTGTAGCCGTTGTTGGCGGTCAGCGTGTTGCCGTGCATCGGATCGATCGCCCAGACCACCGACTTGCCGGCGGCCTTGGTGGCCCGCAGCAGGGCCGGCAGGCGCTTTTCGATCTTGTCGTGGCCGAAGCGGCCGTAGAGCGTCAGGCGGCCGGGCTCGTTGACGGGCGACAGCGCGTCGGCCAGGCGCATCAGGTCGTCAGCCTCCATCGTCGGGCCGCACTTCACGCCGATCGGGTTCTTGATGCCCTTGAAGAATTCCACGTGCGCGCCATCGAGGTCGCGGGTGCGCTCGCCGATCCACACCAGGTGGGCCGAGGTGTCGTACCATTGGCCCGAGGTGCTATCGATCCGCGTCATCGCCTCTTCGAGGTTGAGCAGCAGCGCCTCGTGGCTGGTGAAGAACTCCACCTGATGCAGGGCCGGCTGGCTCTCCGGCGTGACGCCGATCGCCTGCATGAACATCAGAGTCTCGCTGATCTTCTCGGCCATCTCGCGGTATCGCGCGCCCTGCGGGCTGTCGGCCACGAAGCCCAGCGTCCAGCGGTGGACGTTGTGCAGGTCGGCGTAGCCGCCGGTGGCGAAGGCGCGCAGCAGGTTCAGCGTCGAGGCCGACTGGCTGTAGGCCTGGATCAGCCGCTGCGGGTCCGGCGTGCGGGCCTCTGGCGTGAACTCCATGCCGTTGATGATGTCGCCGCGATAGGACGGCAGTGTCACGCCGCCGATGGTCTCGATCGGCGCCGAGCGGGGCTTGGCGAACTGGCCGGCCATGCGGCCCACCTTCACCACGGGCTTGCCACCGGCGAAGGTCAGGACGACGGCCATCTGCAGGATCAGGCGGAAGGTGTCGCGGATGTTGTCGGCGGCGAATTCCTTGAAGCTCTCGGCGCAGTCGCCGCCTTGCAGCAGGAAGGCGCGGCCTTCGGAGACGTCGGCGAGCAAGCCTTTCAGGCGGCGGGCCTCACCTGCAAAAACCAGCGGCGGCATGCCGCGGAGCGTCTGCTCCACCTTGGTGAGCGCGGCCATGTCCGGATAGTCCTCCGGCATGTGCTTGGCGGTCTTTGACCTCCAGGAGGCCGGCGTCCAATGTTCGGTCATAGCTCCAACTCCACACCTCGCTTGCGGGCCGAAAAGTGCCGGTCCCGGAGCGAAGCCGGGCTTTCTACTCCAAGAAGGGGTCGAAGGTCGATGCTTACAGGGCAGACTTTGCCGCAAGCCCTGTGGGCGCCACTTGCGGCGTGTTCATCGCCGCCAGCATCGGGACCATCGCGCCCAGGGCCAGCCACCACTCCTGCCAGACGCCGAAGTTGAACATGGCGAACAGCAGATAGACCGAGGCCGAGGCCGCCGTGGTCGCGACCAGCAGGTTCGACCAGGTGCGGGAAAGCCGGCTCAGCGCCACGCCCCAGAAGCTGGCCGCGGCGACAGCGCCGATGGCGCCCAGCTCCATCCAGATCTGCAGGGCGTCGTTGTGCGGGTGCAGCTTGATGCCGGGCCCGAACTCGCGGCTGGCCTCGAGGCCGCAGCCGCGCAGGGGGTGCAGGTGGATCCAGTCGATGGCGTGGCTCCAGTAGCCCATGCGCAGCGCATAGGAGGTCGGCATGGCCGCCTGGATCGCGGCGTAGTCGCCGAAGTGGCGAACCGCCCAGATGACCGCCGGCGCGCTCAGGAAGATCGCCGCGACGGCCAGCGCCATGATCCTGGGCGCGCCCTTCGGCCAGCGCAGGACGACGACGCCCATCAACGGCGCCAGCACCAGGCTGAGCACCGGGGCGTCGGAGCCAAAGGCGATGGCCGAAGCGCCGGTTCCCAGCGCCATCACCAGAGCGAGCTGCCAGCGGAACCGAGCTCCCGCGCCATAGGCGGCAAGCGGCCAGAGCAGGGCCAGCACGAAGGTCGAATGGCCGATCTTGGCCTCGGCGATGTCGTCGCGCATCGGGTCGTAGTGGGCGTGCACGGCCTTGTAGAGCACCCCGCCGTCCAGGGCCTCGGTGAACAGAGCTACGCCGTAGAGGGCGCAGCCCCAGGCGAGGATCTTCATCGCGCGCGTCCGCAGCATCGGGTCGGCGCGGCGGCCGGCCGAAATCGCGCTCCAGTAGAGGGGCAGCTCGAAGGCGAGCTTCAGGATCGTCGAATTGCCGGGCTTGCCCGGATGATAGGGGCTCCAGGTGGTGGAGACCGCCGCCCAGATCAGGGCCGCGGTGAGGATCAGGGCCGCGGGCCGGTCCTCGTCAGTGATCCGGACGGCGGGCAGGCAGAGCAGGCCCACGCCGCCGATCAGCACCGAGAACTCGCGCGGCGCCAGCCAGCCGGTCAGCGGGATCAGCACGGCCGCGCCGGTCAGCACCCAGCCGCACCAGACCGCTAGCCGGTCGCGCGGGCCATCCAGGGCGAGGCTTGCGCTCAAGCGACCTGACCCAGGCCCATCGGAACGTACTTTTCGCGCATGGTCACCAGCTCTTCCGCCAGCGTCGGGTGGACCGCGCAGGTGGAGTCCCACTGGGTCTTGGTGACGCCCATCTTGATCGCGATGGCGGCCATCTGGATGATCTCCGGCGCGTCCGGCCCCACCACGTGGCAGCCCAGCACCCGCTCGGTGGCGCTATCCACCACCAGCTTCAACAGCGCCCGCTCCTCCGAACCGCTGAAGGTGTATTTCATCGGGCGCTGGCGCGACAGGTAGATGTCGAGCTTGCCGAATTGGTGGCGGGCGTCGGCCTCCGACAGACCCACCGAGCCGATCGGCGGCTGCGAAAACACCGCCGAGGCCACCATGTCGTGATCGAAGCGGGTCGGCCGATCGTAGAACTCCGTCTCGGCGAAGGCCGCGGCCTCGCGGATCGCCACGGGCGTCAGGTTGATCCGGTCAGTGACGTCGCCCACCGCCCAGATGTTCGTGGCCGTGGTGCGCGAATAGTCGTCGACCTTGATGGCGCCGGCCTCGTTCAACTCGACGCCCGCGGTCTCCAGGCCCAGGCCCTGGACATAGGGCCTGCGGCCGACGGCCCACATCAGCACATCGCTCTCGGTCTCATGGCCATCGGTGAACTTGTGCAGCAGGCCGGTGGAGGTCTTTTCGATCGAGGCATGCTGGGCGCCCAGCACCACCTTAACGCCCCGCTTCTCGATCTCTTCGGTCACGTGGCTTCGCACGTCGTCGTCGAAGCCGCGCAGGATGTTGGGGCCGCGGTAGACGAGCGTTGTGTCGACGCCCAGGCCATTGAAGATGCCGGCGAACTCAACGGCGATATAGCCGCCGCCGGCGATGACGATCCGCTTGGGCAGTTCGGTGAGGTGGAAAGCCTCCTTGGAGGTGATGCCCAGTTCGGCGCCGGGGATCTCGGTCGGCTGCCAGGCCTGGCCGCCGGTGGAGATCAGGATCTTGTCGGCGGTGCGCCGGCCCACCTTGTCGATCTCGACGGTGTGAGCGTCGACCAGCCGGGCCTTGCCGTGCGCCAGTTCGGCGCCGGCGTTCTGCAGGTTGCGGACATAGATGCCGGAGAGCCGGGCGATCTCCTTATCCTTCTCGGCCAGGAAGGTCGGCCAGTCGAACGTCGCGCCGTCGATGGTCCAGCCGTAGCCCTTCGCGGTCTTGAAATGGTGAGCGAATTCCGCAGCGTAGACCATGAACTTCTTGGGTACGCAGCCGCGGATCACGCAGGTGCCGCCGACGCGGTCCTCCTCGGCGACAGCCACCTTGGCGCCGGACATCGCCGCAAGGCGCGCCGCGCGCACCCCGCCCGAGCCCGCGCCGATCACAAACAGGTCGTAGTCGTACTTGGCCACTCGCGGCCTCCTTCATCTCGTCTGGGTTCTAAAACCCTAGTTCTCTACGGTTCGAGGACGGTTACGCCCGCATCGCCGCCAATCAGTGCCTGGTCGGCCAGGTCGAGGAACAGGCCGTGTTCGACGACGCCGGTCAGGCTCTTCAACGCCGCCGCCAACGCCGCCGGCTCCTCGATCCGCCCGCAGGCAGCGTCATAGATGAGGTTTCCACCGTCGGTTCGCACGGGTGCGCCGTCTTTCATGCGTAGACGCGGCGCGATGCCGATGTCGAATTCGCTGAGCACGTCGCAGATCCGCGCCTGGATGGTCTTGTGCCCGAAGGCCACCACCTCGATCGGCAGGGCGAATTTCCCTAGTATCGGCACGACCTTGGCGGCGTCGGCGATGACGACGGAGCGGCGGGATGCCTCCCAGACCAGCTTCTCGCGCAGCAGGGCCGCGCCGCCGCCCTTGATCAGCGAGAGGCCGGGCCCGATCTCGTCGGCGCCGTCGACGGTGAGGTCGATGGTCCTGGTCTCGCCGAGCTCAGCGATGGTCAGGCCGAGGCTTAGCGCCAGGTCGGCAGTCGCCTGGGAGGTCGCGACGCAGGTCAGCTTGAGGCCCCGCGCGGCCAGCGCCTTCACGAACCAGGCCGCAGTCGAGCCGGTGCCAAGGCCGACGACCATGCCGTCCTCGACGAGCTGGGCCGCCGCCTCGCCCGCCGCGCGTTTCTGATCGTCCGCTGAACTCATTTGGCCTTCTTGGCCGCCCGCTCGGCGAGCTTGCGCTCGCGGAACCGCGCCGCCCAGCCGGGGCTCTCAAGTTGCTTGCTGCGTTCGAGCGCCAGCGCGTCGGGGGCGACATCCTTGGTGATCACCGAGCCCGAGCCGGTGAAGCCGCCGGCGCCGACGGTGACCGGCGCCACCAGCGCGGTATTGGAGCCGATGAAGGCGCCCGCGCCCACATGGGTCTCCCATTTGTCGAAGCCGTCGTAGTTGCAGAAGATGGTCCCGGCGCCGATGTTCGCGCCCGGGCCCACCGTGCCGTCGCCCAGGTAGCTCAGGTGATTGGCCTTGGCGCCCTTGCCGACCGCGACCTTCTTTACCTCGACGAAGTTGCCGATGTGGGCGTCCTCGCCGATGTCGGCGCCGGGCCGCAAGCGGGCGTAGGGGCCGATCAGCGCGCCGGAACGGACGACCGCGCCCTCCAGATGGCTAAAGGCGCGGATCACCGCGCCGGTCTCGACGCGTACGCCCGGCGCGAAGACCACGAACTGCTCGACGGTGACCCCGGCGGCGATTTCGGTATCGAAGGAGAAGTGCACGGTCTCCGGCGCGAGCATGGCGACACCGTCGGCCAGCGCCTGGGCGCGGCGGCGGTCCTGGAAGATGCGTTCGGCCTGGGAAAGCTGCATGGGCGTGTCGCAGCCCATGACCGAGCTTTCCGGCACGATTGCGGCCTTGGCCATCGCCTTATCGGCGTCCGCCAGCGCGACCACCTGGGTCAGGTAATATTCGCCCTTGGCGTTCTTGTTATCGGTCCGGTCGAGCCAGCCGAACAGGCGTGCCTTGTCGGCGCAGAGCATTCCGGCATAGCAGGCCTTGATGGCCAGTTCGGCCGGGCTCGCGTCCTTGGGCTCGACGATGCGGGTGATGCGGCCATCGGGGCCGGCGGCCATCCGCCCGTAGAGCAGGCCGTCGACCGGCTCGAAGCCCAGCAGCGCCAGATCGACGCCGTCGGCGCGCATGGCGAACAGCGGCTCCAGGTCCGGCGGCGTCAGCAGCGGGCAATCGCCGTTGGTCACCAGCACGTCGCCCTCGAAGCCGGCGAGAGCTTCGCGCGCGGCCATCACCGCGTGGCCGGTCCCTTGCGGCGGGTCCTGCACGGCGACGGCGCCTTCGCCCAGGCGGCGGACCACCAGGTCGCGCACCGCCGAAGGGCCCGCGCCGACCACGACCACGATCTTCTGGCAGCCGGTCGCCTTGACCGTGTCGATGACCCGGTCCAGCAGGGCGCGGCCGCCCACCTTGTGCAGCACCTTTGGGAGGGCGGACTTCATCCGCGTGCCCTGGCCGGCGGCTAAAATTACGGCGGCGCGGGCGGTCATCGTGGCAGGCCTCCGGCCCGAGTCATCAATCGCATGGCGCAGGCTTACCAAGCCTTGTCGCCCGGGGCGAGAAGGGGCTAGCGTCCGCCCGCCTTGTCTGGGGAATCCTTATGAAATCACGTACCGGCGTTGTCGCCCTTCTGTCCGCTTGCGCTGTGAGCGCCGTGACCACCGCCTGGGCCGCGCCGCCGCCCGCGATGGACCGCGCGGCGATGGAGGCGAAGTTCGATTCGGCCATCGATCCGGCCGAGATGGGCCGCTGGCTGAAGGACCTGGCCTCGCAGCCGAACCACGTGGGCTCGCCGCACGACAAGGCCAACGCCGAATGGATGGCCGCCCAGTTCAAAGCCTGGGGCTGGGACACCAAGATCGAGACCTACGACGTCCTCTACCCGACCCCGATCAGCGAGGCGCTGGAGCTGGTGGCGGGCGGCGGCGCGCCGTTCAAGGCGACCCTGACCGAAAAGCCGATCCCGGGCGACGAGCCGACCTTCACCAAGGACGCTCTGCCCGCCTATGTCGCCTTCCAGGGCGACGGCGATGTGACCGCGCCCCTGGTCTACGCCAACTACGGCATGCCCGAGGACTATCTGGCCCTGGAGAAGATGGGCATTTCGGTGAAGGGCAAGATCGTCATCACCCGCTACGGCGGCGGCTGGCGGGGCCTCAAGCCCCTGTTGGCCCAGATGCATGGGGCGGCCGGCGCGATCATCTATTCCGACCCGAAGGATGACGGCTATTCCACCGAGGAGGTCTATCCCAAGGGCCCGGCGCGGCCGCCGCAGGGCTTCCAGCGCGGCTCGGTGGCCGACATGCCGATCTATCCGGGCGACGTGCTGACGCCGGGCGTCGGCGCCACCAAGACCGCCAAGCGGCTGGACCGCAAGGACGCCGTCACCATCCTGAAGATCCCCTGCCTGCCGATCGGCTATGGCGACGCCCAGGTGCTGTTGTCGGCGCTGGAGGGCCCGCTGGCGCCGGCCGGGTTCCGCGGTTCGCTGCCGATCACCTACCGCGTGGGCGGCGGCGACGGGGCCAAGGTCCACCTGATGGTCAAGTCGGACTGGTCGATGAAGCCCCTTTACGACGTGATCGCCACCTTGAAGGGCTCGGAAGCCCCCGACGATTGGATCGTGCGCGGCAACCACCATGACGGCTGGGTGATGGGCGCGTCCGACCCGCTGTCGGGCATGGTCGCCGAACTGGCCGAGGCCAAGTCCATGGGCGCCATGGTCAAGGCCGGCTGGAAGCCCAAGCGCACCATCGTCTACGCCAGCTGGGACGGCGAGGAGCCGAGCCTGTTGGGCTCCACCGAATGGGCCGAGACCCACGCCGACGAGCTGAAGGCCAAGGGCGTCGTCTACATCAACTCCGACGGCAACGGCCGCGGCTACTTCCGCGCCGAGGGCAGCCACGCCTTCCAGCACTTCGTCAACGAAGTCAGCGCCGACGTGAAGGATCCTGAGACCGGGGTTTCGGTGCGCGACCGCGCCCGCGCCCGCTTGGCGGTCGGCATGGCCGAGGGCGGCGGCGCGGGCCGTGGCGGCGAGAACAATCCGCAGACCAAGGCCGCGGCCAACGATCCCTCCAAGGATCTGCCGATCGGCGCGCTCGGCTCGGGGTCGGACTACTCGACCTTCCTGCAGCACCTGGGCCTGCCGTCCATCGACTTCGGCTATGGCGGCGAAGGCGACTCGGGCGGCGTCTACCACTCGCTCTATGACGACTATCAGCATCACTCGACCTTCGTGGACCCGGGCTTCACCTACGACGCCCTGCTGGCCAAGACCGTGGGCCGCGCGGTGATGCGCCTGGCCGACGCCGATCTGCCGGTGCAGCGCTACGCCGACTTCGCCGACACCGTGTCGACCTATCTGGACGAGGTGAAGAAGCTCGCCGACACCACGCGCGACACGGCCAAGACCCAGGCGCGGCTGCTTTCGAGCGGCGCCTTCAAGCTGGCGGGCGACCCGACCAAGCCCAATGTCGCCCCTGCGCCGCTGGCCCAGTCGCCGTCCTATGACTTCAAGCCGCTGGAAGCCGCCGTGGCGAAGCTGAAGGCCAGCTCCGCGGCGTTCGACGGGGCGCTGGCGTCCAAGGGCGCGGGGCTCTCCAAGCCCCAGAAGGTCAAGCTGGACAACGTTGTGCGTCCGCTCGACCAGGCCATGCTGCGCCCCGAAGGCCTGCCCGGACGGGCTTGGTACATGAACATGGTCTATGCGCCCGGCCGCTTCACCGGCTATGGCGCCAAGACCCTGCCCGGCGTGCGCGAGGCCATCGAGGAGCGCCGCTTCGACGATGCAGCGAAGTACATCGGGATCACGGCCCAGGCGCTCGACGCCTATTCCGCCGAGCTCGACAAGGCGACCGCGGTCTTGAATGGCGGCTGAGGCTAACCGGGTGGAGGCGCTTGCGGGCGCCGCCATCGCCTTCGACCTGGATGGGACCCTGGTCGACACGGCGCAGGACCTGATCGGCACGCTGAACTGGCTGCTGGCGCAGGAGGGGCTCGCACCCCTGCCCCTCGCCGAGGCGCGCCCGTTTATCGGCCGCGGCGCCCGCTGGATGATCGAGCGCGGCTTCCAGGCAGCGAACGCGCCGCTGGCGCCGGCGCAGGTACAGCCGCTGTTCGAGCGGTTCATCGACCACTACACCGGCCACATCGCCGACGAGAGCCGGCCGTTCCCGGGCTGTGTCGAAGCTTTGGAGGCGCTGAAGGCCGAGGGCGCGAAGCTCGTGGTCTGCACCAACAAGCTGACCGGCCTCTCCAAGGCCCTGCTCGACGCGCTCGACATGACCCGGTTGTTCGAGGCGGTGATCGGCTCCGACGCCACGTCCGCCATCAAGCCCGATCCGCGCCATCTGCAGACCGCCATCGTCGCGGCCGGCGGGGCTATGGACCGCGCCATCATGGTCGGCGACGCCGCCACCGACGCCGGCGCCGCGCGGGCGGCCAAGGTCCCGCTGATCCTGGTCAGCTTCGGCTACACCGAGGTCCCGGCGGCGGAGCTGAACCCCGACATCCTGATCGACCGCTACGACCAATTGCCGGAGGCTTGCCTGCGACTGCTCACCGCTTGCGGGACCTGAGGTCAGGCGCTATACGCCCACCTCCTCGCGATAAGGATGCTTAGCTCAGCGGGAGAGCACCTCGTTCACACCGAGGGGGTCGCAGGTTCAATCCCTGCAGCATCCACCATCCTGCTTCGCCCTTACGGGCTTCGCAGGACAACTCCTCCACATCGTTGGCGAAGCAGGATGCCCTCCGAAGCCTTGGCGTAGGAGGGCCGGCCGACTCATCGCCCAGATTTGTGGGCGCGCCTGACTGCAAAACAGTGTTATTGTCAGCAAAACACACCGTTCTGGGGAGAGCTGGGATGAGAGCTGTTCTGGGCGCCGTGGCGGTTTCCGCCGTTGTTATCGCCACCGTCGGGAGCGCTTCGGGGAGCGCCGCGCCTAATGGCGGCGCGTCGTCGATGACGCCGGACCATGTGGGCGACTTCCAGCTCACCGACACGACGCGTATCGGGCACCGGCTGTCCTACTACCAGTACGCACCGGCCATCGTCTTGATGTCGCACAAGGTGGGCTCGCCGCTGTCGATCGCGGCCGCCGGCGAACTGGCCAAGCTGCAGGCGGCCTACAAGGACAAGGGCGTCCTCTTTTACATGATCGACTCGGCCGACACGCGCGACCAGGCCGCGGCCGAGGTGGCGGCGAAGAAGCTCGAGGTTCCGATCCTGGTGGATGACCTGCAGCTGGTCGGCGAGCAGATGAATATCCAGCGCGAGGGCGAGGTCTTCGTGCTCGACCCGAAAGCCAACTTCCAGGTCGCCTACCGCGGCCCGCTGGACGACCGCTTCAGCAAGGCGGCGCCGGACACCCGCGCGCCCGCCGCCAAGGCCTACGCCGCGTCAGCGATCGATGCGGTGCTCGCCCGCCAGCCGGTGGCCAACCCGCGCGTGGCCGACAAGGTCGGTCAGACGATCGCCTTCCCGGGCCGTGCCCACGCCGCCGACTTCGAGAAGATCTCCTACTCGGAGACCGTCGCGCCGATCCTGCAGAAGAAGTGCGTGACCTGCCACCAGAAGGGCGGCATCGGCCCGTTCCAGATGAACAGCTATGAGGTGGTCAAGGGCTTCGCGCCGATGATGCGCGAGACGGTGATGACCAAGCGCATGCCGCCGTTCTTCGCCGACCCGCACGTCGGCAAATGGTCCAACGACACCTCGCTGACGCCGGACGAGGCCAAGACCCTGATCCACTGGATCGAGGCCGGCGCGCCACGCGGCCAGGGCGAAGACATCCTCAAGACCCACGCCGGCGAGGCGCCGGAGTGGCCGACGCAACTGGGCAAGCCGGACGTGATCGTCCAGCTGCCGTCCTTTAACGTGCCGGCCAGCGGGGTCATCGAGTACCAGCACATGGTGGTCGACAACCCGTTCAAGGGCGACGCCTGGCTGCGCGCGGTGGCGTTCCAGCCGGGCGCGCGCCCGGTGCTGCACCACATCACCTCGGGCTATTCGCCGGACCGCTCGCTGCCGCCGGCCGACATTCCGGGGAGCTCGGTGGGCTCCTACGTCCCGGGCGCCGGCATCCAGGTCTATAACGAGGGTACGGGCGCGCCGGTGCCGGCGGGCGGGAAGCTCTCCTTCTCGATGCACTACACCACCAACGGCCGGCCGATGACCGATGTGACCAAGATCGGCTACTACCTCCTGAAGACCCCGCCGGAGATCATCCGGCGCGCAGCCGTGATCTCGAACCCGATCATGGCCATCCCGGCGGGCGAGGCGCGCCACAAGGAAGTCGCCTACCTCGAATTCCCGGCCGACGCCCTGCTCTACAGCGTGCACCCGCACGCCCACTACCGCGGCTATGCGGTGGAGCTGACGCAGATCACCCCGGACGGCAAGGAGACGCCGCTGCTGAGCGTGCCGAAGTACGACTTCAACTGGCAGCTCGACTACGATCTGGCCGAGCCGCTGCTGGTCAAGAAGGGCACCAAGCTGCGGGTGAAGTGGATCTACGACAACTCCGTGCACAACCCGGCCAATCCGGACCCGAAGCTCAACGTCACCTGGGGCGAGCAGACCTGGAACGAGATGATGTACTTCCGGGTCAACTACCGCTGGGTCGACGAGACCAGCCACCACGTCCGCAACGACCTGCAGGCCAAGCTGATGGAGTCGCGGATCATCGGCTTCCTGGACGAAAACGCCGACGGCAAGCTGCAGCCTTCCGAGTTGAAGGGGCCCTACGCGGCGCTTCGGAGCCGGTTCGCCGAACTCGATCTGAACCACGATGGCGGCCTCGATCTGAAGGAACTGGCGGCGGCCGGCATGACGCACGGCGCGGCCAAGCGCCTGGCGGAAACCGACGTCGAACAATAGGCGCTCAAGGCCGGTCGTGGCTCTGTCGGGAATGGACCCCCTCGCGCGTCCTCGGGTTATTCCCAGGTAGCCGAGGAGGCACGACCATGGACGCCAAGACCGAACCCCTGACGCCTGCCGCCGAGCTCGCGGCCAGGAGCCCCGTGCGCTTCCCCAATGAGAGCGCCGAATACCGCGCGGCGCGCACGGTGCTGCTGCAGGCGGAATTCGACCTGCGCCGGCATCTGGAGCGGGTCGCCGCGATGCGCCGAGCCCTGCCGCCCGGCGGCGAGGTGAAAGGCGACTACCGGTTCATGGGCGAGGCTGGCGCGAGCGACTTCGCGGGCCTGTTCGGCGATAAGGACACCCTGATCCTCTACAGCTTCATGTTCGGACCGCAGCGGGAGCGGCCCTGCCCGATGTGCACGAATTTGCTGGGCCCGCTCGCCGCCAATGCGGCCGATCTGGAGCAGAAGATTGCGCTCGGCGTCATCGCCCGTGCGCCGCTCGAGCGGCTGGTCGCGTTCAAGCAGGAGCGCGGCTGGCAGGGTCTGAAGGTCTACCAGGACCTCAACGACGCCTATTCGAAGGATTACTTCGGCCTCACGCCCGAGGGTTCGGACGAGCCGGCGATCAACGTCTTCACCCGGCGTGACGGCACGATCCGCCACTTCTGGTCCGGCGAGATGACCGAGAGCGACCCCGGCCAGGACCCGCGCGGCGCGCCGGAGCTGGCGCCGCTCTGGAACTTCCTGGACATGACCCCACAGGGCCGCGACGCGAGCTGGTATCCGAGCCTGACCTACTGAGGTCTAGCGGCGAGCAAGGCCCGCCTGCTCCATCCGCCACTTGAGCTGGTCGAGGCGATCCTGGCCGAAGAAGGCCTCGCCGTTGAAGGTCATCATCGGCACGCCCCAGTGGCCGGCGGCGCGCTGGGCGACCTGGTTGGCCTCAACCACCGCGGCGAAGGGCGAAGGGTCCGCGTCGACCGCGGCGGCCAGCTCGGCGAAGTCGAGCCCCGCCCGCGCGGCGGCCTGCGCCAGGTGGTCGCCCTCGTGCCAGTTGTCGGTCGCCCCGCCCCAGATCGTGCGGCTGACCTCGTCGAGAAAGGCCAGGCCCCGCCCGCGCTGCACCGCCGCCACGCCCAGGTGGGTCAGGCGGTGGATCCAGGGCTGTTTCATCCGGTAGCCCTCGTCAGGCGAGCGCTGCACGGGATCGGGCCGGGGCCAGCGGAACGGCAGGCCCAGGAACGCCGCCTCGCGGAACACGTCGGTCATGAAGTAGCTGAGCCACAGGGGGTCCTGCTGCTTGAAGAACTCCGGCGTGCGCACCGCCAGCGGATAGACCGGGCGCACATTGCAGGCGACGTCGTAGTCGCGCTCCAGCGCCACCAGCCGACCCATCACCATGTAGGAATAGGGCGAACGGAAGGACCAGTAGAGGTCGTAGCTCAGCGTCATCGGCGTCCCCTGACCGCACCTTGGCGGTTCGAGCTGCACCATAGCGCAGGGTCCGAAAGGTTTGCGGGCGGTAACCCTGTTTTATTCAGTGCGCGGCAGTCTCACGCCCATCTGGGAGGGCTTGCCATGCTGTCGTCGATCACCACCTCGCCGGGGTTCTCTTCCGGGCTGGCCAGCGCCACGCCGGCGAGCGAGGACGCTTCGGCGACGGCCTCCAACGACGACGCGGCGGATAACGCCGAGAGCCCCGCCTACCAGATCACCCTCAGCGCCGAGGCCGGGCTGACGCTGTCGATCAGCCAGACGACGAAGATCACTATCAGCCAGGCGAGCGGCGAGGGCGAAAAGCCAGGCGCGGCGCTGGATCCGAACACCGACCGGGCGCTTTCGACCCTGGAAGCCGTGGCCGAGCACCAGCGCGAGTGGATCGCCGAGCTGAAGGCCGAGTCGGAAGGCAAGGCGCCCAAGACCGCGCAATCGGCGGAGGCCTCGACCACCGCCAAGGGTTCGGCCAACGCCAACCCACCCAGCGAGCTTCAGGTGACCATCGAGCAGGACACCGAGGTCGACGTCAGTCTGTCGGTCGCCGCCCAGGTGGACGTCCAGGCCTGATCTGGCAGGCCTGACCGACGCCGCTAGGCGTTCATCGGCGGCTGGTGTTCGGCGATCAGGTCGACCCGCTCGGCCTCGCGCACCGCGCGGGTGACGTTGAGCCGGGTGAGGATCGCGGCGTCGCGATAGGTCTCGCGCGCCTTTTCCAGCGTCTTGCGCCAGCTCTGGGCAGCGAGGTTGTCGGTCTCGCCGGCATAGACGACGGTCGCGCCCTCCTTGGTCAGGCGGGCGATGACGTAGTTGGCTCCCGCCGGCGGCAGGAAGCGATCCTCCTCGAAGGAGACGTAGCGGTAACGGGCGCCGGACTTGCCGGCGAGTTCAAATTGGCGGGACAACGATACTCTCCACCCCTGGACACTGCGGTCTTCGGCCCGCCCTGGTGATCCGGTGGGCGACCGGGCGGCACTGTCGGCGGAGGACTTGACCAAAAATGGGCTCAGCTTGACCATGGGAAGGCCTCCAGGCTCAGGAACGGCCGGAAGCTGGCCAAAGCGGAACAACCGGCGCCGTAAGACGTTCGGGCGGTTGCGCCGTCTCTGTTAGGGTCACATCTCCCTTTGGAGCGCGACTCGAAAGTCGCCGCCCTGAGATTAAAAGACGCTCGCAAACGGAGCCTGCCGGACCTTGGAGACGACGGCCGAATTCAGCGTCAGGAGCGCCGGCGAGCGCCCGACGGTCGCCCTGACTGGCGACTGGACGGCCAACAGCCTTGGCGACGCGCCGGCCAGGCTCGCCCAGGCGGTGACGTCACGCGGCGCCGTCGGCGTCGATATCCGCAAAATCCGCCGCCTCGACACCGCCGGCGCCTATGCCCTGATCCGCGCCCTGCCCCACGATTTCGACCTGAAGAGCGTTCAGTCACGCCCCGAAAGCGCGCGGCTGCTGGAGCTGGTCGGCGCGGCGGTTCACGTCGAACCGGTCAGCACCACGCCCCCGCGCGGCTTCCACGAGATGACCGTGCGGATCGGCAAGGGGGTGATGTACGTCGGCTACGAGTGGGTCGACACGCTGGCCTTCCTTGGCCACCTGCTGGTCGTGGTCGCGCGGTCCACGGGCTATCTGTTCACCAACCCCAAGCGCATCCGCTGGGCGGCGATCTTCTCGCTGGCCGAGCGCGCGGGCCTGGACGCCATCCCGATCGTCGCGGTGACCTCGTTCTTCATCGGCGCGGTGGTGGGCCTGCTGGGCGCCAACATGCTGAGCCAGTTCGGGGCCCAGGTGTTCGCCGTCGAGCTGATCGGCATCGCGGTGCTGCGCGAGTTCAACATCATCATCACCGCCATCCTGCTGGCCGGCCGCTCCGCCTCCAGCTTCGCCGCCGAACTGGGCTCGATGAAGATGAACCAGGAGGTCGACGCGATGCAGGTGATGGGGGTCGACCCGTTTGAGGCCCTGGTCCTGCCGCGCTTCCTGGCGCTGCTGCTGACCATCCCACTGCTGACCTTCGTAGCCACCCTGGCGGGCCTGCTGGGCGGCCTGGTGGTGGTCTGGGTGGTGCTGGACCTGGGCCCGACCTTCTTCCTGCAGCGGATCGTCGACAACGTCGGCGCGATCCATTTCGTGGTCGGCATGTCCAAGGCGCCGGTGATGGCCGCGGTGATCGCCGGCATCGGCTGCCGTCAGGGCCTGGAGGTCGGCGGCGATGTGGAATCGCTAGGCCGGCGCGTGACCGCCGCGGTGGTCCACGCCATCTTCGCGATCATCATGATCGACGCGGTCTTCGCGGTGCTGTTCATGAAGCTGAACATATGACCGAGAGCGCGCACATCCCGCCAGAAGAGGTCAATGAGAAAGACCTCACCGACGACCAGCTGCTCGACACCGAGGGCCCAGCGGTGGAGGTGCGCGCCCTGGTCTCGCGGTTCGGCGACAACATCGTCCACGATGGCCTCGACATCACCGCTCAGCGCGGCGAGGTGCTGGGCGTGGTCGGCGGCTCCGGCGCCGGCAAGTCGGTGCTGCTCAACACCATCATCGGCCTGCGCCGCCCGCAGGCCGGCACGGTGCGGGTCTTCGGCCAGGATATCGAACACGCCTCGCGCCGTCGCTGGACGGCGATAGAACGGCGCTGGGGCGTGCTGTTCCAGCAGGGTGCGCTGTTCTCCAACCTGACGGTGCGCGAGAACGTGGCCGCGCCGATGTTCGAGCACACCAGCCTGGCGCGCAAAGAAATCTACGAGCTTTCCGACCTGAAGATCGCGCTGGTGGGCCTGCCGCCCAACGCCGGCGATCTGAAGCCGGCGGAGCTGTCGGGCGGCATGCGCAAGCGGGCGGGCCTGGCCCGGGCGCTGGCGCTCGATCCCGAGCTGCTGTTCCTCGACGAGCCGACGGCGGGCCTCGACCCGATCAGCGCCGCGGCCTTCGATGAGCTGATCAAGGACCTCTCCGACAGCCTCGACCTGACGGTGTTCATGATCACCCACGACCTCGACACACTCTACGAGATCACTGACCGCGTCGCCGTGATCGCCGACAAGAAGGTGGTCGCCACCGCCCCGGTGCGCGAGCTCGAACACAACAAACATCCCTGGATCCAGGAGTATTTCCTGGGCCCCCGCGGCCGAGCCGCGGCTAAGGTGAAGACGGAAGCCTGATGGAAAAGAACGCCAACTACGCCCTGGTGGGCCTCTCCTCGCTGATCCTGTTCATCGGCCTGGTGGTCTTCGTCGTCTGGCTCGCCCGGATCTCGTTCTCCCAGGAGTACGACCTCTACGACATCGTCTTCGACGGGCCGGTGCGCGGCCTGAACCAGGGCGGCGAGGTCCACTTCAACGGCATCAAGGTGGGCGAGGTCACCAAGATCGCGCTGGACCGCACCAATCCCAGCCGGGTCATCGCCCGCGCCCGGGTCACCTCCGACGTGCCGATCCGCATCGACAGCTTCGCGACCCTGGAGCCGCAGGGCATCACGGGCGTCAACTACATCCAGATCACCGCCGGGACGCCGTCCAAGCCGCTGTTGAAGGTGGTCGAGAAGGCCAAGTGCCAATCGAACGGCATCAGCCAGTGCATCCCGATCCTGAAGAGCCAGCACAGCGCGCTGTCCGACCTGCTGGAAGGCGGCGGCACGGTGCTGAGCCGGACCATCGAGGCGCTGGACCGCGTGAACCGCGTGCTCTCCGACAAGAACATCCAGACCTTCTCGGCGACGCTGTCCGACGCCCAGGCGGTGACCGCGGAACTCCGCGAGCGCAAGGAGATCATCGGCGACGCTCAGAAGCTGATCCAGGATCTGGATACCGCCACCCAGCACGCCGACGGCATCCTGAAGTCGACGCAGGGGCTGGTGGACGGCGACGGCAAGCGCAGCCTTAAGAGCATCGCCGACGCCGCCGACGAGGCCAAGGGCGCGGCCCACGACCTGCGTGGCATGATCGACAAGCTGCAGGGTCCGACCGCCGACTTCGCCAATACCGGCCTGCCGCAGATCACCTCGGCGATCGTCGAGCTGCAGAAGGCCGCCGAGTCCCTGCAGCGCCTGGTCAACGAGATCCAGCGCAGTCCCACCGGAGCGCTGGGCAAGGGCTCCGCGGAAGAAGTGAAGGTGAAGCCATGATCCGCCCCAACCTCCTCCGCCTGACCGTGATCGCGGTCTGCGCCGCCGCGCTCAGCGGCTGCATCTCGCTCCTCCCCAAGACCAAGCCAGCGCAGCTCTATCGCTTCGGCGCCGGCGCCGCGGCGGCCTCCGAGCCTGCGCGGCCGGCGAGCGCCGTGGCGGTGTTCCTGACCAACGGCACGTTCCAGGAGGAAGCCTCCGACGACCGCATGCTGACCATGACCGGTGGCCACGCGGCTTACATCGCCGACAGCCGCTGGGTGGCGCCCGCCGACATCCTGTTCGACCAGGCCGTGGCGCGCGCCTTCGATGCGAGCCCCGTGCGGCTGATCGCGCGCGGGCAGCAGGGCCGCTCGGCCTATGCGCTGCGGGTCGATGTGCGGACGTTCGAGACCCGCTATGAGCATGGCGAGAAGGCCGCGCCGACCGTCGTCGTCCGCGTCCACGCCGCCCTCACGCGCGCTGACCAAAGCGGCGTTGGCGAGCAGGAGTTCGAGGCGCGGGTTCCGGCCTCCGACAACCGGGTCGGCGCGATCGTCAGCGCCTACAACACCGCCGTCGGCGACGTGGTCGGCAAGATCGTCGGTTGGACAGAGAAGAGCACGACCTAGATCAGTCCTGCCTGCATCTTCGCGGCGGTCACCGTGTTCTGCAGCAGCACCGCCACGGTCATCGGGCCGACGCCGCCGGGCGCAGGGGTCAGCCATCCGGCGACCTGACTGGCCTGTTTGAAGTCGACGTCGCCGACCACCTTGGTGCGGCCTTCGGCGGCCTTGATCGGATCGTCGAAGGGGACGCGGTTGATGCCGACGTCGATCACCGCGGCGCCGGGCTTGATCCAGTCGCCCTTGATCATCCGCGGGCGGCCCACGGCGGCCACGAGGATATCGGCCTCGCGGCAGACGGCCGGCAGGTCGGCCGTGCGCGAATGGGCGATGGTGACCGTGCAATCGGCCTGCAGCAGCAATTGCGCGATCGGCCGGCCGACCAGGACCGAACGGCCGACCACAACCGCGCGCTTGCCGGTCAGGTCGCCCAGCACGTCGCGCAGCAGGATCATGCAGCCCATGGGCGTGCAGGGCACGAGCGCCGGCAGGCTCTGCGCGAGGCGCCCGGCGTTGGCTACGGTCAGGCCGTCGACGTCCTTGTCGGGGTTCAGCAGCGCCAGGATCGGTTTTTCGTCCAGGTGCTTGGGCAGCGGCAGCTGCACTAGGATACCGTGGATCAGCGGGTCGACGTTCAGTTCGGCGACCAGGCGTTCGAGTTCGGCCTGGGTGGTATCTTCCGGCAGGCGGTGGGTGACCGAGTGCATGCCGGCGGCCAGCGACTGCTCGCCCTTGGAGCGGACGTAGATCTGGCTGGCCGGGTCGTCGCCGACCAGCACCACGGCCAGGCCCGGCTGGATGCCATGGCTGGCCTTCAGGGCCGCGACTTCCTCAGCGACCCTGGCGCGCAGGCGCTCAGCGTAGACCTTGCCGTCGATGAGCTGGGCGGAAGACTCAGGCACGTGAACGGCCTCCAGGATTTCCGGCCCCGACTAGCGGTTCAGGCGGGCCTACGCAAACGCAACCACGCCGCCACGGCCCAGGCGTGGGATTCACGGTCGAGCGCGAGCAGAGCGTCCTGCGGCGCCACCCATTCGAGCGCGTGGTCGGCCTCGATCTTCAGCGCGGGCGCCTCGGCCTCGACGTGCGCCGCGAAGAAGACGCCGCGGGTGTTGACCCGGCTGTCGTCCTCGTTCGTGAAGTAATGGTCGGCGCAGGCGATTTCAGCCTCGATGGCGACCTTCAGGCCCACCTCTTCGCCGCATTCGCGCACCGCGGCTTGCGCCGCCGTCTCGCCGGGATCGAGGCCGCCGCCCGGCAGGTCCAGCCGTCCGCCGCCCGTTTCAAAGGTTACGCGCGCCACGGCGATCTTGCCGTCCCGCTCGACGATGGCGAAGGCGGCTGGCCGGTCGGGATAGGCGCGGCCCGCCGCGGGCTGGCCGAACTGCGGGACACTCTCGCCCGGCCGGGGCATCAGTCGATCGCGTAGAAGGCGTTGTAGGGGTCAGTCTTGCCGGACAGGATGTCGGCCAGCGGGATCGGCCGGTAGCCCACAGACTGCTTGTCGGCGCCGCGCCAGGCCATGACGATCAGGTCGCGCAGCTCAGAGGCGCCGATGGCGATCTGCCGGGTCGCGAAGGCCGCACCGCGCGGGTCCCCGGCTTTGAGGCCGCCGGCCTTCTCCAACTCGTAGAGCGGGACCACCTGAGCGCCGGTAGCGGCGAGATAGGCGCCGACCTCGTGGATATCGACGCCGCTCTCGACAACGCGCAGCGGCGCCATCGCCTTATCGACATCGGCCTGGGTGACCGACTGGCGCACCAGGCCGCCTTCGAAGTCGCCGTGCAGGGTGCGCGAGGTGGTGTAGCCGGCCGGGTTCGGATAGTCGCCCCAGCCGTTGAAGTGGACACTGACGTGGAGCGGCTGGCTGCCGTCGCCCACGAAGTGCGACAGGTAGCCGATGTCGATCAGGATCAGCCGTTCACGCCGCACGCGGTCGGCGGTGAAGAACGCCTTGTGCGCGGCCCAGGCGGGGTTCGACTCCGCGAACTTCAGCGCCTTCCAGTAGGCGAAGTCCTGCATCACCTGCTGTTGGTATTCGAGGATGCTGTACGGCAGGTAGCCGGCCTTCCAGCTGTCCGTCCCCGCCGCCTGCAGGGCCTTTTCGTAGTCCTGGCGCGTGGGTGGCAGGGCGCCGACCTTGGGGCCGCCCAGCGCGCTCCCGTCGTCGTTCATGTCGAAGAAGTGGCCCTGGTCGCGGTCGCTGTCGAACGCTTTGCCGGCGCGCTTGAGGCGGTCGGGCTCGCGGCTGTACTCGCCGACGTCAACGATGGCCTGCGGAGCCTTCAGGAAGCCCGGCAACTCGGCCGGCAGCGCCTTCATGGCCGCGACCCCGATCATCCGGTGCCCCGAGCCGCCCCAGGCGAAGACCGAATTGGGGACAAGGGCCGTGGCAAGCGCAGCGGCGATGGCAAAGGGCGCGAGGCGTTTCATACCTCCGGTGTGTCGCCTCGTCTGACCGAAGGCAAGGGCCTCAGTCGCGGATATTCAGCGCCTGTTCGACGCGCCCGACCCAGGCCTGCACCCGCGGATAGTCGGCGAGGTCGAAACCGCCCTCGTGGGCGACCCGCGTGTAGGCGACCAGGGCCACGTCGGCCAGGCTCACGGCCGCGCCCACCAGGAAGGCCTCACCGCCGGCCAGCCCGTCCTCCATCCGCTGCAGCGCCGCGTGGCCGCGCGGCATCACCTTGGGGTCGAGGTCGGCCTGGGTCTTGCCGAGGTAGGCGAGCTGGAACCGCGCCACGGCGATATAGGGCTCGTGGCTGTACTGCTCCCAGAACATCCACTCGAACATCCTGGCCTGGGCGTAGGCGTCGCCGGGGATCAGGTTCGAGCCTTCCGCCAGATGCAGGATGATGGCGTTGGACTGCGCCAGCAGGCGGCCGTCGTCGAGCACCGCCATTGGCACCTGGCCGGCCGGATTGAGCGCCAGAAACTCCGGCGTGCGCGTCTGCGCGGCGACCACGCTGGTCTCGATCCAGTCGTAGGCAAGGCCCAACGAGTCGCAGACCCACTTCACCTTCAGGCAATTGCCGGAGATGGAATCCCCATAGATTTTCATGAGCAATCCTCCCCCCAAACGCCCTTCCGGAATCGGCGCGGATATGGCGGAATTCCCCTGTGGCGCGCAAGCGATCTGATCTCCAGGGCGCTGTTAGCTATGCTGACAGGTCGCCTTGCCGCACCCGTTCCGGGGTTGGCAGCCCTGGCCACCCCGGCTAAAACCCCCGTCGCACCAGTTCAACGACGAAGGAGGATGCCGTCATTCGACGCCGCCTCGCCGCCCTGGCACTCTTGCCTCTGCTCTTCACCGGCTCCGTGGCCCAGGCCGCGCCTGCGGACCCCGTGGGTGACCTGATCATGTCGGTGGTCACCGGCGCCCTGCCCTCGGGCCCGGGCTGGAATTTGAAGGCGACGCTCTATCACGCCGGCGCCAAGGGCGTGGGCGCGCTGGATGCGCTGGGCTGCAAGGTCGTGGCCATGCGCACCGTCGCCGTCGACAAGAACCTGATCCCGCGCCACAGCGTGCTGTTCATCAAGGAAACCGTCGGCCTGAAGATGCCGGACGGCTCGACACACGACGGCTACTGGTACGCGTCGGACGCCGGCAGCGCGATCAAGGGCAAGCGGATCGACCTCTACACCGGCGCCACCGCGCACTCGATGGCGGCGACCAGGGGCCTAGACCTCTCCAGCCTGACGGCCATCAAGGTCGGCGATTTCCAGGGTTGCCCCCCAGGCTAGCCAAACAGGGTTAGAGCCTCGCGCTCGCCCGACACATCTCCCCGGACTGCTTTCCTGCCGCCCTCGCGGCGCGTCTGATCATGTCTGGAGAACCCTTTGATCCATAAACCGAACTTCTTCGTCTTCACAGGCGGCCCCGGGGTCGGCAAGACCGCGCTCATCCGCCACCTGCAGGCCATGGGCGAGACCGTCGTCGAGGAGACCCACCGCGCGGTCATCGCCGAGCAGGCGGCCGCGGGAAGCCGCGCCGTGCCCTGGGACGACTTCGCCGCCTATTGCGAGCTTTGCGTCAGGCGCGATATCGGCAAGTTCGACGCCCTGGTAGAGGCGATGGGGCCCGAGGCGACCGGCCGGGTGTTCTTCGACCGCAGCATCCTCGACAGCTTCGATTCCAGATGGGCCGCTCCGCCGGACCTGGAGGCCGCCGCGCGGGACCGGCGCTACAATCGCCGCGTCTTCGTCTTCCCGCCGTGGCGCGAGATCTACGAAACCGACGCCGAGCGGCGCCAGGACTGGGCCGAGGCGCGAGCCACCTTTCCCCGTATCCTCGAGGTCGTGGCCCGCTTTGGCTATGAGCCGGTGACCGTCCCTCCCGGGACCCTCGCCGAGCGTGCCGCCTTCGTGCTTGCGCAGGCCGCTCAGGCGCCATCCGGCCCAGCCTAGGATCGGGTTCGCATAACACACTACCTGGAGTGGTCCTGCTCACCCTGCGCGCGGGGCCCATCGGGGCCCACCGCCCGCTCCCAATCATAAGATTGATATAATATAGCTTTCACCCCCCATCAGAAGGGTCCTGACGTTTTCCGCCGGCGGGCGCAGGAAGTTGATCGTCCTTAACCATCCAACAACCTTAGCGGGCTCTTCTAGGCTAAGCGCCGGTTCACGCTCGCGCGGCAGGCTCAGAAGCGCCTGCCCTAAGGCTCTTCAAGGCGCCGAGGCGGACTCGGGCTCCTGCACAGCCGACACGTTTCGCCTGTTGCTGTGCCAAGGACGCCAATGCCCTACGATCTCAGGACCCTCATCTCCGCCACCGGTCCGACCGAATTTTCGACGGCTGCGCCGCTCGCGAGTCTGGGCATCGCCGCACTGGGCCGCCTGGTCTTCGAAGGCGCGGGCCTAAAGGACGTCTGGGATGGACTGATCGCCCGCGTCAGCGCCAACGAAACCGACTATGGGGCGCTCCTCGACCTCTCGACCCTGGTCCAGATGACCGGCAGCCGAGAGAAGGGCCTGGAGCTGCAGGCCGCCGCGATTGCCGGCCAGCGCTGCTACCGCACCCGCCATGGCGCGGGACGCCTGCGGGTGCTGGCCTTCATGACCGCCGGCGACCTGATGGCCAACACGCCGATCGACTTCCTGCTGGAAGGCTCCGACGCCGAGCTGACTGTCTATTTCGTGGATGGCGCGCTCCCCTCGCCTTCGCAGGTTCCGGACCACGACGTGGCCTTCCTGGCGATCGGCCAGTCCGACGACGGGTCCAAAGCGCTAACGGCGCTCGGCGCCGAGCCCTTCGCCGCCTGGCCCCGGCCGGTGATCAACAGCCGCCCGCAGCTTATCGCCGCGCTCAGCCGCGACGGTGTCGCCGACACCTTCGCCGGCCATCCCACGGTGATCTGCCCGGCCACACGCCGCGTCGAGCGCGCCGCCCTCGAACGTGTCGCCAGCGGCGCCTTGGACCTATCGGCCCTGCACGCCGACCTGAGATTCCCGGTCATCGTCCGGCCGCTAGGATCCCACGCGGGCAACGGCCTGCAGAAGCTCACCTCGCAGTCCGAACTGCAGGCCTATCTGGCCGAACACGCACAGGCGGAATTCTTCGTGGCGGCCTTCTTCGACTACCGCGGCGCCGACGGCCTGTTCCGCAAGCTGCGCGTGGTGTTCGTCGGCGGTCAGCCCTTCGTCAGCCACATGGCGGTCTCCGAGCGCTGGATGGTCCACTACCTGAATGCCGATATGGGTCAGGCCGCCAATCGCGCCGAGGAAGCCGAGGTCATGGAGACCTTCGACTCGGGCTTCGCCCTGCGACATCGCGCCGCGTTCGAAGCGCTGAACCAGACGCTCGGACTCGACTATTTCGGCATCGATTGCGCCGAAACCCAGGACGGCCGGCTGCTGGTCTTCGAGACCGACGTCGCGATGATCGTCCACGCCATGGATTCCGCCCAGCTCTATCCCTACAAGAAGCCGGCGATGACCAAGCTTTTCAATGGCTTCGTCTCCACCCTCGCCGTCGCGGCGGGCCAGAGCCGACTGGCCGCCTAGAGCCGCAAAACGCCCTCGAACGGCCTGCCTCCCGGCGAGACATCGCCTGGAGCCTGCGTGGCTATGCGCTTTTTGTCGCCAAGGACTCCCCTAAGAGGCGAGTCCCGTTGCTTAAGCTTAACGGCCTGCTAACGCTGTAAATTGAAGTCGCCTCCGTGTGCGTCGGCATGTCCGATGCAGAAGCTGAGGCGAATGGGCATGGGGGCCCAAGTTCTGTTCAGGAGTGAGACAATGCGTTTGGGTATCAAGGCTCTGGCCGCGGCGGCCAGCGTGGCGGTGATGACGATGGGGATGGCCGGCCACGCCTCGGCCGCGACCCCGATCACGGTGACCGATGTCGAGATGTATCAGGGCTACACCGCCACCATCGGCGGCGAAGACGCCTGGACGAACATCATGAGGTTCTCCGCGACCAACAACCTCAACAACCAGCCGGTCAGCGACCTCTTCGGCTTCTGCATCGACATCTACCACAACATCGGCGTGGGTGGCGGCCAAGGCCTGCCCTTCCTGGACACCAAGGGCGAACCGCCGCCGCTGATCACCACGAACTTCAACGGCACCCCCAACAACCTGCTGGCGGGCCAGGTGAAGGCGATGTCGGACCTGGTGGACACCGGCTACCTGCTCTACGTGAACAACGTGGGCAAGGCGGGCGAGGCCGACATGTGGCTGCAGGAAGCCGCGATCCAAGCCGCGATCTGGAAGGTCGAGAACCCGCTCGTCGACGTCCACATGGATAATCCCGACGCCACGGTCGCCGGCGACCTGACGACGGTTGGAGAGTACTTCACCAAGTTCACCACGCCGGGCGGCTACAACCCCGCCGACTACGGCGTGACGGCGCAGGACTCGGTGTTCACTATCCTGTCGCAAAGCGGCTCGCAGAGCTTCGCCATCGGCTGGCCGGGCGGCGTGCCGGAACCGACCACCTGGGCCCTGATGCTGGCGGGCTTTGGTGGCATGGGCGCGATGCTCCGCCGTCAACGCAAGGCCGCGGCCGTCACGGCCTAAGCCACGGCGTCAGCCACAAAGACAAGACCCCGGCGCTTCGCGGCGCCGGGGTTTTTCTTTGCCCAAATTTCGGGGCCTGAATTTGGGGCCTGAATTTCGAAGGGTCGCGTCAGGTCTCGACGAAGGCGCGTTCCAGCACGAAGTCGCCGGGCTGGGCGATCGAGCCCTCCTCGTAGCCGAGGTTCAGGAGCTGCTGCTTCAGGTCGGCCAGCACCGAGGGGCCGCCGCATAGCATCACCCGGTCCACCGCCTTGTCGAAGGCCGGCAGGCCGAGGTCGCGGAACAGCTGGCCCGACGCGATCAGGTCGGTGATCCGGCCCTGCGTCTTGAACGGCTCGCGCGTCACGGTCGGGTAGTAGCGAAGCTTCGGCCCGATCAGCTCGCCGAGGACCTCGTCGGCCTCCAGCTCGTGGCCCAGCAGGTCGGCGTAGTTGAGGTCGGCGACCTCGCGCACCGTGTGGGTGACGATCACATCCTCGAACCGCTCATAGACGTCCGGGTCGCGGGCCAGCGACAGCCAGGGCGCGAGCCCGGTGCCGGTGCCCAGCATCCACAGCCGCTTGCCTGGCTTCAGCCCGTCGAGCACCAGGGTGCCGGTGGGCTTGCGGCCGATCAGCACCTCGTCGCCGACCTTCAGGTGTTGCAGGCGGGAGGTCAGCGGGCCGTCGGCGACCTTGATCGAATAGAACTCGAGTTCCTCGTGCCAGGCGGGCGACGCGATGGAATAGGCCCGCACCAGCGGCTTGCCGTCCTCCTTCGTCAGGCCAACCATGACGAACTGGCCGCTGGCGAAGCGCAACGCCGGGTCGCGCGTCGTGCGGAACGAGAACAGACTGGGCGTCCAGTGATGGACCCAGGTCACGGTCTCGACGAAGAAGGCGCCGCCAGCCTTCACAGGCGCAGCGACCGGGGCGATGGAAACGTCATTCATCGGGTGTCTACACTCTAAGAGGCGGCGTCAAATGTCGCCGCCGACATTGGGTGCGGAGCCCGGCGCGCGGGCGACATGGATGCCGCATTCGGTCTTGTCACTCTCGGCCCAGCGGCCGGCGCGGACGTCCTGGCCGGCCTCCACCGGTTTGGTGCAGGGCCAGCAGCCGATCGAGGGGAAGCCCTGGGCCACCAGCGGGTGCGCCGGCAGCTCGTACTCCGCCATATAGGCGTCGAGGTCTTCCTTGGCCCAGTTGGCCAGGGGATTGAATTTCACCTGGTGATCGGCCTGTTCCACCACCGGCAGCGACAGCCTTGCCCCGCCGTGGAAGCGCTTGCGGCCGGTGATCCAGCCATCGAAGCCGGCGAGCGCCTTGTCGAGCGGAATCACCTTGCGAATCTCGCAGCAGGCGTCGGTGTCGGTCTGCCACAGCTTGGCGCTGGGATCGCCGGTGGCCAGGTCGTGATAGGCCGGGCGCAGGTCGCGCACATCGGTCAGGCCCAGCAAGGTCGCCAGCTGGCGGCGGTAGTCCAGGGTCTGGCCGAACAGCATTCCGGTATCCAGGAACAGCACCGGCATGTCGGGCTTCACCTTGGAGACCAGGTGCAGCAGCACCGCCGATTCCGCCCCGAAGGACGAGACGAGGGCCAGCTTGTCGCCGAAGGTCGCCACGGCCTCCTCAATCACCGTCCGCGGATGCGCATGGCGCAGTTCCGCATCCAGGCGCGGCGCGAGCGTCTGATGCCAGTCGCTGTGATCGTAGGCCAAGCTCACTCTCCCCGCTCCACGTAGGCCGGCGCGCGGCCATCGGAGGCGCGTTGATAGACGTGCCGGAAGCGCAGGGTGGCCCGCTGCCAGTCGTCAGGGGTCGATCCGTCCGCCGGCTCGAAGGCGTCGAAACCGCAGCGGACCATGAACCCCGCCAGGGTGCGCAGCACGTCGCCGACGGCGCGGACCTCGCCCTGGAAGTTCAGCCGTTCGCGCAACACGCGCGCCGACGAGAAGGCCCGGCCGTCGCGGTACTTCGGGAATTCCAGCGCCACCACTGCGATCCGCGGCAGGTCATAGGCGAGCGCCTCAACCTCCTCGTCGCTCTTCACGCGTACGCCCACCTGACGGCCCTCGGACAGCAGGCCCTCGCCGTCCGTCTGGAAGCGGGTGAGCGAGATGATCACGTCGCCGGGCGGCAGAGCCTCGTCGTCGCCGACATTGGTGAAGGCATCCTCGGCCAGCGAGAACGCGCCTTCCGCGGTCCTAATGAACGTCGGCATAGACGGCCTCCTTGAAGGGGGCGACGCCGGTGCGCCGGAACATGTCCAGGAAGCGCTCGGCGCCCTGGCGTTCGCGCAGGTAGGTCTCGACCAGGGTGTCCACGGCGTCGGCCACCTTTTCGTAGGGGAGAGCCGGACCCAGCGCCTGGCCGACCGCGGCGTCTTCCGCGCCCGATCCGCCCAGGGTGAGCTGATAGAATTCCTCGCCCTTCTTATCGACGCCCAGGATGCCGATGTGGCCCACGTGGTGGTGGCCGCAAGCGTTGATGCATCCGCTGATCTTGATCTTCAGCTCACCCACCCGCTCGGCCCGGTCGGGGTCGGCGAACTTCTGCGCGATGTGCTGGGCGACCGAGATTGAGCGCGCATTGGCCAGCGCGCAGTAGTCCAGGCCCGGGCAGGCGATGATATCACTGACCAGGTTGATGTTGGCGCTGGCGAGGTCGGCCGCCTTGAGCGCGGCGTAGACCGCCGGCAGGTCGTCCAATCGGATGTGCGACAGGACCAGGTTCTGCTCGTGCGTCACGCGGATGTCGTCCTGGCCGTAGCGTTCCGCCAGGTCGGCCACCGCCTCCATCTGTTCGGCCGTCGCATCGCCAGGGGTTTCGCCGATCTTTTTCAGCGAGATCTCGACGATGCCGTAGCCGGCCTTCTTGTGCGGCTTGACGTTGTTGCGCACGAACCTCGCATAGGCCGCGTCCGAGGCCTTGGCCGCCTCATGCGCCCCCGACACCGCAGGCAGGGTCTCGAAGGTCGTCGGCGCAAAGGCGCCGCGGATGCGCGCGAGCTCAGTGTCCGGCAGGTCCGGCGCTGTGCCGACCTTTTCCCACTCAGCCTCGACCTGGCGGGTGAATTCCTCAGCGCCCAGGGCCGCGACCAGGATCTTGATCCGGGCCTTGTAGGAATTGTCCCGGCGGCCGTGGCGGTTGTAGACGCGCAGGATCGCCTCCAGATACGAGAACAGCCGGTTGGCGGGCAGGAACTCCCGGATGGTCGAGCCGATGTAGGGCGTGCGCCCCATGCCGCCGCCGACCATCACCTCGAAGCCCATCTGGCCGTCGCGGGCGCGGCGAACCACCAGGCCGATATCGTGCACCTTGGCGGCCGTGCGGTCCTTGGGCGCGGCGGTGATGGCGAACTTGAACTTGCGCGGCAGGAACGAGAATTCCGGGTGCAGGGTCGACCACTGGCGCATGGCCTCGGCCCAGACGCGGGGATCGTCGATCTCCTCGGCGGTCGCGCCGGCGTAGGGATCGGCGGTGATGTTGCGGATGCAGTTCCCGCTGGTCTGGATCGCGTGCATGTCGACGCTGGCCAGGTGGTCGAGGATGTCCGGCGTGTCGGCCAGCTTGATCCAGTGGAACTGCAGGTTCTGGCGGGTCGTGAAGTGGCCGTAGCCCTTGTCATAGGTCCGGCTGAGCCAGGCCAGCTTGCGCAGCTGTGTCGGGTTCACTGAGCCATAGGGGATCGCAACGCGCAGCATGTAGGCGTGCAGCTGCAGATAGAGGCCATTCATCAGCCGCAGCGGCTTGAACTGGTCTTCGGTCAGGTCACCGGTCAGTCGACGGCCCACCTGCTCACGGAACTCCGCCGAGCGGTCCGCCAGCATCTCACGGTCGATATCGTCGTAGCGGTACATCAGGCCTACTTCCGCTTGATCAGGTCGACACGGCCCGTCGAGCGGGACGCACCGTGGGCATGCTTCAGGGCTGCGATAGCGGCGCCGCCCTCGGTCTGTTTGCCGTGGTTGAGATTGGTGGGGCCGAGCGCCCGGATCCGCTCGCGGTAGCTGAGCGGCGCCCAGAGGCCCTCGGATTCCACCAGGTCGATCAGATAGGCCTCGACCACCACCTTCGGCTGGTTCTTGGCGTGGCCCTCGGCGGCCTCACCGGCCGGATCGTCGTTGGCGAACAGGTCAGCGTCGCCGAACTGCTCGACCCACTGGCCCTGGCGCCAGAACACGACCTCGCCGTCGGTCAGGCGGTTGGCGGTGAGCGCCTTCATGCCAAAGCCTCGTGCAAGGGGGCCTTCTGGATCAGCGCGGCCAGTTCGGCGGGCTCGCCCGCCTGGGCCAGCGCCATCGCCTCGCCAACGATCAACAGGGCCGGGCCACTGAGCGCCGAAGCGGTTTCGGCGAGGCCGGAGAGCGTTGTGACCAGGCGGCGTTCGTTGGGGCGGCTCGCGTTCTCGACGATCAGGGCGGGCGTCGCGGCGCTCCGGCCGGCGGCCATCAGGCGCGCGGCGATCGGGACAGCTTGCGAGAGGCCCATGTAGATCACGACCGTCTGGTTGGGACGAGCCAGGCTCTCCCAGTCCAGGTCCGGTTCCCGGCCCGCAGAAGCGTGGCCGGTGACGAAGGTGACCGCCTGGGCGGAGCCACGATGGGTCAGCGGCGCGCCGGCGGAGGCGCTGGCCGCCAGGGCCGAGGTGACGCCGGGCACGATATGGCAGGCCACGCCCGCGGCGCGGCAGGCTTCCAGTTCTTCTCCGCCACGGCCGAAAATGAACGGGTCGCCCCCCTTCAGGCGGACCACCGTCAGGCCTTCGAGCGCGAAGGCGACCAGCATCCGGTTGATCTCATCCTGGCTGTAGGAATGGCGCGACTTGCGCTTGGCCACCGAGATGCGCCGCGCCGCGGCCGGCGACAGCTCCAGAATCTCATCGGAGACCAGGCCGTCGTGCACCACGACGTCGGCTTTCTGCAGGATTTTCAGGGCCTTGATGGTCAGCAGGTCCGGGTCGCCCGGACCCGCGCCGACCAGCCACACCTCGCCCACAGGCTTGCTCTGGTAAGGCTTGCCGCCGCCCAGCACCACCAGGCCGCTTCCGCGCCTTGACCCCGTCTGCCGCTGCGACATGTTTAGCTTCTCTAACGCCTTCGAACCCGGAACTGGAACGGGACGGACCTGCGCCCGCCCCGTGGATTTCCTGCGATGAAAAGGGCCTAGACACCGCTGGAGGCTTGCAGATAGGTGCTGGCGCCCCCAATTCGCAATCCAAGGACTTCTGCCGGGGCTGTCAGGAATTCTATGGAACGACCGACGGAACAACGACGACGCCTGCCGCCGCTCAACGCCCTAAGGGCGTTCGAGGCCGCGGCGCGCCATCTGAACTTCAGCCGGGCCGCGGACGAGCTGTCGGTGACCCCGGGCGCGGTCAGCCAGCAAATCCAAAACCTCGAGGACTATGTCGGCGCGGCGCTCTTCAAGCGCACGCCGAAGGGCCTGCTGCTGACCGACGCGGCGCAGACCGCGCTGCCGGCGCTCCGCGAAGCCTTCGACCGGCTGGCCGAAGCCGCGTCCCTGCTCACCGCCGCTGTCGATGGGCGGCGCCTGACGCTCACCGCCCCGCCCTCCTTCGCGGCCAAGTGGCTGGTGCCCAGGCTCGGCGCCTTCGAACAGGCACACCCGCAGGTCGATGTCTGGCTGTCGGCGGCCATCGAACTGGTCGACCTGGCCGCCGGTGAGGTGGACGTGGCCATCCGCTACGGCGCCGGGCGCTATCCCGGTCTGGAGGTCCACCGCCTGTTCTCCGAAACCGTGATCCCGGTGGCCAGCCCCGAGCATCTGGCCAACCAGCCGCTCAACACGCCCGCCGACCTCGCCAACCACGTCCTGCTGCACGACGGCTCGCCCGACCTCGACGACAGCTGCCCCGACTGGTCCATGTGGCTGGCGGCGCGGGGCCTGAAGACCATCGACGGCATGCGCGGACCCCGCTTCAACCAGTCGAGCCTGGTGATCGAGGCGGCGGTAAACGGCCGGGGCGTCGCGCTCGCCAAGCGCACGCTCGCCCAGGCCGACCTGGAGGCCGGCCGCCTGGTCGCGCCGCTGCAGATCGCCACCGCCGTCGACTTCGCCTATTACCTCGTCCACCCCAAGGCCAAGGGCCGGCTGCCGCAGGTGAAGGCCTTCGTCAGCTGGATCGAAGCCCAGGCCATGGCCCACGAGGCCGCGCTCCTGGCTATCGATAATGGCGCCGGTATCTAACTGAACGAGTTCGAGTTTCCGATGAGTTTCACGACTGACCCGCGTCCCGCGCCCGCCGACTGCACGACCATGGCCGAGGTCCGCGTCGGCGTGGACGCGCTGGACCGCCTGCTTGTCGAGGTGCTGGCCGAGCGCCAGCGCTACATGCACGCCGCCGCGCGTATCAAGCCGGACCGCGCCGCCGTGCGCGACACCGCCCGCATCGAGGACGTGATCGCCAAGGTGAAAGCCGCCGCCCGCGAGGCCGGCCTCTCCGAAGCCATCGCTGAGCCGGTCTGGCGCACTCTGATCGAAGCCTGCATCGCCCATGAATTCGGGGTCTGGGACGCCCTGCGTCAGGACGCCTAGGCGAGCATCTCGCGCAGACCGGGCACGCGTTCGATCATCGCGGCGTTGAGTTCGTCGCGGCGGCGCCAAAGATCCAGATACCAGTCGCGCCGCACCGCCTCCTGGTCGGCGAACATCCGCTCATCGCGCACCTGCTCCCAGGCGGCCCTCGCCATCCGTTCGCGCGCCGGCTCGTCGGTCAGCGCCTGTTGCAGCAACGGGGCCCATTCGTGGGCCTCGCGGGCCATCAGGCCGTTGATCCCATGGCGGATCACGCGGTCGTAGACCACGGGCGAGCCTATGGTCAGAACGCCTGCCCGGGCGGCGTCCACGTACTTGCCGTCGCTCTTGGTGTTCCAGTGGGCCAGGTCCTCGACTGGCGACAACGAGACCGTGCATTGGCTCATCAGGCGCAGATAGGCCTCGAAGCTCATGTAGCCGAAGAAGCGCTTGTTCTCGGTCGGCAGCGCGGCGAACACCTCCTTGTCGCCGATCACCACAAACTCGGTCTCCGGCCGACTCTCGATGGCCGGTCCAAGGGACCTGGCGACCGAGACCGCATGGTCGCCGCGGATCAGGGCGCCGTAGAACACCCTGGGCGGCCGCGGCCCCTGCGGAAACGGCAGCAGTTCGAAGGCCGGATTGGGGAACAGCACGGTTTCGGGATTGAAGGGGGTGAAGTGCTCGACGAGCGCTGGCGTCGAGGTCTGCACCCCGTGCGCGCACCAGAAGAGCTGCATGTGCTCCTCGGTGATCGGCAGGCCCTTGGTCTTGGCGATCAGCGGCGGATAGTCGTCGTAGTCCAGCACCACCAGCCAGCCACGGCGGATCATGTCGGCCAGGAACGAGCGCCAATAGACCTGGCGCACCTCCGCCGGTCGGATGAGCACCAATAGCTTGGGCGCATCGCGCGGCAGCTCGGGGAGGTTTACCGGCGGTCGCTCATAGTCGACCCGCAGCTCCGGATCCGACCGCAGGCCACGTGTGGGCATGCGCGTGCGGACATCCATCAGCAGCCGCGCGTAGGGCACGACTTTCACCGTCATGGCCGGCGCCGGCGTCTGTCCCGGCCTAGCCTTCTGGGCGCGCTGGATGCCGGTTCCCGCCCGGTCCGCCGGCTCGCGGGGCGTCAGGCCGAGGAGTTCCAGCTGCGCCGCAATGGTCTCGCGATCCTGCGCCCAGCGGGCGATGAGATGGCCGCCGTCGCTAAGCGCCGCGGTGAGCCGGGCCAGCGTCTCCGGCGGTGGCGGCCGTGACGCCACGGCCGTGTCGAAGGACCCGTCAGGCAGATCGTCACCCAGTAGCGTGACCTGCGCCTTGGGGTTCACCTGGCCGAACGCCTGCGCGAAGGCATCGCCCTCGGGACCCCAGTGCAGCACCCGGCGCGCGGCCAGCGGGGTCGCCTCCAGCAGCGGCTCGTCCAGCCGCAGGCGGTCGGCCGACAGCTGCGCCGAGGCGCGGTGGCAGGCCTCCAGCACGATCTCCTCCGCCGCGGTGACCGCCTGGCCGATGACGTTGTGACCCGTGCCCGGAACGATGTGCAGCCGCACGCCCGGCGTCGCGGCCAGCAGCCGGCGCTCGGCCTCGCCCACCAGGCTCGGGTGACGCGCCACCGCGCGCCGCGGCTCCAGCGGCTCCTCCGCCAGCACCGCGTCGACCGGCACGTTCAGCCCCTCCAGCACCCAGCGGTGGTCGCGCCCCGCGGCCTCGGCCTGGGTGACGCCGAAGGTGCCTGAGATATAGGCGTCGGACAGCGGGTCGTTTGCCTGTCGCAGGTGCTCGCCAAAGGCGTTCAACACCGGCCACAGGCCTGCTGTCACCAGCGGCGGCTCGACAGCGACGATGCGGGCCAGATTGCGCGCCCTGACCCCCAACGCGATCACCGCCCCGATCGAGGCCCCCAGCAGCACCACCGGCCGCTGCGGATAGCGGCTCTCCAACAACTCACCCACGAGCGCGGTCAGTCCCGGCGCCGTGTGCGCGGCCATGTCGTAGGCCGCCCCGATCGGCAGCGTCATGACGCACATGTCGGCCAGCAGCTCGAGCCGCTCGTGCAAGGCCGCGAAATTCTCCGGCGTGGAGAGCGAACTCGGCAGGCAAAAGACCAGCGGCCGCACCGAGTCGGCCTGGCCGGGGCGGGTCTGCAGCCGAACGACGCCCAACCGCGTCTTGACGCTCTCGCCGATGAAATTGCTCAGGGGCACAGACGGCTCAAGGGCATTGGACGCAGACCTCAGGGTGAGCGCCGCTCATAGGGCAATCCGGCAGGTGAATGAAGCGCGACGCCGCGTCAGGCCGAGCCCGCCTGGTAGGCTGCGATCTCGGCGACCGCCACGGCCAGGGCCTCCCGCACCGCGGGCACGCCGGCCTCGCCCTGCGCCTCGGCCCGGGCGCAGACATCGCCTAGCTCATTGGCGCCGACGCCCCGCGCGGCCCCCTTGATCGTGTGGACCACATCGCGCCAGCCGGGGCTCGACGCATCCAGGGTCGCGGCCCAGATCTCCGCCTGCTGCCGGAACAGCGCCAGCACCTCGCCCACGACCAGCCGGTCGCCGGCGGCGAAGCCTTCCAGGTACCCAAAATCAACCGCGCTCATCAGCCTTTCAGCCCCCCAAATCGCCTGGCGCAACGCCTCCCAAAACGCGCCATCCTGACACGCCTTGCCAAGGCCGCGTTTTCGCGTATTTTCCGCGCCCTCGCCGCCGGGGCTGATACTGCCTCAGAAAACGTTCCGGTGCGACGGCGGGTGCTTAGCTCAGTTGGTAGAGCAGCTGACTCTTAATCAGCGGGTCGTGGGTTCGAATCCCCCAGCACCCACCATTCTTTCCGGCCTTCCCGTCTTTCGCGGACTGAGCCGCCGACGGAGACGTGGCCTCGCATGGACCGCCTCATCGTCCAAACCAGTTGCGGTGCGCTCTATCTGGGGGGACGGCTGCACGCTGACCCGGCGACGCCGGCGCTGGTGGCCATGGGCGGCATCTGGACCCCGCGCGACTTCCTGCACGAGCTGGTCGACGCCTTTCCAGACGTCAGCGTGGTCATCGTGCCCTTGCCAGGGATGGGCGGCTCGCTGACCCGCACCTTCGATATCGCCACCATCACCCGCTCGCTGGACGAGGGGCTGGCCAGCCTGTTCCGCGAGACGCCCCTGGTCACCTACGGGGTCTCCACCGGCTGTCTGGTGACCCTGGGGTTGCAGGCCCCGCAGATCGTGCGGCAGGTGGCCCTGGAGCCTTTCTTCCGCACCGCGCCGCTCTGGCCGTTCCACGTGACCGCGCGCGAGTTCCTGGCCAGCGAGCCGACCAATCGGGGCGCGCGCGTCGCGGCAGACCAGATCTTCGGTATTCCCGAGGCCGGCGCCGTGGTCGACCGTGACTACCGCGCCCTGCTGCAGAGGCTGCGGACGCCTCTCGACGTCATTCTAGGCGACCTGCCCCTGGAGCCGGTCCGGTCGCTGGAGGATCTGCCCTCGCTCTGCAGCCGCGAGGACCGCGCGGCCTTGGCGGCGCATCCGCGGGTCACCGTCCATCCCGGCCCGCCGGGCTCGGGCCACGACCTCGGCATCACCCCGGACGGCGCGCAGCTGGTCCGCGCGGTGCTGCGCCAGGCGCTCGACGCCGTGCGCAGGGCCTGACCGCGCGTGGATTTCCTGACCCTCCAAACCGCCGCCGGCCCGCTCGGCGTCATCGGCCGGATCCACACCGGCCCAGCCCGCCCGGCCCTGCTGGTCGTCAACGCCGCCTTCCCGCGCGAACGCCAGCGCCAGCGCCACGACTTGGTCGACCACTTCCCGGGCGCCAGCGTGCTGGTCATCGAGCTGCTGGGGATGGCCGGCGCGCCGTGGGCCAATCCGACGATCCTGGACCTGACGCAGGCGCTCGAAACCGCCGTGCGGCGGCTGGTCGGCGACGTCCCGATCGTGGCCTTCGGCGCCTCGACCAGCAGCCTCCTGACGCTCGGCCTGCAGCTGCCGAACATCTGCCGCCACCTGGTCCTGGAGCCGTTCTTCCAGACCGAGGGCCTCTGGCCCTTCGTCACCAGCGCCCGCGAGCGGATGGCGAGCGACCCCGCCAACGCCGCCATGACGCGGTTCTTCTGGGAGGTGTTCGGCATCGGCCCGGATCGGCTGGAAAACCGCGACTACCGCCACCTCCTGGCGAATATCACCAAGCCGACGCAGGTGGTCGTCGGCGGCGCGCCCCTGGAGCCCAAGCGCCAAATGGATTTCTGGCCGTCGTTCACCTCGGCGCAGGATCGCGCGGCCCTGCGGGCCAATCCGTTGGTCACCCTCGTCAAAGGCCCGCCCGACACCGGCCACGACTTTGGCGCGGAGGGCGAGAGCGACCTAATGATCAAGCGCATGCTGCACGGAGCCCTTCGCGAAGCCGCCAAGCTCCGCGGCTGAGGCCGCCCGCTTAGCGATTGCGTCGCCACCCGCAAGCCGCCAAGCTTACAAAAAGGGCTTAGCCCCAAGAAGGTCTGGGAGGACGGGATATGGACATGCGCGCTCGCTCGCGGCGGCTCGCCGTCTGTCTGGCGGTCATTCTGGGCTTCGCGGGCGCGGCCCACGCCGCCGACCAGCCAGCGGCCGCCCCGGCTGCCGCCAAGGCGCCTGTCAGCAAGTCTGGGGCGCTTTCGATCCGCACCCTCTCCTCGCGGTCCGACATGGTCAGCGGCGGCGACGCGCTGGTCGAGGTTCGGGGCGCCGCCAAGGGCGTGAAACTGACGCTCAACGGCAAGGACGTCTCCGGCGACCTGCGGCTCGACCCGGCCAGCCACACGCTGCGTGGCCTGGTTGGCGGCCTGGAGGTCGGCAAGAACACGCTCAGCGCCACCGCCCGCGCCGCGAAGGCCAGCCTGACGCTTACCGACTACCCGCTGGCCGGGCCGATCGTCTCTGGCCCGCACATCATGCCGTACGAGTGCCGCACCGAAGAGTCGGGGCTGGGCAAGGCGCTGGACGCCGATTGCTCGGCGGCGCCGCGCAGCGACTATTTCTACCGCACCACCGGCGGGAAATGGGAAACCCTCGCCAATCCGGCTGATCGTCCCGCCGATCTGGCCATGACCACCGTCGAGGGCGCCAGCGTCCCCTATGTGGTCCGCGTCGAGTCCGGGACGCTGAACCGCTCCATCTACCGCATCGCCATGCTGGCTGACCCGAAGGGCTGGAACCACCGCCTGGTGGTGAGCTTCGGCGGCGGCGCGGGCGCCAAATACAACCAAGGAATCAACGCGGCGAAGGACCCGCTCACCGACCTCTTCCTGTCGCGCGGCTTCGCCCACATGGTCGCCAGCGAGCTGGTCAACAACCTGCACGGCAACGCGGTCCTGCAGGGCGAGACCCTGATGATACTGAAGGAGCACTTCATCAAGACGCACGGGGTTCCCAAGTGGACCGTCGGCTTCGGCGGTTCCGGCGGGGCGATCCAGCAGCTGACCATCACCCAGATGTATCCCGGCCTACTGGACGGGCTGCAGCCGTCGCTGTCGTTCCCCGACTCGACCCTGCACACCGCCGACTGCGGCATCCTGCAGCGCTACTGGAAGTCCGACGCCGGCAAGGGCTGGAGCCAGGAGAAGAAGACCGCCGTCGAGGGCTTCACGCCCGGCACCTGCGGCGCCTGGGAGCGCTCTTTCGTGCCGGTCTCGATGTCCGGCTATCAGCCTGGCTGCGACCTGAAGGACAAGAGCCTGATCTGGGACCCGGTGACCAATCCCAAGGGCGCTCGCTGCGCGCTCGCCGACTGGCGGGTCAATATCTACGGGCGTGACCCGGCCACCGGCTATGCCCGCACCACCGAGGACAACACCGGCCTGCAGTACGGCCTCAAGGGCCTGAACGCCGGCGCGGTCAGCGTCGACGAGTTCCTCGACCTCAACGAGAAGGTCGGCGGCTACGACAAGGACGGCAAGATGGGCGACCATCGGAGCCAAGGCGACCCGATCGCCCTGCATGCGGCCTATGCGTCGGGCTTGCTGAACGGCGGCGGCGGCGGCCTGGCGACGGTGCCGATCCTGCACTCGCGCACCTACAACGACGCCCTGGGCGACATCCACAGCCGAGAGCGCGACATGTCGATCCGCGCTCGCCTGATGAAGGCAAACGGCGACGGCGCCAACGAGGTCTTCTGGGTCAGCCCCGGCGGCCAGCCCGACGGCCCGCGCAACGACCCCGCCGTCGCCAAGGGCCGCGAGCTGACCTCGGTCCAATCGCTGGAGGTCATCAGCAAGTGGCTCGACGCGCTGGCCGCCGACCCAGCCCCGCTGACCCACGCCAAGGTGGTCAAGTACAAGCCGCCTGAGGCCAAGGACGCCTGGTTCGACGCCTCAGGGGTCAAGCACGACGAAAAGGCGACCTGGGACGGCCCTGGCGGCTACAACACCGCCTACCCCAACCACTCCGAGCCGCGCATCCAGGCCGGCGCGCCGATCGCCAACGACGTGCTGAAGTGCCGCCTGAAGCTGATCAAGGCCGCCGACTACAAGGCGAAGTTCTCGTCCGCCCAGATGGCGCGCCTGAAGGCGATCTTCCCGACCGGCGTCTGCGATTTCAGCAAGCCCGGCGTCGGCCAGGTGGCGCTGAAGGGGACCTACCAGCGATACTGAGGGTCGCTAGCCGGCGTCCAGGCTGATGTGGGTGGCGCCTAGCGAGGCCAGCACGCCTGCACGCTTCATAGTGCCTGCGCGGTAGACCAGGACGGAGCGGGCGACCTTGCGGGCGGCGCCCAGGGTCGCGCTGGCCCAACCCTGGAACTCCGCCTCGCCGATCACAGCGTGCGGGCATTCGAAGGAGAGCGCCTGGAACCCGGCGCCTGAGAGCCGCGCGAAGGCTGACGCGGTCGGCCGCGACAGGCGTCCGACCACCAGCAGCGACAGCGGCCGCAGCAGCGCGGTCACCGCCAGCAGCGCGCTGGTCGGCACGCCCTCGATATCGACGACCTCGCAGATCACGCCCAGCTTCACCAGGGCGGCGGCCTCGCGCACCGGCTCGACCAGTTCGGCCCGGCCCCGCGCGGCGGCCAGGCTGGAGAACGACACCGGCACGATCAGGCTGAGCTGCTGCTCGCCCGCGCCCTCGGCTCGCAGCCGGTCGATACCGCGGGTGATGGTCGCCAGGTCGGCGCGTAACAGATCGGCCGTGGACAGCGCGGACACCTGCTGAGGATCGAGTTCCTCAGCGGTGTCGACCACGATGACTCGGCGGATCATCCGGAAACCGATCCGCGTGAAGCCCTTCAGCTCGTAAACCGGCTCCAGGGTGGCCGAGATCCGCAGGGCGCGGCCGTCCGAAGCGGTGAACGGCGTCCAGCGGTTGACCAGTTTGGTGGTGATGTCGGTGTCTTCCTGGAACGCCGCCAGGTGCGTCGCCTGATTGACCGACAGGTCCTGGCCCAGGTCGTTGGCGATCTGCTCGACCTTGTCGGCGTCGACGGGCTGGGTCTCCAGGCGGCCCTTGTTGATCTTGGTCACCTGCAGGATGCCGACGACGGCGTGGTCAGCCTCGCCGACGAATTGCGTCAGGATTTCCCGCAGATAGCGCAGGCAGGCCGCCTGCCCCTGCAGGCGCGTCAGGCTGGGGTGGATGATGAAGTAGTCGCTGTCGGAGACCCGCAGGTGGATGCCACGCGCGCCCAACACGCGGGCCAACACCGCCTCGGTGAAGGTGAAGACCTCGTCGCGCCGCGCCTGCCAGCGTTCGCCCAGCGCCTGCTGCACCGCCTCCAGCGACATGATGGTGATCTTGCCGGCCGCGATCAGCTGGTGATCGGCGAATCGTTCGACGTCTTCCTGCGCCTCGGGGGAGACGAGCCGCAGCGCGCCGGAAAGCTGCGCCTTGGCGAGCGCGCCCAGCCCGGCGCTCTCCGACTCCGCGCGCGCGCCGGCGACCTCCTTCGGACGTGTGGCCAGTTCCGCACCGTCGGCCACGGTTTACTCCCTCGGCGACAATGCCGGCCGGCACCTTCGCAGGACGCGGTTAAGCGATGGCGCCCATCGGCAGAAAAATCGCGCTTAAGTGGTGTTCCAAACAGCAAGAGGCCCCGCCAGGCATGCCCGGCGAGGCCTCTGCAGACGTATGGTCCTTGGCGGGACGCGCCCGCCGAAGACGGTTGTCCTACTTCAGGTGGCCGGCGAGGTGCTTGTTCATCTCGAACATGCTGACCTTGTCCTTGCCGCCGAACACGGGCTTCAGCTTGGCGTCGGCCAGGATGTCGCGCTTGTTCTTCGGGTCCTGCAGGTTGTTCGCCTTGATGTAGACCCAGATCTTCGAGACGACTTCACCGCGGGACAGCTGCCCCGGTCCGACCACGGCGGCCAGTTCCGGTGACGGCGTCAGCGGCTTTTGCAGGGCGTTGGTCTTCTTGGCTTCGGCCATTGTTGGGCTCCCCCAGCTAGATTTTAGGCGTCTGCGGCCGCGCATCGAATCGCGTGACCTGAGTCGCTTGAGGGCATGCTAGGACCGCAATGCGTCCCGCGTCACCTAGAGAAACGTCAGAAGTCGCCTCTGAGGTGTAAAACCGCGATTTAGACGCGGTTCGATAACGCGCTCGTGACCGTCGCCAAGGACGAACGGGGGATTCCGTGGTGCTCAGCGGCCCTCGGCGCCGGGATTTCCCAAGCCGTCCTGCCGCCAGCCTCCGCCGAGCGCCCGGAAACTGGCCACCGCGGCGCGCGCCGCGGCCACCTTGGACTGCACGAGTTGGTCAGACGCGGTGAGCAGGTCCCGGTCGGCGTCGCGCACCTCCAGCAGGCTGGCGACCCCGCCTTCATAGGCCTGCTGCGCCTGACGCCGCGCCAGCGTGAGCTGATCGACCTCGCGGCTGAGCGCCTGGGTGCGCAGGCGGTCCTGTTGCAGGCCGCTCAGGCTGGTCTCGACCTCCTCGGCGGCGCGCAAGGCCGTGGCGCGGTAGGCGGCCAGCGCCTCGGCCTCGCGGCCCCTGGCGCCCGCCACCTCGGCGTCCACCCGGCCGAAATCGAAGATCCGCCAGCGGAAGCCGGCGCTGAGCTGCTGGGCCTGGGCCGGGCCGGTGAACAGCTTGCCGGCCTCCAGGCTCTCGGCGCCGAACAGCCCGCCCAGGGACACCTTGGGATAGTAATCGCTGATCGCCTCGCCGATCCGCGCGTTGGCGGCGATCAGCCGCTGCTCGGCCGCCAGCACGTCGGGCCGGCGGCGCATCAGGTCGCCGGGCTGGACGGCTTGCGACAGGCTGGGCGGCTGCGGCAGAGCCGTATCGGCCACAAGTTCCTCGCGATAGGTCCCCGGCTGGGCGCCCATCAGCACGTCGAGGCGATTGAGTTCGGCCTCCAGGCCGGCGGCGAGCGGCGGGATGGCGGCACGCACGCCTTCCAGGGCGGCCTCGGTCTGATGAGCTTCCCGCTCGGCGGCGACGCCCTGGGACAGCCGTTCCTTGACCAGCTTGAGCAGGTCTTCCTCGACCTTTTCCTGGCTGCGGGCCACCGCCAGGCGGGCCTGATAGCCGCGCGCCTGCAGATAGGCGTCGGCGGCCTCGGCCTCGATGCTGGCCCGCACCGCGGCGAGCTGCAGCCCGGCGCCGGCGTCCTCGGCGCGGGCGGCGTCGTGGGCCCGGCGCAGGCCGCCGAACAGGTCGATCTCCCAGCTGGCGGCGACGCCCGCCTGTTGGTCGTCATAGCTTCGCTGGAAACCCGGCAGGTGGCGGCCGATCTCACCCTCTGGGCTGAGCAGCGACTGGCGTCCATCGGCCACGGCGCCGTTGGCCGCCAGGCTGGGCGCGAAAGCGGCGCCGGCGGCGCTCAGGGCGGCGCGAGACTGGCGGACGCGGGCGGCGGCCTGGGCGACGTCGAGGTTCTGGGCCGCGGCGCGCTCCACGATGCGGGTCAGTTCAGGATCACCGAAGCCTTGCCACCAGGCCGTCAGGTCCGCTTTGGCGCTGTCTGAGGCCGGCGCCGGGCTGTGGTAGGCGCCAGTCAGCAGGCTTGCCGGCGCGCGATAGTTGGGCCCGACGGCGCAGGCCCCGAGGACGAGGAGGGCGGCTGTGGCGAGCAGGGGTTGGAGGCGTGTCATGGCGTTACGTCCTAGTGGCCGTCGACGGGCGTCGCGGCGGCGGTGGCATTGAGCGGCGGCGGCTTGCAGAAGGGCACCATCACCAGGGCCGCGAGGAACAGGTAGGCCATCATCTGGAACACCTCCTGGAAGCCGGAGGTGAGCGCGTAGCGGCTGACCACCCGGGCGAGCTCGCCCCGCGCCAGCAGGACCGCGCGGACCGGGTCGGGGGTGGCGGCGGCCATCCGGCCGGCGATCTGGCTGATCACCGCGGGCGCCTCGGCTCCGGCCCGGCCCAGCGCCTCGCCCATCCGCGCGGCCTGAATGCGGGCGTTGTCCTGCAGCCAGGTGTTGACCACCGCGATGCCGATCGCGCCGCCCAGATTGCGCATCAGGTTGAAGAGACCTGACGCGGCGCGCAGCTCAGGCCCCACGAAGCCGGTCAGGGCCAGACCAACGCTGGGGACGATGCAGAGCATCACCGAAGCGCCGCGCAGCAGCTGCGGTCCCAGGAAGGCGGTGAAGCCCCAATCCGGCGTCACCTTCGAGGTCAGCCAGAGGCTGGTTGCGAAGAGAGTCAGGCCGACGGTGATGATCTTGCGCGGATCGACCACCTGCGACAGGCGCGCGGCGATGGCGGTCGACAGTACCTGGGCGATGCCGACGACGAACACGGTCGTGCCGATCTGCAGGGAGTCGTAGCCGCGCACCCGGCCCAGGAACACCGGCACCAGATAGGTGGACGCATAGATGCCAAAGCCGATCACCAGGTTGAAGACACAGGCGAAGGCGAAGGTCGGTTTCTTGAACGGCGTCAGCTTGACGATCGGGCCGCCGGACCGGAACGAGCGCTCCAGGAAGAGCAGGAAGCCGACGAAGGAGAGCCAGGCGCCGGTGGCGATGTGCGGGTCGTTGAACCAGTCGTTCTTCGGCCCCTCCTCCAGGACATATTCCATGCCGCCCAGGAACACCCCCATGGCGACCAGGTGCGAATAGTCGATCTTCTTCAGCATGGCGAAGTTCGGCCGGTCGACGCGGATGAAGGTCAGCGCCAGCAGGGTGACGATCGCACCGGGGATGATGTTCACATAGAAGATCGACCGCCAGCCGACCGTGCCTGTCAGCCAGCCGCCCACCGTGGGGCCGAGCGTCGGCGCCAGCACTGAAACCATGCCCAGGATCGCCGGGATCATGGCCCGCTGCTTGCCCTCGAACATGGAAAAGCCGGTGGCGAAGACCGTGGGCACCATGGCGCCCCCGACGAAGCCCTGGATGACCCGGAAGGCGATCATCGAGTGGATGTCCCAGGCCAAACCGCAGAGCGCGCTGGCGACGGTGAACAGCCCGGCCGACAGCGCGAAGAGCCACTGCGTCGAGAGCGCCTGGGCGAGGAAAGCTGCGAAGGGGATCATCACCAGTTCGGCCATCAGATAGCCGGTCTGGATCCAGCTGATCTCGTCGGGTCCAGCAGACAGCCCGGCCTGTACGTCATTGAGCGAGGCCGCGACGATCTGGATGTCGATCAGGGCCATGAACTGCCCAAAGGCCATGATCCCGAAGATCAGATATTTGCGCGCATCCGGCAGCGCCATCGGATTGATGGGCGCCTGTTCGGCGGCCCGCTGGGACCGACCCGCGCCGTCAAAGCTTGCCGTTGCGTCGCTCATCAAAATCCCTTTCGGGCCGCCCCTTGCCAGAGCCGCTACCTTTATATTATATGCATCATACAATGAGGAACCGCAAGCATGCGCTATGACGCGGAACACAAGCAGAGGTCCCGGGAACGGGTCATCTCCGAAGCGGCCAAGGCGATCCGCAGCGACGGCATCCCGGCCGTCAGTGTCGCCGGCGTCATGGGCGCGGCGGGCCTGACCCACGGCGCTTTTTATGCCCACTTCGAGAACCGCGACGCCCTGCTGCTGGCCGGCGTCGAGCGGATGTTCGAGGAGGGCCGCGCCCGCATCCTGGCCGAGACCAGCCGCGGCGGTTCGCCCAAGGCGGCGCTGACCAGCTACATCGGCTTCTACCTGTCCCGCAGCCATCGGGATTCGCGCACGGCGGGCTGTCCCCTGCCCTTCCTGGCGGCCGAGGCGCCGCGGCTGAACGAGGACCTGCGCGGCCAGTACGCTCAGGGCGTCCAGGGCCTCACCGGCGCCATCGCCGATCTACTGCGCGGCATGGACTATCCCGAGCCCGAGACCACCGCGGCCTCCGTGCTGGCCGAGATGGTGGGCGCGGTGTCGCTGGCCCGGGCCGAGCCCGACCCGGACCGCTCCTACGCCATCCTGACCGCCTCGCGCGCGTCGCTGAAGGCCAGGCTTGGCCTGGAGGACCTGCAATGAGCCTGATGGACGACATTGCGCCCGGCAGGACCGGCGCCGAACAGCTGCGCGCCATGATGGTCCCCGGCCAGGGCCCCGGCATCGGCAAGACGCTGGGCTTCAAGCTGATAGAGGTCGGGGACGGGACCGTGGTCTTCGAGGGGATACCGGGCGAGCACGCCTATAACCCCATCGGCACGGTGCACGGCGGCTATGCGGCCACCCTGCTGGACTCCGCCTGCGGCTGCGCAGTGCATTCCAGGCTGAGCGCGACGCAGGCCTATACGACGCTGGAGCTGAAGGTCGCCTACCACAAGGCGATGACCGCGAAGACCGGGCCGGTGCGCGCCGAGGGCCGGGTGGTGACGCTGGGCCGGCGCACGGCCTTCGCCGAGGCGCGCATCGTCGACGCCGAGGGCCGGCTCTACGCCTCGGCCACCTCAACCCTGCTGGTGATGGACAGATGAACGACACAACCTTCGCCCTGCCGCCCGGCGTCGCTTTGGCGCCGCCTCGCAAGGCCGGCTTCAAGCTGCCCTTCTCGCGTAAGACCCTGCTGGCGGTCGGTAGCGCGGTGGTGCTGGCCGCCGCCGGCGCGGCCTACATCGCCATGCCCAAGGCCTCGGTTTCCACCGATGCCGCTTATGTGGAGGCCGACAGCTCCGTCGTCGCGCCCCGGGTGAAGGGGCTCGTGGCCGAGGTGCTGGTGCGGCACAATCAGGCCGTCCACCGGGGTGATCCGCTGGTGCGGATCGACCCTGAGGAGTTCGACGCCCGCGTGGCCTCGGCCGCCGCGGACCTGCAGAACGCGCAGGCTCAGGTGCTGGCCGCCCAGGCCGCGCTCGCCGCGCTGGCGCCGGAAGAGCAACTCGCCGCCTCCAACGTGCGCGCCGCCAGCGCCGTCATCCGCTCGGCCGACGCCCAGAACGACCGCGCCCAGGGCGACCGTCAGCGCTACGACCGGCTGGTCGCCGACGGCGCTGTCTCCCGCCGCGACGCCGATACCTACAAGGCCGCCGCGATCAGCGCGGAGTCCGACGCCGCCAAGACCCGCGCCCAGCTCGACGTCAGCCGCAACCAGGTGGCGGTCACCGCCGCCCGGCGCGCCACGCTGGCCGCCGGTCTCGCCCAGGCCCAGGCCGGCGTCGCCCGCGCCAAGGCCGCCCTCGACCTCACCCGCCAGGACCAGGGCCATACGGTGATCCGCGCGCCGATCGACGGCGTGGTCGGCGACCGGCAGGTGGAGGCTGGCGACTATGTGCAGCCGGGCTCGCGGCTGCTGACGCTGGTGCCGCTGAAGGCGCTCTACGTGACCGCCAACTTCAAGGAGACCCAGGTCTCGCGGATGGTCGTGGGCCAGCCGGCGACGATCAAGGTCGACGCCCTGCCCGGCCAGGCCCTGAAGGGCGAGGTCGACAGCTTCGCGCCCGGCTCCGGCTCGCAGTTCTCGCTACTGCCCTTCGAGCCCGGCACCGGGAATTTCACCAAGATCGTCCAGCGCGTGCCGGTGCGTATCCGTTTCGATCCCGGCCAGTCCGGCCTCGACCGCCTGCGCCCCGGTCTCTCGACGACGGTGACGGTCCGCCTCCGCTAGCCCGCCTAGGCGCCGAAGATCCAGCCGGGCGTAAGCGTCGACAGCTGCACGCCGACCAGGATCATCTGGTTCGGCTGGCCGTTGGCGGTTCCCATGTCGATGACCGTGTCGGCCCCGACCTGGGTCACCGAAAAGACGGTGCCGGGATCGAGCTGCACCCGGTCGCCCTCGGAGAGGTGGAAGTCCAGCACCCGGTCGAGACCGGCGTCCTGGCTGGTGTGGAAGATGTCCGCGCCGCCCCCGCCGCTCAGCGTGTCATTCCCACGGTCGCCGGAGACGAAGTCGTTCCCGGACCCGCCGACGATGACGTCGTCGCCTTGGCCCCCGCGCAAAACGTCGCCGCCATTGCCGCCGTGCAGGGTGTCGTTGCCGAGGTTGCCGTAGAGCAGGTTCTGGCCCGCATGGGCGGTGATGAAATCGTTGCTCTGGCCGCCGACCAACCAGTCGCTGCCAGGCCCGGCCCCGCCGTCGATGGTGTCGTTGCCCTTGTTGCCATTGATGTCGTCGAAGCCGACCCCGCCGACGATGCTGTCGTCGCCGTCGCTGCCGCGCAGATAGGTCTGGGTGGCGGTCCCGGCCTGGATCGTGTCATCGCCGGTCCCGCCGTCGAAGGTCGAGAGCGTGCCGCCGCCGATCATCAGGTCGTTGCCGCCCCAGCCCTGGCCGGTGAAACTGGCGTCGGCGCCGGCCGCGGAGCCGCGCACGGTGATTACGTCATCGCCGGACATCAGGGCGGCCGTCGACAGGTCCGCGTTATTGGCGTCGTGGGCGGCCGCCAGGATGGTGGCGTCGGTGTGGGCGCCGGTCAGGGCGAAGTGGCCGTTTGCCGAGGTGATGTCGAGACCGGTCACCGTGCCGCCGATGAACTTGCCGCTGGCGTCGTAGGTGAGGCCCGTGCCGGTGATCGTCATCTTGGCGGTCCCGGCCCCAAAGACCAGGACCTCGGACGTGGACGTCCGGGTGATCGTTGCGTCGGCGAGCTGGCTTTCCTGGAACGCGCCCATGTCGGCGCCGTCGGAAAGATCAACGCTGGCTCCCGCGCCGGCCGCGGGCGGCGGTGGCGGCTGGGTGGCCAGGGCCGGATCGCCGCCGACGTTTGCCTGGGAGATGTTGTCCAGGGTCGTGTTGGAGAGGAGGACCGCGTCGGACTGCGCCAAGTCGACGACCAGGACGTCAGACCCCACCTGGGCAGCGATATAGAAGATGTTCGCGCCAAGGTCGGCGTTGGCCTGGGCGTAGGCCGCCTCGAGGCTGCTGGAGGTGATCTCGGTATAGTTGGTGGCGGTGGCCACGGGGCCGCCGGTGAACTGCAGGAAGTCGCTGCTGGACCAGTCGGTGACGTGGTCCAGACCCGCCGGGTTGTTCTCCAACGCCGAGGCGGACCGGCTTTCGGTGGCCCCGAACTCGAAGATGTCCTTCGCGCCGCCCCCGCCGGTCAGGGTGTCGGCGCCGGCGCCGCCGTTCAGATAGTCCGATCCGCTGCCGCCCCGCAGAATGTCGTCGCCCGCGCCGCCGTAGAGGCTGTCGTTGCCGCCGTTGCCGGCGATCACGTCGTTTCCGTCGAAGCCCCGGATCAGGTCGGAGCCGCCGACCGCGCCGTTGATGGTGTCATTGCCGGCGAAAATGGTCGTGAAGGCGGCCGTGTTGGCGTTGAGGGCGAAGTCGTTGCTCAGCGTCACCACGGGAACGGAAATGCCGGTGATGTGGCCGGTCACGCTGCCGTTCGCGCTGGCGGCCTCCGGGTCGGTGAAGTCGATCGAGGTCGCCGTCCCGCCGGTGATCTGCTCATTGCCGTCGAAGGTGAAGCCGCTCCCGCCAAGCGTCAGGCTGACCGCGCCGCCGTTCAGCGCCAGGGTCGTCGAGGTCGCCCCGACGATCGGCGCGCCCAGCAGGTGCTGCAACTGGACGGTGTCGAGATTGCCGGAGATCGTGGACGTGGCGCCGGCGGAGCCGCCGACAGGACCCCCGACAGGTCCCCCGAGCCCGGCCGGCGGCGGCGCGCCGACGGGACCGCCCAGCAGCTTGAAGGGCGTGATGGCCGACAAGGGCGTGTTCGACACGACCACGGCCTCATGCTGGTCGTCGATGACAACCTCGTCCGCGCCGACCTGGGTCAGGACGTAGACGAGGCCCGGCCGCGTCGCGAAGAAGTTGTTGGCCTGCGACAAGGCGGTGTCGAAATCCGCCGCTGAGGTGCCGATGACGTTGGTTGCAGTGCCAGAGACCTCGCCGGCGAACACCAGGGTGTCGCTGGTCGACCAGTCGGTGATGTGAACCAGGTTCGCGATGTGGCCGCCGACCGCGCCGGAAGTGGGGCTTTCGCCCACGCCGATGTTGAAGCTGTTGACGCCGGAGCCGCCCGACAGGGTGTCGGCGCCGCCAAGGCCGAAGATCTGATCATCGCCCGCGCCGCCCGATATGCTGTCGGAACCCGACGTCCCCTCCAGGGTGTCCGGCCCGGAAGTTCCGATGATCGCTGCCATCTTGAAACGCCCCCGACACATAACTGACCGCCTAGCGGAAGAGGCGTCAATCCGGGTGATGCAACCTTATAGTGTAAATATATACGCGGCATGTGACGCTTCGTCAGGCCACCCCTTGTGGCCTAGAGGGAATGGATGACCCTGCGCGTCTCCCGCCATAGAATGTGGTTCTCCTAGCTCCGGGACTCACATGGAAATCGTTCTCGACGCCATCGACCGCCGCATCCTGCGCGAACTGCAGGCCGATGCCACCGTCCCCATCGCCGAACTGGCCGAACGCGCGGGCCTGTCGCAGACGCCGTGCTGGAAGCGGGTCAAGCGGCTGACCGACGCCGGGGTCATCGAGCGGCGCGTGGCGATCCTCGACCGCGAGCAGCTCGACCTGCGCCTGGTGGTCTTCGTCTCGGTGCGCACCAGCCGCCACGACGAGGAGTGGCTCAACGCCTTCGCCAAGGGCGCGGCGGGCCTGCCCGAGGTGGTGGAATTCTACCGGATGAGCGGCGAGACCGACTATCTGCTCAAGGTGATCGTGCGCGACATCACCGCCTATGACGCCTTCTACAAGCGCCTGATCGCCGCGGCGCCCCTGCAGGACGTCTCCTCCTCCTTCGCGATGGAGCAGATCAAGTTCACCACCGCACTGCCGATCTGACGCGCCCCTGTTGACTTACGCGGGACCAACGCCGCCAAATTCGGCCCCATAAGAAGAAGACTTTTGGGAGGATGCGGTGACGGCTTGGAACTTCGCAGACGTCTGGGAGGCGATCGCCGCCGTGCAGCCGGATCATCCGGCGCACATCCAGGGAAATCGCACGATCACCTGGGGTGAGATGAACGCCCGCGCCGACGCGCTGGCCGCCCATTTCATCGCCACCGGCATGCGCCATCAGGGCAAGGTCGCGGCCTTCCTCTACAACGGGCCGGAGTACATCGAGAGCTACTTCGCCGCCTTCAAGGGCGGGTTCGCGCCGGTCAACACCAACTACCGATATGGGCCTGAAGAGCTCTTCTACCTGTTCGACAACGCCGACGCCGAAGCCGTGGTCTTCCACTCAGGCTTCACCGAGGTCGTGGAGAAGATCCGCGGCCGGCTGAGCGGCGTGAAGGCCTGGATCGCGGTCGCTGAACCCGGCCACCCCGTCCCCGCCTGGGCCGACGACTACGACGCCATCGTGGCCAAGACGCCGGCGCAGCGCCCGGTGAAGGCGTCGCGGGGCCGCTCCGGCGACGATCTGCTGCTGCTCTACACCGGCGGCACCACCGGCATGCCCAAGGGCGTGATGTGGGCACAGGACGACCTGTTCAACGTGATCGGCGCCGGCGGCAACGCGCTGCTCGGTATCCCGCCGGCGACCTCCATTGAGGAGCTGGTGGCGCGGGTGCTGGCGCCCGAGCCGCCTCGCCCGACGTCGCTGATCGCGTGTCCGTTGATGCACGGCACCGGCCAGTTCTCCACCCTGATCTGTTTCAACCAGGGCGGCACGGCGGCGACGCTCCCGTCCCGCAAGTTCAACGCCATGGAACTGTGGGACGAGACCGACCGGATCGAGGCGAGCGCCGTGGTGATCGTGGGACTCGCCTTCTCGACGCCGATGCTGGAGGCGCTGGAGGCCAATCCCGGCCGCTGGGACCTGTCGAGCGTCCGATCGATGAGCTCCTCCGGCTCCATGTGGAGCCAGGAGAACAAGCAGGGCCTGCTGAGCCACGCCAAGAACGCCATGATCTTCGATAGCTTCGGCTCATCGGAGGCGGTGGGCCTGGGCGTCTCGGCGTCAGCGCCTGGGGCTGAGGCCAAGACCGCGGCCTTCACGCCCGGCCCCAACTGCGTGATCTTCACCGAGGACGGCCGCCGCGTTGAACCGGGCTCGGGCGAGCGTGGTCTGGTCGCCGTCTCGGGCCTGCTGCCCCGCGGCTACTACAAGGATGCGGAAAAGACCGCCAAGACCTTCCAGACCATCGAGGGCATCCGCTGGAGTGTGCCCGGCGACTGGGCCGAGGTGAACGCCGACGGCACGCTGAAGCTGCTGGGCCGGGGCTCCGTCTGCATCAACACCGGCGGCGAAAAGGTCTTCCCGGAAGAGGTCGAGGAGGCCCTGAAGACCCATCCCGTGGTCCGCGACGCCGTGGTCGTCGGCCTGCCGGATGCGCGCTTCGGCGAGCGGATCTGCGCGGTGGTCGAGACGGACGGCGCGGCCCAGCCGACGCTGGCGGAACTCTCCGAGCACGTCCGCGAGACGCTGGCCGGCTACAAGGCGCCGCGCGATCTGGTGCTGGTCGACAGCATCGGCCGCGCGCCCAATGGCAAGGTCGACTACAAGGCGATCAAGGACCGCGCGGTGGCGGCCCTGGGGGTCAGCGCCTAGAGCGCCTTCAGGCTGCGGACGAATTCGACCAGGGCGGCCCTGGGCGCGCCGCGCGGCAGGGTGGCGTAGGCGCGCAATAGTGACAGCGCGCCGGGCTCGGCCAGCAGGCCCGCGACCTCGTCGATGGCCCCGCTCGCCGGGCTGACTTCGCCGAACATCTCCGACACCGGCGCCTGCAGGGTGGTGGCGATGCGCGAGAGCATCGAGGCCGAGACGCGGTTCGCGCCGCGCTCGTATTTCTGGATCTGCTGGAAGGTCACGCCGGCGGCTTCGGCCAACGACTGCTGCGACAATCCCCGGACCTTGCGCAGCAACCGAATCCGCGCACCGACGGCGATGTCGATGGGGTCGGCGAGTGCTTCGGGCTTACGGGCCATGGTGTCTCCGAAAATGCGAACTGTACTAGCGCCGGGTCGAATCATCGGCGGGCGGCGCCCACTCGGCCTGGGCCATGCCCTGGTCGGTAATCAGATAGCAGGCCTCGGCGATGGCGATTCCCACGGCGCGCCGCAGCTGCGACATGACCGGAGTCTCACGCTCGAGAACCATCAACTCCTCCTCGTACGAGGCCAGCACATCCACCAGAGTTTGCGCGAGCGTTTTAGCCCGCTCCTCGCTCGTCTGGCCCATCTCGTCCCCCAAATACCCCAGGTTGAACCTTGAGCATTGGCAGGGCGAAAGCAAGGCGCCGGGCCGGAAAAGGCCCCAGTTTGGGTAAGGCTATGTGACGCACCCTGATCGTTGATTACCCAGCGTAAAGCGCCCACAGACCGGCGATGGCGGCGGCTTCTCCGTCGAAGATTTCGGCCTCGACCCCCGTACGGCTTATGGCGCGCGCATAGCGTGTGCATAGGGCCGGATCACCCAGCAAGGCCACCTGCGAGGGCGCCGCGCCGAGCAGGACCGGGACCGCGGCGACCTCCGCGCCGATCAAGAGACCGGAGAGATAGCTGGGGGTGCTCGCCGCCTCGGCCTGGCCGCCGACCACCCGGGCGCGGGCGGAGAACAGGCGCGCGGCGAGCGCGTCGCCGGCCCCGGCCGCCGCCACGCCTTCGTCGAAGGCGGCGTCATCGTCGGCGGGCGCATCGCTCTTCAACAGGCTGTGCTCGCCCAGCACCGCGAACAGCTCGCCGGTCATGGCGGTGACGAAGCGGATGATGCGGCCATCCTCGATCAGCACCCATTTGGCGTGGGTGCCCGGATGGCAGACGAGATGGCGGCCCGTGCGGCGTTCGGGATGCTGCGCGAGCCAGCCGAGAATCTGGGTCTCTTCGCCGCGCATCACGTCCGGCGCACCGGCGATCCCGTCGCAGCGCAGGCCGGGCACGATGCGGACGCCCTCGGCCGCCACGGTCAGCCTGCCCGCGAGGTCGGCGAGGCCCGCGGGACAGTCGACGTAGGCCGCGGTCGTCCAACCGATGTTCGACCCGATCATGCCGCAGAGGATCGCGGGCAACGCGTGCGCCCCCAGCGCCGGCCGCACCTCAGCCTCGAAGCGGCGGGCCGCCTCACCGGACGCAAGCCTGGAGACGCCGAGCGGGAAGTCGCGCTGCGCGATCACCGCACCCTCCCCGTCCAGCGTCCAGGCCCGCAGGTTGGTGGTGCCCCAGTCGCAGGCCAATAGCTCGGCGGCCATCAGGTCCGCCCGGCGTCCACGACCAGATTTTGGCCGGTCATCATGCGGCTGTCGTCAGCGGCCAGGAACAGGGCGGCGCGGGCGATGTCGTCGGGCTGGATCCAATCCTTCAGGGCGGCCATCCGCGTCCAGTCCGCCGCCGCTTCGGGCGTCAGCCACAGGGCCTGCTGGCGCGGCGTCACCACCCAGCCGGGCGAGAGCGCGTTGACCCGGATGCCCTCGGCGCCCCAGGCGCGGGCCAGGCTCTTAGTGAGCGTGTTGATCGCCCCCTTGGCCGCCGAATAGGTCGCCATCTCGCCGGGGCCGGTGAGCGCGTTGATCGAGGAGACGTTGACGATGGCTCCGCCACCGGCGGCCTTCATCATCGGATAGACCGCGTTGGCGGCGACGATCACCGGGTCGAGGTTGACCGCCAGCAGCGCGCGCCAGCTTTCCAGCGTTATCTCCGAGGCGGTTTCGCGCGCGTCGTTGGCGACGTTGTTGATCAGGACCGTGATCGGGCCGAGCGCGGCGGCGGCGGCGGCGATTGCTACCTGCAGCGCGCTGGCGTCGGTGACGTCGCAGCGCTGGAACCAGGCGCCCAGGCGCGACGCCAGCGCCTGGCCGGCGGATTCGTCGGTATCCACGAAGCCCAGTCGACCGCCTTGGCTGTGGAAACTCTCGACGAAAGCCGCGCCAATCCCTGTCGCGCCACCGGTGACGAACACGACGCGATCCTTCAGGCTGGGATAGGTCGCAAACGTCATTTTAGTGGGACTCGCGGGTCACTTCGGACGGGGACTTGCCGACCAGGAAGTCGAGGTCAACGCCTTGGTCGGCCTGCAGGACGGTGTCGACGTAGAGCTTGTACCAGCCCCGGCTGTATTTCGGCGGCGGGCGCGCGGCCTCCCAGGCGGCGCGGCGGCGGGCCAACTCGGCCTCGTCCACCAGGAGGTCCAGGGTGCGGTTGGGACCGTCCAGGGCGATCTCGTCGCCGGTCTGGACGAGCGCCAGCGGCCCGCCGGCCTCCGCCTCCGGCGCCACGTGCAGGATCACCGTGCCATAGGCCGTGCCGCTCATCCGGGCGTCGGAGATGCGCACCATGTCGGTGACGCCCTTGGCCAGAATCTTCGGCGGCAGGCCCATGTTGCCGACCTCCGGCATGCCGGGATAGCCCTTCGGCCCGCACCCCTTCAGCACCAGGATCGAGGTCTCGTCGGCGGGCAGGTCCGGGTCGTCGATGCGCGCGTGATAGTCCTCGATATCCTCGAACACGACGGCCTTGCCGCGGTGAGTGAGCAACGCCGGGGTCGCCGCGCTGGGCTTGAGGATCGCGCCCTGCGGGCAGAGGTTCCCCTTCAATACCCAGACGCCGGACGACGGCCCGATCGGCGCCTCCAGCGAGCCGATGACCTCGTCGTTCAGGACCCGCGCCGCGTCGGCGATCTCGCCCTGCGTCTTGCCGCTGACGGTCACGGCGTCGCGGCGATAGAGCGGACCCAATTGGTTCGCCACCGCCGGGACGCCGCCAGCGTAGCAGAACTCCTCCATCAGGAAGCGGCCCGATGGCATCAGATTGACCAGCAGCGGCGCGTCGCGAGCGATCTCGTCGAAGTCCTTCAGCGTCAGCGGCACGCCCAGGCGGCCGGCCAGCGCCAGCAGGTGGACCACCGCATTGGTCGAGCCGCCCAGCGCCGCGTGCATCAGGATGGCGTTTTCGAAGGCCTGGCGGGTGAGGATGTCCGAAGGCTTCACATCGTCCTTCACCAACTGAACGATGCGGTTGCCGCTCAGGTGCGCCAGCACCTTGCGGCGACTATCGACCGCCGGCAGGGCGGCGTTCATCGGCAGCGAGATACCCAGCGCCTCGGTCAGGCTGGCCATGGTCGAGGCCGTCCCCATGGTGTTGCAGGACCCGGCCGAGCGGCTCATGCCGGACTCGGCGCGCATGAAGTCGTCGAGGCTCATCTCCCCGGCCCGCACGGCTTCGGAGAACCGCCAGACGTCGGTGCCCGAGCCGATGTCACGGCCTTCGAACTTGCCGTTCAGCATCGGACCGCCGGAGACGAAGATCGCCGGGATGTCGACGCTGGCTGCACCCATCAGGAGGCCCGGCGTGGTCTTGTCGCAGGCGCCCATCAAGACAACGCCGTCGATGGGATTGGCGCGGATCGACTCCTCGACCTCCATGGCCAGCAGGTTGCGGAACAGCATGGCCGTCGGCCGCATCTGGGTCTCTGGCAGCGACATGGCCGGGAACTCGATGGGCACGCCGCCCGCCTCCCAGACGCCGCGCTTCACAAAGCCCGCGAGGTCCCGCAGGCCGACCTGGCAGGTGACCAGCTCCGACCATGTGTTGGCGATGCCGATGATCGGGCGGCCGTCGAACACGTGGTCCGGCAGGCCGGTAGCCTTGATCCAGCTCCTGTGAACGAAGCCGTCGCGGTCGAGCTTGCCGTAGCTGTGGGTGCTGCGCAGAGGTTTCTTGGGCGGTTCGTTGGCCATGGCCTAACTCACCCTTCAAACAGCGGCAGCGCCAGCCCTTTCACACCCGTCTCGATGGCGAAGAGGTTGCCGGCCAGCACCTGCTGGGCGCGGGTCGCCAACGGCAGCTCGTCCCAGGCGCTGGTGACGAACAGCGTGGTCATGTCCTCGCCACCGAACGCACAGCTCGATGGCTGCTGCACGGGCATGGGGACGATTCGGTCGATCTCGCCTGCGGGCGAATAGCGCACGATGCGCCAGCCGCCCCACTGGGCGTTCCACAGGTAGCCGTCCGCATCGACCGCTGAGCCATCAGGGCTGGCCGGCGCCCCGGCGGTATGGGCGAACATGCGGCCCTTCGACAGGTCCGCGGTCTCGTGAGCGAAGATGGTCTGCAGCCGGGAGTCGGCCATGTAGAGCGTCTTGCCGTCGGGGCTGAAGGACACTGTGTTGGGGATGTGGATGCCGCTCAGCATCCGTTCGGTCTCGAGATTGGGCTTGGTGCGGAAGACGTCGCCGGGGCGCAGTCCGTGGTTGTCGTCCATGGTCGACCACCAGAAATTGCCGTCCATATCGACCTTGCCGTCGTTGGTGCGGAAGCCCTCCGGCAACTGGTAGGGCCGCACGACTTCCAGCGTGCCCTTGTCCACGTCGCAGATCGCAAGGCCCTGCTCGGTCGCCATGATCAGGCCGCCCTGGGTGCGCGGCACGCCGGCGCTGGCCCGCATCGGCAGGTCGAAGGCGCCGCGCGCATCGGTCTGGGGCTCATACCAGGCGAGCCGCTTGCCCTTGATGTCGAACCAGTAGAGCCGGCCGTCGTTGGGCGACCAGCAGGGCCCCTCGCCCAGCCGGTCCTCGGATTTCACCACGCAACGCACGTCCATCCGACGCTTCCCCTGTTCGAGCCGTCCCAGTTCGATCGCCCGGGTCTGAGGCCTCTACTACCCTATTGGCGGGAACCGTCGACTCCGCGACCCGTTGGCAAGCCCATGGCCGATCAACAGAATATGGAGCCGGCCGTCGAGGCCGAAGTTGTTCAGCTGGACGACGTCATGCTGGAGGCCTGCGGGCCGGCGCTGAAGACCCAGCTGATGATCGAGGCGGCGATGCTGGCCGAGGCCTTCGCGCCGGAGGGCCGCACCGAACAGCTGCTGGCCATGGCGGCCACGCTCGCTTCAGGGGCTCGGGACGATGAGATGGACAGGGTCCGCGCGCGCCAGCTGGCCTGCGCGCTGCGCTGCCTGGCGCGTGGGGTAGAAGCCTAGGCCCTATTCCGCGGCCGCCGAGGTTTGCCGCGGGCGCGACCCGCGCGGGCGGCGACTTCTCGTCACCGGGTGATCGAGCAGGGTGCGCAGCTTGGCCGACAGCAGCCGGGTCTCGTAGGGCTTGTCGAGCAGCGGGAATTCCTTGGTCTCCAAGACCGCGCCCTCGCCCACATAGCCGGAGGTGAGCAAGACCCGCAGGCCCGGGCGCAGCTCGCGGGCGGTGCGCGCCAGGCTGACACCGCTGACGCCGCCCGGCATGACCACGTCGCTGAACAGCAGGTCGATCGGCGCGTCCGACTGGATCACCTCAAGCGCCTCGTTGGCGTTGGTGGCGGTGACCACCTGGTAGCCGAGGCCACTCAGCATATCGAGGGTCAGCGTCAGCACCGTGGGATCGTCCTCGACCACCAGGATGCGTTCGCGCCCGCCCTCGACCGTCGCCGGCGCCGCCTCGGGTTCGGCGCGCGCATCGGGTTCGTCGGAGACCGGCAGGCGCAGGCAGAAGGTGGTGCCCTGCCCCACGGTCGAATGCAGTTGCACCTCGCCATCCGACTGGCGCACGAAGCCATAGACCTGGCTCAGGCCCAGGCCCGAGCCCTTGCCGACCTCCTTGGTGGTGAAGAACGGCTCGAAGACCCGGTCCAACACCTCGGGCGACATGCCAACACCGGTGTCGCGGACCTCGATCACCACATGGTCACGGTCGCGGCGCGTGGCGATCATCAGCTGACCGCCCTCCGGCATGGCGTCGCGGGCGTTGACCGCCAGGTTGAGCAGGGCCGTTTCCAGCTGGGTCGGGTCGGCGTGGGCGCAGAGCGTGGCGTCGTCGAGCAGGAGGTCGAGCGTCACGGCCTCACCGATCGCCTGACGAATCAGCGGCGCGAAGCCTTCAATCAGGGCGTTGACGTCGAGGCTGACGGGGCTGAGGTGCTGCCGGCGCGAGAAGGCCAGGAGTTGCTTGGTGAGGTCGCGGCCGCGCTCGGCGGCCTGGCGCACGGCGTCGATGCGGCGCGCCCGGCGCTCGTCGTCCTCCGGCTTGCGCGCCATGATGTCGATATTGCCGAGCACGACGGTGAGCAGGTTGTTGAAGTCGTGGGCCACGCCGCCGGTCAACTGGCCCACCGCGTCCATCTTGCGCGCCTGGGCGAGCTGTTCCTCCAGGGACCGGCGGTCCGTGGCGTCGAGGATGACGCCGAAGATCTCGCGCGCCTCGCCGTCGTCGCTGGGGGCCACCACGCCTTCGTCCAGCAGGACCTTGTATTGCCCGTCGGCGCACAGCCAGCGGAACTCCACCGAGTAGTGGCCGGTGATCGCGGACGCAGAGACCTTCTGCACCACCATCTCCAGGTCATCGGGATGGATGCGGCTGGTCCCGAAGCCCGGCTCGTCAACGAAGCGGCTGGCGGTGAAGCCGGTGATCTTCTCGACGGCATCGGAGACGAACTGCGGCGCGAAGGGGGGCTCGATGCTGCGCGAGTGGACGACGATGGGCAGGGACCGCAGGATCGCCTCCTGCCGGGCCTCGGTCCGCGCCAGCGCCCGCTCAGTCAGCGCCTTCTCGGCCTTCACCCGGGCGTGCTCGTCGAGCAGCCACTGCTGATAGGCCGACTGGCGCTTCATGGCCTCGGTCGCCAGGTAGAGGTCGACCAAGACCGTCACCTTGGACTTCAGGATGAAGGGGTCGACCGGCTTGAACACCACATCGACCGCGCCCGAGGCATAGGCCTGGAAGACGTGCGCCTCGTCGCGGAAGATCGCCGTCAGGAAGACGATTGGCGTCGACGCCGTGCGCTTGCGCGAGCGGATCAGCGCCGCGGTCTCGTAGCCGTCCATGCCCGGCATGTGCAGGTCGAGCAGGATCAGCGCGAACTGTTCGGTCAGGAGCCGGCGCAACGCCTCTTCACCGGAGCGGGCCACGATCAGGTCGTGCCCCAACTCCTCCAGAGCCTGGACGGCGGCGAAGGCGTTTCGCTCATCGTCGTCCACGATCAGGATCCGGGCCTTGAGCGGCGCTTCCAGATCGGGCGCTTCCGCCCGCTTGGATCGTCGCTCGCCTCCCCTGAGACCAGAATTGGCAGGAGCAGCTCGCGCCACGTCAGCTCGCTTGCGGCATCAGGACGACGGTGTCGGAGGCCATCCGCATGGCGTCGGCCCGCTGGATCGAGACCCGCAGGACCGAGACCAGGTGGTCGATGTCCACCGGCTTGGACACATAGTCCGAAGCGCCGGCCTGGATGCACTTCTGCCGGTCGCCCTTCATCGCCTTCGCAGTCACAGCGACGATGGGCAGGTCGGCGAGGCCCGAGCGCGAACGGATTTCGCGGATCGTCTCGTAGCCGTCCATGTCGGGCATCATGATGTCGACCAGCACCACGTCGACCTCCGCCTGGGCGTCCAGCACCTCCAGCCCCGCGCGGCCGCTCTCGGCGTAGCTGAGTTCGATGCCGTACTCTTCGAGCGCGGACGCCAGCGAGAAGATGTTGCGGATGTCGTCGTCTATGACGACGATCTTGCGCCCGGTCAGCACCGGGTCCTGGTGCTTGTTCTGGCTGAGCTTGGCCTTGGCGCCTTCGCTCATCCGCTCCAGCGGCTCGTGCAACATCAGGCTCGCCTGCTCGACCAGCTGGTCGGGCGTGCGCGCCATCCGAACCAGGCCGCCGAACACCGCCAGCCGCAGACGGCGATCATCGTCCGACCCCAGCTCGTCGGGGGCGTAGACCACCGCGGGAATGGAGCGGCCGTCGGCCTGTTTCAGGTGATCGACCAGCTGCGGAACCGGCAGGGCAGAGGCCTCGATCATCAGCCCCTCGGGACGCTCAGCGGCGGGGCGAGCCAGCACCTCAGCGAGGTCGGCGGCGACCTCCACCTGGGTGAAGGCCTGGCGCAAGGTCTCCGCGGCGGGGCCTTCGGCGCCCACCAGGACGATGCGGCGGTCGGCCTTGTCGACGAAGCTCTTCACGCCCTGCAGGGTCGAGACCACCACCTCGCGCTCCACCGGCTTATGGGTGAAGCCGAAGGCGCCCATGGAGAGGCCAAGGCCCTTCTGATCGTCGGCGGAGATGACGTGCACCGGGATGTGCCGCGTCTCCGGCGTGCGCTTCAGGAGGTCGAGGAGCGCCAGGCCGTCCATATCCGGCAGGCCGATGTCGAGCATGATGGCGTCGGGGCCGAAGCGGCGGGCCAGGGACGGGGCAGCGGCGCCCTCACCCGTCACCACGCCCTTGAAGCCGCTGTCGTGGACAAGGCTCAGCAGGATCGCGGCGAAGCGCGGATCGTCCTCGACGATCAGCACCACGCTGTCTTCCGAGCCGATCAGATCGCGATCATCAGCGACGGCCTCGGCCGGCTCGTCCGAGAAGGCTGACGGCATCAGCATCGGCCGCGGCAGCAGCGGGTTGGCCGAGGTGCGGCCCGAAGCCGGCGCCTGAGCCGGGCTGAAGTTGAGCGGCAGGTAGAGGGTGAAGGTCGAGCCCTTGCCGGCCACCGAGGTGACCCGCAGCTCACCGCCCAGCAGACGCGTGATCTCGCGGCTGATGGAGAGGCCCAGGCCCGTGCCGCCGTACTTGCGGCTGGTGGTGCCGTCGGCCTGCTGGAAGCTCTCGAAGATGATCCGCTGCTTCTCCTCGGGAATGCCGATGCCGCTATCTTCCACCGAGAACGCCAGCACCTGGCCGGCGGTGTTCAGATGGTCGTTGGTGGCGTTCCAGCCGGAGCTGGCGCGCTCGACCTTCAGCTTCACATGGCCGGCCTCGGTGAACTTGAAGGCGTTGGAGAGCAGGTTCTTGATGATCTGCTGCAGGCGCTTGTCGTCGGTGTACATCGAGCGCGGGAGCGCGGGGTCGAGTTCGACCTGGAACTCGAGCTTCTTGTCCGCGGCGATCTGGCTGAACGTCCGGTCGACCTGATCGCTGAGGCTCGCGAAGCTCATCTCGCTGATGTCGAGCGTGACCGTGCCGCTCTCGATCTTGGCCAGGTCCAGCACGTCGTTGATCAGGCCCAGAAGGTCGGTGCCCGCGGCGTGGATGTTGGAGGCGAACTCCACCTGCTTGTCCGACAAATTGCCCTGGGTGTTGTCGGCCAGGAGCTTCGACAGGATCAGCAGGCTGTTCAGCGGGGTGCGCAGTTCGTGGCTCATGTTGGCCAGGAACTCGGACTTGAACTTGGAGGTCAGCGCCAGCTGTTCGGCCTTGTCCTCCAGCGCGATCTTGGCCTGTTCGACCTCGCGGTTCTTGGCTTCCACCTGCTGGTTCTGGACCGACAGGAGGTGAGCTTTTTCCTGCAGCTCGGCGTTGGTCTGCTGCAGCTCCTCCTGCTTGGTGCGGAGCAGTTCCTCCGATTGGCGCAGCGACGCGGCCTGTTGCTCCAGCCGGTCGTTGGTCTTCTTCAGCTCCTCCTGCTGCGCCTGCAGTTCGGAGGTCAGCAGTTGGGACTGTTTCAGCAGGCCCTCCGTCCGCATGTTGGCGGCGATGGTCGAGAGCACGATGCCGATGGATTCCATCAGCTGGTCGAGGAACTGCTGCTGGGTCTCGTTGAACTCGCCGAAGGTGGCCAGTTCGATCACCGCCTTGACCTCACCTTCGAAGAGGGCGGGCAGCACGATGATGTTGGCCGGCGCCGCCTCGCCGAGACCTGAGGACACCTGCACGTAGTCCTTGGGCACGTTGGTCAGCAGGATGCGCGACTTCTCATACGCACACTGCCCGATCAGGCCTTCGCGCAGCTGGAACTGGTTGGCCAGGTGCTTGCGGTTGTTGAAGGCGTAGGAGGCCGCCAGGTTCAGCACCATCTGGCCCTCGTCGTCCCGGTCGGAGACGTAGAAGACCGCGTGCTGGGCGTTGATCAGCGGCGCCAGTTCCGAGAGCACCAGGTTCGACACCGTCGAGAGGTCACGCTCGCCCTGCAGCATCCGGGTGAAGGCGCCAGGTTGGTCTTCAGCCAGTCCTGCTCGGTGTTCTTCAACGTCTGATCGCGCAGATTGCGGATCATCTCGTTGATGTTGTTCTTGAGCTCTTCCACCTCACCGGAGGCTTCCACGGTGATCGACCGTGTCAGGTCGCCCTTGGTCACGGCGGTGGACACCTCGGCGATGGCGCGCACCTGGGTGGTCAGGTTGGCGGCCAGCTCGTTCACGTTGTCGGTCAGGTCGCGCCAGAGGCCGGCGGCCCCCGGCACCCGGGCCTGGCCGCCCAGCTTGCCTTCTGAGCCCACCTCGCGGGCCACGTTGGTCACCTGGTCGGCGAAGGTCGCCAGGGTCTCGATCATGCCGTTGATGGTGTCGGCGAGCGCGGCGATTTCGCCCTTTGCGTCCAGCGTCAGCTTGCGCTTCAGGTCGCCCATGGCCACCGCGGTCACCACGTCGGCGATGTTCCGCACCTGACCGGTCAGGTTGGCTGCCATCATGTTCACATTGTCGGTGAGGTCCTTCCAGGTCCCGGCGACGCCCAGCACCTGCGCCTGGCCGCCGAGCTTGCCTTCGGTGCCGACTTCACGCGCCACGCGGGTCACTTCCGAGGCGAAGGCGTTCAGCTGGTCCACCATGATGTTGATGGTGTTCTTCAGCTCGAGGATCTCCCCGCGCACTTCCACGGTGACCTTCTTGCTGAGGTCGCCGCGGGCCACGGCCGTGGTCACCTCGGCGATGTTCCGCACCTGGCCGGTCAGGTTGCCGGCCATCAGGTTCACGTTGTCGGTCAGGTCCTTCCAGGCGCCGGCGACACCCTTCACCTGGGCCTGACCGCCGAGCTTGCCTTCGGTGCCGACTTCCCGCGCCACCCGGGTCACTTCCGACGAGAACGAGTTCAGCTGGTCCACCATGGTGTTGATGGTGTTCTTCAGTTCGAGAATTTCGCCGCGCACATCCACGGTGATCTTCTTGGACAAGTCGCCGTTGGCCACCGCGGTGGTCACTTCGGCGATATTCCGCACCTGACCTGTCAGGTTGTTGGCCATCAGGTTCACGTTGTCGGTGAGATCCTTCCAGGTCCCGGCGACACCCTTCACCTGGGCCTGGCCGCCGAGCTTGCCTTCCGTACCCACTTCGCGGGCCACGCGGGTCACTTCGGAAGCGAAGGCGTTCAGCTGGTCCACCATGGTGTTGATGGTGTTCTTCAGCTCGAGGATCTCGCCCTTCACATCGACGGTGATCTTCTTCGAAAGGTCGCCGTTGGCCACGGCGGTGGTCACTTCGGCGATGTTCCGCACCTGACCGGTCAGGTTATTGGCCATCAGGTTCACGTTGTCGGTCAGGTCCTTCCAGGCGCCGGCGACGCCCTTCACCTGGGCCTTGCCGCCGAGCTTGCCTTCAGTGCCGACTTCGCGGGCGACCCGCGTCACTTCGGAGGAGAACGAGTTGAGCTGATCCACCATGGTGTTGATGGTGTTCTTCAGCTCCAGAATCTCCCCGCGCACGTCCACGGTGATCTTCTTGGACAAGTCGCCGTTGGCCACCGCGGTGGTCACCTCGGCAATGTTCCGGACCTGACCGGTCAGGTTGCCGGCCATCAGGTTCACGTTGTCGGTCAGCTCCTTCCAGGTGCCCCCGACGCCCTTCACGTTGGCCTGGCCGCCGAGCTTGCCTTCGGTGCCGACTTCCCGCGCCACCCGGGTCACTTCCGACGCGAAGGCGTTCAGCTGGTCCACCATGATGTTGATGGTGTTCTTCAGCTCCAGAATCTCGCCCTTCACGTCGACGGTGATTTTCTTGGAAAGGTCGCCGTTGGCCACGGCGGTGGTCACTTCGGCGATGTTCCGCACCTGACCCGTCAGGTTGTTGGCCATCAGGTTCACGTTGTCGGTGAGGTCTTTCCAGGCGCCGGTGACGCCCTCCACCCGGGCCTGACCGCCGAGCTTGCCTTCCGTACCCACTTCGCGGGCCACCCGCGTCACTTCCGAGGAGAAGGCGTTCAGCTGGTCCACCATGGTATTGATGGTGTTCTTCAGCTCGAGGATCTCGCCCTTCACATCGACGGTGATCTTCTTGGACAGGTCGCCGCGCGCCACAGCGGTCGTCACCTCGGCGATGTTCCGCACCTGACCCGTCAGGTTGTTGGCCATCAGGTTCACGTTGTAGGTGAGGTCCTTCCAGGCGCCGGCGACGCCCTTCACCTGGGCCTGACCGCCGAGCTTGCCTTCGGTGCCGACTTCACGGGCGACCCGCGTCACTTCGGAGGAGAAGGAGTTGAGCTGATCCACCATGGTGTTGATGGTGTTCTTCAGCTCCAGCACCTCGCCCTTCACGTCCACGGTGATCTTGCGGCTGAGGTCGCCGTTGGCGACGGCGGTGGTCACTTCGGCGATGTTCCGCACTTGGCCGGTCAGGTTGGCGGCCATGAAGTTCACGTTGTCGGTGAGGTCCTTCCAGGTGCCGCCCACGCCCTTCACCTGGGCCTGGCCGCCCAGCTTGCCTTCGGTGCCGACTTCGCGGGCCACGCGGGTCACTTCCGAGGCAAAGGAGCCGAGCTGCCCCACCATGGTGTTCACGACCTTGCCGATGCGCAGGAACTCGCCGCGCAGCGGGCGCTCCTCGTTCTCCAGGTCCATGGTCTGCGACAGGTCGCCCTTGGCCACGGCGCCGATCACGCGGGCCATTTCGGCGGTCGGGTGGACCATGTCGGCGATGAGTGTGTTCACCGCGTCGACGGATGCAGCCCATGAACCTTGCGCCGCGGGCAGTCGCGCGCGCTGGTTGATCTTGCCCTGGCGGCCGACCGTCTCGCCCAGGCGCTCGAATTCCTTGGTCATGCGATCGTTCAGCTCGACCACGTCATTGAAGGCCTCCGCGATCTCGCCCGCCATGCCCCGGCCGCGCGGCAGCCGCACCGAGAAATCCCCGCGCCGGAACGCCCGCAGCGCCGACAGCAATTCCGCGGTTTCGGCTATCTCTTGCTCGGGCCCGGAACTACGGGCGCGGCTGTTGGCCTTCGACTTCGCGGCGGCGGAAGCGGATGCGGTCATGTGTTCCCCCAAGGAACGAAAATTTGCCTGTACGGGGGTTGCCGGACCGCCGGGAGCGCCAGCCAGGCACACCCTCGCCCTTCCGTCGAACGGGCACAGGCGGCGAAAAGTTCCGCGGTGGGCCAAGAATGTGGGGGAAGCCCAAAGGCTGCGCAGACCTTAGCGCGTTTGCGGGCCTGGCGCAGCCCTGAAGGGCGATGTCTGTTGAAGAACCTCCCGCCCGGAGCCCGCTTTACGCGAGCAGGAGATATTGCGCCCACGCCACAAATAGGACATTCGCGGCTCACCGGACGGTGTCCTAGTCTCGCCGCGACGCCAGCGACCGCTTCCGACCCGTTTCGGACGTTCAGCAGGTCCGACCAAGGTGGCTGAACGCAGCCGGACAGGGTTCCGGCTGAACACAGCGCGGCGCAATGGGGGAAGTATTCGTGGATATAGCTAGATTATTTGCGTCCAGTTCTTTTCTATACATTTATTCCGGACTGCTGATTTTACTGACCGCCGCGGCGATTGTTCGCAACCAGATTTCGATAAATTCGGAAACCGAGGCGTCGCGCGACATCGTCAAGCTGGTCGACGCCGCCCATCACCTGGATGGATCCGGCAAGGTCGCGCAGCTGCTGCTGCTGAACGACACCACGGGCGCGCGGATCTTGACGCATGAGGCGTGCCGGGCGGACGACCTTGGGGAGCACAAGGTCTGGCGGAACCCTAAGTCAGCGACCGCCCGGGCCACCGCCAACTATCTGGGGGTGATGGCCGCGACGCCCGCGGGCCGGCACAGCCTCGAAGGCCTGCGGCCGGCGGGGACGATGCTGGGGGATGAGTACCGGCGGCTGCACCGGGGCCTCGCCGGCTTCAGCGATTTCATCATCCGCGTGGCCTTGCTTGGCACCTTCATGGGGCTGATCGCGGCGCTGACGATCGCCAGCGCCAACATCGGCGCTGCGCAAGGCACGGCCGAGGCGCAGAGCGCCCACATGCGCGACTTCATCCAGGTCCTGCTGGCGACGGCGGCCAACAAGTTCTGGATCTCGGCGGTGGGCATCGGCTGCGCCCTGATCGTGCAGATCTACCGCTCCAGCTCGGAGCGGGCCCAGCACATCGCCCGCCTTGGCGACGCCTTCGACCACGCGCTCACCGATCCGGCGATCGCGGCAGCCTGGTGCCCGCCGGACGTGGGTTCGATGAGCCAGCAGGAGACCGAGCTGCATCTGATGAAAGAAGCCATCTTCGCGCGGATCCAGAAGCTGGACCTCACGCCACTCAGCGAGGCGATTGCTGAGACGGCCGCGGCGATCAAGGCCAATGCGAAGGCTAGCGTGCTGTCGTTCGGGCCGGCGCCGTCGCGACGGAGCGGCGAGTGATGCCCGGACGGCTGCGGCGACGCTCCGCTTCTCCAGCGCTGGAGGAGGGCGAGGGGCCGTTCGTGTCGTTCACCGACCTGGTCATCGGGATCCTGTTCCTGTTCCTGATCCTGGTGGCAGCGCTGATGCTGATGCACGAGGAGGCCGAGCGGCGGGCGCGGATCGAGATTCAGATGCTGATCGCGAAGGTCCGCGAACTGGAGGAAGAGCTCGCCAAGCGGCCGAAGGTCCCGCCGCCGACGCCGTCGTTCCGCCTGGGCATCGTGTTCAACATCTACCAGCGGCCAGGGGTCTTCGACGGGTCTGGCTGGACCTATTCGCGCACGGTTCGAGTGTTCCGCTCGCCCACCGGGGAGTGCATCAACACCGTCTACCTGCGCAGCAACCTGAGCACGGCCTGGATGCCGCCGCTGGAGTCGGAGAAGATTCCCACCGGCGCGGCGCGGGACCAGCTTTCGCAATTCCAGCCCTGCGGGATTTCCGCCACGGGCGATCACTGGGATGGGCCGACGGAGACGGGTAATCTGAAGCGGATAAATCCGGATCTCTACAGCGGGTTCGTCACCCTCCACGAGAAGGAGGGCGATGTGAAACTGGAGATGCAGTACCGGGTCCTGGGCGTCTACGATGACTATTTCCGCTGATCGTAGCGCTTCATGAAATCGAGTTCCGCCCTCATGGCCTGCGCCGGCGTGCTCGCGCTGGCTTGGCCCACCGTCGTGCCCACCGTGGCTTTGGCGCAGCGGACGATCTCGCTGGGCGGCAGCGCGCCGGCGGACGCGGTCGCCCCCATCCCGCTGGATCGCAGCGGACCCAGGATCCCGGCCGTCGATCCAGCCACCCTGCAGGGCCTGCCCTCGGCGCGCGACTACCATCCGCTCGAGGGGATCGCCTTCAAGACCGCTGACATCGTCAGCGACAACGTGCGCCTGACGGCCCAGTGGGTCTGGGCCAGCGAGAACGAAGGCAAGAAGCTGCCTGCGGTGATCATGGCGCCCGGCTGGGGCGCCACGGCGGCGAGCTTGCGCGAGGACGCCGTCGACCTGGCGAAGGCCGGCTATCTGGTCATGCTGTTCGACTATCGGGGCTGGGGCGACAGCGACGGGCGGGTGATGCTGACGGGGCCGCGCCCGGCCGCCGGGGGAACCTTCACGGCAGAGGTGCGCGAGGTCCGGGGCTACATCGATCCCTGGGAGCAGGCCGAGGACTGGTTCAACGCCATCGGCTACGTCGCGGCCGATCCCAGGGTCGACGCCGGCGCCATCGGGGTCATCGGCTCGGACCTCGCCGGGGGCCATGTCATCCACCTCGCGGCCAACGACACGCGGGTCAAGGCGCTGGTCAGCGAGGTGACGTGGGCGGACCTGCGCCCCTCCAAGCCCTATCAGCTGAATCCCGCCAAGGCCGTCGCCGCCGCAGAGGCCGCCGCCTCCGCCATCGCCACCGGCCAGCAGCAATATCCGGCCGAGCGTGCGCACACGCCGAATGGCCAGGGCGGTAGCCTGGTGGGCGCGCCGGTGGGCGCCAAGGCGGTGCGCTGGGCTCCGGTCGACGAGGCGGACGACGTCACGGCGCCGGCGCTGTTCGTCCTCACCCAGAAGGAGGAGCTGTTCTCCAACAAGGCCAACGGCCAGCTGGCCTGCGAGCGGGTGCAGGGGCCGCGCAAGATGGTGATGCTGGCCGAGGCCACCCACTACGATGTCTATGGCCAGGGGCGGACGCAGGCGATCAACGCCGCCATCGACTGGTTCGACCGGCGCCTGAAGCCCCCCGGCGCGCCGACCCGGGTCCCGATCAACCGCAAAGAACCCGAGCGCGGCGAGTGCAATCCGCCGGCCGTGCCGCCGGCGGGCGAGGAGAAGAAGGAAGGCAGCGGGCCGGGGCATAAGTCACCGCCCACCTCGGGCCGCTTCAACTGACGCAGGCGCAGCCCCGAGTGGGCCGCCCGTGGGTTTGCCCTAAGCCGGCCTGGGACCGCGGCTAGGTCTGAAGGAAGGCCAGCAAATCGGCGTTGATGATATCGGCGTGCGTGGTCGGCATGCCGTGGGGAAATCCTGGATAGGATTTCAGCGTCCCGTGCTTCAGGAGCTTCACCGATCTCGCCCCGGTCGTTGGGAAAGGGCAAATCTGGTCGTCTTCGCCGTGCATCACCAGCACGGGCACATCAATCACCGCGAGGTCATCGTAGAACTCGGTTTCAGATAGGACCCGTACGCATTCATAGTGCGCGATGGCCGCGCCCATCATGCCCTGCCGCCACCAGTTCCCGCGGATGCCTTCCGAGACCACCGCGCCGGGGCGGTTGAACCCGTAGAACGGGATGGTGATGTCCTGGTAAAATTGGGAGCGGTGGTTCGCCGTCCCGTCGCGAATTCCGTCGACCACTGCCTTGGGCACGCCGTCGGGGTTCTTTTCCGACTGCATGAAGGTCGGCGGGATCGCGCTGATCAGCACCGCCTTCTTCACCCGCCCCTGACCGAATTTGGCGACGTAGCGCGTCACCTCCCCGCCGCCCGTCGAGTGGCCGATATGCACCGCGGCCTTCAGATCCAGCGCCTTGACCACCTCGGCGACGTCCGCCGCGTAGGTGTCCATGTCGTGTCCGAGCGCCGTCTGGGTCGAGCGGCCGTGTCCTCGCCGGTCATGAGCGATGACGCGGTAGCCCTTGCTCAGGAAGAACATCATCTGGGAATCCCAGTCGTCCGCCGTCAGCGGCCATCCGTGATGGAAGAACAGCGGCTCTCCGGTTCCCCAGTCTTTGTAGAAGATCTCCGTGCCGTCTTTTGTCGTGACCGTGGGCATGTCGTGGCCTCCCTCACAAAGCGGCTCTACATCGCTGGACGTATCGATAGAGGCGATTGTGGCGGCGGCCTTGTTGGTCCTTGCGCGCCGTAGGCGGTTCGTGCGCGCCCGCGCAAATTTTGTCGGCCGGCCGAGCCGTACCAGCGTTCAGTTCCGGGGCAGAATGCCCCTGGCTTGCTCCCGGGCGAACTGGCCCGGTGTGCGCCCCTCGTGGAACCTGAACCGGCGCGTGAAATGGCTCTGATCGGAGAAGCCCACCGCCTGAGCGATGTCGGCCAGCGAAAGCTCCGCCTGGACGATGAGGATCTTCGCCCGCTCGATCCGCGAACGCTCCACGTATCGCACTGGCGATTGACCGATCTTGCGCCGGAACAACCGGCTGAAGTGAAAGCGGCTGACGCCCGCCGCCCCGGCCAGTTCCGCCAGGCTGACGTTGCGGTCGGGATTGTCCTCGATATAGGCGATCGCCCTGGCGAGGCTCGCGAGGTCCGCGGTCCCCGCCGACCTCGCCTCGATGCCGACCGCGTTGGTGTAGCTCCGAAGCAAATGCGCGCAGAGCGTCACGGCCAGCGACTCGATCAGCAGTTGCTGGACCGGATGCGGCGCCCGATTGAGCTCCAGGCCGAAGATCCTCGCGATATGTTCGATCGTCGGATCGCGGAGCCGGAAGACATTCGCGAACTGAAACCGGGCGATTCCGACGCGGCGGAGATCGCTGGCCATCTCCTCGAGCTTCGCCGGGTCGGGGCGCATGCTGAGGTGCGTGGGAATGCGGCCATCCCAATGGGATTCGAAGCCGGCCGGATTGATCGAGAATTCACCGACCTTCGACGGACTGGCGAAGGTCTTGCCGCCTCGCCGCTGGATGACGAGGGGCGAGGTTCCAGTGCAGACCGCGATGTTGGCGTGGTCACGAGGTGGCGCGAAGTGGTCTGCCAGAACGATCTCGGAAAACTCGTCGATGTGCACGCCTTCCCAGGCGCGGCCGGCGCTGGTGGCCTTGAGAGGCCAGACGCGAAGCTGCTCGCGGACGTCGGCCACCGTCGAGGCGCCGGAGTTTGGCATCGAGGCGAACACCCCTCTGGTAAGCGACTGGGCCGCGCGTGAGGCAAGCGTCGACTAGATGGCGTCACAGCCCAGACTGCAAGACATGCGCGCCGCCGGCGACACGCCGGTGACGACGTCGACCACCTCGTGATCGACGCGAGCCGTCCCCACAGCAGAACCGCCCGCGAAACCGGCGCCCTATCGGGGAAGTTTGGAAGCCCCCATCAGCGCCTCGTCGACGGCGCGCGCGCACTGGCGGCCTTCGCGGATCGCCCAGACGACCAGGGACTGGCCGCGGCGCATGTCGCCGCAGGTGAAGATGTTGCGGACCGAGGTCTGGTAGTTGGCGACATTGGCCGCGACGTTGCCACGCGGATCGAGCTCGACGCTGGCGCTTTCCACCAGGCCGGTGGGGTGCGGGCCCATGAAGCCCATAGCCAGCAGGACGAGATCGGCCTTCAGCGTGAACTCCGAGCCTTCGATCTCGCGCATGTGCTGGCGGCCGTCGTCGCCGGGCGCCCATTCCAGCCGCACGCATTCGAGCGCGGTGATCTGGCCGTCCTGGCCGATGGCGCGCTTGGTGGCGACGGCGAAGTCGCGCTCGCAGCCCTCTTCCTGCGAGGACGAAACCCGCATCCGGAGTGGCCAGTCCGGCCAGGTCATCGCCTTGTTCTCGCGCGCCGGCGGCTGCGGCATGATCTCGAGCTGGGTCACCGAGGCCGCGCCCTGGCGGTTGGAGGTGCCGATGCAGTCGGAGCCGGTATCGCCGCCGCCGATCACCACGACATGCTTGCCGGCCGCCGAGAGCGTGCCCTGCGGGGCGGCGACAGCTTCGCTGTCGCCAGCATTGCGCTTGTTCTGCTGGGTGAGGAAATCCATGGCGAAGTGCACGCCGCCAAGCTCACGCCCGGCTACGTCCAGATCACGGCCTAGTTCGGCGCCGCCGGCCATCACCAGGACGTCGTAGTCGTCCAGCAGACGCTGCACCGAAACTGTCACACCGACCTCGAAGCCGGCGCGGAAGATCACGCCCTCGGCCTCCATCTGCCGCACGCGGCGGTCGATCAGATGCTTTTCCATCTTGAAGTCGGGGATGCCGTAGCGGAGCAGGCCGCCGATCCGGTCGGACTTCTCGAACACGGTGGGCGCATGGCCGGCGCGGGCCAGTTGCTGGGCGCAGGCCAGGCCCGCAGGCCCCGAGCCCACCACCGCCACCCGCTTGCCGGTGCCGCGCGGCGACATCTCCGGCGTGATCCAGCCCTCATCCCAGCCGCGATCGACGATCTGGCATTCGATCGTCTTGATGGTCACCGGGTTGTCCTGGATGTTCAGCGTACAGGACGCCTCGCAGGGCGCGGGGCAGACGCGGCCGGTGAACTCCGGGAAGTTGTTGGTCGACTGCAGGTTCTCCAGCGCCGCCTTCCACTGGTCGCGGTAGACCAGGTTGTTGAAGTCCGGGATCTGGTTGTTGACCGGGCAACCCTGGTGGCAGAACGGAATCCCGCAGTCCATGCAGCGCGCGGCCTGCTCGCCGACCTGCTGGGCCGGCAACGGCTGGACGAATTCCTTCCAGGTTTTCAGGCGTGCGGCCACCTTGTCGTAGGTGCGGTCGCTGCGCTCGATTTCGAGGAAGCCGGTGGGCTTGCCCATCGGGGTAATCTCCGGAACTTGAAGGATTATTCCGCGGCGACGGCGGCGGCCGTCGCGCGGTCGGCGGCGAGATCGCTCAGCGCCTTCTTGTAGTCGGTCGGCATCACCTTGACGAACGAGCCCAGCGCCTTGTCCCAGTTGGCCAGGATCTCGGCGGCGCGCGCGCTCTTGGTGTGCAGGTGGTGGCGCTCGATCAGGATGCGCAGGCGCTCGGCGTCGAAGCCGAGCATGTCGCCCATGCCGTTGTTCTCGACAGAGACCGAGCGCTGGCTGGGCCGGCCGGCTTCATCGCCACCGGTCGCCGGCGCCACGGGACCGAGCTCGACCATGGCCTTGTTGCAGAGCACGTCGAAGCGGCCGGTCGGGTCGTAGACATAGGCCACGCCGCCGCTCATGCCGGCCGCGAAGTTGCGCCCGGTGTCGCCCAGCACCACGACCACCCCGCCGGTCATATATTCGCAGCCGTGGTCGCCCAGGCCCTCGACCACCGCCACGGCGCCGGAATTGCGCACCGCGAAGCGTTCGCCCGCCACGCCCTCGAAGTAGGCCTCGCCGGCGATGGCGCCATAGAGGACGGTGTTGCCGACGATGATGTTGTGGGTAGGATCGCGGCTCGACTCCGCAGGCTGGCGAACCACGACGCGACCGCCGGAGAGGCCCTTGCCGACATAGTCATTGGCGTCGCCGATCAGCTCCAGCGAGACGCCGCGCGCGGCAAAGGCGCCGAAGCTCTGGCCGGCGTTGCCCTTGAAGGTCAGCGAGATGGTGTCATCGGGCAGGCCCGCGTGGCCGTAGGCCCGGGCCACCTCACCGGAGAGCATGGCGCCCACGGTGCGGTTGACGTTGCGCACAGCGTATTCGCCGCGCATCGGCTTGCCAGCCTCGAGCGCCGTCCTGGCGTCCTTGATCAGGGTATTGTCGAGCGCCTTACCCAGCCCGTGATCCTGGCGATCCTGATTCCACAGACCCTTCGCGCCCTCAGCCGGCGCCGCATAGAGGATGCGCGACAGGTCGATGCCCTGCGCCTTCCAGTGCTCCAGGGCCGGCGCGAGGTCGATGCGGTCGACGCGGCCGATCATCTCGTTGAGCGTCGCAAAGCCCATCTGCGCCATGATCTCGCGCAGCTCTTCGGCCACGAAGAAGAAGTAGTTGATCACGTGCTCGGGCTGGCCGGTGAAGCGCGCGCGCAGCACCGGATCCTGGGTCGCCACGCCCACCGGACAGGTGTTGAGGTGGCACTTGCGCATCATGATGCAGCCGGCCGCGATCAGCGGCGCGGTCGCAAAGCCGAACTCGTCGGCGCCCAGCAAGGCTCCGATCGCCACGTCACGGCCGGTGCGCAGGCCGCCGTCGACCTGCACGGCGACGCGGGTGCGCAGCCCGTTCAACAGCAGCGTCTGTTGGGTCTCGGCCAGGCCGATCTCCCAGGGCGAGCCCGCATGGGTCAGCGAGTTCAGCGGCGAGGCGCCGGTGCCGCCTTCGAAGCCCGAGATGGTGATGTGGTCGGCACGCGCCTTGGCGACGCCCGCGGCGACCGTTCCGACGCCCACCTCAGAGACCAGTTTCACTGAAATCCTGGCCTGTTGGTTGACGTTCTTCAGGTCATGAATGAGCTGCGCTAGGTCCTCGATCGAATAGATATCGTGGTGCGGTGGCGGGCTGATCAGACCCACGCCCGGCGTCGAGTGGCGCACGCGGGCAATGTTCTTGTCGACCTTGTGGCCGGGCAGCTGGCCGCCCTCGCCGGGCTTGGCGCCCTGGGCCATCTTGATCTGAATGTCGTCGGCATTGACCAGATATTCGGTCGTCACACCAAACCGCCCCGAGGCCACCTGCTTGATGGCCGAGCGCATGGAGTCGCCGTTGGGCAGCGGCGTGAAGCGGTCGCTCTCCTCGCCGCCCTCGCCGGTGTTCGACCGGCCGCCGATGCGGTTCATGGCGATGGCCAGCGTCGTATGGGCCTCGCGGCTGATCGACCCGAAGCTCATGGCCCCGGTGGAGAAGCGCTTGACGATCTCCGCCGCCGGCTCGACGTCCTCGATGGGGATCGCGCCGCCCTCGCCCGGCTTCAACTGCATCAGCCCGCGCAACGTCAGCAGCCGCTCGGACTGCTCGTTGATGGTTGCCGCGAAGGTCTTGTAGGCGTCGGGCAGATTGCCGCGCACGGCGTGCTGCAGGTTGGAGACCGACTCCGGCGTCCAGGCGTGGGTCTCCCCGCGCAGGCGCCAGGCGTACTGGCCGCCGACGTCCAGCATCGTCTGGTAGATCGGGTTGTCGCCATAGGCGTCGCGGTGGCGGCGCACGGCCTCGCCCGCGACCTCCGCCAGGCCGACGCCCTCAATTTGCGAAGCGGTGCCGGTGAAATACTTCTCGATCAGCGCGGTCGACAGGCCGACGGCGTCGAAGATCTGGGCGCCGCAGTAGGACTGGTAGGTCGAGATGCCCATCTTGGACATCACCTTCAGCACGCCCTTGCCGATGGCCTTGATGTAGTTCTTGCGGACCTCGTAGGCGGTCTGGCTGAGGCCGTTCTGGATGCGCAGCGCCTCGATGGTCTGGAAGGCGAGATAGGGGTTCACCGCTTCCGCGCCATAGCCCGCGAGCACGCAGAAATGGTGCACCTCGCGCGCTTCGCCGGTCTCGATCACCAGGCCGGTCTGCATGCGCAGGCCCTGGCGGATCAGGTGGTGGTGCACGGCCGCGGTGGCCAGCGCCGCAGGGATCGGCACGCGGTCCGCCCCCGTCGCCCGATCCGAGAGGATCAAGATGTTCATGTCGGCCAGCACCGCGTCGGTGGCTTCGCGGCAGAGCCGCTCAATCGCGCCTTCAAGGCCGTTGGCGCCCTCGGCGGCCGGCCAGGTGGTGTCGAGCGTGGCGGTCCGGAACGCCCCGTCCAGGAGCTCGTTGATCGCCCGGATCTTGGCCAGATCCTCATCCGTGAGGATCGGCTGAGCGACCTCAAGGCGCTTGTGCGTCCCCGCCTGGCGCCCAAGCAGGTTCGGCCTGGGCCCAATCATCGAGACCAGGCTCATCACCAGCTCCTCGCGGATCGGGTCGATGGGCGGGTTGGTGACTTGGGCGAAGTTCTGCTTGAAATACTCGTAGAGCAGCTTCGGCCTGCGCGAGAGCACGGCGATCGGCGTGTCGAAGCCCATGGAGCCCAGCGGGTCGTCGCCGGTCTTGGCCATGGGTTCGAGGAAGAACTGCAGGTCCTCCTGGGTGTAGCCAAAGGCCTGCTGGCGATCGAGCAGGGTCGCGGGATCGTTGGAGACCGGCGGCGTCGCGGGTTCTTCCGCCAGCGCCAACTCTTCAAGCTTGAACTGGGTCTCGGCCAGCCACTCTTCGTAGGGCGCCGCTTGCGAGAGGGACCGCTTAATCTCCTCGTCCTCGATGATGCGGCCTTCCTCCATGTCGATCAGCAGCATCTTGCCGGGCTGCAGGCGCCACTTGCGGGTGATGCGCTCCTCGGGGATATCGAGGACGCCGACCTCGGAGGCCATGATCACATGGTCCTGGTCGGTGATGATGAAACGCGCGGGCCGCAGGCCATTTCGGTCCAGCGTCGCGCCGATCTGGCGGCCGTCGGTGAAGGCCACCGCGGCCGGACCATCCCACGGCTCCATCAGGGCGGCGTGGTATTCGTAGAAGGCGCGCCGTTGGGCATCCATCAGCGGGTTGCCGGCCCAGGCCTCGGGCATCAGCATCATCACCGCCTGGGCCAGCGGATAGCCGCCCGCGACCAGCAGTTCGAGGGCGTTGTCCAGGCAGGCGGTGTCCGACTGACCGTGCGGGATCAGCGGCCACATCTTGTTGAGGTCGGGACCCAGCAGCTCGCTTTCCAGCGTGCGGCGGCGCGCGTTCATCCAGTTCACATTGCCGCGCACCGTGTTGATCTCGCCGTTGTGGGCGATGAACCGGTAAGGGTGCGCCAGGCGCCACGACGGGAAGGTATTGGTGGAGAACCGCTGGTGGACCAGCGCCAGGGCCGACTCCGTGCGCGGATCGATCAGGTCCTTGTAGAAGGTGCCCACCTGGCCGGCGAGCAGCAGGCCCTTGTAGACCACCGTCCGCGTGGACATCGACGGGATGTAGAGCTCCGTCAGTCCCGGCAGCTGGCGCTTGGCGGCCAGTTCGGCGAGCGGATTCTGGGTCTGCTTGCGGATCGCCAGCAGCTTGCGCTCATGGGCGTCCTGGTCGCGAATGTTGGGACCGCGGCCGATGATCGCCTGGCGGATCACCGGCATCTGCGCCAGCACCGCTTCGCCCAGGCCGGTGGTGTCGGTGGGCACGTCGCGCCAGCCGATCAGCGGCTGCTTTTCCACCAGCAGGAAGTGTTCGAGCTGCGACATCGCCATCTCGCGGGCGGCGACGTCGCGCGGCAGGAAGCACATGGCCACGGCGTATTCGCCGGCCGGCGGCAGATCGACGCCCTCATCCTTAGCCCAGGCGGCCAGCAGGCCGTGCGGAATCTGAATCAGGCAGCCGGCCCCGTCGCCGACCAGCGGGTCCGCACCCACGGCGCCGCGGTGATCGAGGTTGACCAGGATCTGCAGGCCGCACTGGATCACTTCGTGCGATTTGCGGCCCTTGATATTGGCCACAAAGCCCACGCCGCACGAGTCATGCTCGTTCGCCGGATCGTACAGTCCCTGCTTGTGGGGAAACCCCATCTCGCCCTCTTAAACCCGATACCCAATAGACACGCGTAAACGCGGCCGAACCTCACGTTGTTGAGAGGCCGGTCGTGTTCGCGGGCATTTACCCGGCAAGATCGCCCCTTGTCGATGGGCGTGAGGTGCGCAGCGGGGAAGATTTTTCTAATGCCTGCCGCAGGGCGCCTGCAGGCGCTTAGGGCATGGTCACCGTCTGCTTGCCCACGCAGCCCATCCAGCCGCCGGAGACCTGGCGGTAGAGCATGGCGTCGTAGCGGCCGGGCGCCATCTTGTGGATCGCGAAGGTCTCGACGAATCCGCTGGAGGCCATCCGCGGATTGTTGAAATAGGTCCCGACGTCGGGCCGGGGCTTGTCCACCTGGATCGGACCGGCGAGCACTATATTGGCGCCCTTCAAGGCCAGCAAGCCCTTGGACGAGGGCCGCCAGTCGGAAACGCCCGAGATCCAGCCGGAACCCATGAACGTCGCCTCCCCTTCCTCGCCGGGCTTGAAGTCGACGATTTCGAGGTTGCAGGTCCCAGTGATCTTCGCGCCGGCCATGATCGCGGCGACCTTTGTGTTCGGCGGCGCGAGCGTGGGCGTGGTTGCGGCGCCCAGGGTCGGCGTGGCCGCCACCACATGGTCGATGCGCGTGGCGGCTTCCTTCGACGCCGTCGGGCCATCGCCCATCGACACCCGCAAGCCATGCTCCACGACCTCGAGGATCACGATGTCGGGTTTGAAGCGGTCGATCAGGTCGGGGCGCCAGGCGCCGTCCTGATTGTGCGCAAGGATGATGCGGCTGAAGTGCGGCAACATCATCGGCAGGATCTCGTTGGAGAACGAATCCCGGGTCATCAGCAGCACCGGCTTGCCGGTCTCGCCGGTCTCGATCACCTGCGGGGCGGTCCAGTCCTGCTTGGGGCCCAGATAGGAGGTCTGGATCTTGGCCTCGCCGGCCGGATTATCGATGTGCGGGAAATCGATGTCGACGAAGCTCGCGACGCCCAGCATCAGGGCGAGATCGCGCGGCCGGTTTTTCGCGTGCGATGTCTCCACGGTGAAGTCCGACATCGGCCGGGGCCCCTCGGTGAGGCCGAGCGCATGCAGGTGGGTCATCAGCCCGGCGTAGCCCGCGTAGGCGCCATAGCCGGTCCAATGGGTGTCGTGCCGGCTAAAGGTCTTCTGACCGGCGCGAGTCGCCTGAGCCACATAGGGATGCAGGTAGAGGACGTCGCCGACGCCCGCGTCGCGGGCGAGCTTGGAGAGCAGCAAGGTCGAGCGCTGCGAGCTGGGCCCTGGATACCAGGACGGCCCAAACTGTGGGTAGATCGTCTCCTTCACCGGGGCTGCGACCACCACATAGGGAATGTTGCGCGCCCTCAGGGTTTCGGTCCGGCCGGCGAGGAAGCCGAGCCAGGAGCGGGCCTCGGGGCCCAGGATCGGCGGATCGCCCCGCGAGGCCCCTAGGTGCGTGCCATCGTCGAAGAACAGCCAGCCCTGACGGCCGATGATCACGCGGTTCGAGCCGCTGACACCCGCCAGCATGCGCAGGCGGTTGAGGAGCCCGATCAGATAGGGCCGGATGGGGAAGTGATCGGCGACGTAGGGATCAGCCGCCTCGCGAAACGCCCCAACCTCGGAAAGGTGCTGCGGCAAGGCCGGCTGGGCGGCCAACACCCGGTTTTCCTGAATGTCGGGAGCCTTGACCCAGCGGGGCGTAAGCCAGGCCGCCGCCATCAGGATGAGGACGGTTCCGACCAAAAGACGCCAGTGAAGACGCGAGGCCAGCACGGTCAGAACCTGAAATAGAGGAAGGGGTTTAGGGTCGAGCCCACCAGGATCGCGATGGAAAGCACGAACCCGGCCGCCAGCAGCGGGATCGGCAGGGCATGCACGCTGCGGGTCTCCAGCCGGCCGGGCAGGTCGGGACGCGGCGGCTCGGCGCGCGGCGCGCGGAGCGCCTGCATGACCGCCGGCAGCAGCGGCGCGGCCAGCAGGGTCCCCGCGGCGAGCGCCGCCAGGGTCTGGGCGTTCAGCAGGATCGAAAGCGCCGTGTCAGGCGGGGCGAACTGGCCGAGCTGGAACATCTGGCCGAGGTAGCCCAGGGCCTGCGGCACGCTGTCGGCGCGGAAAAACACCCAGCCGACCATCACCACCAGCATCGCATAGACATGGCGCAGCGGCCGCGGCGCGCGCTCCAGGAGCCGCCCGAGCCCGAACCGCTCCAGCATCAGAAAGGCCCCGTGATAGAGGCCCCAGATGACAAACCGCCCCGCCGCGCCATGCCAAAGGCCGGTCAGGAAAAAGACGATCAAGAGATTGCGGACGGTCTGCAGCAGGCCATGCCGGTTGCCGCCCAGCGGGATGTAGACGTAGTCCCGGAACCAGGACGACAGGCTCATATGCCAGCGCCGCCAGAAGTCGGTGATCGACTGGGCGATGTAGGGGTAGTCGAAGTTCTTCGGGAAGGTGAAGCCCAGCAGGAAGGCCAGCCCGATCGCCATGTTGGAATAGCCGCAGAAGTCGAAATAGATCTGCAGGGTGTAGGCCCAGATGCCGAGCCACGCGGTCGTGGCGTCCAGGTGGGTGAGGTCGGCGGCAAAGGCGTGGTCGGCCAGCGGCGCGACGATATTGGCCACCAGCACCTTCTGGCAGAGACCGACGATGAAGTACTGCACGCCAAGGCCGATATGGGCGGTCGTGCGCCGGTCGGCATGCATCTCGTCCCGGATGTCGGCGTAGCGGACGATCGGGCCGGCAATCAGGTGCGGGAACATCAGGATGTAGGCCGCAAAGCCCGTGAGATCGCGCTCCACCTTTACCGATCCGCGGTGCACGTCGACGGCGTAGCTGACCAGCTGGAAGGTGAAGAAGGAAATGCCGAGCGGCAGGCGCTGGTGGATTTCCGGCAAGGGCGCGTGCGGCAGGAAATGGTTCAGTTCGTGGGCCAGGAACTGGGAATATTTGAAGAAACCCAGCACCGCGAAGTCGGCGATCACCACCGCGGCCAGGATCGCCAGCCGTCGTCGCTTATCGCTCGTCGCATCGAGCCAGCGCGAGCCCGCATAGTTCAGCCCGATCAGGCCCAGCAGCAGGAAGACGAAGACGCCCTCGCCCCAGACGTAGAAGGCGACGCTGCCGGCCAGGAGGGCCCCGGCCCGCCAGCCGGACACATAGTAGCCGAGCAGGAAGAACGGCAGAAAATAGAAGATGAAGATGACCGAGCTGAAGACCACGCCGTCAGGACTCCCCGGACGCTGGCGATCAGGACTTCGGCGCGGGCGGCGGCGGAGACGTCGGCGCGGTCGGGTCGAGGGGCTCGGTGATGGCGATCTGGCGGATCACGAAGGCGCCGCCGGGCTTGTCTTCGATGTCGAAGCGGATCTGGTTGATGATCGAGGCCATCCAGTCGGGCCCGCCGATCGCCTGGTGGCTCATGTCGTAGACCAGCGTGGTGGTCTCGCCGACCTTCGGGTCGGCGCCCGACGTGGGCTTGCCCAGGAAGCCGATGGTCTCGCTGTGGCCCGCCGTCGAATAGTAAAGCGCGCCGTCCCAGGCCGAGGCCGCCGCGGTGCGGGTCAACCGCACCAGCACCATCGGATATTGTGCGCCGGGAACGTTGAGGCCTTTCGGCGAGCGCAGCGTCGGGTCGGCGATGGTGACCGCCAGGCCCTGCCCGGCCGCCGGGCTGATCTTGCTGCCCATGACGGTAAAACCGTCGGTCGAGCCGTCGAACGTCCAGAGCTTGGCGGTCTTCAGCGCGCGACCGTTGAACTCAAAGCCGCCAGTCGTGGCGTTCCAGTGGACCGGGCTGTCGCGTTCGGGGCCGACCGGGGGCGCGGTGACCGGCCCCTGGGCCTTGTCGGCGGGGCGGCCACAGGCGGCCAGCAGAGCCATCGCGGTAGCAATTCCGATCCAGGTCAGGCGTTTCACCGTGGCGGTCTCCGTGAGCGGCGGCCGGCGCGGCAGCCGGAATCGTCACGAGGTTTAGCATGGGCGGCGCCGCGGGCGACACCGGAGCGCGAAAATCACAGCTCTGGGCGCCCCGACGGCGCCGTTGACACCCCGGGCGGCGCGCTCATCCTCACCGAAAGAAATTGGGGGAACGCGGAATGCCGGGCGCAGCAGGCGGGGCGGAAACTGGCCGCCACATCTCGATCGACGCCGTTCGCGGCTTCGCGGTCCTGGGCATCCTCCTGATGAACATCGTCGGCATGGGGCTGCCGGCCTTCGCCTACATGGACCCCACCTACGCCGGCGGCTCGCACGGCGCGGACCTGTGGACCTGGGCGGTCAATAACGTGCTCACCGACGGCAAGATGCGAGCGCTTTTCACCATGCTGTTTGGGGCAAGCGCCGTGCTGATCGCCGAGCGCGCCGAGGGCGGCAAGCCTGGGCCGATGGCCACCCACTACCGACGGATGTTCTGGTTGTTCGTGATCGGCATGCTGCACGCCTACTTCCTGTGGTGGGGCGACATCCTGGTCACCTATTCCCTGGCGGGGCTGGTGATCTACCCGTTCCGCAAGCTCTCGTGGCAGGCGCAGCTGGGGATCGGCGTCGCGATCCTGGCCGTGCTGCTGGGCGTGAACCTGGTGGTGGCGAACCAGCTCTTCGCCATGCATGCCGCCGCGATGGCGCCCGGCGCATCGCCCGACGCGGTGAAGACCTGGCAGGAGGCCTCCCAGCTCGTCGCGCCCTCGGCTCAGCTTGGACAGATGGAGATCGCCGGCCATCGCGGCGGGTTCATGGACGCGCTCAGGGTTCGGGCGATGGCCTCGCGCCTGATCCAGACCTATCTGATGCCCACCAGCGAAATCCCGGAAGCCATCGGCCAGATGTTTGTCGGCATGGCGCTGTTCCGCACCGGCTTCTTCACCCTGGGATGGTCCAACCGCGCCTACGCCAGCATGATCGCGGTGGGCTATCTGCTGGCGATCCCAGCGACCGCCATCCTCACCTGGATGATCTGGAAATCGGGTTTCGAGCCGCTGACCATCAACCAGCTGGAGGACTGGCAGCAGGTCACCCGTCCGTTGATAGGCCTGGCGCACGCCAGCGTGCTGTTGCTGATCGTCCGCTCCGGCGCGGCCCAGGCGCTGGTCAACCGGCTGGCGGCGGCAGGCCGCATGGCCTTCAGCAACTATCTGGGCACCTCGATCATCACCGCCCTGCTGTTCGACGGCTATGGCCTGGGGCTCTATGGGCGGCTGTCGCGGTTCCAGGAGCTGGTCGTGGTGGCCGGGGTCTGGGTGTTCATCCTGACCTGGAGCAAGCCCTGGCTCGCCCGGTTCTACTACGGACCGTTCGAGTGGGTGTGGCGTTCGCTGGTGCGCTGGAAGCCGCAGCCCTTCGTGCGCAGGGGCGCAAACGCCGCCGCTGCGGCCGCCTAGATCGGCTATCTGAGGATATTCGCGATGGTACCAGCTCTCGGGCTCGAACCGAGGACCTCTAGATCCACAATCTAGCGCTCTAACCAACTGAGCTAAGCCGGCCCATCGCGAGGGGGGTTTCTAGTCGCGCGGCGCGGCCCAATCAAGTCAAACAGGCAAGTCACTCGGCGAGTAGCGGGTGGCGATAGCGCCGGCTGCCGGCCAGCTCCCGTCCATCCGCCAGCCGCACCGTGAAATCGCCGGTCGGCTTGGACTCGATTGCCGCCACCGATTGGCGCCGCACCAGGCGCGAGCGGTGGATGCGCACGAAGCCCGCGGTCTGCAGCCGGCGTTCCATTTCTGAGAGTGAGGCGCGATGCAGCAGGCCCGCGCCGCCGCGATGCAGCTCCACATAGTTGCCGGCCGCCTCGACCCAGACCACGTCGGCCAGAGGCACGAAGTGGCGCCGCGCGCCGTCGCGGACTTCGAGGACGTCCGCCGAAGCGTCCGCGACGCCGGCGGACTTGGCCCGCGCCAGGCGCCAGAAGATGTAGATACCGACGATCGCCGCATAGACCATTAGGTCCTTGCGCAGCTCGTAGGGCCAGTCCCCCAAAGGGCCGAGCGGATTGTAGTCTCCGCCCATCAGCCGGTAGACCGCCCAGCGCACCGCGCCGATGAACAGGACGTGGACCAGTGAAATCGCCACCGCCGCCGCGAAATGCGCGGCTAGCCGCGGCAGGATCGGCCGGTCGCCAAGCCAGAAGCGGCAGGTCAACCGCTGGATCAGCGGCGCGACAGCCAGAAAGAAGACGCCACTGGAAATCTCCCACAGCGCCGGCTCCCAGGCAGCCAGCGGGTGACCGGCCTCGGCGTGCTCATGGTAGACGTTCATCGCATTGAAGGTGAGCAGCACGGCCATCGCGGCCATCGCGATGCCGAGGAACTGCAGGTCGTCCCGCGGCCTGCCGGGCGGCGGACCGGAGCGTGCTGCTGGATCGCCGACCCCGCTCATCCCTGCTCCATTCCTCACGCCCGACGCTCAAACTTCGCCATGAGAATGGGGTGGGTCGCGCAAGCTGTGAAGGCGGGCAAAGAAAAAGGCCCCGGGGCTTTCGCCGCCGGGGCCTGATCCAAAGTCAGCTTCTGAGAAGGTCAGCCCTTCGGAAGCTTGAAGGCGATCGGGATGTTGATCTGCCCGCCGTCAACCGGCGCGCCATCCTTCGTCTGTGGCTTCATCTTGAACAGCTTGGACAGCTTCATGGCGGCGTCGCCGAAACCAGCGGTCTCGGGTTCCTCGCCCTGAATCGAGCAGTTGTTCAGGGTTCCGCGCGCATCCACGGTGCAGTGGAGGGTCGCACGGCCTTCGATGCTCATCCGGGTCGCACGTTCCGGATAGTACTTGGCCATGTCGTCACCGGTCGGCTTGCGAAGCCAGTCGGCGTTGGTGATCACCGACGGACGCGGCGGCTCAGGCGGCGGCGGAGCCGGCGGCTTGGGCTGCTCGATCCGGTGCTCGACCGGCGGAACCGGCAGAGGCGGGATCGTCGGGACGTCGGGCGCGGACACCGGAGGCCGGGGCTGCAGCTTGGGCGGCGGCGGCGGCGGGGTGTTCGGCGGCGGCGGCGGCGGAGGAGGAGGAGGCGGCGGCGGAACAGGCTTGATCAGCGCCACGTCCGTTACGTCGTCCGAGTACTCTTTGAAGTTCGACTCGAACTTGCTCTTCCACAGATAGACCGCCAAAGCGCCGTGCACGACGATCGCGATGACCATCGCGATCAGCATGCCCTTGTTGCGCTTGGGCCGCGGATCGTCGAAGGGGTTGTGGCTGCCGAAGGCGGGAGCCGGTGTGGCGTCGCGCGATGATGTGTCGGTCATGCGTCAGCGCCTCACTTATTCGCGTCTTCGCCGACCAGGGCCACGCTGTAGAACTGGTTGTCCTGCAGCATGTTCATCACGGCCATGAAGTCCCCGTACATCACGTCCCTGTCGCCGCGGATGAAGATCCGCTCGTGAGCAGGGTCGCGCTTGGAGCCCACTTGCCGCCGAAGATCGTCGCCAAGGCTGGCGAGGTCCGTCGGAAAGTCCTGGATGAAGATCCGGCCGTTGGCCTGGAGTGAAATATAGACGGGCTTAGGCGGATTGGTGCCCGGCTTAGCCACCGCCGGGGGAAGGTTCACCTTCACCGTGACGGCCGCCAGAGGGGCCGCCACCATGAAGATGATCAACAGAACCAGCATAACGTCCACAAACGGCGTGACGTTGATGGTGCTGTTCATTTCCTCCGAGGCGCCGCCAGAGCCTGAAAGCTTGGCTCCCATCTGGCTTACGCTCCTTTGTCGAGCTGCCGGGAGATCGCGTTCATCAGCTCAGCCACAAAACCTTCCGAGCGGGCGCCGTAGGCGGCAATCCGCGTTTGGAAGACGTTGTAGAAGATAACCGACGGAATGGCGGCGAACAGACCCAGGCCCGTGGCCAGCAGAGCTTCGGCGATGCCGGGCGCCACGACCGCGAGGTTGGTGGTGTTGGTGTTCGCGATCCCGATGAACGAGTCCATGATCCCGTACACGGTGCCGAACAGACCGATGAACGGACCGTTGGAGCCGATGGAGGCCAGGAAGGACATGCCGCTGCCGAGGCGGCGGGTCAGCGAGGCCTGGACGGCGGACACGGCGTGCTCGGCGCGGTTCAGCGTCGTCTCGCGGTGTTCGCCGGCCACATGCAGGCCGGCCTGGCGGCTGAGCTCGATTTCTTGAGCAGCCGCGGCGGCCATATCGGCCAGCGGGTTGCCGTCGAATTCTTCAGCCACGGCGATCCGGCCCATGTCGCTGATCGACTTCGCGCCGCGGAAGGCTTCAAGGAAGCTGTCCGACACGCGGTTGAGGGCGCGGAACTCGATGCTCTTCGTGATCAGGATCGTCCACGAGAAGACGGAAGAGAGAAGGAGGATCAGCATGACCACCTTCACTTCCGGCTTGGCGTCCATGAACATCGTACCGATGCCCATCTTGCCGCCATGCTTCATTTGCGGGGGGTCAGCCGGCGCACCGGCGTCAGGAGCCGCAGCAGCGGGCGCGGCGGCCGGAGCGGCGGCGGCGTCAGCAGCCGCGGGCGCGGCGGGAGCCTGCGCGAACGCAGGCGCACTCGCCATCAGCGCGACGGCGCCGATGAGAGCAATGAAAGGGGTCTTCAGTTTGTTGTCGAACATCTGTCGCCAGTTCCTGTTGGTCTAGCACGAGGGGCCAAAGGGGCGTCGCGCGAGAGCGTCTCCACCCTAGTTGAAACAATCCCGACCTCCAGAACCGATTGCCCGGTCCGGGACGTCAGGCCGCTGTCGCTGCGCCGCGACCCGTAACGCCGAGGCCCATCTTTGAAGAAGGGGCGACGTTTCGAAGGCGCGAGGCGATCTCTTCTGCCCCGGGGGGCGTCTGAGGTCTTACCGCTATCTTAGACTTGCGGCTCGGGTCCTTTGGCAACCCCTTAATGAGGCGTCAAGAGGGCACACGATAACGGGGTCTTGCGAAAGTTCCATGGCGCCCTACGGCGTACCGCGCTGCACAAAACTTCATCGAAGAGGGCGCCGGCGAATTTCTACCCTTACGGGAAATTAATGCTGCAGTGCGGTATGTATTTCACATTTGTAATCTGATCACATTGCAGCGGACTTGGGCATATTGTCGCCCCGAAACAGTCGACTGCGATTGGATCGACCGCGGCGCTCGAAAGGCCGCTAGCCCGGCGTCGCCCGGATCCGGACAGCGCCCACGAAATCGACGGGGGAATAGTGGTGCCTGGGGGCGGATTCGAACCACCGACACGCGGATTTTCAATCCGCTGCTCTACCAACTGAGCTACCCAGGCGAAGGCCGCCGTCGCGGGGAGCCGCGTCTATAGAAGAGGCTCTTTCGGAAGTCCAGCGGAGGGCGGATCAGTCTTCCGACTGATCGTCGCCAAGCGCGTCGGGGTCTTCGGTTCCTGGAACCGTATAGCGGCCGCTCAGCCAACGGTGCAGGTCGACGTCGGCGCAGCGCGCCGAACAGAACGGCTTGAATTCGAGAGCCACCGGCCGCTCGCAGATCGGGCATTTGGCCGGAGTCACCGGGCCTCCCCGACGTCCAGGCTGTCGCGCGCCCGGCCCGGGTCAGCGGTGATCGAAAATCGGGCGCCGATCTGCTCGGCGAGCAGGGCTCCGAGCGGCGCAGCGGCGGTGGCTACGCCCGGCGCGCAGACCGCGACTAGGCGCGCGCCCGGCTGGGCGGCGGCCTCGGCCTGTAGGCGTCGGATGAGGCGCTGCGCCAGCGTCAGGTCGCTCAAGGCGCCGTCGTCGCGGCAGAGGCGCTCGGCGAGCGGCCGGATGCGGCGCGGCAGCGACAGCTCCATGGTGCCGAACCGACCGACCGGTCCAATGGCGACGCCGGGGTTGTCCGGACCGAAGGCGGCGCGTGCGGCGGCCAGCAACGCATTGCCGTCGTGCCCGCGTCCGACCAGATCGATGACCACGATCCCGCCCAGGCCCTTCACGCGCAGCAGGCGCGCGGCCATGCCCAGCGCGGCGAGGTTGGCCTGGCGGCTGACGCGCTTGGCGTCGCCGCCCTTGCGGTCGGAGAGGTCGACGTCCACGGCGGTGAGCGCCCGGGTCGGCTCGATGGCGATCTGGCCGCCGCCGGGCAGCGGGTGCAGCACCTCCAGCGCCTCAGCCTCGGCCTCATCGGCGACCAGCCGCGCGGCCGGTCCCTCGACCAGCTTGGCGCCATGGGAGAGCACGTCGAGGTCGGCCAGCAGGTCGGGCCCGGCGATCAGGCGCGGCGCGCCCTCCGCCGGGCCGACGGCGCGAGCCTGCGCGAGCTTGCCCCGCCGGGGTTCGCCGCGAATCTCGATCTCGATCGACTGGCCGCGCACCGGGCGGGCGTCAGGCTTGAAAGGCAGGATCGCCTCGGCGCCCGCGCCCAGATCCAGGAAGGCCGTCCCCAGCGCCGGCTCTAGACTGGCCACGCGCGCGATCAGCCGCGCGCCGAGCATCAGCCGGGGCTCGTCGTCGTCGCGGCGGATCAAGAGCCGCTCCGGCCGCCCGTCCAGCGTGACGACGCCGCGCAGTTCGCCGATACCGCGGTCCAGATAGGCGCGCCGCTCACTCATGATTTTCGATAACCCAGGCCGGCCAGCAAGCTGTACGCCTCATAAAGCGGCAGGCCGACGACGCCGGAATAGGAGCCCTGGAGATCCGTAACGAAGGCCCCTGCCCGGCCCTGGATCGCATAGCCGCCGGCTTTGCCAACGCCCTCCCCTGCCGCAAGGTAGCTGTCCAGCTCCTCGGCGGTCAGGCGCTTGATATGCACCCGGGTCTCCACCAGCCGTCGGGCCTGGCGTCCTCCGGGATCCACGGCGCAGAGCCCCGTGAACACCCGGTGCGGCCGGCCAGACAGCAAGCGCAGGCAATCCCGCACCTCGTCGGCGCTCTCGGCCTTGGGCAACACACGCCGCCCCAATGCCACAACGGTGTCCGCCGCCAGCACGAAGCTTCCGGTGTGGCGCGCGGCGACCGCCACGGCCTTTTCATCCGCCAGCCGCTGGGCCAGGCGGCGGGGCGTCTCATCTTTCAAGGGGGATTCGTCGACCTCGGCGGCATCGACCGCGTCCGGCTCAAGGCTGATCTGGCGCAGAAGCTCAAGCCGCCGGGGACTTGCGGAGGCCAGCACCAGGCGCGGGGGCTGTGACGGCACGGAGCCGAGGCGCGTCTAGCGGACGCGGAAGGTGATGCGGCCCTTGGAAAGGTCGTAGGGCGTCATCTCCACAAGCACCTTGTCGCCAGCCGAAACCCGAATGCGGTTCTTGCGCATCTTGCCGGCGGTGTGGGCGATGATCTCGTGGTCGTTCTCAAGCTTCACGCGGAAGGTCGCGTTGGGCAGGACTTCACTGACCGTGCCCGGAAACTCCAACAGTTCTTCTTTGGCCATGCAGGCTCCAAACGAGGGAATAAAATGACGGCCCGCGCCTTACGACAGGCCGCGAGCCGCAGATAGCCCTCAAATTATAGCGCACCGGGCGGGGCAAGGTCGATGGGCGACGGTGCAAGCTCGCCAAACCGGTCGGCGATCCGCCTCGCGAGGCCATCGCGCACCTGCCGATAGACCGCCAGCCGCGCCTCGCGCGACCCCTCGGTGAGCGTCGGGTCGTGGGTGGGCCAGTACTCAATGTCCGCCGCCCGCCCGCGGGCCAGATCGAGCGAGCGGTGATGAGCCTCCGGCGTCAGCGACACCACCAGATCGAAGGAGAAGTCCTCCAGGTCGTCGAAGGTCTTGGGCCGATGGCGGGCGAGATCGTAGCCCAGCTCCGCCATCACCACCTGGGCGAAGGGATCGACGCCAGCCGGCACGTCCTCGTCGCGGACGTCGTCATGCACCATGGGCGCGCGCTTCAGGGCGCAGCTGTCCACATAGACCCGGTCGCCGACCAGCAGCTTCAGCAGCGACTCTGCCATCGGTGAACGGACCTGGTTGAAATTGCAGGCGAACAGCACCGCGCCCGGCGCTGGCGGCCCCCCCGACGAAGATGGGGCGTCAGCCGGCATCTGGTCCTAGCCCCGCCAATGCAGGGCGCAGATCAAGGTGAACAGCCGGCGCGAGGTGTCGACGTCGGTCTCGATCTTGCCGGCCAGCCGCGCGCGCAACACGTCGGAGGCCTCGTTGTGCAGGCCGCGCCGGCCCATATCCAAGGCCTCGATCTGGCTGGGCGTCGAGCTGCGGATCGCCTGGTAGTAGCTCTCGCAGATCAGGAAGTAGTCCTTGATCAGGCTGCGGAACGGCGACAGCGAGAGGATGTGTCGCCGCTCATAGGCCGGTCCACGTACGTCCAGGACCAGACGGTTTTCCACCAACCCCATTTTCAGGTCGTAGGGGCCCTGCTCGGCGCCCTCCGGGCGGAAGAAGTTCTCCTCCAGCAGATCGAAGATGGCGATCTGCCGCTCCTGTTCCTGGTCGCGCGACGACGCCGCGAGCGACTCATCGTCGAGCTCGACGGTCTGCAGGCGGTGCATCTGGCGGTCGACGTCAGCCATGGGCGTCCTGGAGGCTCACCCACGCTTTATGGCATTCCACCCCTCCACGTCATCCCGCACCTGCGAACGAGCGGCGCCCAGACAACGAAAAACGCCCGGCGCGGGTGCGCCGGGCGTCTTCAGACCTTGCGATATCGAGGGTGGGTCAGGCCGCGCGGCGCGCCTCGCGGAAGGACACCAGCCGACCGGCCGCCTCATCCCACAGCGCCAGGCGGGCGCAGCGGAAGCTCGCCCAAAAGCCGACCCGGCTCATGGCGTTCAGCTCTGGATGATCCTGCAGCACCTTGGGCAGGCGATAGAAGGGGATGCGGCTCGACAGGTGGTGAACGTGATGGATGCCGATGTTGCCGGTAAACCAGCGGAGCGGTTGCGGCAGGTCCAGGTGCGAACTGCCGGCCAGGGCCGCGTCATCGCGCTTCCATTCGCCGTTCCGCATCCAGACGGCCCCGTCGAACTGATGCTGCACATAGAACAGCCAGACGCCGATGGTCGCCGCCAGCAGCATGGTCACCACATTGACGATCAGCACCGGCGCCAGGCCGAACAGCCAGACGAGCCCGCCGATCCCTGCCAGCGCGCCAAGGCTGTTGCCCATGACGCTGGCCCACGGCCGCCACCCCTCGCGCATCATGCCCATCGGCAGGCGCTGGCTGATCAGGAAGACGTAGATGGGGCCGATGCCGAACATCACTACGGGATGGCGATAGAGCCAATAGCCGAAGCGGCGCACGGGCGAAAGTGCGCGGTATTCCTCGACGGTAAGGGTCTCGATCACGCCGAGATTGCCACGGCGATCCAGGTTGCCGTGGGTCGCATGGTGCGCGGCGTGGCTCTGACGCCAGTAGTGGTAGGGCGTGATCGTGAAGACGCCGGCGATGCGGCCGACCCATTCATTGGCCTGGCGCTGGCGGAAGAACGAGCCGTGGCCACAGTCGTGCTGGATCATGAACAGGCGGACCAGGAAGAAGGCCGCGGGGACGGTCAGCAGTAGCGCCGCCCACCAGAGACCCCGGGCATGCAGCTCCCAGGCGATCGCCCAGAGCGCCAGCAGCGGCAAGAACGTGACAGTGATCTCGAAGATGCTGCGGGCCGTCTTGGGCTCACGATAGGGCGCGAGAATCTTCGACCAGGCGCCGGCCGGCGTTTTCTCTGCAGCCGTTGTCGGCGCGGCCATCGTCGTCGGGCTTTCGCTGGCGGTCTGGGAAGGGGTGCTCATGTGCGCTCAGAACAAGGTTTGATTGCGGCCAAGGGCTCAGCCCTGCCCCATGCGAATGGCGGCCGAGCGGGCGTGGGCGGGGAGTCCTTCGGCCTCCGCCAGCGCGACCGTCGCCGGCGCCAGGCGCGCGAAGGCGGCTTCGTCGCACTTCACGATCGAGGTCCGCTTGAGGAAATCATAGAGCGACAGGCCCGAAGAGAATCGCGCCGCCCGGCTGGTCGGCAGCACGTGATTTGAACCGGCAACATAGTCGCCAATTGCTTCCGGCGCATGACGTCCCAGGAAGATCGCGCCAGCATGCCGCACCCGGTCGGACAGCCGCTCGGGGTTCTCCACCGCGAACTCGACGTGCTCCGGCGCGATCCGGTCCACCAGCCTCGGCGTCTCGCTGAGCGGGGCAATCACCACCGCCCCGTGGTCGCGCCAGGACGCCGCGGCGTCCTCGCCGGTCGAGAGCGTCTTGAGCTGCTCGGCGACAGCCGCCTCGACCTGTGCGGCGAAGGTTTCGTCGTCGGTGATCAGGATGGATTGGGCGGCCGGGTCGTGCTCGGCCTGGGACAACAGGTCGGCGGCGATCCAGTCTGGCTTGTTCGCCCCGTCCGCCACCACCACGATCTCCGAGGGGCCGGCCAGTGCATCGATGCCGACCGCGCCATAGACCCGGCGCTTGGCCGCGGTCACGAAGGCGTTGCCGGGCCCGACGATCTTGTCGACCGGGCGGATCGGCCCGGCGCCGTAGGCCAGCGCAGCCACCGCCTGCGCGCCGCCGACCCGCCAGATCTCATGCACGCCCGCCGCCTTGGCCGCCGCCAGCACCGCGGGCTGCAGCCGCCCGGGCGGGGTGACCATGGCGATGCGCTCGACGCCGGCCACGGCGGCCGGCACGGCGTTCATCAGGACGGTTGAGGGATAGGCGGCTCGCCCGCCCGGAACATAGATGCCGACCGCCTCCAGCGGCGTCCAGCGCCAGCCCAGCTCGACGCCAGCCTCATCGGTGAAGCGTAGGTCCGCAGGCCGCTGGCGCGCGTGATAGCTGCGGATTCGCTCGGCGGCGAAGGCGATGGCGTCGCGCACCGCCTGCGGACAGGCCGCGGCGCCGGCCTCGATCTCGGCCTCGGTGACGCGGATCGAGTTCTCGTCCAACTCGACGCGGTCGAAGTCCTTGGCGAAGCGCAACAGCGCCGTCAGGCCCTCGGCGCGGACGGCGGCGATCACATCGCGCACCACCGCGTCGACCTCTTCCGGTGTCTCGCGGCGCTCTTCGATGAAGGCGGTGAAGGCCGTCTCGAAATCGGGATCTGTGAAACGGAAGCGGCGCATGGCGCGGCCTCTTTAACGACGTGTGGCCCCGAGCGCCATGGCGCCGCGCCTAATCCTTGTGAGCCTAATCTTTGTGAGTGGGCGCCCTGGGCGTCGGCCACGGCTCGGAGATGTCGGCCAGCACCGCGTCGACGCATTCCACGACCGCGCGCAGATCACCGCCGCCGGCGCAGCTGATCGTTACGATGCCGCCGGGCGCCTCGCCCTCGTCGAAGGTGACGGCCAGGACCTCAAGCACAGCGTCGCGCGCGTTGCAGCGGATTCGGCGCGCCTGGACGTTCAGCACGCCACCCAGTTGCAGGCCCGAGCGCACCCGCACGCCGCCGTCGGCCTCCCAGCAATAGCGGTTGAACGCGATGGTCAGCCGCCGCGCCTTGGCCTCGTAGGTGATGTCGCCGACCTTGGCCACGGCGTCCTGCATGGCGGCCGACAGGATCGCCAGATCGTCGGCGTCCTGAGCCAGCAGGCGGAGCGGCCCGATCTTTTGCTTTGGCTCAATCTCCTTGGCCATCAATCCTCTTCGCCTTCCCCGTCGCCCTTGATCCGGCGAATCTGGGCGCCGCAGGCGGCGAGCTTCTCCTCGAGCCGCTCGAACCCACGATCCAGGTGATAGACGCGGTTGACCATCGTCTCGCCACGCGCGGCGAGCCCAGCGATGACCAGGCAGACCGAAGCCCGCAGGTCGGTGGCCATAACCTGGGCGCCTTCCAGCGACGCCACGCCGCGCACCCGCGCCTCGCCGCCCTGCACGATGATGTCCGCGCCCAGACGGCGTAGCTCCGGGGCGTGCATCAGCCGGTTCTCGAAGATCGTTTCGCGGATCACGCTCTCGCCATCGGCGAGCGTCATCAGCGCCATGAAAGGCGCCTGCAGATCGGTCGGAAATCCCGGATAGACGGCAGTCTCGAACTCCACCGCCTTCAGGAGCGCCCCGTTGCGCCGCACGGTCAGCCCGTCGTTGTGTGGGATCACCTCAACGCCGGCCTCGACCATCTTGTCGATCATCGCCTGGATGAAATCTGTGCGGGTCCGCGTCAGCCGCACCTCGCCACCCGCCATGGCCGCGGCCAGCGCATAGGTCCCGGTCTCGATCCGATCGGGCATCACCGCATGCGTCGCGCCGTGCAACCGGCTGACGCCCTGGATGCGGATGGTTGAGGTCCCCGCCCCGCTGACCTTGGCGCCCATGGCATTGAGGCAGTCCGCGAGGTCGATCATCTCCGGCTCGCAAGCCGAATTGGTCAGCAGCGTCTCGCCCTGCGCCAACACCGCCGCCAGCATGGCGTGCTCCGTGGCGCCGACAGAGGCGAACGGGAAATCGATAGCCGCGCCCTTCAGGCCGCGTGGAGCCTGGGCGTAGACATAGCCTTCGTGCAGGTCGATCCGCGCGCCGAGCGCTTCCAGGGCCTTGAGGTGGAGATCCACAGGCCGCGCCCCGATGGTGCAACCTCCGGGCAGCGAGACCTTGGCCTGGCCGGTGCGCGCCAGCAGAGGTCCCAGCACATTGAACGAGGCCCGCATCTGGCGGACCAGATCGTAGGAGGCGAAACCGCTGGTGATCTCCGGCGTACGAAGCAAAGTCTCGGGACCATCCTCGCCGACGGATTCCACGACCTCGGTCCCCAGCCGCTGCAGCAGCTTGCCCAGAAACCGGGTATCGGCAAGCCGCGGCATGTTGGTGAGGCGAAGGGCCTCTTCGGTCAGCAGGCTCGCCGCCATCAGCTTGATGGCCGAGTTCTTGGCGCCGCTGATCGGGATTTCCCCCTGCAGCCGCGCGCCGCCGGTGATGGCGATGCGGTCCAATCCCAATCCTTCGAAACGGCCGCGCTTTTCGGGGAGTCGTCGAGGCGGCGCGACCTTAGATATCTAGCGTGCGCCAAGGCGGGCGCAAAGGCCCGCTCAGGTCTCGTCCACGGTTTTCGGCTTACGAGGAGCGTCCGCCTGCGCCGCCGCTCCGACCTTGCGCCGCCGCAGATTGGCGCGCAGCGCCTGCGCGAGCTTCGCCTCACGCTCGGCGGCAGGGTCCTTCGAGTCCATTTCGGAGGTCGCCATAGCCCAGCTCAGTACGGCTCAAACGTGTCGAGGCCAAGGACGTCGTCAATTCCTGCGATCTTCTTGACCCTCCGCACCTTCCGGATGCGTTGCGAAAGCTCAGCCTCCGATTCAGGATCGTCGCACCAGAATTCGGGATGGGCCTTCATGGCCGAACAGACCCTATCCTTGACCTCATCCAGCGTCAGCGGTTCCAACGGTTCTAGATCCTGCTCGACAGAGTAGGTGGACCCGGCGAGCAGCGACCAAAAGAGCCAGGGCAAGAGCGACCGCGACCTTCCGAGGCGACAAATCCCCGTCACCTTCCAACGTCGTCCGCCCGCATCGACAAGTTCCATGTCCCGCTGCATGTCATCCCGCAGCGTACGTCGGCCGCAGGTGGTCAACTGCCGATAGTCGTGGAAGCCCCACAGGTCATTGTCGCCGCTGATCCCTAGAATGGGATACTCGAACGTCACGTCGCTCGTTTTCATGACAGCCCCGAAAGGAACAAATCATGAACTATCGCAATCACCGCGTCGAGGAAAGACCTATTTCGACCGGGGCTTCTTGGGTTCGGGGGGCGCCGTCACGGCGTGGTCGATCGCGGTTGCAGCGTGCCCCAGCGCCCCCGCCGGGTAGGCTTTCATCCAGTCTGTCGTGCCGACCCAGAGCCGCTGCGCGGCGTTGTAGCGCGGCTGGCCCAACCAAGAGCCTGTCAGGCGACGATGTTGCTCCTTGGGCAGTGTCTTCAGAAATGCGTAGTGGTTGCGAAAATCCTGGACGTTCCGGCCAAGTCCGTTGAGGGGAATCGTGTGGTGGATTTCCTCACCAGCCCCGGCCAGGCCGGCGCGACGGATCGCCTTCGCGGCTGCGCCCGCCGTGACGCTCCCCTCTTTCAGTACTCTGATCCCCTTGGATGCGGCGCGGAGACCTTTGATGGCAACTCCGACCGGCAGTACGTCTGTGACCGCCGACGCGGCATCTACCGCCGCGCCGATGTAGTTACCGTCCTGCAGATCGCCAGCGGTTTCCCAGGCCGGGCCGACGACCGGGATCAGCGATTCCAGCGCGTTGGGTGGTGCAATTCGCGGCCCATGCTGGAAATCACGCAGAGCCTTTTGGGCGGCTCCAAGCAGCGTCTGCTGATGGGCCTCTTCGGCAAGCCGCCTAGCCCTGATCTTCGCCATCTCGCGGTCGTACCGGTCTCCGCCGGGATCAGGCACGCTCGTCGGCGCACCACGCGGCATTCGCGCCATGGCTTTCTCCTTTTTGATGGTGTGGGATCGCCGGCCAGGGGCAATCGACCGGCGAGACATCAACGGGTCTTCACGCGGCGAGACGGTTCCGCTATAGCCCCCGCCTCGCCACCCGCCGCGATAGCTCAGTGGTAGAGCGCATCCTTGGTAAGGCTGAGGTCCAGGGTTCGAATCCCTGTCGTGGCACCACGGTTCCCCAGGCGTTTTCAAGCGCTTGGGGAACCACCAATTCCTCTCTCAGAACGCGGCGCCCCGGATCAGAACGCGCGCGCGCCGTAGCGCCAGACCCATCCCGCCAGCAGCAGGCCGAGCGCCGCGAGCCAGCTGCCGCCCACGCGCACCGCGACAATCATCCAGAACCGCTTCAGCGGCAGGGTTAAGGACGCGGCCAGGGCGAAGACCACGAACACGCTGGCGCCCATGCCCGCCAACGTCAGCAGATGTCCTCCGCTGAACGGTGTCCCGGAGAGGTCAGCGAATCCGCGCACTAGCCCCAGCGCGGCCGCGGCGGCGACGCTCACGACGGGCGGAAGCGGTGCGTTGGCAGCCAACAACCCGCCGAGCACCACGAACGCCACCGCCGTCGCCACCGACAAGCCTATCGCCGGAGCGGCCGCCCCGCTGAATGCGATCATCCCACCTGCCAACCAGGCAAGCGGCAAAGCGGCCAGCAGGAGCCGCGCCGTGGCTGGCCCACGCAGCCCCGCGAACAGGGCCAGCGCCACCACGGGAATCGAATCCTCAGGGCTGAGGCCGAAATGGTCGATGCCGTCGTAGATCGGCCCCATGCCGGTCACGACGAGATGGGCATGAGCTATGGCCGGCAGAGCGGCCAAGCCTATCGCCACCGCCGCGATGCGAAGAGCGCCCCCCGCCATCACGTCGCGCCGAACACGATGGCGGCGTACTGGATCGTCCACATGGCGCCCAAGGCTCCGATCGCATAGCTCGGGATGAGCGCCATGGGCCGCGCCCACTCGATCGCCATCAGCCTGAAGGCCCGTCTCAGCGCCAGCACCACGGCGATGAAGGCCAGCTGTCCGATCTCGACGCCGATGTTGAACAGCACCAGCGCCGCCAGCAGCGCGCCCTTGTCCAGGCCAAGCGTCGACAGGCCGTTGGCGAAGCCCATCCCGTGCAGCAGCCCGAACGCGAAGGCGACGACCCACGGATAGCGCGTCGTCAGGCTCTCTTCGCCTCGCTGCGCCCGGATCGCCTCGGGCGCCACAAACAGGATGGAAAGGGCGATCAGGGCGTTGAGCACTGGCGTCGAGAGCTGGATATGCCCAAGCGTGGCCGCCGCCAGCGTGAGGCTGTGAGCCAGGGTGAAGGCGCTGACGGTCTTCAACAGCGACCAGCGGTCGCGCACGATCAGCAGCAAACCCAGCACGAACAGCAGATGGTCGGGCCCAGTCAGGATGTGCTCGATCCCCAGCAGCAGGAAGGCCGGGACGGTGGTCGGCGCGCCCTTGCTGAGCGCCAGCCGCGCCTGCGGCGCCTCAGGCCGCACGATAGTGTCGAGGCCCGTCTGGTCCTGCAGCCGCACGCGGACGAAGACGTCGGTGATGGTGTCCGCCAAGCCCTCGATCGAGACCGTCTGACCGTCCAGCGGCGAGGCCTTGGCGCTCCGGATCACCCAGCGGCGGATCAGGAACCCATCGGCGGCGTACTGGTCGACCGGCGTCTCCTCCAGCCAGCCGTTCGACAGGTGCGGGACCAGGTGGATCGCCACGTCGCCCATGGTGGGCTGCTTCCAGATCGCCTGATAGACGCCTGGCCCGGTCTGATCGATCTCCAGATAGGCCGGCCGAACCTCATGCGCTGCGGCGGCCCCGGCGACCGCCAGGCCGCAAAACATCGCCAGCGCCAGCAGCAGGCGCCTCATGGCCGCGCGCCCGTATCCTTACGCACCACAGTGAAGCGCCGTGCGAGCCTTTCGTATGCCTGCGCGTTCGCCCGGTCGCCGACCGCCTGGAGATAGTCGCTGCGCACCCGGTCGCCGATCTCGGAGAGCGGCGCCTGGCCGCCGGCCACGCGAGCATCGACATGGATCAGATGCCAGCCGTAGGCCGAGCGGAACGGGCCCGACCATTGTCCGACGGGAGCCGAAAACACCGCCTGCGACAGCTGCGTATGGCCGAACAGCCGCTCGACCTGCTCCGGTTCGAAGGCGGAAAAGTCGTAGATGTCGGGAAACGCATCGCCCCGTTCCGGCCCCCGCGCGACGTTCGCCGAAAGCTTGGCCAGCACGGCCTTCGCCCGCGCTTCGGCCGCCGCATCGCCACCCGGGCCGACAGCGAAATAGACGTGGCTGAAGGTCACCCGCGGCGGCGCCGCGTAGAGGTCGCGATGGGCGGCATAGTAGGCAGCGAGCTGAGCGTCAGTCGGCTCCGCCGGCGCGCTCAGGTTCTGCAGCAGGAACTGTTCCTTCTGCACCATCCGCCGGCGCACGATCTCGTCGTCCTGATCGAGCTTCAGCGCCATCCCTTGCCGGAACAGGATCTCGTCGTGGATGTCGTCCCGAACGAGCCGGTCGAGGGTCCCGGGATCGGGCGGGCGGCCGAACTGCAGCGCGTACCTGTGCGAGAGCTGCGCCACGTGAGCCGGCGTGATCTCGATGCGATAGACATTGGTGCGGGCGGCATAGACTTGGCCGCAGACAAACAGGATCGCCCCCAGGATCGCGAAATGGGTCAGGGGCTCGGACAGCAGGCGGCGCAGTCCGGCGCGTGGTTCAGTCAATGCCTACAGCCCTCCCGGCCTTGGGAGACATGCCCTTCAGCCGACGCCCCCGAGGGTCATAGATGCCTCGAAGGCGGGCTGACAGGCCAGACGCATCTTTATTCCGCATTGCGGAAACCGGTCAGGCCACGGCTTAGGACTTGGCCGGCTCCGGTGAGGCGACGACCGGCAGAGGGGCCGCATTGCCCCTGCAATCGACGCTGCCGCTGACTTGAGCCCCGGGAATCGCCACGCCGACCCCGGCCTGAAACGTGATGTGGCGGTCGCAGGTGGCGAAGTTCGAATCCAGCTGCTTCAGAAGGTCGGAAGACCCACTGCCGTTCAGGCCCGCGCAGCCGCCGAGGTTCAGGGCGGCGCACGCGAGCGCGCACGCCGCAAGGCGTTGGGTCATCATCGATTGTCTCCAGGACAGAGGCCCGAATGGGCCATGGGTGGGATTCAGGGTTGAGCGGCGCTGGCCGGGACGGCGTCCTTGCCGTGGCTCCCCAGCGCCGCGCCGAACAGGAAGCCGACCACGATCCCGAACGCGCCGCCGATAACCCCGGAAGCCAGCGCCGTGAACAGGTTCAGCTGCTCCTTGGGGATCGCCACAAACACGACGGCGACGAGACAGAACGCCATTAGAGTCATCACCCCGGCGGCGATGATCAGTTGCAACAGGCTGTCAGGCTTCATCGAGAGTCTCCGAGACTGGGAACATGATCCGATGCTAGGCGCCCGCCCCTCGCGGTGATATTTGCCCGGGTAGAATGAGCAACACCGACGACATGGCCCTCGGCTTCACCGCTTTCGTCGGCGATCGTATGATTGCGCGCGGAGCTTTGGTGCAGGTCGCCCGCGCGGCTCGCGCCGTCGCCGATGCCCAGCCCCTCATTTTCGATGACGCCACCGGCCGCGTCATCGACCTCGACCTCCGCGGCTCGGCCGACGAGGCTGCGGCGCGCGTTTCGCCGCCCCCTGCGCCGAAGGCAGCGAGGGGGCGCCCGAAACTCGGTGTCACGGCCCGCGAGGTCACTCTCCTGCCCCGCCACTGGGACTGGCTCGCCGCCCAACCCGGCGGGGCCTCGGCCGCGCTGCGCAGGCTCGTCGAGGACGCACGCCGAGACTCGGGCGACGCCGATGCGGTGCGGCTGGCGAATGAGGCCGCCTATCGCGTCATGACAACGCTCGGCGGCGACCTAGCTCACTACGAAGAAGCCCTACGGTCGCTGTTCTCCGGCGACCGAGACCGTCTGCTCGAGCTTATGGCGGACTGGCCGAACGACATCGCGACCTATGTCGCCGCCGTTCTCGACGGCGACCGGGCCCGCAGCCTCTAGGCGGGCAAGGCGGCTCTGGCTGGCGGCCCACACCTGAGCCAGGGCCCAGGCCAATAAAGCCAAGGTGATCCCCCAGAACCGGCTCTTCAGCCCCTCGACGGCCTTCAATGTCCCCGCGGCCGCGGCCTTGATCTCCGCCAACCGCTCCTCGCAGCGCGCCTCATGGTCCGTGAGCCGCTGCTCAACCGCCGCAAGCCGCTCGCTCGCGTCGCGCGCCACGGCAGGTTTCAATAGGGTATCGGGATTTCAAGTCCCGCATTCAGGCTGGAACTGCTGCTCTTTCCGCTGCTCTGGGAGTTCGACGTCCCATCCGTCGTCGAACCCGTAAACAGTCCAATCGGCAGCCCACTCAGCATAGCCACCACCTGCGCCGTGCTGGTCACCGGCGCCTGGTCCTGGGCCTGAGTGATGTTGCGCAGGTCATCGCCGGCCGATTGCTGGGTCGCGACATTAGCCCGCTGGTTGGCGCCATAGTCGCCGGCCACGGTGGCCAACTGCCCCGCCGCGGCCAGCCGCTGCGCCTGTTGTTGCTGTTGCAACTGCGCCTGCGCTGTGGCGCCGGTCAGCGCCTGCGAATAGCCCTGCGACAGCAGGTTGCCGATCGAGCTCGCCCGCGCCCGCGCCAACTCTCCCTCGGTGGATGACTGTGTCAGCGCCGCGCCGGAACCGCCGAAGGCCCCTGAACCGGCCAGATTCAGCGCCTGTTGCGCGCGGACCTTGGCGTCGCTGGCGTCCAGGTCCGCCGACGTCGCGCCCACCACGTTCTTCAGGTACGGATTCATGAACTGGCCGATGTTGGACGAGATGCTTGGCGTGTCCGCCTGCGCCACGCCGGTCGTCAGGTTGGTCGCCGCGTCGTAGTCCCAGGGCGTGCCCGAGAGGTTGGTGGCGTTGGCCCCAGCCTCTTGCTGTAGCGGGTTCGCAGGCGCGACCAGGCTCTGCGGATTGGCGCCCACCAATCCGCCCACCTGCCCGGCGATATTCTGCGTCAAGCTCGATGCCCAGTCGGGCGCGTTTGGCGTCGTGGTTGAATGAGTGTTGCTGTTGCTGCTTGAACTGCTGCTCGTGTTCGATTTCGAGCCGCCGAATGAAAAGCTCATCTAGAGATCCTTTGCGATGATCCGCGCCATCGGCGCGTAGCCCTGCGATTTCAGTGTCCGTTCCCAGCCCGCGCGGCCGATCACCAGGGCGCGGCGGCAACGGTTCTGCCGCCCCCACGCCTCAGCCATCGGCAGCATGGTCGTTTCAATCTCCTCGCGGTTTCCGCCGGCCAGCCAGATTACCAGCCGTCGGTCGCCCGGGTCGGTCTCGATGAGCGCCACCAAGGCAGACCGCGGCCCTGGCCAGAACCTCGCTTCGTTGCGCTCGACCGCCGCTCGGACGTGGGCGAGCGAATGTGTCCGCCCCGCGTGTTCCAGCGCCGCGTCCAGCCACGGCGCGCACCGCGCCCAGTCCGCCTCGAAACTCAAAGCCGCCCCGCGGGCGTCGCGTCGAATACCGGCTGGCCGATGCGGCAGGCGGTCGGTGCGCTTGATCCCGCGAAGGTCACCTTGAACAGCCGGCCGGAGACCAGGACGTCGACCTTTGGATCCTGCGGCGCCATCGCCGGGGCAGTCACCACCTGTTCGACATCCTGCGGATGGCGACGCGCCGAGACGCTGACCTTCACCGGCCCCTGCTGATCCTTGAAATCCGGCCATATCTCCCGGACCAGCAGGCAGGTGTCGGGATCGAGGTAGCTGTCCGCCGTCTCGATGAACCAGGCGAACGGTTGGCCGTCGGCCGAGTGGCCCTTCTCGTGATGATAGACTTGCCCGCTGTAAGTCACCCCGAGCGGATAGAGCGAGGGGCCCGCGTCCACGAACGCCGTCCGCGCCATTAGGCCGCGGTGCCAGGCGCCCTGATCGGCGCCGGATAGCGCCAAGGCCAGGAAACGGCTGTTCTCATAGCCATCGCGGCTATCCGGATAGTCGAACCGGACCTCCGAATATTCGCCGTTGGACGAGGCCATCACCTTGTCGCCCTGGCTCGCCGCCAGCTGGTCGGCGAAGTCCTGGCGGATCGGGCACGGGATCGGCTGCGGCTGGCCGCCGACGCCATAGCTGTAGAACTGCCGGTCGGGGCTGACCCAGAATGCCGTCTGCCCGACCACCACCGCGGCGTTTGGCCCGATCAGCCCGCAGTTGCGGCCCACCCGATCGAACCGCCAGGGCTCGTCCAGCGCCCCGACGGACGTGCCCATGAACAACGCGTCCGACGTCCAGACCAGCATGTAGGGCCCCGCCATCCGTCCAGCCACGATCCGCCCGCCGCCGTCGTGCTCCAAACCGTGTTGTCCCGGATCGAGGAGTGTCGAATGCAGAGCGGGTTGAAGACCCCGGACACCTCTTCGTTGCAGCCCAGAGCGAACACCTGGTAGCCGCCGTTCAGCGGCGCCACGAGCATGTGGGTGACATTGGCCGGCGCGTTCGCGATCGCCACGGCCTTCGAGGCCGTCGCGTTCGTCCAGGCGAAGATGGTCTGGTTGCGCGGGCTCGCCAGCAGGTTCTGGCCCCAGGCCGCGAACGACCAGGTCAGCGGGAAATAATCCGTCGCCGATGGCTGCCCATAGCCGCCAATGCCAAAGGCTCCGGTGCCATAGCCCGCGCTGCCTGCCCCATCGATCGCCCCGGCCGTGAACCCCGAGGCCGGCGTGATGTCGAACAGCGCCCCGCCTTGCCAGAGCTGCAGCTTCGAGTGCGTCCCAAACGCGATGTTCAGCACCGCTGCGTTGTCGGTCCAGGGGAACACCCCCCGGCAGACTCCGGTCAACGGGGTCGACATCAGCGCCTCCCAGCCGCCGATCGTCTGCGCCCGGCCCAGCCGGAACCGCACGTTGGACCCGTCCGCCCAGCGCCCGTTGCCGGCAAAGCTGGTGTCGTCACCGTTCAGCCCCGGCGGCAGATCGAGTGGAATTCTCATGCTGGGCTCCCAATGCGGACAGGGGACGCGGGCGCGGCGTGCGGCCGGGCCGCTGCCCGGTCCGCGCGATGATGGGTTTTCTTCGGCGGGCCAACGCGGCTAGGAGAGCGGCATGGCGCACCCAACCAGCGACGCGGTCATCCGCTTCGAGCCCGATGGTTTCTCATTGAGCGGCCCCAAGCTCATGGGACGGCAATCGGCCGGCAACGGCTTCCTACGCGCCGCGGTGCAGGGCCGGCTGGATGGCCAAGTCTTCGGCTACACGGCCATGCCGCGCTCCGCCAAGCAGTTCGACAGCATGGTCCGCGAGTTTGATCCGGCGGCGGAACCCGTTTGGATTCCGGGCGAAAAAATGGATCGGATCGGCGCCAGCAGGGGCGTGATCTATCTCGCGGACCCGACGCTCGCCATCTACGCGCGGCTGCGCCAGCGCATCGGCCCGGCCTTCCTTGCGGCAGAGTTCGGCAATGCTGTCCTCGCCGCGCAGGCCGTCCAGCACGATCCTGATCTTGTCTTCCGCCGAGAAATGCCGCCGCGTCGCGCGCCGAATATCCTTCACCACCCGTTCACCGGGGGTCGTCTTC
>CAIJOB010000015.1 GCA_903822175.1 uncultured Alphaproteobacteria bacterium
GCCAGCGGGCCCACATCAAACGCCAGACCATCGAACATCGGCGCTTGCAGCACCGCAAAATCGCCGCCTAAATATCAACCCCAGATGAGGTCCACTCTCCGCTAAATCCGAACCCCAACTGTCTCAAAACATCTGACGACGACTCGTCAGATTTTCGAGGGTAACGTTAAAAGAATGACAATTGGCCTCACCCTTGCTTGAGGCCAAACGGTACCGCCGCACGTACCTTTGTGGTACTGTACCTTTGTGGTACTAGAGAACAACAAGCCTCATCGCTTTCGCGCGGTGGTTGAACAAGAGGTTCCGTATGCGTCGCTTCATTCTTGCTGTTCTGCTCGCGGCCGGTGTGGCCGGCGCAGCGAACGCCAGCGACTACATCGTCGTCAACTCGACAGACCCGGGCATCAAGCGCGGCATGGCGCTCGACGCCGGCATGAAGGTCCCCGTGGCCGCCGGCAAGAGCCTGACCGTCATGCGCGCGTCGGGCGAGATCACCACTTTGCAGGCCGGCGCGACCGGCGTCACCCTGCCCGGCGCCAAGCTCGCCGCCAGCGACGGCGCCAAGTTCGACAGCCTGAAGTCGCTGATCGACCCGCCGCCCGCCGGCCGCACCTTCGGGGCCCGCCGCGGCGGCGCGCTCTGCCCGGATGCGAACAGCCTGGATGACATCCTGAAGCTCGCCGAGACCCCCGGGTGCAAGAGCGAGGCTCGCGAAGCCCTGGACGCCTTCATCACCAAGAACGGTGGCGGCAACTAGCGCCTAGCCGCCGGCGCCTATGAGCCGGCGCTGAAGCGCGCGAACGCGATCAGCGTGAGCGTCACCATGATCGCCCCGCCAATGCGCGTGGCGATCTGGGCGAAGGGCATCAGCTGCATGCGGTTGCCGGCGGTCAGGATCGCCACGTCACCGGTGCCGCCCTGCCCGGAATGGCAGGCGTTCACGATGGCCGCTTCGATCGGATAGAGCCGCACGAACCGGGCGACCACGAAGCCTGTGCCCATCAGCGTCGCCACGGTGACCACGATGGTGGTCAGGGTCGGCAGGTTGAAGGCGCCCATCAGCTTCTCCCAGGGCGTCTTGGCGACCCCGATGGCGAACAGCAGCGGATAGGTCACCGCCTGCGAAAAGAACTGGAAATTGGCGAAGGCGCCGCGCTCCAGCCGGGGCGAGGCCACGTGGCCGAACTTCATCGCGACCGCCAGCGCCAGCATCACGACCGGGCCGGGCCAACCCCAGAGCTTCTGAGCCAGCGCGCCGACTAGGTAGAGTGTCACCGCCATCACCAGCGCCGCGCCGACATCGGCGGGGGTCACTGCCGGCCGTGAATCCTCCGCAGCCGCGAACGGCTCGTCGTCCTGCTCGCCGGGCTGCAGGCGGCCCTCGCCGGTCAGGTGCGGATAGCGCTTGCCGATGGCGTTGAGCCCGCCGGCGAACAGGATCGCGGTCAGGCTGCCCAGCATCACCGCAGGTAAGACCTCGGCGAACAGCTCGCCCTGCGGCTGGTGCGAGAAATTGGCGTAGCCGATGGTCAAGGGAATCGCCCCCTCGCCGACCCCACCGGCCATGATCGGCGCCACGACCTTGAAGAAGGTGTGGCTGAGGCCCAGCCCCAGCGCCGTCCCGACCGCGCAACCCACCACGCAGGCGACCACCGACCCTATCGCCAGCGGCACGAAGATCTTCACGAAGCCGGCGATCAGCACGCGGCGGTCCATGCCCAGGATCGAGCCCACGATGATCGCGGCGATGAACAGGTAGAGAAAGTTGGAGTTGTCGGTGAAAGCGGTGATCGACTTCACGAGGCTCGTCGGCAACAGGTGGGCGTAGACCAGGTACGACGGCAGGAAGGTCGCCAGAATGGCGGCCAGGCCCAGGTTCTTCAGCCCCGGCGTGCGTTTGCCGATCTCGGCGCAGAAAAAGCCGCCGATCGACAGGACCACGATGTTCATCAGGATGTCCGATGGCGGCGCGCCCAGCCAGACGAAGGCGGCGGTGACGGTCAGGCCGACAACCGCCACCGGCACGGGCACGATGCCCAGCCGCAGATCCATGATCCGCCACCAGGCGGCGGCGCGGGGCGACGGCTCAGCCACCGCAGTCCTCAGCGATTCCCATGCGGTGCTCCCCCTTTGCGGTGAGCTTGCCCGCGCGATCAGTCGGGCGCCAGCCTACTCGTAGCGCAGCGCCCGCGATGGCTCGGCGCGCGACACTCGGATCGCCTGCTCAGCGACGGTGATAACAGCGACCAGGATCGCCGCCAGGCTGGGCGCCAGGAAGAACAGCGGATTGAGCCCGATGCGCGCATCAAAGCCGGCCAGCCACCAGCGCATCGCCAGATAGGCCACCGGCCAGGCGATCAGATTGGCCCACAACACCGGGCGCAGGAACTCGCCGACCAGCAGACGCAGGACGTCGGCGGTCGAGGCGCCCAGCGTCTTGCGGATGCCGATCTCCTTGACCCGCCGGCTGGTGTTGAAGGCGGCCAGGCCATAGAGCCCCAGGCAGGCGATGGCCCCGGACAGCACCGCTCCGGCGGCGAACAGCTGCCCGCGCCGCGCGTGGCTGTCGTAGAACGGCTTCATGGTCACCTGCACGGTTTCGCCCTGGAACGGCGCGCCGGGCGCGAGGCTGCGCCACACCTGCTCCAGCCGCTGGCGAACCCGCGCCTGGTCGCCGTCGCGGACGCGCACCGCCGCGCCCCAGTCGCTCGGCGCGTTCGCCGGCCCCAGGTGGCTGTCCATCAGATAGAACTGCGGCGGCGGCGGTAGGCGCGGCGAGACGAAGCGCACGTCGCCGACCACGCCGACGATGGTGGCGATCAGCCGGTTCCCCTTGTCGGTCTTGCTGATGATCATCTGATGGCCCAGCGCCTGGGCCGGCTCGGTGAAGCCAAGCGTGCCGGCGGCGCTGGCGTTGATCATGGTGTTGATCCCGCGCCCGGCGTCGGCGATCACGCCGTAGTTGACGCCTTGGCGGTCGTCGGCGCCGTAGCGCTCGTCCAGCACCCGGCCGGCCAGCACCTTCAGGCCATAGGTCCGCGCGTAGTCGGCGCCGATCCGCTCGACCAGCAGCGACGGCTGGACCTCCGGGCGCCCCACCAGCTCGATATTGCTGTTGCTGTTGGATTCCGGGTCGGGGTGGCGGTTCGACCCGGTCACCGCCAGGACGCCCGGCACATGCCGGAAGGCCTCGACGATGGAGCGCATCTGCGGCGCCACCTGCTGGTCCCCCAGGCCGCGCACGATCATCAGGCCGTCACGCCGAAAGCCAACTTCGGCCGAGCGCAGGTACTGCATCTGACTGAAGATCACCGCGGTGCAGACCATCAGGCAGATGGCGATGGCGAACTGGCCGATGGCCAGCGCCTCGCGCAGCCTGGCGCTCGCCCGTCCGCCGCCCGGCGCGCGGGCCGAGGCGAGGACCGAGGCGGCCCGGAAGCGCGCCAGCACCACCGCGGGATAGAGTCCCGCCGTCAGCCCGACCGCGAGGCAGAGGCCCAGCAGCGGGAGCAACATGCCCTGCGATCCGAAATAGACCATGCGGATCGGCTCGCCGAGCACGGCGCTGACGCCGGGCAAAGCCACCTCGATCAGCGCCGCGCCGATCAGCCCGGCGCCCAGCGCGACGGCGACGGACTCACCGACGAACTGGACGATCAACATGCCGCGCGTGGCGCCCATCACCTTGCGGATCGCCACCTCGCGCGCCCGCATTCCGGCCCGCGCGGTCGCCAGGCTCACATAGTTGACCACCGCGATCAGCAGGGTGACCACGCCCATCACGCCGAGCGCGGTGACGAACGTCCCGTCGACCGGCGGATGGAAGGTGTCGAGCGTCGAGTCGGTCAGATGCAGCTTGGCCAACGGCGCCAGGTTGTAATGGACGTGCCGGCTGGCGGGCTTCTGCTCGTCGGCGGCCTCTCGGTCGATGAAGGCCGGGAACTCGCTGTCGATGGTCGCCGCGTCGGCGGGCGCGCGCAGGCGCACGAAGGTGGCCATCCAGTTGGAGCCCCAGCTCGGCATGAAGTCCTTGCGGCCGGTCAGGATCTCGGGGACCAGCCGCACCACGACGTCCAGCACCAGGTTGCTGTCAGGCGGCAGGTCGCGCAGCACGCCGCTGACCCGGTAGTCGCGGGGCTGGCCGTCGATGACGATGGTCAGCCGCCGGCCCACGACCCGGTCGGTGCCGAAATATTTGCGCGCGGTGGCCTGGGTGATGACCGCGCTGGTGGAATCGTTGAGGGAGCTCGCCCGGTCGCCCTGCGCGAACGGAAACGGGAAGATGTCCCAGACCGACGGGTCAGCGAAAATCACCCGCTCGAAGGCCTGCTGGCCGCCGTTGCGGACCACGTAGTTGTTGTCCACCAGCCGCGCGGCGGCCGCGACCTGCGGAAAGCTCGCCAGCATCCTGGGCTGCAGGAGGTAGGGCGTATTCGACGAATGGTTCGGCGGCCGGCCCGGCCAGGTGCTCATCTGGTTGACCCGGTAGATCGCCTCGCGGTGCGGGACCCAGTGGTCGAAGCCGGTCTCGAAGCGGACCACCAGGAACAGGATCGTGCAGACCGCCAGCCCCAGCGCCAGGCCCAGGGTGTTCAGGAGCGCATAGAGCCTGTGCCGGGTGAGCGTCCGGTAGAGCGACAGGGCGTAGTTACCGAACATGGCGGCGCTCGCGGCTTGGGTTGCGGAGAGGAGGCGCGCTATTCATGGCGCAGCGCCTTGGCCGGCGGGGCGCGGGCGACAAACAGGGCCTGGCCCGCGACGGTGACCACGGCGATCGCCAGGGTCATGGCCGAGGCGACCAGGAAATAGGCAGGCGTCAGCGCGACCCGCTGGTCGAAGCCGACCAGGTAGGCGTTGAGCACGACATAGGCGAGCGGCCACGCCGCGAGATTGGCCAGCACCACCGGCCGCAGGAACTGGCCCATCAGCAGGCGCAGGATGTCGGCGCTCGAGGCGCCGAGCGTCTTGCGGATGCCGATCTCGCGCACCCGCTGGGCGGTGTTGAACGAGGCCAGGCCATAGAGGCCGATGCAGCCGATCGCCACCGCCAGGACGGCGGCCAGCGTCAGCATGCGGCTGATCTGCTCGTCGGTCCGGTAGTAGGGCTCCAGCTCGGCCGCCATGGTCTTGGCCAGGAACGGCTCGGTGGGCACGATCCGCCGCCAATCGGCCGCCAGCCGCGCCGTCAGGGCGTCGCTGTCGACCCCGGCGTACCGGACCACCGCCTCGGGGTAGTCGATGGGCCCGGAGAACGACACAAAGATGATGGGCGCGAGCTTCTCGCGGGGCGACCTGAACCGCATGTCGCTGACGACGCCAATGATGGTGAACCGCCTGTCCTGCTCCTGCAGCCTTTGGCCGACGGCGGCGCGCGGGCTTGCGAACCCCAGCACCTGCGCGGCGCGGGCGTTGAGCACGATGTTGATATTGCCGGCGGGGTCGTCCGCCGAGGCCAGGAAGTCGGCGGCGCGGCCGGGATCGGGCAGCCGACCGGCCAGCAGCCGCGCGCCATAGGTCTGCAGGAAGTTTGGCCCGATCCAGGCAGAATCGAGAATCGGTCCGTCACCGGGCGCGCCCGGACGCTTGTACGTGTCCATGCGGCGGAGGTTGTAGCCAGGCGCGTGGTTGGCCTGCGCCGCGGCGATCACGCCGGGCTCCGCGCGCCAGGCGGTCAGCAGGCTGGCGCGCTGTTCAGGGGTCAGTTCCTGGTGCGGAAAGGAATCCACCTGGATCAGGCCTTGCCGCCGGAAGCCGAGGTCCGCGCGATGCAGATAGTCGGCCTGGCTGATGATCACCGCCATGCCGATGGTGAAAGCGATGGCGATGGCGAACTGCAGGATCACCAGGGCCTCGCGCAGCCGCGAGCCGGCCCGCCCGCCGCCCGGCGAGCGCGTGGAGGCGAGCACGCTGGCCGCCTGGAAGCGGGACAGGACGAAGGCCGGGTAGGCGCCAGCGCCGACGCCCACGACCAAAACCACGAAGGCCATCATCCCGGCCAGCCAGGGGTCGCCGAGGTAGTCGAGCTTCAGGGTGACGCCGATGGCCGCGCTGAACAGCGGCAGGACCAGCTCACAGAGGGCCAAGCCCATCAGGGCGCCGCAGAGCGCGACCACCACCGACTCGCCCACGAACTGCGCGATCAGCCCCGGCCGCGTCGCGCCCATCACCTTACGTAGCGCCACCTCCTTGGCCCGCATCGACGCCCGCGCCGTCGCGAGGTTCACATAGTTCACCGCCGCCAGCAGCAGGGTCAGGACCGCCACCGCACCAATGGCCGCGACGATCGCCCCAGCCGGCGGGACGATCAGATGTATCTCGCGCAGCGGCGTCAGGCGCGGGACCAGGGCCTTGTGCGGCGGGAACTGGACCGACGGCCCCACGTGCCGATCGATGAAGCTTTCGAAGCCGTCGTCCATGACCTTGGCCTGCGCTGGCGTCGCAAACCGCAGATAGGTTGTGATGCTCCTGCTGTTCCAGCTGCGCCATCGGGGGTTCTCCTCCGGAGTCGGTATCACCAGGCGAATCAGGAAGTCGAACTGGAGGTCGGTCGTCGGCGGAGGGTCCTTGATGACGCCTGTGACGCGGTAGGTCCGCACCTTCTTGTTCAAGCTGAACGTCAGCCGCTGGCCGATGGGATTGGCGACGCCAAAGTACTTTCGCGCCTTGCTCTGCGCGATCACGATCTCGTCCGGCGTCTGCAGCGCCTGGGTCCGATCGCCGGCGATCCAGGGCAGGTCGAAGACCTGGAAGAAGCTCGGGTCCACCCACGTCAGCTGCTCCGGCGTGATCGTGGCGCCTTGCCGGACGGTGGCCAGATCGCCGCCGACCCGGGTCCCCACGAGCTGCGGATAGTCGCCGCGAAGCTCATCCAGAAGCGCGCCCTTCGTATTGGTATCCCAGCCCCCCACGACCCAGTTCTTGGCGCGGATCACGTAGATCTGGTCCGCGTGCGGAATCCACGCCTCGAAGCTGGTCTCGAAATGCACCACCAGCATCAGCACCAGGAACACCGCCACGCCCAGCGCCAGGCCCAGCACATTGATCGCCGCGTAGAGCCTGTGCCGCGCGACCGAGCGGTAGAACGTCAGGAGCCAGTGGGCGAGCATGCCGGCGGTCAGGCGGCGCGGCTGGCGGAAATCACGACGCGGCCGTCCAGCATATCGATGCGCCGCTTGGCGATGTCGGCATGGCGCGGCGAGTGGGTGACCATGACGATGGTCGCACCCTCGCGGTTCAGGCTCTTGAGGATTTCCATCACCTGTTCGCCGTTCTCGCTGTCCAGGTTGCCGGTGGGCTCGTCGGCGAGGATCAGCGACGGCTGGCCGACGATGGCCCGCGCAATGGCCGCGCGCTGCTGCTGACCGCCGGAGAGCTGGTGCGGATAGTGCCGTGAGCGGTGGGCGACCCCGACGCGGTCCAGCGCCGCCTCCACCCGCGCCTTGCGGTCTTTGCCGGCCCAGCGGCGGTAGACCAGGCCCAGCTCGACGTTCTCGGCGATGGTCAGCTCGTCGATCAGGTTGAAGCTCTGGAACACGAAGCCCAGGTTGTCGCGCCGCATGCGCGCCAGCTGCGCCTCCTCCAGATCGGTGACCTCCTGGCCGCGGAACAGGTAGCGGCCGCTGGTTGGCTTATCGATCATGCCCAGCGTGTTGAGCAGCGTGGACTTCCCGCAGCCCGACGGGCCCATGATGGCGACGAACTCGCCCTCCTCGATGGTCAAGTCGATGGAGCGGAGCGCCGTGGTCTCGACCTCGTCGGAGCGGAACAGGCGGTTGATGTCGGCGAGCACGATCATGGCGATTTTCCTGGGCGTTTCTCAGCGAAGGATGAGGTGGGCGTAGGACGAAAGGCCGGCGTAGGACGAGACGACGACGCGCTCGCCAGGCGAGAGGCCGGACGCGATCTCCACCTGCTGCGGATTGCGGCGGCGCACGGTGATGGTGCGGCGGTCGGCGCGGCGCCCATCAGGGCGGACGACAAAGGCGAACGACCCGCCGGAGCCCTCCAGCCAGGCCTCGTTGGGCAGCACGACCGCGGGCCGCGTGTCGCCGAGGATCAGACGCACATCCAGGCTCTGGCCGCGCCGAAGGGACGCCAGCGCCTGCCCCTGGAAGGCCAGCTCGACGTGGAAATGGCCCTGGGTGACCTGCGGCAGGACCCGGGCGACCTTCAGCGGGATGGCGTGGCCGTCGATGTCGGCGCTGGCCGACTGCCCGACCGCGACCCGGCCCAGGTAGAACTCGTCCACCTCGGCCGTCAGTTTGTAGGCGCCTTCGGAGTCCACCTGGCCGACGCTATCGCCGGCCTTCAGCGGCTGACCGGGCTGCAGCAGGAAATTGGTCAGGCGTCCCTTCATCGGCGCCTTGATCGTGAGAGCGTCCAGGCTCGCCTGCACCGCCGTCAGGTTGTCGTTCAACCGCCCGGAGAGCGCGCGCACCTGGCCGGCCTGCGCCGCGCCCAGCGCCGTTTCGCGGCCGTTGTTGGCCTGCAGCGCCGCCACGCGGGACTGGTTATAGGCGGCGTCATCGCGCGCAGTCTGCAGCGCCACATCGGAGTCGAAGCCGCCGTCATGCAGCGTCTGGCGGCGGTCCAGCTCGTGGCGCGCCTTCTGCAGCTCGTAGGTGGCCAGGGCCAGGTCACGCTCGCGGTCGGACTGGGCCTTCTGCAGGGCCAGCTGCTGAGCGCTGACGTCGCCAAGCTTACCGGAGATTTCCGCCTCCTGCGCCACCACCGCCAGGCGCAGCTGCGGGTTGGTCAGCCGCGCGATCGGCGTCCCCGCCGCGACCTCCGAGCCGTCCAGCACCAGGACCTCGCTCACCTGGCCGCCCTCGATGGCGGTGACGAACTGTGTCGTCAGCGGCGCGACCTCGGCGCGGACCGGGACGTAGTCCTGGAACGGCTCGCGCCGTACCTGGGCGATCTGCGTCTCCTCGGCCTTCACCGCGATCGAATGCGCCCCAGGCAACAGCCAGACGGCGAGCGCCAAGGCCGCCACCAGCGCCACCCCGATCCCGGCGAGCAACGGCCACCGCCGGCGTCCCGGCTTGCCGATGACCCGGTCCATGCTTTCGGTGGCGGTGGTCAGATATGAGACTTGGGAACTGGACGTCATGGGCCTGGAATGCAAGGTTCGCTGACAGCGTAACCCCGGCTTGGCCGCAAACTAAGCTATCGTTTTCATTGGGATTTATCGCGTATCGGCGCGGCGCTTGCCCGCTTTTGGACGAGGTGTTCGTTTCCGGACATGGTCGAAGGTCTGTCAAGCGAAACCGCCAGCATCCTGTTCGTCGACGACGACCCCGATGTGCTGACCTCGGCCCAGGTGCTGCTGGAGCGGAACGGCTTCCGCTTCTTCACGGCGAAGAACCCGGCGGAGGCCTGGAGCGTGCTGGCCGCCGAGCCCATCGATGTGATCCTGCTCGACCTCAACTTCGCCCGCGGCGCCACGTCGGGGGCCGAGGGCTTCGCCTGGCTGGCGGAGATTCGCGCGCACGATTCGGACGCGGTGGTGGTCGTGGTCACCGGCCACAGTGGCATCAACATCGCCGTCGCGGCGATGAAGGCCGGCGCCAGCGATTTCGTGATGAAGCCCTGGAACAATCCCCGCTTCCTGGAGACCGTCCGCGCCGCCGCCGCGCTGCGCCGCCGCGCCGGCGACGACGGCGCGCCCGCGCTCGACGACGACCTCTTGCTGGTCGGCGACAGCCCGCCGATCAAGCGGGTCCGCGACCTGATCGCCCGCGCCGCGCCCACCGGCGCCGCGGTGCTGATCCACGGTGAGGCCGGGACCGGCAAGGACCTGGTCGCCCGCCTGCTGCACGCCCGCTCTGGCCGCCCCGGCGAGCTGATGCGCGTCGACGTGCGGGGCCTGGGCGACGACGCCCCCGACGCCATCGGCGAGGCCGCGCTGGAGGCGCACGGCGGGACCCTGTTCCTCGACGAGGTGGCGGACCTCTCCACCCCGGCGCAGGCGCGGCTGCTGGCCGTGCTGGACGCCGCGCCGGACCTGCGCCTGATCTCCGCCACCCGCCGCGGCGGCGAGGGCCTGATCCGCTTGCGCGACGACCTCCTGGGGCGCTTGAACACCGTCGAGATCGTCCTCCCCACCCTCACCGCCCGCGGCGACGACCTGACCCTCCTGCTGGAGCATTTCGTCCGCCTGTTCGCCCGCCGCTACGGCCGCCCGCCGAAGCCCCTCGACACCTCGGCTGTGGAAATGCTGCGCGTCCAGCCGCCCGTCGGCCAGGTGCGCGGCCTGCGCCAGGCCGCCGAGCGCGCCGTGGTCCTCTCCGAGGGCGACGTCCTCACCGCCGCCGACTTCGCGGCCCCCACGCCCGGCGCCGCCAGCCCCGCCGGCGCGCCGGACTTCAACCTCTCCCGCTCAGAGCGCTCGATGGTCGAGGCGGCCCTGAAACGCCACGGCCACAACGTCAGCCAGGCCGCCCGCGATTTGGGCCTCACCCGCGCGGCGCTCTATCGGCGCATGGTCAAGCATGGGCTCTAGGCGCTTCTGGCTCGGGCTGTTCGCGCAAGCCGTGGTGTTCGGCTGCGGCGCCGTGGCGATCCTCGCCTGGCGCGCCACCCTGCCGGCCAACGCCCTGCTGTTCGCAGCCGCCGGCGCGGCGGCGGCGGTGTGGCTGGCGGGGCGCGTCGCCGGCCCTGAGGCCGCCGGCAAGCCGGAGCCCGAAGCGCCGCTTGAGAACCTCGAACGCGAACGCGCCCGGCGCACCTTGCAGGCCTTCCTCGACCAGGCCCCGACGCCGCTTGTCACCTGGCGGCGCGGCGAGCCCGCCAACGCGGTCAACCGTGCCGCGCGGCGCCTCTTCCGCACCGACGACGTACTGACCGGCCCGGCCGCCGAGCTGGTCGCCGCCGCCCTGGAGGGATCGGCCGACGCCCGGCGCACGGTGCGCCTGACCGAAGACGGCGTGGCGCGCACCTACGCTATCTCCGTCGCCGACGTGGTGGGTGCGGGCAGCCCGCTGCGGCTCGCGGCCCTCACTGACATCGAGGCCGAGATCCAGGCCGCCGAAGCCGCGGCGCTGCGCGAACTGCTGCAGGTGCTGAGCCACGAGCTGATGAATTCGCTGACCCCGCTGGCGTCCCTGGCCCATAGCGCCGCCGAGGCCCTGGCCGACGAGGACCCCGCGGACCTGCCGGTGGTGCGCAAATCCGTCGAGGTGATCGCGCGGCGCGCCGAGGGCCTGCACCGCTTCGTCGAGGCCTACCGCCGCCTCGCCCGCCTGCCCGCGCCCGCGCCGCGCCGCGTCAGCCTGGCCGAGCTATTGGCCGAGGCGGGCCAGCTCTTCGAGACCCGCTGGGCCCCGTTGGGGGTGCGCTTGGAGCTCACGCCGCCCAAGCCCGACATCCTGATCCGCATCGATCCGGATCTGACCGCCCAGGCCCTGCTCGGCCTGATGACCAACGCCGCCGAGGCCGCGCTCGCCGGGACCATCGCGCCGCCGACCGTGCGCCTGTCGGCCCATGCCTCTGGCGAGGGCGCCGCCATCACGGTGGAGGACAATGGGCCAGGCGTGCCGCAGGCGCAGACTGCCGACGTGTTCCGCCCCTTCTTCACCACCAAGCCGGACGGCGCCGGCATCGGGTTGAGCCTCGCCCGCCAGGCCATCGTCAGCCAGGGTGGCCAGCTCTTGCTGGAGCCGTCGGAGATCGGGGCGCGGTTCCTGATCGCCTTCTGATGCGGCGTCGGATTTGCTGCGCTAGACATGGCGTCCCGCTTCGCTGACCGGACGCGCCATGACCCGCTACATCGCCGCCATCGACCAGGGCACAACCTCTTCGCGCTGCATCGTCTTCGACCACGATGGCCGCATAGTCGCGGTGGACCAGAAGGAGCATCGGCAGATCTTCCCGCGGCCCGGCTGGGTCGAGCACGACGCCGAGGAGATCTGGACCAACGTCCAGACGGTGGTGAAGGGGGCGCTCGCCAAGTTGAAGATCACGGCCAAGGACCTGGCCGCCGTCGGCATCACCAACCAGCGCGAGACCACGGTCGTCTGGGACAAGGCCACCGGCAAGCCAGTCCACAACGCCATCGTCTGGCAGGACACCCGCACCGATCGGCTGGTCCGCGACCTGGGTGGGGCCCGCGGCCAGGACCGCTTCCGCGACCTCTGCGGCCTGCCGCTGGCGACTTACTTCTCCGGCCCGAAGATCCGCTGGTTGCTCGATCACGTCGACGGCCTGCGCGCCCGCGCCGAGGCCGGCGAGGTGCTGTTCGGCACCATGGACAGCTGGCTGATTTGGAAGCTCACAGGCCGCCACGTCACCGATGTGACCAACGCCAGCCGCACCATGCTGATGAGCCTGAAGACCCTGGACTGGGACGACAGCCTGCTCGCCGCCATCGGCGTACCCCGCGCCATGCTGCCGGAGATTCGTCCGTCGTCGGAGATTTATGGCGAGGCGTCAGGCGATCTCGCGGGCGTACCCGTGGCCTCGGCGCTGGGCGACCAGCAGGCCGCGCTGTTCGGCCAGACCTGTTTCGCTCCCGGCGAGGGGAAGAACACCTACGGCACCGGCAGCTTCCTGCTGGTCAACACTGGCGAAAAGCTCGTCCATTCGAAGAACGGCCTGCTCACCACCGTCGGCTACAAGATCGGCGACCAGCCGGCGGTCTACGCTCTGGAGGGCTCGATCGCGGTGGCCGGCTCGCTGGTCCAATGGGTGCGTGACAACCTGGGCCTGATCTCCAGCGCCTCCGACATTGAGGCCCTGGCCCGCACGGTCGAGGACAACGGCGGCTGCTACTTCGTGCCGGCCTTCTCCGGCCTCTTCGCGCCCTACTGGCAGTCGGACGCGCGCGGCGTCATCGCCGGCCTCACCGGCTACATCAACAAGGGTCACATCGCCCGCGCCGTCCTTGAGGCCACCGCCTGGCAGACCCGCGAGCTCGTGGACGCCATGAGCGCCGATTCCGGGGTGGCGCTCACCACGCTGAAGGTCGACGGCGGCATGACCGCCAACGAACTCCTGATGCAATTCCAGGCCGACGTTCTGGGCGTGCCAGTGGTGCGCCCCGTGGTGCCGGAGACGACCTGCCTGGGCGCCGCCTACGCCGCCGGCCTGGCGGTGGGCTATTGGCCGGACATTGAGGGCCTGCGCGCCAACTGGGCGGCGTCGGCGGAGTGGAAACCCGCCATGGCCGCCGATAAGCGCAACAGCCACTACCGCAAATGGAAGAAGGCCGTGCAGCGGACCATGGCCTGGCTGGACGCCGACGACGAGGGCTAGCCCTTGCGCGCGATCCAGTCGTGGGCCGGATCGTTGCGGAAGATCCACTGCCGCTTCGGCCCGGCCATGACGTTCAGATAGTAGAGGTCGTAGCCGTGCGGTGCGCCGACCGGATGATAGCCGCGCGGCACCATCACCACGTCGCCGTCCTCCACCGCCACGGTCTGGTCCAGGCTCCGATCATCCGTGTACACCCTTTGAAAGGCGAAGCCCTGCGGCGGGTTGAGGCGATGGTAGTAGGTCTCCTCCAGCGCGGTCTCTTCGCCGGCCGTCGCGGTATCGTGCTTGTGCGGCGGATAGCTCGACCAGTTGCCGCCCGGCGTGATCACCTCGACCACCAGCAGGCTCTCGGCCGTCTCCGTCTCCGGCAGGATGTTGCGCACGTGGCGGGTGTTGGTCCCGGACCCGCGCACCTCGCGGCTCATGGCGCCGGCGGCGATCTCCCGCGCCGCGCCCGCGCCGGTCGCCGGGGCAGTGCAGACCGCCAGCTCCACCGGGCTCACCGCCGTCACCGACCAGGCCGCGCCGCCCGGCGTATAGACCGCGCCCGGCGCCCGGTCCTCGAACACGCTGGCGCGTCCGCCGAGACCGGCGAAGGTCCGGCCGCCGACGGTGACGTCCGCCGTGCCGCTCAGCACCACCAGACAGGCCTCGCGCCCCGGCTCGCCACCGGTCGCGGTCTCGCCGGCCGCCAGTTCGATCACCTTGAAGCCCACATGGCTCCAGCCGGCGCTCTGCGGCGTCACCTCCAGCACCACACCGGCGGCGTCGGGAGCGTGCTTGCGGACCAGCAAATCGGTCATCTCAGATGGCCTTCTTCAAACCGGCGGCGGCGGCTTCGCGCTCCAGGGTGGCGAGGCCAAGCTCGGCATATTTGCGCGGATCGTAGATCGCCGGATCCTGTTCCGCCTCGATGATGATCCAGCCGGCGTAGCCGATGTCGGCGAGCGCGCGCATCACCGCGCCATAGTCCAGCGCCCCGTCGCCGGGGACCGTGAACATCCCCGCCAGCACGCCGTCCAGGAAGCTCGAGCCCGCCGCCTTCACGCCGTTGAAAACGCTGGTGCGGACGTCCTTGCAGTGGACGTGGGCGATGCGCCCGGGATGCGCGCGGATCGTGGCCATCGGATCGACGCCGCCCAGCGCCGCGTGGCCGGTGTCGAGCGTCAACCCGACCGCCGCGCCCGTGGCCTTCAGGAAGGCGTCCAGGTCGTCCGGCCGCTCCACCACCGTGCCCAGGTGATGGTGGTAGGCGAACTTCAGACCTTGGCCCTGGACGTACTCCGCAAAGCCGGTCATCCGCGCCCCGAACAGCCTCCAGTCGTCGGCGTCCAGGCGCGGCGTGCGGCTGAGCGGGACGGCCCGCTGGCCGTGGATGGCGTTGCTGGTCTCGGCATGGACAAAGACCGTCGAGCCCATTGCCTTCAGGAGGCTGAGGTGGTCTTGCGCGGCGGCGATCTCTGCGTCGACGTCGCGGGTCAGCAGTTCACCGCTGTACCAGCCGCCCACCAGATCGAGGCCATAGCCCGCCAGCAGCGGCTTCAACACCGCCGGATCGCGCGGGAACTTGCCGCCCAGCTCGACGCCGGAAAAGCCGATCTCCTGGCTGTCCGTCAGGATGGTCTCGAGCGGCGTGTCGCCACCCAACTCCGGCATGTCGTCATTGACCCAGGCGATAGGACTGACCCCGAAACGGATACTCAAGCTCAGTCTCCCAGACGCTGGTTCTTGCGGGCGGCTTCGTAGTCGGCGCGGGCGGCGCGGACCTCGGGCCGTTCGGAAACCTCCGGCGTCACCACGTCCCACCAGGCCCCGCCCGCCTCGGTGGAGACCGCCGGATCGGTGTCGATGACCACCACATAGGTTCGGTCGCTGGCCCGCGCACGGCCCATGGCGACCTCGAACTCGGCGATCCCGCTGACCTTCTCCGAGCGCGCGCCCAGGCTCGCGGCATGGGCGGCGAAATCGATGGCCGGCGCGGCCTCATTCAGCAGGTTGTTGAACGCAGCCCCGCCGGTCCCAGCCTGCAGGCGGTTGATGCAGCCGAAGCCCCGGTTGTCCAAGACCGTGACGATCAGCTTGGCGCCCATGGCCACCGAGGTGGCGATCTCCGAATTGAGCATCAGGTAGGAGCCGTCGCCGACCATCACCACGACCTCGCGGTCCGGCGCGGCGAGCTTCACACCCAGCCCGCCGGCGATCTCGTAGCCCATGCAGGAGAAGCCGTACTCCACGTGGTAGCCACCGGGGCGACGCGTCCGCCACAGCTTGTGCAGCTCGCCCGGCAGGCCGCCGGCCGCGCAGACCACGATGGCGTCCTCGTTCACGCAGCGCCAGACCGCCCCAATCACCTGGGCGTCAGAGGGCGCCGCCGCGTCGCTGGGCTCCATGGCTGCATCGGCCGCGGCGTGCCAGACGGCGATCTCAGACGCGCTCCGGGCCGCCGGCGTGCACCAGTCGCCAAGCACGGCGGCCAACTGCTCCAGCACCGCACCGGCGTCGCCGACCACCGGCTCGGCGCCATGCTTGTGCGCATCGAAGGCGCCGACATTGACCTGGACGAGATGGCGTTCGGGGTTGGCGAACAGGGCTCGCGAGCCGGTGGTGAAATCCTGCAGGCGCGTGCCCACGCCCACCACCAGGTCCGCCGCGGCGGCGGCGACGTTGGCGGCGCTGGTCCCGGTGACGCCCACGGAGCCCAGGGCCTGCGGATGGTCCCAGGCGAGCGAGCCCTTGCCGCCCTGCGTCTCGGCGACCGGCACGCCGGTCAGCGCCGCGAAGGCAGCGAGCGCCGCCTCGGCCCCCGCGTAAAGCACGCCGCCGCCGGCCACGATCAGCGGCGCCTTGGCGGCCTTTAGCCGCGCGGCGAGCGCGGCGATCTCGCGCGGGTCGGCCGGCTGGCGGCGGGTCGCCCACAGGCGGCGCTGGAAGAAGGCTTCCGGCCAATCGAACGCCTCGGCCTGGACGTCCTGGCAGAAGGCCAGCGTCACCGGCCCGCAGTCGGCCGGATCGGTCAGCACCGCCATGGCCCGCGGCAGCGCCGACAACAGCTGATCTGGCCGGGTGATGCGGTCAAAATAGCGGGACACCGGCCGGAAGCAGTCGTTGGCGCTCACCGTCCCGTCGGCGAAATCCTCGATCTGTTGCAGCACCGGATCGGGCCGCCGGCTGGCGTAGACGTCGCCCGGCAGCAGCAGCACCGGCAGGCGGTTTACATGCGCCAGCGCCGCGGCCGTCACCATGTTGGTCGCGCCCGGCCCGATGGAGGTGGTGCAGGCCATGGCGCGGCGGCGGCGCATCTGTTTGGCATAGGCTATGGCGGCGTGGGCCATGGCCTGTTCGTTGTGGGCGCGGAAGGTCGGCAGGACGTCCCGCGCGCCCTGCAACGCCTCCCCGAGGCCCGCGACATTGCCATGGCCGAAGATCGCCCAGACGCCGGCGAAGAACGGAACGGTCGCGCGATCGATCTCGACGTCCTGCGCCGCGAGGAAGCGCACCGCCGCCTGAGCCGCCGTCAGCCGCACCGTGCTCATGCCGCCTGCCCCACCGACGCCCGCGCGCGCCGCCAGCCCTCGACCAGCTCCGACAAGTTCGCCGCCAGCATCGTCACCGCCGCGGCATCGTCGATCTCGTCGGCCAGCCAGGCCCGCGCGGCCTCGGCGAAGATGGTGCGACCGACGGCGAAACCCTTCACCACGGGCACATCGGCGACTGCTGCGAAGGCAGCCAGCAGGGTCTCGATCGGCTGCGACAGGCCCAGCAGGACCACGCCCCGGCAAAAGGGGTCATGGCGTTCGATCACTGAGGCGACGCCCCGCCAATGGGCCGGATCGTCCATCGGCTCCAGTTTCCACCAGTCCGGCTTGATCCCCAGACTGTAGAGCCGTTCGAGGGCGTGGGCGACGGTCGTGGCGTCGCTGGCCATTCCGGCCGGCAGGATGATCTCGACCAAGAGCTCGTGGCGGGTCTTGCGACAGGCGTCGAAGAGCCGAAGAAGCTGGCGTTCCTGGCGCTCACGCAGCTCTGGCGCGTCATCGGGATGGTAGAGGCAGAGCACCTTCACCACCTGATTGAGCGGCCATTCGGCGAGCTCGGTGGCGACGTCTGCCGAACATTCGAATTCCAGCGGCCGCGACTTCGGAACCTCGATGGGCCGGCCGATCCAGTAGGGATGGTCGGCCGCCGCCGCGAGCGCGTCGAACCCGAAGCGGCCGTCGAGCAATATGCCGAACTGGGCGTCGCCGCCGGCGACCTTGTCGAGCGCGCTCAACGCCAACCGCTTGAAATCCGGAACGCGGTCCAGATCGGCCCCCAGCTCGCGCGCCATGTCCTCGAACTGGCTGCGGTGGTCGATGGCCAGCACGGTGAGCTGATCGTAGGCGCCAGCCCGGGTCGTCGCCCAGTGGATGTGCTCCAGCTCGGCGTCCTCGCGCAGGCGGAAGGGCCGGTCGCGGTTGGCGAGGAAGGCCTGCATCTCCGGCCAGGTCGGCATGGCCGGGGCGCAGCCGTGCCGCGAGACCACGATAGCCCCCGCCGCGTTGGCCAGTTCGCAGCACCGCTCCAGCGGCAGGTCCCGCAGCCAGCCGCGCAGGAAGCCGCTCATGAAGGCGTCCCCAGCGCCGAGCACGTTGAACACCTCGACATTGAAACCCGGTCCCACAACGCCTGCGTCTAGGCTGTCGGGGATCGCGCCCGGGAAGGCCGAGCAGCCGTCGGGGCCACGCTTGCAGACCAGCAAGGCGCCTGTCCGTGTACGGATCGCCTTCAGCGCAGCGACGGTGTCCGTCGTCCCGCCGAGGATGTGAATCTCTTCCTCCGTGCCCACCACGAGGTCGCAGAGCGGCAGCACACGCTGGAGAATCTGCGTCACCGCCTCATGCGCCACGAAGCGGTTCTCGCCGAGGTCGCGGGCCGTCAGCCCCCAGAGCACCGGACGGTAGTCCACGTCGAACACCACCTTGCCGCCCGAGGCGCGGGCCAGTTCGGCCGCTTTCATCGAGCAGTCGCGCACGCCGGGCTGGGAGAGGTGGGTGCCGTTGATCAGCACCGCGCGGGCGGCGCGGACCTGCGCCGCTTCGACGTCAGCCGCCGTCAGCGCCATGTCGGCGCAGTCCTCGCGGTAGAAGATCAGCGGAAAGCTCTCGCGGTCGCGGATGCCCAGGATCACCAGCGCCGTCAGCCGCTGCTGGTCCGTGATGACCGACGCAACATCGACGCCCTCGCGGACCAGCTGTTCGCGGATGAACCGGCCCATGTGGTCGCCGCCGACCCGGGTCAGGAGCGCGGTCTGCAATCCCAGGCGCGCGCCGCCAATCGCCGTATTCGTCGGGCTGCCGCCGACGTATTTGGCGAAGGAGCCCATGTCCTCCAGCCGCCCGCCGACCTGCTGGCCATAGAGATCGACGCTGGAGCGGCCGATCGCCAACAGATCGAGGGTTTTGCCGTCGTCGGACACTTCAGGGCGCACCATGCCGCCGCGCATTGGCGCGTGCTGGAATCTGTAGTCCACGATACGTCAGCTCAGCGCAACGTTTCGAGGGCCCGCCACCGCCATGTTCAAGATCGCCCTCCTCGGCGCCGGCCGGATCGGCAAGATCCACGCGGCCAACGCCGTGGCCCACCCAGGCCTGACGCTGAGCTACGTCGTCGATCCCGTGGCCGCGAGCGCGCAGGCCCTGGCGGCAGAGACCGGCGCTACCGTGGCTGCGCTGGAAACGGTGCTGGCCGACCCCGAGGTGGCCGGCGTCATCGTCGCCAGCTCCACCGACGCCCACCTGGACCACTGCCTGGCCGCGGCCGCCGCCGGCAAGGCGATCTTCTGCGAAAAGCCGCTGGACATGGACCTAGCCCGCGCCCGCGCCGCCGCCGGCCAGCTCAAGGACGCGCGGCTGTTCCTCGGCTTCAACCGCCGCTTCGACCCCAGCTTCCAGGCACTCAAGGCCCGCCTCGCCGACGGCGCGGTCGGGGCGCTGGAAACCCTGCAGATCACCAGCAACGATCCCGCCCCGCCGCCGGTCGCCTACGTGAAAGTCTCCGGCGGCCTCTTCAAGGACATGGCCATCCACGACTTCGACATGGCCCGCTGGCTGCTGGGTGAGGAACCGTCGGAGGTGTTTGCCTGGGGAAGCTGCCTGGTGGACCCCGCCATCGGCGAGGCCGGCGACATCGACACCGCCCGCACCATGCTCCGCACTGCGTCTGGCAAGCTCTGCGTCATCGCCAACAGCCGCCGCTCCGGCTTCGGCTACGACCAGCGGATCGAGGCCTATGGCTCGGCCGGCATGGTCCGCGCCGACAATGTCACCGAGAGCACGGTTCAGGTCTGGCGCGAGGACGGCGCCGCGGTCGACCGGTTCCAGAACTTCTTCCTCGACCGCTACGCCGCCGCCTACCGCGCCGAAATGGCTCATTTCGCCGACATCCTGGCCGGCAAGGCCAAGCCGGCGATCGGCTATACGGACGGCGTCGCGGCGCTGGCGCTCGCCGAAGCCGCCGGCGAGTCCTTGAAGACTGGCAGCCCGGTCAGTCTATAAGGCCCCATGGCTCACCCTCCCCGCCAACGCCGGATGAAGATCGTCGCGACCCTTGGTCCCGCGACCTCCGACCTTGAGCGCGTCGACGCGCTGTTTCGGGCCGGCGCCGATGTCTTCCGGCTGAACTTCAGCCACGGGGCGCAGGAGGACCACGCCCGCAACGTCGAGCACATCCGCCGCGTCGAGAAGAAGCTTGGCCGCCCGATCGCCATCCTGGCCGACATGCAGGGGCCGAAACTGCGCGTCGGCCGCTTCGCCGCCGGCCACGTGGTGCTGCAATGGGGCCGCCCGTTCCGGCTCGACCTGTCGCCGCAGCCGGGCGACGGTTCGCGGGTGCAGCTGCCGCATCCGGAGATCATGGCCGCGGCGTCCGTCGGCTACAGCCTGCTGCTCGACGACGGCCGCATCCAGCTGGAAGTGGTGCGCCAGACGCCGGAGTATCTGGAAACCCGGGTGACGGTCGGCGGGCGGCTGTCGGACCGCAAGGGCGTCAACCTGCCGGGCGCGATCCTGCCGATCCCCGCCCTGACCGTGAAGGACCGCTCCGACCTCGCCTTCGCGCTGGACTGCGGCGTCGACTACATCGGACTCTCCTTCGTGCAGCGGCCCGAAGACGTGGCCGAGGCCCGCGAACTGGTCGGCGGCCGGGCGCTCCTGATGTCGAAGATCGAAAAGCCGCAGGCGCTGGAAAAGCTCGACGAGATCTTCCAGCTTTCCGACGCGGTGATGGTGGCGCGGGGCGACCTTGGCGTCGAACTTCCGCCGGAAGACGTGCCGCTGATCCAGAAGCGGGTGATCCGCGCCGCGCACCGCTGGGGCAAGCCCGTCGTCGTCGCCACCCAGATGATGGAGAGCATGACCGAGTCGCCTTCGCCCACTCGGGCCGAGGCCTCGGACGTGGCGACCGCGGTGTTCGACGGCGCCGACGCGGTGATGCTGTCCGCCGAGACCGCCACCGGCAAATACCCCATCGAGACGGTGCGGATGATGGACCGCATCCTGAGCCGCACTGAGCGCGACGAGGACCTGCGCGCCACCCGCGCCTCCATGCGCCCGACCCCGGAAAAATCCTCCGCCGACGCCATCTCCGTCGCCGCGCGCCAGGTCGCCGAGACCATCGAGGCCAGCGTGATCGTCGCCTTCACCACCAGCGGGGTCACGGCGCTGCGGATCGCCCGTCAGCGGCCGGACTGCGTGATCCTGGGCCTGACGCCGTCGATGGAAACCGCGCGGCGCCTGGCGCTTCCCTGGGGCGTCCACCCGTTGGTCTGCGAAGGCACCTTCACCATGACCGAGACGGTGGCCATGGCGACCCAGCTCTCCTCCCGCGCCGGCATCGCCCGGCGGGGCGACGAGATTGTCGTGGTGGCCGGCGTTCCGTTCGGCAAATCCGGCGGCACCAACTCGCTCCGCGTCGCGCGCGTCGGCGCGGTCTCGCGGGACTGAGGCGCCGGCCGTGACGCCCTCACGCCGCGAGGCGCTGATCGGCTCGCTGAGCGCGGGGCTCGCGGCCGCGACGCCAACCTTGGCCGCAGACGACAGGACACTCGCCGCGAGAGGCGTGCTCACCCGCCTGTTCGGCTCCCGCGCGGGCAAGATCGTCCTGACGCTCGAGCCGGTGGGCGCGCGGCCCTGGTACGCCGCCGAAGGCCACGGCGGCTCGCTGACGGTTCGCGGCGACAGCCCCATCGCGCTGGCGCGCGGCGCCTACGCCACCCTGCGCCAGATCGGCGCGGCTCAGGTCAGCTGGGACGGCGACCGCGTCGCCCTGCCCGCGCGGTTCCCAAAGGTCGCCACCGGCCGGGTGGAGAGCCCGTTCGCGCACCGCGCGTACCTCAACACCTGCACCTTCGGCTACACGACGCCCTGGTGGGGTTGGCCGCGCTGGCAGCGCGAGATCGACTGGATGGCGGTCCACGGCATCGACATGCCGCTGGCCATGGAGGGCCAGGAATATGTCTGGCGCGCGCTCTGGCGCGAGATGGGCCTGACCGAGACCGACCTCGCGGACTACTTCTCCGGCCCGGCGTTTACGCCCTGGCAGCGGATGGGCAATTTCGAGGGCTACCGCGCGCCGCTCCCCGCCGCCTGGATCGACAAGAAGCGCGACCTCCAGCGGCTGATCCTGGGCCGCATGCGCGAGCTTGGCATGAGCCCGATCCTGCCGGCGTTTGGCGGTTATGTGCCCAAGGCGTTCGCGCTGAAAAACCCGGCGGCGAAAATCTACAGGATGCGCTCGGGCGCGGGCTTCCACGAGACCTATTGGCTCGACCCCGGCGACCCGCTGTTCGCCAAGCTCGCGGCGCGGTTCCTGGCGCTCTTCAGCGAGACCTATGGCCCGGGGACCTACTATCTCGCCGACTCCTTCAACGAGATGACCCCGCCGATCGCCCAGGACGGCTCCGACGCCGGCGGCGCCTTCAACGACGCGGCGGCGCAGACCGCCAAGGCCAAGACCGCGGTCGATCCCGCCCTGAAAGCGCGCCGCCTCGCGGCCTACGGCAAGGCGATCCACGAGGCCTTCGCCAAGACCCGGCCGGACGCGGTCTGGGTGATGCAGGGCTGGCTGTTCGGCGCCGACCAGGCCTTCTGGACGCCGGACGCCATCGCCGCCTATCTCAGCGAAATTCCCGACGACAGGCTGATGGTTCTGGACATCGGCAACGACCGCTATCCGGACATCTGGCGCCGCGCGCGGGCCTTCGGTGGCAAGCGGTGGATCTACGGCTACGTCCACAACTACGGCGCCAGCAATCCGGTCTATGGCGACCTCGGCTACTACCGCGCCGACCTCGCGGCCCTGACGCAAAGCCCTGACACCAAGGCCCTGGCCGGCTTCGGCCTGTTCCCGGAAGGCCTGATCGGCAACGCCATCGTCTATGAGGCGGCCTACGACCTCGCCTGGAACGCCGGCGGCGCGTCGCAAGCCGCCTGGCTCTCGGCCTATGCGCGGTCGCGGTACGGCCGCACCACGCCGGAACTGGACGCGGCGCTGGGAAAGCTCGCCGACAGCGCCTATCGGACCCGCTACTGGACGCCGCGCTGGTGGGACAACCGCGCCGGCCCCTATCTCTTCTGCAAGCGCCCGACGGCGAAGATCGTCAGCTTCGAGGGGCATCCCGGCGACCGCGCGGAACTGGCCGCGGCGGTGGGCGAACTGGCCCGGCTCGCCCCGGAGTTCGCGAAGGAGCCGCTGTTCGTCGCCGATATGATCGACGCGGCCCGGCACCTGGTCAGCGAGGACATCGACCTCCTGCTGATCCAGACCGTCGCGGCCTACCGGCGCGGCGATGTCGCCGCCGGCGACGCGACCCGCCACAAGGTCGAGGACCTTGCGCTCGCCCTCGACGCCCTGATGGGCGAGCAGGCCCAGACGCTGGCGACCTGGCTCGACACGGCCCGCGCCTATGGCGACACCCCCGCCGACGCCCGCGCCTACGTTCGCAACGCCAAGGCCCAGGTCACCGTCTGGGGCGGCGACGGCAACCTCAACGACTATGCGGGCAAGGCCTGGCAGGGCCTCTATCGCGGCTTCTACCTGCCCCGCTGGACCCGGTTCCTCGACGCCCTGCGCGCCGCCGGAACCGGCCCTTTCGACGAGGCCGCCACGGTCGCCGGGATCACCGCCTGGGAGCACGCCTGGGTGGACCGCGACGAAGCCTTCGCCCGCCAGCGCCCCGCCAACCCCGTCGCCTCGGTCCAGGCGCTTCTCGCCCGGCTGGATCGCGCCTAGGCTCGCCCCATGGCCAAGCCGGCTGAGCGCTTCGCATCCCTCGACGTCTTCCGCGGCCTCGCCGTCGCCCTGATGATCGTCGTCAACACGCCGGGACCGGGCGCTCCGCCCTTTCCCTGGCTGATCCACGCCAAGTGGCTGGGCTTCACCGGCGCCGATTGGGTGTTTCCCTCGTTCCTGTTCGCCGTGGGCTGCGCCATGGCCTTCAGCTTCAAGACGCCGATGCCGCACAGACAGTTCGCGCTGAAGGTCCTGCGCCGCACCGCTCTGATCTTCCTGCTGGGCTTCCTGATGTACTGGTACCCGTTCGTCCACCGCGTCGACGGGGGCTGGGCGGTCAATCCGCTGGCCGACACCCGGATCATGGGCGTGCTGCAGCGGATCGCGCTCTGCTACGGCCTCGCGGCCTTCGCCGTCCGCTATCTGTCGTGGCGCTGGCTTGTCGCCCTCTCGGCCGTGCTGCTGCTCGGCTACTGGGCGATCCTGGCCGCCTACAACCCCGCCGACCCGTTCTCCAAGCTCGGCAACGCCGGGACCCGGCTCGACCTGCTGGTCCTCGGCCAGAGCCACCTCTACCGGCGCGGCGGCGGTTTCGACCCGGAGGGCCTGCTGGGGACGCTGCCGGCCACGGTCAATGTTATCGCGGGCTACCTCGCGGCGCGCTATCTGACCACCGCGCCCGACCGGCGCCCCGCGCTCACCCGCATTGCCGTGACGGGTCTCGTCCTGATGGCGGCGGCGCTGGCCTGGAACCCGTTCTTTCCAATCGCCAAGAAGCTCTGGACCGGCAGCTTCGTCCTCCTGACCGTCGGCTCAGACCTGGTCATCCTGGCCGGGCTCGCGGCCCTCCTCGAAGGCCGCCCGCCGAACCCGGCCAGCCGCTTCTTCGAGGTGTTCGGGCGCAATCCCCTGGTGATCTACCTGTTCTCCGAGCTCTTCGTGACGACGCTGCAGCAGGTGCAGGTCTCACCGGGCGTCGGGCTCTACGACTGGGTGGGCGAGACCCTGTTCCAAGCGGCGGTTCCGGGGCCGATCGGCTCGCTCCTCTGCGCCATCGCCTACACTCTGGTCTGCTGGCTGCTGGGCTACATTCTCGACCGCCGCGGCGTCGTCGTGAAGCTCTGAGCGCCGCCTTCGGCCAGGAGCCCTAATCGAATCTTAGCCAATTCAGGGCTTTGCTGGCCGTGCGAATTTGCAATGCCTCCGAGAGGAGACTTGGCCATGTCCATGACCAGGACCAACAGCCGGCGGATCGTCGGCGATCATTTCGAGCCGGACGCCGCGATGGATCCGAAGGCCCAGCGCGCCCTGCGCGGCCATCTGGAGCAGATCGACTACATCGGCTACGCGGCCAATCTGAAGGTGATGAGCGCCACGCTGGCCGGCATCGACACCAAAAAGTTCGAGCGCCTGGCGCTGGCCACCGCCCAGGCCCGCGCGCTGTGGGTCGCTACCGGCATCGCCATCAGCGAGTCCACCCGATCCATCACCGCCGAGCAGCTCGCGGAACTTACCCGGCTGCGGACCGTCTATGAGGAGCTGACGGACGTCTACGAAGGCATGCGGCGCATGGTAGAGCGCGGCTATCTCGGTTTCGGCGGCGCCCAGGGCTAGCATCGCCCCTGCATGGCGCCTCTCAGGAGGACTACATGCAACTGGGCGTCATCGGACTGGGGCGGATGGGCGGCAACATCGTCCGCCGCCTGATGAAGAACGGGCACGAATGCGTCGTCTATGACCGCGACGCCAAGGCGGTCGGCGGCCTGGCCCAGGACGGCGCGACCGGCGTCAAATCCCTTGAGGAGATGGTCAAGGCGCTGAAAAGCCCTCGCGCGGTCTGGGTAATGCTGCCGGCCGGCGCGCCGACCGAGGAAACCGTCGCCGCACTCGGCAAGCTGATGGCGCCCGGCGACACGATCATCGACGGCGGCAACAGCTTCTACAAGGACGACATCCGCCGCGCGAAGGCGCTGGGGCCCACCGGCGTCACCTACATGGACGTCGGCACCTCCGGCGGCGTCTGGGGTCTGGAGCGCGGCTATTGCATGATGGTTGGCGGCGACAAGCAGACCGTCGACCGGCTCGACCCGATTCTGAAAACCCTGGCGCCGGGCGCCGGGACAATTCCGCTCACCAAGCGCGCCGAGGACGCCGATCCACGCGCCGTCGAGGGCTATATCCACGCCGGGCCGGTGGGCGCCGGCCACTTCGTGAAGATGGTCCACAACAGCATCGAATACGGCCTTATGCAGGCCTATGCCGAGGGCTTCGACATCCTGGCGGGTAAGAACTCCCCAACCCTGCCGGAAGCCGAGCGCTTCGATCTCAACCTGACGGACATCGCCGAGGTTTGGCGGCGTGGCAGCGTGATCTCCTCATGGCTGCTCGACCTCACCGCCCAGGCCCTGGCCGGAGATTCCCGGCTGGAGGGCTACACCGGCGCAGTGGATGACAGCGGCGAAGGCCGCTGGGCGATCGATGCGGCGGTCGAGGAAGCCGTGCCCGCCGTCGTGTTGTCCGCGTCGCTCTTCGCCCGCTTCCGGTCGCGCCAAGAGCACACGCTTGGCGAAAAGCTGCTGTCGGCCATGCGCTTCGGCTTCGGCGGCCACGTGGAGATCGGCCCCAAGCCCTAGGCTCGATATTCCGCCACGCGGGCCGGGCGGAGGATGCCGCTGTCAACGCCCGGGCCCCACGGCTAGGGTTCCCGTCCGGACATGGGGCGAGGTTCAGATGCATCTGCGCGCGCTGTTGTTGACCACCGCCATCGTCGCGGCCGGCGCCGCCACCGCGGCCTCCACCGATAAACCGGCCAAGCCGCCGCCCGTCGCCGCCTCCGGCAAGATCGACCCGGCGGCGCGGCGTGCCTTTTTCGGGGAGTTGCACCTGCACACGGTGATGTCCTTCGACGCCTGGACCTTCGGGACGAAGGTGACGCCGGACCAGGCCTACAAGTTCGCTCGCGGCGAGACGGTGATGGTGCCAGCCTTCCAGGTCGCCAAGGAACAGGGCCTCAATCCGGCCGGCGCGGTGCCCGCGAAGCGCGCCTGGCCCCTCGACTTCACCGCGGTCACCGACCACTCCGAATTCCTGGGCGGCATGACCCAGCTCGACGTGCCCGGAAGCTCGTTCGCGCAGACCCAGATCGGCAAGCAGGTCAGCGGCGGCGGCCAGCGCGCCTTCTTCCGCGCCGGCGAGGCCCTGCGTGGCGGCGCCGGCCAGGATGTCACCGACATGGCCGCCGCAGCCCAGGCCGCCGACGGCTGGAACGTCGAGATGAAGGCCGCCAACGCCAACTACCAGCCCGGCAAGTTCACCACCTTCGTGGCCTACGAATGGACCGCCTCGCCCGGCCAGGGCATCCACATGCACCGCAACGTGATCTTCAATTCCGATCACGCGCCCAACCCGTTCACGGCGGTGGATTCCAACCACCCTGAGGACCTCTGGAAGTACCTCGACAGCGTCCGCAAACAGGGGATCGACGTCCTGGCGATCCCGCACAATTCCAACCTCAGTGACGGCCACGACTTCGACTGGAACATGTCTGACGGGCGGCCCATCGATGAGGCCTACGCCCTGGAGCGCGCGCTCAACGAGCCGTTGGTCGAAATCTCCCAGACCAAGGGCTCCTCCGACACCGCCCCGGAACTGTCGCCGAACGACGAGTTCGCCAACTTCGAGATTATGGACCGGCTCTACAAGGGTGAGACCAAGTCGACCCTGCATGGCTCTTACGTCCGCGAAGCCTATGGCCGCGGCGTGGTGATCCAGAGTCAGGTGGGCGCGAACCCCTTCAAGATGGGCGTCGTCGGCGGCTCGGACATCCACAACGGGCTCTCGGTCAGCGATGAGAACGCCTTTGCGGGCCGGATCAGCGGCCTGGACCGCAACACCATGCTGCCGCGCGGCCAGGCGGCTCGCATCGCGCTCGGCATGAACGACGCCGAGGGCGAGGTTCGCGTGCGGCCAAACGGTCAGGCTGAGAACGATCCGTTGCAGTTCGCTGGCGCCGGGATCACTGGCGTCTGGGCCGAGGAGAACACCCGCGGCGCCATCTTCGCCGCCCTGAAGCGCAAGGAAACCTTCGCCACCACCGGGACCCGCATCCGCGTGCGGATGTTCGGTGGCTGGGACTTCACGCCGGGGCTCACCAGCAAGTCGGACTGGGTGAAGACCGCCTATGCCAAGGGGGTTCCCCAGGGTTCGGACCTGCCGTTCGCGGCCGGCAAGGCGCCCAGCTTCGTGCTGCAGGCGACGAAGGATCCGGACGGCGCCAACCTCGATCGGGCGCAGATCATCAAGGTCTGGCTGGACGGCAAGAGCTACAAGGAAAAGGTCTTTGACGTGGCGCTGTCGGGCGGCCGAAAAGTCGATCCCAGGACCGGCCGCGCGCCGGCCGTGGGCAACACGGTCGACCTGACCACCGGGGCCTTCAAGAACAGCATCGGCGCCCCGACCCTGACCGCCGTCTGGAAGGACCCGGAGTTCAATCCAAAAGTGGCGGCGGTCTACTACGCCCGGGTGCTGGAAATCCCGACGCCCCGCTGGACGACGCATCTGGCGATCGCCGACCACCTGCCGATCCCGGCCAAGGCGCCGGCGACCATCCAGGAGCGCGCCTGGACCTCGCCGATCTGGTTCACCCCGCCGAAGGCCGCCCACGCCAAAGGCTAGGCGCGCTCGAAGACCACCTCGCCGCCGATCAGGGTCGCGGCCACCCGCTCCGCGTCGGGATCGGCCAGCGCCTCAGCGAACGGTCCCGCCAGCAGACAAAGGTCGGCGGGCGCGCCGGCCGTCACACGGCGCGACGGGCCGCCCGGGTCGGCGAAGCCGCCCAGCCAAAGCGACAGGGCCTGCGCGGCCGCGACGCCCTCCCAGGTTCCGATCGTTCCGCCGCCGCGCGTGCGCCGCGCTGTCGCCGCGCGGATCGCGGGCCACGGATCGGGGCTCGAATAGGGCGCGTCGGAGCTGGCCGCGACCGGCACACCGGCGCGGATCAGGCTGGCGATGCGGTAGAGGCTGTCCTGCTCGTCGGCGGCCACCTCAGCCAGATAGCGGTCGCCGCGCTCGAAGACGAAGCCCGGCTGGGTCACGACGGTGAGGCCGAGCGCCTTCAGCGCGCCGATGGCCGCCGGCGGGATCACGCCCCCATGCTCGATCCGGTCGCCGGGTTCGGCGCCCGCCGTCTCGAAGGCGGCAAGGCTTACCGCCAACTCCACCGCGGTGACGCAATGGACCGCCACGCGACGGCCCCAACGCCGGGCCATGGCGATGCGGCCGATCAGGCCGTCGAGGTCGGGCAGGTCGTGCTCGTCCAGCAGCACCTTGACCGGACCCACCGTCATCCCGAGCTGGGCGGTGAGTTCGCCCGCGCTCATCAGCATCAGGCGTTGCGGCAGGTCGCCGGCCTGGTGCGCGGCGGCCAGCAGGGCGGCGGCCTCGGCGTCGGTGGTGACGCTCGCATCGGCAAGGCCCGTGACGCCGCAGGCGGCGAAGGCGTGGCCGATGGGCGCCAGCGGCGGCGGTGCGGCGGCGATCCGGCCGCACAGCCAGTCGTCGCCGCGCCAGATGCGCCCGGTGGGCGTTCCAACGGCGTCGAGTTCGACACAGGCCGGCGGCGCCTCGGTCCCGAGCACCTGGCCGAGGGCCAGGCTGTTGAGCATCCAGAGCGCGCCCGTGCGATGTTGCACGCGCAGAGCATGGCGCGGCGCCAGCCGGTCGAGGTCGGCCGCGCCCAGCACGCCGGCGACGCCCTCATGGTAGCCGGTGGCCCGCAGCCAGGCGCCCGGCGAGCGCCCTGCCGCCGCCGCGCCGATCCGCCAGGCCAGGTCGGCGGCGTCGCGCACGCCATCGAGCGCGACGGAGTCCGCCTGGGCCGCCAGGGCGAGCAGATGGACATGGTGGTCGATCAGCCCTGAGATCAGCGCTCCGCCCGCGCCATCGAGCTCCGGTCCGCCGCCGCCCAGCCTGCGTCCGATCTCGGCGATCCGGCCGCCGTCGAGCCGCACGTCCAGGCCGCCGACGCCCTCGACCTCGACATTGCGCAGGGTGAGACGCCCGCTCATGCGGCCACCGCCAGGCCGGCCTGCGCGGCCACGCCCGCCGCCGTCCGCGCCATGGCCACGTCGACCAGCACGCCACCGGCTTGGGCGAGCGCCTTGAGCGCGCCCGCCGCCGCGGCCAGGCCAGTCAACGGATCGGCGAGCGCGTCGCCCATGAACTCCGGCCGTCCGCCGCACCAACGGACCAGGCCGCCGGCCGCCGCCGCGTCGTCGCCGAACGCCACCTGATGGCTGAGCGGGCCGTACCAGCCGTAGCCGGTGATCGCGGTCCAGACGAGCCCAGGGTTAGCCGCGAACACCGCCTCGGGCGAAAGACCGAGCTGGTCGAACGCGCGCGGCCGGGCGCTGGTGATCAGGACGTCAGCCACGGCGATCTCTCGCCTAAGCCAGCCCAGGGCATTGGAGTCTAAAAAATCCAGTGAAATCTGTGCCTTGCCGTCGTTGAGCTCGGCAAAAAACCCCGGCGTCGAAAGCCGGGCGATGTCGGGCCGCCCGTCGCTCTCGACCTTACGGACCTCGCACCCGGCCCGCGCCAGCAGCGCGCCGCAGAGCGGGCCCGCCCAGAGGCTCGAGAGGTCGATAACCCGCGGCGGCCGCGACCCGGCCTTGGGTCCGCCCACGCCGATCCGGCGGAACGGCGCGTCAGGATCAGCGGCCCGTACCCCACCGACCACCGCGACCGGCAGACCCAGGCGCTGAGCGTCCTGCGCCAAATCCGCGGCGGGCCGCGCGCGCGCCGCCTCCGCAATCGCCGCCCACGGCTCGTCGTCCAGTCCACAGTCGACCCAGGCCGGGACCGAGGCGAGATCGTCCTCGCGGGGAAGGTTCACCGCGATCCAGCCGTCGGCGGCGCGCATCATCCGGCAGCTGCCGTTCGGCGACCGCTCGCCGGGCGGCGCGAGATTCATCCAGGCGGCGCGAGCGTCCAGCACCTCCTCGCCCACCTCGACGCGCGTTCCAACCGCGGCTGAGCCTGTCGCGATCGCCTCGGCGAAGTGGCGCACGGCGGCGGAAAGAACGCTCACGGCGCCACCTCGATCTCGTCCACCAGTCCCCAGGCGAGCGCCGTGGCGGCGTCGATGGCGCGGCCGGAGAGCGCCATGTAGCAGGCCCGCTCGCGGCCGATGCGACGCGGGATGCTCGCCGTGCCACCAGCGCCGGGAATGAGCCCCATCGACACTTCGGGCAGTCGAAACCAAGCGTCCGCCGTCGCTACGACACGGCCCGCCGCCGCCGGGATCTCGATGCCCGCGCCGATGCAAGGGCCGTGCAGCCGTGCGGTCAGACGGTCGCCCAGCCGGCGCACCAGGCGCGCCGGCGACTGCTGCACACGCACGGCATGAGCCAGGGCCAGATCGGTCGCCTGGCCGAACTCGTTGAGGTCGCCGCCGGCGCTGAACGCCGGCCCCTCGCCGCTCAGGATCACCGGGCCCGCTTCGGGATCGACGAGCGCGAACTCAAGCGCCTCGACCAGCTCGTCGCGCAGCCGCGCATTGACCGCGTTGCGCGCGTCCGAGCGCGCCAGCGTCACCATCATCCCTGCCTCGCCCCGCGCCAGCCGCACCCAGGGTTCGTCGGACGCGGACCCCTGCGGCGCAGGCCTGGCGCGCACCGGCGTCGCCGCGCGCCAGGCCGCGAACTCCGCGCCGCCGAGCAGGGTCGAATAGGCCAGAGACTCCGCCACCAGGGCGTCCTCGAAGGACAGAACCAGCGACATCCCCAGCACCTGGACCAGCACCGCCGTGGCGATCGGCCGAGCCGTCGCGGCGGCGGAAAGCTCGGCGACCTGTGCGTCGAGGTCGGCCGCGCCGACGGCGACCCAGGGGACCGACGGATCGGCATCGGTGGTCAGTGCAATGTCAGCGCCGTCGGGCTCTGGACGCGGTCCTGCGCGATGGACGCCGAGCCGCAGCGCGCCGTCCGCCAGCTCGACGATTTCCCAGTCGGCGCCGCTCCCGCGCACCGGCCGGCCTCAGGCCGCCGTCTTGGCGGCCAGCTCCTGCTTCAGCACGCGGCGCAAGAGCTTGCCGGTCTCGTTGTAGGGGAGCTCGGCGCGGAAATCGTAGGTCTCCGGGGTCTTGGTGGACCGCAGGCGCGCCTTCACCCAGGCACTGAGCTCATCGGCGGTGGGGGCCTCGCCCCTGGTCACCACAAAGGCCGCGACCCGCTCGCCCCACTGATCGTCCGGCGCGCCGACAACGGCGACGTCGGCGACCTGCGGATGGGCGCGCAGAACATCCTCGATCTCGCCCGGCGAGATGTTCTCGCCGCCGCGCACGATCACGTCGTCCAGCCGCCCCTCGACGAACAGGAAACCTTCCCCGTCCAGCCAGCCCTGGTCGTTGGTCGGGAACCAGCCGTCGGCGTCGAGCAGGCTCTTGCCGAGGTACTCCCCGGCCACCTGCTCACCGCGCACATAGACCTCGCCGGCAGAACCCGTGGGCATGACCTCGCCAGACGGCCCGCGGATCTCCAGCTCCAGCCCGGGCAGCACGCGCCCGACCGAGCCCAGGCGGCGGCGGACATCGGGATCGTCCGACGCGATGGCGGCGCGATGGTCGTCTGGGCCCAGGACCGAGATGGTCGAGCTGGTCTCGGTCAGTCCATAGGCGTTCACGAAGTTCACCTGCGGCAGGAGCTTCAGGGCGCGTTCGATCACCGCGGCCGGCATGCGGCCACCGCCATAGGAGAGCGACCGCAGATGCGGCAGGCATTCGCCCCTCGCCTCCAACACGTCCAGCACGCGGCCCAGCATGGTGGGCACCAGCATGGCGTGGGTGATTTCCTCACCCGCGGCGGCGGCCACCCAGTCTTCCGGCGTGAAAGCCGCCAGGTGCACCAGCCGGCGCCCGCCATAGATGCTGGTCAGCACCGCCGAGACGCCGGCGATGTGGTAGGGCGGCACGCTGACGAGCGCCGCCTCGTCGTCGTCGGCGTCCATGAACTCGACTGTGGAGATGACGTAGGACGCAAGGTGTCGATGCCGCAGGACCGCGGCCTTGGGCTCGCCGGTGGTGCCGCTGGTGAACAGTAGGACGGCGATGTCGGGATCGACGAACTCCGGTTCCTGCTCGCGGTTGGCCGGATCGAGGCAGGCGGCGTCGAAGGCGCTGCGGGCGATCGCGACGACGCCGGGGATATCGGAGATACGGGCCAGCATGTCGTCGTCGGCGATGGCGACCGAGGGCGCGGTGCGGGCCGCGAGCCGGCGAAGGTCGTCGTCCGGCAGGCGGTAGTTCAACGGCGCGAAGGGTCGACCCAGCACCCCGCTGGCGAACAGCGCCACGGGCAGGGTCGGCCCGTTCAGACCCAGCCAGACGATGCTGCCCTCGCCCTGCGCCGCGAGCCAGGCCGCGCCGCCCCGCGCACGGGCCTGCAGCTCGGCGAAGGCGACCGGCGCGGCGCGCGCGCCAAGCGCGGCGCGGTCCGGGAAGGCGCCGGCGGCCATCTCGAGGAGCAACGCAGTGTGCATGGAGAGCGCCTAGTCGGAGGCGGGAAGCTTCTTGGCTTCCTTCATGGTCAGCGGCCGGCCGTCCAGCGAGAGCGAGCCGGCGCCTGGCTTGCTGCAGAGCGCCTCAAGGCCGGCTTCCTCGTCCACGTATCGCTTGCCGAGCAGGCTGCCGGCGGCGTGATCGGGCGAGATCGCCGCGTCGGCCACGCGTTGGCTGGCGTGGGCGAGCATCGGCTGGCCGCCGCATTCCAGGCTGGCCGGCGCCGAGGGCGGGCGGACGAGCACCACTTCGGTGTCGCAGACCGCGCTCTTCCAGCGCGAGCCGGGCTTCAGATCCATCAACTCGTCCCTCCGATCAGCCGCAGCGAGGCCAGGGTCTTACGCCGCCTCGCCAGTGTGCGCGATCTTGATTTGGAGGGGAACCGCCGGATCGTGAACGCCGGAAATCGCGGCAGCGGAACGATGGTCAGGACCTTGGACCTTTCAGCGCGAAGACCATCACGGCGGGCTCGCCCTTCGGCGTCTCGGCCACCCCGCCGCGAGCGCGCCGGAAGGCCTGATAGCGCCGCGACAGGTCGCTGATGTGGTTGTTGCGCAGGCCGGTCACCACGGCGACGTACTGCGTCTGTCCGACGCTGTAGGTGATGATGCTGGAGCTCGGATAGTTGTCGAGCGGCGCCTGCCACAGCAGCGTCCCGTCGCGGTCGTCGAACGCCTTCAGCGACGGATCGAGGTCGCCGGCGAACACCACCCCGCCAGCCGTGGCGAGCGCCGAGGTGGGGATCGGCGCTGGGAGGTCATGCTTCCAGGCCAGCTTGTGGCCCTTCAGGTCCATGGCCTGCAGGCGGCCCATCATGCCGCTCTTGGCCGCGTCCGGATGGTCGGCGTTGCTCATGCCGACGCCGGAGCTCAGCAGCTGATAGCCGCTGGGCGGCCCGAACGTCACGCACCACTGGGTCAGCGGCACGAACAGCAGCCCGGCGTTGGGATTGGTGGACGTCGCGGGCCAGGACCGTGCGCCGGACGGGCCCGGGCAGATCAGGGTCGGCCGCTTCAGGTCGGGTAAGCGCTGCGGATCGATGGTCTTCGCGCCGGTCTTCGGATCGATCGCCGAGATGACGTTCTGGGTGCCCGGATCGATCGAGAACAGATAGGCGCCGGTCTTGGCGTCCAGGGCGTCGAGGATCGCCATCTTGCCCAGCGTCATCACCACCCGGCGCGGCTTGCCGTCGATGTTGATGGTCGCCAGCGTGCGCTCGAACACCCAGTCGAGGTCCCACTGGTCGTTGGGCAGGTGCTGGAAGTGCCAGACCAGCTTTCCGGTGTCTGGGTTCAGGGCCAGCGTGCTGTCGGTGTAGAGCGCGTCCTGCGTCGTTCCGGGCGCACCTGAGGGTTTGAGCAGCGGGCCGGTGTCGTAGGTCTGGCCGACGCCGAAGTAGGCCAGGTTCAACGTCTTGTCGTAGGTGCCCTGGTCCCAGACCGAGGCGCCGCTGCGCTTGTCCAGCGGCAGGCCGTTCCAGCTCTCGCCGCCGGGCTCGCCGGGCCGCGCGATGGTGTGGAAGCGCCAGAGTTCCTCGCCCGTTGCGATGTCCAGGCCGACGATGAAACCACCGCCGGGCGCGCCGCTGCCGGTGACCCCCTGGATGACCTTGTCGCCGACGATCAGGGGCGCGCTTCTCAGCACGAAGGCCTTGCGGTCCTTGGCCGGGGCCTCGATGCCGATCTCATGATCCCAGACCTGTTCGCCGGTCCGGGCGTCGAGCGCGATCACGTGCAGGTCCGAGGTGGGGACGAACACCCGGCCGCCTGACAGCGACAGCCCCATCTTCTGGTTGGACGGCAGGGTCGGCTTGTAGATGCGCCGCCAAAGGACCGTCCCGTTCGTGGCGTCCAGAGCCACCACCATGTCCGGGCTGGACTGCAGGAACATCACCCCGTCATGGACGATCGGGGTCGGCATGGAGGGGCCGCTGGGGAGCGCCGCGCGCCAGGCGGGGCCAAGCGTCTTCACCGTGGCGCGGTTGATGCTCGTCAGCGGGCTGAAATTCTGGCCGTCATAGGTGCGGCCCCATTGCAGCCAGTCGCCGGGCGCAGGCGTCTGCAGCATGGCGGGCGAAACGGCGCGCACCTTGCCGAGCTGGGCCGCCGCAGCGGCGCTCGGCGCGACGGGTCCTGGCGCGGGCGCGGCGGCGAACTGGGCCGCCTGCGCCTGGGCGCCGCGGCCGGTCAGGAAGGTCGCCACGGCGATCATGTCGGCGGGGGTGAGGCCGGTCGCCATGGGCTTCATGATGCCGCCGGTCAGGGCGTCCAGAATCTCCTGGTTGGTCCGGCTGTGAAGCTGGTCGCGGTTGGGCGCACGCGGGATCGCCGGCTCGTGGCAGGTCTTGCAACGGGCCTCGAAAACGGCCGCGCCCGCCGCGCTGATTGGCGGGTTCGGCGTGGGCGCGCTCTCCTGAGCGATGGCCGACCCGGCCAGCAGCAGCACGCTCGCGACGATCGCGATCCCTCTCCCGATCATCTCGGTCCCCCGAAAGAAACTAGTTCGACGCCACCGGCCGGGCGCCAGCCTCGGCCGTCTGTTTTGGCCGCACCAGATTGGGCCCGCGCACGGTGGCGGCGGCGAGTTCGTCGGCGTCCAGGAAACCGTCGTGGTTCTTGTCCAGCGCCGCGAAATTGGCCTTCAGGCGCGCGCCCACCGTCCCACGCAACTCCGAGGGCTCCAGCTTGCCGTCCATGTTGGAGTCGAGCGCGCCCATCAGCTGGCCCCTGGCCATCAGCTGATCGTAGTCGCCGTGCGGCTTGGCCACAGTTTCACCGATCCAGCGGTAGTGGATGAAGAAGGTCAGCATCTCGTCGGTCGTCTGCTCGCCGAACACGATGTCCTTCTTCGGGTCCGGGTTTCCGTGGTTGCGGGTCGAGTTGTCGTAGGTCCAGCGGTTGATGATCCGCGAGCCCGCCGGAACCATGATCGGCTTTTCCAGATAGAATTCGCACTGCCAGTTGAAGTCGTAGCGCGGCACCGCAAGCACCATCTCCTCGTGGCCGTCGGGATAGAGGATCGAGACCGAGGTCGAGCCCCCGCGCACGTGGGCGTGCGCCGTCAGGCCGTAGACCAGCATGTCTTTCGGAATGTCGGCGTAGGCGACCTCCGGATGGAACTCCTCGCCCGCCGGAATGGTGATGCCGGTGCCGTACACACCGTAGGTGCGCATCGGATACTTCGGCTCCTGGCCCTTGGGATAGAAGTATAGGCCGAGCTGGGTGGCCTCGGTCGTCGGCTTTCCGTAGGGCGTGTAGTGGGTCTGCATGTGGATGTCCGCGTTTGCCGGCACCCAGACGCCCATGTCCTTGGGCACGCGGTTGACCTCGCGCCCAGGGCCCTGGCCGCCGACGCCGCCGGCCGCCGCCTCCTGACGGATCATCACGCCGTTTTCGCCGGGCGAAGACAGCGTCGTGGTGACGTGGTGCAGCACCTTCTTGTCGGTCACCAGGAACTCGCTGGCCCGCATCCAGCGGCCTTCGGCGAGGCCCGAGGCCACCACCGGGTTCTGATAGGGCAGCACGCCGGTCGCCGGCACATCCACCTTCGGCAGGGCCAGCACCACGTCCGGCGTGCCGAGTTTCCACGGCGGGGCATGGAAGCTGACCTTGGCCAGCGGGTCCTCGCCCGCGCCGCGCGGCGAGCCGGCCTCGATCCAGTGGACGAGCGTCTTGAGCTGATCGGAGGAGAGGCCCTCGTTCGGCGCCCAGTGGCCCACGGTGACGTCCGGCTGGAACGGCGGCATGCGGTGGGTCTGCAGCACCTCGCGGATCATCGGCGAGAAGCCCTTGATCTGCTCGTAGGTGGTGAGCTGCATGGGGCCAAGGCCGCCAGGCTGATGGCAGACGACGCACTTGGCCTGGACGATCGGGGCGACATCATGGGCATAGGAAATCTCGGCCCATTTGGCCTCGGTCTTCTGCGGATAGGCGATGGCTTCGCCACGCGCGGCTTCAGGGCGCAGGCTGACCGGCTGGCCGGCGACCAGTCCGTCCAACGCCCGCCTCGCCGACGCCGAGTCCAGCGGGCCGCGGAACGCTACGCCCCAGCCCTTCGGATTGAGCACCAGAATCTCGGCCGACTTCGTCAGGCCCAGGTTCTCGCCGACCAGCTGTTCGTAGTCGAACAACACCGGGATGTTCAGGCCGGCGGCCGTCGCGTCGGCGGCCAGCTTGGCGCGGGTGTCGCCCAGGCGCGGATCGACGATCAGGAACTCGACGCCCTTGCCGCCGTAGGCCGCCTTCAGCGCCGCAAGCGCCGGCGCGTCGGCTTTGAACCGGGCGTCGCCGGCGGCGTAGGAGACCAGGACCACGGCCTTGTCGTCGTCCATCTTGTAGAGGCGGCGCCCGACATAGTGCTGATCGGTCAACTGAAAGTCGGCGACGCGCTGCGCGCTCTCCGCGGCATGGCTCGGCGCAGCCGCCAAGAGCCCGAGGATCGACCCAGCCAGCGCCAGGCCCGCCATCTTCAACGAATTGCCCATCCCCGCTCTCCCATTGGCGACCGCATTGACGAGCGGCTTATCCAAGCGTCGGATACTGCGGTGAAGCCTATGCCGTTCTGGCGTCACGTCCAGTCTTCCATCTTAAGGAGGCGACCCGATGAAGCTCAGCCTGGTTGCTCTAGCCGCCGGCGCGGCCCTGACCGCGCTCGCCGGACCGGCCGCGGCCCAGACGGCTGCTCAGACGAAGGCGCCGCCCTACCACGCGCCACGCGCGGTCGACGGACAGCCGGACCTGCAGGGCGCCTGGACCAACGCCAGCCTGACACCGCTGGAGCGCCCCGCCGCCACCGGGACCCGGCTGGTCATGACGCCGGACGAGGTGAAGCGGATCGAGGGCACGCGGGCCGAGGTCATCGCCGAGAGCAGCGCCCCGACCAAGGCCGACTTCGACCTCACCAAGACGCCCTGCTACGCCGCCAACCTAACGGCCGGGGGCGCGACCTCCGACTGCGGTTACAACGCCTTCTGGGTCGATCATGGCGACGCGGTGATGCGGGTGAACGGGGAGCCGCGCACCTCGATCATCATCTATCCCGTCAATGGCCGCATGCCGCCGCGCCTGCCGCGCAAGGCCAGCGCCGGCCCCGCGCCGGTGCGCGGCGTCTATGGCCACGCCGGCGAGAACCCGGAGAACCAGACGCTCGCGGAGCGCTGCATCACCTCCTTCGCCAACCATGCCGGGCCGGTGATGCTGCCGAGCTTCTACAACTCCAACTATCAGATCGTTCAGGGCCGCGACTCGGTCGCCATCCTGGTGGAGATGATCCACGACGTGCGGATCGTGCGGCTGAACAGCACGCACAGCCCGATGAAGGTCTGGTACGGCGACTCGATCGGCCACTACGAAGGCGACACCCTGGTGGTTGAGACCACCAACTATAATCCCAACCAGCAGATGTTCGGCGGCTCCTCCGACATGGTGGTGACCGAGCGCTTCACCCGCGTGGGGCCCAAGCGCCTGCGCTATGAGTTCAAGGTCGAGGACCCCAGTGTCTGGGCGACGCCCTGGGGCGGCGAATACGAGTTCAGCCCGTCCAAGGGCCCGGTCTACGAATACGCCTGCCACGAGGGCAACTATGCGCTGCCCGACATCCTGGCCGGCGCCCGCCTGGAAGAGGCCGAGGCCGCCAAGAAGACCACTACCTCGGCGGACGTGAAGGGCCATCCCTAGGACGGCCTCTCCGGCGCGCCCGGCCGCGAGCCCCAGCGCCAGCCTCGCTGGTGGGCCCGGCAGGACTCGAACCTGCAACCAGACCGTTATGAGCGGCCGGCTCTAACCATTGAGCTACAGGCCCCAGCAGCGACGCTGGCCCGGCGGTACCACGGGCAGGCGGGGCCTTAAAGCTTGCGTTCATCTGCCGGCTGCGATGGCTTCAGCCCTGGGTCGGGGAAATGGAGATCGCGATGAAGACCTCTCTGCACGCCGGCCTGCTCGCCGCCTTGCTGGCGCTCGGCCCCATCTCGGCGGCCCACGCCCAGGCCGGGGCGGCCGGTCAGGCCGACAGCCTGTTCCATGCCACCACGCTCAACCTATCCGCCTCGGGCGAGGAGAAGATCGCCCCGGACACCGCGACGATCAGCCTGGGCGTAACCAGCGAGGCGCCCACCGCCGCGCGGGCGCTCTCCGACGACGCAGCGCAGATGAGCCAGGTGATGGCGGCGCTGAAGGCGCAGGGCGTGCCGACTAAGGACATCCGCACCTCGGGCCTGAACCTCAATGCGCAGTACGTCTACGCGCAGAACCAGCCGCCGAAGCTGACCGGCTACCACGCCGCCGACCAGGTCACCGTGACGGTCCACGACCTGGCCAAGGTCGGTGCGCTCGCCGACGCCACGGTAGGCGCCGGCGCCAACCAGCTCAACGGCATCAGCTTCAGCTTGGCTGACGCGACGGCTGCGGAGAACGCGGCGCGGGAAAAGGCGGTCCGGGCGCTGGCGGCCAAGGCGGAGCTCTATGCGCGGGCCACCGGCTACCGCGTGGCGCGGCTGGTGTCGCTGAGCGAGGGCGGCAGCGAAGGCTTCCAGCCGCTGGCGGCTCCGATGATGGCCAAGGCGCGAATCCAGGGTGTGCCGACCACCGTGGCGCCCGGCGAGCTCACCGTTCGGGTCGAGATCAGCGGCCTCTACGAACTGGCGCGCTAGAGCCCGGCGGCCTTGAAGGCGTTGGCGAGGCGATCGGCCATCATCCGCCCAGGGAAGGCGCGGTCGCCCTCCATCATGGCGGCGTAGACCAGGCACTTGCCCGGGATCGGCCCTGACGCCCAGCCGACGCCGCGCGAGGCGTCGTTGGTGGAGCTGCAGCTCAGCATGTGCGCCTGGCCGTCCTTTTCAGTGGCCTTCAGGAGCTGATCGATGGTCTGGGTGTCGCTGCCGGTCCCGTTGCAGGCCGGCAGCGCGCGGGCGCAGGCGCTGTGGGTGTTGTAGCGGTAGACCAGCTTGCCGCTGGCCTGCTCGGCGATCAGCATGCACGAGGCCGGGTCGCCGATCGCCTGGGAGATGGCCGCATCCAGTGTGTCCTTGTCGACGCCCTTCGGAGCGCCTGGCGAACAGGCCGTCAGGGTGAAGGCGGCAAGGCAGAGGGCAAGAACGGGGCGAACGGTCATGCCGCCTCAATACGCAGGAACCCGGCAGGGTTCAACGCAGGCTCAGCCGGCGTGGGCGTGCAGGAAGTCGGTCAGCTGCTGCAACACAGGCGCGCGCCCCCGGAACGGCCGCGAGAGCGCCAGCACCATGCGCACGTGGTCGACGCCGGCGTAGTGCTCCTCCTCCACCGGCACGCCGGCGGCGCGCAGCCTGGCGGCCAGCTTCACGGTGTTCTTCGGAAAGACCATGGTGTCGTCGTCGCCGGTGGCCAGAAAGGCCGGCGGCGAGTCCTTGGTCACGAAGCTGATGGGCTGGGTCGCCGCCAGATCCTTGGCCTCGCCGAAGGTGCGCTCGGCGATCGGATCGGTCAGCGGCAGGAAGTCGTAGGGCCCCGAGAGGCCGCCCAGCGCCTTGATGTGCTTCGGATCGACGCCGGCCGCCTTCAGATAGCGGGTGTCCAGCGCGATCATCGCGGCGTTGTAGGCGCCCGCCGAATGGCCGACGAGCACGATGCGGGTGGGGTCGCCGCCGAACTCGGCCGCATGGTCCTGCGCCCAGCGCACGGCGCGCGCGCTGTCCTGCAGGAAGCCCGGATAGCGCACCTGCGGATAGAGGCCGTAGTCGGGAAGGATGGTGACAAAGCCGCGCGAGGCCAGCGCCTGGCCGACCCAGCCGTAGTCGGTCCGCTTCCCGGTGTCCCAGGAGCCGCCGTAAAAGAACACCGCGACGGGCAGCGGCGTCTGCCCCTGGCCGCGCCGCGGGGCGTAGACATCCAGCCGTTGATGCGCGTCGGGCCCAAAGGCGACGTTGCGCGCCTCGCGCACCGCAGGGTCCTTCGGCGTGAAGGTCGCGAACATGGTCAGCGGCGCGCAGGCCGCCGCCAGCGCCGCGCCTACCGCGGCCAGGCTCAAACGCCGGGTCAGTCGTCCAGTCTCGCTCATCGGTCCCCAGCTAGGTCACGCGGCCGCAGCCTGCAACTGCCCTATTCGTCTCAGCTTGTACGAAGCCATCGTGAACGAAGACGCGGCGCCGGCGGCTTGACGGGCCCCGCGCGCGCCTGCGCAATGGTCAACTGAACGCCGATCACAGGCGGCGGCCCGGGTGGGCGTTTTGGGAGCAAGCGGCATGGACGGCGATCAAACGGGCGGCGGGTTCGTCGAGGCTGGGCTGGCACAGGTTTCGCCGGCGTTGCAGGCGGTCGTGGATGCAGGCGACCTCTCGGGCGTCGTCTACCTGCTCTGGCGCAAGGGCGAGGTCGCCCAGGTGGACGCCGTCGGCTACCGGGACCTGGCGTCCAAGGCGCCGATGGCGCGCGACACCCTGTTCCGGATCATGTCGATGACGAAGCCGGTGACCTCGGTGGCGATCCTGATGCTGGTCGAGGAAGGCAAGCTGAAGCTGGACGATCCGGTCACCAAATGGCTGCCGGAGCTGGCCGACATGCGGGTGATGAAAGATCCGGCGGGATCGCTGGACGACACCTATCCGGCGCCGCGCGACATCACCGTCGAGGACTTGCTGACGCACCGGTCGGGCCTCGCCTACGGCTTCACCTCCATGGGGCCGATCGGCGAGGCGCACGAGACGCGGCTGGGGTCGCCGGTGGACAATCCCCGCACGCCGGATGCGTGGCTGGAAGCCCTGGGGACCCTGCCGCTCAGTTATCCGCCCGGCCAGCAGTTCCACTACAGCCACGCGACCGACGTGCTGGGCTTCCTGGCGGCGCGCGTCGAGGGCAAGCCCTACGAACAGGTGCTGCAGGATCGCATCTTCGGACCGCTCGGCATGACCGACACCGCCTTCCACTGCCCGCCGGAGAAGCGCGGCCGGATGGCCAGCCTCTATCGGATGAACCCCGACACCGAAAAGCTGGAGGATGTCTCCTTTCCCTTCGTCGACGCCGACAAGGCCTTCGCGGGCGGCGGTGGCGGCCTGATCTCGACGGTCGATGACTATCTGAAGTTCGCCCGCATGCTGCTGGGCAAGGGCGAGGTCGACGGCGTGCGGCTGCTGAAGGCCTCGACGGTCGAGGACATGGCGACCAACCGGCTGAGCGACGCCCAGCGCGCGGTCCCGTTCATGGGGATGCCGTTCTGGATGAGCATGGGTTTCGGGCTTGGGGTCTCGGTGGTGACCGACGCCGAAAAGCACGCCTGGATGGGCGCGGGCTCGGCGGGCTCTTTCGGCTGGCCGGGCGCTTTCGGCACCTGGTGGCAGGCCGATCCGGCCGAGGACCTGATCGCCATCTACATGATCCAGGACTCGATGCCGCTGGGACCCGAGGCGATCGCCAATCTGGCCGCGCGCCGGGGACTGGGCGGCCGCGCCGCGCTGCCGGTGTTCCAGAAGACAGTCTACGCCGCGCTCGGGAAATAGCCGCCGCTACGGGCGGTGCGGGGCCACGCAAATGGCCTGGCCTTGCCAGTTGGCGCTGACCAGGCTGCCGTGGCTGACGGCGGCCAGCCGCGCCTGCTCGTAGGCGGCGCTCTCGCCGGGCGGCTTGACGCCCTCGGCGCACAGCGGGGCCTTCACCTGCTGGGTTGCCGCCGGGCAGATGCAGATGTCTTCCTGGTGGCTGAGCCGGCTGGCGTCCTGCGACTTGCAGTGCGGCGCGAGCTGACGGCCGCCTGAGTCGAGGCAGATGGTGGTCGTGGTCTTGTCGATCACGTCGGCTGAGGCCGCGCCGGCGCTGATGGCCAGAGCGGACGCCGCCAGGAGGATGGAAAGCTTCATAGTGTTCTCCGTCTCGTCCCCCGAACAGCCCTATTGAGCCGCCGAACTTCCCCGAACGTCAACCGGGCCAAAGGTTGCCGGCCGTTCACCACGAAACCTCGCGATAGCTTAACCGTGGGCGGCTTAAGAGTGGCGTCATGGACCCGATCTCGATCGCCCGCTACGGCATGATGGCCGCGACCCAGCAGCTGACCGAGTCGGCGACCCGCATCGCGGGCGCGGCGAACGACGGCAGTGTCGACTACGCCAAGGAAGCCGTGACCCAGATCGAGGCCTCGACGGCGTTCAAGGCCGACGTGGGCGTGATCAAGGTCGCCGACAAGATGTGGCAGTCCCTGCTCGACCTGCAGAGCGCCCCGGCGCACAGCTAGGCCGGTCGCCTACTGGTAGGCGATCCACCGCCCGGCCGTCGCGCCCAGCACCCAAACCAGGATCGCCACATAGGCGACCAGCTTGGTCAGCGGCCCACCCACTTCGCCCTTGCCGCGGAACAGCGTGATCAGCGCCGCGCCGACCAGCCATACGCCATAGAGCGCCGTGTAGACCTTATTGACCGGGTCCAGATGGGCGTAATCGTCTGGCTTGATGATGAAGTGGGTATGGACGAACTGGGCGATGATCAGCGCCGCCAGGCCGGCGATGTAGCCCAGGCGCACGCGCCCGCGGGTCACCGGGATCAGGATCAGCGCCAGCGCGGTGATCAGGTGATAGACGCCCACGTTGATCAGGACCGACGTACAGAGCACCCAGAGAGAGGCCAGGAACAGGGCGCCGCCGATCGCGAACCAGATCTTCGGCAAGAGCGCCACGGCGCCGTTGGCCAAGGTGACCGGACGGCTGACGCCGTAGGTCAGGATGATGCCGGAGAGCAGGGCGATCATCTTCACCGTGAAGGCGCTCGAGTTGTAGAGCTTCACCCCGTTGGCCGAGCCGATCAGGATGCCGGTGACGATGATCCCGACCACGCCGATGTTCTGCCAAAGCCGCAGGTTTCGGTAGATCTCCCGCGGCTCCTCGTTGGTCACGCCCGCGCCCAACAGGCGCAGGTTCATCAGGATCGCCGTGCCGCCGATCAGGATCAGCGACAGGATGTGACCAACTTCCCAGGTGGCGTAGCCGAACGTCGGGCCATTGACGAAGACCGCGACCGGCGAGGTGGCCAGGCTCTCGACCCAGGGCGAGGCCTGGGGGATGAGCGATTGAAAGGTCAGACCGCCGCTCATGGTTGCGCCTTCCACATCTGCGCATCGAAGCGTTGGCCGGCCATGTTCTCTTCACCCTTCTCGGAGGTCTTGCACTGCTGCACCCAGTTGATGAAGTCCGGCTGGGACTTGCCGCATTCGTACCAGTTGTAGGGGATGAACCGGCCGCAGACGATCACCAGGGTCCAGAGGATCAGGGACGCGGCGGCGGACATCCGCGCCGCTCTCGGCGGGACCTCGTCGGCGTCCCAGCTGCCTTGCGTCGCCTGCACCCGGCCGTGGAAGACCACGATGTTGAGCAGGGCCAGCGCCAGGAAGACCATTTTCACGAGGAACCAGATCGTGTGGTAGTAGAAGATCGGCTTGGCGAAGAGCAGGCCCGCCCCGGTCAGTGACACGAAGATGAAGCTGTAGATCGTCAGCGGCAGGATCGCGTCGCTGATCGTCGAGACCTTGGTCTTCCGGAAGGTCACGCCCAGCAGGCGCAGATCGACCACGAAAATGGTCCCCGCGAACAGCATGAGCGCGATCAGGTGGGTGCCTTCCAGGACGTTCCAGAAGTTCAGCGAGCCCAGCAGGGCCTCACTGAAGGACTGACCGTCTGGCGACGGGCCCTTGCCGAACACGTGCTCGACCCAGTTCAGGAAGGCGTTTATCGACGCCGCCAATCCGCTCATTCCATTCCTCACCTTCGGACGATGGTCTGGCCATCGCCTTTGCCGCATAGACTCTGGCTGCGGGGCGCCAATCAAGCAGCGTACGGTTCCGGCGCCGTTACGCTTCGGTTACAGCCCTGAATTCTGAACGCTTCCAAGACCTAGGCGCAAGTCGGGAACTGTCAGCGCTGCACCGTTCAGCTGCGATGGCCCAGACCGGGTAACCTTCGGTAACCGCCGCGGCGGCGCGGGCCTGGTCCGGACCGCGGCTCGCCATCCGGGCAGAAAAAAGGGGGGCGATCAGCCCCCCTTTCTCGAATTCCGAAGACGCTGACTACGGCATTTCCGCCTTGTCGGCGCCATCCTTCGGCGCGCCCGTGCCGGACGAGCCCATGAACAGCTTGCGGCCGTCCGGGAAGGTCACGTCGCGGCCGTTCGCCTTGCAGATCGGCGTGCAGGCCTTGTCCTTCGACTGGTAGCCGCGGACCACGATCTCGGTGCCGACCTTCAGCGAATTGCGGTCGATGCCGGCGCGCAGCAGGGTGTTGGGCGTGCCGCCCTCGACCATCCACTCGACCTGGGCGAAATCCGGGTTGGTGTTCATCACGTGAACCCAGGCGTGCGGGTTGATCCACTCGACCTTGACCACCTTGCCGCGGAGCAGCACGGGGGACTTGCCGTCAAATTCGGCGGCGAAGGCGTGGTGAGCGACAGCCTGGGTCACACCGATCGAGGCGGCGGCCAGGAGGCCCGCGGAAATCATGGCGGGAACAATGAGCTTACGGAAATTCATTTGGGCGTCTCCAGCGGAGGAATGCTGATGGTCTTGCATCTTCCCGGAGCGTTCTTGCGGCGCCTCGGGAAGACAGGGCGGGTCAGATCGTCACTTCAGCGGCTCTTTCCGCAGGTGACCATACATCAGTTCTTCGACGAATTCGACGCACTTGAATTGCTGCAGGCGCGCGTCTTCGCCGACGTGCTTGTAGAGGTTCATGCTGATCTTCCACGGGCGGGTGTAGATTGAGGGATCCTCGATCGCCGCCTCGTAGCGCAGCACGCCGGGGCCGGTGGGGGTCCAGCGCTCGGTGACCTTCAGGTCGCCGGTGTGGAAGTTGCCGGCGCGGTCGAACCAGCTGGAGTCGAGCTGACCGGTGACGACCACGACGAGCGTGTCGCCTTCCCAGTGGGCGACCGATTGGCCCATCCAGCTGTCGACCGGGGCCGGGCCCGGATCCTTGAACTGCAGATTGCGCACCGCGCCCGCATATTCATAGGCGATCAGGGTGGCGCTCTCGGATTGGAAGATCTGGAACGGCAGGGCCATGTAGTTGGCGCGCGGCACGCCCGGCAGGTAGCACTTGATCTCCGGATCCTTGTGGATCCAGTCGGCGTGGTTGGCGTCGCGGGTCTTGAGCGCGTCAGCCGTGTAGGGGATCGTGCCCCCTTCGACGATGCTGAGGCCGGCGGGCACCGAGCCCACGGCGCCGAGCGCCAGGACGTCCTTGGCCGGAACCGGCACCACCGGACCCGGGCGCATCTGCAGCGCCGCGCTCGAAGCGTGGGCCTCGATGTTGTAGTTGGCGGTGTTCATCGCCTGCCACACGCCGTTCAGGTCGGGATGCTTGCCATCCGGCCCGCGCGGCGCGCGATAGGCGCCGGCCTTGGGGGCCGCTTTCGCCGCCGCAGGCGCTTTCGCCTTGGCGGGGGCAGTCTGGGCTTGCGCCTGACCGCCGATAACCGCGCCGGCCAAAGCCAGCGCCAAGATTGTCCTGATCATAATTTCGCTCCCCAAATCCCCATCTTAAATACTGACGGAGTCGTCTTTCCTCAAATAACTATCGGACCTTTGGGCGAAGCGCCAGCGCCCCGGTCTCTTTGACAATCGTGCGTGAGGCGACTAGCGCCAAGCCATGGCGCTCCGACACCTGTTTGCGACTCCCGTCCTTGAGCTGTCGCTTAGCACAGACCCGAACTTCGAAAATTTCAGGGCCGAATTGGAAGCCGCCTGCCGCATGCTGGCCGACGAGGACTCCGCCGGGCGCGCCTGGTGCAAGGCCAATGGCTACGGTGGGTACACCTCCTATGCGTCGCTGGACGACCTGCCGACCCGGGCCAGCGTGTTCGGCGAACTGAAGACCCTGCTGGACCGCCACGCCAAGGCCTTCGCGACCGACCTCGCCTTCGATCTCAAGGGGGGCCGGCTGAAGCTCGACAGCCTGTGGGTCAATGTCCTCAAGCCCGGCGCCGCTCATTCCGGCCACATCCACCCGCACAGCGTGATCTCCGGCACGGTCTATGTGGCCACGCCCAAGGGTTCGAGCGCGCTGAAGCTCGAGGACCCGCGCCTGCCGCTGATGATGGCCGCCCCGCCACGCCGCGCTGACGCGCCGCAGGACCAGCAGGCGTTCGTCTACCTGCGGCCGGAGCCCGGGACCGTGTTCATGTGGGAAAGCTGGCTGCGCCACGAGGTCCCCGCCAGCCGGGCAAAGACCGACCGCATCTCGATCAGTTTCAACTACGCCTGGAAATGAAAAGGCCCCGCCGTAGCGGGGCCTGATCGGGATCAGCTGTCGAGGAAGCTCCGCAGCTTCCGGCTGCGGCTCGGGTGCTTCAGCTTGCGAAGCGCCTTGGCTTCGATCTGGCGGATCCGTTCGCGGGTGACGCTGAACTGCTGGCCGACCTCTTCGAGGGTGTGGTCGGTGTTCATGCCGATGCCGAAGCGCATGCGCAGCACGCGCTCTTCACGCGGCGTCAGCGAGGCCAGCACGCGAGTGGTGGTCTCCCGCAGGTTCGACTGGATGGCCGCGTCGATCGGCAGGATCGCGTTCTTGTCCTCGATGAAGTCGCCCAGGTGGCTGTCTTCTTCGTCGCCGATCGGCGTTTCGAGGCTGATCGGTTCCTTGGCGATCTTCAGGACCTTGCGGACCTTTTCCAGCGGCATGGCCAGCTTTTCGGCCAGTTCTTCCGGCGTCGGCTCGCGGCCGATCTCGTGCAGCATCTGGCGGCTGGTGCGGACGATCTTGTTGATCGTCTCGATCATGTGCACCGGGATGCGGATGGTGCGGGCCTGGTCGGCGATCGAGCGGGTGATCGCCTGACGGATCCACCAGGTCGCATAGGTCGAGAACTTGTAGCCGCGGCGGTATTCGAACTTATCGACCGCCTTCATCAGGCCGATGTTGCCTTCCTGGATCAGGTCCAGGAACTGCAAGCCGCGGTTGGTATATTTCTTGGCGATCGAGATCACCAGGCGCAGGTTGGCCTCGACCATTTCCTTCTTGGCCTGGCGGGCTTCGCGTTCGCCCTTCTGCACGGTCTGGACGATGCGGCGATAGTCGTCGATCGGCACGCCGGTCTCGGTGGCCAGCGCCGCGATCTCGTTGCGGATGTCGCCGATCTGGCCGTTGTCGTTCTCGGCGAACTTGGTCCAGCGCACGCCCAGCGCCTTGACCTGATCGGTCCAGGACGGGAGCAGTTCGGAGCCGAAATAGGCCTTCAGGAACTCGCCGCGGCTGATGCCATAGCTGTCGGCCAGCCGCAGCAGGCGGCCTTCCAGACCCATCAGACGCTTGTTGATCGCATAGAGCTGTTCGACCAGCGCCTCGATCCGGTTGTTGTTCAGCTTCAGGGTCTTGAGGTGCAGGACGATGGCGCCGCTGGCGGCCACATAGGCCGCGCGGTCCTTCTCCGACAGGTCCTCGCCCTTCAGGCGCTGGCCGACCAGCTTTTCCTGCAGCAGGCGGAAGCTCTCGAATTCCGACGCGATGGCGTCCAGGGTGAGCATCACGCCTTCGCGCAGCTCGCCTTCCATGGCGCTGATGGTGGGGCCGGCGCCGTCGTCGAAGTCGTCGTCGTCGTCGCTCTTGGGGATCGCCTCGCCGTCGGCGTTGAGCTCGGGCTCGGCTTCCTCAGGCTCCTCGGACGGCGGCGGCGCATTGGCGGCCAGTTCCTCGGCCGCCGCGGCGTTGATGCCGCCGTAGGTCTGCTCGAGGTCGATGACTTCGCGCAGCAGGATGCGGCCGCTGCCCAGTTCCTCGCGCCAGACCATGATGGCTTCGAAGGTCAGAGCGCTTTCGCACAGGCCGCGGATCATGGTGTCGCGGCCGGCCTCGATGCGTTTGGCGATGGCGATTTCGCCTTCGCGCGACAGCAGCTCGACCGAGCCCATCTCGCGCAGGTACATGCGCACGGGGTCGTCGGTGCGGTCGTAGGCGGCTTCCTTGGCCGTCTCGACGACGGCGGACTCTTCGCGGACCGCGACCTCGCCGCCGCCTTCGGCGTCTTCTTCCGCCTCGACGACGTTGACGCCCATCTCGCTGAGCATCGCCAGCGTGTCTTCGATGGCTTCGGAGGTGACTTCCTCCGAGGGCAGGACCTTGTTCAGCTCGTCCATGGTGACGTAGCCGCGGGCCTTGGCCTGCTTGATGAACTTCTTGACCGCGGCGTCCGTCAGATCGAGCAGCGGGCCGTCGCCACCGGTGGTTTCTGGCGTTTCGGCTTCGGCGGTGGTGGTGCTCATCTAAATCTCCGAGATCGACGCCAAGCCTTATGCAGGGCTAGGGGCCGAAAATGGTTTACGGCGGTTCGACGGACAGGCGGCCGAGGTCTTACGACCTCTCGCCCACCCAAATCGTTCCCGCATGAATCGTGCTTCGCAGTGCGCCGCGTCGCGTTTCCAAGCTCTGAACAGTTCCGCCACGAGCAATCGATCGCGAAGGTTTTCCCCTCACGTTCGCCGTGGCGTCGTCCAGAACCGCCGGTCAAAAACCGGCGAAACGGCGCGAGCACCGGGATCACCGCACATCGAGGGAGGCATCTCTGATCTTTGCGAGGAGCGCGCCCGATAAATCGCGGCGGCCCGATCGATGCCTGTCAACAGTGCGCTAAATCCGCAAGCGGCCAGATGGCGTCGATGGCCGTATATGTCAAGGTAGACGCAGGGTCAGCGAAGGCGGCGAAAGTCTTCTGCGGGTACACCGACAATTAAGTGTCTGAATTCTAAAGGTCAATTTGTCGCATAGCGAAATTGCGAAAGACTCTCCGCCGGGCGCGCCCGGCGGACGTTGGAAGGGTGAGTCGCGGTGAAGATGCTGGTGGTCGACGATCACGCGGTGCTGCGGCAGGGTCTGGCCGCCCTGCTGGTCGACAGCGGAGCGGCGCACGAGGTGCTGCACGCCGCCGATCAGGCGCAGGGCCTGGCCCTGCTGGCGGCGCACCCCGACCTCGACGCGGTGCTGCTCGACCTGAAGCTACCGGACAGCGAGGGCCTGGGCGCCATCACCGCCTTTGGACAGCAGAGCCCCAGCGTGCCGATCATCATCGTCTCCGCCTCCGAGGAGCCGGGCGACGTGCGCCGCGCCCTGGAACTGGGGGCGCTGGGCTATGTGCCAAAGTCGGCGAGCCCCGACACCCTGCTCTCGGCGATCCGCCTGGTGCTGTCCGGCGCCATCTATGTACCGCCCCTGATGCTGGAGGCCGGCGAAGACCATGCCTCGGCCAAGGCGTCGGCGCTCACGCCTCGGCAGACCGAGATCCTGGCGGCGATCGCCGGCGGGGGCTCCAACCGCGACATCGGCCAGATGTTCGGCCTCTCCGAAAAGACCGTGAAGGCGCACATCAGCGCGATCTTCCGCACGCTCGGCGTCAGCAGCCGCACCCAGGCCGCCGCGGCGGCTCAGGAGGCGCGGATCACGCCTCGGCCGGTCCCGGCGTCCCCGCACGCTGTGGAGCCTGACGCAGAAGGCTGGTGACCGTGGCGCGCAGCCGCGCGTGCGCCAGGGGCTTGTGCAGGAGGGGATAGCCGCTGGCCTGAGCCTCACGGATACGGTCCGCGGCGGTGTCGCCAGTCAAGAGGATCGCGGGGATTTCGGATCCGAAGGCCGCCGCCAGCCGGCGGATCACCGCCACCCCATCCTCGCCCTGCAGGCGGTAGTCGCAGATGATCAGGTCGGGTTGAGAGCCCTGCTTGTTAAGCGCCGCCAGCGCCTCGTCGCCGCCAGCCGCGGCGACCACCTCGTGGCCCCAGCTCCGCAGCAGCTCGGCCATGGCCGTGCGGATCGCGGCTTCGTCGTCGATGGCTAGGATCAGGCCGGGCCTGGGATCGGCCAGCGCGATCGGTTCTGCCGGCGCAGGCGCGGCCTCTCCCGGATCAGCGCGCTCGGCGATCAGGCGGAAGACCGAGCCGTGGCCCGGCCGGCTCTCGACCGAAAGCTGGTGCCCCAGGATTTCGCTTAGCCGCCGCACGATGGCCAGGCCCAGCCCCAGGCCCTTGGTCCGGTCGCGGTCCGGATTGGAGAGCTGGTAGAACTCCTCGAACACCGCCTCGCGCTGGTCCTCGGCGATGCCGGGGCCGGTGTCCCACACCTCCAGGCTGACCCGATGCGCGCCCAGCCGGCGCACCCCGATCACCACGCGGCCGGTCTGGGTGTAGCGCACGGCGTTGCCGATCAGGTTGCGCAGGATTCGTTCCAGCAGGATCGGGTCGCTGCGCACCGCCAGCGCGGTCGGGACCACGGTCAGGCCGACCTGCTTGGAGGCCGCCTCGCCTTCCAGGTCGCGACAGATGCGGCCGAACAGCGGCGCGACCGGCACATGCACCGGATGGCCCTCGACCACGCCGGCGTCGAGCTTGGAGATGTCCAGCAGCGAAGTGAACAGGCTGTCCAGCGAGCCGACCGAGGCGTCGATGTGATCGATCAGCGTCACCGAGCGGGGCGGCAGGCGGTGGCTGCGCAGCGCGCCGATGAACATGCCCAGCGCATGCACCGGCTGGCGCAGGTCGTGGCTGGCGGTGGCCAGGAATCGGGATTTGGCCAGACTCGCCTGTTCGACCATCACTTTTTGGGCGCGCAGGTCGTCGGCGAGCGCGGCGTTCTCCAGCTGCAGGGTCAGAGAGCGGGCGAGCGTCCGCTCATGCCGCCTCGCCAGGATCGACACGGCCGGCAGCCAGATGGCGCAGCAGATAGCAACCACCCAGTGGGTCGTGTCGCCCTGCAGGGCGCACCAGATTCCGATCGGGGCGATGGATGTGACCTCGAAGGCGAAGAAGGCCGGGAACCAGCTCGCGAAGGCCGAGAGCGTCGCATAGACGATCGAGGTCACGGTCAGGATCAGCAGCATCTGCAGGTCGAAGCGCCCCGGCGGCATGATCAGGATGCCGCCGATGCCCCAGGTGATGCCCGCGACGCCTGCGCCGGCGGTGAACCGGTTGGCCCAGGCCCGCCAATCGGTCGCCGCGGTAGGTGAGCTCTGAAAGGACCGGCGAATGAGTAGCCGGATCGAGATATGGACCACCATCACGCCCAGCCACACCGCCGCCCACCAAGGCCGCATCACCCCCTGGTAGACAAACAGTGCCGCGATCGCGACGCCGGCGAGGAAGGTCGCGTACATGCCCAGCGCATTGGCGTAGAGCAGCCGCACCTGCTCGGCGCGGACCGCCTCGATCTGCGGCGAGGCGGAGGGCTCGGCCTGGCTCACCACGGGGCGCCGGTCATTCGGCGGCCACCGCCGGAGCGCCGCCCAGACGGCGAAGCTGCAGGGTCACCGCCGCGCGCAGACGTCCTGGGGCCAGCGGCTTATGCAGCAGGGGATAGCCGCCGCCCTGCGCCTCGCGCAGCTTCTCGGGCGCGGTCTCGCCGGTGAGCAGGATCGCGGGCACGCGCACGCCACAGGCCGCTTGCAGGCGGGCGATGGCCTGAAGCCCGGTCTGGCCCTGGCCCAGGCGGAAGTCGCAGACGATAAGGTCCGGCACGATTCCGCCCTTCAAGGCCGCCAACGCCGCCTCGGCGCCCGCGGCCGGGATCACCCGATGGCCCCAGCTGGAGAGCAGTTCGGCCATGGCGGTGCGCACCACCGCCTCGTCGTCGATGGCCAGGATCAGCGCCGAGGCCGGATCGGCGGGTGGCGTGGCCGGCGCGAGCTCGGCGCCCAGTCGGCGCGGCGTCGCGACCCGCGGCACCGCGACCCGGAACACCGAGCCGACGCCCGGCTGGCTCCAGAGCGTCATCGGGTGGTCCAACAGACCGGTCAGGCGCCGCACGATCGCCAGGCCCAGCCCCAAACCCTCGCGACTTTCGCTGGTCTTTCCGGCGACCTGGTAGAACTCCTCGAAGATCACCTCCTGGAGCTCCGGGGCGATGCCGCGGCCGGTGTCCCAGACTTCCAGGCTGAGTGTCTTGCCGTGCCCCTCTTTCGTATGTCGGCGGCAGCCCACCAGCACGGCCCCGGCGTCGGTGTAGCGCACGGCGTTGCCCACCAGGTTGCGCATCACCCGCTCCAGCAGCACCGGGTCGCTGCGCAGCGACACCGTGGTCGGGGCGAAAATCAGCCGCACGCCCTTGGCCTCGGCTTCCGCGGTCAGGTCTCGACGGATGCGGGCGAAGAGGGGCGCAAGCTCCACCGTCACCGGCCGGCTCTCGATGACCCCGGCGTCCAGGCGCGAGACGTCCAGAAGGGCGGTGAACAGGCCATCGAGGCTGGCGATGGAGGCGTCCATGTGCTCGGCGAGTTCAGCGGACTTGGGCGCGAGGTCGTGGCTGCGCAGCGCGCCGACGAACATGCCCAAGGCATGCACCGGCTGGCGCAGGTCATGGCTGGCGGCGGCCAGGAAGCGGGACTTGGCGAGGTTGTTCTGCTCGGCCACCTGCTTCTGGGCGCGCAGGCTGTCGGCGAGCGCGGCGTTCTCGAACCGCAGCTCCAGGGCTTCCACGAGGTTGGCGTTATAGCGGCGGCCCAGCAACGCGACGGTCGGCAGCCAGATCATCAGCACCAGCGCGGCCGCCACGTGCAGTGTGTCCCGCTGCAGGACGAACCAGATCCCGGCGGGGACCAGCGGCACAAAGAAGGTCATGAAGGCCGGCAGGTAGGCTCCGGCCGCCCCAATGATCCCGTAGGTGCCGGCGACCATGGAGGCCATCACCAGGGCCTGCAGGTCGAGGCGGCCCGGCGCCAGCAGCCAGAACAGCCCTATGCCCCAGATCACCCCACCGGTCGCGGTGCCGACCACGAACCAGTCCGCCCAGCGCTTCCACTCGGCGGCGGGCGGCGAACGGCGGCGATAGGCCAGCAGCACGCCCAGCCGCACCGCGCTGTAGATCGTCATGGCCGCGACGAAAACCGACGCGGCGAGCACCGACATCGTCCCGGCCCAGACCATCTGGCCGGTGATCAGGATCGCGAAGATCCAGGCGGTGATCACCGAGGCTCCGCCGTCGCCATAGAGCAGGCGCACCTGTTCGGCCCGCACCGCGTCGCGCAGCGCGCCGGTGTCGCCGTTTGGGTCGCCAGATGTCGCGACGTCCGCCATGGATGACGGCCTCCCCACGGCCAAGCCGAACCTTCCGGGCGGCATATTCGCGGACTTTCCCCTCAGCCACCATGGCGGCGGCCACTATACGCCGTCTATTTATCAGCCAGGGTCGGGGCGCGGTATTGGACCAAAGTCCTAAGACCTTCGCGCCAGATGCGAAGTCAGCGCGGCAGGGTTGGGGCGGCAGGGCTCAGTGCGGCAGGACCGGCGCGGTCGCCTCTTCGGGGTGGGACCAGTCGCTGTTCAGCAGTTTGCGCAGGTGGTCGCGTTCGGTCTTCAGCGAATTGAGCGTCGAGGAGTCGCGGTCGCGGTCGAGGTCGCGGGCGGCGGCTTCGACGGCGCGTTCGAGGCTCTCCAGCTGCATGAGGAGGTCGAAGGCCTGGCGCCAGAGGTCGCGGGCGTGTTCGCCGGTGGCCTGCAGGAAGGGGGCGCTGACGCCGGCGCGGCGCGCATCCTGTTCCAGCAGGGTCAGCATGTTGGGATCGAAGCCGCGGGTCTGTAGCGCCGCGTCAAACTCCAGGCCGTCGGCTTCGTAGCGCAGACGCACCAGTTCGTGGGCCAGGCCGTCCAGCTTCTCGTCGCCGAAGCCGCGGGCGCCGACCAGCTCGATCTTTTCGTCGATGACGCCGGGATCGCGCACGGCGGCGAGCGCCAGCGCGGCGGCCAGCGGTTTGGGCGAGACCCGCAGCCGGCGGCTGGCGTCCTTGGCTTCGGGCGTCGAGGGGCCTTGCGATATCCCTGAGCGATCCCCCTTCCAGCCAGCCTTGTCCCAGCGCCGCCGCGACATCTCCCGCGCCGCGGCGCCGACGGTGAACACCGCCTGCTGGGTCGGCCAGAGCTGCTCATAGCGGCTGAGCAGGTCTTCCTTGTAGGCCTGGGCCAGATCGGCGTCGGCGATGGTGGCGGCGAGCTTGCGCAGGCGGGCTTTCAGCGACGTGCGCCGTTCGGGCGTATCGAGCGGCTGGGCGTCCTCGAACTCGCGGGCGAACAGGGCCTGGGCGAAGGGCGTGGTCTGGGCGAGCTGGGCCTTCAGCGCGGCGGGGCCCTGCTCACGCAGCACCTCGTCAGGATCCTTGCCACTGTCGATCAGCACGAACTTGAAGCTGCGGCCGGGCTTGAGCAGCGGTAGCGCCCGGTCGAGCAGGCGGTTCGCGGCCTGGCGGCCGGCCCGGTCACTGTCGAGACAGATGGTCGGCTCGGGATGGTGGCGCCACAGGACGTCCATCTGGTCTTCGCCGAGCGCCGTGCCCATGGCGGCGACCGCGGCGATCCCTCCGCGCTGGCAGGCGATGACGTCCATGTAGCCTTCGACGACGACGAGCGGCGTGGCTTCGTCAGCCGGCGCCGCGGCGATGATCTTGCGCGCCTCGGCCAGGCCATAGAGCTGGTGGCCCTTGTGGAAGACGCTGGTCTCCGGGCCGTTCAGGTATTTAGCGCGGGCCTGCGGGTCCATCGCCCGGCCGCCAAAGGAGACGATGCGGCCGCGCGCGTCGCCGATCGGGAAGATGATCCGGTCGCGGAAGCGGTCGTAGGGGGCGCCGCCCTCCTCCGGCGCGATCAAGAGGCCAGTCTCGACCAGCTCGCCTGGGCGCGCGCCCTTGGCGACCAGATAGTCCTTGAGGGCCGTCCGGCCAGAGGGCGAGAAGCCCAGGCGGAAGCGCGCCCAGTCCTTCTCCGGCAGGCCGCGGCGTTCCAGATAGGCGCGGGCCTCGCGCCCGGCCGGGCGGCGAAGCTCGGCCTCGAACCAGTGCGCGGCCAGCTCCAGCCATTCGGAGAGTCCCTGGCGGACCTTCTCCTGCTCGACGGCGCGGGGATCGACGGCGGGCAGCGGCACGCCCGCCTCGCCGGCCAGCCGCTCGACCGCCTCGACGAAGGTCAGCCGCTCGGCCTCCTGCAGGAAGGCGATGATGTCGCCGGTCTTGCCGGAGGAGAAATCGAAGAACTGGCCCTTGTCGTCGTTGACGTAGAAGCTGGGCGTCTTCTCCTTGGTGAAGGGCGACAGGCCCACGTACTCGCGCCCCTGGCGGCGCAGTTTCACCGTCTTGCCGATCACGTCGGATGGGCGAAGGCGAGACTTGATCTCGTCGAGGAATCTTTCGTCGAAGCGCACGGCGAGATCATAAGGGCCGTGTGCGGCGCGGGCGCAAGGCGGGTCTGTGGAGCGTTCGCCGATGGCTGTGGGCGAGGTTTGCGAAACCTCGGCTGTGTCCCCCGCGCAATTGACCCGACGCACCTCAAGGCCGATGTTACGAGCCTCTGTCGCGTTGTGATTTTGGGGGATGAGCGCTTTGCTCATGTGGCTCCGTCTCGCGGGCGCTGTCGTGGTGACTCTCGTCGCTATCGGTGCGCTCGAATATTTTGGTGTCAGCCGGATTCTGGGTGGCCGCACGCCGGACGACGCGCAGGCGAGCTATGCGCCGGCCAAAGAGATCTTCTGGGTGGCGATCTTCTTCGTGGTCTGGGCGACCTCACTGCTCGCCGCCGCGCGCCGCTGGGGCGGGCAGCTGAAGCGGGCGATCGCGCGGCCCACCAAGCGCTAGGACCCTGCGCCGGCCACGTGGGCCAGTTTCTCCGGGTTGCGCACCATGTAGATCGCCGCGATCCGGCCGTCATCGCCCGGCTGGAAGGCGATGGTCTCCGGCCCGTCGCCAAAGCTCAAAACTAGGCCCGGATAGCCGTTGATCCGCGCCGTGCGCATGTCGGTGACGTTGTTCAGGCCCCCGCTGCGCCAGGCCAGGCCCTCCATCAGCCGCACGATGTCGGCGCGGCCGACCAGGACGCGCAGCGCCGCCTTGCGCTTGCCGCCGCCGTCGCTGACCAGGATGGCGTCTTCGGCGAGCAGGCTGGCGAGGCCGGCCATGTCACCGCTGGCCGAGGCGGCGGCGAAGGCGGCGGCCAGGCGCCCGGCCTCCTCCTGGCTGACCGAGAACCTCGGGCGGGCCTCGCGCACGTGCTCGCGGGCGCGGCTGGCGAGCTGGCGCACGGCCGGCTCGGTGCGCTCCAGGGTCTGGGCGACCGTGGCGTAGTCCTCGTCGAAGACGTCGTGCAGCAGGAACACCGCCCGCTCCAACGGCGACAGCCGCTCCAGCGCTAGCAGGAAGGCCACCGACACGTCCTCGGCGCGTTCCACGGGATCGTCGGTCAGCGGTTCGATCAATGGCTCCGGCAGCCAGGGGCCGCGGTAGGCCTCGCGCTCGGCCTTGGCGGCGCGCAGGCGATCGATGCACAGGCGCGTCGTCACCCGCACCAGCCAGGCGGCGGGGTCTGTGACCCCGGCCGCGGCCTTGGTCCAGCGCAGCCAGGCGTCCTGCACAGCATCCTGCGCCTCGGCGACCGAGCCCAGCATGCGGTAGGCCAGCCGCGTCAGGCGCGGACGCTGGGCCTCGAAGGCGTCGGTGAAGACCGCGTCCATGGCGACAACCTTAAACTTCGGGCCCTACGCCGCCAGCGGCAGGGGCGCGATGGGGGCCGCGACGCCCGCCACGGTGATCTTCGAGCAGGCCTTGCCGTGGCCAAGGGCGTATTTCAGCGTCGGGTACATCCTGGCCGACATCAGGTTCAGGCTGATCGCCACCAGGGCCTTCTGCCCCCAGCGGCGGACGATCTCGTCGCGCAGCGGGTCGCAGGCTTGCATGTCGCGCGCCAGGCTCGCGCGGGCGAAACGCCAGCCGAGCGCCGCGGTTTCGCCCATCGCCGCCTCGTCGCCGGCCAGGATGGCGCGGATCACCTCGGGGTTCGCGCCGCGCGCAGCCGCCATGTCGATGCCGATCTGGGTGCAGGGGCCACAATCCTCGGAAAGCGTGCCGACCAGGCCGGCGGCGAGCATCGCCTCGAAGGGCGCGGCGCGGAAGTCGGCCGCCTTGGACCCCAGCGAGAACTTCAGGAAGCTCCACGGATTGGCCGCCAGGACCTCGCGCATGTAGCTCCCATCATAGCCCCAGGCGCGCTCGAAGCGGTCGAGGTAGCGGGTGAAGAAGAACCTCAGCATCACGAACTCCTTTGCGGGCGAAGGGCGAGAACGACGGTGAAGATCGCGGGCAGGTAGACGCCGGCGAAATCGCGGACCATGTCGGCCAGGGGCTTCGTCCCGCAGACGGCGTCGAAGACGTGGATGGCGGCGTGCAGGGTCAGGAAGGCCGCCGCGGCGATGACGGCCGGCCAGGCCTCGCGAGGGCGCCAGGCGAACGCACCCAGGCTCAAGCCTACCACCAGATAGGCCGCGCCGATGTCGCGGACGAAGTGCGGGTTGTAGGGGCCGGTGGCGGTGACCCCAGGCACGACGCCGTACCACCACAGCCCGGCGAACAGCATGGCGAGCCCGTTAGCGCTGAGCACCAGGGCGAAGATGGCGGCCAGGATGCGGCCCATGTGACGTCCTCCCGATGGGTTTCGGGACTAGGACGTGCGGGGACTCAGCTTTGTGACACGGCGAGCCCGGTGACCCATGCCGGCAGCTGCGAAATCGCGGCGAGCTCGGCGAAGCGCGGGTGACCCGTGGGCGCGTCCGCCATCTCGTGGGCCCAGGTCAACGGATAGGGAATGTGGGCGGCAAACGCGCCGGCCTGCAGCGCCGGAAGGATATCGGAGCGGATGGAATTGCCGCACATGGCCGCCTCGCCGGCGCCCGTGCCATGGCGGGCGAAGACGCGCTCGTAGGTGGCGGCGTCCTTCTCGCTGACGATCTCGACGGCGGCGAACAGGTCGCCCAGACCCGAGGCGGCGAGCTTTTGTTCCTGATGCAGCAGGTCGCCCTTGGTGATCAGCACCAGGCGATAGGTCTGCGACAGCTCGGCGAGCGCGTTATCGACGCCCGGCAGGGTCTCCACCGGGTGGGCCAACATCTCGCGCCCGGCGGCCAGGATGTCGGCGATGACGCGGCCGGGTGGATTGCCGCTGGTCAGCTCCATGGCCGTCTCGATCAGCGAGAGGGTGAAGCCCTTCACGCCATAGCCGTAGAGCCGCAGGTTGCGCCGCTCCACCGCCGCCAGCCGCTCGTCGAGCACGGCGGGCTCGGCGACCTCGGCCATGAGCGCGCGGAAACGATCCTGCGTCAGGCGGAAGATCGTCTCGTTGTGCCAAAGGGTGTCATCGGCATCGAGGCCGACCGTGGTGATGCGCATGGCCGGGCTTCTAGCAGCGCCCGGCGCGAGGTCGAAGCCTGCACGAACGAAGGCACGGGCGCCCAATCTGACGGCGCCACGCTCGCGGACGGCTGAACACGGCGGGCCGTCGCCATGGCGGCGGCCTGGCCGTGGAACATGGGCCGGATTCCGAATCGGGTCGGCTGGGTGTGCGAGCGGCGTTTTGGCGAACCTCTGGCAATGGATCGTGGGACGGATGGCGGCGCGAGCCCTGGCGGACGCCCAGGCCCAAGTGCGACTCGCCCAGGACCGGATGCGCGACGCCATTGAGGCCATTCCGGAAGGCGTGGTGTTTCTGGACGCCGAGGGGCGCTACCTGCTGTGGAACCAGCGCTACGCCGAGATCTACCACCGCTCGGCCGACCTCTTCCGCCCGGACGCGCGCCTGATCGACGTCCTGCGCGAGGGCGTGAAGCGTGGCGACTATCCCGCTGCGCTTGGCCGCGAGGAGGCATGGCTCGCCGAGCGCGAGGCGATGCTGACCTCGGGCGCCGGGGCTAGGCATGAGCAGGAACTGGCCGACGGCCGCTGGCTGATGATCGAGGATCGCCGCACATCCGAGGGTGGCATCATCGGACTGCGGGTCGATATCACCGAGATGAAACGCCAGGCCTGGGCCCTGGAAAAGGCGCTGGCCCGCGCCGAGGCGGCCAACCGCGCGAAGGGCGAGTTTCTCGCCGACATGAGCCACGAGCTGCGCACGCCTCTGAACGGGGTGGCGGGCCTGGCGCAGGCGTTGGAGGCCACCGCGCTGGACCCGGCCCAGGCCGCGCTGGTGTCAGACATCCGCGCCTCGGCCGCGGATCTGGAACGCCTCGTCCACGGCCTCCTCGACTACGGCGATGTCAGTCCGCCGACCACCTTGGGCCCGGCCTCGGCCGACGGCCTGGATGGGCGCCGAATTGAGCTTCGGGTGCTGGCGGCTGACGACAATCCCACCAACCTCAAGGTCATCGCGCTGATGCTGAAGGCGGCGGGCGCCAAGGCGACCCTGGTGGAGAATGGCCAGGCGGCCGTCGAGGCCTGGGCGACCGGCGCCTTCGACGTGGTGCTGATGGACCTGCGGATGCCGGTGATGGACGGGCTGGCGGCCATCCGCGCCATCCGCGCGGCCGAGGCCGGTTCGAACCGGGTACGGACGCCGGTCGTGGTGCTGTCAGCCAACACCGGGCCCGAGGACCGCCGGGCGAGCGCGGAGGCGGGCGCCGATCTCCATCTGGGCAAGCCGATCCGCGCCGACGAACTTTTCGACGCCCTGGCTGAAGCGACCGGCGGCCTGAGCGACGAGTGAGCGGGGGCGAAGGCGGCTAGGCCGCGCAGGCCGCGTGCTTGCCGACCACGCGCTCGGTCGACGCCGGATATTTCGCCAGCAGCGCGGCTGGGCGGATCGGGCGGGGCGTGAAGTTTCCCCCGCAGTTGGGGCAGGCGCCGCCCAGTCGGCTCTCGGCGCAGTCGGCGCAGAAGGTGCACTCGAAGGTGCAGATGCGCGCGTCGGGGCTGTCGGGCGTCAGATCGCGGTCGCAGCACTCGCAGTTGGGCTTGAGGATCAGCATGCGGCGATCCTGCGCGCATCGTGACCCAGGCGAAAGGAGGGCCTTCCCTCGATTTCAGTCCCCAAGCTTGTGGTCCGGATCGAGGGGCGAGAGGCGCAGCAGGCGCGAATCCGCCACTGCGGCGGTTCGGTGCGGCACCACATTGGCGCGATAGTCCGGGTCGCGGACCATGTCGATGAAGGCCTGCGAGCCGGGGTATTCGACGATGAAGGCCAGGTCCCAGGCCTCGGCGCCCGGCCCGGTCACCATCACCTGCGGCTCGCCCGCCCAGACCTGGCGGCTTCCCAGCCGCGCCAGATGCGGGGCGATGGTGCGGCCGTATTCGCGGTAGGCGTCGCGGCCGCTGATCGGCTTGCCATGGTTGGGATGGCCTTCCGGATACTCCGCCACGTCGCGCAGACGGATCAGGTTCAGCATGTGGATGGTCTGGTCGCGCGGCAGGTCCTTGAAGACGTCCCAGGCGGCCCGGTCCGGATCGATGTAGCCGTCGGTCATCTGAGGTTCTCCCGGGGGTTATATTGCCGCCCCGCGCGTGCCATATGGCCCGCGATTGACCGCACCTGCGGGACTCACTACCAAAGCGCCCGTTTGCCCGCCAGAAGGACCCTTAAGCCCATGAGCCGCGATCTGCTGCCCGGATGCACCGGCGTGCTGGCCTTGGCCGATGGGACGATCCTGCAGGGCGTGGGCGTGGGCGCGGTCGGCGCCGCGGTGGGTGAGGTCTGCTTCAACACCGCCATGACCGGCTACCAGGAGATCCTGACGGACCCCTCCTACATGGCCCAGATCGTGGCCTTCACCTTCCCCCACGTGGGCAACACCGGGACCACCGCCGAGGACCTGGAGCAGATGAGCGGCTCGGCGACCACGGCGGCCCGGGGCGCGATCTTCCGCGACATCCCCACGCCGCCAGCCAACTGGCGGGCCGACGCGAACCTGGCGACCTGGATGGCCAGGCGCGGCGTGGTCGGCCTGGCGGGCGTCGATACGCGTGCTCTGACGCGCTCGATCCGCGAGCACGGCATGCCGCACGCGGTGATCGCCCACTCGCCGGACGGGACCTTCGACCTCGACGCCCTGGTCGCCCAGGCCAAGGCCTGGAGCGGCCTCGAAGGCCTTGACCTCGCCAAGGACGCGTCGTGCCTGCAGCCGTTCGTGTTCGACGAGGGACTTTGGTCGTGGCCGGAGGGCTACGCCGAGCCGGCTCCGCAGCCGAAATACGAGGTCGTGGTCGTCGACTATGGCGTGAAGCGCAACATCCTGCGGGCGCTGACCAGCGTCGGCGCGCGGGCGACCGTGGTGCCGGCCTCGACCAGCGCCGAGGACATCCTGGCCCGCAAGCCGGACGGCGTCCTGCTCTCCAACGGCCCCGGCGACCCGGCGGCGACCGGTGAATATGCGGTGCCGCAGATCAGGAAGCTGATCGACAGTGGCACGCCGGTGTTCGGCATTTGCCTCGGCCACCAGATGCTGTCGATCGCGGTGGGCGCTCAAACCGTGAAGATGGAACAGGGCCACCACGGCGCGAACCATCCGGTGAAGGACCTGACCACCGGCAAGGTGGAGATCGTCTCCATGAACCACGGCTTCACCGTCGACCGCGCCACCCTGCCCGAGCCGGTGGTGGAGACCCACGTCTCGCTCTTCGATGGCACCAACGCCGGCATCGCGCTCAAGAACCGGCCGGTGTTTTCCGTCCAGCACCACCCCGAAGCCTCGCCCGGCCCGACGGACAGCCTCTACCTGTTCGAAAGGTTCGCCGGCCTGATGGACGCCGCGAAGTAGCTGAGCCGCAACCTCGGCGCCTCGGGCCCGTTAGTCTCCAAACCTAGTTTGGAGATTGAACATGTTGCGATTTTTCGTTCCCGCCGCAGCTGTGGTGCTGCTGAGCGCGGCGCCCGCCTTGGCGCAGCCGACCCATGGGCCGTCGACCTTGGGCCCGACGCCTGGCGAGCAGAACTCGATGCACACCGGCACGACGGCTTCCAACGGCTCTTCGACCATCGTCACCGACAAGGACGGAACCCATCCCGAGGGTTACCCCGGCTTGTCGCCGGTGAACCACACTTCCGGGTTGAGCGCCGCGAAGATCCATCATCGCCGTCACCACCGCCGCGCGGTGGCCGCGGCTACGACCGCGCCCAACTAGACGTCGGGCGCCAGCGCTAGATCTTGGCGAGCTTGCCGACGGCGGTGATCGGTCCGGTCGGCACGTCGATCTTCGGCGAGCCGCCAGGCGGCTCGATGGAGACGGCGAGCGCCGAGCCGGCGGCCAGCGACGGCAGGAGCTTGTCCGACATCGGCATGGCGACCGTCTTGCCCGGCTGCAGGATGCCCAGAGGCCGCGGCTTGCCGTCGGCCGGGATCACCCACAGCTCGTGGACGTGGGCCGGATCGTTGTTCGGCGTCACCAGCGAGGTGACGATCAGCGCCTTGCGCGTCGGATCATAGGCGGCGACGAACAACGGCACCGGCGCGCCGGACTGGCTGACCAGACTGGCGTCCAGCAGTTGTCCCTGCGGCGGCGGCGTCGCCACCGTCGTCGGCGGGCGGTTGCCCAGCATGACGGCCGCGGCGATGCTGGCGGCTGCAAGCGTCAACGATCCAGCCGTGGCGCCGCGCCAGAAGCGCAGGCCCCGCTCGGCCACCGTGTTGTCGTTGGCGCCCAGGGACCTTTCGATCCTCAGCCACAGGTCATGCGGCGCGGGCACATCGACCATGGTTCCGGCCATGGGCGCCAGCCGTTCGCGCCAGGCTTCCACCTGGGCTGCGAACACCGGCTCACTCGCCATCCGCGTTTCCGCCTGCCTTCGTTCGTCCGAATTGAGAATGCCCAGGGCATGCTCGGCGGCGAAGGCTTCGGTATCGGTCAGTTCAGGTGCTTCGCTCATTGCGACAGACAACCCTTAAGCTTAGCCAGGCCCCGGCGCACCCAGCTCTTTACTGTTCCTAACGGTGTGTCCATTCGGCGGGCCAACGCCTCATAAGTCACACCCTCGAAAAAGGCGGTGCGAATCACTTTTTCAGTGCGGTCGTCGAGTTCGGACAGGCATTGGTGCAGCCTCCCCTCCTCGCCGGCCGTGACCAGCAACGCCTCAGCACTCACGCCGCCATCTGGGATCTCTAAATCCTCGATCTGGTCGGCGTAGGCCAACGGACCGCGAGCCCGCAGACGGTCAATCGCCCTGTTACGGGCGATCGTGGAGACCCACGTCATGACGCTCGCACGAGCCGCATCGAAGCGGTCAGCGCGACGCCAAACTGTGACATAGACCTCTTGCAATACGTCCTCGGATTCTTCGCGGTCGGACAAGATACGTAGGCAAACGGCGAAAAGCTTCGCGGAGGTGGCCTCATAAAGTTGTCGAAGCGCGGCGCGCTCGCCAGCGGCGACGCGGGACATCAGGGCGGCGAGGTCTTCTGGGGTGGTCGCGACGGCCAATGTAGGGCTCAAATCTCACGCAAGCTTGGGTGCAAACGTTGCCCGCTCAGGGCCGCGGGGGCAACCCTCTTACAACCTGCAGACGGTGCGAAAGCCGATCTGCCCCAATCAGGCCGCGGCTTTTTTCGGCTTCCGGGCGGCCGCGCGCTTCTCCTGAGCGGCGGCCAGACGGACGTCGCGGCGCTCGGCGGCGGCGGCTTCCAGGGCCGGCAGGAGTTCGGACGCGGCCGCCTGCTGACGCTCATCCCCGCCCTGGGCCAGGCGTTGCGCATTGGCCAGCAGGTTGATCACTTCCACATCGCTGAGGGTGGGAATCTTCTCGATGAGGGTCATGGCAAGCGTCTCCGCGGCGGCCGCGAACAACGAGGCCGCACCTTGGTTATATGGCTAAGCCGGCGATTGGTTTCGAGCTTTCGGCAAAATTTTCGGCCGTCTTGCCTCCCGTTTGGAAATCCTCCACGGTGATTGGCATCGAATTCGTAGCGGTTCGGCCGACTTTCCCCGCTCCCTAACCTGGGCGCCGGACCTGCCTCCCGACCCCCTTCGGACTTTGATCGTCGGTGCAAATGCTTTGGGCCGGCGGCGATCACCTATCGAAGGACTTGAACTTACATGGCTACCGGCACCGTCAAATGGTTCAATGGCGCCAAGGGCTTCGGCTTTATCCAACCGGATGAAGGCGGTCCTGACGTGTTCGTGCACATTTCCGCCGTCGAGCGTGCGGGCCTGCGTTCGCTGAACGAAGGCCAGAAGATCACCTACGAGCTCGAGAAGGATCCGCGCAGCGGCAAGTCCGCCGCGGGTCAGCTGCAAGCCTAAGGACTACAGATTTGCGGGGGCGACCTCGCCAAGCCACCACAGATGGGCCGGCGCTCCAGCGCCGGCCCATTTTGTTTGCGGGCCGCGGGGTTGCGCCACCCCGACTCCCTCTCTAAACGGGCGCCTTAACCTGCAGATTTGGTCGGGCCGGCACGTGCAAGCGCGTGGCCGCCCGCGCGCGCGAGACGAGATGCCCAAGCGTACCGACATTTCTTCGATCCTGATCATCGGCGCGGGGCCGATCGTCATCGGGCAGGCGTGCGAATTCGACTATTCCGGGGTGCAGGCCTGCAAGGCGCTGCGCGCCGAGGGCTACCGGATCGTGCTGGTGAACTCCAATCCGGCAACGATCATGACCGATCCGGACGTCGCCGACGCCACCTACATCGAGCCGATCACGCCCGAGATGGTCGAGAAGATCATCGCCAAGGAGCGCCCTGACGCTCTGCTGCCGACCATGGGCGGCCAGACGGCGCTCAACACCGCGTTGGCGCTCGATGCGTCCGGCGTGTTGGCGAAATACGGCGTCGAGATGATCGGGGCCCGCGCCGAGGTCATCGACAAGGCCGAAGACCGCCAGAAATTCCGCAACGCCATGGACCACCTGGGCCTCGAAAGCCCCAAGTCCAAGGCCGCCCACACCATGGACGAGGCCCTGGAGGGTCTGGAGTTCGTCGGTTTGCCGGCCATCGTGCGGCCGAGCTTTACGCTCGCTGGCACCGGCGGCGGCATCGCCTACAACGTCGCGGAATTCCGCGAGATCGTCGCCAACGGCCTCGACCTTTCCCCCACCACCGAGGTCCTCATCGAGGAGAGCGTGCTGGGCTGGAAGGAGTACGAAATGGAGGTCGTCCGCGATAAGGCGGACAACTGCATCATCGTCTGCTCCATCGAGAACATCGACCCGATGGGGGTGCACACCGGCGACTCGATCACCGTCGCGCCTGCGCTGACCCTGACCGACAAGGAATACCAGCGCATGCGGGCGGCCTCGATCGCCGTGCTGCGCGAGATCGGCGTCGAGACCGGCGGCTCCAACGTGCAGTTCGCGGTCAATCCCGTCGACGGCCGGATGGTGGTCATCGAGATGAACCCGCGGGTGTCGCGTTCGTCGGCGCTGGCGTCGAAGGCCACGGGGTTCCCGATCGCCAAGGTCGCCGCGCGGCTGGCGGTTGGCTACACGCTCGACGAGCTGATGAACGACATCACCGGGGCCACGCCGGCGTCGTTCGAGCCCTCCATCGACTATGTGGTCACCAAGATTCCGCGCTTCGCCTTCGAGAAGTATCCGGGGGCCGAACCGTACCTGACCACCTCGATGAAGTCGGTGGGCGAGGTCATGGCCATCGGCCGCACCTTCGCCGAGAGCCTGCAGAAGGCCCTGCGCGGGCTGGAGACCGGGCTTTGCGGCCTGGACGAGATCGAGATCGAGAACGCCGCCGACCCGGAGATGGGCCACGCCGCGGTGCTGCGGGCGCTCGGCCAGCCGACGCCGGACCGCCTGCTGGTGATCGCCCAGGCGTTCCGCCATGGCCTGTCGGTCGAAGACATCCACGCGGCCTGTTCCTACGAGCCCTGGTTCCTGCGGCAGATCCAGACCCTGGTGGCCGAAGAGGCGCGGGTGCGCGCCGAGGGCCTGCCGGCGACGGCGCATGGGTTCCGGGCGCTGAAGGCCCAGGGCTTCTCCGACGCCCGCCTGGCGCAGCTGACCGGCTCGACCGAGGCCCTGGTGCGGGCCGAGCGGCGCGTGCTGGGCGTGCGGCCCGTGTTCAAGCGCATCGACACCTGCGCCGGCGAGTTCCGGGCCGAGACGCCCTACATGTACTCGACCTATGAAACCGGCGCGCTGGGCCAGGCGCCGGACTGCGAGAGCGACCCCAGCGACCGCAAGAAGGCGATCATCCTGGGCGGCGGACCCAACCGCATCGGCCAGGGGATCGAGTTCGACTACTGCTGCTGCCACGCGGCCTTCGCGCTGGACGAGATCGGCGTCGAGTCGATCATGGTGAACTGCAATCCGGAGACGGTGTCGACGGATTACGACACGTCAGATCGCCTGTATTTTGAACCCCTTACGGCAGAGGATGTGCTCGAGCTTATCCACGTCGAGCAGTCGAATGGGACCCTGCTGGGCGTCATCGTGCAGTTCGGCGGCCAGACGCCGCTGAAGCTGGCGCAACCGCTGGAAGACGCCGGCATCCCGATCCTGGGCACCTCGCCCGACGCCATCGATCTGGCCGAGGACCGCGAGCGGTTCCAGCAGCTGCTGCACAAACTGAATATCGCCCAGCCGATCAACGCCATCGCGCGCAGCCGCGACGAGGCCTTCGCGGGCGCTCATCAGGTCGGCTATCCGGTGGTGATCCGGCCCTCCTATGTGCTCGGTGGCAGGGCCATGGAGATCGTCCGCGATGACGAGCAGCTCGAGCGCTACATCACCAATGCGGTGAAGGTCAGCGGCGACAGCCCCGTGCTGATCGACCAGTACCTCTCCCGCGCCACCGAGGTGGACGTGGACGCGCTCTGCGACGCCGATGGCGAGGTCTTCGTGGCCGGGGTCATGGAGCACATCGAGGAAGCCGGCGTGCACTCCGGCGACAGCGCGTGCTCGCTGCCGCCCTTCTCGCTGAAGCCCGAGACCATCGCCGAGCTGAAGGTCCAGACCACCGCCATGGCCCGCGCCCTGGAAGTGCGCGGCCTGATGAACGTGCAGTTCGCCATCGAGGAGCCGCACTCCGATAACCCGCGGATCTTCGTCCTGGAGGTCAATCCGCGCGCCAGCCGCACCGTGCCCTTCGTGGCCAAGACCATCGGCCGGCCGCTCGCCGCCATCGCCGCCAAGGTGATGGCCGGTAAGAAGCTCAGCGAGTTCGATCTGGTGGAGAAGCCCTTCAACCACATCGCGGTGAAGGAGGCGGTGTTCCCCTTCGCTCGGTTCCCCGGCGTCGACACGGTTCTGGGCCCCGAGATGCGCTCGACCGGCGAAGTCATGGGCCTGGACTGGGTGCGGCCGGGCGAGACGCTCGCGCCGGCCTTCGCCCGCGCCTTCGCCAAGAGTCAGCTCGGCGGCGGCACGGTGCTGCCCAAGTCCGGCGCCGTCTTCGTCTCGGTGAAGGACGCCGACAAGCCCTGGGTGCTGGAGCCGGTGCGCCTGTTGCAGGGGCTGGGCTTCAAGATTCTCGCCACCGGCGGCACCGCGACCTACCTGGAAGGCGAAGGGGTCAAGGTCGAGCATGTGAAGAAAGTGCTGGAGGGCCGGCCGCACATCGTCGACGCCATGAAGAACGGCGGGGTCCAGCTGGTGTTCAACACCACCGAGGGCCGCCAGTCGCTGGCCGACAGCTTCGAGCTGCGGCGCACGGCGCTGATGATGAAGACGCCCTATTACACCACCGCGGCCGGGGCGCTGGCCGCGGCCCAGGCGATCGTGGCGACCGTCGAGGACACCCTCGATGTGCGGCCGCTGCAGAGCTATTCCTAGGCTCGCTCGAACCGCGCTCAATCCTAGTCCCACGCGACTAAAACCGAACCGCACCAGCGAGCTATTCTCGTAACGGGTGAATCTTCAACAGCCAGGCTTGGCGATATGCCAAGCAGGCCCTGACCGCCGACGACTCCGGCCAATGGGACGCAGCCAGACCATGACCTTCGCAATGATCCGCCGCCTGGCGCCCCTCGCCCTCTGCGCCGCCGCCCTGGCCGGCGCGACTGCCGCCAAGGCCGACGTGGAATGGACCGTCGACGGGATATTCGACGATGGCGCGACGCTGCACGGCGTCTTCGACCTTAACCAGTACGGGGACTTCAGCAGCTACGACATGAACACCTCGGCCGGCCCGGTGATCGGGCCGATCGAATACACGCTTCACGGCGCCGGGGCGCAGAGCTGGACCTGGCCGAGCAAGGTCGAATTCGAGATCGGCTACACCACCACCCTGCACCTGGAATTCACCGACAACCTGACCCCGGCCGAGGCCAACAACCCCATCGTCATCGGGCCGTCGTTCGAATGCATCACCTCGTACAGCTGCTTCAACCTGCAGAACGGCCCGACCCGCTATCTCGTGAGTGGCTCGGCGGTCGGCCGGACGATCCCCGATGACCTGGGCAACGGCAACGGCGGCAATGCGGTGCCCGAACCGGCGTCCTGGGCGCTGATGATCGTGGGCTTCGGCATGGCCGGCGGCCTGCTGCGCGCGCGCCGCCAAACCATCCTCGCCTGAAGCGAGCAGAAGGGGCTCGCCTGAGGCGCGGCCGAGCGGTCTCAACCCGCTCTAGTTGACCAATGTTCCGCCAAGGCGCAGATTCGGCGTCAGAAGCCTGACCGCTACAGGCTCCAAAGGGCGCGCTCCGGCGGCCCCATAGATAGACCGGCCGGAACGACGCCGCTTGGCGTCTGACGCAGTCTGGCGGGGGCGAAGAACCCCCAAGCAGATTGGGAAGGACGTTCTATGCACTCCGATCGGACCGAGGTCCGTTCGCATCGGCCCAAACATACAGCCGAGCGAATTCAAAGCCTTCTGGGCAAACTGATGCTGGTCGCCGTGGCGGTTCTCGCCGTCGGCATGATCTACGGCATCGTCACCACGGGCAGCGTGACGCCCGCCTGGATGCACTGACGCACGGACGGATGACCGGGCTCAGGCGGTCCAGAAGGGCCGGCCGCGCCCGTTGATCCCTATGACAAGACCGGGCTGACGCCGCGAGGCTCTGGCGGCAGGCGGCGCTGTGGGCTAGGCCTCCGTTCAACAAAGGAATGGGAGGTCGGTCATGGCCGGTCGTGTGGAAGGCAAGGTCGCGCTGATCACCGGAGGCGCGAGCGGCATCGGCCGCGGCTGCGCCGAGAGGCTGGCCGCAGAGGGAGCCGTCTGCGTCATCACCGATGTGCAGGACGCCAAGGGCGCCGAGGCGGTCGCGGCCATCAAGGCGGCCGGCGGCAAGTGCGAATACCTGCATCACGACGTCACCGACGAGCCCGCCTGGGAAAGCGTCATCGCCCATCTAAGAGCCCGTCACGGCCGGCTGGACATCCTGGTCAACAACGCCGGTATCGCCATCCCGGGCTCGGTCATCGAGATGAGCCTGGCCGACTGGCGCAAGCAGACCGCGGTCAACCTCGACGGCGTCTTCCTGGGCGTGAAGCATTCGCTGCCCCTGATGCGCGCCTCCGGCGACGGCGGCTCGATCATCAACATGTCGTCGGTAGCGGGCCTGAAGGGCTCGGCGACGCTCGGCGGCTATTGCGCGACCAAGGGCGGCGTGCGGCTCTTCACAAAGTCGGTGGCGATGGAATGCGCAGGCGCCGGCGACAAGGTCCGCGTGAACTCGGTGCACCCGGGCATCATCGAGACGCCGATCTGGCTCTCCATCTTCAACCCGACAAATCCCGGCGCCAACGCGCCGCCCGACCTGGACGCCATGTCGACCATGGCCGTGCCGCTGGGCGTGAAGGGCTATCCGGAGGACATCGCCAACGGCGTCCTGTGGCTGGCCAGCGACGAGAGCCGCTACGTCACCGGCGCCGAACTGGTGATCGACGGCGGGCTCACGGTCCGGTAGCGAGGGGACCATGACGGCGACTTTGAATGTCATCTTTGGGCCATGCGGCGCGGGCAAGACGACCTACGCCCACGCCTTCGCGCGCCGGGAGAAGGCTGTCGCCTTCATCCTCGACGACTGGATGGCGCGGATGTTCGCGCCGGACATGCCAGAACCCCTGCAATACGACTGGATGCTGGAGCGGGTGGCGCGCTGCGAGGCGCAGATCTGGTCGGTCGCGGCGGGGACCATCGCGGCGGGGACCTCGGTGATCCTCGACATCGGCCTGATGCGCATCGCCGATCGTGCCCGGGTGCGCGAGATCGCCGAGGCGACGGGCCTGCCCCTGCAGTTCCACTTTGTAGACGCCCCGCAGGAGGTGCGCCGCGCGCGGGTCTCCAGCCGCAACGTCGTCCGCGGCGAAAGCTTCGCGATCGAGGTGACCCCGGATCTCTTCGAATTTATCGAGGGCGTCTACGAGCCGCCCGAGCCTGCCGAACTGACCGGAGCTGTCCTCAGCCTGAGTGATTAGGAGCGCCGCCATGAAGCGCAAGACGTCTGGACCCGTCTTCGCCGCAGCCATGGGATTGGGACTTGCCGCCGGCGCCGCCGCGCGGGCCGCGGAGCGTTTTCCCACGCTGACGCCCGATCAGATGACGCCCGCCCAGCGCAAGGTCGCCGACGCGATCCTGGCCGGGCCGCGCAAGAGCATCGGCGGGCCGTTCAACACCTGGCTGCGCAGCCCCGAGCTCGCCGACAAGCTGCAGCAGGTGGGCGAGCATCTGCGGTTCCACTCCAGCGTGCCGCCAAGGCTCAATGAATTCGCGATCCTGATCACCGCCCGCGCCTGGGATGCGGACTACGAATGGTCGGCGCACTACCCGCTGGCGATGAAGGCCGGTCTCGAACCGTCCGTCGCAGCTGACCTTGCGTCAGGTAGCCGACCTAAGGCTATGTTGCCGGATGAAACGGCGGTCTACGATTTTGTAACAGAGCTTCGCCGCACCCACCGGGTCAGCGACCCGACCTATGCCGCGGCCAAGACCGTGCTGGGCGACCAGGGGATCGTCGATCTGGTGGCGCTCAGTGGGTACTACGACCTGGTCTCCATGACCTTGAACACGGCGCAGGTGGCGGCCCCCGCAGATGGGCCCCAGCTGCCGCCGCCGAGCAAAGGGGCGAAGCGATGAGAGCGTATATTCTCACCGACCAGGGGCCGGCGATGCGCGACGCGGCGAAGGTTCCGCCGAAACAGGGCCAGGTGCAGGTCAAGGTCGCCGCCAATGCGCTGAACCGCGTCGATCTGGCCATGTCCACCGGCGCCCTGCACGGCGCGCGCGGCGGCATCGGCACGGTCCTGGGCTCGGAATGGTCGGGAACCATCGAGGCGGTCGGTCCCGGCGTGACCGACTACAAGGAGGGCGACCGGGTCATGGGCGCCTCGGCCAGCGCCTTTGCCGAATATGTCGTGGTCCACGCCGCTCACGTGCTGGCGATTCCGGACGGCATGAGCTTCGAGGACGCCACCTGCTTCCCGGTGGGCCTGCGGACCATGCACGACGCCATCGTCACGGTGGGCAAGTTCCAGTCCGGCCAGACGGTGATGATCCAGGGCGCCTCGTCGGGCGTCGGCATCCTGGGCCTGCAGATCGCCAAGGTGCTGGGCGCCAAGTCGGTGATCGGCTCGTCGACCAACACTGCGCGCCGCGCCAGGCTGGCCGAGTATGGCTGTGACTTCGCCTTCGATTCCCATGACGACGGGTGGCCGGACAAGGTGCTGGAGCACACCAACAGCGTGGGCGTCGACCTGATCGTCGACCAGGTCTCCGGCCCGGTCGTGAACGGCAACATGCGCGCGACCCGGCTGGAGGGACGCATCGTCAACGTCGGCCGGCTCGGCGGCACGCGCAGCGAGTTCAACGCCGACCTGCATGCCCTGCGCCGCATCCACTACCTGGGCGTCACCTTCCGCACCCGCACCCTGGACGAGATCGGCGAGGTCAACCGGCGCGCCAACGCCGACCTGGCGGGGCCTCTGGCGGACGGCAAGCTGAAGATGCCGGTCGACGAAGTCTTCCCCTTCGCCCAGGTCGAGCAGGCCATGGGCAAGATGGCCAGGAACCAGCACTTCGGAAAGATCGTGCTGAAGCACTGAGCGAGCCTTGAGACGGCGCGGCGGCGGCGGCTTCGTCTTTTTGAACCACGGAAAACACGGAAAGAGCACGGAAAAGGAAGGAGAAAGCGGGGCTGTTTGGTCAGACTGAATCGCGCGCTTCGCGCGCCGTCAAATCACCCACGGCCTCTGGGAATCGCGCTTTCCCTTTCCGTGTTTTCCGTGGTTCCCCTCTTTCCTTCGAAAGCCTACGCCAGGGCGCCGTAGAACTGGCTGGGCCAGGTGGCGTCGGCGGCTCGGTGGAAGGCTTCGCGCTGGGTCAGGCGGTCGTTGTAGTCCATCAGCACCGGCTCTTCGGGCAGGATCTTCTGATAGAGCAGCCGCGAGAGCGTGCCGCCCAACACCACGTCGGCGGCGGTAAAACGGTCGCCGAGCAGGAATTCGCGGTCCTTCAGGACGCCACTCAGCACCTGGACCATGTCGTCGAAGGCGCCGAAGCTGAAGTTGTAGCCGGGCAGGTCGATCTTCTGCTCGTGCAGGCTGGCTACGGGGTCGACCACGGCGGTCGAAAACACCATCCACTTGAGGTAGGGCCCGCGCGCGGCCTCCTCGATCTTCGGGGCCAGGGTCCCGTAGCCGTAGCGGTCGGCCAGGTAGATGGCGATGGCCGGGTTTTCGCTGACCACCACCTCGCCATCGGTGAGCGTCGGCACCTTGCCGGCCGGGTTGAGCTTCAGATAGGCCGCCGCCTTCTGCTCGCCCTTCTTGATGTCGATGGTCTTGACGCCGAACGGGACGCCCAGCTCCTCCAGCATCCAATAGGCGGTGAACGCCCGGCTGGCCGGCGAGTGATAGAGCGTAATTCCGTTCCGCGCGGCCATGGCAATCGTCTCCCGAAGCGCCACTTAACTAGGGCGGGCGATCGCATCCCGCCAGCCATGGAGTTTGGAATGCCGGCCCGAGACCGCGTCGAAGCCTTCGTGAGCCTGGTGGAGGCCGCCGACTACGTCACGGCGCTGGAGCAGTTCTATCACCCGCACTCGACCATGCAGGACAACCAGGGTGAACCGCGGGTCGGCCTGGCGGCGCACGTCGCCAGCGAAAAGGCGGTGATGGCCAGCTTCGCCCACATGAAGACCGATCCGGTGACCGACCTCCTGATCGACGGCGACAAGGTGATGATCCGCTGGAAGTTCACCTTCACGCCCGCCGAAGGCGCGCCGATGGTCATGGAAGAGTTGACCCTGCAGCGCTGGGAGGGCGACCGTATCGCCGAAGAACGCTTCTTCTACGATCCCCGTCAGACAAGACCGCCAGCTGCGGTCACGGTTGCCACCTGACTGAAGTCATGATGAGGTCGCAAAGCCTGACCACACTCCCCGGGCGGGCAAAGCCCAGTCTTCGTATGCCGCCGTTCTCGCCACCTTGCGTTTTGCGGCGCACAATTCTATCTTCTTCCCCCCCGGACGCCTGCGCCCGCGGCCGGCAACTGCGAACTTCCAACTAGGGCGAACTCGAGTCACCACCTTGATGGATAAAGTCCCGATGACCGCCGAGGGCTACCACGCCCTCGACGAAGACCTGAAGCGTCTGAAGACGACCGAGCGGCCCGCCGTGATCGCCGCGATCGGGGAAGCGCGCCTGCATGGCGACCTCTCCGAGAACGCCGAATATCACGCCGCCAAGGACCGCCAGGGCTGGATCGAAGGCCAGATCGCCGAGATCGAGGACAAGATGGCGCGCGCCCAGGTGATCGACGTCTCCAAGCTTTCCGGCAAGCAGGTGAAGTTCGGCGCCACCGTCTCGGTGATCGACGAGGACACCGAGGAAAAGGCCCGCTACCAGATCGTCGGCGAGCACGAAGCCAACGTGAAGGACGGCAAGGTCTCGATCACCTCGCCCATCGCGCGCGCGATGATCGGCAAGGAAAGCGGCGACGTGGTCGAGGTCACCACGCCTGGCGGCGTGAAGGCCTACGAAATCACCAAGGTGGAGTGGGTCTAACCCCACCTACCGCGGATGGCTGAGCCTGCCGCCCCTGAACTGACCATCTGGGCCGTCTCCGACGGCCGCGTCGGCATCGAGGCCCAGGTCCTGGGCCTGGCGGAAGCCGTGGCGCGCCAAAGGCCGGCCCGCATCGTCGTCAAGCGGATCGGCTGGAAGTGGGGCCTGGGCCGCCTGCCCTGGCGGCTGATCCCGCATTTCGCGCTGGAGGCCGATGGTTCGATCGGCGCGCCCTGGCCGGACATCTGGATCGGCGCGGGCCGGGCCAGCCTGCCGCTCTCTACCCGCGTCGGCGCGCTCTCCGGCCATCGGACCTTCGTCGTGCAGACCCAGGACCCCGGGGCGGCCGCGCCCCTGCTCGACCTGGTGATTCCGCCGACCCACGACGAGCTGACGGGCGACAATGTGCTGGCCATCGTCGGCGCGCCCAACCGCATGAACGCCGAGGGCTTCGCCCGCGACCTGGCGCGTTTCCGCGAGCGGATCGATCCCCTGCCCCATCCGCGGGTGGCGATGATCGTCGGCGGCAAGTCCAAGTCGCACGACCTGCCCTCCGACCGCGCGCGGCGCATGGCCGCCGAGGTGGCCAAGGCCGTCCAGGCGATCGGCGGCTCCCTGCTGGTCAGTTTCACGCGCCGCACGCCGGAGGCGGCCCAGGCGGTGTTGACTCAGGGCCTGGCCGGCGTTCCCGGCTGGATCTGGGATGGCGAGGGCGACAATCCCTACTTCGCCTTCCTGGCGGCCGCCGACATCATCCTGGTGACCGAGGACTCCACCAACCTCGCCACCGACGCGGCGACCACCGGCAAGCCGGTGCACGTGCTCGCTATGGAGGGCGGCGGGCGCAAGTTCGAGCGGTTCCATGAAGATCTGGCGCGCCGCGGCGTGACCCGCCGCTTTGCCGGCGAGCTTAACCATTGGAGCTATCCGCCGCTGGATGAGACAAACCGGGCCGCCGCCGAGTTGTTGGCGCGCTTCGACGCCCGAAAGACCGTGGCTCAGCAGTGACGGCGGCTTGCCACATGGTAAACGGGGCGGCAATTTAGCAAGACTTTGGCAACATCCTCACGGCATGGTTGCCGGGGACATTTTTGAGTCGGGGATTCCACGTGGCCACCGTCTTTTTCGATTCGATGACGCAAGCGAACGCCGACGCGTTCAACCCTGCGGCTGACACGATCGTCTTCCGCACCGGTTCGGCGAGCCAGGCCACGTTGATCTTCAACCCCCTGACGCTGAGCAGCGCACCTAGCGTGACGCTGTCCTTCGCGGGCAATTCGGTCACCTTCGCCAACGACGGCGCCGCGGTGCGCTTTCCGGCGGCGCCGGCCCTGATCTTCCCCGACGCCTCGCGGCTGTTCATCGGCAGCACCGGCGCCGACGGCACCCTTGGCGCGCAGATCACCGGCACGGCGGGCTCCGACGCCATGTTCGGCGGCGACGGCAACGACGTCATGAACGGCGGTACGGCCGGCAACGACCTGCTGCAGGGCAACCAGGGCGACGACACCCTGACCGGCGGCGTCGGTGCGAACAATTCCAGCCTCAACACCATCTTCGGCGGCCAGGGCGATGACAGCATCATCCTGACGGGCTCCGGCAAGTCGGCGACCGCCACCAACTTCGCTCAGGGCAATCTGGGCAACGACAGCATCACCGGCTCGACCAACGCCGACCTGATCCTGGGCGGCAAGGGCAACGACACCATCGCCGGCAACGGCGGCGGTGACACCCTGGACGGCAACCTGGGCGACGACACGATCACTGCTGTCACCTCCGCCACGGCGCACAACAACATCCTGGGCGAAGACGGCGACGACAAGCTGACGTCGTCCGGCGCGGCCGGCACGGGCGGCGATACGATGAGCGGCGGCATCGGTGACGACACCATCGCCGCTTCGGGCGCCGGCGGCCACTACCTGATCGACGGCGGCACCGGCAACGACCAGATCACCGGTCTGGGCGGTCACGACACCATCACCAACACCGCCGGCAACACGACGATCCACGACCTGGGCGGCAACGTCATCACAACGGGCGCGGGCAACGACGCGATCACCGTCACCAGCGGCGGCAACCTGATCAGCGCTGGCGACGGCGCCAACACGATCATCGACGCCACCGACGCCACCGGCGACACCATCACCAGCGGTTCCGGCCTTGCGACGATCACGCTGACGGGTGTTGGCGACGACAGCATCTTTGCCGGCAACAGCACCGCCAACAACACGATCATGTCGGGCGGCGGCGCCGACACCATCACCACCGGCTCGGGCAACGACCAGATCACCGCCACCGGCACCCTCTTCGCAAGCGGAGGCGCTGGTAACGACATCATTTCCGGCGGCGTTGGCAGCAACATCGACGGCGGGACCGGCAACGACCAGATCACCAGCGGCGGCCACGACACCATCACCGATGGCGCCGGCGACAACATCATTTCCGATACGGATCACGCCACCATCAGCCTGGGCGCGGGCAATGACGCGGTCACGCTGACCACGGCCACCGCCAGCGGCGGCCACAACCTCGTCACCCTCGGCGACGGCACCAACAGCGCCACGGACATGAACACCGGGACCGGCGGCGACACGATCAGTGGCGGCAACGGTCTGAACACCATCGACACCCATGCAGCCAATGGTAGCGACAGTATTACCAGCGGCTCCGGCAACGACATCATCACCACCGGTGGCGGCACTGACATCATCAGCGCCGGCGCCGGCAACGATTCGATCACCTTCACGGGTCAGGGCGCGGTGCAGGGCGGCGACGGCGACGACACGATCAATGGCTCGGGTTCCACCTTCGGCTCGATCATCGACGCCGGAGCGGGCAACGACCAGGTCGTCGGCACCAGCGGCGCCGACACCATCACCGGCGGCTCCGGCAACGACCTCATCACCGCCGGCGGCGGCGGGGCCGGCAACCACGACGTGCTCTCCGGCGGCGGCGGAGCCGACACGTTCGTCTTCGCGGTCGGGCAGTCACTCGCCAATATCAACACCGCCGAGGTGATCACCGACTGGAACAACACCGATCACCTGCAGATCGGTGCGCTCGGCCACGCGGCCGGGACCTTCTTCGGCGGCGATACCGTGACAGCCTCCAGCCTCCAGCCTCAACGCCGGCATCGCTCAGGCGAACACCGACCTGACGACCCACGTCTACGTCGCCCTGCAGGTCGGCAGCGATGTGGTGGTCTACATCGACAGCAACGCCAGCGGCACCATCACCACGGCGGACGATGCGATCATCCTGACGGGCAAGTCCCTGGCGGACATCACGCTCGCCAACTTCATCTAGCGGACCGCCCTATCGAGAAGACTGGGAAAGTCCGTTTCCCGCGAGGGCCGCTCTTCGGAGCGGCCCTTTGCGTTTGGGCCTAGTGTGTGAGCCGTTGATTCGCCCTGACTCACCGCTGGGAGGCGACCGGTCATGAGCGGCCCCCGCATCCTCTTCGTCGTCGACGCAGGCCCAGTCGTCGGCGGCGGCCACGTCATGCGCTGCCTGACGCTGGCCCAGGCGCTGGAGGCGCAGGGCGCCGGCTGCCGCTTCGTGGCCCCGCCCGCCGTCGAGGCGATCCTCGACGCCTTCGCGCCGGAGATGGCCCGCACGCTGGCCGGCTCGACGGCGCCCGCAGACCTGGCGCTGGCCATGGCGAGCGAGATGTTCGACGCGGTGGTGTTCGACCACTACGGCCTGGCCGAGGCCGACCACCGGCCGATGGCCCAGGGCCGCCCTACCCTGGTGATCGACGACCTGGCCGACCGGCCGCTGGGCGCGGACCTGTTGCTGGACTCCGGCCCGGCGCGGCGGGCTGAGGACTATCTGGGCCTGACGCCGGACGGGGTGCGGCTGCTGCTGGGGCCGCAGTACGCCCCGGTGCGGCCGGAGTTCGCAGCCCTGCGCGACCAGGCGCTCTCCTGGCGCGGGGAGCCGGTGGGGCGCGTGCTGGTGTCGCTGGGGCTGACCGATGTCGATGGGATCACCGGCCGCGTGGTCGAACGCCTGCGGCCCAAGGTCAGCGAGGTCGGCATCGACATCGTGCTCGGTGCCGAGGCGCCGAGCCTGGCGTCGCTGAGCAAGATCGCCAAGCGCGACACCCGCATCACCCTGCACGTCGACAGCCCGCACATGGCGCGGCTGACCGCCGAGGCGGATATCGGCATCGGGGCGGCGGGCTCATCGACCTGGGAGCGCTGCACGCTGGGGCTGCCAACCCTGATGGTGGTGCTGGCCGACAATCAGCGCGCGGCGGCCGAAACGCTGGCAGAGCGCGAGGCGGCCCTGGTGGTCGACGCCGAGGACTCGGATTTCGACGCCACCTTCGACCGGGCGCTGCGGCGTCTCACCACGGACGCTGAGCTGCGGCGGAGCCTGGCCAGCGCCAGCGCCGAGCTCTGCGACGGCCAGGGCGCGCCGCGCGTCGCCGAGGCCTTCCTGAAGATGATCGGGGCGCGCTCAACCTGAACCTGCGGCAGCGAACCGCGGCCGCCCTAATCCGCCGTTAACCGCAAACAACTCACCCTGTCCCCGGGACTTTTCCCGCAAAGGATCAGGGTTTGGGCTCGCCCCACGCAAAGCCGCAGGACCAGCCGCCGAGCGCGCCCCCGCAAACGGGCGCGGCCAGCGACGCCGTGGCCGAGCCGCTGGTCAAGATCGTCGAGCTGCAGACCATCCCGATGCCCAACGGCATCCTGGGGGTGGCCGAGGTCTCCAAGCACATCGGATTCCCGGTCCACCGGGCCTATTACATCCGCGACGTGCCGACCGGCGAGGGCCGCGGCAGCCACGGCCACCGGGCGCTTCGCCAGTGTTTCCTCTGCCTGCGCGGCAGCGTGCGGCTGAGCATCTCCAAGGCCGGGCGGACCGAGACCGTCGAGCTCAACCGCCCCTCGCAGGCCGCGGTGGTGCCGGCCGGCTGCTGGCGCGACCTCAGCGACTTCAGCCATGACTCGGTGATCATCGTCCTGGCCTCCGACGAGTACGACGAGGCCGACTACATCCGCAAATACGACGATTTCCTGCGCTGGGAAGCCGGCGACGAGCCGGTGACTTCGACCCCCTACCTCGACCTCAAGCGCAACTCGCAGATGGTCGCCGCCGAGATGGAGCTGGCGATGCGCCGGGTGATCCGCTCAGGCCGGCTGATCGGCGGCGAGGAGATCAGCGCCTTCGAGACGCGGTTCGCGACCTATTGCGGCGCCGACCACATGGTGGGCCTGGGCAACGGCCTCGACGCCCTAGTGATCGCGCTTGTCCGCCGATCAGCTGCGGATCGTCCTCGACGAAGCCTAAGGCGTCCTCGAACCGCTCCAGCAGGTTGCGGCCGGGCTTGGGATTGACGCCGGTGTATTGCGGGTCGGCGTCGAACTCTTCCTCGCTGAGGAACAGGCTCGCGCCGAAGTCGCGAGTGGCGCGGATGCAGGCCAGGAGGTCGGCGCAGGCGCTCTGGTCCACCGGCTGGTCGAACAGGTGCGCGCCATCGCGGATGAAATCGTCCACCACCGTCTCGGCCAGCGGCGGCGAGGCGGCCGACGACGACAGGTCACGGGTTTGGCGCAGGGCGTTCATCGACGGTCTCCACAGTCGGGAAACCAGCAGGCCACAATTTGGGTTAATCCGCGGTTAGGCTTCGCGCCTAAGCCAGCATGTCCCAGGCGAGCGGCTCGCCCCGGGTCAGGTCGCGAGCGGCGGTGCGGCCCAGCACCTCGTCGTAGTGCGCCGGCGGCAGGCCGTTGCCGGGGCGCACGGAGCGGACGTTGGCGCGGGTCAGCGCCTCGCCGGCCTTCACATCGGCTGTGATGTAGAGCGAGCGGCGGAACTGGCGGTTGGCGCGCTCTGAGCCCAGCAGGTCGTAGTGGGCGCGGCCAAGCGCGGTCCAGGCGTCCTTGCAGTCGCGGACCAGGCCCGCGAACTCAGTGGGCTCCAGGCTGAAGGCGGCGTCCGGGCCGCCGTCGGACCGCGCGAGCGTGAAGTGCTTTTCGATGACGCTGGCGCCTAGCGCCACCGCCGCCACCGATGCCGCCGCGCCGTGGGTGTGGTCGGAGAGGCCGATGGGGCTGTCGAACCGGCCCGCCATATCGGCGACGGTGCGGACGTTGGCGTCGCAGAGATCGGCGGGATAGCTGGAGACGCAGTGGAGCAGCACCACGCCCGCCGCGCCCGCCTCCAGCGCGGTGGTCCGCGCCGTCTCGATCTCTTCGAGGTTGGCCATGCCGGTGGAGATGATCAGCGGCTTACCCTGGCGCGCGGCGTAGCGGATCAGCGGGAGGTCGACGGCTTCGAAAGAGGCGATCTTGTAGGCTGGCGCGCCGAGGCCGGCGAGCAGGTCGACGGCCGTCTCATCGAACGGGCTGGAGAACAGGGTGACGCCCCGCTCGGCGGCGCGGGCGAACAGGGCGGCGTGCCACTCGTAGGGCGTCTGGGCCTCCCGGTAGAGCTCGTGCAGGCTGCGCCCATCCCAGAGGCCGCCGGTGATCCTGAACTCCGGCCGGTCGACGTCGAGGGTGATGGTGTCGGCGGTGTAGGTCTGGATCTTGATCGCGTCGCAGCCCGTGGCGGCGGCCGCGTCGATCATCGTCAGCGCGCGTGCCAGGCTGCCGTTGTGGTTCCCCGACAGCTCACAGATCACATAGGGCGGATGGTCCGCGCCGATCTGGCGGCCGGCGATCTCGATGGAAGGCGAAGCGCTCATCGCCGCGCAGTCTAAGCCCGGCGCCTGAAACGGGCGTTAACTAAGCTACGGTCAGAGCTTGGAGGGCGGCGGCAGGGCCTCCGCGGCCTTTCGGGCGCCCAGGGTAATACCCAGCGCCACACCGGTGCCGAGGCCGACCATGGCCACGCCGGAGAACAGCCGCAGCCCAAGGCCCAGCGCCACGCCGGCGCCCACCGCTGCGCCGACCAGGCCGACGATGCCGGCGGTTTTCAATTCGTCTTGCATCGCAGGCGCTCCAGAAGCTCTGCGATAAGTACGAATGGGACGCTAGATCGTTCCCAGTGCGCCGGCCCCACGGCGACGTCGCAGCGCCAGGCCGAGACCGCCAAAGCCGATCAGCATCAGGCCCCAGGTCGCCGGTTCGGGAACGCCGCCGCTCGTGGAGACCGTGACCGTCTCGGTCGAGAAATGCGCGTAGTTGAAATAGACCACGCCTTGGTCGGTGCCATCCCAGCTGATGTCATCGAACTCGCCGTAGTCCTGATCGTCGCCCGTCAGAGTGTAGACCAACGGAGCGCCGTAGTGGCGGTCACCATGTTCCCGGCGTGGGAGATCACGTCGTTGGCGACATCCCGGTATGTGTAGGATCCATCCCCGAACTGATTCAGGTAGGGAAAGGCCACGTTTTCAATCTCGTCGTAGCCGTATTCGCCGTCGTCCCGTTCGGCGCCCCCATAGTAGTCGCCTCCGAGGAAGATCGTGCCCGAGCCGATGGTCAAGAACGCGGTCACGGGATCGACCGACCCATAGCTGGTGCCGCCCTGCACCGTCGTGAGTGAGCCGTCGTCGCCGTGGATAGAGCCGGGCGTGTCGTTGGTGGTGTAGACGGACTTGAAGCGCAGGCCCGTGAGCTCCTGTCCGGGCGCGCCGAACAACCCGGTCTGGTCGAAGCCGTAGGCAATGGTGCCCTCAAAGGTGGTCGTGATAATCGCGGCGGACGCCGGGGCCGCCACGGCCAGGGCGCCGGCGAAGGCCGCGCCTGCGGCCAGGTTCAGAAGGCGCATTCTACGCTCCAATCCAAGATTCAGCGGTGTGAGAGGGGTTTTGCGCGCGCCGGCGCAGCGCCAGGCCGAGGCCGCCGAAGCCGATCAGCATCAGGGCCCAGGTGGTAGGCTCGGGCGTGCCGCTCGGGTCCTGGAGAAAGATCTGGGGATAGAGGCCGGTGGTGTCGAAGGCGTAGTCGCCGTCGTTGTTGACCCCGAAGTCGAGGGTGTCGCCGGCGTTCAGCAGAACCTCGCCCTCGCCGATCTCAAAGCCACCCACTCCGCCGGGCGTCTGGCTTGCGCCCGGTCCCGTGAGTTCCTGGCTGTAGAGCTGCGTGCCGCCCTGGTAGATTTCGGCGATCACGCCGGTCGGGGACGTATCGAGGATCTCGAAGCTGCCCGTGAAATCGTAGGCGCCGGTTTTCGGTGCGGTGAAACGGACGATGGTGTCGGTGTCAGGGCCCGGATGCAGGACCAGGATCGCCGCCGGAATCCATACCGTGATGGCGTTGATCGGCGTGGGGCTGGTGTTTTGGCCGACAAAGGGCGGCTGGCTGTCACCGGTGCTCCAGATCAGCTCGGAGCCGAACAGGAAGCTGGTGGTGGAATAGGGGGTGAAGGTGGATCCGGTGACGCCGAAACCGTAGGTCCAGGGCCCGCTGGGATTGCTGAACGAGAAGTCCACCACGCCGTCGTAGCTTGTCGCCGCGGCCGGCATCGCGCTTACCAAGGCGCCGGCCAGGGCCGCGCCCGCGACCAGATTCAGAATACGCATCCTACTCTCCAATCCCATCGAGCCGGCGACACAGCCAGTTCGCGTCTCCAGTGTTTCCGCTCGCAACAAAGCCGTAAATTGGACCATGGTCTTAAGACCTGTGGTCCAGCCTGTTGGACCTGAGGGGCGGGGCGGGTTTTCCACGGCATGAAGCTGCTGGTCGTCGACGATCATCCGGTGGTGCGGGAGGGGCTTTGCGCGCTCCTGCGCCAGGCGCTGGACGACGTCAGCGTGCTGCAGGCCGGAGACGCCGCCGAGGCGCTGAGCCTGAGCGCCGCCAACCCCGACATCGACGTGGTTTTCCTGGACCTCAACGTCCCCGACGCGGCGGGTGTGTCGGCGATCGCCGACTTCGGCCGCGCGCACCCCGACCTGCCGCTGATCGTGATCTCGTCCTCCGAGACCGCCAGCGACGTCCGCTACGCCCTGGCCGCCGGCGCGCTGGGATATGTGCCCAAGTCAGCCGCGCCGCAGACCCTGTTGGCGGCCCTGAACCTGGTGCTGGCGGGCGAGGTCTATGTGCCGCCGCTGATGGCCGCCGCCGAGGACATGGCCGGTACTCTGGAGCCGCTGACCGAGCGCCAGGCGAGCGTGCTGCGGCTGATCTGCGAGGGCGCCACCAACAAGCAGATCGCCTATCGTCTCCAGTGCTCGGAGAAGACGGTCAAGGCGCACGTGACCGGCGTCCTGCGGGCGCTGAAAGTGGCCACCCGGGCCCAGGCGGCGGAAACCGCCGCGTCAGCCGGGCTTATCTGACCGCCGGCTCCATCAGGTTGCCCAGCGCGGCGCGCAGGCGGCCGGCCGGCACCGGCTTGTGCATCAGCAGCAGGCCGCTGGCCTCGGCCTCGCGCAGGCGCTCAGGCGCGGTGTCGCCGGTGATCAGTATGGCGGGCGTGTCGGCGCCATACCGCCCGCGCAGGGTTCCGATCAAAGCCGCGCCGTTCTCGCCGCCGCGCAGCCGGTAGTCGCAGAGGATCACGTCGGGGCGGCGCAGGCCCCCCTCCAGCAGGGCCAGCGTCTCCTGCTCCCCGCCGGCGGTGACCACCTCGTGGCCCCAGCCGCTCAAGAGCTTGACCATGCCGTCCCGGATCGCCGTTTCGTCGTCGATCACCAGGATCAGTCCGGGAGACGCGGCGCCGGCCGTCCATCTGGGCCTTTCGGCCGCGGGCGCCGGGGTCGCGGTGGCCGGCAGGCTCACCCGAAAGACGCTGCCCCGGCCGGGCCTGGAGGAAAAGCTCACGGGGCTCTCCAGCAGGCCGGCCATCCGCTGCACGATGGCGAGGCCGAGACCCAGCCCCTTCGCCCGGTCCCGCTCCGGATTGGCGGCCTGATAGAACTCGTCGAACATCCGCGCCTGCTCGTCGGCGGACACGCCGCGGCCAGTGTCCCAGATCTCGACGCGCAGGCGCTGGCCGCCCTGTTCCCGCCGACAGGCGACCAGGACGCCGCCAGTGTCGGTGTAGGCGACGGCGTTGCTGATCAGGTTGCGCAGGATCCGCTCGACCATCACCGGGTCGGAGTTCACCGCGCCCGAGGCGGGCCGCAGGGTCAGGCCGATCCCCTTGGCCTCGGCGGCCAGTCTGTAGTCGTCGCAGACCCGCGCGAGCAGCGGACCCAGGGCGAAGGCGCGCGGCTCCATGGCCACGACGCCGGCGTCGAGCCGTGAGATGTCCAGCAGAGCGGAGAACAGCTCTTCGGTGGCGCCGATCGAGCCGGCGATCTGTTCGACCAGCCCGCGCGCCGTGGCGTCCATCCGCAGGGGCCGCAGCGCCGCCACGAACAGGCCGAGCGCATGGACGGGCTGGCGCAAATCATGGCTGGCGGCGGCCAGGAAGCGGGATTTGGAAAGGTTGGCCTCCTCGGCCAGTTCCTTTTGAAGGGTGATTTCCTCGAGAAGTTCGATGTTCTCGAACCGCAGGCGCAGGCCTTGCAAAAGCTGGACGTTGGCGCGGCCGCCGATCACCAGCATCAGGACCTGATAGAGCACGATGAGCCCGGCCAGCAGGAAATGGTTGGGATCCGGCGCGATGAGCGCGTTGATCAAATGCGGCGCGAGCGTTGGCAGGCTGAACGCCAGGTAGACGGCCATGTCCGCCCCGTAGAAGGCGATCGCCCCCGACGCCAGGACGGCGGCGGCCAGGAGCGCCACGAACTCCTCATCCAGGTGGCTCGCCGGTGGCCCCAGCGCCATCGAGCCGGCGGTGAGGCCCTCGATCAGGGCGGCCAGCATGAACAGCCGCAGCCACAGCCGCCATTGCGTGTCGTCGGGCGCCGCGCGCCGGTAGCGGGCGCAGAGCCACAGATGCGAGCCGACCAGGGCCACGATGGCGGCCGTCGCCAGCGCCGCGACCGGGACCGGTGTGACGCCGACGCCAGTCAGCACGCCCACGAGCAGCAGAACCCCCACACCGCCGATGGCGAGCGCCAGGGGCGCATTGGCGTAGAGAATCCGCGTCTGTTCGGCGCGCACCCGGTCGCTGATGTTGTTGCGGCCGCTCTTCGACACCCCTGCCCCCACGCGCGGTCGTCCTAAGCATGGCGCAAGTGCTCGCATTTGCGCAACTCGCCCGCTCTTCCATCGCGCAACGCCGGAATCGCACCTACATTAGGCCGATGGCTGAAGATGCTTCCCAACCCCGTTCCGTCCGCTGCCTGATCGTCGGGTCGGGCCCCGCCGGCTACACCGCCGCGGTCTATGCCGCGCGCGCCCTGCTGAATCCCGTGTTGATCCAGGGGATCCAGCCCGGCGGCCAGCTGACCATCACCACCGATGTGGAGAACTACCCGGGCTTCGCCGAGGTGATCCAGGGGCCGTGGCTGATGGACCAGATGCAGGCCCAGGCCGAGCATGTCGGAACCGAGATCGTCAGCGATATCGTGCTGACCGCCGACCTCTCGCAGCGGCCTTTCCGGCTGACCACCGACAGCGGCCAGGAATGGCTCGCCGAGACCCTGATCATCGCCACCGGCGCCCAGGCCAAGTGGCTGGGCCTGGAGTCCGAGCAGAAGTTCCAAGGCTTCGGCGTCTCGGCCTGCGCGACCTGCGACGGCTTCTTCTATCGCGGCAAACAGGTGGTGGTGGTGGGCGGCGGCAACACCGCCGTCGAGGAGGCGCTGTTCCTCACCAACTTCGCCTCCAAGGTCACCGTCGTGCACCGCAAGGACGAGTTCCGGGCGGAGCGGATCCTGCAGGAACGCTTGTTCGCGCACCCGAAGATCGAGGTGATCTGGGACAGCTCCATCGATGAGGTGACCGGCGCAATCGATCCGATGGGCGTCACCGGCGTGCGGCTGAAGAACGTCAAGACCGGCGCGACCCAGGACGTGGCCTGCGACGGCGTCTTCATCGCCATCGGCCACGCGCCGGCCTCAGAACTCTTCAAGGGCCAGCTGGAGATGGACGCGGCGGGCTATCTGAAGGTCAAGGCGGGGTCGGCCGCGACGGCGATTGAGGGCGTCTACGCCGCCGGCGATGTCACCGACGACATCTACCGCCAGGCGGTCACCGCGGCCGGCATGGGCTGCATGGCGGCCCTGGAGGCCGTGCGCTTCCTGGCCGAGGAAGATCACCGCAAGGCGCACCACCCGATCAGCCATCACGAGGCTGAGAAGATCGGCGTCTGGTGATCCGCACCGCCCGCCCCGCCGACCATGCCGCCATCGCGCAGGTGATCACCGCCGCCTTCGGTCAGGCCGACGAGGCGCAGCTGGTGGCCAAGCTGCGCGCCGACGGCGACACCGTGTTCGAGCTGGTCGCTGAGGGGGACGGGGTGGTCGTCGGCCACATCTTCTTCAGCCGCCTGTGGGCGGACCGGGCCGAGCTCTATGGCGCGCTCGCGCCGCTGGCGGTGCTGCCCGCGCGCCAGGGCCAGGGAGTCGGCAGCCAGCTGGTGAAGAGCGGCCTGGACTATGCGCGCGAGTTCGGCTGCCACGGCCTGCTGGTGCTGGGCGACCCGGCTTACTACGGCCGCTTCGGCTTCACCGCGGCGGCGGCGCGCGAGGTCAGCACGCCCCATTATGCCGGCCTGCCGGCCTTCCAGGCCCTGGCGCTGGAGGAAGGCGCCTTTTCCGCGCCACTGAGTGTCACCTATCCCGACGCGTTTGGGGACGGACACTAAGGCCAAGTCGAGTTTCAAGCCCTCCTCCCACAAGGGGAGGAGGAGCCGGTTCATCCTAGAATTCGTCCTTCGGCTTGGCCGGGTCGGGCGCCGCGGCCTCGCCGCCTTTTTCCAGGGCCGCCAGGCTGTCGTTGATCCGCTTGACCTCGTCAGGCGTCGGCTGGCGGCGCGCGGCGTAGAGGGTGCCGGCCACGCGGGTGCGCTCGCCGGTCGCCGTCGTCGGATCGGCGACGCTGTAGGTGCGCACCTCGCCGGCCACCGCCAGCGTGATCTTGCGGTCGGGCGGGATGCCCTGGGCCTGCGGCGCCAGATAGCCCTGGGTGCGCGGATCGAGGCTGGCCAGCAGCGCCGGCGACAGCTCGGACTCCCGGCCCTCGTAGCGGCCGGTGAAGGCCGGCGGCTCGCCCCACGGCCCGGTCCAGCGGTAGAAGATGTGCTGGCCGACCTGTGTCATCTTGACCAGCGTCGCGGCCCAGTACGGGATCACATAGGCGGCGTGATAATGGGTCGCCGAGCCGACGTCCTTGTCGACGAAACCGGCGAGCGCGCGCCTGGCCACATCCTGCGCCTGGCGCCAGAGCGCCGCCTGGGGCGTCCAGCGCAGGGCCCCGTCGCAGGTGAAGGTGAACTGGCAGCCGGTGGGCCGGGCCGACCCCTGATAGACCACGCCGCAGATCGACTTTGGATAGGCCGGATGGCGCAGCCGGTTCAGCACCACCTGGGCCACCGCCTGCTGGCCGCGCACCGGCTCGCGGGCTGCCTCGAAGTAGATCGCCTGGGTCATGCAGTGCAGGGCGCGGGCGCCATCGTCGGCGTCGGCCTGCAGCACGAAGGGCCGCATCGGCCGGATCGGCAGGCCGGCGAAGGGGCGCAGGTTGTTGAGCGCCACCGCGTCGTCGCCCTGCTCGGCCGGGATGCCCAGGTCGGGGACCTTGCGCAGGTCGAGGCTGCTCCAGCCCAGCGGCCGGCCCCAGAGGTCGGCGCGGCGCAGGCCCGGATCGTGGCGCTGGGCGAGGTCGAGGACCGCCGGCTGGAAGCCGATCGTCGCGGCGATCAGGGCAGTGTCGGACAGGCCGTGCGCGGCCATCGCTTCCGCGCTCGCCGGCGCATGCGTCGCCGTCGGCGCGCAAGCGGCCAGGGCGGCGAGCGCGAGACCGATCGCCAGTCCGGCGCGGCGGCATCTGTCGAACAGATCGGCGATCGGGGTCGTCTTTCCTCGTTCAGCCCGCGATCCTGGAGCCCAGCCGAGCGTCTAGAGCCCTGGCAAGGCGCGGATTGGGCCGCTTCCGGGCGAAAAGGTGCGCGTCTCCGCCGCAGCGATAGGCTTGGGGAGGCCAAGGCTCATATCCCCAGTTGCGCCCGGCGGCCAGCGCTCCCATTCTCGTACCTGCAGGTCGGGCTTGCTTACACTTGGCCGGAGACGCCTTCGAATGACGCCATCCGAGTGGCCGCTGCGATTTGTACCGCGCCGGTCGCCGCCCCTGTGGCGGGCGACGCTGATCACCGTCGCCGCCTTCGTGGGCGCCATGGTGATCCGCGGCCTGCTGCTGGGCTGGGACCAGGCCGCCGGGCTTTCCGCCACCTATTTCCCGGCCTTCATCATCGCCACTCTCTACGCGGGTCCGCGCTTCGGCTGGATCTCGTGGGTCGGCGTCATGGTGTTGGGCTGGTTCGGCCCGAACGCGGTGATTTCGACGCTTTCCCGCGAGGCCGTGCTCGCGCAGTTCGGCGTCTCTGGCGCGGCGACCGTGCTGGTGGCCCAGGGCCTGCGCGAGGCCCTGCTGCGGCTCGACGAGTCCATAGCCGCCGAGGCCAAGGTGCAGGCCAACCTGATCGCCACCGAGCAACGCTTCCGCACGCTGGCCGACAGCGCGCCGGTGCTGATGTGGGTGTCGAAGATGGACGGCAGCCGCGAGTTCGTGAACCGCGCCTATCTCGACTTCCTCGGCCTCGACTACGACAGCGCCATGCGCTTCGACTGGCGCGCGCTGATTCATCCCGACGACCTGGACCGGATGGCCGCCGAGGAAGCCGCCAGCACGGTGAGCGGCGGCGACTTCATCTGGGAGGCGCGCTACCGCCGCGCCAATGGCGAGTATCCCTGGATCCGCTCGGTCTCGCAGCGGAGGTTCCTGCCGAGCGGCGAGCTCTCCGGCTACATCGGGGTCGGCTACGACATCTCCGACTCCAAGCGCGCCCAGGCGGACCTCACCCGGATCAACGACCTCCTGGCCGAGCGGGTGCAGGCGGCGCTCAGCGAACGCGACGTGGCAGAGGCCGCCCTGCGCCGCGCGCAGAAGATGGAGGCGGTGGGTCAGCTCACCGGCGGCGTGGCGCATGACTTCAACAACCTGCTGACCGTGATCATCGGCGCGCTCGACCTGATGCAGCGCCACCCGGGCGACGCGGCCAGGCGCGAGCGGATGATCGAGGCGGCGCAGGGCGCTGCCCGGCGCGGGGAACGGCTGACCCAGCAACTGCTGGCCTTCTCCCGCCGCCAGGCCCTGAAGCCGGAGCTGATCAGCGTCGACGAGGTGCTGGCCGAGAGCGAACCCCTGCTGCGCCGCGCGGTGGGCGAGGCGGTGACCCTGACGCTGACGCTGGGCACGGGCGGCGCGATCAGCAGCATCGACCCCAGCCAGTTCGAAGCGGCGGTGATGAACCTAGTGGTCAACGCCCGCGACGCCACCCCACAGGGCGGCGGCATCCGGGTCGAGACTCACAGCTGCACGCTGGCGGCCGGCGAAGCCGAGGATGCGCCTGCCGGCGACTACCTCTGCGTCGCGGTGCATGACACCGGCGAGGGCATGGACGCCGACGTCGCGGCCCGCGTCTTCGAGCCGTTCTTCACCACCAAGGAGACGGGGCGCGGCACGGGGCTGGGCCTGAGCCAGGTCTATGGCTTCGCGCGCCAGAGCGGAGGCGCGGTGACCGTGGAGACCGCGCCCGGCAAGGGGGCCACGTTGCGCATCTACCTGCCGCTGGCCGCGGCGGGCGCCGCGCGCGCCGTCGCGACGAGCGAGCCGGCTCTGTCGGACCACGGGCCGGCGCGTCGCATCCTGCTGGTCGAGGACGACGCCAGCGTCGGCGAAATGGTCGAGGCCATGCTCGCCGACCTCGGCCACGAGGTGCTGCGCGCCGAGGCCGCCGCGCCGGCGCTCGACATCCTGGAGGCGCCCGGCCGCATCGACCTGATGCTGACCGACCTGATCATGCCGGGCGGCATGGACGGGGTGCAGCTGGCGCATGCCGCGGTCGCGCTGCGGCCCGGACTGCCGGTGATCCTGACCTCCGGCTACACCGGCGACACCCTGGGCGCGGCGGCAGAGGCCCCTTGGCCGCTCCTCGCCAAGCCCTACCCCGCCGAGGCGCTCGCCGCGATCATCGACGCGGTGATGGGCAAGACGTCAGCCACGGCCTGAGGCCCTTCAAGACCGCCTGTCACTGTTCGTGACTTGCGCCGGTCGAAGATCGGTCTATATGTAGCTGACGCTTTTGCTCGGATTGAGCATAAGCTGCAGCATAGAACGCCAGCGAGACAGAACCTTGTCTGGCGTTTTTCTAGGCCGATGAAATGCTCATTTTGAGCATAAGGAGGCTCCGATGGCCGCCGATGGGTTTCAGTTCGCCTTCACGCCAGACGTGGAGACACAGACCGCGCCGATCTGGGAGAAGGTCCGCCGACACGTCACGCCGATGGAATGGCGCGCCCAGGCGCCGCTGATCGCCGCGATCAACCGGCTGAAGGTTGAGAAGGACGCGGTGATCCTGGCGCACAACTACATGTCGCCCGAGATCTTCCACGGGGTCGGCGACTATGTGGGCGACAGCCTGGGCCTGGCCAAGGAAGCCGCCCGGTCGAAGGCGAAGGTGATCGTCCAAGCGGGCGTCCACTTCATGGCCGAGACCTCCAAGATCCTGTCGCCCGACAAGACCGTGCTGATCCCCGACCTGCGCGCCGGCTGTTCCCTCGCCGCCTCGATCACCGGCGCCGATGTGCGGCTGATCAAGCAGCGCTATCCGGGCGTGCCGGTGGTGACCTACGTCAACACCACCGCCGAGGTGAAGGCCGAGACCGACATCTGCTGCACCAGCGCCAACGCCGTGCAGGTGGTCGAAGAGGCCGCGCGGATGTGGGGCACAGACCGGGTGATCCTGATCCCCGACGAATTCCTCGCCCGCAACGTGGCGCGCCAGACGGACATCAAGATCATCGCCTGGCAGGGCCGCTGCGAGGTGCACGAGCGCTTCACTGCCGCCGACATCCTGGAGATCAAGGCCGCCTATCCGGGCGCCGAGGTCCTGGCGCACCCAGAATGCCCGGCGGAGGTGCTGGAGGTGGCCGATTTCGCGGGCTCGACGCAGGCGATGAACGACTATGTGCTGACGCGGAAGCCCAAGCGGGTGGTGCTGATCACCGAGTGCTCGATGGCCGACAACATGGCCGCCGACGCGGTCGACACCGAGTTCGTGCGGCCCTGCGTGCTTTGCCCGCACATGCAGCGGATCACGCTGGAGAACATCTACGACGCCCTGCTGCACGGCCGCCATGAAGTCACGGTCGACCCCGCCATCGCCGAGCGGGCGCGGCTGGCGGTGCAGCGGATGATCGACCTGCCGCCGCCCGCCGTTCCGGCCCGCTATGACCTGGTCAAGGCGCGCCACCACGTGGATGTGGAGCTGATCTGATGAGCCGGCTCGTCCATGATGGCGTGCTGGTGGTGGGCGCAGGTCTGGCCGGGCTTTCGGCGGCCCTCGCCGCCGCGCCGCGCAAGGTGCTGGTGCTGACCGATGCGCCGCTCAGCGAGGGCTGTTCGTCGGCCTGGGCGCAGGGCGGGATGGCCGCCGCGCTCTCCGACGGGGACAGCGCGCAGCAGCACGCCGCCGACACCGTGGCCGCCGGCGCGGGCCTCGTGGACACAGCCATGGCGCGGCTGCTGACCGACGAAGGCCCCGCGGCGGTCCGCGCGCTGGCGGTGCTCGGCGCGCCCTTCGACCGCACCGCCGATGGCGGCTTCGCCCAGGGCCTGGAGGCGGCCCACTCACGGCCCCGCGTGGCGCGGGTGAAGGGTGATCAGGCCGGGGCCGCCATCATGGCCGCGATCATCGAAGCTGTGCTGGCTGCGCCGCACATCGAAGTCCGCGCCGGCCATCGCCTGCGCGGCTTGCTGCAGGACGCCGAGGGCCGGGTGCGCGGCGTGATCGCCGAGGTGGCCGGCGCCCTCGTCGAGATCACCGCGTCCGCGACGATCCTGGCGACCGGCGGGGTGGGCGGGCTCTACGCCATCACCACCACGCCGGCCGAGCTGAAGGGTGAAGGCCTGGGCTTGGCCGCCCTGGCCGGCGCACTGATCGCCGACCCGGAGTTCGTGCAGTTCCACCCCACGGCCATCGACATCGGCCGCGATCCCGCGCCGCTGGCGACTGAAGCCCTGCGCGGCGAGGGCGCGGTGCTGGTGGGCGCCGACGGCGAGCGGTTCATGACCCGCTACCACCCCGACGCCGAGCTCGCGCCACGCGACGTGGTGGCCCGGGCGATCCACGCCGAGCGCGAGACAGGCCGTGGCGCGTTCCTGGACGCCCGCCAAGCGGTCGGCGACCACTTCTCCGACGAGTTCCCGGCGGTGTTCGCGGCCTGTATGTCGGCGGGTGTCGATCCGCGCATTCAGCCGATCCCGGTCGCGCCAGCCTGCCACTACCACATGGGCGGAATCGCCACGGACGGCGAAGGGCGCACCTCGCTCGCCGGCCTCTACGCCGCCGGCGAGTGCGCCTCGACGGGTGTGCATGGGGCCAATCGCCTGGCGTCGAACTCCCTGCTTGAGGCTGCTGTGTTCGGCGCGCGCGCCGGCCACGCGGCGGCTCAGGAGGCCGAGCCCGCGCCGGCGCGCCTCGTGCGCCTGCTGACGCCCGACCTGCCCGACGCCGCAGTCCAGACCCTGCGCCAGGCCATGAGCCGCGACGCGGGCGTAATCCGCGACGCCGACGGCCTGCTGCGCCTGCTGGAGGTGATCGAGGACCTGGAGGCGCGCCACGGCCGCACCGCCGCGCTCGCCGCCGCGCGCCTGGTCGCCGCCAGCGCTCTGGCCCGCACCGAAAGCCGCGGCGGCCACTACCGCGCCGACGCCACCCGCACCGACGTCGAGCCCCGCCGGACCTTCGTCCGCTGGGCTGACCTGCTGCCCGCCGCCCACAGTTGGAAGTACGCCGCCGAATGACTGAGCCCCAATGACAGAACCATTGCCGGATTTGCTGATCGCACCCGTGGTCCAGGCCGCCCTGGCGGAGGACTTCGGGCGGGCGGGCGACGTCACCTCCCAGGCCTGCGTACCGGCCGAGGCGCGGCTGCGGGCGGTGTTCGTGGCGCGCAAGCCCGGCGTGATCGCCGGCCTCGCCTGCGCGCGCCTGGCGATCGCTGAGCTCGATCCGGGCGCCGACTTCAAGGCGATCATCGAGGATGGCGCCCGCGTCAGCGCCGGCCAGCAGCTGATCTGGGTGGACGCCAACGCCCGCGCCCTGCTCGGCGCCGAGCGGGTCGGCCTGAACCTGCTCGGCCACCTCTCCGGCGTCGCCACCCTGACGCGGGCCTATGTGGATGCGGTCGAGGGCACAGGCGCCATCGTCGTCGACACCCGCAAGACCACGCCCGGCCTGCGCGCGCTGGAGAAGTACGCGGTGCGGTGCGGCGGCGGGGTGAACCACCGCTTCGGCCTGGATGACGCGATCCTGATCAAGGACAACCACATCGCCGCCTGCGGCTCGGTGGGCGAGGCCGTGCGCCGCGCCAAGGCGGCGGCCGGCCACCTGATGAAGGTCGAGGTTGAGATCGACAGCCTGGCGCAACTGGAAGAAGCGCTGAAGTACGGCCCCGACGTAGTCATGCTGGACAATTTCAGCCTGGCGGACCTCGCCGAGGCGGTCAGCCGCGCCCAGGGCCGCGCGGTGCTGGAGGCGTCGGGCGGCGTCAACCTGGAGACCGTGCGGGGCATCGCCGAGACCGGCGTCGACGTGATCAGCGTCGGCGCCCTCACCCACTCCGCCAGCGTCCTCGATATCGGGCTCGACGCGGCCTAGGGCCTCCTCTCCCCGGAGCGCAGCGACAGAGGGAGAGGATCGAGGAGAGGGAAAGGCGGCCGCTCCGCCCTCTCCCTACCCTCTCCCTCTCGGCTTTGCCGGGGGAGAGGAGGTTGACGTCGGGGCGCGCTTGCCCCCTGCGCGGCCCCAGTCCACCGTGACGCCAATCAGGGAGACACGACCATGAACGCGGCCACGAAGATCGAGCCGGGGACCGAGGCCCAGCGGATGGCCGAGGTGCTGCGCCGCCAGAAGGCCGCGCACATCCGCGACGGCGCGCCTACCGCCGAGCAGCGGATCGAGCGCATCGACCGGGCCATCGGGACCCTGATCAAGCACGAGCGGGCCATCGTCGCGGCGCTCACCCAGGACTTTGGCGCCCGCGCCGAAGCGGTCAGCGGCATCACTGACGTCGGCGCGTCGCTCGGGCCGATGAAGCACGCCAAGGCGCATCTGAAGACCTGGATGAAGACCGAGAAGCGCAAGACGACGCCGGCGATCCTGGGCTTCCTGGGCGCCAAGGCCGAGGTCCGCTTCCAGCCTAAGGGAACCATCGGGATCATCAGCCCCTGGAATTTCCCGGTGAACCTGACCTTCGCGCCGCTGGCCGGCGTGCTGGCGGCGGGCAACCGGGCGATGATCAAGCCGTCGGAATTTACGCCGGCCACCTCGCAGCTGATGGCCCAGATGTTCGCCGAGGTCTTCGACGAGGAAGAGATCGCGGTCTTCCCGGGCGGGCCGGAGGTCGGCCAAGCCTTCTCCGAGCTTCCCTTCGATCACCTGGTGTTCACGGGCGCGACCTCGGTCGCGCGCCACGTCATGAAGGCCGCCGCCGCCAACCTCGTGCCGGTCACCCTGGAGCTGGGCGGCAAGAGCCCGGTGATCCTGGGGCGGTCCGCCGACTACGCGACCAGCGCCGGGCGGATCATGGCCGGCAAGACGATGAACGCCGGGCAGATCTGCCTGGCGCCCGACTACGTCATGGCCCCCGCCGATCAGGTGGCGACCTTCGTCAAGGAAGCCTCGGCGGCGGTGACGGCCATGTTCCCGACCATCAAGGATAACCCCGACTACACGGCGGTGATCGCGGAACGGCACTACGAGCGGATCAAGGGCTACGTCGATGACGCCCGCGCCAAGGGCGCCGAGATCATCGAGATCAATCCGGCCGGCGAGGACTTCAGCCAGCAGGAGCACCGGAAAATCCCGCCGACCCTGATCCTCAATCCGACCGACGACATGAAGGTGATGCAGGAGGAGATCTTCGGCCCCGTCCTGCCGGTGCTGACCTACAAGACCGTCGACGAGGCGATCGCCTATGTGAACGCCCACGACCGGCCGCTCGGCCTCTACTACTTCGGCGACGACGCGGCGGAGGAGGCCAAGGTGCTGACCGGGACCACCTCAGGCGGGGTGACGGTCAATGACGTGATTTTCCATGTGGCCATGGAGGACCTGCCGTTCGGTGGCGTGGGCCCCTCGGGCATGGGCAGCTATCACGGCGTCGACGGCTTCCGCGAGTTCAGCCACCGCAAGTCCGTCTACCGGCAGCTCAAGAAGGACCTGGGGCCGATGAAGGCCCTGCGCCCGCCCTATGGCGCGGGCGTGAAGGCCTTCCTGGCCGGGCAGCTCAAGCCTTAGTTCGCGCCGCTAGAGGTGCGCCTCGGCGGGGATCACCGTGTCATCGCCGTCAGGGTGTTCTTTCTTCGACGCCTGGGCGCCCATCGGGTTGCGGTCGCGCATCGGCAGGTTGGGGATCAGCAGCGTCACCAGCAGGGCGACGGCCACCACATAGAGCCCAAGCGCGAAGACGTTGGTGATCGCGTCGGAGATGATCACCTTGATGAAGGTCGGCAGCACCGGGGCGGCCCCGGCGTGCGCCGCGCCACCCATGGCCCGCAGCTTGCCGACGTCCACGCCCGGCATGATCTTGCCGAGGCCCGAGTTGAGGTTGGCGGTCAGGAAGGTGCCGAAGATCGCCACCCCCATGGTCGAGCCGATCTGGCGGAAGAACTGGCTGGAGCTGGTCACCACGCCGAGCTTCTCCGGCGGCATGGCGTTCTGGATGACCAGGCCGAACATGCTCTGACCGGGTCCAAGCCCGATCCCCAGCACCAGCATCCGCCAGGCGAGGTCGAGCCGCGAGGTGTCGGCGTGCATGCGGCTGAGCAGCCAGATGCCGGCGAAGGTCACGAACAGGCCACCGATCATCATCGCCCGGTACTTGCCGGTCTTGCTGACCAGCTGGCCCGAGAGGATCGAGGAGCCGAAAAGGCCGACCATCAGCGGCAGTTGCGCCAGCCCGCTGGTGGTCGCCGCCACGCCCTGCCCCAGCTGCTGGAACAGCGGCAGGAAGGCCACCGTACTCATGAAAGACATGGAGACCAGGAAGCCCGCCAGGTTGGCGGTGGTGAAGGTCCGGTTCTTGAACAGCTCCAGCGGCAGGATCGGGTCCGAGGCAAAGCGTTCGTTGAAGATGTAGAGCAGCAGGCCTAGCGCCGAGCCGCCGAACAGCCCGATCTCGGTCAGCGAGGTCCAGGGATACTGGTGGCCGCCGAAAGTCAGGGCCAGCAGCAGCGGCACCACCGTGGCGATGATCAGGGCCGCGCCGATGAAGTCGATCTTGCCCTTCGCCTGGTGGCTCATCTTCGGCATCTTCACCAGGATCATGAACAGCGACAGGACCGAGAGCGGCAGGTTCAGGTAGAAAACCCAGCGCCAGCCGGCGATCACATGGCCCGCCAGACTCACTGTCCCGTGGTCGGTGAAATAGCCCCCGATCAGCGGGCCGATGGTGCTGGAGAGCCCGAACACCGCCCCGAACATGCCGCCGATCTTGCCCCGCTCGCGCGGCGGATAGAGGTCGCCGATGATCGCAAACGCGGTCGTGAACAGCGCCCCGCCGCCGATCCCCTGGATGGCGCGGAAGACGATCAGCTGCACCATCCCGCCGCCGATCAGCGGCATCGGCCCGAACTCGCCGGACAGACCCGAGAGCCAGGAGCCCGCGAGGAAGATCAGGATGCCGGCCAGCAGCACGGGCTTGCGCCCAAAGAGGTCGCCGAGCTTGCCCCAGATCGGCACCATCACCGTCGACGATAGCAGATAGGCCGTGGTCACCCAGCTGTAGAGCGCCAGGCCGTTCAGCTCGGAGATGATCCGCGGCATGGCGGTCGCCACGATCGTCTGATCAAGCGCCGACAGCAGGAACACGATCGCCACGCCCCACAGGGTGACGCGTTTTTCCGTCTCAGTGAATTCCGCCACAGCCGCCCCCGAACCCCGAATCCCCAGACCTCATAAACTAGGTACGGTGTACGGTATTACAAGCCACGGTGTCGCAGGGGGCGTTCCCTCCCCCGTTCCGAGGAGGGTGGCGAGGCGAAGCCGAGACGGGTGGGCAACTATGGGCCGAAGTGCTGAGCCAGCACCCTGGCCCGCACTTCCCCACCCTGACGGCTTCGCCGTCTGTCCCTCCCCGGAACGGCGAGGGCAGAACTTACTGCTTCGCCGGCGGCGCCGCGGGTCTGGGCGCGGGCGGCGGCGCGTTGGGATCGGCGATGCCGTGGCCGACGACTTCGCCGCTGGCCAGCACGTGGCCTTCCATGGCCTTGGTGATCGCGGCGTAGTCGCTCTTGCCCTCGTCGGGGATGGTGGTGTCGAGCGCGAAGATCTCGAAGTGGTAGTCGTCGCCAGGGCCGGGCGGCGTGCGCGGGCCAGTGTAGGGCTTGGACGCGCCCATGTAGTTGGGACCGTAGGCCGAGCCGGCCGGGTTGGCCGTGGGCGCCATGCCCGCGTCGAGCTTGGTCACGCTGGCCGGGATGTTGATCAGGGTGGAGTGCAGGATCGGCGCGCCGCGCAGGATCAGCGTGCTGTCCTGCATGATCAGAATGTAGGACGTCGTCCCCTTCGGGCCCTTGGTCCACTGCAGGCCCGGGAAGGTGTTGGTCCGGTACTGGGTGTTCTCGAAGGGGATTTGCTCGCCGCTCTTGAAGGCGGGCGTGGTGACGGTGAGCTTGGCCTTGGCCGGCATAAGGTCGAGCGCGGTGCGCGCCTCGGCGTCGCCGGGGTTCGAGCGGTGCACCTGGGCCATCGCGGGCGCGGCGACGAGGCTGAGCACAGCGGCAGCGGCCGCCAGGCGGATGGGCATGTTCATCGGTCTCTCTCCCTAGTTCTTGTTGTTATTTCTTCTGGTGGCCAACCGCCCAGACGTAGGCGGCGACCGCGTTCAGTTCGTCCGGCGACAGGCCCGCGCCGCCCAGCGGCGGCATCGGGCTGCGGTACTGTTTCGGCGTCGGCACGCCCTTGGTGATCACGTCGGTGATCTGGGCAAGCGAGCCATCGGTCCAGATCGGGCTGCCGGTGTTGAGCGGCGGACCGATAGAGCCGCCGGCGGCGTCGGCGCCGTGGCAGGCCGCGCAGGTCTTGCCCTTGAAGAGCGCCATGCCGGCGGTGACCTGGGCGGCGGTGGCGCCCGGAGGGGTCGGTAGCGCGCCGGCGGTCTCGGCGGCCGGCGCCTGGGCGGCGTACTGTGGCTCGGGCGCGCTGGTCAGCGCAGCCCCGGGCTGGCCCTGGTAGCTCACCTTCCAGATGCGGCCCTTGGTGTCCTCCGAGATGTAGAGCGCGCCGTCCGGGCCGACCGCCAGGCCGGTGGGCCGGAAGATCGCCTTGCCGGTGGCCTTGCCGGGGCCGGCGAAGCCGTCGGCGAAGACGATGTATTTGCCGCTGGCCTTGCCGTCCTTGAGCGGCTGGAAGACCACGTTGAAGCCGTCCTGCACCGCCGGCGTGCGGTTCCAGGAGCCGTGGAAGGCGATGAAGGCGCCGCCCTGATAGGCCGACGGGAAGGCCTTGGCGTTGTAGATGGCCAGGTCATTGGGCGCCCAGTGGGCCGGGAAGGCCGCGACCGGGGGCAGCTTGCTCGCGCAGACGCCGACCGCCTTGCCGCCGTCGCCGCCGTATTCCGGGGCCAGCACCAGCTTCTTCTGGAAGTTGTCGTAGTAGCAGTTGGGCCAGCCGTAATCGCCGCCCTTGATCTCCAGCACCAGTTCCTCGGAGGGCAGTTCGGTGGTGGCGTTGACGTCCGGATAGAGCTTGCCCCAGTTCTGGATCAGCTGGTCGCGCCCGTGCTGGGTGGCGAAGAGGCGGCCCGAGGCGTCGAAGGCCAGGCCCATGCCGTTGCGGATGCCGGTGGCGTAGCGTTCGGCCGGCGAGAACTTCTGATCCAGCTTGTCGGCGGAATAGAGCCAGGTGCCGCCGCGGGTCTCCTTCTCGACGCAGGGCTCGGCGCCGGGGATGCCCGGCTGGCGGTTCTTCGGCTGGCAGGAGTTGGTGGCCGTGCCCATGTCGACGAACATCTGGCCCTTGGCGTCGATGACGAAGGGATGCATCGGATGGTCGCCGCCCAGCGGCATACCCGACAGGATGACCTCGGCCTTGCCGGTGGGGACGTCGGAGCCCTTGGCCAGGGGATAGCGGACGATCTCGTCGTTCATCTCGGCGTAGACGGCGTTCTTGTAGAGGCCGATGCCGGTGCCGCCCTTGGAGCCCTCGGTCGGCGTCGTGCCGAAATAGGTGATCTTGTCGCCCTTGCCGTCGTGGTCGGTGTCCTGGATCGCCACCAGGAAGCCGTTCGGGTCGCCCTTGGTCCCGCGGAAGTAGGACGAGCCGTTCCAGGTGTTGGCGTAGACCGTGCCGTCGGCCGCGACGGCGATGTGGCGGGTGTTGCCCAGGTTGTCGGCGAAGATGGTGGCGCAGAAACCGGGCGGAAGCGTAATGCCGATGTCGGTGTTGGCGCAGGCCGCGCCTTTCCCCATCGCCGGCTTGGGCTGGGCCTGGACCGAGAGCGCCATGGCGCCGGTCAACAGCAGCGCCGTTCCAACGCTCGCCATAGCGGCGGCTTTAAGTTTAGCGTTCATCGGCGCCTCCCATCCCATCGTTATGCAGACTATCTACCTATCGCTTCGCTAGGCGTCCTGAAAGTCCCGCATCCATGCTGTTGTTCATCCTAGCCTACATGGGCGGCGCGCTGACCATTGTCAGCCCCTGCATCCTGCCGGTGCTGCCCTTCGTCTTCGCCCGCGCCGACCAGCCGTTCGTGAAAAGCGGCCTGCCGCTGTTGGCCGGCATGGCGATCACCTTCGCCGGCGTGGCCAGCCTGGCGGCGGTGGGCGGCGGCTGGGCGGTGGAGGCCAACGGGATCGGGCGGATCGCGGCCCTCGTCATCCTGGCTTTCTTCGGCCTCCTGCTGCTGTTCCCGAGTCTCGCCGACCGCGCGACGCGGCCGCTGGTTGCGTTGGGGGCGCGGCTGTCGGAGAGCGCGTCGGGCGGGACCGCCAAGTCGCCGGCGGGCGCCTCGTTCCTGCTGGGGGTCGCCACCGGCCTGCTCTGGGCGCCCTGCGCGGGACCGATCCTGGGCCTGGTGCTGACAGGCGCGGCGCTGCAGGGCGCCAGCGTCCAGACCTCGCTCTTGCTGCTGGCCTATGCGCTTGGCGCGGCGACCTCGCTGGCGCTGGCCCTGCTGGTCGGCGGGCGGGTGTTCGCCGCCATGAAGCGCGGCCTGGGCGCCAGCGAATGGGTGCGCCGGGTCCTGGGAGTCATCGTCCTGGGCGCTGTGGCCGCCATCGCTATGGGCTTCGACACCGGCTTCCTCACCAAGGTCTCGCTGGCCTCAACCGCTAAGCTCGAACAGGGCCTGGTCGACCGGGTGCGCGGGACAAAGCCCGCCGGACCGGAAGGCGCGCTGGCCGCCGGTCCCCTCCCCGTCGAGGGCCAGATGCCGCCGCTCAGCGGCGCCATCACCTGGCTGAACTCACCGCCGCTGACGCGCGAGGGCCTGCGGGGCAAGGTCGTGGTGATCGATTTCTGGACCTACAGCTGCATCAATTGCCTGAGGTCCCTGCCCTACGTCGAGGCCTGGGCGAAGAAGTACGCCGACCAGGGTCTGGTGGTGATCGGCGTCCACACCCCGGAGTTCGCCTTCGAGGGCGACGTGAACAATGTCCGAAAGGCGGTGGCCGACCTGGGCGTCAGCTACCCCGTCGCCGTCGACAACGACCACGCCATCTGGCGCGCCTTCAGCAACAGCTACTGGCCCGCCCACTACTTCATCGACGGCCAGGGCCGCGTCCGCGCCCACCACTTCGGCGAGGGCGAGTACGACAAGTCCGAACAGATCATCCAGAAGCTGCTGGCCGAGAACGGCGCCAAGGTCGTGGCCTCCGGCCTGGTGAGCGTCCAGGCCTCCGGCGCGACGGCGGCGGCCGATCTCACTGAGATGCAGTCACCTGAGACCTATCTCGGATACGCGAAGGCGGCCGGCAACCTCAACGGCGACGGGCTCATCCACGACAAACGGACCGACTACGCCCCGGTAACGCCGAGCGCGCGCAACCATTGGACCTATGACGACGTCTGGACGGTGGGCGCCGAGCACGCGGTCTCCGGCGTGCCCGAAGCGGGGATCGTCTACCGCTTCCACGCCCGCGACCTACACCTGGTGCTGGGCCCCGGGCCGGGCGGCAAGCCGGTCCGGTTCCGAGTGCGACTGGACGACAAGGCGCCAGGCGCCGACGCTGGCGTCGACGTGGCCGCCGACGGGACCGGCGTGGTCACAACCCAGCGCCTCTATCAACTGGTCCGCCAGAAAGGCCCCGTGAAGGACCGCACCTTCTGGATCGAGTTCCTGGACCCGGGCGTCGAGGCCTACGCCTTCACCTTCGGCTAAGCCAGGCTGGCAAACCCCCGCCTGATCGGTCAGCCTGCGCCGTCGTATGAAAACGGAGCCGCCATGCATCGCCGCGCCCTGCTGACCGGCCTCGCCGCCGGCGCCGTCCTGGCTCCTTCGGCCTTCGCCGCCGAGGCCGCCAAGGATGTGCTGGGGTTCCGTCCCGATCCGATCTTCCTGGAGAAAGCGGTGGCGCTGCTGAAGAGCCACGCGGCCATCGACACCCATGCCCACCCGGGCATGACCGCTCATCGCGCGCTGGCGCCGAGCCCGGAGGCCGCCGAGGCTGGCGCCTTCGAGGCGAAGTCGGTCGCCGACATGCGCGCGGGCCTGCTGGCGGCGTCGAGCTTCGCGGCCGTCGCCGACGCCGCGGTGCTGCGAACCACGCCGACCGGCATCGTCGTCGACCGCGACTATCGTCCGGGCGAAGCCGCGGCGCTCGTCGCGCGCGAACTCGCCGACCTGCACATGATCGCCAAGCGCCTGGGCCTGCCGATCATCCGCAAGCCCGCCGATCTGGACGCCTGCGCCGGCGGCAAGGCGCCCGGCATGATCGTCACCGTCGAAGGCGGCGACTTCCTGGAGGGCGACGCGTCCCGCCTGCGCGCCGCGCGCGACCGCGACGACGTGCGCATCATCACGATCGTGCACTACCGCCCCAACGAACTGGCCGACAACCAGACCTCGCCGCCGCGCCTTGGCGGGCTATCGCCGGCGGGCGTGGCCGTGGTCAAGGAGATGGCCCGGCTCGGCATGGTGATCGACGTGGCGCACGCCGCCGAAACCTCCGTCCGCGCGGCGCTGGCCCAGACCAGCTCGCCCCTGCTCTGCTCGCACACCCACGTGAAGACGCCGGCCTTCGACCACCCGCGCTTCATCACCAAGGAGACGGCCCGCGCGATTGCTCGGGCCGGCGGCGTGGTCGGGTCATGGCCGTCGGGCTTTGGCGGGGTGACGCTGAACGATTTCGTCGACCGCATCTTCGTGCTGACCGAGGTCGTGGGGCCGGAGCACGCGGCGCTCGGCACCGACATGGACGGCAACTTCCAGCCAACCATGAGCAGCTACCTGCAGCTGCCGCTGCTGGTGTCGGAACTGCTGCGGCGCGGCTACGGCGAGGCCAATGTCGCCGGGCTGGTCGGCGGCAATTTCCGGCGGCTGTTCGACACCGCCTGGAAGGCCCGCAAGGTTTAAGTCGCCCCCTCGCCGATGAGCAGGTCTTCGTAGAAGGCGCCGAAGTCGCGCGTCGGGTGGCGAATCTGGATCTCCAGGATCCACAGGCCCGGGACCGGCGCCGTATCGAGCGCGCCCAGGGGGCCGGCGTTGTAGATGGCGTGCGGGAAGTCGCTGACCCGGTGGCCCTTCACCTGCCAGTTCAGCCGCCAGCCCAAGGCCTTGGCGCGGGCGAGCGCGAAGCTGTAGAGCGCCTTGCCGGTCAGCTTGTCGTCCCGCCACTTGGCGGCGACCTCACGCCAGAGCGTGCGGGCCGCGTCCGCACAGGCGGCCATCTCGGCGTCATCGCCGACCACGAAGGTGTCGCCAGCATCGCCCTCATGCCCGCCGAACACCGCGCCCAGGTCGACATAGAAGATGTCGTGATCCTGCAGCACATAATCCGGCTGGAACTCGCCGTGGAAGGTCTCCAGCGTCCCGGCGCCGAAGCGGATGACGTTCTTGTGCCAGAGCCGGTCCATGCCGAGATCGGCCAGAACTTCACCCGCGATCTCGTGCCCACGGCCCTCAGTCACGCCGGGCCGGATCGCAGCCGCGATCCGCCGGACCGCCTCGAAGGTCAGGTCCTGCGCCTTGACCATGGCCGCCAGGGAATAGGTCTCGCCGACCTGCTCGCGCCGTTCCGGACCGCTCCACGCCATGCCGGTCAGCGCGCCGGTTCGCGCCGCACGTCGGCGACGAGGGCCTCGGCCTTGGCGAACAGGGCCGGGTCGACGGTCAGGCCTGAGGCCGCCGCGTTCTCGTCGAGCTGCTCGGGCCGGCTCGCGCCGACGATGGCCGAGGCGACGTTGGGCTCGCGCAGCACCCAGGCCAGCGAGAACTGCGAGAGCGAACAGCCGGCCTCTTCGGCGAGCGGTTTCAGCTTCTGCACCGCCTCCAGGATCGAGGGCTCCAGCCAGGTCTTCATGGCGTTGCCCATGGAATCGCTGGCGCCGCGGCTGTCGGACGGGAGCGCCGCGCCTGGCCGGTACTTGCCTGACAGGACGCCCTGGGCCAGCGGCGACCAGACGATCTGCGACACGCCATTGGCCGCCGAGATCGGGATCACCTTCTTTTCCGGCCGCCGGTAGAGCAGCGAATACTGCGGCTGGCTGGAGACGAACTTCTCGACGCCCGGCAGGGCGAAGGCCGCCTCGATCTGCTCCGGCGACCATTCGGAAAAGCCGATCCAGCGCGCCTTGCCCGACCGCACCACCTCGCTCAGCGCGTCCATGGTCTCTTCCAGGGGCGTGTTCACGTCGTAGCGGTGGCATTGGTAGAGATCGACGTAGTCGGTGCGCAGGCGCTTCAGCGAGGCGTCGATCTGCTTTTCGATCTGCGCCTTCGACAGGCCCTGGTCGCCATTGCCCATGTCGCCGAACACCTTGGTGGCGAGCACGTAGCTGTCGCGCTTGCGCCCAGCGAGCGTCTCGCCCAACACGCTCTCGGCGGCGCCGCGGCCATAGACGTTGGCGGTGTCGATGAAATTGATGCCCAGATCGAAGGCCCGGTCGACACAGGAGCGCGCCGCGTCCTCCTTCACGCCCACGCCATAGGTGAGCCAGGAGCCCAGGGAGATTTCCGACACCTCGAGATCGCTGGCGCCGAGCTTACGGTACTTCATGACTGGGTTCCTGGGACGGCCCACGGACGGGCGCGGCATCAAACCCATGAGCCCCGGTTCGCGCAAGCGGCGCCGCAGCGAGCGAGCTAGGGCCGCTCGGCCTCGCGGGCGCGGCGCACGCTCATCGGGCCGAAGTGGGCGCGGTATTCGGCCGGCGTCATGCCGGTGGCGCGTTTGAAGAGGCCGCGGAAGAAGGCCACGTCGTCATAGCCCACCGCCGAACTCACCGCCTGGATCGGGTCGCTGTCACGCTCGATCATCGCCTTGGCGGTGGCGATGCGCACGGCCTGCAGATAGCCGGCGGGATGGCGGCCAGTGGCGGCCTTGAAGCGCCGCGCGAAGGTGCGCGCGCCCAGGTTCGCTTGACCGGCCAGGGTCTCGGTGGAGACGTCCTCGCGGTAGGCGGACTGCAGATAGGCCTCGGCGGCGCGGATCTTCTCATCGCCGTGCGGCGGCGACAGCGGCAGCATGGCGTAGCCGGACTGATGGGTGCGCGGCATGGGGAGCAACAGGGCCTTGGCGCACTGCACGGCGACCTCGTGGCCGCAGAGCTTCTCCACCAGGTGCAGGCTGACGTCGATCGCCGCATAGACCCCGCCGCTGCACAGGACCCGCGAGTCCTCCGTGACGAACAGGTCCGGCCGCCAGTTGACCTGTGGATAGTGCGCCTCGAACTGCGGGCTGATCGCCCAGTGGGTGGTGCCGGTCCGCCCGTCGAGCAGGCCGGCTTCCGCCAGATAGGCCGCGCCCATGCAGGTGCCGGCCACATAGGCGCCGGTGTCGTATTGCACCTTAAGCCACGGCGGCAGGACGCTGTTTTCCACCAGCTTGGCGTTCCACTCGAGGCCCGAGGTCGGCACGATGACGATGTCGCTGTGCTCGACGTCGGCCATGGCCTTGGCCGGCTGCAGGTGCAGGCCGTAGGGGCTGCGCACCGGCCCGCCGTCCAGTGAGGCGGTGGTCACCCGAAAGGCGGGCTCGGCTGGGCGGTCGTGCAGGGCGTTCCATAGCGCGCCGGCGCAATGGAAGATCTCCACCGGCATGATCGCCGTCGACGACAGGCCGTCGTCCAGCAGCACGACCGTCACGTCGAACATGGGAGCGCCCCTCCGCTCGGCAAGCGGCGACACTCCCATGGACGGCGTAGACTTGCGAGGCAGGTTTCAGGCCCGCGCGGTGGTCGGGTCGATCATGCCGGTCACTTCGGTGATCGCGGTGGCCGGAAAGCCGCTGAGGCGCGCGTGCTCGTGGATCGCCGCCTCGTCCTCGGCCAGGTAGATGCAGAAGGTCTTGTTGGCGGAGACGTAGGACTGCACCCACTGAACCTTGGGCGCGAGCTGGGCGAGCGCGCCGTTCGAGGTCGCCGCGGCGCCCTTCAGCTGCTCGCCGTTGAATTGGCCGACACCCGGAATGGCGCGCTCGATCACATACTTCTTCATGTCGCTCTCCTTGATTGTGCGCTGAGCTTGCCGCCCGGCCGGCCATGCCGGAAGGCGGTGATCGCGACAACCAAGGGGGTCGATCGTGACAGCCGCAAGCGTCAGGCCGGCTGCAATCGCGCCGCCGCCTCCCGCGCCGCCGCCAGCCGCCCGGCGGCCAGCGGGGCCATGCGGCGATTGTAGGCCTCCAGCACCGCGGGCTCCGCCAACTCCGGGCGTCCACCCCCGAAGGGCGGCGCGGGCGCATATTCCAGGCCCAGAACCAAGGTCTTGGCGACCTCCTCGCCGGCGATCTCGGCAAGGACGGTGAAGGCGAAGTCGAGCCCCGCGGTGACGCCGCCGCCGGTGATGATGCGCCCGTCGCGGACCACGCGGGCCTCATCGACGATGGCGCCGAAGGGCCTCAAGAGATCACGCCAGGCCCAATGGGTCGCCGCCCGGCGTCCGGTAAGGAACCCCGCGGCCGCCAGGATCAGCGAGCCGGTGCAGACCGACGTGAGGTATTTCGCCGGGCCGCCCAGACGGCGGATCTGGCGCAGGAAGGCCTGGTCCAGCATGGCCTCGGTGGCGCCAAGGCCGCCGGGGACCAGCAGCACGTCGCAGGCCTCAACCTGCGTCAGGTCGGCAAGGCCGGTGAAGGTCAGGCACTCGGCGGTGATGTCGCGGCCGCCCAGCAAGGCGACGATCATGTGCACCCCCGGCGCGCGGCTCAGGACCTGGTGCGGGCCGGTAAAGTCGAGTTGGGTGACGTTCGGATAGAGCGCGATGACAATTGTCACCTTGGGGGTGAGCTTGGGGGCGAGTTCAGCCATGGCGGCCTCCAGGGAGGAATTGACGCCGGCATCTTCCCAGGCCTAGGTTCTGGCCGAAATGACATTCTTCCCTCGAAATACGCCATAGGCCTTGCCATGACCCGCCGCGTCGCCGTCGTCGTCTTCCCCGAGTTCCAGATCATCGACGCCATGGGCCCGATCGGAGCCCTGGAGGTCGCCAACCGCGTCTCGCCCGGCGCCTACGAGCTCGACCTGCTGTCGGCGGCCGGGGGCGAGGTGGCGAGTTCGTCGGGCGTGAAAGTGGTCACCCAGCCGTTCAACGACCAAGGCTACGACACCATCCTGGTCGCAGGCGGCGTCGGCACGCGCCACTACGCTGACCGAACGCCGGACGTCGCCTGGGTGCGCCGCCGCGCAGGCGATGTGCGCCGGATCGCCAGCGTCTGTTCCGGGGCCTATCTTCTCGCCGAGGCCGGCCTGCTGGACGGCAAGCGCGCCACGACTCACTGGAGCCGCTCCGACGATTTCGCGCGGCGCTATCCGAAGATCCGCATGGACGCGGACCGCATCTTTGTCCGCGAGGGCGAGGTCTGGACATCCGCGGGGATCACCGCCGGGATCGATCTGGCCCTGGCGCTGATCGAGGACGACCTGGGACACGACGTGGCGCTGCACACGGCGCAGCAACTGGTGGTGCCGCTGCGCCGGCCGGGCGGCCAGTCGCAGTTCTCCGCCCTGCTGGAGATGGGCGGGCCCAGCGGGCGGTTCGCCGAGCTGATGGACTGGATGCGCGAGCGGCTGTCGGAGCCGCTGAACGTCGAGCGTCTGGCCGACCGGGCGGCGATGAGCCCGCGCCACTTCGCCCGCGCCTTCACCGCCGAGACCGGGGTGACACCCGCAAAGGCCGTCGAGCGGCTGCGCCTGGAGTCGGCGCGCGTGCGGGTCGAGGCCGGGCACGAGCCGATCGACCGGGTGGCGCTGACCGCCGGCTTCCGCGATCCGGAACGGATGCGCCGCGCCTTCCTGCGCGCCTTCGGCCAACCGCCGCAGGCCCTGCGCAGGGCCGCGCGAGCCTAGGAGGCGGCGGCTTCCGCGGGCTGGCCGGCGACAGCCGGTTCGGCCTTGGCTGAGTCGATGATCTTCGAGCCCGCCTTGGCCGCCGTGTCGGTCGCCTGACCGGTCGGCGCCACGGTGATCGCGGACGCCTTTTCCAGCACCGGCGGCGCCGCTCGCGTCGGCAAGCTCACGAACACCGCCCGCTCTGGCGCCGGGTTCATCGGCGCGTGCGGGTTCAGGCGGTAGAAGACGTGCAGGCCGACCTGGGCGACGCGCAGCATCTGCGGGCCCCAGTCGGGCCGAACGCTGGTGGTGTGGAAGTGGGTCGCCCCGCCGATATCGCCCAGCACACGCCCGGAGAGGGCGCGTTCGGCCACCTGGCGGGCGCGGTCCCAGGCCTCGGCCTCCAGGCCGTGGCGCATGGAGCCATCGCAGGCGAAGCTGAACTGGCAGCCGTGGCCATAGGCGGTTTGGGCCGCACCCTGGAAGACAACGCCGCAGACGGTCTTCGGGAAAGAGGGGTTGGCGACGCGGTTCATCACCACCTGGGCGACGGCGGCCTGGCCGCGCGGGGTCTCGCCGCGGGCTTCGAAATAGACCGCCTGGGTCAGGCAATCGAGCTGACGCGCGCCTTCCAGGGCCGAGACGCGGTGGCCGGCGGCCTGGCGATCGCCCATGGCCTGCGGCCAGCCCTGAACAGGGTCGCGGGGGTCGTCAGCGGCGAACTGATCGTGCGCGCGAGCGAGCTTCAGCGCCGCCGGATCGAGGCGATCCATTTCGCGCTGCAACATGGTTTCCGAAAGGCCGCCACCGGCCGCTTCCGCGATCCGAACGGCCCGATGATGGTCGGAAATGGCCTGAGCCATACCGCCGGTAAGATAGATGGCGCCCAGGGCCAGGCCGAAGCCAGAGCCCATCAAAGCGGCGCTCAACAGCCCACGGCTCGCGCCGTTGGCCTGCGTTCCTAAAGTCAAAACAGACGTGTCCTGAACGACGAGGGCGAACTGCCCCCCGACATTGTCGCCGCGATCGCCCCTGCTCGTGCTGGCAGTGACCGCTGGCTGAGCCTGCCCGGGACTCGGTGGGGGCAGGCGACGGCAAATGGTGAAGGAGGTATGAACAAACTCCGCGCCTTTGGCAAGTCTATATTGCGCCGCAGCATGAAATCGCCCGCGGCTGACGCCTTAACCTTGAGTTGTTCCCTTCTGATCCGCTGCGGTTCAAAGCCGCAAAACACGGGCCATCTCAGGCGTTTGCGGCCACGCCTCGAACCTCGCCGGGAACCACCAGCGCCGCCGCCTCGTTTGCTTCGCCGATCAACGCTCGATTGGAGAGACCCTCATGCGCAAGACGCTCAGCCTGCTCCTCGTCGCCGGCGCCCTCGCCGGCCTCGGCGCCTGCAGCAGCACCACCGAAGAGAAGGCCGGGGCCGGCGCAGTCGCTGGCGCGGTGGTTGGCGGCCCGGTGGGCGCGGCGGTCGGCGGCGCGGCGGGCGCGGTGGCCGGCCACGTGCAGGAAGACGCCTCAAAGCCACACAGCTAGGCCTTCGCGCCGGGCGCTACTGGCGTCCGAAGCTTGACCGCCTACGTATGCTCTCCTGAGAAACGGAGAGCGTAGGTAAGTGCGCCATATCCTGATCGCACTCGCGGCCCTGGCGGCCAGCGTCATGGCGCTGGCGACGGCCGCGCACGGCTTCTAGGCGGCCCGGTAGCCGCTCAGTTCCGCCAGGCGCAGCTGGCGCAGCCGCCAGAGTTCCTGGCCGATGCGGAACAGCATGGCGGCGATCGTCACCCCGATGCCGATCCGCATGCCCAGATCGAAGTTCGGCTGCATCGACGCCACCACCTGCGCGCTCAGCGAGGGGGCGCGAACGATCAGCCAATGGCCCGCCTGAATGATCTGGCTGAGGACAACGGCGCCCCAGGCATAGCGGGCGATCGAGACGGCCACATTGATCCGGACCTGGCCCGGCTGAACCATGGCCGCAAGGTCGGCGACGATCTCCAGCAGGGCGTATCCGACGATCGGCCATTTCCAGGCCATCCAGACCGGCGCCAAGTCGACGGTCAGGAAGTCGGGCATCGGGAACATGTCGCGGAAGCGGATGAGGCCAAGCCACCACAGGAGGAAGATCACATCCATGGTCATCTCGGCGGCCAGCTCGAAGCGCGAACGGGTCTTTCCAGTGGCGGGCGCCAGGCGGCTGGGCCGCCAGCGCCGCAGGAAGGCGGTCTTGCCGAACCGCTCGAAGCCCATGAAGGCGAGCGTGATCATCCCGAACAGATAGACGACGACGTACCAGATCGACGGCACCGCGCGATCGAACTGGGCCGGGGTCTCCTGGGCGAGGCTGGCGATGGCGATCAGCACCAGATAGATGCCGGCGACGATCGACAGCATCACCTTCACCGCCGCCCACCAGTAGGGATAGACCTCCGGCCCGATCAGGTACTGCACCTTGCTGTAGCGGGCGGCGACCTCCAGGGGATGGCCGAAGTCGATCAGCAGGGCTTCCATCTCCGCGCGATCCAGCGGGCGGCCGCGCTCGGCCTCGCGCTCCTCGACCCGCGACAGCAAGAGATCGCGCAGCTCGGCCTTGATATCCGGCGCCTGCTTCGACGACAGGTTGCGGCCAACGGCAGCCAGATAGCGTTCGATGAGATCCATCACGATCCCCCCTTGAGAATGTCGGAGATCGAGGCGTTGAGCTGCGCCCACTCCTCGATCAGTCGGGCCAGCACGGCCCCGCCCTCGGCGGAGAGGCGGTAGAAGCGCTTGTTGCGCTTCTCCTCCTCGCGCCATTCGCTGGTCAGCAGGCCCTGGGTCTCCAGGCGGCGCAGCATCGGATAAAGCGCGCCTTCGTCGATCTCGACCCCGGCCTCGGCAAGCGCCTTGCGAAGCGTGTAGCCGTAGTGCTCGCGGCGCAGTTGCCCCAGCACCGCCAGGATCAGCGATCCGCGGCGCAGCTCCAGCCTCAAGGCTTCGAATAGCTCGGTTTCGGTCGGCATGCTGTGCGTCATATACTGTGTGACACATACTGTCTAGCGCATAGCATGAGATCGCTGAAACCGAGGCTTTGGTTTACGCCGTAAGCGGTGTTACGGTCGCCGAAACGGGAGGGTTCTTCACATGCGTAGACTGCTCATTGCCGGCGCTCTGGTGGCCGCGGCGGCCCTGGCGCCGCTCTCGGCGCAAGCGGCTCCGGCCAAGAAGCCCGCCCATGCCGCGGCGCTGAAGCTCGAGGACCACTACGCGACCAATAACGGGGTCAAGATCCACTACGTCGCCGAGGGCCATGGCCCTCTGGTGGTGATGGTCCACGGTTTCCCGGACTACTGGGCGACCTGGAAGCCCCTGATGGCGACGCTGGCAGCGGACGGCTACCGCGCCGTGGCCCTGGACAATCGCGGCTACAACCTCTCCGACAAGCCGCAGGGCGAGGCCGCCTACGCCATGCCGAACCTGGTGGGTGACGTCGCCGCGGTGGTCGGCGCCGAGGGTCAGAAGAACACCATCCTGATCGGCCACGATTGGGGGGCCTCGATCGCCTGGAACACCACCTTCGCCAGGCCGGACCTGGTCAACAAGCTGATCATCATGGCCGTGCCGCACCCGGCCGGCCTGGCCCGCGAGATGGCCACCAACAAGGCCCAGCAGGCCGGCTCCAACTATGCCCGCAACTTCCAGAAGGAAGGCTCGGAGAAGAGCATGACCGCCGAGGGCCTGGCGCGCTGGGTGCAGGACCCCAAGGAAAAGGCCGGCTACATTGAGGCGTTCAAGCGCTCCGACTTCGGGGCGATGATGAACTACTACCGCGCCAACTATCCCAAGGGCGTCGGCGATACCGCAGCCCCGCCGCCCGCCACCCCGCCGGTGACCGTGCCGGTGCTGGTGATCCACGGCATGAAGGACACCGCGCTCAACGCCGCCGGCCACAACGGCACCTGGGACCACGTCACCGCCGACACCACCATCCTGATGATCCCCACCGCCGGCCACTTCGTCCAGCACGACGCTGAGGCCCTGGTGAACCGGACCGTCAAGGACTGGCTGGACGCGCGAAAATAGCCATGGACCTTGATCGGCGCGCCTCCCTGGCCGGGCTCCTGAGCCTGGCCGCCACACCCGTCCTCGCCAAGCCGGCGAAGCTCGCCAGGGGGCCGTCACCCTGGGCCGACGTGGACGCCAAGGCCCGCGCCATGATCGCCGGCAAGCTGACGCCCGGCCTGCAGGTCTGCGTGCGCAAGAAGGGCGCGGTGGTGTTTTCCAAGGGCTACGGCTTTGCCAACCTGGAGACCGCCACGCCGATGACGCCCGCCAGCGTCTGCCGCATCGGGTCGATCACCAAGCAGTTCACCGCCAGCACGATCCTGCTGCTGGCCCAGGACGGCAAGCTCAGCCTGGACGACAGCCTGGGCGTCTACCTGCCCGACTTCCCCAACGCCTCGAAGCTGCGGCTGCGCCGGATGCTCAGCCACACCTCGGGCCTGGGCAACTACACCCAGGTCAATCCGCTGCAGTTCCTGCAGATGACCCGCACCGACCGCTCCGCCGCGGAGCTGGTCAAGGCGATGGCTGAGGCGAGCCCCACGCTGGCCTACGAGCCCGGGACCGACTGGCGCTACTCCAACACCGCCTTCGTCCTGCTGGGCGCGGTCATCGAGGCGGTCACCAGCCAGAGCTATGCGGAGGTCTTCCAGCAACGGCTGATCGCGCCCAACGCCCTTGGCCACACCACCGTCGACAACGCTGCCCACGTCGTGCCGAACCGCGCCTCGGGCTATTCCAACGCGCGGGTGGGGCCGAGCGGCTTCGACAACGCCTCCTTCATCGGCATGAGCTGGCCCGGCGCCGCGGGCAATCTGCGCTCGACCTGCGAGGACCTCTGCGCCTGGCACGGCGCCCTGCTCGGCGGCAAGGTGCTGCAGCCTGAGAGCCTGAAAGCGATGCTGACGCCGGTGCGGCTCAACGACGGCAAGCTGCCGACCCAGAAGACCCCCAAGGGCGAGGCGCCGGTCTACTACGGCTTCGGGATCGGCCTCGAACCGCGCGACGGCAAGCCCTGCGTCTCGCACAACGGCGGCATCCAGGGCTTCGTCTCGCACCTGGAGACCCTGACCGACGAGCAGATCACCATCGCCACGGTGATCAATACCGACGGCGGCCCGTTCGCCCCCAAGGCGCTGGCCGACGCGCCCGGCGAACTGGAAGCGGCGATCCGCAAGGCCGCCCGCGCCCTCTGACTGCTGCCAACCTGATGTCAGCAACCGCACGTCACGGCGTCGCGGAGGGTGGCGCCGCGCGGGGAGAAAACCTACCTTCTGGCCATGGCCGAAGCCCCCACAGTTCCCGGTGTCGCCGACATGTCGGGCTCGTTCGACTACGACGAGCAAACCATGCCGATGCTGTGGAAGCCGCACCGCCCGTCGCGGCCGGCCAAGTCGGAAGGCGGCAAGGTCTTCAAGCTGGTCAGCGACTATGAGCCGGCCGGCGACCAGCTGAGCGCGATCCCTGAGCTCGTGGCCGGGGTCAATGCGCGGGAGCACGACCAGGTGCTGCTGGGCGTCACCGGCTCCGGCAAGACCTTCACCATGGCCAAGATCATCGAGCAGACCCAGCGTCCGGCTCTGATCCTCGCGCCCAACAAGACGCTGGCGGCCCAGCTCTACAGCGAATTCAAGAGCTTCTTCCCGGAGAACGCCGTCGAGTTCTTCGTCTCCTACTACGACTACTACCAGCCCGAGGCCTATGTGCCGCGGACCGACACCTTCATCGAGAAGGACTCCTCGCGGAACGAACAGATCGACCGCATGCGCCACTCGGCGACCCGCGCCATCCTGGAGCGCGACGACGTGATCGTGGTGGCGTCGGTCAGCTGCATCTACGGCATCGGCTCGGTCGAGACCTACACGGCCATGACCTTCACCCTGGAGGCCGGCCAGAAGCTCGACGAGAAGCAGTTGATGAGCGACCTGGTGGCGCAGCAGTACAAGCGCAACGATCAGGCCTTCGAGCGCGGCACCTTCCGCCGGCGCGGCGACACCATCGAGATCTTCCCGGCCCACTACGACGACCGCGCCTGGCGGATCAGCCTGTTCGGCGACGAGATCGAGACCATCACCGAGTTCGACCCGCTGACCGGCAAGAAGACCGCCGATCTGCAAGGCATCAAGATCTACGCCAACAGCCACTACGTGACGCCCCGGCCGACGCTCAACCAGGCGCTGGGCGCGATCAAGTCGGAGCTCAAGGAGCGCCTCGACTGGATGATCGCCGAGGGCAAGCTGCTGGAAGCCCAGCGGCTGGAGCAGCGCACCACCTTCGACATGGAGATGATCCAGGCCACCGGGTCCTGCGCCGGCATCGAGAACTACAGCCGCTATCTGACCGGTCGCCGGCCCGGCGAGCCGCCGCCGACCTTCTTCGAATACATCCCCGACAACGCCCTGCTGTTCGTCGACGAGAGCCACCAGACCGTGCCGCAGATCGGCGGCATGTACCGGGGCGACTACCGCCGCAAATTCACGCTGGCGGAGTACGGCTTCCGCCTGCCGTCGGCGATCGACAACCGCCCGCTCAAGTTCGAGGAGTGGGACGCCATGCGGCCGGACACCGTCCACGTCTCGGCGACGCCCGGCCCCTGGGAGATGGACCGCACCGGCGGCGTCTTTACCGAGCAGGTGATCCGGCCCACCGGCCTCATCGACCCGCCGGTGGAGATCAAGCCGGTCTCAAAGGACGGCTTCAGCCAGGTCGACGACGTCATCGACCAGGTCCGCCAGGTCGCCGCCCAGGGCTACCGCAGCCTGATCACCGTGCTGACCAAGAAGATGGCCGAGGACCTGACCGAGTACATGCACGAGCAGGGTCTGCGCGTGCGCTACATGCACTCCGACGTCGACACCCTGGAGCGGATCGAGATCATCCGCGACCTGCGCCTGGGCGCCTTCGACGCACTGGTCGGCATCAACCTGCTGCGCGAGGGCCTCGACATCCCCGAGTGCGGCCTGGTGGCCATCCTCGACGCCGACAAGGAAGGCTTCCTGCGGTCGGAGACGTCACTGATCCAGACCATCGGCCGCGCGGCGCGCAACGTCGATGGCCGGGTGATCCTCTACGCCGACAGCATCACCGGCTCGATGGAACGCGCCATGGCCGAGACCCAGCGGCGCCGCGAGAAGCAGGAAGAATATAACCTCGAACACGGCATCACGCCGGCCAGCATCAAGAGCAGCATCAAGGACATCCTCGCCTCGCCTTACGAAAAGGACCGCGTCACCGTGCCTGTGGGCGTGGCGGAAGACGGCTCCAAGCCGTTCCTGGGCGACAACTTCAAGGCCACCCTGCGCGACCTGGAAGGCCGCATGCGCGCCGCCGCGTCGAACCTGGAGTTCGAGGAAGCCGCCCGCCTGCGCGACGAGATCAAGCGGCTGAAGATGCTCGACCTGGAGTTCGCCAACGACATCCTGACCGCGCCCGGCGAAGAGGTGGACAAGGGCGCGGTCAAGCGTGTGAAGGCCGAGGCCAAGGCGGAAGCCGACGAGCGGTTCCGCAAGGCGCGGCTCGGGAAGCGGCGCTAGCCTTGTCCAAGCGCCGCTCTCCCCTGGCCGCGATCCTGGCGATCCTCACGGTGGTGATCATCGCCGCCGCGTTCAGCGCCCTGCGAGCCCACGGCGGGACGCTTTAGCGGGCGAGGCGTCGGCGAACGCCGGTTTCCCTACGCCAAAATCTGAGTCATCCTTGCCGCCGCTGTTTGCAACCGGGGGGACCGCAAGATGGCTGAAGCGACCATGGGTTCGCGCGCAGGGATCAGCCCGCGCAAGTTCTACATGCTGATGGCCTGGACCTGCCTGGCGGTGGCGGTGCTGGGCTTCATGCCGACCTATTTCATGCCGCTGGCGCAGGCGAAGTTCGACGCGCCGCCGATCATCCACATCCACGGCCTGGTGATGTTCTCCTGGGTCGCCTTTTTTGTGGTCCAGGCCTCGCTGGTCTCGGGCGGCAATGTGCTGGCGCACCGCGCCTGGGGCGTGGTCGGCGTGGCGATCATCACCGCCATGGTGTTCATCGTCACCGCGGTCGAGATCATGCGCATCCACCAGGTGTCGCAGGCGGGCGTGCCGGCGGACGTCACCGAGGGGACCAAGGCCTTCTCCTGGGTGACCATGGGCACGCTGTTCCTGGTCGTGCCGGCGTTCATCGTCGCCATCGCCAATGTGAAGCGGCCGGAGATCCACAAGCGGCTGATCCTGTTGATCACCGTCTCCATGCTGGCCGCGCCGATCGCCCGCTGGTTCCTGACCTTCCTGGCCCCGCCACCGGACCCCAACGCGCCCGCCCTGCCGCCCGGCGTCGTCCCGGCCCCGCCGGTCCCGGTCGCCATCGCGCCCGCCATGGTCGGCGACATCATCCTGCTGATCGCCATGACCTACGACTGGCGCACCCGAGGCCGCCCGCACCCGGTCTACCTGATCGGCGGCGCGATCCTGCTCCTGCAGCAGCTCACCGTGGTCCAGGTGGGGCACTCAGCGCTGTGGCAAGCGGTGGCGACGTGGATTGGGAAGATGGCGGGGTAGCGCCGGAAAGCGCCTCCCCCTGCGTTAACCTCCCACTGTGGCGCTAACACCCCACAGGGCCCACAAGCGGCGCCGTTCATGCAGCTGTCAGGGAACCTGTGCTGTGATCCGTACGTAACCGAGACATCACAGGGCCGAGGACCTTCGCGGGTCATTCAGATTCGCGAGGGGCGTCGAGGAACCTGGGACGTTCTTTTGAGGTGCTGCCGTATGAGCCCGTCTCTCAGCGTAGTGGCCGACAACGACCTGCGGGCCGTCGCCGCCCCTAAACCCGAAACCCCCAAGCCCGAAACCGTCGCCGAGCACGTGCGCCGGCTGCAGGCGGAAGCCCGGCAGCTGGCCAAGGATCACATCCACGCGTTCACCGCCGCCATCTCCGAGGCCGAGCACATGGCCGCCGAGATCGCGCAGGGCGGCGACGCCTATCCGGCCGGGGTGCGCGACCTGGCCCGCCGCTTCGCCGAAGACGCCGAGGCGCGGGTGCAGACCCTGGAAGCGATCACCGCTCGGGCGTAAATTGCTCCCCGTAGGGGGAGCTGTCAGCGAAGCTGACTGAGGGGGTCCTCCTAGGTCTGAGCGGAAGCCCCCTCCGGCGCTTCGCGCCACCTCCCCCTGCGGGGAGGAATTACCGCGCCAGATCGCCGAATTCCTTGCTGCGCCGCAGCCAGGCGGCCGCGTAGCCGCAGATCGGCGTGACCTTCAGGCCCTGGGCGCGGATGTCGGCGCTGAGCGCGGCCATCAGGCGGCCCGCCGCGCCCGTGCCGCGCAGGGCCTCGGGCGCCTCGACGTGGTCGATGAAGATGCGGTCGCCGGCCTTGCGGTAGTCGGCCCAGGAGGTCTGGCCCTGCTCGTCCAGTTCGTAGCGGGCGCCGGTGTCGCGCAACTCAGACATATCGTGTTCTCCTGCGGCCGGAACGCGCCTAGCTTCGTAAGACAACTGGGCATGGGATGGGAGGGTTCAAGATGACACGCACGATCCTGATTTGTGGCGCCGCCGTTCTGGCGCTCAGCGCCTGTTCCAAGAAGACCGATACGGCGGCCACCGGAACCGCGGCGCCGGCCAACGCGACCGCCGCGGCCTCGCCGCCCTCAGGGCCGATGAACCTGCCGTCGCGCAAGGCGGGGCTGTGGGAGCAGACGCTCAACTCCGACCGGGGCGAGCATGAGGGCGGAAAGGGCATCCATCAGACGATCAGCATGTGCCTGGACGCGGCCTTCGACCAGAAGATGAAGGTCTGGGGCAGCCAGGCCGGCAAGTCCAACTGCAGCGAGGAGCGGATCAGCCAGCACCTGGGCGGCGGCTGGTCGTTCCACGCGGTCTGCGCCATGGGCGAGAGCGGCACGGTGACCTCCGACGGCGAGGCGACCGGCGACTTCGGCTCGCACTATACGGTCAATGTGACCTCGACCACGGCGGGCTCGCCGATGGCCCAGGCCAACGGGACCCACAAGATGTCCATCGAGGGGACCTGGAAAGGCCCCTGCCCGGCCGACATGAAGGCCGGCGATATGCGCATGGGCAACGGCATGACCATCAACATGGCCGGCGGGACCCCGCAGATCGAAGGCGGCCCGAGCGGGGCCGACATGGCCAAGCTGCGGGCCGAGGCCATGTCCGGTCACATGGACAAGGGCGACATCGCCAAACTCCGCGCCCAGGCCGAGGCGATGCGGAAGCAGGCGGGGCAGTAACCCACACCACCGCTCAATCCCCGCGAAGGCGGGGACCCAAGCTGAGTCAGCGGCTTGAGTTGCGGCCGTGGACCGAAAATCGGAGTCGGCTTGGGTCCCCGCCTTCGCGGGGATGAGCGGATCTTAAATGAGTTCCACCGCCATGGCGGTGGCTTCGCCGCCGCCGATGCAGAGGCTGGCGACGCCGCGTTTGCCGCCTCGGGCTTCCAGGGCTGAGAGCAGGGTCGCCAGGATGCGGGCGCCACTGGCGCCGATCGGGTGACCAAGCGCGCAGGCGCCGCCGTTGACGTTGAGCTTGGCGCGATCGATGCCCAGGTCCCGCTCGGCGATCATGGCGACCACGGCGAAGGCTTCGTTGACCTCGAACAGATCGACGTCAGCGACGCTCCAGCCGGCGCGCTTGAGGCACTTCTGGATGGCCGGCACAGGCGCGGTGGTGAACAGGCTGGGCTCGTGGGCGTGGGCAGCGTGGGCCGCGACCCGGGCGACGATGGTCATGCCCAGGCGCCTGGCGACGCTCTCGCGGGTCATCACCAGGGCGGCGGCGCCGTCGCTGATCGACGAGGCGTTGGCGGCGGTGATGGTCCCATCCTTGGAGAAGGCGGGTTTGAGGGTCGGGATCTTGGCGGGGTCGGCCTTGGCCGGCTGTTCGTCGTCGACGATCAGCACGGCGCCCTTGCGGGTGACCACCTCGAAGGGGACGATCTCGCGGGTGAAGGCGCCGCTGGCCGTGGCCGCCTTGGCGTTGGTCAGCGAGCGGATGGCGAACTCGTCCATGGCCTCGCGGGTGAACTGGTAGGACTTGGCGGTCTCCTCGGCGAAGGAGCCCATCAGGCGGCCGGGCTCGTAGGCGTCCTCAAGGCCGTCCAGGTACATGCTGTCGTAGGACGTATCGTGGCCGATGCGGGCGCCGGCGCGGTGTTTGGTCAGCAGGTAGGGCGAATTGGTCATGCTCTCCATGCCGCCCGCGACGATGATCTCGGCGGTGCCGGCGGCCAGCGCGTCGTGCGCCATGATCGCGGCCTGCATGCCCGAGCCGCACATCTTGTTGACCGTGGTGGCCTCGACCGACTTGGGCAGGCCCGCGCCGATGGCCGCCTGACGGGCCGGCGCCTGGCCAAGGCCCGCGGGCAGGACGCAGCCCATGACGATCTGCTCGACCGCGTCGGCGGGCGCGCCGGAGCGCTCCACCGCGGCGCGGACGGCGGCGGCCCCCAGCTCGGTGGCCTTGACCGGCGCGAACACGCCCTGGAAGCCGCCCATGGGCGTGCGGGCGTAGCTGGCGATGACGACGGGGTCGCCAGAGCGGTTGGGGGCTTGGGTCATATGACTTTCACTGGGCGCGGAGAGCTGAAGCGATGAAGCCGCCGCCGAGCACGCGGGTGGGCGCCTCCGGGGCGTAGAGGGCGCAGGCCTGGCCAGGCGCGACGCCTTCTTCGTGAGTGTCGAACAGCACACCGGGCTGGCCGTCGACCAGGGCCAGCCGGCCGGCCACCGGCTCGCGGGTCGAGCGCACGCGGGCCAGCACCGGACGGGCGGCTTCGCAGGCGGCCTCGATCGAGGCGGCGTCGCCGATCCAGTTCACTTCCTTCAGGATCAGGCTTTGGATCAGCAGCGCCTCGCGCGGGCCGACGATCACCTGGCGGGTCGCCGCGTCGATGCGGACCACGAACAGCGGATCGCCCACCGCGACGTTGAGGCCGCGCCGCTGACCGATGGTGTAGCGGGTGACGCCTTCGTGGCTCCCCAGCACCCGGCCATCCATGTGGACGATGTCACCGGGCAACGCGCCTTGCGGGCGCAGGCGGTCGATGACCGTGGTATAGCGGCCTTCGGGGACGAAGCAGATGTCCTGGCTATCCGGCTTGTCGGCCACCGCCAGGCCCAGCTCGGCGGCGGCGGCGCGCACGGCGGGCTTGGGCAGGCCGCCTAGCGGGAAGCGCAGATAGTCGAGCTGCTCCGCCGTGGTGGCGAACAGGAAGTAGCTCTGGTCGCGGTTGGCGTCGGCGGCGCGGTGCAGCTCGGGGCCGCCTGGGCCCACCTCGCGGCGGACATAGTGGCCGGTGGCCATGGCGTCCGCGCCCAGGTCGCGGGCGACGTCCAAGAGGTCGCGGAACTTCACCGTCTGATTGCAGCGCACGCAGGGGATCGGCGTCTCGCCGCGCAGATAGGCATCGGCGAAGTCCTCCATCACCTGGTCGCGGAACCGGCTCTCGTAGTCGAGGACGTAGTGGGGGATGCCCAGGCCCTCGGCGGCGGTGCGCGCGTCGTGGATGTCCTGGCCGGCGCAGCAGGCGCCCTTCTTCTGGATCGCCGCGCCGTGGTCGTAGAGCTGCAAGGTCACGCCGACCACGTCATAGCCGGCCTTGGCCAGCAGGGCGGCGGTCACTGTGGAGTCCACCCCGCCCGACATGGCCGCCACGATCCGCGTCCCGGCAGGCAGGCGCACGGCGTCCCGCGCGGCCTCGATCAGGCCGTCGCTGAGGCTCGCGGTGGTGAGGACCGGGGCGTTCATGCCGCCCATATAGCGTTCCCTCCCCGTCTTGGGGAGGGTGGCGAGCACAGCGAGACGGGTGGGGAACGGTGGGCCGGCGTGCTGGGTCAGCGCTTGAACGCGACTTCCCCACCCGTCTCGGCTCCGCCTCGCCACCCTCCCTACAAGGGGGAGGGAAGGCTTAGCCGGCCGGCAGTAGGGTCAGCAGGCTGTCGCTCTGCAGGGACTGCAGCACCTTGGCCGAGGCCTGGACCGAGAGCTGGGCGTTGGAAAGGTCGGTGGCGGCCTTGGCCATGTCGGCGTCGGTGATGTTGCCGATCATGCTGGTCAGCGTGTTCTGCTGGGTGACCAGGTTCTTGGCCACGGTATCGACCTGCTGCTGCACCAGGCCGTTCTGAGCGGCGGCCGAGGTCAGGTTCGTGCTGATGCCGACCCAGTTCTGCATGGCGCCCGTCAGGAAGGTCGCCTGGGCGGCTGTGAGCGGGCCGTTGAGCGGACCGTTGGGGCCGTCGTTGTAGGCCTGGATCGCCTGGAAGGCGGTCATCATCGGCGAGCCCAGATTGCTGGCCAGCTGGCCGGTGGTGACGGTGGTGGAGTCGTCCAGCTTGGCCTTCACCGTGTAGCTGTCGTTCTGGAAGAAGGTCGAGATCGTGGGCAGCGGTCCCGGCGGCGAGCCGGCAGTGAGGTCGGTCATCTGCTGGGCGCTGACCGGCTGGGTGTTGATCTGGCCGCCGGAGAACAGGAACTTGCCGTCGTACTGGCTGTTGAGGCTGCTGACCGCGGTCTGGAACTGGTCCTGCACCTCCTGCATGAAGGTGTCGGCGTTGTTGCTGGCCAACGCATCGGCCATCGCCTGGCGAACCGCCGTGGCGGAGCCGGCGACAGAGGTCAGGGCCTGATCCTGCTGGGTCAGCTTGGCGGCGATCTGGCTGTTCTGCGCCTGGTAGTTGGTGATCCGCGCGTCGACCGACTTCATCGCCGTCAGGGTCTCGGCCTGCTGGGCGAAGGCCTTCAGGTCGTTGCCGTTCTTGGTCGATGAGACGCGGTTTTCGGCGTTGGTCTGCGCACTCTCGGCGGCCATCAGGTTGGCCAGGATGGCGGAGTATTGTCCGGCGGTGGATACGCGGTCGACCATGGGGTGGTCCTCTTAGAGTCTGACGGGGCTTGCGGCCCGGTTAGTTCACGATGGCGAGCAGGGCGTCGAAGACGTCCTTGGTGGCTTGGATCATGCGGGCGTTGGCCGAATAGGCCTGCTGGAAGGTGGTCAGGTTGACGAGCTCTTCGTCGATATTGACGCCCTGCACCGCCTGCAGCTTGGCGTTCGCTTCGGTCTGGACGGCGGTGGCGCTGCCAGCCTGGCTAGATGCGGTCGCGGCGTCGCGGCCGATCGAGCCGCCGAACTGGGCTGCGTAGGCGTTCAGCGACATGTTGACGTTGCCAAGGTCGCCCGCCGCCTTCAGCAGCGTCGTGGTCTGGGTCGCCTGCGAGAGCGCCAGCGCGCCGGAGCCGTCGCCCGGCGCGACCGCCGGCGTGCCCGCCGTGGCGCCCAGGTTCAGCGTCGCCAGCGGGACCAGGGTGGGATTGGCCGAGAGCGTCGGGTTGACCTCGTAGTTGCCGGCGCGCGCCGAGCGCACGGCGGTTCCCAGGCCGAACAGCTGGCTGATCGAGGGCCCGCCCACGCCACGCGAGGTGGTGTCCTGCGCGACGCTCACCTGAGCGTTCTGCGGCGCGGTCCCGGTGAAGGTGAGGTTCCCCTGCGCGTCGAGGTTGAAGGCCCCGTAGAGGCCGACGCCGGACGCGTTGTTGTTCAGCGCGTTGACCAGGTCGCCCACGGTCGGGTTGCCGGCCGGCGGCACGGCCACGGTGACGGTGCGCAGCGGATTTCCCGATGGCGACGAGAGCTGCAGGGTGATGGTCGATCCCGGCGCAAAGCCGTTGGCGTCGCCGAGGGCGAGCCCGGTGTCGTAGGTCGAAGGGCCGGTGGCGGTGACCAGATCGTTCAGGCCGAAGAACTGCGAGAAGCCCTCGCCGGCCTTCTGTGAGGTGCCCTCGTCGATGGCGACGCCATTGCTACCGGCCGCCGAGATCGACAGCGCGCCATTGGCGAAGCTCGCCGTGCCGGAGGCGCCGAGCGCGGTGTTCAGGCTGGCGACGAAGTTGGCCGGGGTGAAGGCGACGCCCGCCCCGCCGTTCACGCTCATAGTGCCGGCGGTGAAGTTGATGGCGACGGTCTTCTGCACCACCCCGTTGGCATCGGTGATCGCCACCGTCGAGGTCCCGGTGAAATTGCTGGCCGCGGTGGTCGCGTCGAGGCCGGTGTTGCGGCCGGTCAGCGAGGCCGGCGGCGGCGAGGCGGTCGCCGCGTTGCTGGCGGCGTTCAGCTGCTGGGCGGTGCGCGAGACGAACTCGCCAAGCTGATCCGACACGCCCGGCAGCTTGGTGTTGCGCAGGTCCAGGAGGCCGCGGATCTCGCCGGAATTGATGGTGATCGGCTGCGCATTGGGGACGCCGCCGGGCGTAACCGCAGTCAGGTAGCCGGGCGTCGTGGCCGAGGTATTGTAGGCGATCTGCGAGGGGCCGCCGTCGCCGACCAGCTGGATGCCCTCGGTGGAGCGCACTGTGACCCCGCCCTGCGATCGCGCCGAGACGTTGATGTTCATCAGGCCCGACAGGGTGTTGAGGTCCTGCTGCTGGATGTTCTCCGAGCCCGTGGAATCGCCGCCGCTTACCTTGGCGCGGGCGATGTCGCTGTTCAGGCTGTCGATCTGCGTCAGCAGGGTGTTGATCTGCGAGACGTCGCTGGTCACCTGGTTGTCGACGGCGCCCGACAGCGCGTTGACCTGGGTGTTGATGCGGCCGGCGTCGTCCAGGAAGTTGCCGACCGTGGTCAGGGCCTGGCCGCGCAGCAGGCTCGATGACGGATCGTCCGCGGCGCTGGCGAAGTTGGCCGAGATGTTGTCCGGCATGTTGAAGAAGTAGTCGCCGGTGGTCGGGTCACCGAACAGGCTCTGCACGTTGTCGAGGAACTGCGAATAGATCGAATAGCGGCTGGAGTCGGAACCCGCCGTCTGGCTGGCCGACTGCAGGTACTGGTTGGTGACCCGCTGGACGCCGGCGACCTGGACGCCCATGCCCGCGCCGTTGACCACCAGCTGCTGCTGGATGACGGTCTTGCGCGTGTAGCCGGGCGTGTTGACGTTGGCGATGTTGTCGGAGATCGCGTTCAGGGCCGCTTGTGCGGCGTTCAGCCCTGAGGTCGCGGTCTGCAGGATGCCGTTGAGGGACATCGGGTTTAGGTCTCCGCCCGGCAAAGGCTGACGTGCCGCCCGGCCAATTCTGCCGAGGCTGCAACGAACGCCCACACGAGGCGCCGGGAAATCTTATTTGTTTTCAACATGGTCCCTTCTGGGAGCCGGTGAGATCGTGTGGTTAACCGCAAGACCGGCGCCAGTTCGCGGATGGGGCGGCGCCAGGTCTGGAGCTCGCCGGGTTTTGAGCGGGTCCGAGCCCAGATCCGAACTTGATCCGGCGGGCGGCAGGAAACGCCCCATGCGACGCCGAACGGCTCGGCAATTTCCGCTCTCACCCCACCCCCGGCTCCAGGGGCTAAACGGTGATTAGACCTGCAAAAACAACAATCTGACGAGTTGGCGCAAAGGTTGCTCCAGCTTGTCCGAATGTGCCCGGCGCAGCAGGCGTCTTGTCATCCTCCCATCCGAAAGCGTCTCCAGCGTATGTCCGCCGCCGCGATCAACACCGCCGCTACCCAAGTCCCCGGCGCCACCGGCGCGGCGGGCTCACCTGCGGGTGTGGGCGCGGGTGCGGCGCACGGCGCTCAGGCGAGCGGCCTGCCCGCGATCTTTCAAGCCATGCTGGCCACCCTCGCCCAGGCCGAAGACGCCGCGACCGCCGGCGCCGCCTCCGCCCAGGCAACCGCCGGCGCCAAGCTGATCGCCACCGCCGGCGGCAAGGCCGCGACGCCGGACGACGGCAAGACCAAGGACAAGACCGCCAACGCCACTGATGCCACCGACGGCCAGGCCGCCGGTGCGATAGCGACTGGCGCCACGACCGCGCCCGACGCCACCGTCGCCCTGCTGGTGCCCGCCGTCGCTACGGCGCCCACGCAGGCGACGCCCGCAACCGCCAAGGACGGCGAAGACGCGGCCGGTCAGGTCGCGGGCCAAGCCGGTCCGACCACCGGCAAGGCGCCCGTCCCCACCGTTGCCACGCCGCCCATCCAGACCGCCGACGCCGGTGACGCCATCAAGGCCAAGGCGGCCACCGCCGCCCTGGCCGCCGACAGCGCCGCGGTGAACGCCAACGCCAACGTCAAGACCGACACCACGCAAGCCCAGGCACAAACCCAGGCGCCAACGCCGACCGCGCCGGCGATCCCGGCTCCGACCGACGCCTCTGCAGCCGATCCGACCGCAGCCAACGCCGCACTCGCCCCGGCGACCCTGGCGGCCAACGCCGCCGCGACCCTCGCGGCCAGCGCCAGCGCCACCGTCAAGCCGGCGGCCACCCCGACCCCCATCGACGGCAAGGCGGCCACCCCCAAGGTCGCCGGCGTCGAGGCGCCGAAGCCCGCCGCGGGTCCCGCCGACACCACCGCGCTCGCCGCCAATACCGCCGGCAAGAACGCTGACGCGCTCACCGCCATCGCGGGCGGCGCCGGCGGCAAGGCCGGCGCGGCGGACAAGGACGCCGAGGCCGCCCTCGACGCTGAAGGCTCCACCGATCAGCCGGGGACCACCCAGGCGCCGGGCGATCCGGCCACCGCCTCGACCACCACGCCCGCCACGCTCGCGGCCGCCGCAGCCGTCCCCGTGCGCGGCTCGCCGGAGACCGTGGCCAACCTCGCGGCCCAGATCGTCAAGAAGCTCGACGCGCGCTCGACCCAGTTCGACGTGCAGCTCGATCCCGCGGGCCTGGGCAAGGTCGATGTGCGCGTCGAGATCGGCGCCGACGGCAAGATGAGCGCGGCCATGTCCTTCGACACCCCGCAGGCCGCCGCCGAGCTGCGCTCACGCTCGGTCGAGCTGCAGCAGGCGCTCGCCCAGTCCGGCTTCGACGTCACCGGCGGCATGTCCTTCGACGTGTCCACCGACCGCGGCCAGAACGGTCAGGCCCAGAACCAGCAACAGGACTCCGGCGCGGCCTTCCGCGGCCGGGCCTTCCAGGCGGCGCTCGACACCACGGCCGACGCCCCGCCCGTCTCACAACTCTCGCTCAGGCGCACGTCTGCGTCGGGCGTCGATATCCGGATCTGAGGACGACATGACCGTCACCGCTCCCACGACCACGCCGGCCACCACGCCAGCCGCCGCGACGCCCAACGCGACCCTGCAGGGCCTCGGCAGCCTGGCCGACAACTTCAACACCTTCCTGACGCTGCTCACCACGCAGCTGAAGAACCAGGATCCGACCGCGCCCCTGGATTCCAACCAGTTCACCCAGCAGCTGGTGCAGATGACCGGCGTCGAGCAGCAGCTCAACACCAACAGCCTGCTGCAGCAGGTGGTCTCCAACACCTCCGGCGGCGTCTCGGGCGCGGTGGCGATGATCGGCACCAACGTCAAGGCGACCAGCACCACGGCCAATCTGACCAACGGCCAGGCTCAGTGGGTCTACACCCTGCCGGCCGGCGCCGCGGACCTGAAGGTCCAGGTGCTGGACAGCGCCGGGAACGTCGTCGCCGCCCAGGCGCCGACCGACATGAGCTCGGGCGATCACAGTTTCACCTGGAACGGCAAGAACCTGGCCGGTAGCCAGCTGGCCAACGGCGGGACCTACACCCTGCAGGTCACGGCCACCGACGGCAGCGGCACGACGCTCAACACCACGAGCTACGTCGAGGGCCTCGTCACCGGCGTCACCCAGAACAACGGCGCCGCCTCGATCATCGTCAACGGCTCCACGGTGCCGGTGTCGAGCGTCGTCAGCGTCAACAAGGCTACCGCAACCACAACCACAGGCGCGACGACCGGCTCATGAGCCGGTCGCGCCACCCCCATGAACCCGGACGGCAAAACGCCGTCTCCCGCTCCGGCCTAGCAAACGCGCCGAACGACCCCGCAGCAGGCGGCAACCTAGGAAAGAACGGACAAAGACCATGAGCATCAATTCCGCACTGCTGGCCGGGGTTTCGGGCCTGGTCGCCAACTCCTCGGCGCTGGCGGCGATCTCCGACAACATCGCCAACGTCAACACCACCGCCTACAAACGCAACCAGGTGGACTTCTCCACCATGGTCACCTCGCAAGCCGTCAAGGGCGAGTATTCCGCCGGCGGCGTGCAGGGCAACAACCAGCAGTTCGTCAGCCAGCAGGGGCTGATCCAGAGCGCCTCGTCCTCAACGGACCTGGCGATCAGCGGCGACGGCTTCTTCGTGGTCGCCAGCTCGTCCACCGCGCCGGCGTCGGAGTTCACCCGCTCCGGCACCTTCCAGCCGGACGCCAACGGCTTCCTGGTCAATGACGCCGGCCTCTACCTGCAGGGCTGGCCGATGCAGGCCAACGGCACCTTCGACACCGACCCGTCGGACCTGTCGAAGATCGGCCCGATCAACGTCAAAAACCTGGGCGCCGCGGTGCAACCGAGCAGCAAGCTCGGCATCAGCGCCAATCTCGACCAGACCACGGTGCTCAGCGCCGGGGCGGCCACCTATAACAAGGCCACTAAGTCGATGGCGCTCTATGCCTCCAGCGCCGGCGCCTCAGGCACCGCGCCGGACGCCCCGCCGATCGAGATCAGCGTCGTGGACTCGGTGGGTGGCACCCACAAATTCGCTCTGGCCTTCGAGAAGACCTCGACGCCCAACCAGTGGAACGCGGAAATCTACGCCGTGCCGGCCAGCGACGTGAATACCGCCGGACCGAACGGCCAGATCGCCGCCGGCCTGGTGAATTTCAACACCGACGGCTCGATCAACCTGGCGACTTCGACGCTGTTCGGCGCCGCGGGCGCTGCGCCCACGCTCGCCCTGGCGGCCTCCGGCGGCGCACAGCCGGCCTGGGGGACAGCCCTCGGCATCGCCGGCCAGAGCCTGAGCGTCGATCTGACCCAGCTGACCCAGCTGGCCTCCGCCTCGACCGTCAATTCGGTGAGCTCGGACGGCGCCAGCGCCGGCAACATCGTCGGCGTCCAGGTGGACGGCAGCGGCGTCGTCTCGGCGCTCTTCGACAACAGCCAGGTCCGCAAGATCGCCCAGGTGGCGGTCGCCACCTTCCCGAACTCGGACGGCCTGCAGGCAATCAGCGGCAACGCCTACGGCGGCACGCTGCAGGCCGGCACCATGACCCTGAAGGTCGCGGGCACCGGCGGCGCGGGCAAGATCGACCCCTCCAGCCTGGAAGCCTCGACCGTCGACCTTTCCTCGGAGTTCACCGGCCTGATCACCACCCAGAAGGCCTACTCCGCTTCGTCCAAGATCATCACGACGGCAGACACGATGCTCGACGAGCTGATCAACATCATCCGGTAACGGTAGTCTTAACTCATATTAACTGAGTGTAAAATCACACTGTGCCGAATTAATACACGGGGAAAGCAATGATTAGACGTTCATTCACTAATACGATTAAGCCGCTGTTAGGGGCCGTGCCGTATTGTTCTCATCAACAGTGATGGTGGGAAAGGCGTAAAGCCATGTTGCAGCAACAGCAGACGCGCACGAATAGCCGCGGGGAGTCGTATGTTATCGGCCCCACGGGCGCGCCGTTGACGCTGAGGGACTTGCCGCCGGCCGATACCGGCCGGTGGGTGATCCGCCGCAAGGCCGAGGTTGTGGCCGCGGTGCGCGGGGGCTTGCTCTCGCTCGAGGATGCGCTGGAGCGTTACCGGCTGACCTCGGAAGAGTTCCTCGCGTGGCAACGGTCCATCGATCGCCACGGTCTCGCGGGTCTTCGGACAACGCGTATTCAGCAGTACCGCTGAACCCCGCAGCTTTCCCCCGTTGGGTTCAACGACGACGCGGCCGCGCCCCCGCCACAGGAGCGCGGCCGTTGCCGTTTTGGCCTATCCCTCGCCGACAGCCTTCTCGGCCTCGTTGATGACGCGGCGCGCCATGACCTCCTCGTCGTCCGGCACCAGCAGACGGCTCGCCAGCACGCCCGGATAGGCGGACGCCTCCACCAGGAGCGGATGCAGGTCGGCTTCCTCCAGCATGGCCTTGAGGAAGTGTAGCCGCACAGGATTGGTGGTCTTCAGTATCTCGATCATCTAGCGGACCTCTCCCGCCCGGCTAAGCGGCGCGCCCGTTTCAGCGCCCGACAGCTTGCGCACGGTCACCGCGACCCGTTCCCGCTCGCCGGGCGCCCGCTCGACCAGGAGGCGGGCCACCTGGGCGTCGTCGTGGAAGGCGTAGCCCTTGATGGCGTCGAGGATCGCCTTGGCCACATTGTCGAGGTCGAGCCAGGGAGGATCGCCGACGTATTCTAGCTGAATCTCGACGCTGAACTCGCCCCAGGCCGGCCTCGAACCGCGCCAGGCTTTGCGGAAGAACTCGTAGATCAGCGGCTTGTAGTATTTGGCCTGGCTGGTGAGCCCATCGACTACCAGCTCCATGACGCCGTCCGCCTCGCGGACGCGGACCTTGCCGTGCTGGGTCCAGTCCGCGTTCACCTGAAGGCTTCCTTGGGGCAGCTCAGAGCCGCTCGACCTTCACCGCCGTGCCATAGGCCAGCACCTCGGTGATGCCTTCCATGATCTCGTTGGCGTCGTAGCGCATGCCGATCACCGCGTCGGCCCCGGCGCGGCGCGCATGGTCGACCATCAGGTCCAGCGCCTCCTGCCGGGCGTGCTCGGCCAGCTCGGTATAGATCGTCAGATTGCCGCCGAAGATCGACTGGATCCCGCCGGCGAAGTTACCCACGACGCTGCGCGAGCGGACGGTGACGCCCCGCACCAGGCCGATATGGCTGGTGGTCTTGTATCCCGGGATTTCATTGGTGGTGGCGACGAGCATGGTCTTTCGCGGCTCCAGGCTGGACCTCAACCATATATAGGCGCGCCCGGGCGCACGCCACGGCCCGTTGCGAAGCTTACTTTGCGGAGCTAGACCCGCCGTAGCGGCGGGCCCGCCGCCGCAGCCAGCGCCCTTGGGGGGACCAAGCGATGACCGCCACCCGCACCGAGACCGACACCTTCGGCCCCATCGAGGTCGCCGCCGACCGCTATTGGGGCGCACAGACGCAGCGGTCGCTGCAGAACTTCAAGATCGGCTGGGAAAAGCAGCCGATTCCGATGGTCCGCGCGCTGGGCGTCGTCAAACGCGCCGCCGCCGAGGCCAACCTAGCGCTGGGCAAGCTCGACCCGGAGATCGCCAAATATATCGTCGCCGCCGCCCAGGAGGTGATCGACGGCAAGCTCGACGACCATTTCCCGCTGGTGGTCTGGCAGACCGGGTCGGGCACCCAGTCGAACATGAACGCCAACGAGGTGATCTCGAACCGGGCCATCGAGATGATGGGCGGCGAGATGGGCTCGAAGAAGCCCGTCCACCCCAACGACCACGTCAACATGAGCCAGTCGTCCAACGATACCTATCCGACGGCCATGCACATCGCCTGCGCCGAGGAAGTGGCCCGCAGCGTGATGCCGGCGCTGGAGCACCTGCATTCCGCCCTGAAGGCCAAGAGCGAGCAGTTCGCCCACATCATCAAGATCGGCCGCACCCATACCCAGGACGCCACGCCGCTGACGCTGGGCCAGGAGTTCGGGGGCTATTCCCACCAGATCGCCATGTCGGTGCGCCGCCTGAAGGAGACCCTCTACGGTCTCTATGAGCTGGCCCAAGGCGGCACGGCGGTCGGCACCGGCCTCACCGCGCCGATCGGGTTTGCGGAAAAGGTCGCCGAGCGGATCGCGGCGATCACCCGCCTGCCCTTCGTCACCGCCCCCAACAAGTTCGAGGCGCTGGCCGCCCACGACGCCATGGTGTTCAGCCACGGGGCGCTGACCGCCGCGGCCGGCGCCCTGTTCAAGATCGCCAACGACCTGCGCTTCCTGGGTTCCGGACCCCGCGCAGGGCTCGGCGAACTGGCTTTGCCAGAGAACGAGCCCGGCTCCTCGATCATGCCCGGCAAGGTCAACCCGACCCAGGCCGAAGCCCTGACCATGGTCTGCGCCCACATCATGGGCAACCAGACCGCCATCGCCTTCGCCGGCAGCCAGGGTCACTTCGAGCTCAATGTGTTCAACCCGGTGATGGCCTACAATTTCCTGCAGTCCTGCCGCCTCATGGCCGACGCCTCGATCTCGTTCACCGACAATATGGTGGTGGGAACGGAGGCGCGGGAGGACAACATCAAGCTCAACCTCGAACGCTCCCTGATGCTGGTGACCTCGCTCAAGGAGCACATCGGCTACGACAAGGCCGCCAAGATCGCCAAGACGGCGCATGCCAACGGCACCACCTTGCGCGAAGAGGCCGTCGGCGGCGGCTACGTCACCAATGAGGAATTCGACGCCTGGGTGCGGCCCGAGGACATGATCGGGCCGGGCTAGCCGAACGGACCATTGACGGGACTCGCTGCGGCGCGCGTGGGTGCGCCATGGCCAGTGAAACCGTCTACATCCTGCAGAGCTACGTCGCCGGGCGCGGCAAGTCGCTGAAACCCGAGCAGCAGGTCGGCTGCAAAAACGCCGAGGAGGCGCGGCGCAAGGCCGAGCGGCTCGCGCCTTTGCGTGAAGGCGTGGTGGCGTTCTCGGCCACCGCTGACACCGAACTCGGCGACTACGACGAGAACCCGGTGATCCTGTTCAAGTCCGGCCGCCTGCCGCACCCGTTTTCCGAGGCTTAAGGGCCTATTCTGCCGCGTACATCACCGGGTGCGCGTGGGCCCACAGGTGCGCCCGATAGGTCTCGAAACACTGCTCGCCGCAGATGAGGCGCATGACCGCGCCCTCGGCGATGAACCGCGCGCAGGCGGGATCGTCCTCGACGAGCGGCGTCAGGGCCTCGGCGTTCCAGGCCCTGGAGTGTTCGACGTCCAGATTGGCGTGCGCACGAAGTATTTGCGCTGTTCAGGCGGGCATCCCAGCCGTTTCAGGCCATCGGCGACGGACGCCACGCGGGTCGGCGCGGTGAGTTCGACCACGCCCAGCGCCCCGATCGACTGATAGGCATAGCGCCGCGTGGTGGCAAAGGCGGTCATGGTGTTGGCCAGGCAAAGGCTCTGCCAGAGCGTGCCGTCGATGGTCGGGTGAAGGCCAAGACCCTCCACCGTGCGGTCGAGCATCGGTCCGTGCATGCCGCCCGCCGAGCCCCGGCCCATCTCGTCCCAGTATTTGCGGGCCAGTTCCAGCTTGGGACGCGGGGGCAGCTTCACCTGGGTCATGGCGACCAGGTCGTCGAAGCCGGCCTCGCCCGCCGCCTCCTGTGTCAGGAACCACTTCATCTGCTCGAGGTCGGCGGTCGTGGCGAGCCAGTCGAACAACGGGTCCCACTGGCCGGCGCCGGCGTCCTTCAGGCTCTCGAACCAGGCGATGAAGCCCTTGGCGCTGCTGGGGACGCCCGCGACCATCTCGGCCACGTGGGCGCGGAAGGCCTCGATGAAGGCGCCCTCGAGCCGCAGCATCCGCTGGTTTTCGGAGAGTTCAGCCTGCCAGTCGGCCCCGGGTGTCTGGACCGCGAGCCGTCGTCGGTTCCAGTGCGCGAGCCCCAGATGCAGCGCCTCGGCGTCGGGGAACTCCGGGGTGAAGAGGCCCAGCCTGGATAGTCTCAAACCTGCAAACATCGGCGCACTCCCTCAAGGCCGAGGAGAGCGTTCGAACGCGCGACGGGTTCCTATGTCGGACAGCCGCCGCTGCCGTGGCTTCTAGGCCGTCCGCGCCACCGCGAAATCGGCGAGGTCTTCCAGGGCCGGGCGCCAGGGGTTGGCCCCGAAGTCGGCCAGCGCGGCCTTGGCGCTCGTCGCGTAGTCGGCGGCGAGGTCGAGGGTCGACTGCAAGGCGCCGGTGGCGCGCATCAGTTCGCAGGTGCGGGCGAAGTCGGCGGCGGTCTGTTCTCTGCGGTCGACCGTGCGGATCCAGAACTCGCGCTCGGCGGGGCCGGACCGCGCCATGACCAGCAAAAGCGGCAGCGTCGCCTTGCCTTCGCGGAAGTCGTCGCCGGGATTCTTGCCGAGGTCGGCGCTGTCGCCGGAATAGTCGAGCGCGTCGTCGACCAACTGGAAGGCGATACCGAGGTCCTGGCCGTACTTGCGCAGCGCCCGGCAGCGGTCGGGCGAGGCGCCGGCGCTGACCGCGCCGGATTCAGCGGCGGCGGCGAACAGTTCGGCGGTCTTGGCCTTGATGATGTCGAGATAGACCTCCTGGGAGAGGTCCAGGTCGTGGGCGCGGGTGAGTTGCAGCACCTCGCCCTCGGCGATCACCCGGCTGGCGCGCGCCAGGATCTCCAGGGCCGGCATGGAGCCGGCGCCGACCATCAGCTCGAAGGCGCGGGCGAACAGGAAGTCGCCAACCAGCACGCTCGACGGTGCGCCCCAGATCAGGTGGGCGGCGACGCGGCCGCGGCGGAGCTGCGAGGAATCCACCACGTCGTCGTGCAGCAGGGTGGCGGTGTGGATGAACTCGACGGCGGCGGCGAGCTTCAGGCACGCCTCGTCGCGGGCGCCGGCCAGGCGCGCGGCGGCGACGGTCAGCAGGGGCCGCAGCCGCTTGGCCGAACCAGCGATCAGGTGGTCGGCCAGCGCCGGGATCACCGGCACAGGACTATCCATATGCCGCTTGATGAGCGCGTCGACGGCGGCCATGTCCGGGCGCGCGAGCGTCAGCAGCGCGTCCAGTGACGGCGGCTTTTCGGCGACGGCGGGATGGGTGGCGACGGCCAAACTCACCTCAACTTGCGGCGTTGAAACGACGAAAAGGGGGAGGCTCCGCCGTTGCGAGGGACAATGGTGACGCGATAGGGCACGGTCAAGCACACCCGCCGCTATACGTTGTCAGAACAGGTTATCGCAGTTCACGGATGATGGATGAAACCACCGAAGACGGCGTCCTGGACGGCAAGGTTCGCCTGCGCCAGCCGGCCCGCGGCTATCGCGCCGGCCTGGACGCGGCCCTGCTGGCGGCGGCCTGCGATGCGGGACCCGGCCAGCGGGTGATCGAGGCCGGCTGTGGGGCCGGCGGCGCGCTACTGGCGGCGGCGGCCAGGCGGCCGGACGCGCGGTTCACGGGTGTCGAACGCGATCCCAAGGCGCTGGCGCTGGCGCTGGAGAACATCGCCCTGAACGGCATGGCGGATCGGGTTGAAGCGGTGGCCGGCGATGTCGCCCTGCGTTTCTCAGGCCTGGGTCTGCCGGTCTTCGACGCAGCCATGGCCAATCCGCCGTTCTTCGACGATCCGGACGCCTTGCGGGGTCCCGCCGCCGAGCGGCGCGGCGCCTGGATGGCCGATGACGGGCTGGAGGCCTGGATCGGCTTCCTGTCCAAGGCGGTGCGGGAGGGCGGGACCATCACCCTGATCCACCGCGCCGACCGCCTGGCCGACATTCTCGCCTTGCTGGCGCCCAAGGCGGGGTCTGCCCAGGTGCGCCCGATCCTGCCCTTCGCCGATCAGCCGGCCAAGCGCGTGCTGGTGCGCGCCATCAAGACCGGCAAGGCTCCGCTGCGGCTGCTACCGCCCTTGGTGCTGCACGACAGAGACGGCGGCAAGCACACGGCGCAGACCGAGGCGATCCTGCGGGGTGAAGCGGCCCTGGACTGGAGTTAGGCGGGCTGTAGTTGGGCGGGCTGGAGTTAGCCGGCCCCTGGCGCCGCCGTCACGCCACTGAGCAGCGCCACCACTTCGGCCTGCCGGTGGCAGCCGGTCTTTTCCAGGATGCTACGCATTTGGGTCCGCACGGTGCCGTGGGACACCTTCCGGGTCACCGCGATGTCCTGCAGGGAGTCGCCCGCGGCCAGGCTCCTCGCGACGCCGGCTTCAGCCGCCGTCAAGTCGAACAGCGACTGCACCAGCTCCACCGGCGGGGCGTGCGGCAGGGTCACCGGCGTCAGCATCAGGATGGCGGCGGAGCGGGCGAAGATGTCGTTGGCCGAGCCGCGCACCGGGACGAGGTGGGCGACCATCGAGACCTCCTCCTCCGCGCCGCGCACGGCGAAGGACTGCGCCGCGCGGTTGTCGTCCGCCGCGGTGCGGGCGAGCGCGGTCTGTAGCAGGCGCTCGGCGGCCGGGTCCTTCAGCGCCATCTGGTCCTTGGCCCGCCAGCGGACGTGGCTTTGCAGGTCCTCGATCTGGCGGTTGGCCGCCAGCGCCCGCCCGCGGCTGTCGAGCACCACCGCCGGCAGGCCCAGCAGGCCAAGGGTGTTCGCGGCCGTCTGAGCGCGCTCCATCTGCAGCCGCGCGGCCATCAGCGCGCTGCGTCCCAGGTGCGGGCGCAGGCCGTCCAGCATCTGCACCGCCTCAGCCTCCACCGGCCCATCGGCTAGGCGCCGCTCGATGGTCATGATCAGCACGTCGTTGGTCGGCAGCATGACCGCGGTCCCAGCGCACCAGCCCCAGCCCTTCGGCCGCAGGAAATCACGATAGAGCGGGTCTTCCGCCAGCTCGTCGTCCGTGAAGATGTCGAGTTCGGTGAGGAAACCCGCGTGCTGCGCGGCGAGCGTGCGCCCAAGCCGCCCGCCCTTCATCAGCCAGCCGTCGGCCACATAGTCGGTCATCTCCGGCCGCACCGTCTCCGACGAGGTCCAGCGCAGGATGTCGGCGGAGGGATTGGCCGCGAACAGCACCCCGCCCGACGCCCGGCCCATCTGCGCGATCTCGGTCAGCACGCCCGGCCACAGGTCCGGGAAGAACGAGCACTCATAGATGCGATCGATGAGGCTGAGGCTCATGGCCTGACCTCGCAGCCTAGGTCAAACCGCGCATAGCCCGCGCGGCTGGGCGGGCCGGGGCTGACCCAGGCCTCGATCCGCGAGGGCGCCAGGGCCGAGATCATCGAGCCGGTGGTGAAGGCGAAGAGGCCGCCGGGCTCGCCGCGGATCCGGCACACCGGGTTCTCCGGATCGTCGCAGGATGAGAGCGCGGCCCGAATCTCCGCCAGTCCCGGCGCGCCGACGCACAGGCGCGCCTCGAGCGCACGCAATCGAGCCACGGAGTTGGCCCGCGCCGCCTCGGTCTCGGGCGCGCCCTCGGCGGCCAGCGGATGGTTGGTGTGAAAGACGCGGTCCGGCTGCGGGCCGTGGTATTCGGTGACGCCCTCAGCGGACGCCTCGAACGAGCGCGCCGCACCGGGCTCGGCGATCAGGTAATGCTGGTTCGTGGCGTGCGGCAGGGTGAGCACAAGGTCGGACGCCTCAGCCAGCGTGTTCGCCTGCAGCAGCTTACGCAGGACGAAAGCCACCGGCAGCCCCTCAGGCGCTGAGCGAAGTTGCGGCAGGGAATTGACGCAGACGCCGACGCCGGCGGCGTTGACCCCCATCAGGCCGATCATGCCGGCGACGGAGAAGATCAGGGCAGTGGGCTTGCCGCCATCGGGGCCCGGCGCGAGCAAGGCCTGATGGCCGTCCGTATAGCCGCCGAGGTCCATGTTCTGGGCGATCCAGGTGGGTCCGTCGGCCGAGACGATGCCCAGGCTGCTGCACTTCGACAGCGCCCCGCCGCCGGCCGTGCGGACGCGGTAGGCCCATTCCTCGTCCAGCAGCTGCAGGCCGAGGATCAGGTCGGGCGGAAGACCGGAGCCCGCCGCGACGCCTTGAACCTCCTGCCAGAGGTCCGGCGTGTGGCGCTCGATCGCCGGGCGGAAGTCCGTGGCCGCCAGCAGGCCGGCGACATAGGCCCGGGGCTCTCCAAGGCCCGCATCGGCCAGCGAGCCAAGCCAGGCGTCCACATGAGTCCGAATCTGGCCCTGCAACGCCGCGCCGTGCCCGTAGCCACGTTCGAACGGGCTTCCGGTCAGGACGACGGGCGTCACGGCGCGGCCTTCGCCGCCAGCCGCACCGCCTTCTGGAAGGCCTGCATCGCCCCCCAATCGGCGTCATCGTCCGCCCGCTTCCAGGCCGAGTTGATCACCACCACCAGCCGATCCTTCGGATAGACCCGGATCGACTGACCGTAGATGCCCTCAGCCTCGAACGCCTCCGGTCCGATCCACCAGAAATACCCGTAGCCGGTGAGCCCGTTGGCGATCTGCACCTTCGTCGCCTCGCCGACCCAGCCGTCCGGCAGCACCGGCTTGCCGCCCGCCATCCCGCCGTCGAGCATGAACTGTCCCACCCGGCCGTAGTCGCGCAGCGTCATGGAGATGCAGCAGCCGCCCAGCTCCAGCCCGCCGCGATCGACCATCCAGACCGCGTCGCGCTCCATGCCGTAGGGCTTCCAGATCTTCTCCGAGAGGTAGGCGGCCAGCGGCTTGCCCGCCGCGCGCGCCACCACGATGCCCATCAGGTTGGTCTCGGAGGTGTTGTAGTGCCAGGTGGTTCCCGCCGGGTGGGCGCGGCCCAGCCGCTTCACGTAGCTGACGTAGGGATCGACGCCCGGCTCCAGCATCACGCCCGCCTGAGCGATGTCGGACTTCGGATCGTTGTAGTCCTCGTTCCAGGCGACACCGGAGCTCATGGTCATCAGGTCGCGCACGCTGACGCCCTCGTAGGCGCTGCCCTTCAGCTCCGGCAGGTAGGTTGTGACGGGGTCTGTGAGCTTCAGCTTCCCGTCGCGGATGGCGGCGCCGGCCAGGGTCGAGGTGATCGACTTGGCGACCGAGAACGAGGTCCAGCGGTCCTGCGGCGTGCGGCCCAGGCCGTAGCGTTCGAGCAGCACCTTGCCGTCCTTCAGCACCAGCACGCCGGACACCGAGTTGGCGGCCATGTAGCCGTCGACCGTCCAGGACTTGCCCTTGAATTCGTAGGTCGGCGCGATCGCTTTCGTCGCCTTGGGCAACGGATGGACAACGCCACCGGCCGCGACCGTGCGCGTCTCGAACACCGTCTCCATGGCTGGATACCACTGCCGCTGCTGCGCCTGCGTCCAGGTCAGCATCATCGGCGTCGAGCGCTTCAGCGGCGCCTGAGCGTGGGCCGCGGCGGCCAGGAGGGCCGTCACGAAGACCAGTAAAGGGGCCAGAGCTCGCATGGCCTAGAGCCCCAGCCGTTCGCGGTATTTCGGGTCGACGATATCGGCCCACTCCGGGTGCTTCTGGATGTAGCCGGCGATGAACGGGCATTTCGGCTTCACCGCCAGGCCGTGCTCGCGGGCGTAGCCCAGGGCTGTTTTGGCGAGCGCCGAGCCGACGCCGCGCCCTTCGAAGGCCGGCGGCACCACGGTGTGCGGCAGGACGATCGCGCCGTCGTGCAGCACATATTCGGCAAACGCCGTCTCACCATCCAGATAGGCCTCGAAGCGGCTGGTCGCCTCGTTCATGACGACGGCGGGCGTCTCGGCCATGGTCAGAGCGCCCGCATGCGGTTGTTGCGCGGCAGCTTTTCCACCTCGGCCAGGCCCAGGACCTCCAGCACCGGCGGCACATAGACCCCGAAGCGACCGCGCAGGCCCTTCTTCAGGCCGTACCAGCCGCCCACCGGATTGGTGGCTGAACGGCCCCAGGCCTCGACCGTGCCGTCCGCCGCCGGCTTCTGCTCGTCGGCGCCGCCGAGCGGGACCCAGTCGCCGGCGGTCTTCAGCATAACGTGCAGATCTTCGATGGCGTTGAGCGCATAGCGCAGCTGGGTCTTGCCCACCTGCACCACCAGGGCCGGCGGATCTAGGCCCTCATCGCGCCAGGCCTGGAATTCCGAGCCGCCCGACGGCGTCGTCAGGGTCCAAGGATCGTCCTTCACGCCGCCACCCGCCATCGAAAGCTCCCCACGCCTGACCCGGCGCTATCCTTGACGCGCGATGGCCTTGCCGCCAAGGTCCGCCTCGCACCGACGCCAACCCCTCAAGGAGGAGCCTTCGTGATGAAACCCATTGCCGCCGCCCTTCGACGCGTCGCCGTGCGGGTTGCCTGAGGCAGCCGATCCTCTCTGCAAGAGACGGGATTTCCGCGGTCGACGCCTGAACGGCTCATGACCCACAAGGAAACCCTGGAATTGAACACTCAGAACCGGCTCACGCCCTTAGGGATCAGCCAATATGGCTGGACCGAAAAGCTTCAGCACGACTTCGAACCCTATGCGGCGCAAGGGCTCGTCCCCGCCCGCGTCATCGTCCAGCAGCGCAACCTCTACCGCCTCGTCACCGACGCCGGCGAGACAGAGGGGCGCATCTCCGGCCTGTTCCGCCACGAGGCGGCGGAAGGCGGCTATCCGGTCACAGGCGACTGGGTGGCGGTGGAGATGAAGGGCGACACCGCGGTGATCGTCCAGGTCCTGCCGCGCGCGACGGCCTTCACGCGGATGGCGGCGGGCACGGCCAAGGACCTGCAGGTGGTGGCCGCCAACGTCGACATGGCGCTGCTCTCCGCCTCCCTCAACGCCGACCTCAACCTGCGCCGGTTGGAGCGTTACCTGGCCACCGCCTATGAGAGCGGCGCCACGCCGGTGATCCTGCTGACCAAGGCCGACGCCTGCGACGATCCCGAGCCCTTGATCGAGAGCGTGCGGGAGATCGCGTTCGGCGTGCCGGTGTTGGCGGTCTCGGTCCGCACCGGCCAGGGGCTCACCGAGCTCTCGGCCCTGCTGGCGCCGGGCAAGACGGCCGTCCTGCTGGGGTCGTCGGGCGTGGGCAAGTCGACCCTCGTCAATGCGCTGGCGGGCGTGGAAAAGATGGCCACCAAGGAGATCCGCGAGGACGACGCCCATGGCCGCCACACCACCACCCACCGCGAGCTGATCCTGCTCCCGTCCGGCGCCCTGATCCTCGATACGCCGGGGATGCGGGAGTTGGCGCTGTGGGACTCCGAAGCCGGGGTGGCGGCGGCCTTCGCCGAGACCACCGCCCAGGTGGAGGAGATCGCGCAGGGGTGCCGCTTCCGCGACTGCGCCCACGATAAGGAACCGGGCTGCGCGGTCCGCGCGGCGGTGGAAGCCGGGACCTTGGACCCGGAGCGCTGGCACAGCTTCCAGAAGCTGCAGCGGGAAGTCGCTCACACCGTGCGCAAGGAAGATCCCATCGCCGCTTCGGCCGAACGGAAACGCTGGGCGGCGATCAACAAGGCCGCTCGCATCCGGACGAGGTCCAAACGCGAGATCGACGACTAGGCTTCTACCCGACCGCCTTGCGGTAGAGGCGCCTAGCCAACTGCCTTGCGGTAGAGATGCCAGGTTGCGTGGCCCAGCATCGGCATGACGAAGATCAGGCCGACCAGGGCCGGGATCGACCCCAGCACCAGGGCCCCGGCGACGATCGCGCCCCACAGCGCCATCACGCCGGGGTTCGCCGCGACCACGCGGAACGAGGTCCTGACCGCGGTCACCATGCCGACGTCGCGGTCGAGCAGCAGCGGGAACGACACCACGCCCACGGCGAAGGCCGCGATGGCGAACAAGAAGCCGACGCCGACGCCCGCGGCGATCAGGCTCCAGCCGCCGGCGGTCTGGAAGACGCTCTGCTCGAAGCCGGCGAAGGTCTGCGGCGCGGCGCCGCCCAGCGTCGCCAGATAGATCTCCCAGGACACCGCCAGCCACAGACTGAACAAGGCCAGCAGCACGAAGCCCAGGCCCAGGATCGAGCCCCAGGCGCGTGAATTGACCACCTCGAAGGCGTCGAACCAGCTGACCTTCAGGCCCTCCTCGCGGCGCTTGCTCATCTCGTAGAGGCCGACCGCGGCGAAGGGGCCGATCAGCGCGAAGCCCGAGGCCAGCGGGAAGACCAGCGGCAACAGGTCGTAGCTGAACATCAGCCGGGCCAGCATCAGGCCGGCGACCGGATAGATCAGGCCGATGAACAGGATGTCGTCGCGGGTCGCACCCACATCGTCAGCGCCTTTCCGGAGCGCCTCGCGCAGGTCGGCGACCGTCAGCTTGCGCGCCACCGGGACCGCCTGACCGGCGTGCCGAGCCGGGTCGAAGCGAAAGGTTCGCGCCCCGTCCGAGAACGCCCAGCTGAGCTTTTCAGCGACGTATTCGAAGGGGTTTTCGATGTGATGATCGGCGGGCTTTTCGACGTTTGCTTCAGGCGCCATGCGTGACCTCCCGGGTCCTGTGATCCGGGGTCATGGCTCAGCCAACGGCCTGGGGACCGTGGCTAAAACCACTCCCCAGAGGCGTCATCCTTATCACGCACGACGGCCGGAAGGGCCCGCCTCACCGCATCGTTACTTCTTCAGTGGATAGACCGGGAACGGCGGCCGTGGCGGCGTCGGCGCGGGGCCGAGCTTCTGCATCGCCAGCGCCACCGCGGTCTCCAGCTGCGGGTCGTGGCCCGCGGCGACCGCCTTGGGGTCCTGCTCCACCGGCACGTCGGGGTCGACGCCGTGGTTCTCCACGTCCCAGGTCCCGGACGGCGAGAAGAAGCCCACGTCGGGCGAAGTCACCTGGCCGCCGTCCATCAAGGGCGGCATCTGGCTGATGCCGACGAGGCCGCCCCAGGTGCGCTTGCCGACCAGGGGCCCCAGCTTGTTGGCCTTGAACATCCAGGGGAGCGCGTCGCCGCCGGAGCCGGAGGCCTCGTTGGCGATCATCACTTTGGGCCCAAGGATCGACGCCGCCGGCGTGCGCTCGATGGCGCCATAACGCGGCTGCCAATAACCCTGCAGGTGGCGGCTCAGGACCTCGATGATGTAGTCGGCCATCTGGCCGCCGCCGTTGAACCGCTCGTCGACCACCACGCCCTGCTTGTCGCTCTGGGCGAAGTAGTAGCGGTTGAAGCTGGTGAAGCCGCCGCCGCCGGTGTCGGGCAGGTAGACGTAGGCGAGCTTGCCGCCGGAGAGCTGGTCGACCTTGCGCCGGTTGCCGTCGATCCAGTCGAGGTTGCGCAGGCGCGCCTCGCTGGCGATCGGCAGGACGGTGACGTCGCGCGCGGGACCGGACGCGCTGGTTAGGCTCAGGCTCACCGCCTTGCCGACCGTGCCTTCCAGCGGCTGCTGGATATCCATGGCCGCGGTCACCGCCTGGCCGTTGATGGCGGTGATGCAGTCGCCTTCGTGGATGTTCAGCCCCGGCTGGGCCAAGGGCGCCTTGGCCTCCGGCGACCAGGAGCCGCCGGTATAGATCTTGGCGATGCACCACTTGCCGCCTTCGATCCTATAGTCGGCGCCGAGCAGCCCGCCCGCCACCTTCTGCGCCGCCGGAATATCGCCGCCGGAGCCACGCAGGTGGCCGACCGAGAAGCCGGTCAGCATTTCCTGGAAGATGTAGTTGAGGTCGGAGCGCGACTGCACCGCCGCCACATAGGGCGCGAGACGCTTTTCGGCGGCGACGGTGTCGTAGCCATGGAAGTTCGGGTCGTAGAAGCTCGCCCGCTCGATGCGCCAGATCTCGTGGTACATCTGCGCCCACTCGGCGGGCGGATCGACGCGCACCTGCAGGCCGTCGAAGGCTAACGCGGTGTCCTCGCCCTTCGCCCCGCCGCCGGGTTTGGGCGCGGCCGGCACGATCGAATAGTGCGGATGCGGCGGCCCGCCGCCACCGTCCGGCGAGGGTGGCTTCACCTCGGCCAGCAGCACCTTTTCGCCATCGGCGGTGATCTGGTAGTCGGCCAGGTGCTCGGCCACGGTCTCGACCTTGCGGTCCTCCAGCGTGAACCGCTTCAGCGTCCCGTCGGGGCCGGTGGCGTTGGGGTCGGCAGCCCCCGGATCGGTCAGGAAATACAGCGTCCCGGGCTTCCCGGTCTGCAGGCCGGTGAGCGGCCCGGCCGGGATCGGCATGGCGATGGTGCGCGCGGCGATGGCTTGGAGGCTGAGGCCGGGCAGATCGACCACGGTCGCCTTGGGCGCGGGCGGGGCCGGTGGCGCGGCGGGCTTGGCCTTGGCGTCAGCCTTGGCTTCTCCGGCCTGACCGGCCGGCGTCTTGTCGGCGTTTTCCTTGGCGGTCTCGCGGGCCTCGGTGACCGACTTCTCGTCGTCGCTCTCCGGCGCCACCGGCGAGGCGGTCGTGGCCGCCAGGGCGATCGCGTAGACCGCGCGCGTCGGGCGGTAGAGGTCGCTCGACATGTCGAGTTGGTGCTGCGCCATGCCGGCGTTGTTGCTGGCCAGGAAGTAGAGGTACTTGCCGTTGCGGTCGAAGGCCGGATCGCGGGCGTCGCCCATCGGGTCGGTGACCGGGATCGAGGTCCCCGTCGCGGTGGAAAACAACATCACCCCGTGCAGGTGGTTGGGCATGTAGCGCACCCAGGCCAGCCATTTGCTGTCCGGCGACCAGCTCATCCCGTGGGTCTGGTCGGTGAAGCCGCCCCAGGCGTCGGCCTCGCCCAGCTGGGTGACCTTGCCGGTGGTGAGGTCCAGCACCTGCGAGCGCAGCCGGTTGTCGAAGAAGGCGATCTTCTTGGAGTCCGGCGACCAGACCGGGTGGAAATAGTAGGTCGGCTCGTTCGACAACGGGTAGGCCTTGGCCTTGCCCTCGCCGGTCTGGGCGACGACGTGCAGGGCGTAGAGGCCTCCGGAGTCGGAGAAGAAGGCGATGGACTGGCCGTCGGGGCTCCACGACGGCTCGCGCTCCATGACGCCCGGCGTATTGGTCAGGTTGCGCACCGGGCCCTTCTTGACCGGCAAGGTGAGGATTTCGCCGTGCGCCTCGACCACGGCGCGAAGGCCGGTGGGCGAGACCGCGACATTGACCACCTCGTCGCCGACCCGGCGGATGCGGTCACGGACGTCGGGCATGTCGCCGGTGACGTCGACGCTGAGCTGCTTCGGCTCTGCGCCCGGCTCCAGGGTGTAGAGCTCGCCCAGGCGGTCGAAGATCAGGCTCTGGCCGTCGCTGGAGAGCGAGCGGATCTCGGGGCCGGTATTTTTGTAGACCAGCGCCACGGCCTTGCTGGCCGGGTCATAGCTGTAGACCGACATTGGCCCGCCGCGCGCCGACAGGAAGTAGAGCTTGCCCCGCGCCCAGACCGGCGACAGGTCGGCGGCGGCCTCATGCGGGACCTCGATGGTGTCCAGACCCGACAGCGTGGTGATCTTGATCGTGCTCGCCTGGCCGCCGCGGTAGTTCCCCCAAGAGACATAGGCCGTGAAGCTGAACGAGAAGGCCGGCGGCATCGGGTTGTAGGCGATCTTCGCCCCGTCCGGCGACAGGGTCCCCGAATAGGCCATCGGAAGCGGGAGCGCCGTCGCGGGCCCGCCGTCGGCGGCCACTTCGAAGATTTGGGTGTAGCGGCTGGCGGCGCTGCGGTTGGAGCGGAACAGGATCTTCTTGCCGTCCGCCGACCAGCCGACCGCGCTGTCGACCGCCGGATGGTAGGTCACCCGGTGCGGCACCCCGCCGGCCGCCGGCACGGTGAAGACGTCGGTGTTGCCGTCATAGTCGCCGGTGAAGGCCAGCGTCCGACCGTCCGGCGAGAAGATCGGCGCGCTCTCGACGCCCACCCCGATGGTGATCCGTGTCGCCTTCCCGCCAGCCCGCGGCACGGTCCAGATGTCGCCCGCGTAGCTGAAGGCGATCAGGTCATGGCTGATCGCCGGCTGCTGCAGGATGTGCGGCGCGGCCTGGGCCAGCGCTGCGGCCGGTTGGCTGAGCAGGCCGGCGGCCGCGAAGGCGAGCAGAGATGTGAAGCGCACGGACGAACCCCCCGGAAAACCAGCGCCAAGCTTTCGGTTGGCCTGGAGCGTTTGGCAATCGGCCAAACCAAAACGGCCCGGGCTTGCGCCCGGGCCGTTCGGTTGTCTGAATCCCGGCCTGCGCCGGGATGAGTCCGCTTCGCGCCTAATTCCGCGCCGTATCCACCAGCTTGTTCTTGGTGATCCAGGGCATCATGGCGCGCAGGCGGGCGCCGACTTCCTCGATCTGGTGCTCGGAGCCTCGACGGCGGGTGGCCTTGAAGCTGGGCGCCCCGACCGCGTTTTCCTGCATGAAGTCGCGGACGAAGCGGCCGGACTGGATATCTTCCAGCACGCGCTTCATCTCGGCCTTGGTTTCCGGCGTCACGATGCGCGGGCCGGTCACATATTCCCCGTACTCTGCGGTGTTGGAGATCGAGTAGTTCATGTTGGCGATGCCGCCTTCGTAGATCAGGTCGACGATCAGCTTCACCTCGTGCAGGCACTCGAAATAGGCCATCTCCGGCGCGTAGCCGGCCTCGACGAGCGTTTCGAACCCGGCGCGGATCAGTTCGACCAGGCCACCGCAGAGCACGGCCTGTTCGCCGAAGAGGTCGGTCTCGCATTCCTCGCGGAAGGTGGTCTCGATGACGCCCGAGCGGCCGCCTCCGATGGCCGACGCATAGGCCAGGCCGAAGTCCAGCGCATTGCCCGTGGGGTTCTGGTGGATGGCGATCAGGCAGGGCACGCCGCCGCCCTTCTGGTACTCGCCGCGCACCGTATGGCCAGGGCCCTTGGGCGCGATCATCAGCACGTCGATGCCGGGCGCCGGCTCGATCAGGTTGAAGTGGACGTTGAGGCCATGGGCGAACAGCAGGGCCGCGCCATCGCGAATGTTGGGCGCGATGTCGGTCTTGTAGATGTCCCGCTGCAGCTCATCGGGCGCCAGCACCATCAGCGCATCAGCCCACTTGGCGGCGTCGGCGACGCTCATCACCTTCAGGCCATCGGCTTCCACCTTCTTGGCGGTGGCCGAGCCGGGCTTGAGTGCGACCACGACGTTCTTCACGCCGGAGTCCTTGAGGTTCAATGCGTGCGCACGGCCCTGGGATCCATAGCCTACGATGGCGATCTTCTTGTCCAGGATGCGGGAAAGGTCGGCGTCGCGGTCATAGTAGACGCGCATGATTGTTCTCCTGGAGGGTCAAGAAGCTGTGGGTCGACGCAACGGCGCCGCAGCAAAGCGGGCGCTTTCCAGCGTTTTTTTGCTCAAAGGTCAAGGCTTGTGGAGTTGGGGGTTGCACGGTCACAGGCGCAGCCTCGCCATGGCGATGGAGTCCACATAGGCGCCATCGCGCCAGGCGTAGGCGCGGTAGTGGCCCTCGCGTTCGAAGCCAAAACGCTCGTAAAGCGCGATGGCGCGGGTGTTGTCCGCGTAGGCGCTGATCTCGATCCGCTTCAGCTGCAGCCAGTTGTCGGCGAGGTCCAGAACCGCGGCGATCAGCGCGCTGCCCGCGCCACGTCCGGCATAGGAGTCATGCACCGCAATCCCGAACTGCGCCGCATGGCTGCGCCGGTTCTCGAACCGGTCCAGGCCGATGGCGCCGATCACCTTACCCTCGATTACCGCGACCAGCCGCGTCAGGCTGGCCGGCGTCGCAGCGAAGCGCTTCTGCCGCGCATCGAGCGAGGTGTAGGGCAGTTGCAGCGTGCCGGCGTAGGCGCGCGGCTGGTTCCAGGCCTCGGTCAGGTCCGGCAGGTCCGCCGGTTCCATGGCGCGGATCAATATCGGGTCAGGGGGTTCTGGCATGGTCTCGTCTCCGAAGGGCGGGACGCCGGATCTCGGAAGAGCGGGAGCCAAGAAAAAAGCCCCGTCCGGATCCGGCGGGGCTGGGTGGGTGGTCTGCGGCTTTTGAAGGCTCTTAGCGCACGACTCCCCGGTCCGGCCCGCCAGCGGCGGTCTGGATGGTAAGTACGAGGCTGAAAAGCATCGTGCGCATGGCGGCTTCATAGCCCGTCCAGCGCAGCTTGGCGAAAGGCCCGCCGGTTACTGCTTGGCGGCCCTAAATGCGCTGACGATTTTCTGGCCGCCCACGAACAGGGCCGCGAGACGGTCCTGGGTGTCGGAGATCTGGACCCTCTCCTCCTCGGCGCCGCGCAGGCCCGCGGTGGTGAGCAGATAGACGCGCACATTGCCGGGCTCCGGCGTCGGATAGGCCGTCGCCCGCGGCAGGTCGGAAAGCTGTACCTGCGCCAGGCCCACCAACGCGCGCGCCGCATCGGCGACCACGGGGTCGCGCCGGCCGCCGATGTCGCCACCGCCGGTCGAGCGGTAGACGCTGGCGTCGCCGGAGACGAAGCCGACGGCGGTGATCAAGGCGTCGTTGCTCTGGTACTCGACGATCACGCCATAGACCTGCTCCTGGCCGGCGACCGGCTGCACCTCGACGTCTTCCGGCTTGGTGGAGAAGGCCACTTCGCGCAGCGCCAGATAGGTGTCGACGGCCTGGCCCACCGTGGCGGCATGGGCCCCGGTGGGTTGCGCGCCGGCGGCGGTCGCGGTGAGCAGGGCGCCGGTCAACAGGGCGGCGGCGAGGCAGGACTTCAGGAACAAGGCTGGCTCCACAATCTCGGCAAGCCGCACCGCTACGTCGCGAAAGCGCCCGAAGCGTGGCATGTCAGGGCCATGATCCCGGTCACCGACAGCCTGTCCATCGAGGACGACGAGATCTCCGAGAAGTTCGTCCGCGCCTCGGGGCCAGGCGGGCAGCACGTCAACACCTCGTCTTCGGCGGTGGAACTGCGGTTCGACGCCATGGCCTCGCCGTCGCTGCCCGGCGAGGTCAAGGAGCGGCTGGCGCGGATCGCCGGCAGCCGGATGAACCAGGACGGGGTGATCGTAATCTTCGCCCAGAGCCATCGCAGCCAGGAGATGAACCGCCAGGATGCCCGCGCGCGGCTGGTCGACCTGATCGAACAGGCGACGCACCGGCCCAAACCCCGCAAGAAGACGAGGCCCACCTATGCGTCCAAGCTGAAGCGGCTGGAGGGCAAGTCGAAGCGCTCGGGGGTCAAGGCGCTGCGCGGCAGGCCGGGCCGTGACGACTAGGCCCCGGCTGGGCTACGCTACAGCGAGGCGCAGGGCGGGATCGACGTGACCTCAGAGCTTGAAATCGCGGTGGCGGATTCCGTGCCGCACCTGAGCGCGCGCCGCCGCAAGAAGGCGCCGCCGCCGTCCGGACCCTGCCACAACTGCGGGGCCGAGTTGCAGGGCCACTTCTGCCACGTCTGCGGCCAGAACGCCGACACCCACAAGCGCTCGATCCGCCACCTGATCTGGGAGGCGATCGAGACGACCTTCGAGCTGGACGGGCGCCTCTTCCGCACCGTGCCGGCGCTGTTCTTCCGGCCTGGCGCCCTGGCGCGCGACTACATCGACGGGCGGATCGTGCGCCATGTGCCGCCGTTCCGGACCTTCCTGGTGGCGCTCTTGATCTTCATCTTCGCCGCCGAGCACGCGACCCACGAACAGACCCTGGCGCAACAGCGCCAGAAGGCGGCGCACGAGGCGTTGATCGCCACGCCGCAGGGCCGCGCGAACGAGGTCGTCCGGATTCGCACCGAAGCGGCCAAGGACCTCGCCGAAGAACTGAAGGGCTACGCCACCGACCGCGCCGACAGCCTGAAGGACCCCGACGAAAAACCCGCCAAGGTCCAGGCGTCCTACGACCGCCATGTGAAGAACGCCCAGACCCACTACGCCAAGGCGCTGGCTCGCGCCGATCGCGTCGCCCAGGGTTTGCCGGCGGAGGTTGAGGTGGATGCCTCGTTCGAGCTGGCGGGCAAGCGGGGCTCAACCCAGGCCGGCTGGTTCAAGCCCGGCTTGAAGAAGGCGATCGCCAATCAGGACTACTACTGGACGGTGGTCTTCAGCTGGGCCCAGCGGCTGGCGGTGATCCTGCTGCCGATCGTCGGCTTGAGCCTGGCGCTGGTCTACCGCCGGCGGAAAGACGTGTTCCTCTATGACCACCTGCTGGTGGCGATGAACCTCTTGTCCTTCACCTTCCTGACCAACGCGGCGGGCCTGATGCTGCCCGGGGCGGCGATGCCCTATTGGTTCGGCCTGGTGGCCATCTGGACGCCGATCAACCTCTTCCAGACCCTGCGCGGGGCCTATGGGTCATCGATCCTCGGCGCGATCCTGAAGACCTTGATCGTCTGGACCGCCACGGTGTTCTGGTCGCTGGTTCTGCTGACCTGCCTGTTGCTGCTGGCCATCGCCAAGGTCTGAAACGGTCGATTTTCGACGCTGGCCGCCGCCTCTGGCGCGATTTCGCCGCAATAGCCTATAAGCTGCGCGCCATGGCCGACCGCGTTCGCTCGTTCGCCGCTCCCCTGCTCATTGGCGCCCTCCTGGGCGCGCTTGCCGCCTGCGCCCCGTCCCTCGGGCCGCCGCCGCCAGGAAGGATGACTGAGGCTCCGCCGCCGGTGCTCGACGACGGCGCCTTCCGCGCCGGCGACTTCGCCTGGTCGCAGGCGCCCGGCAAGAACACGCTGTCGGGGACGCTTAGCCACGCGCCGGGACCCGTCCGCTACACCTGCAACGGCCTCACCGTAGTAGCGACGCCAGAGACGCCCTGGTCGCGGCGCCGGATGCTGGCGCTCTACAAGTCCGACCAGCGCGCCGCGCTGCCGGCCGACGACGTGCGCAGCCGCCAGAACCTGGCGCCGCCCGGCGACTCCGACCCTTACGTGAAGCGCGCCAAGTGCGACGCGACCGACCACTTCGTCTTCCCGGGCCTGGCCGACGGCGCCTGGTACCTCGTGACGCTCGCCAAGCCCGCCGCCGGTCAGACCGGCCCGAACCTGGCGATGATGCGCCGGGTGGTCACCAAGGGCGGCAAGGTCATCACCTTCGAGCTCTAGCCACGGCTAGTGCACCTTGGCCCGGCCGATGATCAGGCCGTCTGCGGCCGCGGAGACATCGATCACCGCCCCGTCCTCCAGGTCACCGGCGAGCAGTTGCCGGGCGATCGGATCGATCAGCTCCTTCTGGATCACCCGCTTCAGCGGTCGCGCGCCATAGACCGGGTCGTAGCCGCGCTCGGCCAGCCAATGGGTGGCTGAGCTGTCCAGCGCGATCGACATCCGCCGGTCGCCCAGCAGCTTTTCGACGCGCTGCAGCTGAATCTTGACGATGCCGTCCATCTCGCCGCGGCCCAGCCGCTTGAAGAGGATGATTTCGTCGATGCGGTTCATGAACTCGGGCCGGAAGTGCTGGCGCACCACGTTCATCACCGAGGGCCGGGCGTCCTCGACGTCCTCGCCCTCCTCCAGGGTGGCCAGGAATTCCGAGCCCATGTTGGAGGTCATGACGATCAGGGTGTTGCGGAAGTCGACCGTGCGGCCCTGGCCGTCGGTCAGGCGGCCATCGTCCAGCACCTGCAGCAGCACGTTGAAGACGTCGGGGTGGGCCTTCTCGACCTCGTCGAAGAGCAGCACCTGATAGGGCCTGCGCCGTACGGCCTCGGTCAGCGCCCCGCCTTCGTCGTAGCCGACGTAGCCGGGAGGCGCGCCGATCATCCGGCTGACCGAGTGCTTTTCCATGTATTCGCTCATGTCGAGGCGGGTGATCGCGTGCTCGTCGGCGAACATGAATTCGGCCAGCGCCTTGGTGAGCTCTGTCTTGCCGACGCCCGTGGGGCCCAGGAACAGGAACGAGCCGATCGGCCGGTTGGGGTCCTGCAGGCCGGCGCGGGCCCGGCGCACGGCGTCGGAGACCGCCAGCAGGGCTTCCTCCTGGCCGACCACGCGGGCGCGCAGGGCGTCCTCCATGGAGAGCAGCTTCTCGCGCTCGCCCTCCAGCATCTTTTCCACCGGGACGCCGGTCCAGCGGGAGACCACCGCGGCGATCTGCTCGGCGTCGACGACTTCCGGCGAGACGGCGTCCTGGTCGGCCTTGGCCTCTTCCTCGGCCAGGCGCTTTTCGAGCGTGGGGATTTCGCCGTAGGCGATCTCCGAGGCGCGCTGCAGCTGGCCGCTGCGCTGGACCGCGATCAGTTCGGCGCGCAGGCGTTCGAGCGCCTCGCGGGTCTGGGCGGCGAGCGAGACCTTCTCCTTCTCGGAGCGCCACTTGGCGGTCATGTCCTCGGATTGCGCCTCGAGATCGATCAGCTCGTCCTCGAGCTTTTCCAGTCGGGCCTTGGAGGCGGCGTCGGTTTCCTTGGTCAGGGCCTCGCGCTCGATCTTCAGCTGCACGACGCGCCGGTCGATCTCGTCCAGTTCCTCGGGCTTGGAGTCCACGGCCATGCGCACCCGGCTCCCCGCCTCGTCCATCAGGTCGATGGCCTTGTCCGGCAGGAAGCGGTCGGCGATGTAGCGGTTGGAGAGCGTCGCGGCGGCGACGATGGCGCTGTCGCTGATCCGCACCCCGTGGTGCAGCTCGTACTTCTCCTTCAGGCCGCGCAGGATCGAGATGGTGTCCTCGACCGTGGGCTCGCTCACGAACACCGGCTGGAAGCGGCGCGCCAGGGCGGCGTCCTTCTCCACGTTCTTGCGGTACTCATCGAGCGTGGTGGCGCCCACGCAATGCAGTTCGCCCCGGGCCAGTGCGGGTTTGAGCAGGTTGGAGGCGTCCATGGCGCCTTCGGATTTCCCGGCGCCGACCAGGGTGTGCATCTCGTCGATGAACAGGATGATCGAGCCCTCGGCGGCGGTGACCTCGTTGAGCACGGCCTTCAGCCGCTCCTCGAACTCGCCGCGGTATTTCGCGCCGGCGATCAGGCTGCCCATGTCCAGCGACAGCAGCTTCTTGTCCTTGAGGCTTTCCGGCACGTCACCGTTGACGATGCGCAGCGCCAGGCCTTCGACGATGGCGGTCTTGCCGACGCCGGGCTCGCCGATCAGCACGGGGTTGTTCTTGGTACGGCGCGACAGGACCTGGATGGTGCGGCGGATCTCCTCGTCGCGGCCGATGACGGGGTCGAGCTTGCCGTCGCGGGCGGCCTGGGTGAGGTCGCGGGCGTAGCGCTTGAGCGCGTCGTAGCCCTCTTCGGCGGACGCGCTATCGGCAGTCTTGCCCTTGCGCACATCGGCCGCGGCGGCCTCCAAGGCCTTGGTCGAGGCGCCGGCGGCTTTCAGGACATCGGCCGCGTCGCCGCCATCCTTGGAGATGGCGATCAGCAGGCGCTCGGTCGTGACGAAGGCGTCGCCCGCGGACTTGGCGCCCAGCTCAGCGCCGGCGAACAGCCGCGCCGTCTCGGGCTTCATGTAGAGCTGGCCGGAGCCGCCCTCGACCTTGGGCAGCTTGCCCAGCAGGGTGTCGGTGGCCTTGTCCGCCTCGTCGGGCCGCCCGCCGGCGCTCTGGATCAGCGCGCGGGAAAGCCCGTCCTTTTCTTCCAGCAGCACCTTCAGCAGGTGCTCAGGCGCGAGCTGCTGGTGGCCACGGGCGAGCGCCAGGCTCTGCGCCGACTGGATCGCCTGTTTGGCGCGGTCGGAATAGACGTCGATATTCATCAGGTCCCCTTGGATAGGCGAATTTCCAGGACCGCCTCATCAAGCACGGTCCGGGCCAACCGGATGTAGTGTGGCGCATAGGTCACACAAGGGATGCGCGCCGGGGAACTATGCTCGCGGCGTATGAACAAACAGGATCACGCTGATGGCTACGTCCTGTTCTTCCGGCGGCCGCGGTAGGAGGGCCTCACGGTGTGGGGACGATCACCAGCTTGGCTTTCGGCAGGCCCGTCGTCTCAAGTTCGATCAGCGCGGGAAGCGCTTCGGCCAGCGAAACGACCCGGCCGATTTTCGGCGCGAAATGGGCCTGCTCGGCCGCGGCCGCGATGCCGGTCATCCGCCCGGCGTTCGGCATGCCGGAGGCGAGTGCGTGCCGGGCCGAGACGAGGCTCGTCAGGATGATGCGCGGCGAAGGCACGGCGTGGACCGCGATTCCGCCGGGCTTCAGCATCTCGGCGCAGGACCTCAGTCCCAGGCCGCCGGCGGTATCGAACACCAGATCGAAGCGGCCCGCATAGGCCGAGGGATCGAAGCCGCGGTAGTCGGCGACCTCGCTGACGCCCAGCGCCAGGGCCTCCTCCCGCACCTGCGCGCTGCAATTGCCGGCGACCTGTGCGCCGCGCATGAGCGCCAGCTGCACCGCCGCGCGGCCCAACCCGCCGAGACAACCGGCGATGAACACCGACTGGCCGGCGCGCACCTTGGCGCGGTCAACCACCGCCGACCAGGATGTCACGCTGGCCATGGGGAGGGCCGCGGCCAGCTCGAAGGAAATCGACGACGGCTTCAGGTAGGCCCCATCCTCCCCGATCAGCAGATAGTCAGCGAATGCGCCCGCCGCGCGGATGCCGCTGACGCCGAACACCTCGTCGCCGACCTTGCGCGTGGTGACCCCTGGCCCGACCGTGTCGATGACGCCGGCGAAATCGTGCCCCATCCCGCGCGGAAAGCGCCGGCCGGACACCAGCCGCAGGCCGCCCGCCCGGACCTTCCAGTCCGCCGGATTGACGCTCGCGGCCCTGACCCGCACACGCACCTGTCCCGGGCCGGGCTCCGGCCTTTCGACCTCCTCCAGCCGCATCACCTCCGGGCCGCCATAGCGGTGGTACTGGATGCGTTGCATGGATGGGTCTCCGATTTCGTCAGTCACTGACATATAGACGTAGAGACAGTTACTGACAATAAGCCTAGAGTGCAGCATGCCCCGCAACGGAGACGACGCGCGACGCCGCCTGCAGCAGGCCGCCCTGGAGCTGGTGCAGGAGCACGGCTACGACGCGACGACCTCGGCTGAGATCGCCGCGCGGGCCGGCCTCACCGAGCGGACTTTCTTCCGGCACTTCTCCGACAAGCGCGAGGCGCTCTTCGAGGAGGACCCCCGGCTGCGCCCGGCCTTGACCGAAGCCATGGCGGAGGCCGCCCAGGGCCTGCCGCCGCTGGAGATCGTGCTCCAGGCCTTGCGATCCGTGGGGCCGCTGTTGGAGGAAAACCGCGCCTTCACCGCGCCGCGGCAGCCGATCATCGCCGCCACGCCTGCGCTGCGCGAACGCGCAGACGCGAAGACCGCCGCCCTAATCTCCCTGCTGGCCGCCGGGCTGCGGCAGCGCGGCGTCGAGGCGAAGCTTGCGGCGCTGGCGGCTCAGGTCGGCATGGCCGCCTTCAGCTATGCCGCCCGGGCCTGGTTCGAGGATCCGACGGAGACCTTCGACGTCCACCTGACGCAGGCCTTCCAGGCGCTCAATCGGATGTCGCCGGGCTGACGAAAGCGCCGGCCGGCTATTTGGCCTTTGTCTGGTGCAGTTCGATCTTGGTGCCGTCCGGATCGAGGATCCACGCGAAGGCGCCGGTCGCATCAGCCTGCCGGTCGAGCACGGTCACGCCCTTCTCCTTCAGCCGCGCCAGAAAGGCGTCCAGGTCGTCGACCGCGAAGTCGATCATGAACTCCCGCGTCGAGGGCGCCATGTAGGTCGTGGCATTGGGAAAGGCGTTCCAGACGACTTCCCCCGGATGCCCGGCCGCGTCGTATTTCAACATCGCGCCGCCCCAGGACTCGATCGGCATTCCGAGCACGTCGCGGTACCAGCGCGCCAGCGCCTTGGGGTCCTTGCTCCTGATGAAGATGCCGCCGACCCCGGTGATATGTCCAAGCGGCTGCGCCTGAACCGCCGTGGAAAGGCCAAGCGCCAGGGCCAGCGCCAACCAACCCATCCCCTTGTGGTGCGCCGCCATCCTGTACCCCTCCGAAGCCCGATCCGGCCCACGCTAGCGCTGGGCGCCCTGCGCGTCTAACGGCGCAGCCTAATTCAGCTGGGTCTTCTTCATCGGCTCGGGCGGCAGGGGCGCGATGGGGACGCCGTCCTCCACCAGATCGCGGACCTCCTGCGAGGTCGCCTGGCCGTAGATGCCGCGGTCTTCGGAGCGGCCTTCGTGGATGGCGCGGGCTTCGCTGGCGAAGGCGTCGCCGACGTCGTCGAAGTTCTCTTCCACATGGCGGCGGACGCGGCCCATGGCTTCCATCATCATCTGATGGTTCTGGGCTGGGCTCTGATCCTGCGAGCGGCGCTTCGTCCCGGCCACGGCCGGCGCCATGATCGCCTTGCGTACGCCTTTTGACGCGCAGACCGGGCAGTCCACCAGGCCGCGCGCCTGCTGGTCGTCGAAGTCCGCCGAGGCGGCGAACCAGCCCTCGAACTCGTGCTCGCGGTCGCAGGTGAGGGCGTAGCGGATCATCTCAGAGCTGTTTCGGATCGGCGAACGGCCGGGCGTTGACCAGGTTGGGGATCGCCGCGCGGGCCTTGGCGGCGGCCTCCAGGTCGAGGTCCGCCATGAGCACGCCGGGCTCGTCATGATCCAATTGGGCTATGACCTCGCCCCATGGCGCCACCGCGATCGAATGGCCCCAGGTGCCGCGCCCGTCCTCGTGCCGCCCGCCTTGGGCCGGGGCCAGGACAAAGGCGCCGCTCTCGATGGCCCGGGCCCGCATCAGCACCTCCCAGTGCGCCGCGCCGGTGGGACGGGTGAAGGCCGCCGGAATGGTCATCACCTCGGCCCCGGCCAGCGCCAGCGCCCGGTAGAGCGCGGGAAAACGCAGGTCGTAGCAGACGGTCATGCCGAGCTTCAGCTCGCCGGCTCGCGCCGTCACCGCCTGGGCGCCCGGCTCATAGGTCGCCGACTCCCGCGCTGTTTCGCCGGTCGGCAGGTCGACGTCGAACATGTGCAGCTTGTCGTAGGCCGCGGTGATCGCGCCGTCGGGCGAGATCAAGAGCGAGCGGTTGGCCGCCTTGCCGTCTTCGCGTTTCACCAGCGCCGAGCCGATCAGCACCCAGACGCCGAGGTCCTTGGCCGCCGCGCGCAGACCGGTGACGACGACGTCCTCCTGCTCGCTCTTCAGCATCGGCAGCAGGAGCTCGCGGTCCTTCTGCAGGACGTTGGTTCCCTCCGGCGTGGCGATGAACTTTGCGCCCGCCGCCGCGGCCTCGCGGAGGAGGGGCAGCACATGGGCGAGGCCGGCTTCAGGCGTGGCCGGCGTGCGGGTTTGGATCAGGGCGACCTTCATGGGGTCCTCATATCATCCCTCCCCGTTCCGGGGAGGGTGGATCGCGCCGCGAGGCGCGAGACGGGTGGGGAAGTGTAGGTCGGATTGCCGAGTCAGCGCGCTGGCCCGCACTGGCCCACCCGTCTCGCTTCGCTCGCCACCCTCCCCGGAACGGGGAGGGATGATCCTTACGCCGCCGCCTGCAGCAACGGATCGAGTTCGCCGGCGCGTTCCAGCGCCACCATCTCGTCGCAGCCGCCGATGTGGCGCTCACCGACGAAGATCTGCGGGAAGGTCATGCGGCCGCCGGAGCGCTGGACCATCTCCTGGCGCTTGGCCGGGTCGTAGGCCGCCTCGATCTCGGTGAACTCGACGCCCTTGCGCTCCAGGAGCTCCACCGCGCGCACGCAGTAGGGGCAGTAGGGCTTGGTGTAGATGGTGACGTGGGACATGGGCTCTTTGGGGGAAAGGGGCCTCTAACGTAACAACCGTCTCAGAACCTTCATATGGTGACTCGGCTCATTTCTTTCACCCGGGCCACCACCGCGACATCCACACGCACCGCGCCGGCGGCCTTGAGCGCCCGCGCGCAGCCCTCGGCGGTCGCGCCGGTGGTCATCACGTCGTCGATCAGCAGGATGCGCTTGCCGGCCACGCGGGCCGCGCGGCGGGCCGGGACCTCGAAGGCGCCGGCGACGTTGCGCTTGCGGCCCACGCCCGACTTGCCGCCTTGCGTGCCGGTGGCGCGGCGGCGGACCAGGGCGTCGGGCAGGTAGGGAACGCCGGTCAGGCGGCAGAGCGGCCGGGCGATCTCGGCGGCCTGATTGTAGCGGCGGCTGAGCAGGCGCGACGGGTGCAGCGGCACCGGCGCGATGGCGTCGGCGTCCTCGATCAGCTCGCGCGCGGCGCGGCTGAGCCAGCGGGCGAACAGCGGGGCCAGGTCGGCGCGGTCGGCATGCTTCAGCTTCAGGATCGGCTCGCGGGAGTGCTCGTCGTAGAGGCAGGCCGCGCGGGCCGCATCGAAGGCGCGGGGCTTGGCCAGGCACTGGGCGCAGCGCGAGCCGATGTCGAACTCGAACGGGACGCCGCAACCGTCACAGACCGGGCCGTCAAGGAACTGGATGCGGCTCCAGGCGGCCGCCGACAGCCCACCCGCCTGCGCGGCGCCGCCATCCAGCGCCTGCGGCGGGAAAATCAGATCGAGGGTTCCACGCCACATCGCCCGGGCGCGCGGGCCCGGTTTCAAATAGGATCGGAAGAGGCCATCTTCCGCGCTCAAATGTCCGCTCCCCCTCGCCTCTTCGACCGCGCCTTGCACGCCAAGCGCCTGGACCGCGCCGCGAGCGGCTTTACGGCCGCTGACTTCCTGCAGCGCCGCGCCGCCCTCGACCTTGTCGAGCGCCTGGAAGGGATCATGCGGGACTTCCCGCGAGCCGTCGACCTTTCGGCGCGCAAGGGCGCCTTTGCCGAAGCGCTCGCCGAAACCGAGGCCGCCAGCCGCGTGGGCCTGCTGGTCGAGACGGACCTCTCCGCCGCCATGCTGAGCGGCCGGGACGGCCCGCGCCTGGTGCTGGACGAGGAGCGCCTGCCCTTCGCGCTGGCCAGCCTGGACCTGATCGTCTCGACGCTCGGCCTGCATTGGACCAACGACGTGGTCGGCGCGCTGGTGCAGATCCGCCGCGCCCTGAAACCCGATGGCCTGTTCCTGGGCGCCTTCCTCGGCGGCTCGACCCTCACCGAACTGCGCCAGGCCCTGACCGACGCGGAGAGCGAGATCCTCGGCGGCGTCGGCAGCCGCGTCTCGCCCTTCGCCGACAGCCGCGACGCGGCGGGCCTGTTGCAGCGCGCGGGTTTCGCCCTGCCAGTGGCCGACGTGGACCGCGTGAACGTCAGCTACGAGCATCCCCTGCGGCTGATGGCCGACCTGCGCCAGATGGGCGAGACCAATGTGCTCGCCGACCGCCATCCCCGCGCGCTCACCCGCACCCTGCTGGCTCGCGCCGCTGAGATCTACGCCCAGCGGTTCTCGGGCCCCGACGGGCGGGTGTCCGCCACCTTCGAGATCGTCACCCTGACCGGCTGGGCGCCGCACGCCAGCCAGCCACAGCCCCTGCAGCCCGGCTCGGCCAAGATGCGGCTTGCCGACGCCCTGGGCGTCGTGGAGCACCCGCTCCCGCGGGGCGAATGAAGTCCGACAGCCCAGCTTGGTAACGTCCCGGCAAGCCGACGCAGCGACAACTGACCACGGCGGCGTCACCCGGGGTCTGCGCCTAGGCTGACGCATCGGGGGGCTCCTGGATGCGGGGGTCATGATGACCAAGACGAAAAACCTGAGCCTGGCGACGGTCGCCGGCCTCATCGCGCTGGCGGGCTGCGCGACGCAGCCGGCGCCGCACCAACGCACCGCTGCCCTGCGCCCCTTGCCGCCGCGCCCTTACGCGTCAGCGCCGCGCCAATCGACACTTTCGGCCGTCGAAACCGCGCCCACGGACCGCAGCCTGCAGATCCAGGCCGCCGCCTTCGAAAGCTTCATGCGCCATGCGCGCGGCATCGACCCGGCGTTCAGCAGCCCGGCCGACGTCGCCCAGGCGCTGCAGACCGGAGCCCGCCACGAGCCCCGCGAGCTGGAAGCCGGGATGATCGCCTTTGCCGCGCTGGCGGCCTTGCAGGAGCCGCGCTTCGTCGCCGCCGTCCGCGCCGAGGCGCGGCCGGGCGAGCTGGCGCGCCGCCTCGCCGCCGATCCGCAAGCCGCGCTGGCGCTGCCGGGCGCCGAGGCCGCTGGCGCGCGGGCCAGTGGGGCGCTCTACGCCCAGGGTTCCGGCCTCACCGGCGATGGCGAGAAGGTCAAACACGCCGCCTATTCGGTGCAGCACCAGGCCTGGTCCACCGCCAAAGTCCCGGACGCCGCCGGCCGCCTCAGCCGCGTGAAGCGCCTCTCCACAGAGAGCTATCGCCCGGCCGGGGAGGACGCTGCTCAGCTCCAGCTAGCCTTGGCTCAAAACACCCATCGCCCCGGCGGGGCGACCCCGGTGGTGGCGCGCGGCGTGGCGCTGGCGGCGCTGTCGGTGCTAGGCGAACAGCGGCAGGGCCAGGGCCTGATGAGCGAACCCGCCGCCGGCTCCTGCCTGCACATGGCCAAGCTCAACCTCTATCAGTGCCTGGCCAGCGCCGGCCCGCACTACGAGGACATCTTCTGCCTGGGCCAGCACGCCATGATCGACCCTGGACAATGCGTGGTCGAGGCCACCAAGGCCCCCGGGCCGCGCCAGGTGGCGGTGACCAGGGCTAGCTATCGCCCCTAGGTCACAGCGGCGGCGCGCGCTAGGGAGGTCGGCGATCGAAAGCTTCGCCGGGAACCCCTCCTCATGCGCCGTCTGCTCGCCCTCGCCCTGGCGCTCGTCATCGCGCCGACCCTGACCCAGGCCGCCGGCAAGCCCGCCGCCAATTCGCTCGCCGCGCCCTGCATCAGCGCCACAGCGACGTGCGAACAATGGGTGGCGCTGGGCGATAGCGGCGCGCGGTCGATGGTCTATGCGACCTATCCGCTGACCGCACCCAACACCCGCATCCGCCGCGCGCTGATCATGGTCCACGGTACGGGCCGCAACGCAGACCACTACTTCACCACGGCCACCGGCGCGGCCTTTCTGGCGGACGCGCTGGGCGACACCCTGGTGATCTCGCCGGCCTTCCACTCGGCCGACGGCGGCTGCAAGGACAAGCTCCAGCCCAAGGAAGTCAGCTGGAGTTGCGGCGGCGACAGCTGGCGCTCCGGCGGCATGTCGGCCAGCAACCCGGAGCTCAGCTCCTTCGACCTGATCGACCAGCTGCTAAAGACGCTGGCCGACAAGCACACTTTCCCCAATCTCACAGCCATCGTCGTCGCCGGCCACTCGGCCGGCGGCCAGTTCGTGCACCGCTACGAGATGGCCAACCGAGTGCACGAGACGCTCGGCGTGCCGGTGAGCTATGTCGTGGCCAACCCGTCCAGCTATGCTTGGCCGGACGCCACCCGCGCGCTTCCCGACGGCGACGGCGCGCCGGCCGCCGAGGTCGCCGGCTGGGACAAGGAAACGCCGCACACCAACTTCAGCTATGGCCCGTTGGCCAATGCGGCCGCCGTTCCGAAATACGACCTTTGGCCCTTCGGCCTGGAGGCGCGGACCCGCGGCTACACCGTCCAGATGAGCGACGCCCAGCTGAAGCTCCAGCTCATCTCGCGGCCCACCACCTATCTGCTGAGCCAGGTCGACACCCTGCCGCTCGGTGGCTTCGACGGCTCGCCGCCGGCCATGGCCCAGGGCGCCACCCGCCGCTCGCGCGGTGAGGCGTTCGTGAAGTTCATCAACGAGCACCTGGGCGCCAAGGCGAAGGTGATCATCGTGCCGGAGTGCGGCCACAACGACCGCTGCGTCTACACCACCGACGCCGTGCTGCCGGTGATCTTCCCGCCGGTCGCGCCCTGAACGGAACAGCGCCGCTGGCCGCTCGTTAGGAAGTCTCCGATCCAAGGAGACCTCCCATGGCTGATCCGCAAAACGGCAAGGCCGCCGACAAGCACCCCGGCATGTTCGGCGACGGCACCGAAGAGCAGAATCTGAACCAGAAAGGCGATCCCTCGGCTCGGATCACCGAGGACGAGGTGAAAGACGCCTTTGGCGAGAAAGCTCCGGCGCCGAAGCCCTAACGTGCGGGCGGCGGCGGGCCTTTCAGCTTGCCGCGCGGCGCCTTGGCGACGTCGCCGATGAAGCCGGCGTAGAAGGCCGCCGCCCGCTCCAGGCCCGGGACCGAGATGGTCGAGGGCGTGTCGCCCGACGAGTGGTAGTAGACCTCGCTGGAGATCAGCTGGGCCGAGGGCAGGCCCGCGCGGATGTAAGAGCCCAGATCGCCCGGCGCGCTGGGCGTCGGCTCATAGCTGGTGACCACGCCATAGCGCTTGGACGCCTTGCCCATCAGCTCCCACACGAAGGGCGTGGCGTTCACCGCGCCGGCCTGTTTGGTGGTCTCCGTCGTATTGGCGGTCCAGAAACCCGCCGCATAGCCGCCGGGCGCCGACGGATCGAGCCGCGCGGCTTGCGTGACGTTGATCTGCGCCAGATGCTCCAGGTTCATCACCAGGACAGTGTTTTCGATGATGTCCGGGTGCGCCTTGATGAAGGCTGCGGCACCCACGGCTGTGTGGTGGCCGCCCGAGATCATGAACACCAGGGTCCGCGCCGGCTTCTCCTTCCGACGGGCGAAGTAGTCGGCCAGCCCCAGCTCCACGGCCAGCCCATCGGCGTTGTCGTCGGCGCCGTCGAACCAGGCGTCGGCGTGGGCGTTGACGATCACCACCTCCTTGGACTTGCCCGGGATCGTCGCCACGCCGTTCCAGGCGGTCAGGTTCGGGCGCTCCTCGGCCTTCAGCGCCAGCCCCATGCGCACCTGCTTGCCAGCTTTCGCCGCCCTGCCGATCACGCTTTCCAGAAAGGCGCCGTCGTCGCCGCCGACCAGGAAGCAGGGCGCGGCGTCGCAGCCGTAGCGGTTGTCGTAGTAGAGCAGGTTGCCGGGGCTCTCGACGGCGTTGATCACGCCGACCGCGCCGCGCTTTTCCAGCTCGCGGGCGACGCCTTTTTCGCGGGCGGCGAACAGGCTGTCGTCGGGCACGACGTTGACGACGGCGATCTTGCCCTTCACGTCGATGTTGGCGAGTTCAGCGGCTGAGCCGCGCCCGACGAACACCAGCGCCCCCTCGCCGGCGGCGGGCTTCACCGTCGCGTTGCGGATCGGCATGGCGGACTTCAGCACGACGTCCTGCGTGCCGGCCCCAAAGGTCGCGTCGCCCAAAACCCGTAGCTCGAAACTGACCGGCAGCCAGAGCGGCGCCGTCGAGACGTAAGACTCGGCGTGGGCGTCCTTCAGGCCCGAGGCTTTCAGCTTGCCGACCGTCCAGTCGACGGTCTTCTGCTCCGCCGGCAGGCCGCTGATCCGGCCGTAGAGCAGGTCGCCGGCCGCCTTGCTCTCCAGCGAGAAGTCGACGATCCGGTGCACGTCGGCCATCAGTTTAGCGCCCGATAGCGCGCCGCGCGGATCGTCCTTCGGTCGACCATGGAAAGGCGCGGGTCCGTAGGCTGTCGAGCCCGTGTGGAAAGTCGGTTGATCGGGCGGGCTGACTGGGCCGGGCGTCGGCGTTCCGAACCAAGCTTGGGCGTGAGCCGATCCTGCCATCAGCACCAGCGCCGCCGCGCCTGCCGCCAGTCTCGCCAGATGTCCCATGCGCGTCCCCTGCCCGTGTTTGTGGGCAGCCTAGCCTATCAAATCAGATCGCGCAGCCAGGCGACGAGTGGGGCGTCGGCCGGGGGCATGGGATAGTCGCCGAGCTTGGAGGGTTTCACCCAGGCCAGCGCCTTGTGTTCCTTGGCCACGATCTGGCCGGTCCAGCGGCGGACCAAGTAGAGCGGCATCAGCAAGTGGAAACTCTCGTACTCGTGGCTGGCGAAGACGAAGGGGGCGAGGCAGGCGTGGGTCACCGCGATCCCCAACTCCTCGTCCAGTTCGCGGATCAGACAGGCTTCCGGCGTCTCGCCCACCTCGACCTTGCCGCCGGGAAATTCCCAGAGGCCGGCGAGCTGCTTGCCCTCCGGCCGTTGGCAGATCAGCACCCGGCCATCGGCGTCGACCAGGGCCGCGGCGGCGACCAGCAGCATCGGCTTGGTCATTTGGCGCCTCAGCTTGCCGGTTTTGGCGGCGCGTTCGGCGCACGGCGGCTGGATTTGCCGTTGGCCGGGTCGGGATCACCCCAGTGATAGGCCTCAGCCAGGGCGCGCAGCATCTCGGTCGCGATGAGGCCGCCGGAGTCGCTGTTAGTCATCACCACCACGCCCTGCCCCGAACCGTCCAGGAAGGCGAAGGAGTCGCATTGGAAGCCCTCGTTGCCGCCGCTGTGGGTGAAATAGGGGTGACCGCCGCGCCGCCCCACGACTTCGCCGAGTGCGTAACCCGCGGCCGCATCGACCGGGGTCAGCATAGTCTTCGCGCTGGCCTGGCGCAGGATCGCGTGCGGCTTGCCGGCATAGGCGTCCTGCAGCGCCATCATGAAGCGGGCGTAGTCGGAGGGCGTCGTCCAGAGGCCGGCCGCCGCATATTCCGGATAGGTGTGCCGCGCGCCGGGGATCACCTCGCCCTTGCGGTTGTGACCGCTGGCCGCGCCAGGGATGAGCGCCGCCGGCAGGGGCTGGGCCAGCGTCGATCGCTGCATGCCCGCGGGGTCCAGCACCAGGGTCTTCAGCAGGTCCGGATAGGGCCTGCCGGCCGCCTCGACGATCAAGAGTTGGGCGACGGTGAAGCCGCCGCCCGAATAGGCGTAGAGCCCGCCTGGCGCTTCGTAGGACTGGATCGCGGGCGTGTTCGATGGCGACGTCCCGTCGAGGATCTGCACCAGACTCGGGACCGGGGCGTCGGCGGCATAACCGGGGAAGCCGCTGACGGTCATGCCCGCCGTGTGGCTGAGCAGGCGGCGCAGCGTCACCTTGGATTGCGCAGTGTAGGGGCTCGGCGGAACCTTCCAGGCCTTCAGCCGCGTATTGACGTCCTGGTCGAGGTCGAGCTTGCCCTGCTCCACCAGCCGCAGCGCCGCGGTCGCCGCGAGCGCCTTGCTCATCGAAGCCGCCTGGAACAGCGTGTCCGGCGTCACCGGCTGGCCGCCGGCCGTGGCCTGACCGTAGCCCTTGGCCCAGGCCACATGGCCGTGCTCGAACACCGCCACACTGATGCCCGGGACCTTCAACTCCGCCATGCGATCGGCGATCGTCTTGTAGGTCTGGGTTTCCCCGGCCGGGGCGATGCGGCCGACGTGGGTCTCCATCGCGGTGATCGCCGCCTGGTCAGTCGCGGACAAGGCGGCCGCACGGGCGCCGCCAGCCAGCATCAGGGCGGCGGCGAAGGCGGCGCTAAAAGCGACGGCGGCGAGCTTCATGACGGCCTCTCAAAACCAGAAAGCCCAGCTTGGCGCCCTGCGCTGAAAAGGCCACAGGCCTGCGGCAATCCCGACCGCGTGGGTTGACTTATCCACAGCGAACGCCGATGTGCACCCCGCGTCACGAACTATGACGTGCTCGGTGTTCCAGCCGCGTGGGGTCTCTCGACAGACCCAGCCTGTAGAGCGCCGTAAGATCCATAGATCGCCCATCACGCGGGGCGCTTCCCTAAAGACCCGCGACCTCCGCGCCCTCGATCAGATCGATTGGGCGCGTTCGGCGCATATGTGAGACTAAACTTGACTGAATTTACCGATTTCGGCCTGGCCGCTCCGCTTCTCAAGGCGCTGGCCGCCGAAGGCTACACCCATCCGACCCCGATCCAGGCCCAGGCGATCCCCGGCGTCATGGCCGGCCGCGACCTGCAAGGCATTGCCCAGACGGGCACCGGCAAGACCGCCGCCTTCGCCCTGCCGATCCTGCACCGCCTGGCCGCCGAAAAGCGCCGGCCCGAGCCCAAGGGCGCCCGCGTCCTGGTGCTGTCCCCCACCCGTGAACTCGCCAGCCAGATCGGCGAGAGCTTCCGCACCTATGGCAAGCACATGGGCGTCACCGTCGCGGTGATCTTCGGCGGCGTGAAGTACGGCGCCCAGCACAAGGCCATGGCCAACGGCGTCGACGTGCTCGTCGCCACGCCTGGCCGCCTGCTCGACCACCTGCAGGAGCGCACCATCAACCTGCGCGGCGTCGAGATCTTCGTGCTCGACGAGGCCGACCAGATGCTCGACCTGGGCTTCGTGCTGCCGATCCGCAAGATCGTCGCGCACATCCCGAAGGTCCGTCAGAACCTGTTCTTCTCGGCCACCATGCCGACCGAAATCGGCAAGCTGGCGAGCGAGCTGCTGAACGACCCACTGCGCGTCTCGGTGACCCCGCAGGCGACCACCGTCGAAAAGGTGAACCAGCGCGTGCTGTTCGTGGAGCAATCCCGCAAGCGCGCCCTGCTCAGCGAACTCTTTGACGATCAGGGCTTCAAGCGCGTCATCGTCTTCACCCGCACCAAGCGCGGCGCCGACCGCGTCGCCCGCGGCCTGGAGCAGGTGGGCGTCGAAGCCGCCTCAATCCACGGCGACAAGAGCCAGGGCCAGCGGGAACGCGCGCTCGCCGACTTCAAGGCCGGCAAGGTCCGCGCGCTGGTCGCTACCGATATCGCCGCCCGTGGCATCGACATCGACGCGGTGACCCATGTCGTCCAGTACGACCTGCCTAACGTGCCGGAAAGCTACGTCCACCGGATCGGCCGTACGGCCCGCGCCGGCGCCGACGGTTCGGCCGTGGCCTTCTGCTCGGACGACGAACGCACCCTGCTGCGCGACATCCAGAAGGTGACGCGCCAGACGATCCCATCCTTCGACCGCCGCAACGACAAGCAGCTGGGCGCGGCGACCGCCGCCATGCCCGAGCCGCAAGGCGTCAAGCCGGACCGCGCCGACACGCGCGGCCAGCCGCACCGCGGCAAGCACCAACCCAAGCGCAACCGCAATCACGGCGGCGGCGGCAACGGCGGCGGCCATCGCCACGAAGGCGCTCCGGCGCGCGGCAATGGCGGCGGCGGCGAGAACAAGCCCGCCCAGCAACGTCCGGCCTTCAAGGGCCCGCAGCGCGGCGGCGGCGGCGCCGCCTCTCCGCCCCGCAGCGGTGTCTGGTCGAACCGCTAGACTGGCCTCAGAGCAAAGTCAGAAGGCCCCGTGGAGACGCGGGGCCTTTTTGCTGAGCGCTAACGCGTTGTGCGTCCTCCTCCCCTTGTGGGAGGAGGTGGCCGCGAAGCGGTCGGAGGTGGGGTTTCTCCGAGCCTCAGCTGCGTCGGAAGGCTGTGTCGCGCGGATGGCGGAGCAAAACCCCACCTCCGTCAGCCTGCGGCCGACACCTCCTCCCACAAGGGGAGGAGGACGCGGTCATTTCCCGTCGACCGAAAACGCGATCAGCAGGTTGCGGCCGCCCGGACCCATCATCACGCCCGGATAGCCGGAGTGCTGGAAGACCATGCCGCCGACGACCACCGGGCCGGTGGCGTCGAGCGCGCCGCCCTTGGCGCCCTTGATGCCGTTGACGGTGTCGTAGGCCGCGCCGGCCGTATCGAAGTCCCAGACGATGGCGCCGGTCTTGGCGTCATAGGCGCGCAGGTGGCCGTCGATGGCGCCTGAGAAGGCGACGCCCGGGATTGCGGTGACCGGCGCCGACTGGGCGACCGTGCAGCGCTGGGGCGCCGGGCACGGCAGGACCGGAGCCGGGGTCTTCCAGACCACTTCGCCGGTCGCCAGCTTGATGGCGTTCAGGCCCGGCGTGCCGCCGCGCCCGCCGTCGGCGATGGCCACGTAGGCGTTGGTCTTGTCGGACGCCATGCCCCATTCCACGCCGCCCGCCGCGCCGCCGCGCCCGAGCTTCACCTGCCACAGCGTCTTGCCGCTGTCGGGATCGAGGCCATAGGCCACCCCCGACTTCTGCCCGGCGATCAGGATGTCGTGGCCGTTCGGAAGCGTGCGCAGCATCACCGAGGAGCCGAAGTCCACGTCGGGGCCCACCGGGCTAGGGCAATTGGCCGGGGCGTTGGCGCCGGGCGGGCAGCCGACCATAAAGTTGTCCTTGGCGGTGACCTGGTTGCGCCACTTCACCTGACCGGTCTTCAGGTCGATGGCCATGACGGCGTCGGCGCCATCGGTGTCCACGTCGGTGTAGCTGTCACCGGTGGTGGCGTAGAGAACGCCGCGCCTGGGATCGAGCGTCGGCGCCGACCAGATCGCTCCGCCGGCCGGGCCGGTCAGGTTCTTGCCGCCGGCGACGCGGTAGGGCTTGGGCGCCTCGGCCACTGAATAGGTTTTCCAGATGAGTTTGCCGTTGGCGGCGTCCAACGCCACGACGCTGCCCCGGAAGCCGCAGCAGACATAGTCCGGCTCCCGCGTGGCGATCTCCTCGCTGGAGGAGACCGGCACATAGACGACGCCGTTCAGGAACGCAGACGCGCCGGTCAGCATGGAGCGCGCATGGCTCTCCAGCTTGGTCGACCAGAGGAGCTTGCCGGTCATGGCGTCGAGCGCGATCTCTGTCGCCCGGTCGTCGCCGAGGAAGACCGCGTAACCGCTGGGCGAGGCCGCGAGCTTGGCCACCACCGGCGCGGTCCGCACGCCGCCCTTGGCGTCGTAGCGCCAGTAGGCGCAGCCGGTCTTCGCGTTCAGGGAATAGACCTTGCCGGCGTTGCTGCCGAGGAACAGGCGGTCGCCGACCACGGTCACCTGGGTGTTCTTCGAGCCCGGATAGGCGAAGGTCCACTTCACCTTGAGCTTCGGCACGTCGGCGGCGGCCAGACCCGGCTTCGCCTGGAAACGGGTGTTGGCGCTGTCCGGGCTCCAGCCGTTCCAGTCGGCGGGCCCCGGCTTGATCGGGTCGGCGTGGGCGCAGAGGTTGGGTTCCGGGCCCTCAGCCACCTTGGGGAGCGGCGCGTGGCCGGTGATGTAGATGGCGACGGCCTCGATGTCGTCGTCGCTCATGCCGGTGGCGTTGGCGCGCATGACGCCGCGGCTCAGCGCATTGACGATGGTGTCGGGGCCCATGGCGATCAGGGCGTCCTTGCGCGGCGTCCGATCGGCGCCGGCCTCGTGACAGGACGCGCAACGGGTCTGGTAGAGCTGCATCCCGTGGGTTCGGTCGCCCAGGAACGGCTTCAGCGGCGGCGCGTCCTGGGCGAAGGCCAGTCCTGCGCCCAGCACGATCGTCCCGGCCGCAAGGGCCGCAAGGGTCGCAAGCCTGATCATCATACCGCCTCCCAGATTACTTGTTATGACCTGTATCCGGAGCGGCATCGTTGCGGTCAAGTTTGCGGCGCCCACGCCGTCCGTCTTCCCCCGACGCAAGAACCTGCTCGCGCCTTTGGTCTCCACAGGCTTAGGTGTCGATTGGGCGACAGCTGGGGAGCTGATGGACGGTACGGACCTCATCGAGGCGGACGACACGGACCTGTTGTCCGACGCAGCGGTGGCGCGCCTGCGCGCCCATCCCCGCTTCCGCGAGGCGGTCGAGGCGCACGCCGCCGGCGCGCTCGCCGAATATGAGAGCCAGGACAACCACGAGCGCTGGCTGTTGAAAGACCTTGGCCGGGCGTCGCTGTGGCTGGGCGCGATGATCCTCGACACCATTCCGGGCGGCCTGACGGTGAGCGCGCTGGCCGCCGCGGCGGCGGAGCGCCAGGTGTGCAGCCGCGGCCGGGTGCTGGCCTTCGTGCACTACGCCCTGGACACCGGCCGTCTCACGCTCTCGCCGGGCTCCGAGCCCTGGGTGCGCCGCCGTCTTGTCCTGACGCCGGCCTTCCTCGAGCCATCGCGACGCCGGATGAGCCTGCAATTCCGCACGGTCGCCCTGCTGGCGCCCGAGGTCGCCGCGGCCCTGCCGAGGCTCGCGTCCGACAGCGTGGTGCAGCAATCCAGCGTCGCGGCCGGAATGCTGCTGACCGTGCGTCCGGAGCTCAACCGAAATCCCGGTGGACCCCTGCGCCAGATCTTCATCGCCCGCGATGGTGGCATGCGGATGCTGCAGCACCTGATGCTGCGCCAGCCCAAGGTTCGCGAGCGCCTGCTGACTGCCGCCCCGCTCCCGTGCGGCGCTGTCCCGCCGCTACGGCGTTTCGCGCACCCACGTGAACCGCCTGCTGGCGGACGCCGAGGCGGCCGGCGCGGTCCACCTCGAAGGGCGCGACCGCGTGGTCTTCTCGGAAGCTTTCTCCGACGAGGTCGAGGCCTATTTCGCCGGCGCGTTCCAGTGCTGCCGGGTCATCGCCCAGGGCATTACAGCCGGGCCGGGTTAGCGCCGGCGGACGGTCAGGCCGGAACGTAGGTCAACATGACCACGCCCTCGCCGATCTGGTCGCTGGCGGCGAGGCGGAGCGGCGGCAGCGGGCCCGCGAAGAACGGGACGCTGCCTCCAAGCACGACGGGGCGGAAGATGAGCCGGTACTCGTCGATCAGGCCAAGCTCGCCCAGGCTATGGGCCAGGGCTGGACCGGCGACATCGATCTCGCCCGCGTGCTGCGCCTTCAGTGCGCGGATCGCCGCCTCAAGATCGCCCTCGAGGAGCGCGGCGTTGGGGCCGACCGACTTCAGAGACCGTGACACCACCCATTTGGGCTTGCTGCGCCAGATCTGCGCATACTCGTGGTCCAGATCGTCCCAGCCGGGCTGATCCTCGTCCCAGTACTGCATGATTTCGTAGGTGTGACGGCCGTAGACCATGCCGGCCAGGCCGCTCACATGGTCGGCGAAGTAGCGGAAGAGCGAGGGCGCCGGCGGCCCCAGTTTCTGGTGATCGACGTAGCCGTCCAGCGATTGCTGCAATCCGAACCCGAGCTTGGCCATGCTCTTTCGCCCTTCCCGTCAGCTACGGTAGTCGCCGTTGATCTCGACGTAACGCTTGGTGAGGTCGCAGGTCCAGATGCTGGCGGAGCCGCGGCCCATGCCGACGTCGATCGAGACCTCCAGCTCCTTCTTCTTCATGTAGGCGCTCATCTTGGCCTCGCTGTAGGTGGGCGAGACCAGGCCGTCCTGGGCGGCGACCAGGTCGCCGAACTTCACGCTCATGGAGTCGCGGTCCACCGGCTCGTCGGCGCGGCCCACGGCCATGACGATGCGGCCCCAGTTGGCGTCCTCGCCGGCGAAGGCTGTCTTGACCAAGGGGCTTTCGGCGACCGTGCGGGCGATCTTGCGGGCGCTGGCGTGGCTCTCGGCGCCGGTGACGGTGATCTTGATGAACTTGGTCGCGCCCTCGCCGTCGCGGACCAGCTGGTGGGCGAGGTCCATCAGCACGTGTTCCAGCTTGTCGCGGAAATCGGCCAGGCGGCGGTCGCCGGCCCGGCTGATCCTCGGCGCCCCGGACTTGCCGGTGGCGAACAGCAGGAGCGTGTCGTTGGTCGAGCGGTCGCCGTCGACGGTCACGGCATTGAAAGTCGAGCGGGTGTAGAGGCTGACCAGGTTCTGCAGGGCGGCGGGCGAGATCGCCGCGTCGGTGACCACGAAGGCCAGCATGGTGGCCATGTCCGGCGCGATCATGCCGGAGCCCTTGCAGATGCCGCTGATCCTGACCTTCACGCCATCGATGTCGGCGACCGCGTGAGACCCCTTGGGGAAGGTGTCGGTGGTCATGATCGCGGCGGCGGCATTGGCCCAGCCGTCCTCGGTCAGGCGGTGCTCGATGTCGGGCAGCTTGTGGACGATCTTGGCGTCGTCCAGCAGGACGCCGATCACCCCGGTCGAGGCCACCATCACGTCGCGCTGGCGGCAGTCGAAGCGCTTGCCCGCCGCCGAGCAGACCCGGCGGACGGCGTCCGCGCCGGGCCGGCCGGTGAAGGAGTTGGCGCAGCCGGCGTTGACCACGAGCGCGCGAACGCCATCGCCCTTGGTCATCTCCAGATGCCGCTTGCACCAGTCGACCGGCGCGGAGCCGACGCCATGGCGGGTGAAGACGCCCGCGCAGCTCGCCCCATCTGGGAAGGTCATGACCAGAAGGTCGTCGCGCTCGTGCTTGTAGAAGCCGGCCCGCGCGGTCGCCATCTGCACCCCGGCGATCGGCGGCATCTTCGGAAACGGGACGGCGAGCGGCGAGATCGGCATGGCGCCCTTCAGGGGGGTCCCCTTCGCAGGCGCCGGCGTGTCGCCGGGCTCCACGCGCTTCTGGGTCGCCCGTTTGAGCGCGCTCGCCAGCGGGTCGAGGGCGTGTTCGATCGTGCGGCCGACGACCTCGACGGGCCGCGAGGCGGCGGAGCGTTTGGACGGTGTCTTGGTCATTTCTTGGCCCCCTTAAGCGGCGGAACAGGCGCGGCGACGCCGGGGGTAACGCCCGAGGCAGCGGGCGCGGCGCCCGTCTTGGGCGCGACGCCCGGCGGGACGCCGGTTTGGGGCGCATCGGCTGGTGGGACCGCCTGGGCAGGGGTGTCGGTCTTGACCATCACCTCGACCTTGGCGCGGCCCCGCAGCTTCTCCAAGAGGTCGCGGATCTGATCGTAGGTCAGGAAGCGCACGATCTGCGGCCGGGCGGCCTCCAGCGTGATCGGCTGTTCGTCCCGGCGGCTCGACCTTGACCACCGCAAAGCCGCCCTCCACCGGAAACGGGCCGACGATCTGGCCGGGCTTGGCGGTTTTCAGCGCCGCGTCATAGGTCTCCGGCATCACGTCGATGGTGAAATAGCCCAGGTCCCCGCCGTTGAAGCGGGTCGCCGCGTCGGTGGATTTCTCCATGGCCAGGGCCTCGAAGGAGGCGCCTGAGGCCAGCAGTTTGCGAACCGCCTCGCCCTCGGCGGCGGTGGCGACGACGATCTGGCGGGCGTGGATTTCCTCGGAGCGTTTCGCGAGCTTCAGCTGCTCCTGGTAGAGGCCGCGCACGGCGTTGTCGTTGACCGCGTCGGAGACCACGCTCTCCACCAGCATGTCGCCCAGCACCCGGTCGCGGGCGGCGACCAGGCGGCGGCCGGCCACCGGGTCCTTGTCGAGCTTGCGCCGCACCGCCTCGCCGGCCAGCAGGCGCTGGTCGACCACCTCGTCCAGCACGCGCCGGAACAGGTCGGAGGAGACGTCCAGCGGCTCGCCTTCCCCGATGAGACCTTGGCTGACCGCCTCGCGCTTGACGTCGGAGGACCACAGCGTCTGGCCGTCGACCTTGGCCACCGCGCGGTCGCCACGCTCCGGCGCATGCTCGGTCCCACCGCCCCGGCCGCAGCCGGCCAGCGCCAGGCCCACGGCCAGCGCCACCACCAGCATCGGGCCGGCGAGGAACGCGGATCGGGAGGCGCGGCTGGCGGCCATGCGGATCACCCTCGAAACGGACGGGAGTTTCACACCCCCCAAAGCGCTTGTGGGACGCTGCCCGTCCCTAGCCATTTACATTCCGGGATGCAAAGGTTGCGACCGAATGCGCCCGCAAGTCCGGCCAAAACAGGACCGGGCGCCACGGCCAGATATTTCGGAGGAACATTTCAAATGCGCGAAGCTGTCATCGTTTCCTATGCCCGTACGGGTCTCGCCAAGTCCGTCCGCGGCGGGTTCAACATCACGCCCACCGTCTCCATCGCCGCCCACGCCGTGAAGCATGCGGTGGCCAAGGCCGGCATCGAGGGCGAGGCGGTCGAGGACATCATCATGGGCAACTGCGCCCATGGCGGCGGCAACATCGCGCGTCAGGCGGGCCTGCTGGCCGGCCTGGGGATCAACACCGCCGGCGTGACCGTCAACCGCTTCTGCTCGTCGGGCCTGCAGACCATCGGCATGGCCGCCAACTATGTGCGCAACGACGGCGCCGAGGTGGTGGTGGCCGGCGGGGTGGAGTCGATCTCCATGCCCAACATGGGCGTCGGCAAGGACAACTTCGATCCGGAGCTGACCAAGATCGCGCCGGCGATCTTCATGGCGATGATCGACACCGCCGACATCGTCGCCGAGCGCTACAATCTGAGCCGCGAGTACCAGGACGAATATTCGCTGGAGAGCCAGCGGCGCATGGCGGCCGCCCAGCAGGCCGGCAAGTTCGCCGACGAGATCGTCCCGATGAAGACCAAGATGAAGGTGGTCAACAAGGAGACGAAGGAAGAATCCATCGTCGACTACGTGGTCAACAAGGACGAGTGCAACCGCCCCGACACCTCCGCCGAGGGCCTGGCCAAGCTCGAGCCGGTCAAGGGCCCCGGCAAGTACATCACCGCCGGGAACGCCAGCCAGCTCTCCGACGGCGCGGCCGCGGTGGTGATCATGGAAGCCAAGGAGGCCGCGCGCCGCGGCCTGGAGCCCATGGGCGTGTTCAAGGGTTGGGCCGTCGCCGGCTGCGAGCCCGACGAAATGGGCATCGGCCCGGTGTTCGCGATCCCGCGCCTCCTGGAACGCCACGGCCTGAAGGTCGACGACATCGACCTGTGGGAGCTGAACGAGGCCTTCGCCTCGCAGTGCCTCTACAGCCGCGACAAGCTGGGCATCGACCCGGAGAAGTACAACGTCAACGGCGGCTCCATCGCCATCGGCCACCCCTTCGGCATGACAGGCGCGCGTCTCGCCGGCCACGTCCTGCAGGAAGGCAAGCGCCGCGGGGCGAAGAACGTCGTGGTGTCGATGTGCATCGGCGGCGGGATGGGCGGCGCGGGCCTGTTCGAGGTTTTCTAGGCTCTCACCGACTCGCAAAGATTGGGCCCTCCCCCTCGCGGGAGGGCCTTTTTCGTTGGAGCGATCCGCGCCGCCGACTAAAGGGCACAGGCATGGAGTTTCCCTCTTTCCGCAGCCGATTCTTCTGGGGCGTGCCGGACCTCGACGCGTTCCAGCGGGCGCTGGACGGGCTGATCGGGACGACGCGGATCAATCGGGGCTGGTTCGCCGGCGACAACCTGATCGCCTTTGGGCGCAACCTCGGCTTCCTGAGCGATCAGCGGTTCATGGCCGCCTGGGGCGCGCACGCCAAGGATATCCATGAGCGCGGCGTGCTGTGGCGCACGGCCACGGTCGTCTGGGCGGCGCGCCAGGCGCTCCGCCGCGAGGGCGATTTCGTCGAGTGCGGCTGCTACAAGGGGACCAGCGCGCGCATCCTGATCGACAGCGCCGACCTGGGCGACCGCGAATATTACCTCTACGACCTGTTCGACCACGACGCCTCGATGAACCATAACGCCATGCCCGACCACGGGGCGGGCCTGTTCGCGGCGACGCAAGCGCGGTTCGCCGACTTTCCGAACGTGAAGGTGATCCAGGGCGCGGTGCCGGAGAGCTTCTCGCAGGGGCTGCCGGAGAAGATCGCCTTCGCCCACATCGACATGAACAATGCCCCGGCCGAGATCGGGGCGCTGGACGCCATCGCGGACCGGCTGGTCCCCGGCGCGGTGATCGTTCTGGACGACTTCGGCGCGCTCCCCTACCGCGCTCAGCACGTGGCCGAGACCGAATGGTTCGGCAAACGCGGCATCCCGGTGCTGGAACTGCCCACCAGCCAGGGCCTGGCCATCTGGTGAACTGGGATATCTGGTGAGCTAAAGGAGACACAGGCGAGGTTCTGTGCTGGCCGGTCGCGTTGACACCGAGGGGTCGCCTGCTTAAGTCTCCCGCGCCCTGAAATGAGCGAATTTTCCCGGCAGGCGAAGGGCGAGAGCCGCGCCCACCGCACCCAACCGGACCTAAACCCCTTGAGCATCTTCCAACGGTTCTTCGGCTCCTCCAATGACCGCAAGGTCAAGTCGATGCTGGCGCGCGTCCAGAAGATCAACGCGCTGGAGACCCAGACCCAGGCCCTGTCGGACGACGACCTGCGCGCCAAGACGGCGGAATTCCGCGAGCGGCTGGCCAAGGGCGCGACCCTCGACGACCTGATGGAAGAGGCCTTCGCGGTGGTGCGCGAGGGCGCCCGCCGGGTGCTCGGCCAACGCCACTACGACGTGCAGCTGGTCGGCGGCATGGTGCTGCACCAGGGCGGGATCGCCGAGATGCGCACCGGCGAAGGCAAGACGCTGGTCGCCACGGCGCCCGTCTATCTGAACGCGCTCGCCGGCCAGGGCGTGCACCTGATCACCGTCAACGACTACCTGGCGCAGCGCGACTCCGAGTGGATGGGCCAGATCTACCGGTTCCTCGGCATGACCGTCGGGGTGATCGTCCACGGCCTTAGCAACACCCAGCGCCAGGAAGCCTACGCCAGCGACATCACCTACGGCACCAACAACGAGTTCGGCTTCGACTACCTGCGCGACAACCTGGTCTATGACGCCAGCGAGATGGTCCAGCGCGGCCACAACTTCGCGATCGTCGACGAAGTCGACTCGATCCTGATCGACGAGGCGCGGACGCCGCTGATCATTTCCGGCCCGACCGAGGACCGCAGCGAATTCTACAAGACCATCGACCTGCTCATCAAAGAGATGATCAAGGACCCGACGACCTACGACTTCGACGAGAAGCAGCGGCAGGTCATCCTGACCGAGGAAGGCTCGGAGAAGATCGAAGAGACCCTGCTGGCCGGTGGCCACCTGGCGCCGGATTCGGCGGGCCTCTACGACGCCGTCAACGTCTCCTCGGTGCACCACGTGAACCAGGCGCTGCGCGCCAACGTGCTCTACCAGCTGGACAAGGACTACATCGTCCGCGCCGGCGAGGTGATCCTGATCGACGAGTTCACCGGCCGCATGATGCATGGCCGCCGGCTGTCGGAAGGCCTGCACCAGGCGATCGAGGCCAAGGAAGGCGCGGTGATCCAGCCGGAGAACCAGACGCTGGCCTCAGTCACCATCCAGAACTACTTCCGCCTCTATACGAAGCTCTCCGGCATGACCGGCACGGCCTCGACCGAGGCCCAGGAATTCCTCGACATCTACAAGATGGACGTGGCCGAGATCCCGACCAACCGGCCGGTGGTCCGCATCGACGACGACGACGAGGTCTATCGGACCAGCGCCGAGAAGCATGTGGCGATCATCGAACTGATCGAGGACTGCCATCGCCGCGGCCAGCCGATCCTGGTGGGCACCGTCTCCATCGAGAAGTCCGAGCAGCTCTCGGAGATGCTCAAGGCCCACAAGTTCGAGATCGAAGGCAAGAAGCAGACCGGCATCCCGCACAATGTGCTGAACGCCCGCTACCACGAGCAGGAAGCCGCCATTGTCGCCGACGCCGGCGTGCCGGGCGCGGTGACCATCGCCACCAACATGGCCGGCCGCGGCACCGACATTCAGCTGGGCGGCAACGTCGACATGAAGCTGATGGACTGGCGCGACGAGCAGCTGGCGGCCGGCGTCGAGGTGACGCCGGAGATGTCGCTGGAGCACAAGGCGCGGATCGAGGGCGAGATCGCCGACAAGAAGACCCAGGCGCTGGCCGCCGGCGGCCTGTTTGTGCTCGGCACCGAGCGCCACGAGAGCCGCCGCATCGACAACCAGCTGCGCGGCCGGACCGGCCGCCAGGGCGACCCCGGCCACTCCAAGTTCTTCCTCTCCTGCGAGGACGACCTGCTGCGCATCTTCGCCGGCGAGCGGCTGGACGGGATCATGCGCACCTTCGGCGTCCAGGAAGGTGAGGCGATCACCCACAAGTGGCTGAACAGCGCCATCGCCACGGCCCAGAAGCGCGTCGAGCAGCGCAACTACGAAATCCGCAAGAACCTCTTGAAGTACGACGACGTCGTGAACGACCAGCGCAAGGCGGTGTTCGAACAGCGCGCCGAGTTCATGGCCGCGTCCGACATCTCCGACGTGGTCGGCGAGATGCGCCGCGACACCATCGAGGACTTCGTCCGCCGCTTCCTGCCGCCCAAGGCCTATGCCGAGCAGTGGGACATCGAGGGCCTGGACGAGCACACCCGCGGGTTCCTCGGGCTGGAGCTGCCGCTGAAGGCCTGGGCGGCCGAGGACGGCATCGCCAACGAGGAGATCGAGGAGCGCATCGCCAAGGCCGCCGACGCCCGCGCCGCCGAGCGTGACGCCCAGGTCGGCGACCACATGCGCACGGTGGAAAAGAGCTTCGTCCTGCAGATGATCGACCTGCAGTGGCGCGAGCACCTGATGCACCTGGACCACCTGCGCAACGTCATCGGCCTGCGCGGCTACGGCCAGCGCGATCCGCTGAACGAGTACAAGACCGAGGCCTTCACGCTCTTCGAGACCCTGCTCACCGACCTGCGCCAGAACGTCACCCGCTGGCTGATGACCGTCGAGTTCCAGTTCGAGGCGCCGCCGGCCCCGCCGCCGGGCCGTTTCCAGGAGGTCCACCTGGACCCCCTGACCGGCGAGAACGCCGCGACCATGGGCTCGCTCCCCGACGGCCTGAACACCGAACAGCGCCAGGCCCTGCCGGTCACCTCGCTGCCCGAAAACTGGGAAAGCACCGGCCGCAACGCGCCCTGCCCCTGCGGCTCCGGCAAGAAGTTCAAGCACTGCCACGGCGCCCTGGTCTGAGGATGGCCTGACGGCTTGAACGGCGCCGCGCTCGGCCCCACCTCAACAACAGACTGAGGGGGCGTCGTGATGAAATTCCTGGGACGATACCTGGCCGGCGCATCCTCGGCCTTGGCGCTTGCAGCGCCAGCCTTCGCCCAGCCGCCCCAGCCGGTCCCGACAACCCGGATCCTCGCGGTAGGGACCATCGTCCCTGGCGCGGATCTGGCGAAGGTGACCGCCATCTTGCCGACCGAAGTCCGGGCCACCGCCAAGCTCTACCTCGAGGGCAAGATCGACCAGTGGTACTCGCAGCAGGACAGGCGCGGCGTGGTGTTCATCCTCAACGTCACCGACCCCAAGGCGGCCGAGGCCATGCTTGAAGCCCTGCCGCTCGGCCAGGCCCACCTGATGAAGTTCGAGTTGACCCCGCTTGGTCCGCTCAGCCCGCTGCGCCAACTCCTCGGCCCGTCGGCGAAATAGCCGATCAGCGCGGCTTCGGCCGCTTCTGCGCCGCCTTGGCCTGCGCGACCGCCAGCGCCTTGCGCGCCCAGGCCGCGGCCTCTTCGGGATCGTCCAGCGCTGTCTCGGGCAGGCGCCAGTAGGAGGTCTCCTCCCATTTGCCGGGCGCGCGGCTGTAGACCCAGCTCACCGAGCCCTCGGCGGCCAGCTCGGCCTTTAAGGTGTCGTCGGCCTTGAGGTAGATGGTCTCGTCGTCGATCAGGCCGAACATCACCTCGCCGGCATAGATGCCCGCGCCGCCGAACATGCGCTTGATGCGCACCGGCCCGAACTCGGCGAACAGCTCTTCGACGAAGGCGTGGAAACCGCTCATGACCCGCGGTTCTACGCCCGCGCGGGGTCCGTGCAACCGATCACGGCCACGCTCGTTCTTCAGGCTTCAGTATGGGGGCTCTAAGGACATGACCACCTACCGCGCCTATCGCCTGGACGAGCGCCATCACATCCTCAACGGCCAGTGGCTGGAGGCGCCCAACGACGCCGCCGCCATCGACCAGGCCGAGGAGCTCTGCGAAGAGGGCGTCCCAAGCATCGAGCTCTGGCAGGCCACCCGCCTGGTCGACGAGATCGATTGCGCCGACGACGCGGACTGTCCCTGCGAGGGCTAGAGGTTCACCCAGTTGCCGTGGAAGCCGAAGGGCACCCTTCGGGGCATTTGCGCCACCGCGATGGGACCGCGGGCGACGTCCTGAGCCTCAAAGACCGCGAAGTCGCTGCGGTCTTCGCCGGCGCGGTAGATCACCGCGGTGATCCAGCCGTCGCCTTCGGGCGCGTCCGCCGAGCGCGGAACGAACACCGGCTCTGAGGTCGCGTCGCCCGCGTCCAGTTCGTAGACCTGCCGCTTGCCGGACGTCAGGTCCAGGTGAGCGATGGCGTTCAGGCGCACGCCGGCGCGGCCCGACGGGTCGGCGGCATACCAGCCGTGACGGTGCTTCAGCGTCTCGACGCGCGGGTCGACGCGCGGGAACTCGCCGTCGAGGTCGTCCAGCGTCTCTTCCTTGATCGCATCGGAATTGCCGGCCAGGTCGAAGGTCCAGCGCACCAGCTTGGCGGCCGCCTTGTCGCCGGGCGAGCCGTCGGCCTTGGGGAACAGCGGGGCCACGTTGTAGCGCATGACGTCGCAATGGAGCTTGTCGCCGTCTTCCCAGGAATTGAGCGGGTGGAAGACGTAGCAGGCCGGCGCGTTGAACCAGCGGATCGAGCCGACATCGCCGTCGCGGCGCATGACGCCCACGTGGCTGCCCTTGTCCGGCTCCCAGGCGAACGGCGGCAGGCCCTTCATGGCGCGTTCCAGGCTGCCGGTCAGCGGCATGATCGGGAACAGCACGTGGTTTTCGGTGACCATGAAGTCGTGGACCATGGCCGAGAACGGCGCCTGGAAATCGTCGCGGCGGACGACCGTGCCGTCGGCGGCGGTGACGCCATAGCTCATCCCGGCCGACAGCGGCATGTCACCGACCCCATAGCCGAACCAGATCATCTCACCGGTCTTGGGATCGATCTTCGGGTGGGCGGTGACGCGGCCCTTGTAGGGGCGGTCGTAGCCCTTCGATTCCAGTGTCCGCACGTCCATCTCGAAGGGATGGTGCGCCTCCTCCAGCGCCAGCAGCTTGCCGGCGTGGAACAGGATGTTGGTGTTGGCGACGCCGCCCTCGTTGCCCATGGCCATTGGGTCTGTGGTCATCGGATTGCCCATCGAGCCGAAGAGCGCGCGGCCATGCTCGTGCTCCAGCTCCCACTTGGGCGTGCGGACGTAGCGGTTGCGGTAGTGGACCTTGCCGTCCTCGACATAAAAGCCGTGGACCATCCCATCGCCGCCAAACCAGTGGTAGTGTTCCGGGTCCCGGGGCTCGAACTGCGGGTTGGGGCCGGTGCGGAACAGGGCGCCGCGCAGTCCTACCGGCATCTCGCCGGTGATCTTCAGGTCGAAGTCATCCTCGCTGCGAACCGGCGCGAAATTGCCGGCGAGATAGGGGTTGATGCGCACGTTTCCGTCCATGTGCCCGCTCCAATGACGACTCTGGTTGAAACTTACTGTGTAAATTTATTACGTAAAAAGTGGCGTTATGCAAGCCTTTTAGTGCAAGTCTGAGTCGAACATGCCTCGCGTACTCTCTGACACCGATGTTGCGGACTTCCGGGAGCGGCTTTGCGAAGCCGCCGAGCGGCTGTTCGCCGAGCGTGGCCCTGATGCGGTGACCATGCGCCAGCTGGCCGCCGAACTCGGCGTTTCACCGATGACGCCCTACCGCTACTTCGAGGACAAGGACGACATCCTGGCCGCGGTGCGGGCCAACGGCTTCACCCGTTTCGCGGTGGCGCTGGAGGCCGCGCGCGATGGCGCCAGCGGCGCGCGCGCCGTGGGCACGGCGGTGGGCGAGGCCTATGTGGCGTTCGCCGTCGAGAACCCGCACGCCTACAAGCTGATGTTCGACTTCAACCAGCCGCACGCGGAGAAATATCCCGACCTGGTCGCCGCCGGGCTGCGCGCCCAGAAGACCATGACCGGCTACATCAAGGACGCCATGTCCGAAGGCCTGATGCAGGGCGACGCCGAGCAGATCGGCCTGATGAACTGGGCGGCGATCCACGGCGCGGTGATCCTGGAACTGGCCGGCATGCTGCCGCCGGGCGGCGCGCGGAAGGTGTTCAGCGGCTTCGACACCGCGCTCATGCGCGGGCTGCGCCCCCAAGACTGACGCGGCTTGACCGCCTCGGCCGCAAGTCCGAAGTGTCCTTCCCATCCGGGAGGCGCGCGATGTCCGATATTAAGCCGTTCGAGGTGAGCTGGAGCGAGGCCCAGGTCGAGGCCGTGCTGGGCCAGGTCCGCGCCTATCCCTGGCCGCCGATGCCGGAGGTTCCCGATGGCTGGGCCTATGGCTGCGACGGCGCCTGGCTGAAGGGGCTCTGCGAGCACTGGACGAAAGCCTACGACTGGCGCGCGGCCGTCGCCGACCTCAACCGCTTCCCGCAGTTCACCGCGCGGATCGAGGACTACGATATCCACTTCCTGCATGTGGTGGGCGAGGCCGGCGGCAAGCGGCCGCTGATCGTCACCCACGGCTGGCCGGGCAGTCACTACGAGTTCTGGCAGGCGATCGAGAAGCTGGCCTTCCCCAGCCGCTTCGGCGGCCAGGCGTCCGACGCCTTCGACGTCGTGGTCCCGTCCCTGCCCGGCTTCGGCTTTTCCTCCAAGCCCAAGCGCCCCATCGGCCAGCGCACCACCGCGCGGCTGTTCAACGCCCTGATGACCCAGGTCCTGGGTTACGAGACCTACCTCGCCCAGGGCGGCGACTGGGGCGCGATGGTCACCTCCTGGCTCGGCCGCGACCATGGGGCCCACGCCAAGGCGATCCACCTCAACATGCTGGGCTTTCGCCCCCATGGCGGGCCGCAGGGCGAGGCCGAGGTCGCCTGGGCGCAGAAGCAGGCGATGATGATGGACATCATGGGCGCCTATTTCCGCCTGCAGGTCTCCAAGCCGCAGTCGATCGCCTGGATGGGCGCGGGCAATCCGGTGGGCCAGGCCGCCTGGATCTGCGAGCGGTTCCACGACTGGTCGGACCTCTCGAGCAAGGACCTCGACGCGGCCTACGGCAAGGACCGGCTGCTGACCAACATCATGCTCTATGTGATGACCGACAGCTTCGCGACCGGCGCTTGGTACTACCGGGGCCTGGTGGAAGAAGGCGGCCTGGCCTTCGAGCCCGGCGAGCGTCTGGAAACGCCCACCGCCTTCGCCAATTTCCCCGGCGAGCCGCTCTATCAGGCGCCGCCCCGGTCCTTCGCCGAGCGCGCCTACAACATCACCCGCTGGACCGACATGCCGAGCGGCGGCCACTTCGCGGCAATGGAAGAACCGGACCTCTACGTTGACGAGGTGCGGGACTGGGCGCGGGAAGCATAGGCACGGGACCTTGCGGATAGGACGCTGAGAACCTCCGGCGAACCGTCAGTGCAGGGTTACATCCGGGTATTCATTGGCCGCCGCGGTGGGGTCCGCGGCCAGTCGCGGAAGAGGCGCGTTTGCGTCCAGCAGCCCCAGCTGCGCGCACGCCTGATAGGTGTTGGAAACACGCAAGATCCAGGCTTGCGCCTTGGCGTCGTCGATGCGGGTTGTCGCCTTGATCTTGAACATCAGCTGCTTGGAGTGAATGTCCGCCAAGGTGCTGCGCACCTGCTCCTGTTCAATCCTGGCGATCAGGTCCAGCCGCTGCGGCAGCGGCAAAGTCGTGCGGTTGTTCAGAAGGTTTAGTGTGGCGACCTGCACAAACTCGTCCCCCGCATTTCCTGAGACAACGGCGGCCGCCGAGTAGGCGCGGGCGTAGAGAGCGCTCATCGAGGGGGTCATGTGGGCGGCCGTGCCATCGGCTTCCACACCTTTCCAGACCTGATCTTCGTAGTATCGGGAGGGTACAATGTAGGCCTTTTCGCCGAGCGCCCGGCTGTGCATCGGCGGCAATGGTTGCCATTCGCCCGCGCCAGACAGAAGTGCGGCCTTCAGCGTGGTCAGGCGACGGTCCAGACATGGGGTCAGCATCGAGCGTTCAAGGGCGAACATGTAGTCCATACCGAGTTCCCGTCTCATCCGGGTTTCGGCGGTATCGACCCGCTCCATCCAGTGCAGCGTCTCGACCGTCTGTTCAGCGCCAAGGGCGGTCAGTACGCCGATGACGATGATGGCGTACTCCTTCAGAAACGCCCGCCAGCCGTGCCACGGCTTCGGTTTGTGAATTTCCATTGCGCCCCCCGACGACCCTGGGCTTGGCGTACCACAGATCGCCGGGCGGCCGCACCGGTCGGGAGCCTGATCGCCAGTGGCGTTCCCGGCGGGCTGCTGGTAGTTGGCGCCGCGAAGGAGCCGCTGCATGTCCGCCATTGTTCCCCCTGTCCGCCCCATCACGCTTGCCGAGATCGAGGCGGCGCGCGGACGGATCGCCGGGACCTGCGTGCGCACGCCGCTGGTCCGCCTGGAGCTGGGCCCGGATTTCCCGGACATCCGGCTGAAGCTGGAGAACCTGCAGCCGATCAACGCCTACAAGCTGCGGGGCGCCGCGAACGCGGTGGCGATGCTCTCCGACGCCGAGCGCGCCAAGGGCGTCTGGACGATCAGCGCCGGCAACGCGGGCCAGGGCGTGGCCTATGCGGCGCGCAAGGCCGGCGTCCCCTGCACCGTCGTCGCCATCGAGACCGCGCCCACCGCGAAGCTGGAGCGGATGCGGGCGCTCGGCGCCAAGCTGGTGCTGGTGAGCTATGAGGGCGCCTGGAACGCGCTGGACGACCGCGCCTATCCCGGCGTCGAGGGGACTTTCATCCACCCGTTCGACGACGACAACTTCATCGCCGGCCACGCGACCATGGGGCTGGAGATCATGGAGGACGCGCCGGACACCGTGGCGGTGATCTGCGGCGTCGGCGGCGGCGGCCTGATCACCGGGGTCGGCAGCGCGGTGAAGGCGAAGAACCCCGCCATCAAGCTGTGGGCCGCAGAACCGGATACCGCAGCCCCGCTGTCGCGCTCGCTCGCCGCCGGATCGCCGCAGCGGTTCCCGGAGTGGGAGGCTTCCTTCGTCGACGGCGCCGGCGGCCAGAGCGTCTTCCCGCGCATGTACGAGCGCATGACGCCGCTGGTGGACGGCGCCATCGTCGTGACCCTGGACGAGACCCGCCGCGCCATGCGGCTGATGGCCGAGAAGGCGCGGATCATCGCCGAGGGCGCGGGCTGCCTGCCGCTGGCGGCCGCCCTCACCGGCAAGGCCGGAAGCGAAGGTCCGATCGTCTGCGTAGTCAGTGGCGGCAATATCGACATCTCGACCTTCTGCGAGATCATGGCCGCGACGGCGGGCTGACCGGCGCCATGGCCCGCCAGCTTCGCCAGGACTTCATGTCCGACAACACCGCCCCGGCCGCGCCGGAGGCGATGGCCGCGCTGCTGGCCGCCAATTCAGGGTTCGTCCCGAGCTATGGCGGCGACCCCTTCACGGCGAAGGCCGCCGACCTGATCCGCCAAATGCTGGACGCTGATGCCGAGGTGAGGTTCGTGGCGTCGGGCACCGCCGCCAACGCCATCGCGCTGGCCGCGCTCTGCAAGCCCTTCGAGTCCGTCGTCGCCCACGAGCATGCCCACGCCGCCACCGACGAGACCGGCGCGCCCGGCTTCTTCGGCCATGGCCTGGGGATGATCGGCCTTCCCGGCGCGCACGGCCGGATCGATGGGGCCGCGCTGACCGCCGCGTTGGCCCAGTCCGAGAACGGCCACGTCCAGTCGCCCGGCGCGCTCTCGCTGACCAACGCCACCGAATATGGCGCGGTCTATTCGGCCAAGGCGATGGGGGAGCTGATCGCGCCGGCCAAGGCGGCGGGCCTGGGCGTGCATCTGGATGGGGCGCGGATCTTCAACGCGGCGGCGGCGGGCTTCGACCTGGTGGCGATCCGTCCGCTCGGCGTCGATATCCTCGTCATCGGCGGGACCAAGGCCGGCATGCCGCCCACCGAGGCCCTGGTGATCTTCGACCGGGCGCTGGCTCGCCGCTTCGACGCGCGCTTGAAACAGTCGGGCCAGTTGCCGTCCAAGGGCCGGTTCTACGCCGCGCCGTTCATCGGCATGCTGGAGGACGGCGCGGTGCTGCGCCACGCCGCCCACGCCAACGCCATGGCCGCGCGGCTGGCCAAGGCCATGCCGTTCAAGCTGAACCACCCGGTGGAATCGAGCGGCCTGTTCGTGGAGATGGACGAACCGACGCGCCTTCGCCTGGCCGACGCCGGCTGGGCGAGCCAGCGCTTCCTCGACGGCTCGGTCCGCTTCATGTGCTCCTGGGCGACCACCGCCGAAGCGGTGGACGAACTCGCCGAGGCGCTGAAAGCCGTCCGCTAGGCGTCGGCCATCCGGCGCATCGACGCCATGCGGTCGAGCCGGCCGTGGATGATCTCCTCGGCCTCGCGGACGATGCGGTGGATCAGCTCGGCGCAGGTGGGGATGTCGTGGATCAGGCCCTGGATCTGGCCGGCCGACCAGATGCCGGCGTCGTTGTCGCCGACCTCGTAGACGCTGCGGCCCCGCGTACCGGCCACCAGCTCACGGACGTCTTCGAACTTGGCGCCTTCGCGTTCCATCTGCACCACCTGGGTCGAGATCACGTTCTTCGCCACGCGGCTGGTGTTGTGCATGGTGCGGAAGATCAGCTCGGTGGCGCGTTCGTCGTTGTCGACGATCTGCTGCTTGATGTTCTCGTGGATGGGGCTCTCCACCGTCGCCATGAAGCGGGTGCCCATGTTGATGCCCTCGGCGCCCAGCGCCAGCGCCGCGACCAGGCCGCGCGCATCGCCAAAGCCGCCGGACGCGATCATCGGGATCTTGATCTTGTCGGCCGCCGCCGGGATCAGGATCAGGCCGGGCACGTCGTCCTCGCCCGGGTGACCGGCGCACTCGAAGCCGTCGATGGAGATCGCGTCGACGCCCATCCGTTCCGCCGACAGGCCGTGGCGGACCGAGGTGCACTTATGGATCACCTTGATCCCGTGCTTCTTGAACTCCTCGACGTGCTCGATGGGCTTGTTGCCCGCCGTCTCTACGATCTTGATCCCGGCTTCGATGATCGCCTGGCGGTACTCGGCATAGGGCGGCGGCTTGATGGCCGGCAGGATGGTCAGGTTCACGCCGAACGGCTTGTCGGTCAGGGTCCGGCAGCGCGCGATCTCCTCGGTGAGCTTCTCCGGCGTCGGCTGGGTCAAGGCGGTGATGAAGCCCAGGCCCCCGCCATTGGCGACCGCGGCCACCAGCTCGGCGCGGCCGACCCACTGCATGCCGCCCTGGACGATGGGATGCTCGATGCCGAACATCTCGGTGAACCGGGTCCTGAGCGCCATGATCGTCCCTCCAAACAGTTGTTTGGATCACACTCAAACCCCTGACGGAGCGTCAGGCAAGCGCCGCGTGATTTGGCGGCGGGCGCCTCCAGGCGCTAAGCACGGCTCATGACACCTAAGGGCGGCGACTTCGACTACGACACCCACGGCGGCGGCTATGCGCAGCGCAGGCGGCCGGACCCGCGCATCGAGGCGATGGTCCACGCCGCGCTCGGCGACGCGAAGACGGTGCTCAATGTCGGCGCGGGCGCGGGCTCCTACGAGCCGCTGGATCGCCGGGTCATCGCCATCGAGCCCTCCGCCGCCATGCGCGCACAACGGCCGCCGGACCGCCCGGCGATCATCGGCTTCGCCGAGCAACTGCCGCTGGACGATCAGTCGGTGGACGCGGCCATGGCCATGTACACCGTCCACCAGTGGGCCGACCTCGACGCCGGCCTGGCCGAACTGCGCCGGGTGACGCGCGGGCCGATCGTCGTGATGGCCGGCGACGCCGACGCCTTCGACCGGCTGTGGGTCACCGACTACGCGCCGGAATTGCTGGCCGCCGAGGCCAAACGCACGGCGTCGATGTCCTATATCGCCGAGCGGATCGGGACGCACAGCGAGGTGCTGAACGTGCCCATCCCGTTAGACTGCACGGACGGCTTTCTGGAGGCCTTCTACGGTCGCCCCGAACGCCTGCTCGACCCTGCAGTCCGCAAGGCCCAGTCGTCCTGGGGCTTCATCGGCGAGGGCGTCGAGGCGCGGTTCGTCGAGACTCTTTCAAAGGACCTGGCCTCCGGGCGCTGGGACGAACGCTACGGCCACCTGCGCACCCAGCGCACGTTCGAGGGCGCGCTGCGGCTGATCGTCGGGCGCCCCTGAGGCCAGCTCAATCTCGTCATTCCCGGGCTTGTCCCGGGAACCCATGATCGCGATGGGTGCAGAAGGAAGCGCGGCGCCGCCGGACTCGCCCTTCACCGCGGAGTTCATAGATTCCCGGGACAAGCCCGGGAATGACGATCGAAATGAAAGCTATGGAGCCTACTGCAGGCCGGTGCGGCCGATGGCGTAGAAGCGGTCGGCGCGCTGCTTGCGCAGCTCGTCGGGCGTCAGGCCTTCCAGGGCCTTCAGCTCTGCTTCCACCGCGTCGCCCACCGCCTTGAGCGTCGCTTCCGGGTCGGAATGGGCGCCGCCGGGCGGCTCTGGAATGATCTTGTCGACGATCTTCAGGCCCAGCAGGTCCTGAGCGGTGATCTTCATGGCCTTGGCCGCCGCGTCCGGTGTCTGGGCGCCGCGCCAGATGATCGAGTTCGCGCCCTCCGGCGAGATCACCATGTAGATGGCGTGCTCCAGGATCAGCACCCGGTTGCCGCAGGCGATGGCGATGGCGCCGCCCGAGGCCCCTTCGCCGGTGATCACCGCCACCATGGGCACGCCCAGCATCAGAGCCTTTTCCGTGGACCGCGCGATCGCCTCGGCGACGCCGCGCTCCTCCGATGCGACGCCCGGATAGGCGCCGGGCGTGTCGACGAAGGTGATGATCGGCAGGTTGAAGCGCTCGGCCAGTTCCATCAGGCGGATCGCCTTGCGGTAGCCCTCGGGCCGGGCGTAGCCGAAGTTGTGCTTCACGCGGGTGACGGTGTCGCGGCCCTTCTCGGTGCCCATCACCACCACGGGGCGGCCGCGGAACCGGGCCAGTCCGCCCATGATTGCCTGGTCGTCGGCGAAGGTGCGGTCGCCCTTCAGCTCGACGAACTCCTCGATCAGGCCCTCGGCGTAGTCCACAAAGTGCGGGCGGTCGGGATGGCGCGCCACCTGGGTCTTCTGCCAGGCGTCGAGATGGGCATAGGCCTCGCGGCGCATTTCCTGGGCGCGGGCGCGGAGCGCCTCGATCTCGGCGTCGAAATTGCCGGCGGCCGAGGTCTCCGACAGTTTGGACAGCTCCTCGATTTTGGTCTCGATGTCGGCGATCGGCCGCTCGAACTCGAGGTAATGCACAGCCATTTTCGGGAACTTGATCCTTGTCGAAGCGGGCCGGAAATTAGGCGGGATGGCCTCCGGTCACAAGAGCACGCCACAAGAGCGCGGCGATCTCGCGCCAAGTTCCGCCCGGTAGGCGGCCCTCCGTCGTTGTTTCAGGTTCATGCAACCACTTTCGGAGATCGCGGGTTGTTGGGGCCGAGAAACTGGAGACACCCCATGAACACCGCCCTTCGAATCGGCATGGCCTCGGTTCTGGCGCTGGCCACCGCCGCGCCGGCCTTTGCCCAACAGCCGCAATATCAGCCCAACCAATATCAGCGCGATCCGCAGGACCAGCCGCCGCCTGGCCCGCAGTACCAGCAGACCGCGCCCTCGGCGCAGGACCAGCAGCAATACCAGCAGGACCGCCGCGACTATGAGGCCCGCAAGGACGCGTACGACGCCCGAAAGGATGCCTACGACGCGCGCCGCGACAACTACGAGGCCAGCCGCGCCGACTATCAGGCCGCGCGCGTCGAGTACGACCGCCGCCATGACCAGTGGGAGCGCGCCCGGGCCGACTATGACGCCCGCTACGGCTACGGCGCCTACATCCGCGTCTATGGCCCGGCCCCGGCCTGGGACACCGGCCGCTGGGGTCCCTATGCGGCTGGCGACTACGGCCGCCCGACGGCCTATGTGGCGCCGGGTCCGGTGGAATGCCGCAATGACCACAGCGCCGCCACCGCCGGCACCATCCTGGGCGCCATCGCCGGCGCGGCGCTCGGCTCCAACATCGCCGCCTCAGGCCACCGCACCGCGGGGTCGATCCTGGGCGGCGTCGTCGGCGCCGGCATCGGCGGCTCGGTGGGCCACGCCCACGACCGCTACCTCTGCGACAGCCGCGGGCCGTATTACGGCTACAACGAGACGATCGAGTACCGCGAGGCGCGCGACTTCCGCAGCGGGCAATACGACTACGCCTACTACAACCGCATGCACTGCCGCCTGGCCCCGGCCCCGGTCGACCCCTACGGCCGCGATGTGCGCTACGTCCGCGTCTGCCCCGACGCCGACGGCCGCTATCGGATCACCGGCTAACGCCTGATCCGAGCTCTGGAGAGCTGGGAGGCCGCCTCGCGAGAGGCGGCCTTTCGGCTGTTTGCCTCCTCTCCCCACGCGAAGCGTAGAGGGAGAAGATCGAGGAGAGGGAAAGGCCGCCGCGCCGCCCTCTCCCTACCCTCTCCCTCTCTTCGCTGCGCTCGGGGGAGAGGAGATTTCAGCGCTTTCGCGAGAGGGGATGTTTCGAGGCCACCACCTCGGCCAAGCGGTCCTGGGCCACGTGGGTGTAGATTTGGGTGGTGCCGATGTCGGCGTGGCCGAGCAGGGTCTGCACCACCCGCAGGTCCGCGCCGCCTTCCAGCAGGTGGGTCGCAAAGGCATGGCGCAGGACGTGGGGGCTGACCCGGGCCGGATCGATGCCGGCGTCGGCGGCGGCCTCGTCCAGCAGCTGGGCGAAACGGCGGGGCGTCAGGCGGCCTTCCTTGCCGCGCGAGGCGAACAGCCAGGGGTTGGCCTTGTCGGCCTTCGGCAGGAAGCCCGGACGGACCTCCAGATAGGCCTTCACCGCGATGCGGGCGGCGTCGTTGAGCGGCGCAAGCCGTTCCTTGCCGCCCTTTCCCTTGACGATCAGATAGGCCGGATCGCGGGCGAGCGCGGCCAGGGTCAGGCCGGTGAGCTCGGAGATGCGCAGGCCGGACGCGTAGGCCAGCTCCACCATGCAGGCCAGCCGCAGCCCCTGCGCGCCGTCCTTGGCCCCGGCGGCGGCAATCAGCCGATCGACCTCGGCGCGGCTCAGCACCTTGGGCAGCGAGCGGCCCTTGCGTGGCGCCTCGACCCGGCGGGACGGATCGTCGGCCCGCCAGCCCTCGCCCAGCACGAAGCGGTAGAATTGCCTGACCGCCGCGCGCCGCCGCGCCGCCGTGGCCGGCGACAGGCCGCGTGCGCCGAGCGCGGTGAAATAGGCCTCCACGTCCTCCGCCGAGGCGTCGGAGAGGTCGCGGTCCCGGCCGGCCAGGAAGCCCGAGGCGTCGGTCAGGTCGCGGTCGTAGGCGGTCAGAGTGTTCTTCGCCGCCGCGCGTTCGACCGACATCATCTCCAGGAAGGCCTCGGCCCAAGACCCTCCCTGCCCGCTCATTTCAGCGCGATCAGGCCTTCAAGCGCGAAGGCCCGCGCGTCGACCTCCAGGCCGACGGCGTGCAGGGCGCGCACGATGCGCACCCGGTCGCCCATGGCGACACCGGCCGGCCCGGCCTCGGCGCTGGTCCACAGAGCCAGCAGGGCGGCCTCGCCCATCAGCTTCTGGTCGGCGGCGGCGTCGAGCGCCAGGTCACGACCCACGGGCGCTCGGCCTTCCGGCAGGCTGATGGCGGCGAAATCGCCACGGGCCTCCAGGTCGAGCGGCCCGGAGAGCGAAAGCCCCAGCAGCGCCGCGGCCTGGGCCCTGGCGCGGGCCTTCGGCTCAGATCCGGCGGCCGCCGCCTCGACCAGCGCCTTGACCATTACATCGTGGACCGACTGGCCCTTCATCAGCGGCTCAACCAGCAGGGTGACGTCGGGCGAGGCCGCGGCGGCGTCGAACAGCGGCTCCTCCGGCCCGGCGCCGGACAGCGCGGCGGCGACCTCCGGCGAGGCCTTGGCGGCGGCCAGGTCGAGGCCCAGGCTGTGGGAGAGTGCGTAGTCCAGGCCGTTGCGCAGCGAGGCGGCGCCGGGATTGCCGGCGCCGGCCAGCTTGGCGGTCATCAGCCGGCCGAAGATCGGGTCGCGCGCCTGGGTCTGGGCCAGATCGAAGGTCAGCTGCGCCTGGTCGGCGTGGCCGGCCAGCGTCTGGCAATAGGTGCGCAGGCGCAGCCAATAGACCTCGTCACGGCCGCTGGTCAGGCCCTCGGCGACGGCGCAGGCGCGGGCGTCGTCGCCGGTCAGCAGCGCGGTCTCCGCCGCGGCGTGGGCCAGCTCCGGACTGCGGTCGATGCCCGGCGCGCGCGACAGGATCGCGGCGGCGGCCTTGACGTCGCCCTGGGCCAGCAGAGCGCTCGCCCGCAACCCCACCAGCGCCGGATCGGCTCCGGCTCCTTGCGGCCCCGGCGCGCCGGTGGCCAGCACACGCCGGGCCAGCGCCGCGGCGGCAGGCGACAGGGTCTTGGTCTGCAGCAGGGCGAGCACCGTGCGGGCGGTCTTCAGCGACGCCCCGCGCCACAGCGTCGGCGGCAAGCCGGTCGGGCGGCCGGGCGTGGTGAAGGCGTCCGGCGCGGCCAGGGCGGAGACTTCGACGCCGGTTTCCGCCGGCGCCGGCTTGGCGGGCGGCAGGCTCGTCGAAGACGCCGGGGGCGCGGTCTGGGCGGCTGTGGGCGGCTCCTGCGCCAGCGCCGAGGACGCCGAGGCGGCGACGATGAAGACGGCGATCAGGCCGGCTCGCAAATGGGGACGACGCAACATGGCCCGATCATAGCCGGGGCGCGAAGTTGGCGCGAGGGCGCCTCCTCGTGTAGACCTTCCTCGTTCATGGACCGCTATGCACCGTTGCGCCGCCGCACCATCGCCCTCGTGGGCCTGATGGGCGTGGGGAAGTCGAGCGTCGGGCGCCGGCTCGCCAACGCGCTCGACCTGCCGTTCCGCGACGCCGACGCCGAGGTGGAGCTGGCCGCCGGGCGCTCGATCTCCGACATCTTCGGCGACCTGGGCGAAGACGCCTTCCGCGAGGGCGAGCGCCGGGTGATCGCGCGCCTGCTGGATCAGGAGCCGCATGTGCTGGCGACCGGCGGTGGCGCCTTTATGAACGACCAAACCCGCGAGCTGATCAAATCCAAGGCGATATCGGTCTGGCTGAAGACCGACCTGACGGTGCTGGCCCGCCGCGTCTCACGCAAGGACACCCGGCCCCTCTTGATCGGCAAGGACCCGCTGGAGGTGCTGAAGGCCCAGGCGGAAGCGCGCTATCCGGCCTATGGCGAGGCCGACGTGACGGTGGAGACCGGCGACGACGCCCACCACGTCACCGTCGAACAGCTGATCCGCGCGCTCTCCGAGCATCTTGAGGCGCCCACGCCATGAGCCGCATCGACGTGGGCCTGGGCGACCGCTCCTATCAGGTGCTCGTTGGCCCGGGCCTGATCGACACCGCCGGCGAAGCCATGGCGCCGTTGCTGAAGCGCCGCCGCACCGCCGTGGTTAGCGACGAGACGGTCTGGGGCCTGCACGGCGCGCGGCTCACCGCCGCCCTGGAGCGCGTCGGAATCGCGGTCTCACCGGTGATCGTGGCGCCGGGTGAACAGACCAAGAGCTTCGAAGGCCTGGCGGACGTCTCAGACCGGCTGCTCGCCCTGGAACTGGATCGCGGCGACCTGATCACCGCCTTTGGCGGTGGGGTCGTGGGCGACCTCGCGGGATTCGCTGCGGCCACCTACAAGCGCGGCATCGACTTCGTGCAGATCCCCACGACGCTCTTGGCCCAGGTCGACTCCTCGGTAGGCGGCAAGACCGCCATCGACACGCCGCGCGGCAAGAACCTGGTCGGCGCTTTCCATCAGCCCAGGCTCGTGCTGGCCGACCTGGATGTGCTGGCGACCCTGCCGGCGCGCGAGATGCGCTGCGGCTACGCCGAGGTGATTAAGTACGGCCTGTTGGGCGATTTCAGCTTCTTCGAATGGCTGGAAACCCATGGCGGCGAGGTGCTGGCGCGCGAGCCCGCGGCGCTCGCCCACGCCGTCGCGCGTTCCGTCGAGATGAAGGCCGAGATTGTCGCCGAGGATGAGACCGAGCAGGGCCGCCGCGCGCTGCTGAATCTTGGCCACACCTTCGGCCACGCGCTGGAGTCCGAGACCGGCTATGGCGAGGCCCTGCTGCACGGCGAGGCGGTGGGCGCCGGCATGGCCTTGGCCTTCCGCTTCTCGGCCGCTCAGGGCCTCTGCGCGACCCAGGAGGCCGCCCGCGCCACCGCCGCCATCGCCGCCGCCGGCCTGCCGACCACACTGGCCGAAGTCTCCGCCACGCCCTTCGCCGCCGAGCGCCTCGTCCGCCACATGGCGCAGGACAAGAAGGCCGAGGGTGGCCGGCTGACCTTCATCCTGGCGCGGCGCCTGGGCGAGGCCTTCGTGGCCAAGGACGTTGACGCCTTCGCCGTCGCCGCATTCCTGAAATCGGAAGGAGCCGTCTGATGGGCGCGCTGATGGCGCTTGCCCCCGTGGTCTTCGCCCTGCTGGCGGCCTCGGCCCTGTTCTCGGCGGCCGAAACCGCGATGACCGGCGCCAGCCGCGCGCGGATGCACCAGCTCGACCGCGATGGCGACCATGCGGCCAGGCGGGTCAACCGGCTGCTCGGCGACCGCGAGATGATGATCGGCGCGGTGCTGCTGGGGAACAACATCTTCAACATCCTGGCCACCGAGCTCGCGAGCTCGGTGTTCGCCAAGGTGATCCCCGGCGTCTGGGGCGTGGCGACGGCGACGGCGGTGATGACCGTGCTGATCCTGGTCTTCGCCGAGATCCTGCCCAAGACCATCGCCATCCTGCGCTCCGACGACATCGCGCGGCTGTTGTCGGCGCCGACCCTGGTGGTGGTGCGGCTGTTCGGGCCGATCATCTTCGGGATTCAGTACGTCGTGCGCCGGACGCTGAAGCTGTTCGGCGTCCGGCTCGGCATGGAGATGGACGTGCTGGCCGCCCACGAGGAGATCCGCGGCGCGGTCGAATACCACCACGCCGAGGGGCTGGTGGAGAGCCACGACCGCTGGATGCTGGGCGGCGTGCTGGACCTCGCCGAAATGGACGTGGGCGAGGTGATGGTCCACCGCAACGCCATCGCCACCATCGACGCCGACCAGACCCCTCGCCAGATTCTGGCCGAGGCGCTGGCCACCGGCCACAGCCGCGTGCCGCTTTACCGCGACGAGCCGGAGAACATCATCGGCGTCCTGCACAACAAGGACCTGCTGAACGCCCTCCAAGACGCGGACGGGAAGATCGAGGCGATCGACATGGCCGCTATCGTCCGCGAGCCCTGGTTCATCCCCGAGACCACCAGCCTGAAGGACCAGCTCTCGGCCTTCCTGAAGCGGCGCATCCACTTCGCTCTGGTGGTCGACGAATACGGCGCCCTGCAGGGCCTGGTGACCCTGGAGGACATCCTCGAAGAGATCGTCGGCGAGATCGAGGACGAGCACGATGTGGCGCCCAGCGGCGTCAAGCCCGGCGCCGATGGCTCGGTCATCGTCGATGGCGGCGTGACCATCCGCGACCTCAACCGGGCGCTGAATTGGGACCTGCCGGACGACGAGGCGGTGACGGTCGCGGGCCTCTTGATCCACGAGGCGCGGCGGATCCCGGAGGCCGGCCAGACCTTCAGCTTCCACCGTCACCGGTTCGGGGTGTTGGAGCGCAAGGTCAACCGGATCACCAAGCTACAGATTTGGCCCGCGGAGCCGCGCGACGATGGCTAAGACTTGCGTCGGCCAGACGACACAACTGAAGATCGCGCTTGATTGTCTGCGGCAACGCCTGTTGCTTGCACGCCGAGCGGACGAAGACCTGGACCGGAGCCCTGAATGACCGACGTCGCCGCCCTCACCGGACTGCGTGTCCTGGTGGTGGAAGACGAGATGATGGTCTCGATGCTGATCGAGGACATGCTGTCCGACATGGGCTGCCAGGTGGTGGGCCCGGCCTCCCGCCTGGACGAAGCCATCGAGCTGACCAAGGGCGCGGAGATCGACTGCGCCGTGCTGGACGTGAATCTCGGCGGCCAGCCGATCTTCCCGCTGGCCGATATCCTGCGTGAGAAGGGCTGTCCGTTTGCGTTCGCGACGGGCTATGGCGATGCGGGGCTTCGCGAGGCGGACCGGGGGACCCCGGTGCTGCAGAAGCCGTTCCGCGAAGGCGACCTGGCCCGCGTGCTCGGCGAGCTGCGGGCCAAGGTCGGCTAGTTAGAGGTAGCTCAGGCTCAGCGCCCCCCAGCTGTTGAACAGCAGGGTCACAGCGCCAGCCAGCGTCACCAGCGGCAATATCAATTTCACGTCCCGTCTCCTCGAAGTCTCGAAAGCCCGGCTTTCAGGTGAAAGCTCTGCCTTCAAGACGCCTGAGATAGGTACGATCCGACACCGCGTTAGATGCGGATTAGGCATCACTGTTATGCGAAAATGGAAGAGGTCGCGCCCGCCCCCTTCCATCCGCCGCCGTCAGAACGAGGCGTCGAGGGTGACGAAGAACATCCGGGGCGGGATCGGAAAGGCCTGGTAGCCGCCCGAGTTGCCGGTCACTACCGCCGTCGAGACACCCTTGATGTCGCCCAGGTTGGTGATGTTGGCGCTGACCTTGGCGCCCTTCACCCAGGGAAGGCTCGGTGTCTCGAAGCGGTAGCTCGCCTCCAGCCCGACCATGAAGGTCGACTTGACCTGCAGGTCGTTGAGGTAGGTGACATAGCGGCGGCCGATGTAGTCGCCGTTGATCTGCGCCTCGAAGGACCCGAAGTTGACGCTGGCGATGGTCTTGTTCAGCCAGTCGGGCGTCAGCGGCACCCACTTGCCGCCGGTCGCCACCGTCACCGGCGTCGAGACGCCGTTCACGATCACCGTGCCGCTCTGGTAGTTCGAGTCGTAGGTCGACTTGTTGTACGAGACCGCATCGTAGATGTGGAAATTCGGCCCGAAATTGAGGGTCGCGGCGATGTCGACGCCGTTGGTCGTCACCCCGCCGACATTGGCCAGGATCGCCGGGCCCGGGTTGATGAAGTTGAACGGGGCGATGTTCAAAAGCCGGTTCGAGAAGTTCACGTGATAGACGCTGGCCTGCCCCTCGATGGAGGTGAGCGGGCCCAGGTCCAGATCGCGATGCGTCCGCGCGCCCAGCTCATAGGTGATCGAGGTCTCCGGCTTCACCGTCGACTTGAAGAGGTCGAAGGCGGCCTGGGTGCCCAGGCTCCAGGGTGAGAAGCCGTAGAAGTTGGAGCCCGCGCCATAGGCGATGAACTGGCGCAGGTTCTTCTGCGCATTGAAGAACACCTGCTCGTGGTCGGTCGGGTCCCAGAGCGCACCGAACTGCGGCAGGAAGCCCTCGTTCGACTTGATCTTGCCGGACGGGAAGACCACCGGCACCGCCGCGCCCACCGGGTTCTTCTGGTTGATCAGGAACTTGCCGTCAGCGTTCTGCAGGCTGGCCTTGTCGCCGAACTGCAGGGTGAGGTTCGGCAGGATCTTCCAGCTGTCCTGGATATGGAACTGCGTGTCGGTGACATAGAACTGCGGATAGTACTGGGTGAAGACCGAGGCCCCGTTCGGAGTGTTGTAGGGCGACAGGTCGTTGTTCGCCGACAGGAACGGATACCAGACCCGGTGCTGGGCCGGCTCGTTGTGCTCCACCCAGGCGCCGGCCTCGATGGCGTGGTCGCCGTACTGCCACTTGAGCGTCGAGATCAGGCCGCCGCGGTTGATGCGGTATTCCGTCGTGCGGACCTCGTAGCCGGTGCCGCCGAACAGGTTGGAGATGTTGGTGAGCGTCGCCGCGCTGGTCGTGGACCCCACCACCAGGGCGGGGAAATAGCCGGCGAACAGGCCCGGCAGGCCCGCCTGATTGATCGGACCGGCCACGATGCCGCGACCGTAGTCGTAGTGATAATAGGCCTGGTTCGACCAGGTGATGTCGGGCGAGACCTTCCAGTCGTACTTCAGATAGCCCAACAAGTCGGCGCGCTGCGCCGCCGAGAAGCAGTTGGAGAAGTTGTTGCCCTGAGCCGGCGGCGGCGTGCCGGGACCACCGGTCAGGTTGGCGATGCAGCCGGCGATGTTCGGATAGATGAACGGCCGGGTGTAGGGCGTGAAGCTGGCGGCCGCAGCGGTCTGCTGGTTGCCGAAGCCGGTGGCGTCTTCGTTCGGCTCGAACTTGGACTGCCAGTCGAAAAAGGCGGTCAGCTTGCCGTGCTCGCCCTCGTGCACGAACTTCAGGTTCACCTGGTCGTCGCGCTGGTGGCCGTTGAAGTCCCAGGCCTTGGCGTCGTGGTGCAGGTAGGAGACGTAGAAGCTGTTGTCCGTACCCAACTCGCCCAAGCCGAACTTGCCGGAGTCGAAGCGCAGGAAGGTGCGGGTCGTCTGATAGCTGCCGACGGTCTCGCGGACGTTGGCGCCCCGGTCGTTCGACGGATCGCGCGAAAAGGTCTCGATGGCGCCGCCCAGATTGCTGGTCGAGGCCACGCCCAGCGAGCCCGCGCCGGAGCTGAGGTTCACGCGCGCCACGTTCTCGCTCGACACCGCGCGGGAGACCGACAGGCCGTTGTAGTTGCCGTACTGCTGGTCGCCGAGCGGCACCCCGTCCATGGTGTAGCCGAGCTGCTGGGTGGCGAACCCGTGCACGAACAGGCTCTCGTTCTGCTCGTTGTTGCCCCACGGGTCGGCGGTCTCGTAAAGCACGCCCGGCAGGGTCTGGATCGCCTTTAGCGGGCTTACACCCGGCATCACCTTCTGGATCGTCTGGGTATCCAGTTCCACCGACGAGCGGGTCTCGCGCGCCATGGTGACCACCACCTCGGAGACCGCGGTCGAGTCGTTGTCGGTCGCCGCGGCGGCCGCGTCGGCGGCCCCAGCGGCGGCATGAGCCGCGCCCGCCAAGGCCAGGCAAGCCAGGGCGGTGGTTCCAAACAGCCGCGCACGGATGATTGAAGTCTTGGTCATGGTTGGTCCCCCGCCATGGTGCGGCGCAACAGCCGCCGCCTCGAAGGACCCGCGATAGGGGTCGGTTACGACGGTAACGCGACGCCATCCGCACCGTTTTGTGAAGGCCGGTTGACCATCACGTCACCGTGCCATGATCGCCGCCAGCAGCTTGTCCGGGGTGATCGGGTAGTCGCGCACGCGGACGCCACAGGCGTTGTAGATGGCGTTGGCCACCGCCGCGCCGGCGCCGGAGATGCCGAGTTCGCCGACACCCTTGATGCCCATGGGGTTGGCCTTGTCGTCGACCTCGTCGAGCATGATGGCGTCGATCTCACCGATGTCGGCCTGCACCGGCACCAGATAGCCCGCCAGGTCCTGGTTGATCAGCGAGCCGTAGCGCGGATCGACGCTGTTGCCCTCGGTAAGCGCCGAGCCGACGCCCCAGATCATCCCACCGGTCAGCTGGCTGCGCGCGGTCTTCCAGTTGAGGATGCGCCCGGCGGCGAAGACGCCGAGCATGCGCCGCGTGCGGACCTCGCCGGTGACCGTATCGACCCCGACCTCGACGAAGTGGGCGCCATAGGTGTGCTGGCTCCAGTTGCGCGCGTCGGCGGCGGGACGGATCTCGCCATCGGCGGTCAGGCCGTCGGGGCGATTGCGCCGGATCAGGTCGGCCAGCCGCTCGGAGCGGTTGGCGATGGCGATGACGCCGTCCTGGAAAGTGATGTCCTGCGACGGCCCGCCGAACAGCGGCGAGGCGGAGTCGGCGACCGCGATCTCGGTGATCGCCTTGCGCAGGTTCATCCCGGCGTCGAGCGCCGCGGAGCCGGCGGTGGCGGCGCCGAACTGGCCGCCGGAGCCTGGCGCGGGCGGCAGCTCCGAGTCGCCGATCTCGACGCGGACATCGCCCAAGGGCACGCCCAGCGTCTCGGCGGCGATCTGCGCCAGGACGGTGTAGGTGCCGGTGCCGATGTCGGTCATGCCCTGGCGCACGGTGATCACGCCGTGCGCATCGACCGAGAAGCTGCACTTGGCGGGCAGCAGCATGTTGCCGCGGATGGCGGCGGCCATGCCCACACCGATCTGCCAGCGGCCGTCGCGCACCTGGCCCGGGACCAGATTGCGCCGGCCCCAGCCGAACATCTGGGCGCCCTCGCGCATGCAGCGCACCAGCTGGCGGATCGAGAACGGCTTGCCGGTTTCCGGGTCGACGTCGGGCTCGTTGAGGATCCGCAGCTCCATAGGATCGATGCCGAGCTTTTCGGCCAGCTCGTCCATGGCGACTTCCAGGCTGAGCGTGCCGGACGCCTCGCCGGGCGCGCGCATGGCGCTGGCGACCGGCAGGTCCATGCGCACCAGCCGGTGGCCGGTCAGGCGGTTCGGCGCGGCGTAGAGGCTGCGGGCGAAGTTCGAGGCGTGCTCGGTGAAGTTGCCGCGGCTGTCGCAGTGGGTGACCGTCATGATCGACATGGCGGTGAGCCGGCCCTCCGGCGTCGCGCCCAGGCGGACGTGCTGCACGGTGGCCGGGCGATGGACGGTGCCATGCATCATCTGCTGGCGGGTGAAAGCGATCTTCACCGGCTGGGCGAGCTCACGCGACGCCAGGGCGGCGAGCACCAGGTCCTCGTAGAAGGAGCCCTTCCCGCCAAAGCCGCCGCCGATATATTTGGTCAGCAGCCGCACCTGCTTGGCCGGGATCATCAGGGTCTCGGCCAGCGAATTCTGCGCGAACCGCACCATCTGGACCGAGGTGTTGACGGTCAGGTGGTCGCCATCCCACCAGGCCGTGGTGGCGCAGGGCTCCATCTGGCAGTGGTTCTGCAGCGGCGTGCGCCAGACGTCGTCGATGGTCACCGGAGCGGCCGCGAAGCCCGCCGCGAAGTCGCCGATCTCGGTGTCCTGTTCGCCGGGCGGCTGAACGCCCTCGTCCAGGTGGTCGTGGAAGATCGCCATCGGCGCGTCCGCCTCATAGGTCACGGCGACCTTGGCGGCGGCGGCGTTGGCGTTCTCCAGGGTGTCGGCGATCACGATGGCCACCTGCTGGCCGAAGAAATAGATCCGGTCGGACTGCAGGGCGGGCCGGGGCGAGGGCGTGAAGAAGTCGTAGCGCTCCGGCCGCGGGCCCTGTGGCGGCACATTGAGGTGGGTCCAGACCAGGCGCACGCCCGGCGAAGCCTCGGCCGCCGTCGTGTCGATGGCCGTGATCCGGCCGGCGGCGATCTCGGCGGAGACCATCACGCCATAGGCCGGCGGAGACGGCGGCTCGACCTCATAGGCGTAGGGCGCCGTCCCGGTGACCTTCAGCGGGCCCTCGTAGCGGTCGACCGCCTTGCCGATGTTGCCGGCCCGGTTCTCCTTCACGGGGTTGGGAGTCGCCTCCCAGTCGAGAACCGAACTCATGCCTCGCCTCCGTTGGCTTGCGCGACCGCAACCGGAACCAGCCGCCGCAGGAGGTCGATCTTGAAGCCGTTGCGACTGCTGTGGGTCGCCTCGGCCAGTTCGGCGGCGATCGCTTCGACAGGTGATGAGCCCAGGGCCAGGGCGGCCTCGGCCTTCTCGGCCCGCCAGGGCTTGTGAGCCACCGAGCCCAGCGCGAGGTTCCCGCCGGCGACCGCCACGCTGGCTAGGCCGGCGGCATAGGACGCCCGGTCGCGGACCTTGCGGTAGACCTGCCCACCGGCCGGCGGCGGCGGCAGGACGATCGCCGTGATCAGTTCGCCCGGGATCAGGTGCGTTTCCACGTCCGGCGTCTCGCCCGGCAGCCGATGCAGCTCCAGGATCGAAAAGCTTCGCGCCTGGCCGGAGGGCGACAGGGTCTCGACGGTGGCGTCCAGCGCGGTCAGCGCCACGGCCATGTCCGAGGGATGGGTGGCGATGCAGGCGTGGCTGGCGCCGAAGATCGCCGAGTTGCGGTTGAGGCCCTCCAGCGCCCCGCAGCCGGAGCCGGGCTGGCGCTTATTGCAGGGCTTGGAGGTGTCGTAGAAGTAGGCGCAGCGGGTACGTTGCAGGAGGTTGCCACCCGTCGTGGCCTTGTTGCGAAGTTGGCCCGAGCCGCCCGCCACGATGGCCTGGGTCAGCACCGGATAGCGCGACCGGACGCGGACGTCGGCGGCGACGTGGCTGTTGGTCGCCATGGCGCCGATGCGCAGACCGCCGTCGGCCGTGTCCTCGATTCCCGCGATTGGCAGGCGGCCCACGTCGATCAGATGCGCCGGCGTCTCGATCTCCAGCTTCATCAGGTCCAGGAGGTTGGTGCCGCCGGCGATGAATTTGGCGTTGGGAGTTTGCGCGGCGGATTTCACGGCCGCCTCGACGGACGCAGCGCGCTCGTAGGTGAAGGGCCTCATGCCGGCAGCCCTGACACGGCGCGGATCGCCGCGACGATCTGCGGATAGGCCGAGCAGCGGCAGATGTTGCCGCTCATCCGCTCGCGCAGCTCGTCGTCGGTGAGGCGGATGGGGCCCGTGAGGTCGGTGGTCTCCTGGCTGGGCTGGTTCGCCGCCACCTCGGCCAGCATGCCCAGCGCCGAGCAGATCTGGCCGGGCGTGCAATAGCCGCACTGGAAGGCGTCCTCGGTCAGGAACGCCTGCTGGATCGGCGCCAGCGCGCCCACTTGGCCCACGCCCTCGATGGTCGTCACCGCGTCGCCGTCGTGCATCACCGCCAGCGACAGGCAGCTGTTAATCCGCGTCCCGTTGACCAGCACCGTGCAGGCGCCGCACTGGCCGTGGTCGCAGCCCTTCTTGGTCCCGGTCAGGCGCAGGGTTTCGCGGAGCGCATCGAGCAGGGTGGTGCGCGGATCGAGGTCCAGCGCGCGCGCCTCGCCGTTGACGGTGATCGTGGTCTTCAAGCGCGGGCCTCCCGGGGAGCGAACTCAAACGCTTGTTTAGTCTAAGCGCCCGAGCGCCGTCCGGCCACAGGCCGGAAAGCGCTCAAGGAATGTTTTCTTGGACCATTGCCGGACGCCTTCGGCTGGCAATGGATCACCTCTCGCCCGGCGCCAGAGCCTTGACCGAAAGCGCGTGCAGCGGGCCGGCGAGCTCCTCGGCCAAGGCCCGATAGACCATGCGCTGGCGCGCCACCTTGGCGGCGCCGGCGAAGGCGGCCGATTCGATGGTCACGTTGAAATGGCTCTCGCCGCCGGGATTCGCACCGGCGTGCCCGGCGTGACGGCCGGAATCGTCCTCGATCTCGAGCCTTGTGGGCGCGAACGCTTCGCTGAGCTTGTGCTGGATGGCATCGAATATGGCGCCCATCGGCGTGATCTTCAATTCTTGAAAGGGATTATCTCGGCCCCATACTTGGACCATGCCCGCCGCGTTTCAATACAAGCCGCGTTTCGTCGACATTCGCGTCCGGCCGCCCAAGCCGGAAGAGGACGCGCGCGCCGAAGACGTCAACGCCCTGAAGCCCGGTGAGCGGGCCTGCGACCACCCCGGCTGCCGCCTGGCGGCCAGTGCACGGGCGCCCAAGTCGCGGGACATGCTGAACGAGCACTACTGGTTCTGTCAGCCGCACGCCGCCGAATACAATCGCAACTGGAACTTCTTCGCGGGGATGAGCGAGGGCGAGGTCCGGCGGCGTCAGCAGGAAGAACTGTTCACCGGCGGGCGCCCCACCTGGGAGATGAAGGCCGGCCGGATGAGCCGCGAGGCCGCCGCCTTCTCCAACAAGTTCAAGAAGGGCGAGGGCTACCGCGACCCCTTCAACATCTTCGGCAAGAACGGCGGGCGTCCCACGGCCGAGCCCGAAGAGCGCGCGATGGGCAAGATCGAGCGCAATGCGCTGGCCGACCTCGACCTCGACAGCCACGCCGATGGCCCGAAAATCCGCGCCCGCTACACCGAACTCGTGCGCCGCCTGCACCCGGACGCCAACGGCGGCGACCGGGCCGGCGAGCACCGCCTGCAACGGGTGATCAAGGCCTACCAGTCCCTGCGCAAGGCTGGGATGGTCTAGGGCGCCTCAGCCCCCTACCAGCGGCGGTAGTGATAGTCCCAGCGGCCCGGGCGGTAGTCGGGGCGCCAGTAGTCGTTGTGCGACCAGTACCAGTACCGATAGGGCCGATAGAGCCAGACGCCGCCCTCGAAGGCCCAGGGATTGTACCAGTCCGGCGCGTAGTAGACCGGCGGCGGGCCGTATCCGGGCGGGGCGTAATAGAACCGCGGCGCGTCGTTGCGGACGTAGTAGCCGGGCGGGCAGTCCGGCGAATTGGCCGAGTTGGACCCGATGGCGGCGCCAGCCGTGGCGCCGAGCGCGCCGCCGATGATCGAGCCGCCGGTCTTGGAGTGCCGGCCCGAGACGTTGGAGCCGATCACCGCGCCCAATATGCCGCCGATGATGGCGCCGGCGGCGGTGTTGTTGTTGCGCTTGTCGACGCAGTAGCGCGCCGCCCAGGCTGAATAGCGGTCGGCGTACTCGCGGTCATAACGCTGGGCCCGGTCGTCATAGACCGCGCCCTGCTGCTCGTAGCCGGGCGGCGGCGGGGCGTACTGGCCGGACGGCGGGGCGACCGGTGGGCCGCCAGAATACTGCGAACCTGCATACTGCGGCGGCGGGCCCGGAGGCGGGCCGTAGGGCTGGGCGGCGGCGGCCGTGGCCTCCAGCGTCAGGCCCAGGGAAAGCGCGATGGCCAGACCCCGCGCGCCGATATCGGCCGGCGTTCTTCGCATGATGATCTCCTCCGACTGCGAGCTTGAGCGTGCAGAGCTAGAGAAGATTTGGGGCGGAGATATGGAAATCCAAGACCCCAGTGTTGCAGCCTAGGCCTCCACCTCGGCCGGCGTGCGCTCGGTGTCTACCGACTGCTGCAGGGCCGGCGGATAGCGCGAGCCGGTGACGGTGCGCTCGTTCACCAGGGCGTCGACCTTGGCCACCGTTTCCGGCGTCAGGGTGACCTCGGCGGCGCCGGCGTTCTCGCGCATGTGCTTGGGGCGCGTGGTGCCGGGGATCGAAACCAGGGTCGGGTCCTTGGCCATCAGCCAGGCGAGGCAGAGCTGAGCGGTCGTGCAGCCGGCTTCGGCGGCCAGGGCCGCGAACTGGTCGAGCAGCTGAAGGTTCGCCTCGAACGCCTCGCCCTGGAAGCGCGGCATGGAGATGCGCATGTCGCCGGCCTGGAATTTCGACGGGTCCCGCGCGCCGCCCGCCAGGAAGCCGCGGCCCACCGGCGAGAAGGCCACGAAGGTGACGCCCAGCTCATGGCAGGCGTCGAGGACCGCGATCTCCGGATTGCGGGTCCAGGGCGAATATTCGGTCTGCAGGGCGGCGATCGGATGGGTGGCGTGCGCGCGGCGCAGGGTGGGCGCGGAGACCTCCGAGAGCCCGATGGTCCTGATCTTGCCCTCCGCCACCAGCTCGGCGAGCGCGCCGACGCTGTCCTCGATGGGCACCCGCTTGTCCCAGCGGTGCAGATAGTAGAGGTCGATGACCTCGGTCTTCAGGCGCTTGAGGCTGCGCTCGCAGGTGTCCTTGATGTTGGCCGGGCTGCCGTCGATCCGGCGCTCGTCGCCGACGGTGATGCCGCACTTGGACGCCAGGGTGAACTTGTCGCGATGCGGCCCCAGCACCTCGCCCACCAGGGTTTCGTTGTGGCCCAGGCCATAGACCGCGGCGGTGTCGAAGAAGGTGTAGCCGGCGTCGAGCGCCCCCAGCAGCACGCGTTCGGCCTGGTCGCGCGGGGCCGGCGGGCCGTAGCCGTGGGAGAGGCTCATGCACCCCAGGCCGATGGCCGAGACCTCAAACGGACCGATGCTGCGCTTTTCCATGGGGAGACCTCGCGAGATGATGCGCGCGACAAACCGGCTACGCGGCGTGGCGTCAAGGCTCGCGCGCGGCCAGTCTGGCTTCGAGCGTCGGCAGATCATCCAAGAACCACACCGTCGTCCCGCGGTTCGACTCGCGGACGAAGTCGCGCAAGGGCTCGCTCTTCTCCACGGCGTCGGCGACGTCGCCCAGGATCGCGACCTGGAAGCGGTAGTTGACCAGCTTCTGCAGCACGTGGCCGGCGACGCCCGTGCCCAGGCGCAGGAAGTCCGGGCCCAGCCGGGCCAGCGGGATGGCGGCGATCCCGGCGCCCGCGCCATAGAGGTCGCCGATCAGGCCGGAGAGCCCGTGGTCGTCGGCCAGCGACGGGCCCTCCTGCGCGCAGACATAGACCGCGTGGCCGGCGATGATGCGCACGTCGCCCACGGTCAGGACTCCGCCAGGACGTCGATCATCTTCAGCATGGCCGCGGTGTCGCCGGGCGAGCCGACGATCAGCACCTTCAGCTGCCGCCGCGGCGGGTCGTAGATGACCTCGATGGTCATGGCGTCGGGGTGGGCCGCCGAACCCGTCCGCGCGGCCGGCAGGGTGCGCGCCATGCGCTCGGCGAGTTCTGGCGCGACGTCGGCGAGATCGACGATGCTGGTCACCCGCGCGTCTGACCGCGTAGCGCGCGTCTCCAACCGGCCGCGAAAGGCCTCCGCGGCTCCGCGATAGTCCTCAAGGGAGAAGCCGGTCATGGTGGCTTCCATCTCGGTGCGCAGGATGCGGTAGGACTTGCCGACCTTCACGGCGCGCAGGCGGCCATCCTTGATGAACCGCAGCACCGTCTTGGGATGCAGCTTCAGCCGTTCAGCGAACTGCTCGACCGTGTAGACTTCTTCCGACATGGGCGTCGGGGCTCCTAGGTGATGTTCCTTATTGCTCCCTAACACTCCCTATTGAGGAGTCAATCGCGGTGAAAACAGCCCTATTGGGGACTATTGCGGCGGTGGCGGTCAGCGCGGCCTCTACAGCGGGCGCTGGCGAACCGACCCGCTATCTGCTGGAACCGGCCGCCGTATGGAGCGCGGGCGACGCGGCGCCGCACGCGGGCTGGGTCGTCGCGGTCGACGGCGGCAAGATCGTCGGCGTCGGGCCCAAGGCTGAGGTCAAGGCGCCGGCCGGGGCGATCGCCATCGCCCTTCCCGGCCAGACCCTGATGCCGGGGCTGATCGAGCTGCACTCGCACCTGCTGCTGCACGCCTACAACGAAGTGGTCTGGGACGATCAGGTGCTGAAGGAGCCGCCGGCCTACCGCGTGCTGCGCGCCGGGCGCGACGCCACGCGGACCCTGATGAGCGGCTTCACCACCGAGCGGGACCTGGGGACCGAGGGCGCGGCCGACGCCGACGTGCAGCTGAAACGCGCCATCGACGAGGGGATCATCGCCGGCCCGCACCTCTTCGTCGCCACCCGCGCCATTGTCGCCACCGGCAGCTACGGCCCCAAGAAGGGCTTCCGCGCCGACATGGACCTGCCGCAGGGCGCGCAAGAGGTCAGCGGCGAAGCGGAGATGATCAAGGCGGTGCGCGAGCAGGCGGCCATGGGCGCCGACTGGATCAAGCTCTACGCCGACTACCGCACCGGCCCCAACGGCGAGACCAAGCCCACGCTCACCGAGGCCGAGATGGCGGCGGCGGTGAAGGTGGCGCATGCGTCCGGCCGCCCGGTCGCCGTCCACGCCGCCAGCGACGAGGGCGTGCGCAACGCGGTCCTGGCCGGCGTCAACACCATCGAGCACGGCTACGGGATCACCGATGGCACGTTCAAACTGATGCGGGAGAAGGGCGTCGCCTACATCGCCACCCTCACCGCGCCCGAGGCGACCTCGATCTACTTCCAGCACTATGTGCCCGGCCAGACGCCGCCGACGCCGGCCATGACCGCGGCGGCGGGCGCCTTCAAACGCGCGCTGGCGGCCGACGTGATCATCGGCGCGGGCTCCGACGTCGGGGTCTTCCCGCACGGCGAGAGCTGGCGTGAGCTTGCCTGGATGGTGAAGGACGGCATGACGCCGGTGCAGGCGCTGACCGCGGCCACCAGGACCAACGCCCAGATCCTTGGCCGCGCGCTCTCGATGGGCGAGGTGAAGGCCGGCTATGTGGCCGACCTCGCCGCCTTCCAGGGCGACCCGACCAAGGACATCGCCGCGCTGAAGGCGGTCGGCTTCGTAATGAAGGCCGGCAAGGTCTATCGGCAGCCCTGAGCGCCAGGCTCGGCCCGGGCCGAGCGACCGTTTCACATCTTTCTGGTCGGCGAACGAACGGCGTTAGGTAAGAATTAGGGGGCGCGCCCTAGACCCGTGCGAATTCGTCGCAGCCCAAGTAACGGACACGCAACTTAACGATGTATTCGCAAGAAAAACAGGCAATCGGCAACTACCTTAACTTGCAAGACCTTGCTGTTCTGGTTTTAGACGACAACGCAAACACGCGCACGTTGATTTCTGAAGTTCTTCGCGGATTAGGTGTGCGACGAATCTATCGGACCGGAAAATGCTCCGAGGGCCTGATGGTCCTGAAGTCGCACGCGATCGACGTAATGTTCGTCGACATCGAGATGGACGGCGAGGATGGCCTTGAGTTCGTGAAGATGATCCGCGGCGCGCGGGAACCGAAGGTCGCCAATGCGGCGGCGATCATCGTCTCCTCCCACGCTACCGAGGCGCGGGTCATGGAAGCCGGCGTGGTCGGGGCGGACGGTTTCCTCTCCAAGCCCTTCACCGTCGGCGCCTTCGCCAAGCGCCTGACCGAGGGCCTCGCCGCCCGGCGCTACATGTCCCGCCAGCCGGCGAAGTCCCCCGTCCGCGCCTCGGCCAACCAGATCGAGCTCTAGAGCTAGAAGCCGACCGCTTGGCCGTCCTTCCGGTGGTCGGAGCCAGCGCGGTAGACGCGTTTGGACTTGTCACCGGGCGAGGCCACGGCGATCGCCTGGAAGCCGCCCATGGCGCCGCTATCGGGCGGGCCGAGCTTGTGGCCCATGGCCTCCAGGTCCTTGCCGACCGCGTCATAGAGCGGGCGCTCCAGCACCAGGCGGTTGGGCACCTGGGTGTGGCGGAAGCGGGCCATGTCGGTGGCCATCTGCAGGTTGGCGCCCAGGTCGAAGATGTTGACCAGCGCCTGGCCGTGGCCCTGCGCCTGCATGTCGCCGCCCATCAGCAAGAGGCTCATCAGCGGGTCGGCGCCGTCCATGACGAAGCCGGCGGCGAGCGTGTTGTAGGGCCGCTTGTGCGGCGCGATCACGTTGGGCGACTTCGGGTCGAGGCTGAACAGGCCGCCCCGATTGTGCAGCACGAAGCCGTAGCCCGGCACGGTCAGGCCCGAGCCGAAGCCGGAGAAGTTGGAGTTCACCCAGGCCACCATGTTGCCGGCCTCGTCGGCGGTGGAGAGCACGATGGTGTCGCCGGCGCCGTCCGCCTCGCCCGCCGGTCCGGTCGATGACGCCCGCTTCGGGTCGACCTTGCCGCAGAGCTCCCGGGCGTGGGCCTTGGACAGCAGCCGGTCCATCGGCACTTTCACGAAATCCGGGTCGGCGTTGAAGGCGATGAGGTCGGCGTAGGCCAGCTTCTTGGCCTCGACCATCAGGTGCCAGTAGAGCGGGCTGCGCGGCCCAAGGTTCGCCAAGGTCTGGCCGGGCGCCCAGGTCGGCAGGCACTGCTCCAGCACATTGACCATCACCAGCGCGCCCCAGTCCTGCGACGGCGGCGGCAGCTCATAGACCTCGTGGCCGTGATAGCTGGTGTGCACCGGCTCGACCCATTCGCCCTTGTAGGCGGCGAGGTCGGCGGCGGTCATGGTGCCGCCCAGCGCCGTGGACTTGGCGACGATCGCCTGGGCGATCTCGCCTTTGTAGAAGGCGTTGACGCCCTGGGCCTGGATCAGGCGCAGGGTCTTGGCGAGATCGGGATTGCGGAAGATCTGCCCGGCGACAGGCGGTTTGCCGCCCGGATACCAGACGGCCAGCGAGTCCGGATCGACCGCGCTGCAGCAGGCTTTCAACGGCAGGGACTTGGGCAGGCGCCAGTCGTCGGCGATGCGCTCGCTGACCGGGAAGCCTTCCTCTGCATAGGCCGCGGCGGGCGCCAGCATGTCCTTCAGCGATCGGCTGCCGAACCGCTTCAGCATGGCGTCCCAGCCCCAGACGGTCCCGGGCACGGTCACCGGCAGGATGCCGCCCTGCGGCATGCCAGAGCCCGTGCCCCAGTTCGTCGGGTCGGCGCGATAGCCCAGGCTCGCGAAATGCTCGGGCGTCGCACCGCTGGGCGCCATGCCGCTGGCGTTCAGCGCGTAGAGTTTGTGCTCCTTGGCGATATAGACGATGGCGAAGAGGTCGCCGCCGACGCCGACGTTCATCGGCTCGACCACGCTCAGCACCGCCGCGGTCGCCACCGCGGCGTCGACGGCGTTGCCGCCGTTGCGCAACACCTCCAGCCCGGCCTGGGCGGCCAGCGGCTGGCTGGTGGTGACCATGCCGTGGCGGGCGAAGACCTCGGCCCGCGACTGCGCCGCCCAGCCCTCCGTCCGCTCGCCGCGGATCGCGTTGCAGGCCGGCGCGGCGTCGGGCTTGCCACAGGTAGAGAACAGCGGCGTCGAGGCCGTCTGCGCCAACACTGAGCCGCCCAGCGCGATCGCCAGTCCCAGGCCCAAGGCCAAACCGCTACGCCGCCCGCTCATTGCCCACGCTCCCCGCCACCGCGGCGCGACCCTGGCTCAGCCGCCGGGCCATCGCAACCGGGCGGCTTCGTTGACGCTCCAGCGGCGCTGGTCCTAAGTCAGATCGACGAACTTTTAATCCGGGGAATCGACCAAATGGCTGCCGAGCACACACCGCACCCGCGGATCGCGGAGCGCGCCCAGGCCGGGCCGCACACCACCAAGGCCGAGCAGACCAGCCTGAACGGCAAGATCGCCATCCTGATCACCAACATGGTCGGCACCATGTGGTGCGCCTACGCCTTCGCGCTGCTGGCGCTGATCAGCCTGCCGGAAGCCATCAAGGGCGGCACCGCAGCGCTGATCGCCTGGATCGCCCAGACCTTCCTGCAGCTGGTGCTGCTGTCGGTGATCATGGTCGGCCAGAAGGTCTCGGCCGCGGCTTCCGACAAACAGGCCCTGCAGACCTTCAAGGACGCCGAGGCGCTGTTGAAGATTCAGGACGACGTCCACCGCCTGATCAAACTCAACAACGACCTGACAGCCCAGATCCACGCGGCGACGTGCACGGGCCCGGCGCCGGCGAAGGCGGCTCCCGCGAAGAAGGCCCCAGCGGCAAAGAAGCCCGCGCCCCGCAAGCGCTGAAGCCGCCAGTTGCTCCCCGTAGGGGGAGCTGTCAGCGAAGCTGACTGAGGGGGTCCGCTCAGATCGTGGAGGAAGCCCCCTCCGGCGCTTCGCGCCACCTCCCCCGATGGGGAGGAGCTCTAGACCGGCACATCCCCCGCGACCGTCGTGCGGTGCATCAGGCGCAGGTGGCCGTCGTAGCCGCCTTCGGCGAAGTGCATGGTGCAGCGGTTGTCCCACATCAGCAGCATCTGCTCGCGCCACTTGTGGCGGTAGATGAACTGCTCTTGCGTCAGGTGGGCGAACAGGAAGCCGAGCATCGCCTTGGCCTCCTCCGGCGTCATGCCCTCGATGCCGACCGTGTAGACCGGCGAGACGAACAGCGCCTTCCTGCCCGTCACCGGATGGGTGCGGACCAGCGGGTGGGTCAGCGATCCGTCGGCGTCCTCGGAGACGATGATCTCCATGGTCCGCTTCTCGGTGTCCTTCGAGAAGACGCCCTTGGTGCCGTAGGACTGCCGCGCAGAATGCACCGCCTGCAATGGCTCAAGCATCGCCTGCATCACCGGCGACAGGGCCTCGTAGGCGCGGGCCGCGTCGACGAACAGGGTGTCGCCGCCGACCGGCGGGACCACCTTGGAATGCAGGATCGTGGCGGCCGGCGGCGCCTCCTGGAAGCTCCAGTCGGAGTGCCAGCCGGCGCCGAAGTTGGTGGCCCTCTCGTCCGGCTCGCGGCGCAGTTCGAGGACGTTGGGATGGCCCGCCATCGGCTTGATGTAGGGGTCGTGGCCGAAGCCCCCCATCTGCTCCGTAAACGCCTCCTGCGCCTCCAGGCTGAGCGGCTGGTCGGGGAAGGCCACGACGCCGTGGCGCGCCCAGGCCGACTTCACCTCCTCCAGGACGGTCGGGGGCAGCGGCCTGCTGAGGTCGGGCCCGGTGATCAGCGCGCCGAAGCCCGTGGCCTGCGGCGTCACCTCGATCGTTCGATAGTCCAGTATGGCGTCCATAGGTGTGGCCTCGTCTCCTCACGCCTCTGCCGGGCGCTCACGCTCCCAAAACACCTGTTTGCCTCCGTCCCGGCAAGCCTGTAATCGAACCTCACCATGACCGCTTTCGACACTCAAGAAGACAAGCTGCTGACGCTGGTCCCCGACCACGAGCTCAACGCGCGCGAGACGTTCGGCGTTGATTTCGACTTCAAGGCGCCGGCGTTCAAGGAAAAGGACAGCCACGTCCCGGACTTCGACGAGAACTACAAGTTCGACCCGGAGACCACGCGCGCCATCCTCGCCGGCTTCGCATTCGACCGCCGCGTGATGGTCCAGGGCTATCACGGCACCGGCAAGTCGACGCACATCGAGCAGGTGGCGGCGCGGCTGAACTGGCCGCTGGTCCGCGTGAACCTCGACAGCCACGTGTCGCGGATCGACCTGGTCGGCAAGGACGCCATCGTCCTGAAGGACGGCAAGCAGGTCACCGAATTCCGCGAAGGCATGCTGCCCTGGGCGATCCAGCGGCCGATCGCGCTGGTGTTCGACGAATATGACGCCGGCCGCCCCGACGTGATGTTCGTGATCCAGCGGGTGCTCGAAGCGCAGGGCAAGCTGACCCTGCTCGACCAGAACCGGGTGATCCGGCCCAATCCCTATTTCCGGCTGTTCTCGACCACCAACACCATCGGTCTGGGCGACACCACCGGCCTCTATCACGGCACCCAGCAGATCAACCAAGGCCAGATGGACCGCTGGTCGATCGTCACCACGCTCAACTACCTCGATCACGACGCCGAGGCCGAAATCGTGCTGGCCAAGTCGCCCAGCTATGACAACGAGGCCGGCAAGCGAACGATCGCGGCCATGGTGCGGGTGGCCGACATGACGCGGAACGCCTTCATGAACGGCGACATTTCCACGGTCATGAGCCCGCGCACGGTGATCACCTGGGCCCAGAACGCCGAGATCTTCGGCGGCGACCTGGCGACGTCGTTCCGCATGACCTTCCTGAACAAGTGCGACGAGCTGGAGCGCGGCACGGTGGCCGAGTTCTATCAGCGGGCGTTCGGGGTGGACCTGCCGGAGACGACGGCGCGGGTGAAGATCAGCTAGAGATCAATTCGGTACCGCAGGCCTTCGCCGCCGCCATAGGCGGCAGGTTTTGTGAAGGGACCGACAAGTCGTCCGCCGTTCGCGAGAATCACACGCTGCGACGGAACGTTGTCGGGCACGCAGGTGAGTTCGATATAGCCCAGTCCGAAAGGCCGGATCGCGGGCAGGAAGAGATCAAGAGCGCGCGTAGCCACTCCACGGTTCTGCTTCCAAGCC
>CAIJOB010000016.1 GCA_903822175.1 uncultured Alphaproteobacteria bacterium
CGCCCGAGGCGACCGAGACCCCGATCCCGCTGACGGGCGAGGTGCGCCCGAAAATCGGCCCGACCGCGCAAACGGGCACCCGGGCCGCTTCGGATGACGCCGGTCGGGCGGGATTGGCCCAAAGGCTACGAAAGGGGACTCAACAATGCGGCCATATCCGCCATTCTGCGGATCCAGAAGGCCGGACGGGCCGTCCATCTGGGGAATGTCAGCTGGAGTGTGTTGGCACCCAGCTTGATCACGGATTAAGAAGTCGTTTGGACCTGGCTCGGTAAGTTACGCTCAAGCCAACGGCCGAACTGGACTAAGATATTTGTGTCACGTGGGGTCGGGCCAATAGATGGAGTTATAAATGAAAGTCATTCAAGTAATGCTTTCTGTTTCGCTCTTATCAGCACTTGCGGTTGGATGCGGTCGTCAGGAAAAATCCGCAGAACTACCGGAAACCGCCCCGAGATATGAATTGGGATTTCACGATGCTGATCAGGGAAAGGTGCTCCGGATCTGGAACTTGAGCCCCGAGAGTAGGGGCGTGGACACCTGTCATCCATATGAATTCAGAGCAAAAATAGTTGATCGTACGTATCGGGAAGACAAGACGACTGTATCGGATATCGTTTTCCAAAATGGTGACGGATCTAGATATTCAATAGGCGTGTCATACGATCTTTCAGGAATGGCGAGATATAAGGCTGGTTACATTTCAAGTGGCATGCAGTCACTTACGCGAGAAGGTTTAGTTGTCAACATACAAGCTTTCTCTTGTGGAAATGGGCCGGTGGAAACACTTGACTCGATAGAGGAGGCGAAATAATCGCCGGACACAATCGTGGCAGTTGCACCCATCTTTCCACGGACGAATATTGGCGTAAGATTGGTAATGAGGGTCGCTTATCTCCGAGTTGGTGGTCTCCCAAGCAACTTCGCCGAACGCTTAGAGTTGACTTACCCACTAAAACATCAGACGGTTTCCTCAAATAGACAATATCAGGGGCGGGGAAAACGAATGCGTAAATCAGCGATTTTGGCGACGGTAGCGGTTCTGGCATTAAGCGGCTTGGCCGCCTCCGCTGCCATGGCTAACGATGCCCGCAAAGCCAAACCTGTTGTAAATCAGGCCCCAGCCCGCACTCCAGAGAAGACATATAATCCGAAAGTAAAGTGTCCTGATCGTCCAAACATAACTGAAAACTTCTATTTCAGCGCGCCTAACGAAGCGGCTGCGATGCAAGAAGCTAATCGCCGATTGAGGGACCAAACAAGCTTCCAAGGCCGTGGTTGTCAGGTCACTTCTATTGAATAGAGGCCTTGCCTAGGCCTCAGTGCAGTTCATGGCTTGAGCAGCACGATGCAGCTTCTGGCTGGGCAGGGGCTCTGCGGGGCTGGAAAAGGAGCTGTTGCGATATCGGGCATAAATACGCTAAACGCCAATAACCTGCGTTGTGCGTCGGAAGCGTGGGGCGGCGCTTGATCGGACCACGCAACGGGGTTCTGTCGCATCCGCGGACCCCAGATAGTAATTGGTCTTTAAGCAACTATTGTGATTGCGTAGCGACGCAAAGGGCATAGCGTGAGTTCGCCACTGCCGTTCGGATCACCGTCCATCGCAGGATCGGCTGGAGCAACCGTCGTAAAAAAGTGGATCTGGGCTAAAGGGCCTTGCAGCGTATTGGGCGGCCAACCGGGCTGAAAAGGGTGCTGCGCCCTGTAGTGCAAACAGGTCCGACTAGAGCTGCCGTTACAGGGCGCTATAGCCTACAACGAGCTATGCCGTTTCCGACTAAGACGCGGATTCCGGCTTCCGACCTTTCGAGCCCAAGACGGGCGCGTTCAAGGGGCAAAAGCACGCTCGTGGCGACAACGACATAGCGCCACGTTGGTGCACGCAGCGGGTACGCCCCCTAATTCTATTTAACTCAAAGGCCCTAGAACTAGACTATAGTCCAGTTATTCACGATCCAACCGCCGACAGTCTGGCTGTACATTAAGTATATCCAAAGTGTTTTACCCCCACCGTCATATTTATAAACCTTACATTGCCAAGGATCTGGCGTGCTCGATCCGCATGTCTGCAATGACGTTGAATCGGGAGGGGTCTTCATGACCGTTAATACCTGATCTGCAGGCATGCCGGGCTCCAACAGATTGCTATTATCTGCAAGATGCCAATGCGCGGTCATCTGCGCGTCGTATACTGGATCGTACGCACACCCCGACATGAGTACTGCAGGTGCGGCGACCGCCAATAACCAGTGCAGTTTCATCAGTGCGTCGCGCATCGTTTCACGCGGACCATTAGTCTGACATTCCCCAGATGGACGGCCCGTCCGGCCTTCTGGATCCGCAGAATGGCGGATATGGCATAATCCAATGGCCGCCTGTGAATCATCGCCTTCTCGATAGAATCGAACGCTTGGCTTAACGGACAGACGGTTGTGAAGGCGTGCCTCTTCCAACTGATGCGCTGCGGCGGTAGCGGTCTTTTGCGCGGCTGCGGCCTGCTGCTGGGCAATCTTCGACTGCTTCTCCATCTCCCCGAACTGGTCATGCACAGCCTTGGCTTGAGCAGTTGCCTGAGCCGCTTGAAGGTTGGCCGCTTTTGCTTGATCGACCGAGGATGCCGCTAATGTCTTGAGTCCGTTCAATGCATCCAGCGTATCAGTGGCCGTCTTGGTGTCCTTAATTTGGGACGTCACGGTCGTGTAGACGACGAGCAAAACACCGGCGATGGCGGCGAGAAGGGTGAGTTTGTCGAACCAGTCGCGCTTCCCCACGGCAGGTTTGGTTGAGACGCGCTCACTCGTCACCACCGGCGGAGATAGCGGTGTGCCAGCGCCTGTCATGATCAACCACCCCCGTGGATTGCTCGGAGCATATATACACGGAAAGAGATAGTTGTTGATTCTTGCTCGCCAAAGCTACGCTCGTCAGCGTTCAGGTGATCGACAGGATATGGCCTGGGTTGGGAACCCTCAGGCGCTCAGTTCGCCCAAGCGGCGGACCAGGAACAGGCGCTCCGCCGGCGCGGGATCCAAGGCCAGCGCGCGGCGCAGGGCGTCTGCCGCCTCCTGTGCACGTCCCGCCTTGGCGCAGAGGCCGGCGCGGGCGGCCTGATAGGGCAGCCATTCGGCGAGGCGCGCGGGGCCTTGGATGGCGGCGAGCGCGTCCAGGCCCGCCTCGGCGCCCAAGGCCTCGGCCAGCGCCACGGCGCGGTTGACCTGCGCGACCGGTGAAGGCCGCACGCTCAGCAGGTAGTCGTAGAGCGTCGCGATATCGCCCCAGGCGACGAAGCCGGTCTCGCGCCGTGCGGCGTGGGCCGCGTGGATCGCCGCCATCAGCTGGTAGGGCCCGCTGCGGCCTATGCCGGCGGCGCGGCGCATCAGCCCCGCCGCCTCGCCGATCAGACGGTTGTCCCAGAGACCCACGTCCTGTTCGGAGAGCGGGACCATGGCGCCGGCCGCATCCAGCCTGGCTGGGCGCCGCGATTCGGCGAGCCGGATCAGGGCGGCGAGGCCCAGCACCTCCGGCTCGTCCGGCAGCAGGTTCGCAAGCAGGCCGGAGAGCCGCAGAGTCTCGGCGGCGAGGTCGGCCGCTTCGGTGGCGCCGGCGGCGTCTTCGTAGGCCTGGCCGTAGGCGATCTCCAGCGTCGCCAGGACGGCGTCCAGCCGCTCAGGCCAGGCGTCGGGCTCGGGGATCTCGAAGCGGATGCGCGCGTCGCGGATCTTGCCCTTGGCGCGGGTCAGCCGCTGCTGCATGGCGACCTCGCTGGTCAGCCAGGCGCGGGCGATCCGCTCCACCGACAGGCCGCACAGGGTCCGCAGCGTCAGCGCGATCCGCGCCTCGGGCGCGAGCGCCGGGTGGCAGCAGACGAAGATCAGCCGCAGCCGCTCATCGGGGATCGGCTCGAAGGCCGCCATGGCGATGGTCTCCGGATCGGGCGTCGGCTCCGGGACGTCGTGCTGGGCCTCGGCGCGCACCTTGGCGCGACGGCCCAGGTCGAAGGCCCGCCGGCGGCCCACCGCATAGAGCCAGGCGGCGGGATCGCGCGGCGCGCCGTCGCGGGTCCACGTCTCCATGGCCCGAAGGCTCGCGAAGCCGAACGCTTCCTCGGCCATGTCCAGGTCGCGGAAGCGCATGGCGAGCGCCGCGCGGATGCGGTCGCCCGCCTCGCGCACGGTGGCCGCCAGGACCGCTTCCGCGTTCACAGGGCTCAACCCATCTGCGGGACCGGCCAGACCGGCCGCACCTCGACCGCGTAGTTCGGTCCGCCGGGGATCTTCCTGCCCCAGGCGATGGCCGCGTCGAGATCGGCGGCCTCGACCAGGTAGTAGCCGGCCAGCTGCTCGCGGGTCTCGGCATAGGGGCCGTCGTGCAGGCTCTGGACGCCAGCAGAGGTCTTGACGGTGGTGGCGGTGTTGGAGGGCTTGAGGCGGTTGCCGCCGACCATGGCGCCCGTCTCCTGCAGCTCGGCGCCCAGGCGCATGTGGGCGGCGGTGATCTCCTGCATCGCGGCGGGCTCGCTGAACGCCTCGTCGCTATAGATGATCAGCAGATATTGCATGGTCTTCGTCCTCTCTCAGGTCGCCAGCTTGGCCGACGCGAAGAGCCGCGTCACGGGAGAGACGCGCCGGGTGCGGGCGATTCGACAGGCGGCGGCGAAATTCAGCGGTCCTCTGGCGGGACGTAGTTTTCGATCAGGCGGCGCAGCTCGGCGATGGCGGCGGCGGCCGGGGAACTGCGCTGGCGCCATATCATCAGGGCCATCGCGCCGAGCGTCGCGGCGATGAACGGGATCGGCCCGAACAGCCAGGCGGCCGCGGCCAGCGCGAAGTAGTAGCCGCGCACGCCGCTGCTGAACGAGCCGAGCGCCGGGTTCAGCAGACGGCCAACCAGTTCGCCGAAGGCGCGGCTGGTGGCCTCGTCCACGTGCGGCGGCGTCGCGCCGACCGCAGCGAGCGCATAGTTCAGCTGGCGGATCGCCCAGATGAAGTCGAGCAGGCCGCGGGCGAGCGTCAAGACGACGAGGGCGAGCTGGCCCTCGAACAGCAGCCGCGAGGAGGTCTGCACCACGCCCAGGCTCGAGACATGTTGGTAGGCCTGGCCGCCGAACAACGCGCCGGAGGAGGCGGCGATCAGCAGAAGGTTCGAAGACGCGAAGAACGATGATGAGCTCAGCGAATGGCCGAGCAGCTGGCCGTCCATCAGGCGGTTGTCGCGGCGCGCCATGTTCCGCATCCAGGCGACGCGCAGGACGGTCAGGTCGGCGTTGATCACCGCTCCGCCGCGCTGACCCAGCAGCGCGAGCAGCGGCTGGTAGAACAGCCAGCACACCGCGAACAGCGCGAAGGCGGCGATGTTCAGAGGGCCGATCTCAATCATGTTCGAGCAGGCTCGTGACGTTGGTGTTGCGTAGGCGCGCGGCCACCACCGCGCCGGCCAGCATCACCACGCCGACGTAGATGTAGAAGCGGTTCTCCACGTGGCTCTTCTTCAGCCACTCGGCGACATATTCCGCCGTGCCGCCGAACAGCACATTGGCCAGCGCATAGGGCAGCGAAACGCCCAGCGCGCGCACCCGGGCCGGGAACAGCTCGGCCTTCACGATGGCGTTCACCGCCGCATAGCCCGAGTGGCAGAGCACCAGGATCATGATCAGGCCGAACGCCGCCGCGGCGGCGTGGGCGTGGCTGATCGCGGTCATCACTGGATAGGTCGCAAAGCCTCCCGCCGCCAGGCCGATGGCCATGGTGGTCTTGCGCCCCACCTTGTCGGAGAGCCACCCGACCAGGGGCTGGATCAGCATGTAGAGCACCAGCACTCCGGCCATGATCGAGGTGCCGGTCGTCTTGGAGAAGCCGGCCGTGTTGACCAGGAACTTCTGCATGTAGGTGGTGTAGGCGTAGAAGCTGAGCGAGCCGGCGGCGGTCAGGACCATGATGATCGCCACCTCGCGCGGATGATCTCGCAACAGGGTCATGGTCCGGCCCCGCTCGGTGGCCGCTGTGGTCTCGGAGAGGAAGGCGTTGGTCTCCTCCAGACGCCGCTGCATCCAGAAGACGACGATGGCCAGGAGGCCGCCGATGGCGAAGGGAATCCGCCAGCCCCAGGCGTTGAGGTCGGCCGGCGAGAGCGTGTTCTGCAGCACCACCAGCACCAGCAGCGCGGTGACCTGGCCGCCGATCAGCGTGGTGTACTGGAACGATGACCAGAAGCCCCGATGGGTCTTGCCGGCCATCTCCGACATGTAGGTGGCGCTGGCGCCATATTCGCCGCCCAGCGACAGACCTTGCACCAGCCGGGCGGCCAGGAGGCCGTATTGCGCCCAGGCTCCGATCTGGCCGTAGGTCGGCAGGATGGCGATGGCGAAGGAGCCCAGGCACATCAGCGCCACCGCGAGCGTCAGCGCCGTCCGCCGTCCGGCCCGGTCGGCGTAGATGCCGATCAGCCAGGCGCCGATCGGGCGCATGACGAAGCCCGCGGCGAAGATGGCGGCGGTCTGCAGCTGTTGGGCGGTGGCGTCGCCCTTGGGGAAGAACTGGGCGGCGAAATAGAGGCTGGTCGAGGAATAGGCGAACCAGTCGTACCACTCGACCAGATTGCCCGCCGACCCGCCCAGGATCGCCTTGATCCGCGAGAAGGACGATCTCGGTCGCTCGCCTACCGCCGCCTGCGCCATGTATCCCCCAGGATTTGCCCGGGGGGATGCTAGGCGGGATTCAGGCCGGTGTCAGGACCGCTAGATGCGTCCGAGCGGCACGAGCACGATGATGATCACCAGGATCAGGCCCAGGCCGCCGCTCGGGAAGTAGCCCCAGCTGCGCGAGTGGCCCCAGGTCGGAAGCGCGCCGACCAGCAGCAGCACCAGGATGATGATCAGGATAAGGCCCACAGCGTCTCTCCTCCGTGTGATGTCCAAGGCCAAGCCAACGGACGGTCACGGCAGAGGTTCCGATTGGGCCGGCGAGTCCGTGCCTTAGTCGGCGTAGTCGGCGGTGTGCAGCGGGTCGTCGGTGTCGCGGACGCCCAGCGAATACATCATCCCGATCCAGCCGCCCTTGATGCGCGGCAGGAGCGTCAGCGTCAGCGCCGCCAGCGGGATCAGGATCAGGGGCAGGGAATAGGCCGGGTTCGATCGCCAGACGATCGGGAAGAACAGCATCGGCGCCACCACCAGATGGCCGATCAGGACGATGGTCAGATAGGCCGGGCCGTCATCGGCGGGATAGCGCGCCAGATCGGTGTCGCAGGCTTCGCAGCGGCTGTTGACCTTCAGGTACTTCCAGAAGAGCGGGCCCTTGCCGCAGGCTGGGCAATGGCCGGCGAGGCCCCGGAAGACCGAACGTCGCAGCGGATGAATGATCTCTGCCATGCGCGTGGATATGGGCCCGAACGGCGGCGTTTGGAAGCCGTGCGGCGCATCGGTCGCAGGCTATTTGGGCGCCTAGTTTGTGAGTTTCAGGCCGCTTTGTGCGGTCCGCTACTTCTTGGCGTCGTCCGCGGTCTTGGTGACGGCGTGGCCGGCGGCCTGCACGTCCTTGCCCACACCGGCGACGGTGTTGCAGCTGGCCACCAGCAGGGCCGAGGCCGCAGCCGCGAGCACGATCAGTTTGCGCATCGGAAATTCCCCCCGGACTTCAATTAGCCATCTCCACGATGCGGGCCTCGAGGTCAAGCTTGTGAATGTTTTGCGACGCCGCTGGCCCGTATCGCGGACCGGATGACCGGCCGGCCGCCGGAGGCTAGGGTGGGCGAAAACAACAGGAGGACGACCATGGCCGACGGTTCCGTCGCGGGCTTCACGCGGGACAAATTCGCCGCGGTGCGCGAGGCCTTCGAGGCCAATTTCGCCAGCGGCGGCGACGTGGGCGCCTCGTTCTGCGCGACACAGGACGGCGAGACGGTGGTCGACCTCTGGGGCGGCTTCGCCGACGCCGCCAGGACGAAGGCCTGGGAGAAGGACACCATCGTCAACGTCTATTCGACGACCAAGACCATGACCTTCCTGACGGCGCTGCTGATCGCCGACCGCGGTGAGCTGGACTTCGACGCTCCGGTCGCCCGCTACTGGCCGGAGTTTGCCGCCAACGGAAAGGCCGACATCAAGGTTAGCCATCTGATGGCCCATTCCGCCGGCCTCTCCGGCTGGAAGGAACGGGTCACCACGCAGGACCTCTATGACTGGGACAAGGTCTGCGCCCTGCTGGCCGCCCAGGCGCCCTTGTGGGAGCCCGGGACGCAGTCCGGCTACCACGCCATCACCCAGGGCTATCTGGTGGGCGAGGTGGTCCGCCGGATCACCGGCAAGTCGCTGGGAACCGTGTTCCGCGAGGAGATCGCACAGCCGCTGGGCGCTGACTTCTGGATCGGCCTGCCGCCTTCCGAGGACGCCCGCGTCGGCGAGCTGATCCCGCCGCCTCCGGGCGCGGGGGCAGGTGAGGGTCAGCAGACCGAGATCCAGAAGATCAGCTTCAACAACCCAGTGGTCGATGTCTCGGCCACCAAAACGCGCGGCTGGCGCGGCGCCGAGATCCCGGCCGCCGGCGGCACGGGCAACGCCCGCTCGGTCGCCGAGATACACACGATCCTGGCCAATGGCGGCGTCGCGAAGGGCAAGCGCTTCATGTCCGAGGCCGGATGCCGCAAGGCGCTGGAGCTGCAGATCGAGGGGCCAGACTTGGTGCTCGGCATGCCGGCCCGCTTCGGCATGGGTTTCGGCCTGGCCGGCGGCTCCGTGCCGCTGCCAAACCCCGAAGACAGCATGTACTGGGGCGGCTACGGCGGCTCGATTATCATGATCGACATGAAGGCGCGGACGACGCTCAGCTACGCCATGAACAAGATGGCCGGCACGACCCAGGGCGACATGCGGGCGTTCGGCCTGGCCATGGCGGCCTGGGCGGCGTTCGGGGTGATGTGAGCGAAGCCGCGCTCGCCCAGGCGATCCTGGCGATCCACCTGGCGGTGATCGCCTTCAATGTGCTGGGTTTGATCGCCATTCCGCTGGGCGCGGCGCTGGGCTGGCGTTGGGTGCGGGTTCGCTGGTGGCGGCTCGCCCACCTGGCCTCCTGGGCGGTCGTCGCCCTGCAGGCGGCGCTCGGCCGGGCGTGCTTCCTGACGATCTGGCAGGACGAACTCACCGGGGCTGCGACCCAGCCGCTGCTCGAGCGTTGGGTGGAGCGGGCCATCTACTGGCCTCTGCCGATCTGGATGTTCGCGGCGATCTACCTGGCGCTGTTCGCGCTGGTGGTGGCGATGTGGTGGCGGGTCCCAGTGTGGCGGGTCCCAGGGCGGCGGGGCGCCTGACGCCGCAGCCTCAGTGCTTGCCGGTCACCACGCCGATCATCCAGCCTTCGCCCTGCCGGAGCATGAAGACTTCCTTGGGCGGCAGATTGTTGAGCTGCATGGCGAGGTCGATGGGGATCTTGGCGGAGTCGACGTCGCTGTGCTGCCAGCCGAAGGCGATGCGGTTCTGCTTCAGCAGGTCTTCGGCGGCCTGCAGGCTGTGGATCGGCACGAATTTCTGAACGAGCTCGGCCGGCATCGGGCCGGTGCGCAGGGTGTCGGTCTCAAAGACCACCGTCTTCACCCCCGTTTCGGGCGGCGACGTTGGGGCAGGCGGCGTCTGGGCCGAAGCGCCCGAGGCGGCCGCGAGCGCGATGGCGCAGGCTGCGAAGACCGCTGTCCGCATCCTAGTCGGCGTCCATCTTGAGGGCGGCAATGAAGGCCTCCTGCGGAATCTCGACCTTGCCGAACTGGCGCATGCGCTTCTTGCCGGCCTTCTGTTTGTCGAGGAGCTTACGTTTGCGGCTCATGTCGCCGCCATAGCATTTGGCGGTCACGTCCTTGCGCAGGGCGCGGACCGTCTCCCGCGCGATGATCCGCCCGCCGATCGCCGCCTGGATCGGGATCTGGAACATGTGCGGGCTGATCAGGTCCTTCATCTTCTCGACCATGCCGCGGCCTCGGGCCTCGGCGCGGTCGGCGTGGACCAGCATGGAGAGCGCATCCACCGGCTCGGAATTCACCAGGATCGACATCTTCACCAGGTTGCCGACACGATAGTCCTCCAGGGCGTAGTCGAAGGAGGCATAGCCCTTGGAGACGCTCTTCAGCCGGTCGTAGAAGTCGAACACCACCTCGTTCAGCGGCAGGTCGTAGACGACCAGCGCGCGGCTGCCGACGTAGCTGAGCTCACGCTGCGCGCCGCGGCGGTCCTGGCAGAGCTTGATGACGCTGCCCAGGTACTCGTCCGGCGTCAGGATGGTGGCCTTGATCCAGGGCTCGGCGATGGTGGCGATTTTCACCGGGTCGGGCATGTCGGCGGGGTTGTGCAGCTCCACCTCCGAGCCGTCGATGAGGCCGATCTTGTAGATGACGCTGGGCGCGGTCGCGATCAGGTCGAGGTCGAACTCGCGGGAGAGGCGCTCCTGGATGATCTCCAGGTGGAGCAACCCCAGGAAGCCGCAGCGGAAGCCGAAGCCGAGCGCCGCGCTGGTTTCCATCTCGTAGCTGAAGGAGGCGTCGTTCAGGCGCAGGCGGCCGATCGCGGCGCGCAGGTCCTCGAAGTCCGCGGCGTCCACCGGGAACAGGCCGCAGAACACCACCGGCTGCACGTCACGGAAGCCGGGCAGGGCGGTCTCGGCGGGGCGCTTTTCGTCGGTGATGGTGTCGCCGACCGCGGCCTGGGCGACTTCCTTGATCTGAGCGGTGATGAAGCCGATCTCGCCGGGACCCAGGCTCTCGACCTCGGTGCGCTTGGGGTTGAACACCCCGATGCGGTCGATCAGGTGGGTCGAGCCCTGCTGCATCATCTGCACCCGCTGGCCCTTGCGCAGCGAGCCGTCGATGACCCGCACCAGCACGACCACACCCAGGTAGGCGTCGTACCAGGCGTCGACCAGGAGCGCCTTCAGCGGCGCCTCGGCGTCGCCCTTGGGCGCCGGCAGGCGATGGACGATGGCTTCCAGCAGTTCGTGGATGCCGGCGCCGGTCTTGGCCGAGGTCAGGATGGCGTCCGAGGCATCCAGGCCGATGACGTCCTCGATCTGCTGGCGGATCCGCTCGGGCTCGGCGGCCGGCAGGTCGATCTTGTTGAGGACCGGGACGATCTCGTGGTTGTTGTCGAGCGCCTGGTAGACGTTGGCGAGCGTCTGGGCCTCGACCCCCTGGCTGGCGTCGACGATCAGCAGCGAACCTTCACAGGCGGCCAGGGACCGCGAGACCTCGTAGGCGAAGTCGACGTGGCCGGGCGTGTCCATCAGATTGAGGACATAGGTCTCGCCGTCGTCGGCCTTGTAGGAGAGCCGCACGGTCTGGGCCTTGATGGTGATCCCGCGCTCGCGCTCGATGTCCATGTTGTCGAGCACCTGCTCGGTCATCTCGCGCTGCGTGAGCGCGCCGGTCTCCTGAATCAGCCGGTCGCTGAGCGTCGATTTGCCGTGGTCGATGTGCGCGACGATGGCGAAATTTCGGATGTGGTCGAGAGGCGTCGTCATGTTGGGCCCGCGTCTAGCACATTATTGTGCACGTGCGAGACGTGGCGGCTTGGCCTGACAACACGGTTAATCGGGCGTTAAGGCGACACATTCCATCTGACATCTGGGCGGAGCTGAAATCTTGGCCTTAAGGAGGACTTTGCGCCCATGGACCGCCGAACCCTGATCGTTTCGGGACTGATGACCCTGGGCGCCGCGAGCGTCGTCGCCAACGTGGCGAACGGCCAGCCCCTGCCGCCGGCTCAGCCGCGCGCGGGCGCCGCCCAGGCGCCGCCGCCGCCCAACTCGACGCCGAGCTATCCAACCGGCGGTGTGGGCTCCGGCCCGCCGCCCAACACCTCGGGCCCGCCGGCGAATGGCACGCAGGGCACCTATTCCGAGGACGAGATCGTCCACGGGGTTTCCGATTTCCTGGGCGTCACCGCCGAATCGGCCGGCGGCGCCGTGGAGCGGGTGTTCAAGAGCAACGGGCGGCCCACCGCCTATATCGCCGGCGAAGAGGGCTCGGGCGCCATCGCGGTCGGCGCCCGCTACGGCCGCGGCCTTCTCTACATGAAGGGCAAGCAGCCGGTTGAAGTGTTCTGGCGCGGCCCGTCCGTGGGCTGGGATTTCGGCGGCAACGCCTCCCGCGTCTTCACCCTCTGCTACAATCTCGACGACCCGCGCGACATCTTCCAGCGGTTCCCCGGCGTCGAAGGCTCGGCCTATTTCATCGGCGGTCTGGGCGTGAACTATCAGCGCACCGACGAGATCGTGCTGGCCCCGATCCGCGCCGGCGTCGGCTTCCGGCTGGGCGCGAACGTGGGCTATCTGGCCTACAGCCGCAAACGCAACATCGTGCCGTTCTAGGACCGAGTTCCTTTTGACGTCATGGCCGGTCTTGTACCGGCCATCCAGACGCGCCGCCCTCGGAGATCATCCGGGGGCGTTTGCGTATCTGGATCCCCGGCACAAGGCCGGGGATGACGATCCGAAATGAGGGGTACTTGACTCAATACATAAGTCTGTACTTATATGAAGACATGGAAACGCAACCCGCCGACCTGTTCCGCACCCTCGCCGACCCGACCCGGCGGGCGGTGTTCGAGCGGCTGGCGGGCGAGGGTGAGCTGAGCGTCGGCGACCTGACCGCCGGCGCAGGCGTCAGCCAGCCGGCGGTGTCACAGCACCTGGCGGTGCTGCGCGAGGCCGGCCTCGTCACCGAGCGCCGCGACGGGCGGTTCATCCGCTACGCCGCCGCGCCACAGGGGCTCAAACCCCTGTTCGACTGGATGAGCTTCTACGGCCGCTTCTGGAGCCAGCGCTTCGACGACCTGGAAGATCTGCTCACCCGCATGGATCAATAGAGGAACCCGCCTGATGTCCGTCGCCACCGAAACCCGCACCGTCGTCGTCGAGCGTGAGTTCGCCCATCCGCCGGAAAAGCTCTGGCGCGCGCTGACCACGCCGCACCTGATCGAAGCCTGGCTGATGAAGAACGACTTCGCGCCCGCGCTCGGCCACCGCTTCAAGCTGACCGGCGACTGGGGCTCGGTCGACTGCGAGGTCACCGAGATCGAGCCGAACAAGGCGCTCACCTACACCTGGACCGCCATGGGCATGGGCACGCTCGTCAGCTTCGAACTGACGCCGACGAGCGCCGGCACGCACCTGAAGGTCGCGCAGTCGGGCTTCCCGACCGAGCCTTCGACCGACCGCTACTTCAACGGCGCCCAGTACGGCTGGACCGCCTTCACCACCAAGCTGGACGAGGTTCTGGCCGGGCTGGACTGAGGTCCGACGGCCTCTCGGCGCAGCCATCCTTTGAAAGGAGATCGTGATGAGTTTGAGCAGCTTCATACGCCAGGCCCACCGCTGGCTCTCGGCCGCCTTCGTGGTGATCGTGCTGATCACCTGGGTCACGCTGGCGAAGAAGGGCCCCATCTGGGTGTCCTACACGCCGCTGGCCCCGCTCGCCCTGCTGGCGATCAGTGGCATCTACATGTTCTTCCTGCCCTATTTCGCCAAGGGGCGAGGGGCCGGCGCCCAGGCGAAGGCCTAGCCTAGGTCGGGGGCGCTCAGGTCCTGAGCTTCGCCCCGACCGCCTTGTCCGCCGCCGCCACGATCCTGGCCGACAAGGCCTCGATCTCGGCGTCGGTGAGGGTCTTCTCGGTGGGCTGCACGGTGACCTCGACGGCCACCGACTTCTGTCCCTCCGGCACCCCCTTGCCCTGATAGACATCGAAGACGCGCGCGCCGGAGATCAGCGCCTTGTCGGCCCCCGGGATCGGCCGGACGATCTCGCCGGCAGGCGTTGCCGCGTCCACCAGGAAGGCGAAGTCGCGGGTCAGCGGCATCAGGTCGGAGAGCGTCAGCGCGGCCTTAGTCTTGGTCACCTTGCGCTTTGGCTCGGGCAGCGCGCCCAGGTCGACTTCGAAGGCCAGCATCGGCCCATCGGCGTCGAGGTCCTTCAGCACGCGGGGGTGTAGTTCGCCGAACTCGGCGACGATCGTCTTGGGGCCCAGCTGCAGCCTCGCCGAGCGGCCGGGATGCCACCAGGGCGAGTTCTGCCCCTGCACCACCTGCAGGCCGGGCGCGCCCATTTCGTCGAGCAGCGCCAGCAGGTCGGCTTTCAGCCCGAACAGCGGGTCGGCCGCCGCCCCGTCCCAGCTGCGCGGCGCGTGCGGCGCGATCAGGCCGGCGACGATGGTGCGCTGGTCCTGCGGCTGGTCGCCGTCGAACACCGGCCCGACCTCGAACAGCGCCGCATCGGCGAAGCCCTGGCGGGCGTTGCGCGCGGCGGCCTCGATCAGGTTCGGCAGGATCGAAGGGCGCATGCAGTCGAGGTCGGACGCGATGGGGTTCGACAGGCGCAGCTTCTCGTCGCCGCCGCCGAACAGCTGCGCCCAGGCGGTGCGCATGAAGCTCCAGGTGACCGCTTCCGCATAGCCGCGCGCGGCCATGGCGCGCCTGGCGTTGCGCATGCGGGACTGGCGCATGGTCAGCACGCCGCCGACCGCGCGTTTCATTTCCGGGAGCGCGGTGGAGGGCAGGGCGGCGAAGCCCTCGATGCGGGCCACTTCCTCGACTAGGTCGGCTTTGCCTTGCACGTCGCGCCGCCAGGTCGGCGGGGTCACCATCTCGCCGCGCACGTCGAAGCCGAGGTCGGTGAGGATCTTGTCGATCCGGGCGCCGTCGACGCTGAGGCCCGAGAGCTTCTCGACGTAGCTGTGGTCGAATTCGAAGGCGGCGGGCGCGGCCGGCGCATGGCCGGCGACGCGGACCTCGCGGGGCTCGCCGCCGCAGATCTCGACGATCAGCCGCGTGGCCAGCTCCAGGCCCGGCACGACGAAGCCGGTGTCGACGCCGCGGGCGAAGCGGTACTGGGCGTCGGAGCTCAGGCCCAGGGTGCGGCCGGTCTGAGCCGTGCGGATCGGGTCGAACCAGGCGCTTTCCACGAAGACCTCGGTGGTGGTCTCGCTGACCTTGGTCGACTCGCCGCCCATGACGCCGCCGAGGCCAATGGCGCCGGAGCCATCGGCGATAACGCAGACTTCGGGGCCGGCGGGATAGGTCTTGCCGTCCAGGGCTTCGAGCGTCTCGCCTTCGCGGCCCAGGCGCGCCTCGATGACGCCGCCCGTCAGCTTGGCCGCGTCATAGACGTGCAGCGGCCGGCAGCGGTCGTAGGACATCAGGTTGGTGATATCGACCAGCGCACTGATCGGGCGCAGGCCCACGGCCAAGAGCTTGCGCTGCAGCCAGGCGGGCGAGGGGCCGTTCTTCACGCCCTTGATCAGCCGCCCGGCGAAGGTCGGGCAGGCGTCGCCGTCGACGCGGATCTCGATGGGCGTGGGACCCTTGCCGGGCACGGGCGCCACGCTCGGGTCCTTCAGCGTCCCAATGCCCGCGGCGGCCAGGTCGCGGGCGATGCCCACGACGCCCAGCCAGTCGGGGCGGTTCGGCGTGACCTCGAAGTCGATCACCGCCTCCAGACCGAAGGCGTCGGCGGCGGGCACGCCCACCGCCAGATCGTCGGAAAGCTCGACGATGCCGTCGGCGTCGTCGGCGACCTCCAGTTCGCGACCGGAGCAGAGCATCCCGTTGGAAACGACGCCGCGCACCGGCCGGGCCTCAAGCGTGATGCCGGAGCCGGGCACATAGGCCCCCAGCGGCGCATAGATGGTCGTCAACCCGGCCCGCGCGTTGGGCGCGCCGCAGACGATCTCCTTGCGCCCATCGACCGTGTCCACCTGGCAGACCCGCAGGCGGTCGGCGTTGGGGTGCTGCACGGCCTCGACGACCTTGGCCACCGAGAAGGCCGCCAGCTTCTTGCCGGGGTCCTCGACATGCTCGACCTCAAGCCCGGCCATGGTCATGGCGTCGACGACCTGATCGACAGTCGCCGTGGTTTCGAGATGTTCCTTGAGCCAGGAAAGCGTGAACTTCATGTCGCTCTCCTCAGCTCAGGCCGGTGGCGGGATTGGGCGCGGCGAAGGCCGAGAAGCCGTAGTGGTCCAGCCAGCGCGTATCGCTGGCGAACATGTCGCGCAGGTCGGGCATGCCGTATTTCAGCATCCCCAGCCGGTCGATGCCGAAGCCGAAGGCGAAGCCTTGCCATACGTCGGGGTCGAGGCCGCAGTTGCGCAGCACATTGGGATGCACCATCCCGCAGCCGACGATCTCCATCCAGTCGTCGCCCTGGCCGATCTTCACGTCGCCGCCGGACCGGTCGCAGCGCACGTCCATCTCGGCCGACGGTTCGGTGAACGGGAAGTGGTGCGGGCGGAAGCGGGTCTCCACCAGCGGCGTCTCGAAGAACCGCGAGATGAAGGTCTCCAGCGTCCACTTCAGGTGGCCCATGTGGATGGCGCGGTCGATCACCAGGCCCTCCATCTGGTGGAACATCGGGGTGTGGGTGGCGTCGCTGTCCGAGCGGTAGGTGCGGCCGGGCACGACGATGCGGATCGGCGGCTCCTGGCTGGTGGCGATCCAGGACGGCAGCCTGTCGTTCTGGCCCTGCTGCATGGTGCGGATCTGCACGGGGCTGGTGTGCGTGCGCAGCACCTTGCGCTCGCCCTTTTCGTCCTCGGGCAGCCAGAAGGTGTCGTGCATTTCCCGCGCCGGGTGCTTCGGCGGGAAGTTGAGCGCGGTGAAGTTGTGGAAGTCGTCCTCGATGTCGGGGCCTTCCGCCAGGCCAAAGCCCATCTCGGCGAAGATGGCGATCATCTCGTCCTGCACCTGCATGGTCGGGTGCACCCGGCCGCGGCGCGCAGGCGGCGGCGGCAGGGTCAGGTCGACCCGCTCGGCGGAGAGCTTGGCGTCGAGCTCGGCGGTTTCGAGCTGCGCCTTGCGCGCGGCGATGGCGCCCCCGACGCGATCGCGCAGGCCGTTGATCGCCGGGCCCTGTTCGCGCCGCTCGTCGGGGCTCATCGAGCCGAGCGTCTTGAGCAGGTCGGAGATGGAGCCGGACTTGCCGAGCGCGGCCACGCGCACGGCTTCCAGCGCGGCCACGTCGGATGCGGCGGCGACGGCGGCGGAGAGCTCCGCCTCGAGTTTGGTCAGATCGGTCATTGTGGGGGTGTCCTACCCTGCGGTCTTCATCGGGAGAAGAGGGCAGCAAAAAGCCCTCCGGCGTGTTCGGCCGAAGGGCTTTGAATGCGTAGGGTCGAAACGACCTTCAGCTTAAGCCAGCGCGGCGCGAACCTTTTCGGCGATGGCCTTGAAGGCGCTCGGATCGGAGCCCGCGATGTCCGCGAGGACCTTGCGGTCCATTTCGATCCCGGCCAGGTCAAGGCCGTGGATAAATCGGGCGTAGGTCATGCCTTCTTCACGCGCCGCGGCGTTGATCCGTTGGATCCACAGCGAGCGGAACGCACGCTTGCGGACCTTGCGGTCGCGGTAGGCGTACTGGCCGGCCTTGTCCACGGCCGCCTTGGCGGTGCGGATAGTGTTCTTGCGGCGCCCGTAGAAGCCCTTGGCCTGTTCGAGAACCTTCTTGTGCTTGGCGTGGGCGGTGACGCCCCTTTTAACGCGAGCCATCTGTCAGTGCTCCTTAAGAGAGGCCGTAGGGCAGGAAGAGTTTGATGATCTTCGCGTCGGACGCGCTCATCACCTTCGTGCCTCGGTTCTGACGGATGTACTTGGCGTTGTGGCTGAGCAGGCGGTGACGCTTGCCCGCGACGCCGGCCTTGATCTTGCCGGTCGACGTCAGTTTGAAGCGCTTCTTCACGCCTGACTTGGTCTTCAGTTTGGGCATTTCACTGCGGAGCCCTGGGGCTCCGTCCTCTGGGTCGTGTTGATGAACCGCCATGGCATGCCTTGGGCCAGGCGGTTCCGAAGGGGCGGGTTAGTAGGGGAAACGGGCGCGGAATGCAAGGCGGGTGGCCAGATCGGCGCGGCGCCTCACATCGCCGAGTTCGAGACCCCACTGTGCGGCGGCGCGTAGGCGTAGTCGCCCGGGCCGCCGAAGGCCAGGTTCCACAGGCCCGCCAGCATCCGCACGAGCGCGGTGAGGCCGACGCTCAGCACCACCAGCGTCACGATCGGCGCCAGCGGCAGCGGCGGGGCGTCGCGCAGCTCGGACATACGATGGGCGAATTCCGGGCGGGTCATCGCCCCGATCGCCGGCGCCAGCGGTGACTCGTTCCAGAGCCAGATGCAGAAGGTCAGAAGGGCTGCGCCCCGCACCGCGTCCAGCAGGCCGTTCAGCCGGACCGAGAAGGGATAGGCCAGCATGAAGGCGCCCTGCAGCAGGATCACCGTGAGGTAGGCCAGGACCGGCCAGAACAGGAAATGCCGCAGGGCCACCCAGTCGACCTTGCCGAGCGCGCCTGGGTCCAGGTCGATCGCCGCCCAGTCGGTCGCGTCCAGGCCGAGGTTGATCGGCAGGACACCCGTCCACCACAGCACCAGCACGGTCCCGAACGCGATGAAGGCCAGGCCGCGGGCCATGGGCCGCATCGCCGGATGCCACGGCCCGTGGTCGAGATTGACGGCCCAATCCCCGCGGCCGGTCGGCGGAGCGGGCGTCTGTGGGCTCGGCGGCGGCGAGCTTGCTTTGCGAGAGGTGGAGGGTGAGGCGGGCGCCGCCGCGGCCATTCCGGAGTCAGCCCGCGCCGTCTCGCTCGGCCGATTGGGGCTCGGCTTGTAGCCGCGCGGCTGCGAACGCCGCCATTCGCCATGCGGCGCGCGCGTTTGGCGCCCGAACCAGTCGCCCCAGTCGGTGAAGTTCCAGGCGATCATCTCCAGGTAGCGCAGGTCGCGCACCCGCCAGTTGTCGAGGTAGTCGATGCGGCCGCCTCTGCGTTCGAAGAACCAGGCCACGCAGGTCGCCACCCCGATCAGCACCAGGGTTCCGGTGATCGCCGAGCCGATGGCGCGCCCGATCGCCAGGGAGACGTCGTCGAAGGCCAGCGCGCGGAAGAAGATGACGATGAGCGCCGTCGCCACCTGCAGGGCAATCGCCGCCTTCACCGCGAACAGCCAGTAGGGATAGAGCGTTGGCCCGACCACATGCTGCGGTCCCTCGGCGTAGCGGGCGGCGACGACCACCGGGTGGCCTACCTCACGCAGCACCGCCTCGACCTCGTCGTAGGTCAGCGGCCGGCCAAGGTCGCCTTCGCGCTCCTCGATCCGGGTCAGGATGGTGTCGCGCAGTTCGGCGACGATGTCTTCGCGCTGCGCCTTGGGCAGCAGGGCTGCGACGGCGCGCAGATAGTCGTTCACGAGGTCCATGACGCCCTCCGGTTCCTTCAAGTTTCTGCGATTTTGTCGAGCGAGCCCGAGATCCGCCGCCACTCGTCGAGCAGCCGCTTCAGCATGGTCTCGCCCGCGGGGGAGAGGCGGTAGAAGCGTTTCTTGCGCTTCTCTTCCTCGCGCCACTCACTGATCAGCAGGCCCTGGGTCTCCAGCCGGCGAAGCAGGGGATAGAGGGTGCTCTCCTCCATCTCCAGACCGTCCGCGGCCAGGGCCTGGCGCAAGGTGTAGCCGTAACGCTCCTCGCGCAGCCGGGCGAGCACGCCCAGCATCAGCGAACCGCGCCGCAGCTCGAGCCGGTAGCTTTCGTAGAGATCGCCGTCTGCGCCCATCTGTAACCTGCGTGCCGTATAGTGTATGGCATACAGTGTGTAGCGCGCAGTACGAGCGCGGGTCAAGAGGGTTCGCCAAACGGCGTTGGTTCAGCGGGTTCGGGCGGCGCTCAGGCCGGGGCGTGGACGCGCTGGCGGACCTGGCCGGCCAGCCACAGGCCGGGCAGGATCAGCAGCGCCGCCGAGGCGAAGGGCGCGCCGGGGGCCACGCTGGAAAACAGCCAGCCGGCGAACACCGGCCCGCCGATCCGCGACATCGCCATGCCGCTCATGTTGAGGCCCAGCATCTCGCCCTGCCGGTCCGGCGGCGCGGCCTGGGAGATCAGCGCGGTGAGGTTCGGGAAACAGATCGACTGGCCCAGGCAGACGAGGGCGAAGCCCAAGATCGCCACCGGCCAGACCGGCGCCAGGCCTTGCGTCACCAGGCCCAGACCCATGAAGCAGAGTCCGCCCATCAGCGTCGAAGGCGCGCCGAACCGCCGGACCAGCCGCCCCGACAGGTAGCCCTGGCAGAAGGCCCCCAGGATGCCGATGACCATGAAGGCCAGCCCGATCTGCTTCGGCCCCCAACCGAACCGGGCCTGGGTCCACAGGCCATAGGTCGCCTCGATGCCCGCAAAGCCGATCACCACGATGGCGCTGATCGCCAGGATGCGGCCGATGATCTCGTGCTGGGCGGCGTCCTTCAGGCCGGCGATCCGCGAGCGCTGGGGCGCGCCGCCGGCGGCGCGCTCCGGCCGGCTCTCGCGCACGAAGACCACCACGGCCAGCGCCGAGGCGATGGCGAAGCCCGCCGCCACCAAGAGCGGCAGTTGAAAGCCAAGCGCGCCGCGGCTGGGCTGGGCGAGCAGGCCGCCGATCGCCGGACCCGTCGTGAAACCCGCGCTGAAAGCCGCGCCCATGATCCCCATCCGCGACGCCCGCTTGTCCGGTGGGGTGATGTCGGCCATGGCGCCCTGCAGGGTCGAGATGTTGCCGGCGAAGAGGCCGGTCACGAACCGGATCGCAAAGGCGGCTGCGATGTTGGGCGCAAAGGCCAGTGCGGCGTAGCTGAACGCCACGGCGGTGATGGTGATGATCAGCACAGGCTTGCGCCCGATGCGGTCCGAAAGCCGGCCCCAGAAAGGCTCGCCCAGGAACTGGCCGACCGAGAAGGCCGAGAACAACAGGGTCACCTGCCAGGCGGGCGCGTTGAACGCCTTGGCGAAGAACGGCAGCAGCGGGATCACCAGGCCAAAGCCCGCGATCATCAGGAAGATGACGCTCAGCAGGACGATGAGCGCGCGGCGCTCCTCGGCCGGCGTCTGGGTGTGAGCGAGGCTCATGCCGCGTCCTCGACCGCATGGCCTTGGACGTTACGGGGCGGCGCTCGGCGCGCGGCGCTGAGCGCCAGCAGGATCGCGGGCGCGACGATCAGGGCGCCCTGGATGAAGGGCGCGTTGATGCTGATGCTGGCGAAGGTCAGGCCGGCCGAAAGCGGACCCACGAAGCGCGCAAAGGCGCCGGACGCGTTGTTCAGGCCCAGGATCTGGCCCTGCCGGTGCGGGTCGGCGGTGCGCGAGATCAGCGCGCCGACGTTGGGCCAGGCCACCGACTGGCCGATGGCGGTGACGCACATCAGTGCGGTGGTCATGATCAGGCCCGTCGAGAGTGGCTGCAGCACTGAGCCCAGTGCGTTGACGCCCATGCCGATGGCCAGCATGCGGCCCTCGCCGAACCTCTCGGAGAGCGGGCCGGTCACGAAGAACTGGGTGAAGGAGGCCACGATGCCGACGGCGGCGAAGCAGACGCTGATCTGGCGCGGCCCCCAGCCAAAGCGGGCGTTGCCCCACAGGCCAAAGGTCGACTCGATGCCGGTGAAGGCGAAGCCCACCAGGAAGGTCAGCAGCATCAGCCGGCCGATCACCGGGTGCGTGACCGCCTCGCCGACCGCCGCCCAGCGGCTGGGTCTGTGGCTGATCGACTGGTCGCGGATCTTGCTCTCGCGGATGAACAGGATGATGCCGGTGACCGCGATGGCCGACAGGGCTGACGCGATAAACAACGGGATGCGGAAGCCGATCGGCCCGATGTCGGTGTGGGCGAAGGCGCCGCCGACCGCGGGGCCCACGATCATGCCGACGTTCCACGCCGCGCCCTGGCGGGACAGCATCCGCGCCCGCCGCTCGGGCGGGGTGACGTCAGCGATATAGCCCTGGATCACCGCGCCGTTGCCGCTCATCAGCCCGCCCAGGAAGCGGACCACGAAGGCGACGGCGACGTTCGGCGCAAAGGCCAGCGCCAGGTAGCAGAGGCAGTTGCCGCTGATCGTCGAGATCAACAGCGGCTTGCGGCCATAACGGTCGGAGAGGCGGCCCCAGAATGGCTCGCCGAAGAAGCCGCCCATGGCGTAGGCCGAGAAGATCAGCGCGATCTGCCAAGGCGCCGCGTGCATCGACTTGGCATAGAAGGGCAGCAACGGGACGATGATCCCGAAGCCCAGCATGTTGATAAAGATGACGGCGATCAGCGACGGCGCCGCCCACGGGGACGGCGCAGACGCCTCCCGTGGCGCGATGTCAGACATGGGCGGTGGGGTACGCCCGGGTTCCCGCTGCGGCAAGGCTTAGGGGCGTTCGCTGAGCCCGTTCGGCGCTCAGCGTTGGCGTAGGGACACAGTCAGAGCAGTGGTTCCTTGGGCTGTAGGTTAGAGAGCGGCCCGTCTTCGATGAAGAACTGCGGGAAGAGGTCGTCCCAGTTGGGATTGTCGCGCTCGATCAGATTGATCTTCCACTCGCGCTTGTACTTCTTCAGCCGCTTCTCGCGATGGATCGCCGCCGCGATGCCGTCGTGCCGTTCGTACCAGACGAGCCCCTTGATCCCGTACTGCTTGGTGAAGCCGTCTATGGCGCCCTCGCGATGTTGGGCGGCGCGATTCAAGAGTTCGCTGGTGACACCGACGTACAGCGTCCCATGTTTGCGGCTCGCCATGATGTAGACCGCGTTCAATCGATCCCCCCAAAGATCGTCATCCCCCGGCTTGTCCGGGGGACCCATGATCTCCGTGATGCAGAATGGAGCGCGGCGGCGCCGCTCCTGGCAATCACCTTCTCTCGCGATCATGGGTGGCCCGGACAAGCCGGGCCATGACGAGCAAAAGGAGAAGAGCTTACGGGTTCTGCTTCTTCAACTCCGTCCGGAACGCACCTTCAGCGCGGTCGACGAAGGCTTTGCAGCCCTTGGGGTCAACGAAGGCTTCGGTCTTGCCGGCGTCCAGCGCGGCCTTCTTCTCGTGCATGCCGAAGAAGGCGCCGTGGGAGGCGATGAACACCTCGCAGGGCTGCGATCTCCAGAAGGCGAAGCTCTTCTCATAGGCGGCGGTCTGGCCGGGATAGGTCTCGGTCTTGCCGAGTTTGTAACCGGGCAGCACGCTCGCCGAGCAGAGGTCCAGCGCCTGATAGGTCTTGCCGGCCATCGTCACCGGGAAGGTCCAGGTCGTGCAGCCGGCGGTGTGGCCGCCGGTGATGTGGGCCGTCAGAGTCATGCCGCCCAGGCTCACCTTGTCGCCGTCCTTGACCGTGACGTCGACTTTCACCGGCTCATATTCGAAGCGAGGGCCTTTCAGGAAGGGATCGCCCTTGCCGCCGGCCGCCACGATCGCCCCGTCGGCGGCGCTGGCGTAGAACTTCACGTCGGGCGCGGCGGCTCGCTTCACCTCGGCCAGGCCCGCGGCGTGGTCGAAGTGCTCGTGGGTGTTGAGCAGGATCTTGATCTGCCGGGTGTCGAAGCCGAGCGTCTTGATGTTCTTGACCACCTGCGGGCCGACCGGCGCGTCGCCGCCGTCGATGACGATCAGCCCAGCCTTGGTGACGATCAGATAGGACGAATAGTCCGAGGCCCCGACGTAATAGAGCTGCTCGGCGATCTTGAACGGCGGGAACGGCTCATTGCCGGCGTCCGCGGACTGAGCGTGCGCCCCCGAAACGAAAACGGCCGCCGTGAAGGCGACCGTTCCGAGGATGCCGAAGTTGAGACGGTTCATCCGTATCCTTGTCGTGTTTAGCGAGGGGCCAGGATCATGATCATCTGACGGCCTTCCATGCGCGGCTCGTATTCGCACTTGGCGATCGGCTCGAAGTCGGCGCGGACCCGTTGCAACAGCTTCATGCCGAGCTCTGGGTGGGCCAGTTCACGGCCACGGAAGCGCAGGGTGACCTTCACCTTGTCGCCCTCTTCGAAGAAGCGGTTCATCGAGCGCTGTTTCACTTCGTAGTCGTGGATGTCGATGTTCGGGCGGAGCTTGATCTCCTTGATTTCCTGAACCTTTTGCCGCTTCCGCGCCTCGTTCTTCTTCTTCTGCTCCTGGAACTTGAACTTGCCGTAGTCCAGGATCTTGCAAACGGGCGGATCCGCGTTGGGCACGATCTCGACCAGATCGAGGCCCGCCTCTTCGGCAGCCTCCTGGGCGGAAGACGTGGGCATGACGCCCTGCTTCTCGCCGTTCTGATCGATCAACAGAACCTTGGGGACGCGGATTTCATCATTGATGCGCAGCCCGTCTTTGACAGGGGGCGCGTTCATGGGACGGCGAATAGGCGAAACTCCTAAGATTGTTTCAGGGCGGACTGTTTTGGGGCAGCGGATTGTTTCTAGGCAGCGGTCCGGGGCGCGTCGCCGCGCTTCGGTCCACTCAACCTATATGATTTCCCGCCCCCACGCCATCAAGGAGGGGCGCCATCAATCCGGCGCCTAGGGCGTCGGCAGCACGGAGGCGGCCGCCTGCGCCACTTTCGCCACAGGCAATTCCGAGAGCTGCGGGGCTTGCAGGACGGCCACCTTGCCGCGCGGCGCCGACAGCGCCGGGTCCGAGGCGCTGGAGAACAGCACAACCGTAGGCGCCCCCGCCGCGGCGGCCAGGTGCAGGGGCCCGGTATCGTTGCCGATGGCCAGGGCCGCCTTGGCGCCCAGGATGGCGATGGAGGCGAAGTCGGTGCGGCCGGTCAGGTCGCGGGTCCGCGGCGCCTGGCGCTGGATCGCCTGGGCGAGCTGCGTCTCCTGCGGGCCGCCGATCACCACGATGTCGAGGCCGCGCGCATAGAGGATGCGGGCGAGCTCGCCGTACTTCTCCACCGGCCAGCGCTTCTCCGGCCGGTGCGCGGAGCCGCCGGGCACGAACATCACATAGGGCTTGGCGGTGACGCCCGGCGTCGGCGGCCTCTGGCCCTCCGCGCCCAGCACCCACGACAGGTCCGGCCCTGGCGCGGTCCCGGCCTCGGTCGGGGCATCTGGCCAGATGCCGGCGTACATCAACTGGTCGGCCTGCCGTTCCAGGGTGTGCATCTGGTTGCGCAGCGGGTTCTTGTGCGGCAGCGAGCAGCCGAACGCGATCCCCGACCAGGCCGGCGGATTGGGCCGCAGAAGCTGGAAGATGCGGTTGGTGTGGTTCGAGGTCTGCAGGTCGTAGACGCGGGTGAAGTGCGCTGCCCGCAGCCGCCGGCGGAGCGTCATCCACTGGGCGAAGCCCTCCGGCCGCCCGTCAGTGAACACCGCGTTGAAATAGGGCGAGGCCTTGGCCAGCGCCTCGAACGGCGGGGTGGTGAGGAGCGTGATGTGCGCCTTGGGATGCGCCTGGCGGATCTTCTTCATGGCCGCCAGCGCCAGCACGAAGTCGCCCAGCGCCGAGAGCTTGATCACCAGGATCTTCTGGACCTCGCGCTTGGGCATCAGGCCGCCTTCGCCGGCAAGGCGCGGGCCTCCAGCACGCGATCGTAGGCGGCGAGCGTCGCCGCGCACATGACGTCCACCCGATAGAGCTGGCGCGTGCGGTTCATGCCCGATTGGCCCATCTGGCCGCGCTTGCCGGGGCCAAGGTCCATGGCGCGGATCATGGCGGCGGCCCAGGCGGCAGCGTCTTCCGGCGCGACCAGCCAGCCGGTGACCCCGTCGACCACCGTCTCCATCGTCCCGCCGTGGTTGGAAGCGATCACCGGGCGGCCCATGGCCTGCGGCTCGACGGCGGTGCGGCCGAAGGACTCCGGGACGGTGGTCGGCAGGATGGCCACATCGGCCAGCAGATAGGCCGCCGGCATGTCATCGCAATGGCCAACCGCTCGGACCTGGTCGCCCAAGCCCGCCAAGGCGATCGCCTTGGCCAGCTCCTCGCCGTAGCCGGTGCGCCCCTGGTCGTCGCCGGCGAAGAGGATCAGGAAGTCCGCTCGGCCCGCGTCCTTCATCCGCCGCGCCGCCTCGATGATCGTCAGGTGGCCCTTGATGCGGGTCAGCCGACCGGCCAGCAGGAACTTGGTGCGGTTGTCGCTCTCGGCGATCCCCCAGGCGCGGCGCAGGGCGTCCACGCGGTCGGGGGTCACCCAGGAGGGATTGAAGCGGTCCAGATCGACGCCTCTTGGGATGGCGATGACCTTGGCCGGGTCGACCGCGTGCTCGGCCAGCACATGGGTGCGGGTATATTCCGAGTTGGCGATCACCAGGTCGCCGCGGGTCATCACCGCATTGTACCAGCGCTTGAGGCTGGATTGGGCCTTGTAGACCCCGTGATAGGTGGCCACGAACGGCGTGCCGGTGGTGCGCGCGGCCCAGAGCGCGGCGAAGGCCGGGGCCCGGCTCCTGGCGTGCACCAGGCTGACCTTCTCGGTGCGGATCAGGTCCACCAGCCGGGCCGCATTGCCCAGCATGACCAGCGGGTTCTTCGACTGCACCGGCATCTGCGCCAGGCGCGCGCCGTCGGCCTCGAGGCGCGCGGTCATCCGGCCGCCGCGGGTCGCCACGAACGCGCGTCCGCCGGCGGCGATCACCGCGCGCGCGACGTCGATGGTGGTCTGCTCGGCGCCGCCGGTTTCGAGCTCCGGGACAACCTGCAGAAGCGTAAAGTCTGGGGGCAGGGCCACGTCCTTCCCATAGCGCGAAACGGGGTGGCGTAAAGGCGTGGCATCAGGGCGGGCTCACGCTATCAGTCGACGGATGACCGAGCGCTCCGGAAAACTTGATCGCCCCGACGGTGAAACCCTGGCTTGGCGCGCCGTCGACGGGGCCGGGCCGACGGTGGTCTGGCTGGGCGGTTTTCGCTCCGACATGACCGGCACGAAGGCCGAGGCGTTGGCGGAATGGGCGGCTGTGCAGAGCCGCGGTTATGTCCGCTTCGACTATCTGGGCCACGGCGAGTCCAGCGGTGACTTCCGGACCAAGGGAACCATCACCCGCTGGCGCGAGGACGCGCTCGCGGTGATCGACGAATTGACCGACGGACCGCTGCTGCTGGTCGGCTCCTCCATGGGCGGCTGGATCGCCTGTCTGGCGGCCATGGCGCGGCCCGAGCGCGTGGCGGCGATGGTGCTGATCGCGCCGGCGCCGGACTTCACGGAAAAGCTGATGACGCCGGAGATTCCGGCGGACGGCCATGCGGCGCTGGCCGCCGACGGCGTCTGGATGCGGCCGTCGGAATACGGCGACGCCTATCCGATCACCGCGACCTTGCTGGAGGACGGCGCCCGCTGGTCGATCCTGGGCACCGAGCCCGTGCCGATCGCGGTCCCGGTGCGCATCCTGCAGGGCGGCGCCGACCCCGACGTCCCTTGGCGTCACGCCCTGGAACTGGCCCAGGCGATCAAGGGCGAGGACGTGGTCTTCTCGCTGATCAAGGACGGCGACCACCGTCTGTCACGGCCGCAGGACATCGAACGCCTGCTCGGCGCGGTGGCCGAACTCTAGCCGCCCGCCGCCAGGATCGCGCGAAGACCCTCGCGGTAGGTGGGGTAGGCCGGGCGCCAGCCCAGCTCGGCCTTGGCCCGCGCGTTCGAGACGCGCTTGCTCTCGGCATAGAAGCGCATCCCCTGCGGCGAGAGGTTGGCCTGGGCCAGCGAGACCTCTGGCGGCGCGGGCAGACCGAGCAGCTGCGCCGCAAAGGCCACGACCTCGCTGTTGGCGCATGGCGCGTCGTCGCAGAGATTGTAGATGCCGCCGGCCCGCGGCCTGGCGATCGAGGCCTCCAGGCCGGCCGCCAGGTCGTCCACATGGATGCGCGAGAATACCTGCCCCGGGGCCACGATCCGGCGCGCCTCGCCGGCGCGCAGGCGGTCGAGGGCCGAGCGGCCGGGGCCGTAGATGCCGGGCAGGCGGAAGATGGTGACGGTGAGGCCCATGCCGCGCCCGACCTCCAGCCAGTCGCGCTCGGCGCCCACGCGGCGTGCGCCCTCGGTCGATTGCGCGGCCAGCCGGCTCTGCTCGGTCACCCAGCCGCCGTGCCGGTCGCCATATACGCCGGTGGTCGAGAGATAGCCGATCCAGTCGGGAAAGGCGCCCGCCCGCGCTATCGCAGGGACCAGGGCGCGCAGGCCCGGACAGCCCTGGGCGTCAGGCGCGGCGGTGACCAGCACGCTGTCGGCCTCGCGCACGGCGCGCTGCATCTCACGTTGGTTGCCCACCGGCACGGGCGTGACGCCCAGCGCCTCCAGCCGCGCCCGGTCGGCCGGGCGGCGGATGGTGCCGGCGACGCGCCAGCCCTGCGCCTGCAGCCGCACCGAAAGGGCGCGGGCTGAATAGCCGAACCCGAAGACGAGGAGGCGGCGCGCGTCCACCGGGCTCTAGAGGAGGGCTTTGATGGCCGCCCGCGCCTCGTCGGCCAGGTCGGGGCGGGCCAGCGCGAAGGCGACGTTGGCGCGCAGCAAGCCGATCTTGTCGCCGCAGTCGTAGGTCGTCCCCTCATATTCCAGGGCGTGGAAATCCTGGCGGGTCATCAGCGTCGCCATGGCGTCCGTGAGCTGGATCTCGCCGCCCGCGCCGCGGGGCTGTGTCCCCAGGATCTGGAAGATCTCGGGCTGCAGGATGTAGCGGCCGGAGATGAACAGGTTCGAGGGCTCAGTCCCCAGTGGCGGCTTTTCCACCATGCCGGTCATGCGGTTGAGGCGACCGTTTTGCGCCTCCAGCGCGACGATGCCGTACTTGTAGGTCTCGCCCTCCGGCGCCGGCTCCACGGCGATGATGTTGCCGCCGACCTTATTGTAGGCGTCGACCGCCTGAGCGAGCGCCGGGCGTTCTGCGGCCATCAGCATGTCGGGCAGCATGACCGCGAAGGGCTCGTCGCCGATCACCTCGCGGGCGCACCAGACCGCGTGACCCAGGCCCAGCGGCGCCATCTGGCGGATGAAGCTCATCTCGCCGGGCTTGCCGAGGTCGCGGCGGACGTCGGCCAGGATGTCGGCCTTGCCCTTGGCCTCCAGGGCGTTTTCGACCTCCGGATTGGTGTCGAAATAGTCCTCGATGGCGCCCTGGCCGCGCCCGACGATGAACACGAAGTGCTCGATGCCGGCCGCGCGGGCTTCCTCCACGACGTAGGAGAGGATCGGGCGGTCGACGACGTTCAAGAGGTTCTTCGGCGTGGTCTTGGCGCCGGGCAGCACACGGGTGCCCATCCCGGCCACCGGCAGCACCGCCTTGCGAACCCGCTTGCTCATCCGACCCCTCTTCGACCCCAATCAACGGGCCATTTTGTCTCGTACGGCGGCCCAGATCGCCCCGTCTTACGCACCGATCCGTCCACAGCCGCAGGCCGCACTAGAGGAGGAAACGCTTGAAATCCACATCGAGTGCGACGAAAAATCACGCCGGACGCATGATCACGATTTCGGGAACTCACGAAGCCGTGTAAGAGTCGCCCATTGTCGGGGGATAGTCCTCCATAAGTCCTCCAGGGGAGAAATTCCATGAAGCTGCGTATCATCACTTCGGTTGCCGTCGCCGGCGCTCTGGCGCTCAGCCTGTCCGCTTGCCAAAAGAAGGCCGACGACGCGGCCGCCACCACCCCCGCTGCCGATTCGGCCGCTGCGGCTCCCGCCGCTGCGACCCCGCCCGCGGCTGACGCTTCGGCGACGGCTCCCGCCGCCGCCCCGGCTGCCGACGCTGCGGCTCCCGCCGCTGCCGCTCCGGCCGCTGCTCCGGCCGCCGGCGCCATGGCGTCGACCCCGGCGAAGAAGTAAGTTCCAAACCCTAGAGGTTAGGACTAAAGGCGCGGCCGCCCCTCACGGGGCGGCCGTTTCTTTTATTGCTCCCCCAGGGCGAAGCCCGATTGAGGGGGAGCTGTCCGCGAAGACGGACTGAGGGGGCTTCCTCTCCGGCGTTTCGGATGTCGGCTGTCGCGGACTCAGCGGGTGTAACCCCCTCCGTCTCGGCGCGTGCCGCGCCGATCCACCTCCCCCTCAATCGCGCTCCGCGCTGGGGGAGGATCTTGAGCCGTGCTACTCCACCGTCACTGACTTCGCGAGGTTCCGCGGCTGGTCGACGTCGGCGCCCTTCTGGACGGCGACGTAGTAGGCGAGGAGCTGGATCGGCGCGGCCATCACCAGGGGCGCGATCAGGGGGTCGCTCTTGGGCGCGGTCACCACCACGCGGGCGCCGGCAGGCGCATGCTGCTGCCCTTCCGGATCGGTGATGAACACCACCTGGCCGCCGCGGGCCATGACCTCGCTCATGTTCGAGGCCGACTTTTCGAAATAGCTGTCGAAGGGCGCCAGGATGACGATCGGCGTATTTTCGTCGACCAGCGCGATCGGCCCGTGCTTGAGCTCACCGGCGGCATAGCCCTCGGCGTGGATATAGCTGATTTCCTTGAGCTTCAGGGCGCCTTCCAGGGCCAGCGGATACATCGGGCCACGGCCGAGGAAGAGCACGTCGCGGGCCTTGGCGATCTCGATGGCCACCGCCTTGACCGAGTCCTCCAGGTTGATGGATTCGGCGATCAGGCGCGGCGCGCCGATCAGCACCTTCACCAGCCGCTGCTCCTCGGCCTCGTCGATGCGGCCCCGCGCCCGGGCGGCGGCGACGGCGAGCGCGGTCAAGACGCTGGTCTGGGCGGTGAAGGCCTTGGTGGAGGCCACCCCGATCTCCGGCCCACAGTGGATCGGCCAGACCACGTCGACCTCGCGGGCCATGGTGGATTCCTGGGCGTTGACCACCGCGGCGCTCTGCATGCCCTTGGCCTGGCAGAAGCGCAGCGCCGCCAGGGTGTCGGCGGTTTCGCCGGACTGCGACATGGCGATCACCAGCGACTTGGCGCTGAGCGCCGGCTGGCGGTAGCGGAACTCAGAGGCGATCTCGACGTCCACCGGCAGGTCGGCCAGCTGCTCGATCACATATTTGCCGAGCAGGCCGGCGATGTAGGAGGTGCCGCAGGCGACGATCTGGATGCGGTCGAGCTTGGCGAAATCGATGCCGCCCGGGATGGCGGTGCGGTCGGTCAGCGTGTCCACATAGGCCGCGATGGTCCGCTGGCAGCCCTCCGGCTGGTCATGGATCTCCTTTTCCATGAAGTGCCGGTAATTGCCCTTTTCCACGAGGGCGGCCGAGGCGGCGACGGTGCGGATGGCGCGCTTCACCGGCTTGCCGGTCACGTCGAAGATCCGCGCGCTCTTGTGGTCGATGGCGACGTAATCGCCCTCTTCGAGATAGGCGATCTCGTTGGTGAACGGGCCGACGGCGAGCGCGTCGGAGCCCAGGAACATCTCGTCCTTGCCGTAGCCGATAACCAGCGGACTGCCCTTGCGGGCGCCCATGATCAACTCGCTCTCGCCGTCGATCAGTACGCCGATGGCATAGGCGCCCGAGAGCTGGTCGAGGGCCGCCTTCAGGGCCTCGACCGGCGGCTTGCCGCTCTCCAGCTCGGAGTCGATCAGAGCGGCGATCACCTCGGTGTCGGTTTCGCTCTCGAAGGTGCGGCCCTTGGCCTTCAGCGCCTCGCGCAGTTCGGCGTAGTTCTCGATGATGCCGTTGTGGACCAGGGTCACGCGGCCTGCGGTGTGCGGGTGCGCGTTCTTGGTGGAGGGCCCGCCGTGCGTCGCCCAGCGGGTGTGGCCGATGCCGACCGTGGCGTTCAGCGGATCGGCGGCCAGCACCTCTTCCAGCGCCTTGATCTTGCCCGCCGCGCGGCGGCGCTGCACGTGGCCGTCCTGCACGCCGGCGACGCCCGCGGAATCGTAGCCGCGGTATTCCAGGCGCTTGAGGCTGTCGATCAGACGTTCCTGTACGGAGCTTCGTCCGACGATGCCGATGATGCCGCACATGGGGTATGGCGTCCTTTATGTGGTAGTGCGTCGGGCGGGGATATTGAGCCGCGAGAGTGCGGCTTTATCATTCGTCCAATGTACGTCGACTAAATCTGGGTTTCGGATCGTTTCGAGAGAACTCGATGACTAAGCGCGCCTACTTCGGCACTGACGGCATCCGCGGCGAGGCCAACCGCTTTCCCATGACCGCCGAGGTCGCGCTTCGGTGCGGCATGGCGGCGGGCAAGCTGTTCATGTCCAAGGATGACCGCCGCCACCTGGTGGTGATCGGCAAGGACACCCGGCTCTCGGGCTACATGGTCGAGCCGGCCCTGGTGGCCGGCTTCGCCAGCGTCGGCATGGACGTGCGCTTGCTGGGCCCCATGCCGACACCGGGCGTCGCCATGATGACCCGCTCGCTGCGCGCCGACCTGGGCGTGATGATCTCGGCCTCGCACAACGCCTATGTGGACAACGGCATCAAGCTGTTCGGCCCCGACGGCTACAAGCTCTCCGACGAGCGGGAACTGGCGATCGAGGCCCTGATGGACCAGGGCCTGGCCGACGGCCTGGCGCCGCCGACCGCTCTTGGCCGCGTGGCCCGGGTCGATGATTCGCAGGCCCGCTATGTGGAGATCGCCAAGGCGACCTTCCCGCGCCGCCTCGATCTGTCGGGCCTGCGCGTGGTGATCGATTGCGCCAACGGCGCCGCCTACAAGGTGGCTCCGGTGGTGCTTTACGAACTGGGCGCTGAGGTCATCAAGATCGGCGTCGAGCCGAACGGGGCCAACATCAACGCCGAATGCGGCTCGACCCACCCCGACGCGATGATCGCGGCGGTGAAGGAATACCGCGCCGACATCGGCATCGCGCTGGATGGCGACGCCGACCGCCTCTTGATCTGCGACGAGAAGGGTCAGGTCGTCGACGGCGACCAGATCATGGCGCTCATCGCCGGCGAATGGGCGCGGCGCGACAAGCTGCGCGGCGGCGGCGTGGTGGCGACGGTGATGTCGAACCTGGGCCTCGAGCGCTTCCTGCAGGCCCGCAAGCTGAAGCTGGAGCGCACCGCGGTCGGCGACCGGGCGGTGATGATGCGGATGCGCGAAGGCGGCTACAATCTGGGCGGCGAGCAGTCCGGCCACATCATCCTCTCCGACTTCTCCACCACCGGCGATGGCCTGCTGGCCGCCCTGCAGGTGCTGGCGGTCCTGAAGGAGGGCGACAAGCCGATGAGCGCGCTGGCGCATCAGTTCGACCCGGTGCCGCAGAAGCTGGAAAACGTCCGGTTCGGCAGCGGCAAGCCGCTGGAGGACGCCTCGGTCCAGGGCGCCATCGCCGACGCCGAGCAGCGCCTCAACGGCTGTGGCCGCCTGCTCGTGCGCGCCTCGGGCACCGAGCCCTTGATTCGGATCATGGCCGAGGGCGACGACGAAAAGCTGGTCAGCCAGGTGGTCAAGGAGATCGCCGGCGCGGTGAAAAAGGCCGCCGCGGCCGCCTGAATCCGCCCCTTAACCCTAACGCACAGCAACCCTACCCAAGCCGTAAACATTATGACATTCTCGTAATGCGCTGATCCGCTCGACCGGGTCGGCTGACAAAAAGAGCTTGGGAGAAAACATGGCGCGTCACCTCGTTTACGGGGGTCGGGCACGGCCGATGGCCAAGGGCGTTAGCTCGCTCGCCTGTCTCGCATTCGTCGCTCTGCTCGGTGTCTGCTTCTGGGCCGGCGCTGTCTGGATCGGCCAGGCCGTCCTGCGGATCGTCGGCTACGGCTTCTAGCCCCGACGATCGCCCTTCGCCTAGACCGCCGCCCGGCCCACGCTGGTGTAGGCGAAGCCGCGGGCGCGCATGTCCTCGGGCTTGTAGATATTGCGCAGATCGACCAGCACCGGCGCGTTCATCAAAAGCTTGATGCGGTCGAGGTCCAGCGCCCGGAACTGATCCCACTCGGTAATGATCACCAGGACGTCGGCGCCTTCGGCCACGTCGTAGGGGTCGTCCTTGAAGGTCACGCCGCGCAGCAGCTCCCGCGCCTCGTGCAGCCCCTCGGGATCGAAGGCCTGCACCTTGGCCCCGCGATCCTGCAGGGCAGGGATGATCGCCAGCGAGGGCGCATCGCGCATGTCGTCGGTGTTGGGTTTGAAGGTCAGGCCCAGCACGCCCACCGTCTTGCCCTTCAGATTGCCGTTCAGCGCCTTGACCACCTTGCGCGCCATGGCCCGCTTGCGCTCGTCGTTGACCTTCACGGTGGTCTCGATCAGTTCGACGGGCGTGCCGGCGTCACGCGCCGTGCGGACCAGGGCGATGGTGTCCTTCGGGAAGCAGGAGCCGCCGTAGCCGGGGCCGGCGTTGAGGAACTTGCCGCCGATCCGCCCGTCCAGGCCGATGCCCCGCGCCACCTGCTGCACATCGGCGCCGACCGCTTCGCAGAGGTCGGCCATCTCGTTGATGTAGGTGATCTTCAAGGCCAGGAAGGCGTTGGCGGCGTATTTGATCAGCTCGCTGGTGCGCCGGCTGGTGAACAGGATCGGCGTCTCGTTGAGATAGAGCGGGCGGTAAAGCTCGCGCATCACCGCTTGGGCGCGCGGCTCCTCGGTGCCGACGACCACGCGGTCGGGGCGCTTGAAGTCCTCGATGGCCGCGCCCTCGCGCAGGAACTCCGGGTTGGAGACTACGGTGACGTCGGCGTCGGGCCGCAGCCGCTTGAAGATCGCTTCGATCTCGTCGCCCGTGCCCACCGGCACCGTCGACTTGGTGACCACCACGGTGAAGCCCTCGACCAGGGCCGCGATCTCCTCAGTGGCTGCATAGACGTAGGTAAGGTCCGCATAGCCGTCGCCGCGCCGCGAAGGCGTGCCGACCCCGATGAACACCGCGTCCGCGCCGCGCACCGCCTCGGCCGCGTCGGTGGTGAAGAACAGCCGGCCAGCTTTGACGTTTTGGGCCACGAGCAGGTCTAAGCCCGGCTCATAGATCGGGATGCTGCCTGAATTGAGGGCCGCGATCTTGCCGGCGTCCTTGTCGATGCAGGTCACCGTGTGGCCGAAGTCGGCAAAGCAGGCGCCGCTGACCAGGCCCACATAGCCCGTCCCGATCATCGCTACGCGCATCTGGAAATCCCCTGGTCGCTTGTCAGCGCGCTTTCATCACGTGGGCGGGCGCGCCGCCAGCCCAGATTTAGGGTCTAGATTTCCTGGTTGTAGGCGCCGACCTCCGGCCGCTTGGCCAGGCGCGGCTTTACCTCCTTGTGGAAGAGCGCGCGCATGTCGTCCTCGCTCTGGGTCGATTCCACCACTACGACGATCTCCGGCTTGTTCGACGAGGCGCGCACCAGCACCCAGGAGCCGTCCTCCAGCGCCACGCGCACGCCGTTGACGGTGATCAGCTCGGCGATCTTGCGGCCCAGGATCGTGCCCCCGGCGTCGCGCAGCGCGGTGTATTCCGCGACTACATCGTCGACCAGGCCGTACTTCACCTCGTCGGCCACATGCGGGCTCATGGTCAGCGAGGTGTAGGCGACCGGCAGGGCCTTCTTGAGGTCCGAGAGCTTCTTGCCGGGGTTGCGGTCGAGCATGGAGAGGATCGCGGCGGCGGCCACGATGCCGTCGTCGTATCCGCGGCCGATCGGCGGGTTGAAGAAGAAGTGGCCGGACTTCTCGAAGCCGGCCAGGGCGCCCAGCTCGGCGGTCTTGCGCTTGATGTAGCTGTGACCGGTCTTCCAGTAGACGGTCTTGGCGCCGTTCGCTTTCAACAGCTCGTCGGTGGCGAACAGGCCTGTGGACTTCACGTCGACCACGAAGGTCGCGTTCTTGTGCAGGCCGGACAGGTCGCGGGCCAGCATCAGGCCGATCTTATCGGCGAAGATCTCCTCGCCCTCGTCGTCCACCACCCCGCAGCGGTCGCCGTCGCCGTCGAAGCCGAGCGCCAGGTCCGCGCCGGTCTCACGCACGACCTTGGCCATGGCGTGCAGCATGACGCTGTCTTCCGGATTGGGATTGTATTTCGGGAAGTTCCAGTCGAGCTCGCAGTCCATCTCAATGATCTCGGCCACGCCCATGGCTTTCAGCGCCTTGGGCGAGAAGGCGCCGGCTGTGCCGTTGCCGCAGGCACAGACCACCTTGAGGGGCCGCGTGAGCTTCGCGCGCGAGGCCGCATCGGCGATGTAGCGCTCGGCGACACCGCCGACATGGGCGAGGCTGCCGTCCGGGCGCTGTTTCCAGGTTCCGGAGAGCACGATCTCCTTCAGGCGGCCCATCTCGTCGGGGCCGAAGGTCAAGGGACGCTGCGCGCCCATCTTCACGCCGGTCCAGCCGTTTTCGTTGTGGCTGGCGGTGACCATGGCGACGCAGGGCGCGTCGAGGTCGAACTGGGCGAAGTAGGCCATGGGCGAGGTGGCGAGCCCGATGTCGATCACCTCGCAGCCGGCGGCCACCAGGCCGATGGTCAGGGCCTGTTTGATGCTGAGCGAATAGGAGCGGTAGTCGTGGCCGACCACGATGCGCTTCTGGCCGAGCTCGTGGATGTAGGTGCCCAGCCCCAAGCCCAGCGCCTGGATGCCTAACAGATTGATTTCCGGGCCGAACAGCCAGCGCGCGTCATATTCCCGAAAGCCCGTGGCCTTCACCAGCGGGGCGTTCTCATAGTCGTAGGTGTTGGGGATGAGGTCGGCGCGGGGGACGGAAAGCATCGGGACTCCGGGGACAGATCAGCGTCGAACAGGGATCGCGGCGGTCTTACATCACCCCGGCGCGCAGCAGGTCGTGGATGTGCAGGATGCCGACGGGCTTTCCCGCCTCGACTACGAACAGCACGGTGACGGCCGGCGGCGGGTCGCTCATCAAGGCCAGGGCTTCGGAGGCCAGCATGGTCGGCGGCACGGTCTTTTTCGGGCCCGGCGTCATCACCTGGCCGGCGGTGTGGCCCATCAGGCCTTCGATGTGGCGGCGCAGGTCGCCGTCGGTGACCGCGCCGGCCAGGCGGCCGTCCACGTCCGTCACGCCAACAATGCCCCAGCGCTTTTCGGTCATCACCAGCAGGGCGTCCTTCATAGGCGTATCGGCGCTCACGAGCGGCAATTCGCCGAGGCCATGCATCATATCGCCGACAGTGCGCAGCATAGCGCCGAGCTTGCCGCCGGGATGGAAGACCCGGAAGTCCTGCGGCTTGAACCCCCGCCGCTGCAGCAAAGCGACCGCGAGCGCGTCGCCGAGCGCCATCTGCAGGGTGGTGGAGGTGGTGGGCGCGTTCAGTTCGTCGGCGGCCTCCGGCGCGTCGGGGATCAGCAGCACCACGTCCGAGGCGCGGCCGAGCGCGCTGTCGGCCACCGCGGTGATGGCGATCAGCGGGATGTGGAAGCGCGCGGCGTAGGCGATCACATCGGCCAGTTCCCGGGTCTCGCCGGTTTTGGAGAGCGCCAGGATCACGTCGTCGGCGCCGATCATGCCGAGGTCGCCGTGGCTGGCCTCGGTGGCGTGGACGAACATGGCCACCGACCCGGTGGACGCCAGGGTCGCGGCGATCTTGCGCGCCACATGGCCGGACTTGCCGATGCCGGTCAGGACAACGCGGCCTTTGGCGTCGAACAGGGTCTCGACCGCGCGGGTGAAGGCGTCGTCCAGCCCGTTCGCCAGCTGGCCCAGGGCCTCGGCCTCGGCGGCCAGCACCCGGCGGCCCACCGCGATGGCGTCGAAATCGCTCATGAGGTGATCACTGGACCGGCGCGAGCGCCTGGGACTGCAGGTCGCGAACCGAGGCGCGCTGTTGCGTCAGGCGGCGCTGCGCCGAGGCGTTGGCGCGTTGCATCGCCGCCCGCATGGCAGGCGTGCGCTGATAGGGCTCGGAGCCGAACGGGGCGGGCGAGCGGTCGCCGTAGCCTTGCGGCCAGACGCTGGCCAGCGCCACCGCAGCGACAGCGAGCAGGGCCACGACGGGAAGATAGAGGCGATCCATGCCGGTTCTATAGCCGCTTCGCCCGCGCCGGACCAATCCCGTTGCGTCGCCGTTTGCGCGAACGTTTGCGTCAGGGGCGCCAGCCGATAGAAAGCGCTGCAACCCTTCGATCAACGAAAGTCCGCCGCCTTGCCCACCCTGATCCTGCTGCGTCACGGCCAGAGCCAGTGGAATCTGGAGGACCGCTTCACCGGCTGGGTGGACGTCGACCTGACCGCCGAGGGCGAAGCCCAGGCGCGAAAGGGCGGCGAGCTGATCGCCAAGGCTGGCATCGCCATCGATCGCTGCTTCACCTCAGTGCTGACCCGCGCCATCCGCACCTCCTGGCTGGCGCTGGCGGCGGCGGGGCAAACCTTCGTGCCGGAGATCAAGGACTGGCGGCTGAACGAGCGCCACTACGGCGGCCTGACCGGCCTCAACAAGGCGCAGACCGCCGCCGAGCACGGCGAGGACCAGGTGAGGATCTGGCGGCGCTCCTACGACGTGCCGCCGCCGCCGCTGGCGCCCGGCGGCGAGTTCGATTTCGCCAAGGACCGCCGCTACGCCGGCGCTGTGCTGCCCGACACCGAGAGCCTGGAGACCACGCTGTTCCGCGTGCAGCCCTATTGGGACGCGGCCATCGTCCCGCACCTGGCCGCCGGCGAGACCCTGCTGATCGCCGCCCATGGCAATTCCCTACGCGCCATCGTCAAGCTGCTGTTCGGCCTCTCCGGCGAGGCGATCGTCGGGGTCGAGATCCCCACCGGCAATCCGCTGCTGATCGAGCTGAACGCCGCCCTCAAGCCGACCGCCGCCCGCTATCTCGACGCCGCGCGCGCCCAGCCGCTGCCGGCCCTGGCCTAGGCGGGCGCGAAGGGCCATGTAGGCGCGATGGACAGGTCCCAGGACGAGCTCTGGATGCGCCGGGCGATCTATCTCGCCGCGCGCAATCTCGGCCTGACGGGCGACAATCCGGTGGTCGGCTGCGTCATCGTCCAGGGCGACGCGGTGGTCGGTGAAGGCGCGACCGCCGCCAGCGGGCGTCCACACGCCGAGGAAATTGCGTTGGAACAGGCGGGCGAGCGGGCGCGGGGCGCGGCGGCCTACGTCACCCTGGAGCCCTGCGGCGAGCGGTCGTCCGGCGCGGCGTCCTGCGGCCAGCGGTTGGCAAGGGCCGGGGTCGCCCGGGTGATCGTTTCCTGGGAGGACCCCTCCGTCATGGCGGCCGGCCGCGGTCTGGCGCAGCTCCGGGAGGCCGGAATCGAGACCGAGGTCGGCCTTCTGCAGGCCGAAGCGGCGGTGCTCTACGACGGCTACCAACCGCGGGTATCCCGCTAAACCTTGGAAATGCGGCGTTAATCCTGTGCGTCTAGGGTTGGGTAACCATTCCGCCCGCCGCGTTCAGTTCCGCCCCATTTCCCCTGGTATCCATGTCCGAAGCCAGCCACATCGTCCGCCGGATCACCCAGGCCGAGGCTGACCAGATCTGTGCGCGCCATGACCGGCTGTGGAGTTCCAAGCCCGGTGGCGCGCGGGCCGTATTCGCCTGGTCCGACCTGTCGGGCGTTGACCTGACCGGCCGCAACCTCTGCGACGCCGATTTCTCGGGCGCGGTGCTCGCCGGCTGCAAGATGCAGGGCGCGCGCCTCGACAACGCGGTGCTGTTCGGCGCGGATCTGCAGGACTGCGACATGCGGGCGTGTTCGCTGCGGCGGGCCGACCTGCGGGGCGCCTGCCTGCGCAACGCCGATCTCACCGGCGCTGACATGTTCGAGGCCGATCTGCGCGAAGGCGTGCTGGCCGCGGCCGACCCCAAGGTCGGCTTCCGCCGCATCGAGGCCGGCGGCCCCAAGGTCGGCGACGCTCAAGGCGCCAAGCTGGTCGGCGCCAATCTCGAACGCTCCAAGCTCTCTGGCGTCATCGCCGTGCGCGCCGACTTCACCGACGCCATCCTGAAGGACGCCCGCCTGGTGCGCGCCAACCTGAAGCAGGCGACGATGAAGGGCTGCAACCTCTCCGGCGCCGATCTCTCGGGCGCGGACCTGGCCGGCGCGGACCTTCGCGACGCCGTCCTGGTGGGCGCAAAGACCCTGCAGTGGAATGTCTCCAACGCCAATATGGCCGGCACGCTCACCGACAAGCCGGCGGGGATCGCCGCGGCCAGCCTGCCCTACAAGACCATGATCCAGGACCACGCCCGCTGGTGCGAGACCGGTGGGCAGCAGGGTTCGCCCTCGGTGTTCGACGGCGCGGACCTGCGGGCGCTCGAGACCGTGCGCGGCTACAATCTCACGGCCCTCTCGGCCAAGGGCGCGGTGTTCTACGGCCTCGACATGGAGGGCGTGCAACTGCAGGGCGCGCATCTGGAAGGCGCGGACCTGCGCAACTGCAATCTGCGCCGTGCGGACCTGCGCGGCGCCAAGCTCGCCGACGCCAAGCTTTCAGGGTCAGACCTGCGCGAGGCCCAGATGGGGCCGCTGCTTCTGGGCGCCGACCGGGTGCTGGCCTGCGACCTGCGTCGCGCGGAACTGAAGGGCGCCGACCTCACCGGCGCCGACGTGCGCCACGCCCTGTTCATCGACGCCGACGTCAGCCGCGCCAACTTCACCGGCGCGCTCTTGAAACAGGCCAACTTCACCGGCGTCGCCCGCCATGGCGCGCGCGGGCTGGACGAGACCATCTAGCATCCAAGAAAAAGGGCGACGCGAAGTCTCGCGCCGCCCCTCTTCAGCTATTGAAGCGCAGTGCGCTTACGCGGCCTTCTCGCCTTCGATCAGGCTGGCCGGTTGGCCGACCGCGATCTCGATGCGGCGGGGCTTCAGGGCTTCCGGCAGTTCGCGCTTGAGCGCGATGGAGAGCAGGCCGTCGGCCAGAGCGGCCTCGGTCACCACCACATAGTCGGCGAGCTGGAACTTGCGCTCGAAGTTACGCTCGGCGAGTCCGCGATGCAGGAAGCGGCGCGGCTCGTCATTGGCGGCCTTGCGACCGGTGACGGTGAGGAGGTTTTCCTTCACCTCGATGTTGAGTTCTTCCGGGCGGAAGCCAGCGACCGCGATCTCAACGCGGTAGGCGTTCTCGTCGGTGCGCTCGATGTTGTAGGGCGGATAGCCGTTGGCCGCGTTGTCGGCGGTGGCGCTATCCAAGAGGTCAGCCAGGCGGTCGAAGCCGACGACGGAGCGATAGAGGGGGGAAAAGTCGATCGTACGCATGCGAGTCACATCCTTCTTTCAAAGCAAGGTTGCGGTTCAAAGGGCCTTCGCGAGCCATCAGGCCTCGCAGGTCCAGAGGCCCGGACATCCAGCGCCTCCGAGCGATCAGGTAGGCGGCCGATTTCTCCGTTCAAGGCCTTGCGGCGTTGCGCGCTTTGACCGGGACCCATCGGCGGCGTAGGCCTAGGCGCGAGCTTACGCCGGGGGGCGTGGCGAGGTCGGATGACAGTCTTGGGCAACGGGATTTCCAGGCGCGCAGTGCTGCTGAGCGCCGCGGCGCTCAGCGCGTGCAACGGTGCGCGGCCCAAAGGCGCGGTCCCGCCGAAGACCCTTGAAGCGGCCGTCGCGGGCGCCTGGCGCTCAAGCGCGGACCGCGCGCGGGACCCTTGGCGCCATCCCGCGGAGTCGCTGAGGTTCTGGGGGCTGAAGCCCGGCGCGACGGTGGTCGAATTCTGGCCGGGCGCCGGCTGGTACAGCGACATCGTCGCCCCCTATCTGGCGGCCACCGGCGGCAAATTCTACGCCGCCGGCCTGCAGCCCGGCGACCCGGAGGGCCAGGCCATGATGGCCGCCTACCGGCATCGCCTCGAAGCAAGTCCGGGCCTCTATGGCAAGATCGGCTTTAGCGCCTTTGGCCCGACCAGCGGGCCGGTCGCGCCGGCGGGGTCGGCGGACCTGGCGCTGTTCCTGCGTAATCTGCACAACTGGATGGCCGCAGGGCTGGCGGAGAAGGCCTTCCGCGACGCCTTCGCCGCGCTCAAGCCCGGCGGCGTGCTGGGGGTCGAGGAGCACCGGGCCGACCCGGCCGCCGTGCCCGACGTCATGGCGGCCAGCGGCTACGTGCCCCAGGCCTATGTGATTCAGCTCGGTCAGGAGGCGGGCTTCACGCTCGCCGCCGCCAGCGAGATCAACGCCAATCCGAAGGACGATCACAATCACCCGTTCGGCGTCTGGACGCTGCCGCCGGTGCGCCGATCCTCCCTGCGCGGACAACCGGCCGATCCCAATTTCGACCACGCCAAGTACGATGCGGTCGGTGAGAGTGATCGAATGACGCTCAAATTCGTGAAGCCCCTCTCGAAGCCAGACTCGCCGCACGGCTGACGGTTTACTTCCCACACGCCAGAAGCGAAGCTCCCCGCCTCAGCCTAAGGTTGGCGGGGTCTGGGAGTTCTTGAGGGCATGGCGACGTTGGAGGAGCTGACCGATCGGATTCGTCGCGCCGCGACGGCCGAGGCCGGCGCCGCCCCAGGTTCCGGCTCGGGCTTGGGCCTGGGCTCATCGATCAAACTCGACCTGAAGGGCGAGGGCGTCATCCACATCGACGGCGCCGCGGTCACCAATGACGATCTGCCGGCCGACCTGGTGGTCACCGTCGGTCTCAAGGACCTGGCGGCGCTGGGCAAGGGCGAGCTCGATCCGACGCGGGCGATGATGACCGGGCGCCTGCGGCTCTCCGACATGGCGCTGGCCATGCGGCTGCAGCCGAAGATTCAGTCCCTGTTCTCCAAGGCGGCTTAAAGCAGCCAGCATGCTCGAGCCCGCGCCCCTCATCGAGACCGCCGACGCCAAGGCTCCGCCCGGCGGCGAGGCGTCCTGGTTCACCGGCGCCGGCGGGGCGAAACTGCGCGCGGCGCTGTTCACGCCCAGCGCCAAGGCCGGGCCGGTGCGCGGCTCGATCGTGCTCTCTGGCGGGCGCACCGAGCCCATCGAGAAGTACTACGAATTCATCGGCGAGCTGCTGGACCGCGGCTTCGTGGTGCTGGCGCACGACTGGCGCGGGCAGGGATTGTCGCAGCGCGATCTGCCCGATCCGCTGAAGGGCTACGTGCGCGGCTACAAGACCTACCTCGACGACTTCCGCGCGCTGCTGGGCGCCTACAGCGACCAACTGCCCAAGCCCTGGACGGCCGTGGCCCATTCCATGGGCGGTTGCCTGACGCTGCTGGCCATGGCGCAGGGCGAGACGCGGTTCGCGGGCGCAATGCTGTCGGCGCCCATGCTGGGCCTGAAGACGCCATTCCCGCTGTTGTTTTCGAAGGTGCTGACCGGCCTCAACGTCGTGGCCGGACGCGGCAAGGCCTATACGCTGGGCGGCGGTGGCAAGCCCTTCGACGCGACCTTCGAGGGCAATGTCCTGACACACGATCCGGTGCGCTATGCGCGCAGTTGGGGACTGGTCGCCGCCGAGCCGAAACTGGCGCTCGGCGCGCCCACCTGGGCCTGGATCGATTTCGCCCTTCGCGCCACCGCCTACCTGGCGCGTCCCGACGTTCTTCGGAACGTAACTGTACCGGTTGTTATTGTATCCGCCGGAGAAGACCAGCTCGTCGACGCGGCCGCTCAGGCCGCCGCCGCCCGTCACCTGCCGCAGGGCAAGTTCATCACCGTCCCCGGCGCCCGCCACGAAATTCTGATGGAGACCGATCCCATGCGTAACATCTTCCAGAGGGCCCTCGACGGGCTGCTTGGCCGCACAGCGCCGACCCCGGCTGCGCCGCCCAAGGCCGCCCCCGCGCCGGCGCCGGCGCCCG
>CAIJOB010000017.1 GCA_903822175.1 uncultured Alphaproteobacteria bacterium
ATCGCCGCGCTGAACCGCAGCATATAGCGCCGCCAGGACGGCTTGGTGGTGATCGAGGGCATTCGGGTGGTCTGGGACATGCTTGGTCTCCTTGTCTTGATGACAAGGAAACACGACACCGGAAGACGTGTCAAGCACACATGACAAAAAGTATGCCTTCCTTTCCCGCGCGCCCCTGTCAGGCGTCCTCAAGCTTGGGGAATTTCGCCACCAGGCGTTTGCCCGCCCAGAGCTCCAGCACGTGCTCCGCCCGGCGCTCCTCGGCGAACAGGGTCGCAGCCACATCGTCGCTGCACGTGAAGCGCACCGCGCGGCTGTGATGGCCGTCATCGCCGACGAATTGAAGCCTGTAGCCGGTCAACATGGGTGCGTCCTCGCTCAAAGGCGGGAGCACAGAGCACTCTCAGCCGCCAGCGCCCGATAACGTCGGCCAGCGATGAACACCTAACGGGCGGCGTCACTATTCGATCCGGCGTACGCGAAATGCGCGCCCTACTCGCCCCAGATCCGGAAGTGCTTCGACAGCTTCAGCCCCTGCCGCTGATAGTGCGAGCCCAGGTCGCCATAGAGCCGCGTCGGCCGCTCGGTCAGGGGCTCATAGACCAGCCGCGCCACCGTCTGCCCGTCCTCCAGGATGAACGGCGTCTCGTGGCTGCGCACCTCCAGCACGCCGCGCGAGCCCTTGCCATGCGCCTCGTCCGTCCCGAACCCGGGGTCGAAGAACCCGGCGTAGTGCACCCGAAACTCCCCCACCGACGGATCGATCGGGGTCATCTCCGCGGCCTCCAGCACCGGGATCTCCACCGCGCCCTTCGAGGCCAGGATGTAGAACTCGCCGGGATCGAGCAGCAGCTGGCCGTCCTTCGGCCTAAGTGGCTCCCAGAAGTCGCGTGGATCGTGCCCGTCCTCCTTGTCCAGGTCGACCAGGCCCGCATGCCGCCGCCCGCGGAACCCGGCAATCTCGCCCGTCAGGTCGACGCCGACGCTCTCCACCCGCAGCCGCGGCGGATCGCCGGCCTTCAGCCGCAGCTGGTTCAGCCGCGTCCCGCTCCGCACCAGCACCGAAAACGTCTGCGGCGCGATCTCCATATAGAGCGGCCCGTCGTAGTGTTCGTCCACGTCGTCGAACCGGTTGCCCCGGTCGGTCAGCAGCCGCACGAACACGTCCACCCGCCCCGTCGAGCTCTTCGGATTGGCCCGCGCCGACACCCCGGCCGGCAGCTTCAGCCGCTCCTGCAGCTCGGCGATATAGACGCACCCCCGCTCCAGCACCGCGCCCGCGGTCAGGTCCACCTCATGCATCGCCACCGTGGCGATCCGCTCGCGCACCGTATGCGCCCCAGGCAGGAACGAAGCCCGCACCCGCCACGCCCGGCCCCCCAGCCGCAGGTCCAGACTCGCCGGCTGCACCTGGTCCGCGTCAAACGCGCTCTCCGCCGAAATCGCCCCGTGGGCGATCAGCGCATCAATGGCTTGGCAGGGCAGAATGCCCGGGCGGGGAGTGTCGCTCATGGGCGATGGAGAGTTAGCGGAGATGGTGGCGGTTGCAAGGGGTGGGGTTGGTGAGGGTGGGTGGTTGTGAGTCTTGTCGGACGCCCGTCCTGTCTGTTTAGACGTAGGCGCATGTAAAGCTCGACGCCGATCGCCGCCATACGGTGTGGAGCTTTGAAGGGTGGCCAGAGACGGCGTTTGCACCCGCTGGTATAGGTTCGCTTTAGGATGCGGCGGACTCGGCTCATGCCGAGCAAGGGCAGGTCGAGCACGTTCACGCCGGACGGGTCTATTGGTGTGAGCCTGATGGCGTTCGAGACCTATGTGGAAGCCGCCGAGCAAGCGACCCGCGAGGACACTCCGGCCGACGGTGCTTCGACGCGTGATCACCCGCTCCTGAATGGCGCGCCTTATCAGGCCTTCCGCCAAGCCATCGACTTGGCTGATCGACGCGACGCTGGAACGTTTTTCTCGGGGCCAGCGATCGCTACGCGCCTCGCCGACATGCTTGGATCGGAGGTCTCGGAACGGTCGCTCGTCGTGGATCCGACATGCGGCATGGGCGACCTCCTGCTGGCCTATGCTGACCGCCTCCGCATTGCCGGCTCCCTTAGCGAAACAATCGCCGCATGGGGTGAACGTCTTGGCGGGCTCGATCTGCGCGAGGATCTGGTGCGGATGACCAAGGCACGCCTTGTCATGCTGGCTCGCGCCCGCGGCGGGTTCGGCGGCTTGGCGGATGAGATCAACGACATATTTCCGATGATCCAGGTGGGCAGCGCCTTGTCTCCGTCACCGATCCTGGCAAAGGCCGACGGCTTTCTATTCAATCCGCCATTCGGTCAGACGTCGCCGTCGATAGAGCCCGCCTGGTCGGCCGGACAGATCAACGCGGCTGCGCTGTTTCTAGACGCGCTGCTTGACGCACCTAGTGGGCCAAGGCCGATCGCCGCGGTCCTCCCAGAAGTCCTCAGAGGCGGAAGCCGGTACATACGGTTCCGTGATCATCTGAGGAGGAGGGGCTTGGGTGGGACGTTCGAGTCGCTCGGCCGGTTCGACGCTTGGACCTGTCCGACCCCACCCCCACCGATGAACGCCGGGAGCAGATCGTCGGCGAACTGGCCGAGTGGATGCATGTGGCGGCGCGGGAGGCGCAGCGGCGGTTGCTGGACGCCGAGACGACGGATGACTTCGTCAAGCTGACCGCGTCGCTGGCCAAGCTGGCGCGGGGCGTGCGCCAGTCGATCCTGATCCACCGCAAGCTGGAGGCCGAGCGGCTCGACGCGGCGTCGCGTGCGGAAAACGCCGCGGTGCGCGCGGAGGCGGGGTCGGAGATGGTGCCGCGGCACTTCAAGCGCGTGCGCATCCGCACCGCGATCACCCGCCATGTCTGGAACGAGCTGGAGGACGAGGAGGAGGCGGAGCTGATCCGCGACGACCTCAACGCCCGGCTCGACGAGATGGAGGGCGACGACGACTTCCTCGACACCCCCATCGACGACCTGATCGCCGGCCTCTGCCGCGACCTCGGCTTCGATCCGCCCCCACCCATCGCGGCGTCCCGTCCGGCTGGAACGGCGGGCGCCGAGCCGATGGCGGAGCGCGCAGGCTCCGCCCGCGCCAGCCCCGCCCTCCACGCGCCCAACACCTCCTGAGCCGCGCCAAGTCCTGAGAGGCCGCGCAGCGGGCGCCTCCCAATTGGAACCACGGAAAACACGGAAAGAGCACGGAAGGCGGGCCGCCCTAGGCGTCCGGTCTCGATGAATCGCGCGCCTTGCGCGCAACAGTCTCAATCCCAGGCCTTGGAGATCGAATCTCCTTCCGTGCTCTTTCCGTGTTTTCCGTGGTTCAAAAAGACGGAGCCTCCGCTCCGCGGCGTCTCAAGGCGTGAGCGGAACTTCGCCGGCTTGCAGGAAAGCGCGGCTTGACGCTGCGTGCGGCCTGCCGTTCAACCGGCGCCCTGACCGAAGGAGACCGCCATGGCCGAAGATCCGCGCGACTGGGAGACCGAGACCCGGCTGGTGCGCGGCGGCATGGCCCGCAGCCCCTATGGCGAGATCTCCGAGGCGCTCTACCTGACGCAGAGCTTCGCCTACGACAGCGCCGAGTCCGCCGATGAGCGGTTCGCCGGCGGGCCGGGCTTCATCTACCAGCGCTTCGGCAACCCCACGACGCAGATGTTCGAGGACCGCCTGGCGCTGCTCGAAGGCGCCGAGGTCTGCCGGGCGACCGCGTCGGGGATGGCCGCGGTTCACGTGGCGCTCACCGGCCTGCTGCGGGCGGGCGATCACCTGGTGGCCGGCCGGGCGCTGTTCGGTTCCTGCCGCTGGATCATCTCCGAGTGGCTGCCGCGCTTTGGGGTCGAGACCACCTATGTCGACGCCACCGACATCGACGCCTGGAAGAACGCGGTCCGGCCCAACACCAAGGCGTTCCTGGTCGAGAGCCCGGCCAATCCGCTGCTGGAAGTCACCGCCATCGGCGCGGTCGCCGAGATCGCGCACGCCGCCGGCGCCAAGCTGGTGGTCGACAACGTGTTTGCGACCCCGATCTTCCAGAAGCCCTTGGCGCTGGGCGCCGACATCGTCGTCTATTCGGCGACCAAGCACATCGACGGCCAGGGCCGGGTGCTGGGCGGGGCGATCCTGGGCGCCGAGCCGATCATGACGGAGTCTTACAAGGACCTCTTGCGCCACACCGGCCCGGCGCTCTCGCCGTTCAATTCGTGGGTGCTCTTGAAGGCGCTGGAGACCCTGGAGCTGCGCGTGCGCAAGCAGACCGAGAACGCCGGCAAGGTCGCCAACGTCTTCGCGTCCAGCGGGAAGGTGAAGAAGACCATCTACTGCGGCCGCCCCGACCACCCGCAGGCGGCGATCATCGCCAACCAGATGACCGGCGGCGGCAACGTCGTGGCCTTCGACCTGGGGAGCCGCGAGGCCGCGTTCCGCTTCCTCAACGCGCTGGAGATCGTCGACATCTCCAACAACCTGGGCGACGCCAAGTCGATGGCCACCCACCCCTGCACCACCACCCACCGCTCCATGCCCGAGGCCGAGCGGCTGGAGATCGGCCTGACCGAGGGCTGGGTGCGGATGAGCGTCGGCCTGGAAGGCGCCGGCGACCTGTCGCGCGACGTCAGCCGCGCGCTCGACGCGGCCTGAAGCCTTCGCGAAACCGGCCGTTCGTGGCAAGATGGCGGACATGATGAGCATGCGGGCGACAGCACTGGGCGTGGCGATCTGCGCGGCTCTGGCCGGGTCCGGCGTCTGCGCGCCGAAGCCCGCGCCGAATGCCGCCATCGTCGACCCGCCGCCGCCCGCCAGCCTGGACATCGCCGGCGTCGAGGCCTGGGCCTCGGCCTACATCGACGCCGACATGTGGACGCTGATCACCCACGACCTGGAAGGCGCGCGCTTCGTGCGGCCGCAAGGCGGCGAGGCCAAGGGGCCTCACACCATCGAGGCCGACATCCGCACCGAGCTCTTCCAGCCGGTGCAGATGGGCGCGGGCCTGGCGCGGTCGGGCATGGCGCACTGGTCGGTGGACTGCGCCGGCACGCGCTACGTCGTGAAGAGCATGACCATCTACAGCCACAACAATCTGCAGGGCGAACTGGCCCGCAAGCCCGGCGCCGACAAGGATTGGATCACCCCCAACGAGTTCCAGGTCGCCACCATCCAGGTGCTCTGCAAGGCGGTGCTCAGCGGCAAGCCCCTGGAACCGTTACTCGGCCTCCCCGCCTCGGCCGGGACGCCGTCCGAAGACTAGGTGGCGGGCGCCGTCTCCAACGCCTCGGGCGCCACGGCGTAGAGCTTGGAGCAGTATTCGCAGGTGACGTGGATCTTGCCGTCGGGCTCGACCATGTCGGCGCGGTCGGCGGCGTCGAAGGATTTGAGCACCGTCTCGATCCGCTCCTGGCTGCAGCGGCAGAAGGCGCGCAAGGGCTGCGATCCGAACACCCGCACGCCGTCCTCGTGGAATAGCCGGAACAGCAGTTGCTGCGACGACAGTTCCGGGTCGGTCAGCTCGTCCTCGCCGACCGTCTCGAAAAACGCCTGGGTGCGGACCCAGGCTTCGGTGGTCGAGCCCCGCGCGTCGTCCTCGGCCACCGACTGGATCAGCATCCCGCCGGCCCGCCACAGGCCATCGGCCAGGCTGACCGCCAGCCGCACCCGGGTCGGCGTCTGTTCCGACTGGACGAAGTACTGCTCGGCGCACAAGGCCAGCGTCTCGCCCTCGATGGCGGTGACGCCCTGATAGCGGTCCATGTCCGGCCCTTGGTCGACGGTCATCATGAAGTGGCCATCGCCCAGCAGCGACCGGGCGCCTGGCCGCACGAACCCCGTGGCCAGCGCCGCCACCTGCTCCGCATCAAAGCCGCAGTAGCCGCGCAGGCCCCCCGAGGTGTCGTAGTCGGCGACCACGAAGCGCACCGGCCCATTGCCCCGCGCCTCGATGATCATCCGCCCCTCGAACTTCAGGTTCGAGCCCACCAGCGCGGCCAGCGCGCAGGCCTCGCCCAGCAGATTGGCCACCGGCTCGGGATAGTCGTGGCCGCGCAGGATCGTATCGATCGCCGGCCCCAGGCGCGCCAGGCGCCCGCGCACCGGCTCGCCCTCGATCTGAAAGGCGGTGACGGCGTCGTCAGGGATAGGAGAGGAAGAAGACATGGGCGCCGATATAGGGCGCCGTCCGCGAATTGCGAGCACCTCTCCTCCCGCTTAGTGACACGATGGCCTTGCACTGACAGTTCGGCCAACGGGGCTCGGGCTCGCGGGACGGTGCGGTTGCGGTTGAGCTTTCAAGTCCAGCCAATCTCTGGTACAAAACAAGAACGAATATCAGGCCAGGGACACGGGATGGAGCGACTGGGCCGTGATGCGCCGCTGCCGGACAGGATGCAGGGGCGCTGGGTCGATGCGGGCGACGCGTCGTGCGAGCTCATCGTGAATGGTGGGGAAGTCATCTGCTTCGGGCGACCGGTGGCGTATGACCGCAAGGAGTTCATCGAGAACGACGGCGCCCTGAGCGTGAACTTGGAGATCGACGATGAGGCGGACGAAGACACCTTTCAGCGCCAAAATCTCACCGGTTTCATCATGACGCCGGAGGGCGAGTTCCACGCCTACAATGTCAAGTTCGCCAGCCAATTCGTGCGGCCAGCGTCTGGTCGCTGATCGTTCGTCAGATCGCGCCGAAGCACCAGGCGAGGATCGACTTCTGGGCGTGCAGGCGGTTCTCCGCCTCGTCCCAGATCAGGCTCTTGGGGCCGTCGATCACCTCGTCGGTGACCTCTTCGCCGCGGTGGGCCGGCAGGCAGTGCAGGAAGACCGCGTCGTTGCGGGCCAGATCCATCAGGGTCTCGTCCACCTGATAAGGCTCCAGCGCGTCCAGGCGTTCGTCGTGGTCGTTGTCGCCCATGGAGACCCAGGTGTCGGTGATCACCACGTCGGCGTCGCGGACCGCCGCGCGCGGGTCGTCCGACGCGGTGACCAGGCCCTGCTCGGCCGCCGCCCGGGCCAGGTCGTGCAGGTCGGGGTGGTAGATGGCGGGCGAGGCGATGTTCAGCCGGTAGCCCAGCTTCGGCGCGGCGTGGATGAAGCTGGCGCAAACGTTATTGCCGTCGCCGACGTAGGCCAGCGTCTTGCCGGCCACCGGCCCGCGATGCTCTTCGATGGTGAGCAGGTCGGCCATGATCTGGCAGGGGTGGCTCTTGTCCGACAGGCCGTTGATCACCGGTACGGTCGAGGCCATGGCCAGCCGCTCGACATCCTGGTGGTTGTTGGCGCGGATCATCACCGCGTCGACCATCCGCGACAGCACGCGCGCAGTGTCCTCGATCGGCTCGCCGCGGCCGAGCTGCATGTCGGTGGCGTTGGAGATCAGGGTGTCGCCGCCCAGCTGGCGCATGGCGGCGTCGAACGAGAAGCGCGTGCGGGTGGAGTTCTTCTCGAAGATCATCGCCAGCACGCGCCCGTCGGCCACGGCGTCGGCGTCGCGCTTGCCTTTGGGCCAGCCCAGACGCGCGGCCTTGCGGCGCTTGGCGTCCTCCAGGATGGCGCGCAGGTCCGAGCCCTCGAGCTTCCAAAGATCGAGGAAGTGACGCGGCGTCTGGCTCACGCCGCCGCCTGCGCCTTGGCCCGAGCCGCCTCGCAGGCGGCTTCCAGCTTGCCGACCGCCTCACTGGCCTCTTCGATGGTGAGGTTCAGCGGCGGCAGCAGGCGCACGCAGTTGTCGCCGCCGCCGGCCACCAGCAGGTGGTTGTCGCGGGCGTGCTGCATGAACTCGCGGTTGGGCGTCTTCAGCTTCAGGCCGATCAGCAGGCCCTTGCCGCGGATCTCCTCGACCACGTCGGGGAAGCGAGCTTTCAGCCCCTCGAACTGCTGGGTGAAGAAGCCGGCGACCTCGCGCACATGGGCCATCAGCTCCGGCTTGACGATCTCGGCCAGGGCCGCCTCGCCCACCGCCATGGCCAGCGGGTTGCCGCCGTAGGTCGAACCGTGGCTGCCGACGGTCATGCCCTGCGCCGCGTCCCAGGTGGCGACGCAGGCGCCGACCGGGAAGCCACCGCCCAGCGCCTTGGCGAGCGCCATGATGTCGGGGCCCGCCTCGCCCGCCCACTCGTGGGCGAACAGCTTGCCGGTACGCCCCAGGCCGCACTGGATCTCGTCGTAGATCAACAGCGTCCCGGTCTCGTCGCAGAGCTTGCGGATGTCGCGCAGCATCTGTTCCGGCCAGGAGCGCGCGCCGCCCTCGCCCTGCACGGGCTCCAGGATGATCGCCGCGGTGGTCGGGCCGACCGCGGCCTTGATGGCGTCGAAGTCGCCGTAGGGCAGATGGATGAAGCCCGGCAGCGGCGGGCCAAAGCCCTCCAGATAGTTCGGATTGCCCGACGCGTTGATGGCGCCCAGCGTCCGGCCGTGGAACGAGCCTTCGAAGCCGATGATGTCGATCCGCTCCGGGGCGCCCTTGGCCCAGTGATGCTTGCGCGCCGTCTTGATGGCGACCTCGATCGCCTCAGACCCGGAGTTGGTGAAGAACACCACGTCGGCGAACGACGCATCGGTCAGCGCCTTCGCAAGGCGCTCCTGGCCGGGGATCGTGAAGATGTTGGAGACGTGCCAGAGCTTCTCGGCCTGATCCTTCAGCGCCTTGACCAGGATCGGATTGGCGTGGCCCAGCGCGTTCACCGCGATGCCAGCCATGCAGTCCAGGTAGACGTCCCCGTCGGTGGTGTAGAGGCGCGCGCCTTCGCCTCGCTCGAACGCCAGCGGGGTGCGGCTGTAGACACCCATGATGTGGTCGGCGGGAACGGGGGCGGCGGACGTCTTGGTCACCGGAGGAGCCCTCCTAAAACGGCAGCATCCCCGCCGCTGAGCGACGGGGACTGGAAGGCTTGGCGTTCTCGTCTTCGAAAGACCGGAAGTCAACGAAATCATCCCGCCCCTGAGAGGGAGGGGTCTAGGTCTTGATCTTGTAGCCGGTCTGGAACATCCGCAGGGAGACCCAGCCGAGGAAAAGCACCAGCGCGCCGGTCATGCTGGCGCCGATTACGAGCGAGCCTTCCGCCTTGCCGATGAAGCCGTAGCGGAAGCCGTCGATCAGGTAGAAGAACGGGTTGAACTTCGAGAAGCTACGGAACGGCTCGGGCAGCTTCTCGATCAGGTAGAAGGTGCCCGACAGAAAGGTCATCGGCATGATCACGAAGTTGGTCACCGCGGCCATGTGGTCGAACTTTTCGGCCCACAGCCCGGCCATGATGCCGATGAAGCCCATGATCAGCGCCGCGCCCAGGCCGAAGTAGGCGATCGCCCAAGGCTGCGCGATCGGCGGCCGGGCAAAGAACCACACCGCGATGGCGCTGATCGCCCCGACGAACAGCCCACGTGTCGCCGCGCCGGCGCCAAAGCCGACCAGCTGCTCGAAGGGCGAGAGCGGCGGGGTGACGAAGTCGCCCATCAGGCCGTTGAACTTGGCCTGCAGCAGCGATGAGGAGGAGTTGGCAAACGCGTTAGACAGAATCTGCATCATGATCAGGCCGGGGGCGACGAAGGCGCCGTAGGAAACGCCATTGACGCTGCGCCCGCCGCCGACCGCGACCACGAAGACCAGCATGTAGAGCAGCGCTGTGACCACCGGCGCGGCCAGGGTCTGCATCCCCACCTTGAAGAAGCGCCGGACCTCGCGGACGTAGAGGGTTTTCAGGCCCTCCCAGTTCACGCCCGGGTACTCACGCGCCACCGGCGGCAGCACCGCCTCGCTCACAGCGATATCCTTCATGTCCCTCATGTGCGCCCGCACGCGCCGCCTCGCAAGACCGAGGGCGTGAGTGGCGTCAAAAGCTCCGAATCTGCGGCAGACAGACGCAACATCTAGTTCCTGTGGACGAAAGCCAGGGCGCCTATTGTGGCTCTTAAGGAGTTGTTTACTACTGGTGGTGGTTGGTGGGCAGCGAGATTGCTGGGCGCCACAAGATGTTGAATCCGGGCTCGCAGACCTCTGCTTTTGGGGGCGCGGTTTGGACAACAAGGGCGGGAGGCGAACATGGGCTGGACGGACGAACGCGTCGAACTCCTCAAGAAGCTCTGGCAGGACGGGCTTTCGGCCAGTCAGATCGCCAAGCAGCTGGGCGGCGTCACCCGCAACGCGGTGATCGGCAAGGTCCACCGGCTGGGCCTGTCGGGCCGCGCCACGCCCTCGAAGCCCGCGCGCACTACCTTCAAGGCGCCGCGTCCGGCGCGTCCGGTCTCGAGCGCGCCTTCGGCGCCGCGCCGGCTGGCCGAACCGACATCGGTGGCGCACCACCATCCGGCGCCCGTCCGATATGTGGAGGAAGCTCCCGGCACGGCGACCGTGCTGACGCTGGGCGCCCACATGTGCAAGTGGCCGATCGGCGACCCGGCCATGGACAACTTCACTTTCTGCGGCCGCCGCGCCGGCGACGGCCCCTACTGCCACGAACACAGCCAGGTGGCCTATCAGCCGGCCCAGGCGAAAAAGCGCTCGGGTCCCAACGAACTCGCCAGGAGCCTGCGCCGCTACATCTGATCCCGCCCGTACGGCGGCTTACCGATCCGTTGGGGATGGGGGCGCGTTCGGCCCGCGGCGGTTTCCGCCTGCAGGGCCGGGCGCGTCCTTTTCCTTATCTGAGGGCGCAGCTACCCTCGCGCGATGACCGACGTGGCTCCCGAGTCTGAAGTCCCCGCCCCTGAGGGCGAAGGCAGCGGCAACGCCAAGCCCTATTCAGTCTCGGAGCTGGCGTTCGCGCTGAAGCGGACGCTGGAGGACGCCTATGGGTTTGTCCGGCTGCGCGGCGAAATCTCCAAGGTCACCCACCACGCCAACGGCCACGTCTATCTGACGCTGAAGGACGAGCGCGCCGCCATCGACGGCGTGGTCTGGAAGGGCCAGGTGCGCGGCCTTGGCATCCGCCCCGAGCAAGGGCTGGAGGTGATCGTCACCGGCAAGATCACCAGCTATCCGGCAGGCTCGCGCTACCAGATCGTCATCGAGACGATGGAGGCGGCCGGCGTCGGCGCCCTGCTCGCTCAGCTGGAGCGGTTGAAGGCGCGGCTGGCGGCGGAGGGCCTGTTCGCAAGTGAGCGCAAACAGCCCCTGCCCTCGATGCCGGCGGTGATCGGCGTGATCACGAGCCCGACCGGCGCGGTGATCCGCGACATCCTGCACCGCATCCGCGATCGCTGGCCCTGCCGGGTGATCGTCTGGCCGGTGGTGGTGCAGGGCGACGCGGCGGCGGGCCAGGTCTCAGCGGCGATCCGCGGCTTCGACGCCCTGGACGGGTCCGGCGCGGTTCCCCGGCCCGACGTGCTGATCGTGGCGCGGGGCGGCGGCTCGGTGGAGGACCTCTGGGCCTTCAACGACGAAGGGCTGGCGCGCGCGGTCGCCGACTGCCGCATCCCGCTGATCAGCGCCGTGGGCCACGAGACCGACACCACCCTCATCGACTTCGTGTCCGACCGCCGCGCCCCGACGCCCACGGCGGCGGCGGAGATCGCCACGCCGATCCTGGCCGAGCTGAAAGCGTTCGTGAGCGACCTGGGCGCGCGCATGCACCGTTGCGGCGGGCGGGCCGTGGAGGATCGCCGTGGCCGGGTGGAAGCCGCCGGGCGCAGCCTGAACCGGGTCACCGACCTGGTGGAGCTCGCCACCCAGCGGTTCGGCATCGTCTCGGGCCGGCTGGCCGCAGGGCTGGCGAAGAACGCCGCGGCCCATGAGCGCGATCTGGTGCGGGTGTCGGCGCGGCTGTCACCGCTGCTGCTGCAGCGGCCGCAGGCGGTGCAGAAGCAAAGGCTGGATGGCGTGGCCGCGCGGCTGCAGCCAGGCGTCCTGCGCGGCCTGGAGCGGGCCTCTGAACGGCTGGGCGCGCTTTCCAAGCTCTATGCGTCGGTGGACCCCGACCGGCCGCTGCAGCGCGGCTTCGCCCGCGTCACCCGCGCCGACGGCTCCATCGTCCATGCCGGCGCGAACCTGGCGAGCGGCGAGGAAGTGGCGATCAAGTTCGGCGACCAGGTCACCCGCCAGGCGGTGATCGAAGGGACGCCCAGTGCGGTCGCAGCCCTACCCGAAGCCAAGCCGGCCAAGGCGGCGAAACCGAGACCCGCCGCTTCGCCGCAGGGCGACCTCTTCTGAGAGCCCCCTGTTCTGGGAGGGGTGGGCGCGCTAAATAGACGCCCATGAACGCTCACGACCCTGACTTTGCGGGCGCCGACCTCGCCAAGCTGCACTACGGCGATGGCGACTTCGCCGTGCTCAAGCCTGGCCGCTATGTGGTCTGCGCGGTGACCGGCAAGAAGATCCCGCTGGAACAGCTGCGCTATTGGAACGCCACCCTGCAGGAGGCCTACGCCGGCCCGGCGGAGGCCTTGCAGCGCTGGAAAGAAGCCAACCCGCTCTAGTCTGAGCGCTTGTAGACCTCGTTCGGCCAGCGTTTGTGCACCCAGAACCACTCTGAGGGCCGCGCCAGCACGCGCTCCTCGATGAAGGCGTTGATGCGCCGCACGCCGGCCTCGATGTCGGCGTCGGTGTCGCCGGTGTCCTCGAGCATGAAGGGTTCGTGGACGATCACCCGGTAGCGGGCCTTGCGGATGCGCTGAACGCTCATCGGCTGGATCGGCAGGCCAAAGCGCAGCGCGAAGCTGGCCGGCCCCGGCGCGGTGTGGGCCATGATGCCAAACAGCGGCGCGGCCACACCGCCATTGAACTTCTGATCGTTCATCAGCGCCACGGACTCGCCACGGCCGAGCGCGCTCAGCAGGGCGCGGGCGCCCTTCAGGCCCTTCGGCGCGAACAGCCTGACGCCATAGCGCCAGCGGCTGGCCCGGACGCGCTCGTCCACATAGGGGTTGTTGAGCGCGCGGTAGGTGATCTGGCAGGTGACGCCGGAGTGGACGATCACTGCGGACATGATCTCGAAGCAGGAAAAGTGTCCCGAGATGAACACGGCGGGCGATCCAGCGGCGATCTGAGCCATCCGCTCGGCGCCGACCAACTCGACCCGGCTGGGGTCGGCGATGATCCGGTCAAGAATGGGACCCTCGGCGAAGGTGCGGCCGACCTCCTCCCACTGGGCGCGGAGCAGGCGCGCGATTTCGGCTTCAGAGGCGTTAGGGAAAACAATCCGCAGGTTTGTACGTGCTGTTTTGTGCCGGCTGGTTAACGGACCGAAGGTCGTCAGCAGCCACGCGCCAAAATCCGAAACTGCGTCGATCGGAAGCAAACGCGCCAAAAATTCAGCAATATCATATGCCCAAGCTTCCATTCGCCACAGGCGATCCTGTCGCATCGGTGTCTGAGATTCTGTCATGCATCTTTACTAGAGCTGGCTCCGTAACCTTAGCAACGCGAGGATTTGGCGCGGAGTTTGCGACAACCCAGCGTGCCGTCCCGGTGTGGGACATTGGGGTTTGAAGAGGATGGGCGTCTGATCATGATGGATCTGATCGATATTCATCTGGGTCGTCGGCTTCGCCGTCGCCGCCGGATCCTGGGCCTGACCCAGCAGCAACTCGCCGGTGCTTGCGGCGTGCGCTTCCAGCAGATCCAGAAGTATTAGTGCGCAGCCAACCGCATGTCTGCGGCGCGTTTGTGGCAGCTCGCCGAAGTGCTTGAGGTGCCAGTCTCCTATTTCTACGAGGGCCTGGGCCAAGACGCGGCGATCGACCGCGAGCCGGAACCGCCGGAACCCTACGCCGGCAAGGAGACCAAGGATCTGATCCAGGCCTTCTATAGCCTCTCGGAACGCCCGCGTCAGCGGCTGCTCGATCTGGCCAAGTCTCTGAACGAGACCGAGCCGGAAGTTGTGAGGCACGCGTTTCCCTGAAGCGAGCCAAGGGGTAAAGCGGTCGAATGACCGCTCCAAGCCCTGAGACAGTTTCCTCCCAAGTGATTGCTGAGCTCGACGCGTACCTTGTCGAGCTCAACCGGGCAGCGGCGGGCGCAATCCTGCCGCTGTTTCGTTCTGACCACGGCCTGATCGACAAGGGCGGAGCCAAAGGCTTCGACCCGGTCACCGAGGCCGACAAGGGCGCCGAGCGCGCCATCCGCGCCCTGATCTCGCAGCGCTACCCCAGCCACGGCGTCATCGGCGAGGAATACGGCGAGGACCGGCCCGACGCCGAATGGGTCTGGGTGCTCGATCCCGTCGATGGGACCCGCGCCTTCATCGCCGGCCTGCCGGTGTGGACCACGCTGATCGGCCTGCGCCACAACGGAACGCCTGTGCTGGGCTCGATCGGCCAGCCCTTCCTGGATGAGATCTACATCGGCCACGCCGGCGGTTCGCGCCTGATGAGCCGTGGGTCCAGCCGGCCCTTGAAGGTACGGCCCTGCCCGGCGCTTTCCGGCGCGCTGATCGCCACCACCGACCCGGTGATCTTCCAGGGCGCCGAGCGCGAAGCCTGGAACAAGGTGCGCGCCGCCGCGCGCCTCGCGCGCCTGGGCTGCGACGCCTACGCCTACGCCATGGTGGCGGCGGGCACGATCGATCTGGTGCTCGAAGCCGGCCTCAAGTCCTGGGACATCGACGCGGCGATCCCGGTGATCGCCGGCGCGGGCGGCCTTACCACCGACTGGCAAGGCGCAAGCGTCGGCGCCCACGGCGGGCGGGTGGCCATCGCGGGCGACCGCGCCTGCCTGGATGAGGCGCTGGTCGCCCTGAAGGCGGTCTGAAGGAGCCTTAGGCCTTCTTCGGCGCGGGCTTCTTGGCCGCCGGCTTTTTGGCGGCGGGTTTCTTCGCCGCGGGAGCCTTCTTCGCCGCGGCGGGCTTCGCCACCTTGGGAGCCACCGGCTTCTTCGCCGCAACCGGCTTCTTGGCCGCCGCTGGCTTCTTGGCCGGGGCCGGCTTCTTCACGGCGACGGGTTTCTTCGCGGCGGCCGGCTTGGCGGCGGGCTTCTTGGCCGGAGCCTTCTTCGCCGCGGGCTTCTTCACCGCCGGAGCCTTGGCCGCGGCAGGCTTGGCCGCCGGTTTCTTGGCGGCGGGCTTTTTCGCAGCGGCCGGCTTCTTGGCCGCGGGCTTCTTCGCAGCCGCGGGCTTCGGGGCGGCGGCGGCAGGCGCAGGCGCGGCGGCGGGTTTGGCGGCGACGGGCGCCGGCGCCGGCGCGGGGGCGGCCTTGGGCG
>CAIJOB010000018.1 GCA_903822175.1 uncultured Alphaproteobacteria bacterium
GGGGAGGGGGACCACGAAGTGGTGGAGGGGGCGCTGCCACCGCACTGCCCATCCCAACGCCCCCTCCACCACGGTGTGGTCCCCCACCCCCGCAAGCGGGGGAGGTTTTGATTGCTCGACCCCACATTCACCCCTACGTATGAATGATGCTCAACGCCACCCTCGCCGCCCTCGCCGACCCCACCCGCCGCGCGATCCTCGCCCGGCTGGCGGACGGCGAGGCGCGGGTGACGGAGCTCGCCCAGCCCTTCCCCATCTCCCTGAACTCGGTCTCCAAGCACATCCGCATGCTGGAGCACGCCGCCCTGGTCCGCCGCCGCATCGAGGGCCGCGAGCACATCCTGAGCCTTGAACCCCACGGCCTCGACGAAGCCGCCCAATGGATCGAAGGCCAGCGCGCGCTCTGGACCTGGCGCCTGGCCGAACTCGACAAGATCCTTAAAGGACAATCCGATGGCTGAGCTCACCGTCACCCATACCTACAGCGCCGCCCCCGAGCGGGTGTTCGAGGCCTGGCTCGACCCGGCAATCGCGCGGCGCTTCCTGTTCGCCACGCCCACCGGCGAGATGATCCGCGCCGAGGTCGACGCCCGCGTCGGCGGCCACTTCACCTTCACCGACCGCCGCCCCGACATGGGAGACGTCCTGCACACCGGCGAATATCTGGAGATCGACCGCCCAAAACGCCTCGCCTTCACCTTCGGCGTCCCCCAGTTCGACCCCGGCCGCACCCGCGTGACCCTGGATTTCGCCCCCACCGCCACCGGCGGCTGCACCGTCACCCTCACCCAATCCGACGTCCCCGAAGAATGGGCCGACGGCTCCAAGCAAGGCTGGACCATGATCCTGGGCTGGCTGGAAACCGCACTGGGCTGACGCAATTCCTCCCCATTGGGGGAGGTGGACCGAAGGGCCGGAGGGGGCTTCCGCTCAGATCGTGGAGGACCCCCTCAGTCAGCTTCGCTGACAGCTCCCCCGATGGGGAGCAACTAGGGCGCCTTCGCCCCCAGGAACGCCGCCACCCCCTCGATCGCCTCCACCAACCCCACCCGCTGCAGCTCCACCCCCTCCGGCAGCCCGCTGAACAATCGGCTCGGCGACGACGCGTCCAGCATCACGAACACCCCCTTGTCGTCCGCCCGCCGGATCAGCCGCCCGAACGCTTGCGCGATCCGCCCGCGCGCCACCGCGTCGTCATAGCCCTTCCCCCCAAACCGCACGCGCCGCGCCTTGTGCAGGATGTCGGGCCGCGCCCACGGCACGCGGTCGAACACCAGCAACCGCAACGACCGCCCCGGCACATCCACCCCGTCCCGCACCGCGTCGGTCCCCAAGAGGCACGCGTCCTCCTCCGCCCGGAAGATGTCGACCAGCGAGCCCACCTCGCCGTCCACATGCTGGGCGTAGAGCGCGATCCCCTTGTCGGCCAAGGGCGCGGCGATCTTCTCGTGCACGGCCTTCAGCCGCCGGATCGCCGTGAACAGCCCCAGCCCGCCGCCGCCCGCCGCCAGGAACAGCTCGCGCATCGCCGCCGCCACCTGGCGCGGATCGTCCTTGCCCACGTCGGTGACCACGAAACAGCGCACCTGGTTCGCATAGTCGAAGGGCGACGCCAGCTTCAGGGTCTTCGGCCGCTCCGGCAGCCTGGCCGCCCCGGTCCGCATCTCCGCCAGCGCGAACGGGTCCTCCAGCGTCGGGTCGGCGAGCGTCGCCGAGGTCACCAGCACCCCGTGCGCCGGCGCGATCACCGCGTTGTGCAGCGGCTCGGTCGGGTCGACCCAGTGCCGGCGGCACGCCGCATCCACCACCCGCCCGAACATGAAGGTCGCGTCGAACCAGTCGACGAAGTCCGGGTCGTCCTCGGCGTCCTCGTCGATGGCCCTAAGCATCGATCGCCAGGCCGGCAGCGCCATCCGCGCCCGCCGGTCGATCCCCCGCAAAGCCCCCTCGATCCGCGCCCGGTCCGGCGTCGACAGCGTCGCCGCCTCGTCGTCCAGCACCTCTTCCAGCTGCTTGGCCAGAGCCACCAGCGGCGCCTCGATCTTCGCCAGCGCCTCGGCCGCCGTCCGCGCCGTCGTCCGCACCAGGTCCAGAGCCGGCCGCGCCGCGCACTCCATCCCGACCTCAGACGGCGACGCCCGCGCGCGCAGCTGCTCCATCACCGCCACCAGGAAGTGCTCCACCGGCCCCTGCGGATTGACCTCCCCGTTCGGCGGGGCGATCCGCCCCGACCACCCCTCGCCCGGCAGCGCCGACGCCGCATGGGTCGCCGCGATCAGCGCGCCCTGCGCCTCCTCATGGTCGCCCAGCACCTCCATCAGCCGCGCCTCAAGCCCGCGCCCGCGCCGCCCGCGCCCCTCCGGCCCGCGGATCCAGCGCCGCAGCTCCGCCGCCTCCGCGCCGGAGATCGCCGCCGAAAACGCCGAGTCTGCCGCGTCGAACAGGTGGTGGCCCTCGTCGAACACGATGCGCTTCAGCTGCGTCGTCTCCGCGTCGCCCTTGCTCCCCCGCGCCGCCCGCGCCCCGTCGAACGCCGCCTGGCTCAGCACCAGGGCATGGTTGGCGATCACGATGTCCGCCCGCCGCGAGCCTCGGATCGCCTTCTCCACGAAGCATGTCCGATAGTGCTGGCAGCCCGCGTGAATGCACTCGCCCCGCCGGTCCACCAGATTGGCCGGAGACGCCTGCGCCGCCGGCGCCACCGAAAACAGCGTCGGCAGCCACGCCGGAAAATCCCCGCCGGTCATGTCGCCATCCCGCGACGCCCGCGCCCAGCGCGAGGCCAGCGCCATCCCCACCAGGTCCCCGCCGCCCAGCTGCGCCGCGTTCACCGCCTCCTGGAAATTCAGCAGGCACAGGTAGTTTTCGCGCCCCTTGCGCACCACCGCCTTCTTCGCCCGCACCTTCGGATCCGGATAGACCGCGTGGCTCTCCCGCTCGATCTGCCGCTGCAGCGCGCGGGTGTAGGTCGAGATCCACACCGCCGGCCCATTGGCCTCGGCCCACAGCGACGCGGGCGCCAGATAGGCCAGGGTCTTGCCGATCCCCGTGCCGGCCTCGGCCAGCATCATCCGCGGCTCCCCCTCGCGGTCGCGAGGCGAGAACGCATAGGCCGCCTCCGCCGCATATTCCGCCTGCGCCGGCCGCGCCTCGTCCAGCCCCGCCCGGCCCAACAGCTCCGACAGCCGCGCCGCCGCCGCCTCGGGCGCCACGGGCTTGGACCCAGCCTCCCCCGGCGCCGCCTCGCCCTCCCACTCGACCAGCCGCGACCACACATCGAGCCCGGACGTCCGGAACATGTTCCCCACCGGCGCCGACCGCAGCGCCCCGACCGCCGCCGCGCCCCAGGGCCAGCCGCCCCGCGCCAGCGTCTCGGCCACCGCCAGCGCCTCCTCCCGCGAAGGCTCCGGCGCCGCCGCCAGCTCCGCCAGCAGCAACCCGCACACCTGCCGAAGCGCCACCGCCTGCGCCGCCGCGCCCTTAGGCTCCGCCAACCCCAAAGCCTGCGCCAACCCCGCCGCCGACGGCGCACAGAACCGCCCCGGCCGCACAAACGCATAGAGCTCCAGCGCGTCGAACACCCGCCCGCTGCGCTGCGGAACTGGAACCCCCAACCGCCGCGCCGTCATCGCCGCATGCGCCACCAACACCGGCCACTGCTCGAACAGATCCCGAGCGTCAGGGGTGCGGAGCGCCTGCGGCCCGGTCGCGTCCGCCACCGCCGCGCGAGGGCCAGGGAGCACCACCAGAGCGGGGGCGAGATCAAGGGTGGCGGGGACGCTGGTCACCCGGGGGTTTTAGCAAGGAGTCGGGGCGGAACGGAATGGGAACCTAGACGTCCCCTCAATCAACTAATGAGTGTAAGCTCCACCATTGACGTCTCTGATTCCAATTTCACTCGCCGGGGTTTCCGTCGCCATGGATTTACCGCCCTTCAAGCCGACAGAACCTGAACTCGTTCCAACGGGAGAGCATAGTTGGGAAGTTAAGTGGGATCGGTCTGCCGAAGCGGACTGGTTATCCCAATTCAACGAACGCACCGAAGCGGCGAACCGTCTTCTTGTGATCCGGAATATAGATTCCGCGAACCAGGCAAAAATCACGGATGCAGTGACCTCTATGGCCAGTAGGAAAACTTTTTCCTACCATAACGTAGTAGGATTTAATGATTTTTGGCAGGTTTTACTTACGACCTTTTACCTCACGTACACAAGATTTCCTCAATCACTCGGACTTTCCTTCATAAAGCACACAAGGCTAAAAGCAAATAGCTCCAGGACCATTGACGGCGCGGTCCGTCGGCTCGCGGACGCCTCGACTAAAATATACACGGCGGATACCAATGCGGGCGTAGATCAAGTCCTCTTAGAGGCAGGGGTGAAGCTTCGTGATGATACGAATCTCAAAGATACCAAAATTCTGTCCGTAGCAGGGGACGGAGAAATCGCGTTTCAGAAAGCAATTTCTGATGACTACATCCAAGATACTGAATTTAAGGATTTTATAGACCGGCACTTGTTCATCATTCGTGGAACATATCCATTAGCTGAATACTCAATTAGAAACGTAAATATAGATGATCTTAGGATCGTAATGCTGCAAGAGACCAAGATGTTTCCGTCAGGTGCGGAACTGTCTCCGTCTGGCACTCCTATATTGTCCGCATCCGTGATTGATTTCGAGAAAGCTGCTAATCTGATAGAACCGATATGGAGAGATAAGAAACCGGACCCAAAGTCGACCGCCTTTGTGAGATTGATTTTAGAAGAACGGGCACGCAGCGTTTCGGTAAACGCGAACCAACTCTCACTTGGAGAATTGGCGCTTTCAAACGTCGTGAATACAATACGACAAGCCGTGGAGCGTTCGGGTGATATACATAGCATTCAGCCGAAGCAGTCGCCTGTAGACGCGGAAGTCGTCGACGAGCAATTGGTTTTAGTGGAGAGAGATGGGGCCGCAACTGCGCTTCCGCTGGAGTCTCTCGAAGCGTTTCGTCAACAATATCATACTGACGCGACGCGACTAACTGCATCGCTGATAGGCACGAACGCTGGTGGTGCCTTCGTCGCCCGCCTTGAAGCCGCCTGCGCCACCTTGTCTCGCGAATTTACGATTACCTCGTCACTACTCTTGGGGGATCAAGCGAGATCTTTGGAGGTGATGCTCCCATCGGTCTCCGACGTACTTACCGATGTTACCGCCGCAGACGTTGGTGCTTTTGTCACTGGCTTGGGTCTTCTAGTCAGGCAATTCCCTGCGTGGCGTGATTTTGTCAACGAAGCGCGAGATACCACTCCGATGTCGCCCAGCGACGAAGCCGCACTCAGGCAGATATCCGAAATCTTGGAGAACGCTGCTGACGGGCTCGTTGCCGCTGAGTTGAAGTCCGCGGTATCAAAGACGGCGAGTGCTCGGGAAGGCTTGACCGACCCTGTGCTAGACTTCGCTTTGGTCAGGACCATCGGCAATATTTTCAGGGCGATCGGACGCTATGTATTTGAGCGCGCGAATGGAATAGGCCCTGAGTTCAACAAGGCTTTTGACAAGAAGGTCGGCGAGGCGCTTGCGGCGACGGCGGTATCAGGCCTAGCTCTGCTTGCGTCGACACAGCTACTCCATCTGGCCGTCGGCCTTCCATTGGAATTTGGATGGCTAATCGGCTTGGGCATACTTCTGCGCGACCCCAAGTAAGGTGCGCGGCTGTCGGAGATGAGGGGATAGGTAGAGCTTGTCCGCCGCCTACACCTCCCCTTAAATCCACGCCAGCCATTCTGCCTGCCTCTGGAGGTTGCTCAAGGACGAGCGCGGCACGCGCTCGCCGCGACGCGGCGGCCCGAAGAGGCCGTCCTTGAACAGGCTCCGGAGGCAGGCTCTCATCGTCAGTGGATTTGGGGCGATCAGGCCTTCGCACTCGGCCGCGCGAAGAACCAGGCCAGCAGCACCACGCCCATCATCGGGACGACCCAGAACAGCAGGTACCAGCCGGTCTTGCCGAGGTCATGCAGCCGCCGCACGCAGACCGCCACGCCGACATAGACCAGCACCCAGTTAAACACGACGATCACCAACCGCACGACGTCGCCGACCGGTGCGAGATAGACCGCCAGCGTCAGGGCGGTAAGCGCGAGAGACCCTAGGAAGACCCAGGCGAACTCACGGCGCGACGCCCGTCCGCGAAGGCTTCCCAGATGAAGCAGCGTCGGCGCCAGACCGCTCGTCATGGCCCGATCGTACGGCGTTGGCCTTACCGAAACGCTCCGCGCTCAGGCTCGCGTGCGCCTCGAGTGGAAGGCCGTAGCCCCGCCCGCCAAAAATGTGCACTGCCGACGCCTCGCCGAACGGCGTATTCCCAACGCCTCAGCGAGGCCTGCCCTGTGGCCGGCGTCGCCAAATGGGGGAGGAAAAAACATGCGTAGTCTCATCGTGGGGGCCGCCGTCCTGATGCTGGCCGGCGCGGCCGGGGCGGCTTGCGCCGCTGAAGACGTGGCCAAGACCTTGACCGACCTCGAGGCCAAATGGTCGGCCGCGGGGCTCACTCAGGACGTCAAGGCCGTCGACGCCATTCTCGCCCCGGACTGGGTCGGGCGCGGGCCGAGCGGCAAGCAGAACAACAAGGCCAAGGCGCTGGCGGACATGAAGGACCCGACCAGCAAGACCACCGCGGTCAAGAACCACGACGTCGTGGTCCGCGTGTTCGGCAATGTCGCGGTGGTGCAGGGCTTTGACGACGAGACCAGCGTCGAGAAGGGCAAGGACTCAAGCGGGACCTATAGCTGGACCGACGTGTTCCAGAACCGCGGCGGCCACTGGCTGGCGATCGCCTCCCAGACCACCAAGCTCACCGGCAAATAGGCTGGCGGAGGGCCGGGTGAAGAAAAATCACTGAAAGTTTGACACCCGGCCTATCTTAATGTTCTCCTTTTGTTCATGCCGGAGCGCACGGAGAAACAGGCCCGTACGGAGGCCATTCTGGGTGAGCTCGCCGAGCTCGGCCTGATGCTGGCGCGTGAGCTGGCGATCCAGGCGCGCGCCTGCGAGGACCCCGATCAGCAGGTCGCGCTCGTCGACGCGTTCCACAAGACCTCGCGCACCGTGCGCCTGACGCTGGCGCTCGACGCCAAGCTCGACCGCGACGCCGCGCGCGAGGCGCGCAAGGCCCAGAAAGCGGAGGCGGAGGCGCAGGCCCAGGCGCTTCGCCAGGCCCCGCCGCCCGAGCGCCCGGCCCCTTCCCCGGTCGAGGCCCGCAAGGACCGCGTCCGCAACCTGCTCTGGCGCCCGCTCTGGAACGAATCCGAAGGCGACAGCGACGAATTCGAAGTCCTCCGCGAAGACCTCGACGCCCGCCTCGACGAAGCCGCCCTAGATCCCGCCTTCGAGACCGACCCCATTGAGGTCACCGTCCAACGCCTCGCCGCCGACATGGCGCTGACCACCCCCTTCACCCTGACCATCGGCGAACCCCCGCCCGGCAAGGCCAAAGTCCGCCAGCCCCAATCCGCCGACACCGGCTAAGGCCCGTCCGCCCTGAAGATCGTCCACGAACCACACGAACGCGGTCAGTCCTGACAGGCCCGCGCAGCGGGCGATTCAGCCAAGAAACAACCACGGAAAACACGGACAGATCACGGAAGGCGCCGCCGCGATTTCCGTGTCTCTTTCCGTGTCTTCCGTGGTTCCAAAAGACTGAGCCTCCGCTCCGCGGAGTCTCAAGGCGCGACCCCGTTCGTGTGGTTCGTGGACCAATTCGACCAAGCCGCTCATCGCGCGGCGCGGTTCCTTGCCGGAAATTCACTCGACCCCGCGACGGGCGCCGGACCATCTTCCCGCCATGCGCCAGCTCATCCTTCCCGCCCTCCTCGCCGCCCTCATCCTCACCGGCGCCGCCCGCGCCGCGCCGGCCGCGCACCTGCAGCTCGTCGACCTGACGCCGGCCTTCGCCGCGGCCTGGGAGCACACCAAGGACCTGCCGGACGACGCGCGCGTGGCGGCCTTCGATGCGGAGATGGCGCCCCGCCTGCCGGGCTTCTACGACGCCGCCCGGTACGAGAGCGCCGCCAGCCGCGCCAGCTACCCCGGCCGCCTCATCCGCACGCTCAACGCCTTCCCGCAGCAACGCGCCGGGATCGAGGACGTCAGCCGCCGCTTCGCCGGCATGCTGGCGCCGGCGCTCACCAGTTTCGAGGCGCGGTTTGGGCCAATGACCGGCTATCCGCCCGTCTATCTGGTGAACAGTATGGGCGAGTTCGACGGCGGCACGCGCGACCTGCCGCAGGGCTCACGGCTGTTGTTCGGCGCCGATGTGATCGCCCGCATCCACACCGGCGAGCACACCATCCAGCCCTTCTTCCACCACGAGCTGTTCCACATCCTGCACCACCGCAGCTTCAAGGAGTGCGACCAGATCTGGTGCGGCCTGTGGACCGAGGGCCTGGCGGTCTATGTGGCGAGCCAGCTGAATCCCGGCGCCACCGACGAGGACCTGCTGCTGACCCTCCCCCAGCCGATCCGGCCGGCGGTGGAAAAGGACCGCGCCGCCGCCGTCTGCGCGGTGACCCAGCGCCTGGATTCAGTCGATCCGAAGGACTACGCGGGCCTCTTCACCTTCGACCACCTGAGCCCGAACCTGCCGCCGCGCTTTGGCTACTACATCGGCTATCTGGTGGCCCAGGACCTGGGCAAGACCCACACCCTCGCCGACCTCGCCCACCTCGACAACGCCCACGCCCGGCCCCTGGTCGAGGCGGCGTTGCACAGGCTGGCCAGTTGCGGCTAGGCCGCTCTCCATCGAAACCCGTCCAGCGGCATGGCGCGGGCCGGGGCGCCTTCGCGGGTGGCCACCCAGGCGCGGCCTTCTTCCAGGCTGAGCACGCGGTAGATCGGCATGCCGCCGGCGTCGGCGGAGACCAGGTCTCCGACCTCCACCGGATGGGCGGCCTTGTGGTCGAGCGGCGCCCAATCAAGCGAGCGGACGGTCTGCATGGTCTTGGCCTCGTCGCGTCCGCCAAGGTTGGCGGATCATCAGCCGAGGTTGCGCCCCCGCGACTGAGGCCAAGCTGAGCCGCGCGTTTAGCCGCCGTTCAGAAACCGGAGGCCCACGCAAAACCCCCGCGCCTTGCGACGCGGGGGCAATTGAGTGCGACCTTGTCGGTCAGCGCGGGCGGCTTACCGGCGCCAGGGCGCGGCGTCCTCGTGGTTCGCCCAGCGCAGGGTGTCGCGCAGTTGGTCCAGGCGGCCTTCCAGCTCCTGACGCTCGCGCCCGTCGAGACGGCCGTCGCGCATCATGCGGTTCTGGCGGTCCAGGATGCCGTGCAGCGTGTTCTGCGCGCGCTTGATGTCGTGGCGGGTGAGCGACCCGTCCGAACGCGCGCGGTCGAGGCGTTCCTGCATCCAGGCCTCGCGGCGCTCCAGGGTCCATTCCCCGCCCACTGCCGGCGGCGGCGGCATGCCCGGGCCCACGGCCGGGCCGTTCTCGCGCATCCAGTGGATGGAGCGCGATAGGCCGTCCAGCCGCTGCTGCAGGCGACCGCGGTCCATGTCGGACAGCTCGCCTCCACTGCGGGCCCGCAGAGTCTCCATCTCACCGCGGATCGAGGCCAGCTCGTTATTGGCGCGGCTCGCCTCGGCGGGATCGATCTGGCCCGCGCGGATGCCGTCCTGCACCCGCGACTCGAGGGCTCCCAGCTGCTCACGGAAGCCGTGGCCTGGCTGCACGGGCCCACCGGCGGGCGCGAATTGCTGCGCCATGGCGGGCGCGGCGGACGTAAGGGCCGCGGCGGCGAGCGCCGCGACGAAAAGGGACTTCATAAGGGGGTATCTCCGGCTGCTAGCGCCCCATGGCGCTTTGTTGCAGGGCCGAAACGAACAACCCGGATTTTCGTTGCGCCTAGAGCCCCACGAGCCCCAAGAGCTTCAGCGCGTAGGGCGCCCCGAACGCGCCGGCGCTGAGGAACAAGCCCACCAGCAGCACGCGATAGGCGTAGCCCAGCAGGCGGTACTTCTTCACCGCCAGCACCCGGCCGTTCTGGTAGATGTCGTGGGCGAAGGTCTCGAAGACCGCGCGGTTGTCCGACAGGCTGCCCAGCAGGCGTTCGATGAACTCCTCCTCGGAGAGCTGGCTGAAGGCCCCGAAGAACAGCAGGTTGCGCGGCCCGTTGGGGCTGAGCGGCACGGCCTTCACCGAGGGCAGCACCGCCATCACCGCCAGCGTCGCGGCGACGAAGGCGGCAAAGCCCATGATCAGCAGCGGCAACGGCGGCGGCGACCCGCCCTTCGCCTGGCTCAGCGTCGCCGAGAAGATCACGAAGGTGATCGCCAGCACGATGTTAGCCTTGGTGTCGGCCATCTGGCTCAGCTGGTACTGGATCGCCTGAGTGGTGCGCAGCAGCTGCACCGCGTCCGGCCCAAAGCCGTGGCGCGACGCCTCCCCCGGAATGCTCGCCGGCGGCCCGCTCGCAGCAACGGGCGCCCGCGGTTCTCCATCAGCCATGACCGTTCCCCCGATCGAACACGGCTCATGAAGCTCGTTCGCAAGTTCGCATGTCAAGCGAGCGGTGCGTGTACGGACAACTGTTCCGCTCATCCCCGCGCAGGCGGGGAGCCCTAATCCCCGCCGGTCTTCGCCTTGCCGGCCGCCGCGCGCTCACCGGCGCGCATGCCGCTGAGGATATCCGGCAGCGCATAGTTGCCCTCGTGGCAGGCGTATTCGTAGATCGCCTTGGGCCCGGCGTTCAGACTCATCTCCGCCTTCCAGGGGCGGGTGTAGTAGACCGGATCCTCGACCTCGAAGCTGTAGTCGATCTGCTGCGCCGAGACCCGCGTCAGGCGTTCGGTGACCCGGCCCTTGGGCGTCAGGAAGATCGGCCCCGCGCGCCCCTGCTCGGCGTTCACATTGACCGTCTCGATCACGAAGGTGTCGCCCTCCCACCAGCCGGTGGAATCGCCCAGCCATAGCGAGAGAGCCGCCGGCCCGTGCGCCGCCTGGGCGGCGGCCTTGCTCGGAAACACCGGCACACCGCGCGCGTCGTGGATCATCTCCACCTCGATGACCACATGGGTCCGCGTCTGCATGATCTGGTAGTTGGAGTTGTAGACGTTGTTCAGCATCCCCGGCCCGCCGGAGCCGCGGCTGGAGATGATGCAGCGGTCCCAGGGCTCGAAGGCCTCGGGGTTGTCCGGCCGGTCGGCGTCACGTGAATAGGCGGCGGCCTTGGCGACCAGCGCCTTGCCCTGCGGCGTGAACGGCAGTTGCCCGTCCGCCGGATCGACAATCCAGGAGGTGCGGTACTGGCCGCGCACGAAGCCCATCTTGTCGCCGGCATCGAGCCAGAAGGCGTTGTAGCCGCCCGGATCGCCGACGCCTGGCGCACCGGTCTTGGGATCGATGGGGGCGGCGTCGCGCTCCGTCCGCTGCACCTGCGGCGCGGACTTGGCGATCGCCTTGGCCTCGGCCTCAGTGACCGTCAGCGTCGCCGGCCCGGGCGGCCGGGTCAGGTGGGTGACCGAGGCGTTGGACCAGACGCCCGACAGGTCGGCGTGCCCATCCGCCGCGCGGGGTACGCTCGCAGCGCTCGCGCCCGAGGCCAGGGCGGCCAATGCCGCCGCAAAGATCAAGGCTCGGATCATGGGTCCCCTCATGCGCCCAGCTTTCTGGCGCCCGTCACAATTCGTGGATAGCGAATTTTTGATCGGGGCGAGCTGGGCCGTCAGCCTGTACGCTTATGCGGCGCCGTGTGGGCGGCTTTGGGGGAATGCATGAAAGCGCGCGATCTGATGACGGCCCTGGCGATCGCGCTGGGTGCGGCCGGTGCGGCGGACGCCGCCTCGCCCAAGGCCGCCGTCCACGCCTGGCGCGTGGCCCATGAGCGGGAAATCCTCGCCGATTTCTCCACCCTGCTCTCCAAGCCCAATGTCGCCACCACGCTGGCCGACGTCGACGCCAACGCCGTCTACATCTCGGGCCTCCTGGAAAAGCGCGGCTTTGCGACCCAGCTGCTGCGCGCCGACCCCGGCACGCCGGCCTCGGTGTTCGCCGAGCTGAAGGTCCCCGGCGCCACGCGCACCGTCGTCTTCTACGCCCACTACGACGGCCAGCCGATCAGCCAGAAGGGCTGGATCTCCACGCCGTTCGAGCCCTCCATGCGCACCGCGCTCCCAGAAGCCAAGCCCGTCGACTGGAAGGCCGCCGCCACGCTCGATCCGGACTGGCGCCTGTTCGCCCGCTCGGCCGGCGACGACAAGGGCTCGATCCAGGCGCTGATCTCCGCCTTCGACGCGCTGAAGGCCGCCGGCATCGCGCCATCCGTCAACATCAAGCTGCTCTACGAGGGCGAGGAGGAACAGGGCTCGCCCCACTTCGCCAAGCTGGTGGCGAAACACCTCGAGACCGTCCGCGGCGACCTGCTGATCATGGGCGACGGCCCCATGCACCAGTCGGGCAAGCAGGAGATCAACTTCGGCAACCGCGGCATCACCGGCTTCAAGGCCACGGTCTACGGCCCGCTGAAACCCCTGCACGACGGCCACTATGGCTCCTGGGCGCCCTCGCCCACGGTGATGATCGCCGGCCTGGTGATGAGCCTGCGCGACGATAGCGGCCACATCCTGATCCCCGGCATCTATGACGAGGTGACCCCGGTCTCGGCCGCCGACAAGGCAGCCCTCGCGGCGCTTCCCGACGTCGAGACCGGCCTGAAACAGACGCTGGGCCTTGGCCGCAACATCGGCCCCGGCCGTCTCGCCGACGGCTACATGACCCCAACCCTCAACGTCCGCGCCATCCACGGCGGCGACGATGGCCCCAACGCCGCCAACGCGATTGCCACCGAGGCCAACGCCTCCTTCGACTTCCGCCTCGACCCCGGCGAGACGCCGGCCAAGGTCCGCGCCCTGACCGAGGCGTACCTCACCAAACAGGGCTGGTTCATCGTCCGCGCCACGCCGGACCTCGCCACGCGGCTCGCGCACCCCAAGATCGTCAAGGTCGAGTGGGACGAGGGCTCTTCCATCGCCACCGAGTCGCCGATGGACGGCCCCGCCGCCAAGGCGGTCGCCGCCTCGATCTCGCGCACGGTCGGCTATCCGGTCCTCAAGCTGCCGTTCTCCGGCGCCAGCTCCGGCATGGCCGAGATCGTCAATCAGTTGAAGGCCCCGATGGTCGGCGTCTCCATCGCCAACTACGACGACAACCAGCACGCCCAGAACGAGAACCTGCGCCTGGGCAATCTGTGGGACGGCATTGAGGTCTACGCTGGCCTGCTCGCCGACCTCAACTGGTAGCGTCAGCCCAGAAAGATCCAGTTCCCCACCAGCGTCGACATCTGCACCCCCACCAGGATCATCTGGTTGGGTGCGCCGTTGCTGGCCCCCATGTCGATCACCGTGTCCGCCCCGACCTGGCTGACGGTGTAGGTGGTCCCGGGGTCGAGTTCGACCCGGTCGCCCTGCGCCAGGTTGAAGTCCAGCACCTTGTCGATGCCGGCGTCCTGGCTGCCGTGGAAGTTGTCGGCGCCCAAGCCCCCGCTCTCGGTGTCGTTCCCCCGGTCACCGGAGATGAAATCGTTGCCGGCCCCGCCGGAGATCGAGTCATCGCCCTGGCCGCCCCGGCACTGGTCGTTGCCGTCCCCGCCGTCGCAGGTGTCGTTGCCGAGGTTCCCCCAGACGATGTCGTTGCCGCTGTCGCCGAACAGCAGGTCGTTGTCCTTGCCGCCCACCGAGAAGTCGTCGCCCGCGCCGCCATGGACCGTGTAGTTGCCCATGTTGCCGTTGATGTCGTCGAAGCCCGTGCCGCCGTTCAGGACATCGTCGCCCTCGTCGCCGCGCAGGTAGTTCTGGGCGTCGCCGCCGGTCACCGTGTCGTTGCCGACGCCGGCGTTGATCGTCGAGCCGCCGGCCGTCCCGACCAGGAAGTCGGCGCCGTCCGTCGCCGCGGGCGCGCTGGCCTGGACGCTGACAGTGTAGGTGCCGGCGGTCACGTCCTCGAAGGAGCCGACCTCGACATAGTAGGTCCCGCTGACGGTCGGATGGATCACCAGGCTGGAGTCGAAGGTGTCCGGATTGGCGTCGTCGTTGCTGGCGATCCGCGCGCCGGTCGCGTCGTGCAGGCGCAGGATGGAGTCGTCCAGGGTCCCACCGCCGCCGGTCTCGCCGACGATGCTGGCCACATAGTCGGTCCCGGCGTTGAGCTGCACGGCGTACCAGTCGCGGTCGCCGACGATCTCGATGCTGCCGACAATCGGCGTGCCGACCGCCAGCTGGCCGAACGGATGGGTCGTGTCGCTGAAGCTGTTGGCGAAGTCGTCGGCCCCGGGCAGCGGCGTCGCCGGCGGTGTCCAGCCGATGACGTCCAGCACCCGAAGGTCGGTCTGTGAGACGCTGATGGAGATATCGGGGCCGCCGCCCCCAAAGGAGTCGAAGAAGGTGTTGTCCCAGTCGCCGAGGTCCTCGCCGTCGTTGGCGCCGGCCGGGCTGATGGAGTTGTGGAAGACGAAGGACGTCAGGTGGGTCGAATCCACGCCAAACACCGCGACGGCGCCGTCCGCACCCCCCGTATAGTCGTGCTGGCCGTTCACGCCGTAGCGGAAGAGGTCAAGGATATCGAAGTTGCTTCCGGTCAGGCCGAGGTCCTCGTTGCGGCCAAAGACGCCCTCGGTGATCTCGTGCTCCAGCGTACCCACGACATCCTGCCCGAACACCCACGGCTGGTCGCTGCTGAGCACGACGGTGTCGTCGTTGGGCATGCCGCTGGGCCCCGCCAGGCCGAGCGCCTGGGCCTGGCCGGAGGTGAGGGCGAAGCCTAGCCCGCCAGACGGGTCGACCGCGGGCAAGGCGGCCACCGCCAACTGATCGTCGGCGGTTGTCGCGTGCGCCGCCAAGGCCGCGCTCACCGTCGCGTAGCTGTATTTTGTGAAGAAGAATTCGTTCTCGGCGATGCCGCCGTTCAGCGGTGTGAATTCGAAGGTGACGCCGACGGTGACCTGATTGATGAAGTGGGTCTGGAGGAAGTTCTCGGCGGTTATGATGTTGTTGCGGTAGGCGTCCGAGACGCCGGGCTCATAGGTGTTTTGAAAAACCAGCCCGCTGCCCGCCAGCGTGACGGTCTCGTTACTCACTGGCATGACTGGCCCCCCGGCGAGGGTGCATTGGGGTAGCGCAGCTTTTGGTTGTCAATACGGACCTTATATCGCCAGGCGCCAGGCGGCCTCCGCTTAGGCCGCTCTGAACCGCAACGGCATGGCCTTCGGCCCCGAGATGAAGTTCGACGCCAGCCATTCCGGCGCGGCGGCCAGCTCGAAGCCGGTCATCCGGGTCAGCACCTCGCGCAGCATGGCGTCGATCTCGATGCGGGCGATGTGCTGGCCCAGGCACCCGTGCGGGCCGGTGCCAAAGGCGATGTGCGGGTTGGGGTCGCGCGACAGATCCAGCACTTCAGGGCGCTCGAACGCGGCGGGATCGCGGTTGGCGGCGCCGAAGTACATCACCACCTTGTCGCCCTCGCGGATCTGCTGGCCGGCCAGCTCGACGTCATGCTTCGCCGTGCGGCGCATGTAGATCACCGGGCTCGTCCAGCGCAGCAGCTCTTCCCGCGCCGACGGCAGCCGCGCGTCGAGGTCCGCCATCAGCCAGGCGAACTGCTCGGGGTTCTCCATCAGCGCCAGCAGGCCGCCGGACAGCAGGTTGCGCGTCGTGTCCCCGCCCGCGTCGACCAGCAGCAGGAAGAACAGCAGAAACTCCATGTCCTCCAGCCGCCGCCCGTCGACCTCGCAGGCCAACAGCTTCGACGCCAGGTCGTCGCCCGGTCGCGCCCGCTTCTCGGCGATCACACCCGAGGCGTATTCGAACATCTTCATCACCGCCTGCCCGCCGGCCCCCGGCGGCAAGGCCTCCGGCGCGGTGTGGATCGTCTCGGTCAGCTTGTAGAGCTCGCGCCCGTCGCTGAGCGGCAGCCCCATCAATTCGGCGATCACGAAGGACGGCATCTCACCCGCCACCTGATCGACGAAGTCGCACTCGCCTCTTTCGATCACCGCGTCGACGATCTGTTTCGCCAGCGCCTGGATGCGCTCCTCCCGCAGCCGCGCCGCCGGCAGGGTGAACTCCTGGCGGATCAGCTTGCGGAACGCCGTGTGCTCCGGCGGATCCATCATCAGCATCATCTTGTGGGGCCCAAAGCCCGCTGCCTGCTCCGCCGCCGGGTCGGAGATCATGATCGTCGGCTCGGACGAATAGTTCTGGAAGTCGCGGTCCACCGTCCAGACGTCGGTATGCCGGGTCACCGCCCAGAACCCCCGCCCGTTCGGCTCGTCATGCCAGCGCACCGGCGCATGCTCGCGCAGCCAGCGGTACTGGTCGTGCGGCTGGCCGGCGGCGAAGCTGGCGGGCGACAGCAGGTCGATCTTCATGGTCCCTCCGCGCAGCTCTGACGGCCGCTGCGCGGAGTGTTCCGTATCTAGGCCGCCGAGGAAAGCGCCCTCGTCGTGCGGCGCTGGCGCAGGCGCGCGCCGGCCAGGCCAAAGCCCATCAGCATCAGGCCCCAGGCCGCGGGCTCCGGAACGCCAAGCGCGGTCTGCTTGCCGACGAAGGTGCCGTCGCTCTCGAATTTCAGGCCGGTGACGAATTCCGGGCTGCCGGTCTCCACGTCGAGGCCGCGCAGTTCGAACTTGTCGACGCCGCCGCCGCCGAAATCGAAGGCCACGCCCCCGGTGACATCGGTATCGAACGTCCATTGGTGGGTCGTGCCGTTCAGCAGCCAAAGCTGGTACGCGTCGCCCGGAGCATAGCCGGTGGGCGCGGTAAAGCCGGCGAACAGCGGCCCGCCGTCCGCCTCGTAGAGGTAGCCGTCGGCCGCCAGCGGATCGATGTAGTAGGTCTGGCCGGCCACCACGTTGAAGGTGAACTGGCTGACGCCCGCCGGCAGGGTGATGCCGACGGTCGGCGTATAGACCGCCGAGCCGTCCGGCGCGGCGACCGAGGCGTTGGGGTCGTAGATGAACGACCCGGCCGTGGAGCTCATGATCACCTGGCCGCTGTCGTTGATGCCCCAGGTCGTGAGCGTCGGGTCGGCAGCCAGCTGGTTCAACGAGATGATGGCGCTGGTGCCGGTGTTGAATTCAAAGCCGTGGTTCGCGCCGCCGGTGTCCGTCCAGGTGCCGACCGCGAGACCGCTGTTGTTCACGCCCTCCAGCACCAGGCTGGCCGCGTTGGCGGTGGCGCCCGACGAGGTCAGGAAGGCGTTCATGTCCGAGGCCGTCAGGTAGCTGTAGCCCGAGCCGTTGTAGATCATGCCGGACGTCGACGCGGCGTTGAAGGCGAAGCCCACCACCGTGCCGTCGTTGGCGATGCCGCGCGCCGCCAGCGAGGTGTAGCCATCCGCCGGCGCCAGGCTGGTGAAAGTTTTGGGGTTGGCATTGGTGTCGAGAATGAAGCCGTTGGTCAGCGGCGCGGCGTAGCTGCCGACGATCTGGCCGCTGTCGTTGATGCCCTGGGCGATGCGGTTCAGCGGCACGCCCGTGTTCGGATTGGTCAGATAGGTGATCGTCCCGTCGGCGGCCCGCGAGAACTCGCCCTGACCGGTCCCGTTGGACGCGGCGGTGTAGCCCACCACGGTGTTGGCGTTGCTGACGGCCCGGCCCTGAGTGAAGGCGCCGCTCCCGCTGAAGGTCGTGTAGACGCCGTTCGGGTCGCGCAGCACCGCGTAGCCGGTCTGGGTCCCTGTGCCCGTATCGAGGTGGGTGACGCTGCCGGTCGTCCAGCCGGCGTCATTGATGCCCAGCAGGCTGAAATGGACGTCGGGCCCGGTCTCCAGCGGCGCGATGGCGGTGAGCGTGGCGGCGTGCGCCTGCACAGCGAAGCCGGCGAACGCGGTCGCCAAAAGCGCCGCGCGCAACGCGGCTGAACGTCGAGACATAACTACCCCCAGGTCCTGGAATACCCCAGTTCGGCGACCCTACAGGGGCTTAGGCCGCGGTGGGAACCGAGTGCGCGTGGCAAGCGAGTTTTTCGCCTGACCTTTAGGGCGGCGGCAGGTCGATCTTCACGGCCATCCCTACTTGCTGATCCGCGACAGCTCGAACTCGGCCACGCCCTCATGGGCGCGCAGGTGGCCTGAAAGCTCGTCGAAGCAACGGTCGGCGCCGGCGACGACGTTGCCGCTGAATTCCACCACCGCCCCGTCGTGACTGAGCGCGTAGCTGATATCGCGCAGACTGACGCCGAACCCCTCCAGCATCTCCAGCAAATCATCTCGGTCGGGCGCGCTCTTGGCGCGGAAGCGCAGCACCGCCCAGGCGTAGACCCGGCTCGGCAACAGATCCTCCACCCAGCGCAACGCCACCAGGGTCGTCAGGATGCCGGCCGTGGCCATGGCCCCGGCGGCGTAGTCCCCAACGCCGAACAACAGGCCCACCGCCGCGATCGCCCAGACTGACGCCGCGGTTGTCAGGCCCTGGACGTTGACGCCCTCCTTGAAGATCACGCCGGCGCCCAGGAAACCGATGCCGGTCATCACGCCCTGGGCCATCTGCGGCGCGCGGGTGACCTGCATGGTGGCCGCCGCGGCCAGCGCCACCAGGGCGTGGGTGCGGAAGCCCGCGGCGCGGCCGTGATAGCTGCGCTCCGCGCCGACCAACCCTCCGGCGATCCAGGCGGTGGCGAGCTGCAAAGCGATCTGGGCGTAGGTCTCTGTCATGGCGTAGGTTCGAGGATGCTCAGGAGGACGCCCCCATGTCGAGACGCGAGCCTGTACTGAATCCGGTGCCGATCAAGTCGCTGCACCCCACCCAGATCACCGTGGGCTTCCGCGAAGTCGCCGAAAAACGCCGCGAATGGCGCGAGCGGTCCGACAAGAAGGGCAGCGAATATCTCGGCCGGCACATGGTCCCGATCGTCTGGGGGCCGAACGACCGCGCCTACATCCTCGATCATCACCACCTCTGCCTTGCCCTCCTGAAGGACGGGGTCGAGGAGGTGCTGGTGGACGCCGTGCTGGACCTGCGTACGCTCGGCGGCCGCGAGTTCTGGAGCTATCTGGACAACCGCGCCTGGTGCCACCCCTACGACGAGACCGGAGCCCGCGTCGGCTTCAAGGCGATCCCGGCCAAGGTGGCGGCCCTCAAGGACGACCCCTACCGCAGCCTGGCCGGCGAGTTGCGCCGGGCCGGCGGCTTCGCCAAGGACATCACCCCCTTCAGCGAGTTCATATGGGCCGACTACCTGCGCCGGCGCGTCAAGCCGAAGCTGGTCGACGACGACTTCGGCGCGGCCCTCACCCGCGCCTTGAAGCTCTCCAAGGCCGAGGCGGCCAGCTACCTCCCCGGCTGGTGCGGCCCATCCCCCCTCGACTAGGGCGGATCGATACTCACGGGCGACTTCCCCTCCCCCTTGCGGGGAGGGGTCAGGGGTGGGGGTGCGAGCTGTGAGGCTTGCGCTTCGGCCCCAAGAGCGCGGCGCCGACACCCCCACTCCCTACCCTCGCCCCGCAAGGGGGCGAGGACGCCAAGGGGACCAAATCCGGTGTGCATCGACCGGCCCTAGGCGCCCAGCTACGGCGGTGCTAGCTGGCGGCCCATGTAAAACCGCGCCTTCGCCCCCGCCCTCGCGGCCGCCCTGCTCGCCGCCTCGCTCACCGGCTGCCTGACCCAGCACATCAAGCCGCCGCCCAGCCAGGCCATCCTGCAGGCGCGCGCCGCCCACGCCGCCAAGCCCGCCGCCTGCGCGCCGGCGGCGCTGGACACGGTTTCGCCGGTCGAGGCTGGGTTCGCCTTCGACGACGCCACCGTCACCGAACTGGGCCAGAAGCGCCTGGCCGCCGCGGCCCAATGGCTCGGCTGCAATCCGGGCGTCGAGGTGGTGATCAAGCCCGACGCCGACAATCACGGCGAACCCGCCCACCTGAACGACCTGGCCCAACGCCGCGGCAAGGCCGTCGCCGACCAGCTCCGCAGCCTCGGCGCCACCGCCGCGGTCCTCCACCTCCTGCCCCGCGACGCCGCCGATCCGGTCACCGCCCCGCACCTGCTGATCAACGCGACCGGGCGCGGCTGGTAGCGCTCGTCGGAATCAACCCCGAGCGACCCAGCCGGGGAGGCCTTACTGGGGCGTTTCCGGTGCTGTGCTTGGTTGCAATGGGAGTGCTTGCACTCCGTCTGGAAGATTAGGGGGATCAGTAATCCAATTTATCCCCAGCATTTGCATGGTCGCCGCCTCTTCTGGAATCATAAAGAACATCACATTATTGACCGACCCTCCAATGAAGTGACAGTTCTCTAGAATAATAAAGCTTCTGCTATGTACGTTTGGGCGAGCCACGACCCAATCGCAATCTGTAAAGTGTAAATTCGCAAAGCCACCGCGCCCGGGTTGCGTGACTCGAACGACGACGTTGCCGGGGCCGATGAGTTCGCAGTCGTAAAATGTCTTGTTCTGGATGACGGGATTCACGGGTGATACGAGATCGCGCAGCAATATTCGCTGGCTCCGAAAGTTCGCGTCTAAGGGATTAAACCTATCACCAACCGCCTCGCGCCAGTGACTCATGGCGCTTCCTCTGATCCATGCATACCGTGCCCAGATAAGCGCGAGAAACACGGCGGCGAACATAGCGGCACCCACCAGCGCAGCCATCCAGATCGCATAGGGTCCGTGGCTTGCGATCCACGCGGTCTGCTCAGCGAGATGCTTCGAAAACCAGCCGACGACTGTCAATAGACTGCCGCCGGTGAGGAGCTGCACCCATGTAAGGTTGCGCTCGATGAATTTGATGAACTGCCGAAATAGCTCCATGCGCCGATCATGTGGTCGGGAATCCCGACCGTCGGCAACTATTGGCTGTCTCGCGCCATATCCGATGACTCCCGTCACAAGGACCAGCGCTGGGCGCACCAATCTTGGTGTGCTCGCTGCGTGGTACCGCGCATTACCGCGAATTATCTTTCGTCGGCGCACAAGTCGCGACACAACGGCGCGAAGACGGAATCGCGCTGAGGGGCCGCCCGTCGTCCAGGAGTCCTAGCGCTTGATCGCCCTTTTCGCCGCCGCCGCCGCATCGGTCGCGTTCAGCCCGCCGGACTTCTCGTCCCGCCTGCCGCCGATCGTCCGCGAGCCGCAGATCACCTATGTCGATCGCACCGGCGCGACGCTGGGCGTGCGTGGCGGCCAGTTCGCCCCGCCGGTGGATGTCGCCCGCCTGCCGGCCTACGTCCCCGCCGCCTTCGTCTCCATCGAGGACCGCCGCTTCTACGAGCATTCCGGCTTCGACCCCGTCGGCATGGCCCGCGCCGTGGTCTCCGACCTCGCCAAGGGCAAGGCCCGCGAGGGCGCCTCGACCATCACTCAGCAGCTCGCCCGCAACCTCTACCTCAACAACTCCAAGACCCTGGAGCGGAAGGCCGACGAGCTGGTCATCGCCATCAAGCTCGAGCAGACCTATTCCAAGAAACAGCTGCTGGCCCTCTACCTCAGCCGGACCAACTTCGGCTCCGGCGCCTATGGGCTGGAGGCCGCCGCCCAGCGCTATTTCAACAAGCCCGCCGCGAAGCTGACGATCCGCGAGGCGGCGATGCTGGCGGCGGTGATGAAGTCGCCGACCAACTACGACCCGGCCAACTTCCCCGACCGCAACGCCGAGCGCACCAAGCTGGTGCTCGACGCCATGGTCGACACCGGCGCGATTGGGGCCGCCGACCGCGACAAGGCGCTGACCCAGACGCCCAAGGTCTGGAAGACCGCCCCCACGGCGCCGGCGCAATATTTCATCGACTGGCTGGACGGCCAGACCCGCGCCGCGGTCGGGCCGCTGAAGCAGGATCTGGTGGTCGAGACCACCCTCGATCTCCCCAGCGAAATCGCCGCGGGCGAGGCGATCGTCGCCGGCACCACCAAATACGCCAAGCAGGGAGTCAGCCAGGCAGCCCTGGTCTCGCTGGACGGCTCGGGCCGGGTCCGCGCCCTGGTCGGCGGCGTCGACTATGTGAAAGGCCCCTTCAACCGCGCCATCGACGCCCACCGCCAGGCGGGCTCGGCCTGGAAGCCCTTCGTCTACGCCACCGCCATGGACGCCGGCCGCACCCCGGACCTGATCGTCGTCGACGAGCCGGTGACGATCAACGGCTGGACGCCGCACAACGCCGAAGCCGAGTTCATGGGCCAGATCACCCTGGAGACGGCGCTGGCCCACTCGGTCAACACCGTGGCCGCGCGCCTCGCCGACGAGATCGGGCGCGACAACGTCGCGGCGACCGCTCACCGCATGGGCATCACCAGCCAGATCAACACCGACCCGGCCATGGCGCTCGGCACCAGCCTGGTCACCCCGCTGGAGATGGCCCAGGCCTATGACGCCTTCGCCAACGGCGGCTACCGCATCAACGCCTACGCCATCGAGCGCATCCGCACCGATACTGGCAAGGTGCTGTTCGCCCACAAGACCGAGCTGGCGACCCAGGTGCTGGCCAACCCGTCGGAAGGCGAGATGCAGCAGATGATGCGCGCGGTCATGGCGCGCGGCACCGGAACCCACGCCAGCTTCCCGGGCCACGACTTCGCCGGCAAGACCGGCACCACCAGCGACTACAAGGACGCCTGGTTCTGCGGCTTCACCGGCGGCATCACCACCGTCGTCTGGACCGGCCGCGACGACGCCAAGCCGATGCAGCGCATCATGGGCGCCAGCGCCCCCTCCGAGATCTGGCGCGGCTACATGCAGACCGCCGTAAAACGCCTCCCCAACGGCCCCATCCCGCCCGGCCCGCCAGCGCCCCTCCCCGTCGTCCCGACCCCCGTCGCCACGCCCGCGCCAGCCGCCGCGCCCGCAGCGACCCCGGCCTCGCCGGCCTAGGGCCACCGCCGCGCCAGCGGCAACGAAGATTTGGAACCACGGAAAACACGGAAAGAGCACGTAAGCCGGGCCGATCCCCTTTCCGTGCTCTTTCCGTGTTTTCCGTGGTTTTCTCTTCTTCCGCTTCGCGGTCGAGAGAGGCGCCTCGCGCTCGCTCAGTTGTAGCTGACGGTGACCGACAGCGAGCCTGAATAGGCCTGGATGGGCGTGGCGGCGCTGAGATCGAAGGCGCCGCCGAACCGCAGTTCCTGCATGCCCGACGCCGGGATCACGCCGAGCGCGCCACTGGCGGCGACCGGCAGCGAGGCCGAAACCTTGGTCAGGCCGGGCTGGGCGAAGGTCAGGTTCTGGGTGGTGGTGTAGGTCACGCCGGCCGGGCCGACGATGCTGAACTTGGCCACGCTCACCGTGCCGGCGACCTTGGTGGCGTCGCCCGTGCCGCTCAGGGTCACCAGGTTGCTGGCCGCATCGAGCGTGATGGTGTTGGCGCCGGCGTTGCCGGGCTTGGTGACCGCGCCGAAATCGAGCCCTTGCGTCGCCTGCAGGGTGACCGGCGCGAGCACGGTCACGCTCGCCGTCGCCACGGCGGTCAGGGTCCCGCCCGCCGACGCTGCGGTCGCGGACAGAGAGAGGGCGGTGACCGAGACGGCCGCTAGAACTACATTCTGCAGTTTCATGCTGAACAGAATAGCGCCCGATTCTTTAGATCGGGTTTCCGCAAGTAACTGTTTAGTGTTCCATTTCGGAACACGTCGATAATGAAGTATTACCAAGAGCCTTCATTCGATATATATTCTAAACGGTGTCTTTATAGGTGTGGTTAAGCTTGGGTTTCCATGCTCCGCGGCGTTGAGGCCGCGATAACCATCGCGGCGCGCCACGGGCGCCCATGCGGTGGCAGCTCAGCTCCGAACATGCTCAGTTGGCGGCTGGAGCCAGGGGGCGCGGCGCGGCGATGCAGACCTACCGGATCGGGGTGATCGGCCTGGGCCAGCGGATCGCCCATGTGCTGGCCGCCATGGCCGAGGTCGGCTGGAACCTCGATATCGCCGGCCACGTAGACCCGGCGCCGGTGGGCGCGCCGATCCTGGCCGCCGCGGGCCTCGCGCCCGGCCGGGCCTTCGAGACGCCCGCGGCCCTGCTCTCGGCTGGCCCCTACGACCTGGTGATGATCGGCAGCCCCAACCACCTGCACTTCGAGCACCTGAACCTGGCGCTGGACGCCGGCTGGCCGGTCTTCGCCGAAAAGCCCATCGTCCGCACCCAAGCCGAGAGCTTGGCGATCGCCGCCCGCCTGACGGCGCCCAACAACCCGCCGCTGTTCATCGGCCTGGTCATGCGCTCCATGCCCATCGTGCGCGAGGTCGCCGCCCGGATCGACGCCGGCGAGCTGGGCGAACTGGTCTCCATCGACGCCACCGAGCATCTGCCGCCCGAGCACGGCGGCTATCTCGCCCGCAACTGGCGGCGCAAGCAGGCCTGGGGCGGCTCCTACCTGCTCGACAAGGTCTGCCACGACTTCGATATCTTCGCCCGCCTGGCCGGCGCGCGCCCGCGCAAGGTCGCCAGCTTCGGCGGCCGCCGGATCTTCACCGCCGAGCGCGCCGAGACCGCCCCCAAGACCTGGGACACCGGCGAGGCCGCCTACGCCTTCGACCCCGGCTGGCAGGGGGCCAACGACGCCTTCCAGTCGGACATGGACGTCACCGACCACCAGACCGCGCTCATCGAATACGAGAACCAGGTCCGCCTGTCGTTCCACGCCAACAGCCACGTCTCCCTGCCCGAGCGCCGCTGGTACGTCGCCGGAACCGAAGGCACGCTGATCGCGGACCTGGTCAGGAACCGCCTGATGGTCCGCCGCGCCCTCACCCACGCCAAGCCCGAGCGCATCGACTACGGCGAACGCACGGCCGACGCCCACAACGGCGCCGACCAGGCCATGGCCCGCGACCTCCAGGCCAGCCTCGAGCACGGCGTGCCGTTCCCGGTCGCCCCCTTCGACAGCCTGGAAGCCGGCCTCACCGTCATGGCCATCGACGAAGCCATGCAGTCCGGCGAGATGCTCGACTGCCGCCCCATGTGGGCCCGCTACGACGCGGTCGTGAAGAGCTAACCGAGGATCCCAATCATTTCCTTTTTGATCGTCATCCCCCGGCTTGTCCGGGGGACCCATGATCACCGAGGTCGCTGAGAGGTCCTAACGGCGCCGCCGCGCCCCTCCTCCGACACGGAGATCATGGGTAGCCCGGACAAGCCGGGCCATGACGAGCTTTGATAGATAGATGATCGGGTCTTCGCCTTACGCCACAGGCAGGGTGACCAGCGCCTCGCCCAGCAGGCGCTGCAGCAGCGGCGCCTTGGGATAGGGCTCGTGTTTGTACTGGCGGAAGCCCTCGGCGGTCGCCACGCCGAAGTCCTTGCCCCGCCGCCGCGACCAGGCCTCCATGGAGCCCAGATGGTCGGCGATGCCGTGCTGCCGCGCGACCCATTCCGCCTGGCTGACATGTTCCGAAAGCATCGCCTGCTTCAGCGCGAAGCCGCCCCCGATGTCCGCCCCAAAGTCGGCGACGATCCTGTTCCCCTCACGGTCGCGCCCGCCGATCGGGTCCATGAAATAGAGGTGCGGGATCGCCTCCAGCGCCGCTGCCGGGCCGGTGCGGTAGTTGGGCACTGACGAGGCGAAACAGGCGTCGCGGGTCAGCTGGCTCGCCGCCTCATGGTCGGGGTGGTAGTCGGCCGGCGAGGCGGCCAGCACGATCTCCGGCGCGGCCCAGCGGATCAGCTCGGTCACCGCCCGGCGCGAGGCGTCGTCGTTATAGACCCCCAGGTCCGGCAGGTCGGCGCAGCGGTACTCCGCCCCGATCAGGGCGGCGGCCGCGCTGGCCTCCGCCTTGCGGATCCGCGAGGTGTCGGAAAGGTCGGTGGACGCCGAGCCGCACTCGCCCGCCGTCAGGGTCGCGATGCGGATGGCGTGCCCCCGGGCCGCCAGAATCGCTAGCGTCCCGGCCGCCAGGTGCTCGATGTCGTCGGGATGGGCGTGGACCGCCAGGATTGCCGCCATGCCGCGAAGCTAGGGCGCCCGCCGATTCAACGCCAAGGCCCAAACGCAATCGTGGCGGCCGGTAAGGGCCGCCACGACTGTTGTTCGTTGCTCAGAGCCGGCAGACGCCGGCGTCCGGCTTAGTTGTAGGTGATCGTGACCGCGAGCGTGCCGGTGTAGGTCTGCGGCACCGTGGTCGGGGTGACGTCGAACTGGCCGCCGTAGCTCAGCAGCGCCGTGCCGTTGGCGGCGAGCGCGAAGGTCGGGCCCGCGCCGGTGGCGGCGAGCGCGAAGGTCGGGCCCGCGCCGGTGGCGCCGGTGATCAGCGGGGTGCCCGCCACGATGTTGATCAGCTGGCCGGTCGGCGCGAAGCTGAGCACGGCGGCGGCCGAGAACGAGATCCCCGGCGTGGTGACCAGGCTGAACTTGGCCGAGGTCGTGGTGGAAGCGACCACCGAGCCGTCGCCGCCGCTCTTGGTGACGTTGTTGGCGGTGTCCAGGATGAAGGTGGTGTTGCCGTTGGCGCCGCTGGGACGAACGACGGTGCCGAAGTTCATGTCCTGGGTCTTGGTCAGCGTGGTCGGCGAGACGACGATGACGCTGGAGACCGCCGAGGCGCTCAACGTGCCGGCGGCGAAAGCGCCGGTGGCCAGGGTGGAGAGCGCGATCGCCGAACCGGCCGCGATCAGAACATTACGAAGCTTCATATTACCCCTCGACTCTTATGCTGCGCCTTAACCAAGCAAGGCGACTGGTTAATGTACAAACCTGGATGTCGTGCGCAGTCTCGAAATGGCACACACAGCCAAGCCTCCAATTCGTCTAGAGCAAGTCTCGGACCTGATTGGGTTTTACTGTGGGATTCGCCCGAAGATCGGCGATATCGCGCGGAGAGGTCGCACCCCAGGAAGCTTAACAGCAAAGGTTAACGCAGCTGGGCGGCGAAGACTGTAAGTCCGTCCCAGACCAGGACAGCCTGCGACCCTCGTCCTGTCGGGAATTCAGCTCTCGATGAACGCCGCGACCTGCTGGGCGAGATCGCGCGGGTCGAAGGGCTTTTCCACCGTCAGGGCGCGGTCGACGGCGAACTGGCCGGCGTGCGGCCCCTGGCCGGAGATGTAGATGATCTTGATCTCTTCGTTCAGCCGCCGCGCGCAGCGGGCGACGTCGAAGCCGGTGACCCCGGCGCCCAGGTTGATGTCGGTGACCACGGCGGCGAAGCTGCGGGCCTCAAGCTCCAGCGTCTGGTAGGCGGCGCGGTCGTCGAGCGCGACGGTGACGCTGAACCCTGCCTCGCTCAGCGCGTCGCGGGTCAGCTCCGCGATCTCGCGCTCATCCTCGACCAACAGGACACTGACCATAAGCCTCCACTCCGCAGGCGCGTCGCTTAGCCGACACACCCGCGGCGGACAAACCCAAACCCCAGTCGAAACAAATATTTGATTGCGGTGAAGCTTGCCGGCGCCGAGCCCTTACCGCCCCAGCCGCCAGCCCATTTCCTTGATCAGCACGTCATAGAATTCCGGCGTATAGGCGGCCTCCGGGTCCTTGCGCACCATGGCGTCCATGGCGGCTGCGTCATCGCCGACCAGGATCCGCCACCGCTCCGCCTTCACCCCGTCCAGGATGATGGTCGCGGCCTGCGCGGCGCTAGTCGGCGCGTCCTCCAGGAACCGCCGCGCCTGCTCGTCGACCATGGCCTGCAGCGCCGCGTCGGGCAGCTGGCTGACGTCCACGCCCATCCGCGCGACCCGTTTCCGCGCGCGCGCCATATCCTCGGCGCTCAGCGCGTCCTCATCCCGCCCGCTGATCACCTTGCGGGAATTGGCGACGATCTCCGTCCCGATATGGCCCGGCATCACCACCGAGACCTTGATGTTCGGCGCGGTCAGCTTCAGGTCGGTGATCAGCGCCTCGGAAAACCCCTTCACCGCGAACTTCGCCGCCGCATAGGCCGTGTGGCTGACGTTAGGCCCCAGGCTCGCCCAGAAGCCATTGACGCTCGACGTATTGACGATGTGCGCCTCGTCCGCCGCCTGCAGCATCGGCAGGAAGGTTCGCACCCCCAGGTACACGCCGCCCCAGCAGACGTTGAACGTCCGCTCCCACTCTTCCCGGCTGTCGTTGACGATCGATCCGCCGCCGCCGATCCCGGCGTTGTTGAACAGCAGGTGCAGCCGCTCGCTGTCGTGCTGCGCCTTGGCCTCCTCGCGAAACCGGACCAGCTGGCTCTCGTCGGAGACGTCGGCGATGTGCGCCGTCACCCGCGCGCCCTGCGGCACGCCATCGGCCTCGCAGAGCGCGATGGTCTCGGCCATGTTCTTCGCCGAGACGTCGCACATGGCCACGCTACAGCCCTCGGCGATCAGCTGCCGCGCGAGCTCCCGCCCCATCCCCGTGCCGCCGCCGGTCACCACCGCGAACCTGCCCGCGAAATCCTTCATGTCGCTTCCCCTTATTGTTGAGGAGAGCTTGGCCCCACGCCCGGCGGGCGTCCACCGTGACGCCAGGACAACACCGCCGACAGACCTCGGCGCTGGATTATGGTGGGCCCATGCCGCCGACAGAGCGGCCGGCCTTCGAGGGCTCCCAGTCCGGCCGCTCCACGCCCCGCCAGCGTATCGCAGCCAGCCACATCATCCGCTGCGGCGCGCCGGGGTGGGTGACGACCCAGGCACGGTCTTCCTCGAGCGCCATGACACGGTAGACCGGCAGGTCGTCGATGCCGGCCGAGACCAGGTCGCCGATCATCACCGGGTCGCCCGCGGCGTGGTCCAGGGGCGCCCAGTCGACGGCAAGACCGGCGAAGCTGTCGGGGCGTAGGTCTCGGCTGACCGCCACGTCAGGCCGCCTCGGTCCGTGACTCAACAGGAACGTCGGCCATCTGAGCGGCGTCGCGTTGCGCCTCACCCCAACCTTCGTAGAAATACTGGATGTCGACACCGAGCGCGCAAGCGAGGCTCCAGAGCCTCGCCGCCGACATCCGGTTGGCGCCGGCCTCATACTTCTGAATCTGCTGGAACCTGACGCCGATCAGGTCGGCGAGGTTGGATTGCGACCATCCCAGGATCTTGCGCCGCCACCGCACGCGCTTGCCCAGGTAGAGGTCCAACATTTCGTCCATGGCCGGCTCCGGGCGGGTGTTCAAAGGTGATGAGCCGACCATCGCCTGCCCCAATTCGCGCAACGTGAGGTGAGCGTTCGCACAACGTGAAATTGCCGTGATAAATCCCGCCCAACTCGATATTCAGGGCGAGGTATCCACAGCGGCGGACGGTATGACGGGCGCGCCAGAGCAGTTCACGCTCAGCCTTCTGGGGCCCTTTCGGCTCATCGCGCCGGGGGGCGAGCGGATCGAGGTCGCCAGCCGCAAGGGCAAGGCGCTGATCGCCATGCTGGCCATGGCCAACGAGGGCGAGCGCGCCCGCCGCTGGCTGCAGGAAAAGCTCTGGGGCGCCCGCCAGCCGGCCCAGGCCGCCAGCAGCCTTCGCCGCGAACTCTCCGACCTGCGTGGCCTCCTCAATTTGACGGCCGAGCCGTTGCTGATCACCGGCAACGACCGGGCGCGGCTCGATCTCGCCCGCGTCCAGGTCGACGCCCACGCCGCGGACCCGGACGAGATTCTCTCCCACGAGTTCCTCGAGGGTCTGGATATCCCCGGCGAGGACGGTTTCGAGGACTGGCTGCGCGAACAGCGAAGCGCCTTGCGGGCCCGCGCCAGCCTGGCGGCGGCCCGGCGCGCGGTTGGCGAAGACGCGAACGGCGTCGCGGCCGCCCCAGCGTCGCGCCCCGCCCCCCAGCCCCGCGACGCCCGGCCTCGAGACCCCCGGCCCCCGGCGGCCAGAGGACGTGATCCCAGAGGACGACCCGCGATCGCCGTGCTCGCCTTCAGTCACCTCTCCAGCGCCAATGAAGAGGCGCACATGGCGCAGGGGATCGCCGAGGCGGTCATCGCGGGCCTCGCGCGCTCGAACCTGCTGGCCGTGAGTTCGCGCCAGTCGCTGAGCTTCGACGCCGGCGGCCTCTCCGCCGAGCGGATCTGCGCGGACCTGGGCGTGGACTATGTCGTCCAGGGCCAGGTGCGGCTCGTGGCCGGGACGGTCAGGGTCTCGGCGCATCTGAGCAACGGCGCCGACGACACGAGCGTGTGGTCGGGCCGCTACGATCGGCCGGCCACCGACCTGCTGGCCGTCGAGGACGACATCAGCGCCGCGGTCATCAGCAGCCTTGAGCCCGCCCTCCTGGCCCACGAGGAGGCCAAGGCCCTTCTCGTCCCGGTCGACGACCTCGACCACTGGGGCCTGTTCGTCCGCGGGCGGCGGCACTTCTGGCGATCCACCGCGACGGACAGCCAGCAGGCCCAGGACCTGCTCGTGCGGGCGCTGAGGCTGAAGCCGGACGACGCGCCGACGCTCTCGCTGCTGGCGCATTGCTGGCTTGTGGAGGTCTGGGGGGGCTTATCAAGCGATCCGCGCGCCGCCATCGCCGAGGCCCATCGCTACGCTCTGCGCGCCGTCCACCTGGACGGCTCGGACGCCTTCGCCCACTTCACGCTTGGCGTTGTGCTCTCGACCATGGGCCAGCCCGCGCAGGACATGGCCGAGCAGCGGCGCGCGCTCGACCTCAATCCCAACCTGGCGGCCGCCAACGGCGAGCTCGGCCGCCTGCTGGCCTTCGCCGGCCAGACCGACGAGGCGCTGATCGCCTGCGACCGGGCGATCGGCGCCAGCCCGAACGATCCGCATCTGTGGCTGTGGCTGCGCGGCAAGGCGATCGCCTGTTTCATAGCCAAACGCTACGACGAGGCGGCCAGGCACGCGGCCGCCGCCTGCGCGACGCGGCCGGACTATTTCTTCCTGCACTTTCTCCAGGCCGCCTGCGCGGCGGCTGCGGGCCGCACCGATGAGGCGCGCGTCCCCATGGCCGAAGGCCTGCGGCTGCGGCCGCGCTATTCCCTGGCCGCGCTCAAGCTCGGCCATCCCTTCGTCAATCCAGCCGACCTGGCGCACTACGTCGAGGCCTTGAAGGCCGCCGGCTGGGTCGACTCGTCAGCGCCGGAAGATGCGCCGCCAACCATACCGGCGAAGGCTTAGCGACCGAACCAACTGCGGGGGCACTCATGAACGACACGACTGGACCCAAGAAGGTCGCGATCCTCGGCGGCGGCGTCGCAGGCCTGGTCACCGCCTTCGAGATCACCAGTCAGCCCGGCTGGCAGGAGCGGTTCGACATCACGGTGCACCAGCTCGGATGGCGGCTGGGCGGCAAGTGCGCGTCCTCGCGCGGCGCGAACGGCCGGATCGAAGAGCACGGCATCCACGGCTTCCTGGGCAGCTACTACAACGCGCTCCCGCTGATGGCGCAGGTCTACGCCGAGCTTGGCCGGCAACCGGGGGAGCCGCTGGCCACCTTCGACGAGGCCTTCCTGCCGGAGAACTTCGTCCTGATGTGGGAGTTCCGGAATCGGGCCCTGCAACGCTGGCCGCAGACGCTTCCGACCAACAACCTGGGCCCGACCGACGGGACCGCCTTCCTGGCCATCGAGCGCCAGCTGGCGGCGGTCTGCGAATTCCTCGACGACCTGATCCAGGGACACCAGCCGGTGGACGCGGCCGAGGGCGCGCTGGTGGCCCAGGCCAAGGGCCTTGTCGCCAAGATCGCGGCCGGGCTGGGCGAGGGCGCGCCGCTTGGACCCGCGCACCCCCTTCTCGCCATCCTGCAGGCCGAATGGACGGGCCTCTCGGACCTGATCCTTAAGCTCGTCGAGAACAATGATGACCTGCGCCGCCTGTTCATCGTCGTCGACTACCTCCTGACCCTGATCCGAGGCTTCATCGCCGACGACATCGCCACCCGTGGCTACGACAGCATCGACGATCAGAACTGGAGCGACTGGCTGACGCGCCATGGCGCCAACCCGCTGACCATCTCCTCACCGCTCGCCATGACCACCATCAATCTGTCGTACCAGTACCCCACCGGCGACACGACGGTGTCTCCGGTGATGGCCGCCGGCTGCTATCTGCATTGGACCCTGCGCTCGTTCGCCTACCTGGGGTCGACCGTCTGGCAGTTCGCGGCCGGAACCGGCGAGACGGTGATCGCCCCGCTCTATCTGGTGCTCAAGGCCCGTGGCGTGAAGTTCGAGTTCTTCCACAAGGTGACCGCCCTTCGGCTGGCCGCCGATGGCCAGTCGGTCGCCTCGGTGGAGATCGACGTCCAGGCCAATCTGAAGGATCCGTCCGCGCCCTATCAGCCGCTGTTTCCGGTCAAGAACCTGCCGTGCTGGCCGCCACAGCGGTTCTACGACAACGCCATCTTCGGCGACCAGCTGGTGGAGGCGGACGCGCTGCAGGCCGCCGGCGTCGACCTGGAGTCCTATTGGACGACCTGGCAGGCGCCCGGCCGGCTGACGCTCACCGCCGGGCGCGACTACGATCATCTGGTGTTTGCGATCTCCATCGGCGCGATCCCCTTCCTCTGCGAAGACCTGATCGCCGCCCGCCCCGCCTGGGCCACGATGGTAGCCGGCATCCCCGCCGTCATGACCCAGGCCATGCAGATCTGGCTCAACAAGGACATGTTCGAGCTCGGCTGGGACCTCCCGCTCGCGCCCGGGGACACGGTGATCAGCGCCAGCTACCTCTGCCCCGGCAACGGCCAGGCCGAGTTCCGCCACCTGATCCCCTTCGAGGACTGGCCGGCCGACCAAACGCCCAAATCGCTCTGGTACTTCTGCGGCACGATGTCGGGCCGCCACGCGCCTGCGCCCTTCACCGACACCACCTTTCCCGCGATGGAGGACATGCGGGTGCGGTTCCAGTCGCTGCAATACCTTCAGGCCGGCATGGGACCGCTGCTGCCCAACGCCACCACCAACGCCAACGACCCGCCCGGCGACCCGGTGGGCTTCGATTTCAACCTGCTGGTCGACACCCTGCCGCCGATCGAGCCCGATGGGACGCCCAACGTCGGCATCGCACGCTTCGACAGCCAGTTCTGGCGCGCCAACATCGATCCGACCGAGCGCTATGTCACCTCGCCGCCGGGCAGCACGGCCTGCCGCCTGAAGGCCTGGGACTGCGGGTTCGCCAACATGTCGATCGCCGGCGACTGGATCTATACCGGGCTCAACGTCGGCAGCCTGGAAGGCGCGGTGATGAGCGGCAAGCTCGCGTCCCACGCCGTCAGCGGCGCCCCGCAGCTCTCGACGATTATCGGATACCCGGGGTCAGGCGGCGGCTGACTCCCGCCGCGCACCCCGAGTTCAAGGTGCGCATATCACGCTCAGCGCCGTGTCTCGCGATAGAGATCTGCGGCGTCCCAGCGAAGGGCGCATAGCGGCGCGTCGGGTTGGACAGCGGCGCCTGTGACATGGGTGAAGCCGGCGGCCCAGGCCGCCAGGGTCAAACTGCGGCTGGCGAGGCCATAGCCGATCACCGTCTTGCTGACCTGCGCCGCCGCGGTGGTGAAACCTGTCATCCGCGCCATGGAATGTGGGTCGTCCGGGTCCAGGGCGCTGCAGTCGAGGCTGACGCCGGCCAGGTGGCTGTTCCGCCATTGAGACAGTCGTGCGGTCGGCGACGGGGCGCGGGCCAGCACCGCGCGGCAAACGGGGGCGAGCGCCGCCACCGTCTCGGCCATCCGGCCGTGCGGCAGCCCTTCAGCGATACCGGTCAGATCCAATACGAGGAGCCGGCGCACCTCTGGGGGGAGATCGGCGAGGTGACGTTGGGCGCGATACCGGGCGGACGCGGAGGCGACACCGAGAAAAGGTATGGGCAGATGCAGCGCGAACTTCAGGCCGCGCGCCGCACCCTCGATGATCCGGGCCGCGGCCTGATCCACGCCGACGCTCACCAGTTGCTCGGCCGCGAAGCGTGAGGGCTCGGCGATACGGGAGGACGAGGTGAGATAGACGGTCGGCTGCATCAGGTACGAGGCCACCACCTGCTGGCCGATATTCCAGATCGGTTCGACGGTGTAGGAAACCGCGAGCTCTGGCTTGCCCTGGAGCACAAGGCGCGGCGTCCGGGCAGGGCCTCGTTCGATCTCGCGGAGGAGCGGCGCGGCGCCGGAGGCCGGCCAGATGTCGGGGTCCCGGGTGCTGCCCGTCAATTCCGGCGCGGACGCCTCATCGTTGTTTCCCAGCCATCGGGCGCTATCCACCGCCTCGACCGTGAGTTCGCCGGCGGCATGGTCGATGACCTGGAAGATGCGCACGTCCTCCCGGTCGATCCGTCCGAGGAAGAACGAGAGGGTTTCCTTCAGCACCGCCGCGCTCTGGCCAAGCGCCTTCAGGCCGCGCACCTCCGGTTGGATGCTGAGGAACTCAACATCGTTGAGCGCCGCCACCAGCACGCCCGGGCCGCCGATCCGGACAAAGGCGCGCTCGACGAAGGCCTCAACCTGCTCGCGCTTTCGCGGCCAGCGGTCCCCCGATCGGGCGCGCACCGCTTCCAGGCTGATCACATTGATCGACCCGGCGGCGATCGCGCCGGCGAAGCGGTCCATCAGGTCGCCGACGCCGGACGTGGTCAGCCGTTCCATGCTGTCAATCAGGCGAGGTCAGGTGAGCAGCAGGGCGCACTGCTCAACCAGACGCACGAGCGGAAATGGCTTGCTCAATGCGGCATCGGCGCCGAGCCGCTTCGCAAGGTCGAGAAAGTCGACGGGCCCAAGCCGGCCCCCGCCGGAGATCGCGATGATCTTCACATCGGGGTACAGCCGCTTCATCTCGATGATGGTCGCGATGCCTTCCTTCGTCGGCATCAGGATGTCCGTCACCACAACGTCCGGCGGCTCCGCGGCGACGGCGCGCAAGCCTGCGAGGCCGTCCGGGGCGCTGACCACCGTAGCGCCCGCCTCCTCGAGCGCCTCGCGCATCAGGCTGAGCAGATCCGCGTCATCGTCGATGACCAGGATGAAACGGTTGGCGAGCTGTGAGTCGTGTTCATCGCGACGGTGCGGCGTCGGAATGTCGGAGGAGGTGGCGAGCGGGTTCATGGCAGGTCAGGCTCCTTCTGGCCGCTTAAGCCACCCACCGCCAACAAAGAGGCCTTAGCTTCTTGTTAAGGCTGTGGATTTGCCCTGGCCTTGATTGTAGGAGCCCAATGCGTGGCAATCGCTTAGGTTGCGGGAAAGCGGTATGCGCCGTATGCGGTGCGGCCAAGGCTTGATGGCCCCTGAGGGCGGGCGGCGTATGGCCGGTCGGCCGTAGGCCGCAGGCCACGTCCCCAAACCCCTCGCCTTCCTAACCGCCCCGTTCAGGCCGCGTTCAGCTTAAAAATCATAGGGTTATTTCCTGAACATTTCGGCTTCCCGGCCGTTATGCACCCACAAGGAGGCCCCTATGAGAAAAGCTCTGACGGCCGCTCTGGCGGCCCTTACCCTCGGCGGCGCGATCGCCGCGACGGCGACCACCAGCGCTGACGCGCGTCCCTATTACGGCGGCGGGCACTACTACGGCCACGGACGTGGCAATGGCGCCGGTCTGGCTGTGGCGGGCATCGCCGGCCTGGCGATCGGCGCGGCGCTGGCGTCCGACCACCCGCGCTACGGTGGCGGCTACTATGCGCCCGGTCCCTACGCCTATGGCTACGGCCCGGGTTACGGCCCCGGCCCCGGCTACTACGGGACCTGCTACACGACCCGCTGGGTCTGGGACCCCTACTACGGTCGCCGCGTGCCGGTCCGTGAGGCGTATGCCTGCTAACTGGGCCTGCTAAGCAACAATCGGCGGAGGGCTAGTTCGCGCTAGCTCTCCACCGCGAAGGTCAGGCCGGCGTTCGCTTCTAGGCGTTCGATGAGCTTGGACCCCATCACCGCGCCCGGCGTCCACACGCCGCCGGGCGCGGTTTTTGCGTCGCGGACCAGGCAGATGGCGGCTTCGGCGATCATCTTCGACGTCGAGCCATAGCCCGGGTCGCGGTCGCCCTTCACCGCCACCTTCACCTGGCGCCCGTCGTCGGCGATGCCGATGAAGACGATGTCGTAGAACCCCGCCTCGCGCTCAGCCTTCGACGGCCCCTCGCCGGGCTTCGGCCCGCCCGGACCCATGCCGGTGAACTCGGTCGGCGCGCCGGGGACCACGATCGACATCTCGTCATATTTGAAGTCCGTGCCCCAGGGATGGCCCTGCAGGGCGTTGGAGCGGTGGACGTTCTTGGTGTTGATCACCGCCATCATGAACGGGCCCACCTCGGCGCCGAAGTCGGCGTCGTGTTCCACCGTCATGCCGGCCGGCTGCTCCGGCCCCTGGAATCCGGGGGTGAGTGCGAACGGGTTCATCATCAGCATGCCGAGCGACGGGTCCTTCTGGATCGCCGCCATGGTCGCCGCGCCGCTGGCGGCGGTGCCGCCGGAGAGCCCGCCCTGCATGCCGCGGATGCGGCCCTTCACGCGCGGCACATAGGCGCCGAGCTTCGCCTTGGCGGTCTCCTCCGCGAAGAAAACGCCGAGCTCGAAGGGGATGGAGTCGAAGCCGCAGCTATGCACGATCCGCGCGCCGGACGCCTTGGCCGCGGCGTCATGCTCGCCGATCACCTTGGCCATCCAGTTGGGCTCGCCCGAGAGGTCCAGGCAGTCCGTGCCGGCGGCGACGCAGGCCGCCACCAGCTTGTCGCCATAGAGCTGATAGGGGCCCACTGTGGTGATGATCGCTTTGCCGCGACGGACCATGGCCTCCAGCGACGCCGGATCGTCGGCGTCGGCGACGATCAGCGGGGTCTCGGCCGGCAGCGCCAGTTCGTCGCGCACCTCGGCCAGCTTGGCGGCGCTGCGCCCGGCCATGGCCCAGGTCACGTCGCCGCCCACGCCATAGCGCTGGCCCAGATATTCGGCGACCAGGCGGCCGGTATAGCCGGTGGCCCCATAGACGATGACGTCAAACTCGGCGTTGGGGTTCATGGCGGGGTCTCCGGGTTGGCTGGCTGAACGGTCCCATATCACCCTGACGCAGCGTCGCGCCTATCCTTCGCAGCCTCGCTTGGCCATGATCGCTCGCGACGGGGCCGGACGAGCTCCGCGGGAGGAGTGGCGATGCGCCAGAAGGTTCTGGTCCTCTACCTGGCCAATTCGGCGCTGGATGCGCCGACGATCGCCTGGGCGGTCTATGACGGGACCGGCGAGACGCGGCCCATGGCCGGCGACAACGACCAGGCGCCCTACCGCACCGGCGTCGACGCCCTGAAGGACGGCTGGCGCCTGTTCCAGGCCGCGCAGATCCTGCCGCACCACCGCGGCGACGAGTTCGACCTGGCCTACCTCAAGTACGAGTTCTTCTTCGAAAAGCTGGTGGAGACCGCCGCATGAGCGAGACCCTGCCCCTGCTGAACGCGCTCGACATGGCCCGCTTCACCGCCCGCGGCTTCCTGCGCTTCGACGCCGCCGTGCCCGCCGAGATCAACGCTCAGTTCCTGGCCGAGGCCGGCGAGCCGCCGAAGCCCGCGCCCGGCCGCAAGATGCTGGGGACCTATATGGAGCTCCTGGCCAACTCCGGCGTGCCGGAGGTGCCGCCCGGCGTCCCGCTGGCCTCCGCCTATCCGCAAGGCAGCGCCATCCAGCGCCTACTCGACCTGCCTGTCGTGAAGGGCGCGATCCAGAGCCTGGTCGGCCCCGACCCCGTCTTCGACCACCACTTCCTGCACGTCACCTTCCCGCCCGCCTACTACGAGGCCGGCGGCGGCGAGAACGTCTCCCAGCACACCCACCAGGACTCCACCATCGACCCCTCCGAGGGGTTCGACCTGCAGATCATGTACTATCCGCACAAGGTCACCCGCGAGATGGGCGGCACCCGCTTCGTCCCCGGCACCCACCTGCGCCGGGTCAGCGAAGTCGCGCTCGGCCGCTACCAGAACATCGCCGGCCAGCAGCACATGGTCTGCGAGGCCGGGACCCTGCTCTTCCTGCACAACGGCATCTGGCACGGCGGCGGCGTGAACCACGCCGACCGCACCCGCACCATGTTCAAGATCCGCATGAACCCATCCGTCCCCCAGACCCGCCTCTGGGACGTCTCGACCCTGCCGCCCGAACCGGCGCAACGGCCCATCTTCTTCATCAAGTCTCCACAGCCCGAAACAGTGGAAAGCATCCTGATGACCCCCGAACCCTGGTTCGAACAGGACACCGGCCGCCTGGAATTCCTGAACCGGGTGAAGCTCTGGCGTCGCCTCAGCGGCGACCCGGACTTCGACGCCGACTACTGGGCGACTCGCCTGCAAAACCCGGCGCGACGAGCATGAGGAGCATGGGGTCGATGACGTTGCGAAGGGTCGCGCCGGCGCTGCTGGCGGGAGGTCTGCTCTGGGTGGCGGCGGCGTCCGGCGCCCAGGCTCAGGACGATGGCTGGCCGCACACCGAGGCCGAGAAAAAGGCCCAGCCGAACGCCGCCTCGCAGGGGAATTTCGCGGTGGCCCAGATATCCACGAACGACGCCCAGAAGCTGATGGCCGACTGGGAGACCGTCACGCCGGTCGTGCAACTGGTCAGCTCCACCAGGACGGTCCGCAACAAGCCGATCGTGACCTTCATCGTCTTCAAGGGCTGCCAGGCCGACGCGGCGGGGAACTGCAACGTCACCGTGGATTTCGACACCTTCGACCCGTCAGGCAAGGACTACGACCACACGAAAGCGGCAAAGGTCTGGGTCGGCCGCCTCGCCGCGCCGAACCTTTCCCTGCAGCTTTCCGAAGCCGGCTACGGCCTGGTCTTCGAGGACAAGGACCCGGTCGGCGCCTATCGGGTGGTCGCCACGGTGACCGATCACCAGAGTGGCGTGTCCTTGCGGACCGAGCAGGTCCTGACGGTGTCGCCGTGAGGAGGGACGACGCATGATCGAGGTCTTCTTCGACTGCTCCAGCCCCTGGACCTACCTGGCCTTCACGAACCTGCGCGAGCTGGCCGCCGAACTCGAGGTGGAAATCAGATGGCGCCCGATCCTGGTCGGCGGCGTCTTCAACGCGGTCAATCCCAGCGTCTACGCCCAGCGCGCCGCCCCGGTCCCGGCCAAGGCCCGCTATATGCTGAAGGACCTCGCCGACTGGGCCCGGCACACCGGGCTGCGCATCAAGTTCCCGCCGACCGTCTTCCCGGTGAACAGCGTCAAGGCCATGCGCGCCTGCATCGCCGTCGAACCGCAAGGCAAGCTCGTCGACTTCGCCAACGCCGCCTTCGAGGCCTACTGGGGTGACGACCTCGACATCTCGCAGGATGAGGTCCTCACCGACGTCTGCGCCCGCGCCGGCGTCGACCCTGACGCGGTCTTCGAGGCCATCGCTCGCCCCGACATCAAGGACCAGCTCCGCGCCAACACCGAAGAGGTCATCGCCCGTGGCGGCTTCGGCTCCCCCACCATCTTTGTCGGCGGCGATGACATGTACTTCGGCAATGACCGGATGCCGCTGATCCGGGACGCGGTCCTGCGACGGCTAACCGTCAGCTAGGCATCCACTGGCCGGCGCTCAAGTGCTCGTGGCCGATCAACCAGCCGGAGCCCGGCGCCTTGGAGAACACCCGCGTGCCACGGCCCGCGCCCTTAACGTCGGCGCCCCGGGCTGTGCCGCTCCATTCGAAGCTGTAGATCACCGCCGCGGCGGCCGGGGTTTGGGTGATCCAGGTCGAGTCGAGGGTCGCGTATTTGTAGTTTTCGACCATCTGCCAGCTCGCCGTCATCAAGGCCGCGAACGCGTCCTTCCCCAGGATCGTCGAGCCATTGCTGTAGAAGAACACCACGTCGTCGGTGATCAGGGCGAGCGCCGCGTCGATGTCCCGGCCGATCAGGGCGGCGGTGAACTCGGTCGCGCAGGCCTGAGGCGAGTCAGCGGTCATTGAGCGTCTTCCTCTTCGGCAAGCGGCCTCCCCTCCGCTCGCATCGCGGGCGCGGCGCGTCAATCCGAACCCTCGAAACATAACAGGAACATGCTATAGGCCACGAATGGCCGACAGCGCGGGCCTCCCCGCCGATCTCCTGCCGCCGCGGTTCGCCGACTGGTTCGCCCAGCGGGGTTGGAGCCCGCGCGCCCACCAGCTGGCGATGATCGAGCGGGCGCAGGCCGGGCGCGACGCCCTGCTGATCGCGCCGACCGGCGGCGGCAAGACCCTGGCGGGCTTCCTGCCGAGCCTGATCGACCTGGCCACCCGGCCGCCGCCCAACGGCCCCTCCAGCCTGCACACCCTCTACATCTCGCCGCTCAAAGCCCTGGCTGTGGACGTCGAGCGCAACCTGGGCGCCCCGATCGCCCAGATGGGCCTGCCGATCACCGCCGAGAGCCGTACCGGCGACACAGGCCTCTCGCGCCGCCAGCGCCAGCGGGTGAAGCCGCCGGAAATCCTGCTGACCACGCCCGAACAGCTCGCGCTCCTTTGCGCCTGGGAAGGCGCGCGGCTCTATTTCGAGAACCTGGAGTGCGTGATCCTCGACGAGATTCACACCCTGCACGCCTCCAAGCGCGGCGACCTGCTGGCGCTCGACCTCGCCCGCGTCGCCCAGTTCGCGCCCCGCATGCGCCGCGTCGGCCTCTCGGCCACCGTCGACGACCCCGAGGTGATCAAGGCTTGGATGGCCTGCCACCGGCCCGTGGACCTCGTCGGCTCTCACGACGCCGCAGGCGTCCCAAAGACAACCGCGGAGCTCGCGGAGTTTCGCAGAGAGACCGAGGAAACCGCAGCCTCTCCGCGCATCTCCGCGATCTCCGCGGTTGAGAAATCTAGCGGCAACGCCAGCGTCGACCTGGTGCGCGGCCCCGCCGGCGCCGAGCCGATCGTCGAGGTCTTGCTGTCCGAAGGCAAGGTGCCCTGGGCCGGCCACACCGCCCAGCACGCCATGCAGGAGGTCTATGACGTCATCACCAAATCGAAGACGGCGCTGGTCTTCGTCAACACCCGCTTCCAGGCCGAGTTCGCGTTCCAGGAACTCTGGCGGCTGAACGAGGACGCGCTCCCCATCGCGCTCCACCACGGCTCCCTCGCCGCCGAACAGCGGCGCAAGGTCGAGGCTGCGATGGCCAGGGGCGAACTGCGCGCCGTGGTCTGCACCTCGACGCTCGATCTCGGCATCGACTGGGGCGACGTCGACCTGGTGATCCAGCTCGCCAGCCCCAAGGGCGCGAGCCGCATGGTCCAGCGGATCGGCCGCGCCAACCACCGCATGGACGAGCCGTCCCGCGCCCTCTTCGTCCCCGCCAACCGCTTCGAGATGCTGGAGTGCCAGGCCGCCCGCGAGGCCATCGCCGAGAACAAGCTGGACGGCGATCCGCCGCGCATCGGCGCGCTCGACGTGCTCGCCCAGCACGTCATGGGCTGCGCCTGTTCCGAGCCCTTCGACCTGCTCAAGCTCTACGACGAGGTCACCAGCGCCGGCCCCTACCGCGACCTCCCCTGGGAGGACTTCGAGCAGGTCGTCGATTTCGTCTCGACCGGCGGCTACGCGCTGAAGAACTACGACAAGTTCCGCCGCATCGTGAAGGGCCCCGACGGCCTGTGGCGCGTGCGCAATCTGGAGACCGCCCAGCGTCACCGCTTAAACGTCGGCGCCATCGTCTCCCCCGCCGTGCTCGCCGTCCGCATCGCCATGCGCGGTGGGCGCGGCGGCCGCAAGATCGGCGAGATCGAGGAGGGCATGGTCGAGATGCTGGAGCCCGGCGAGACCTTCGTCTTCGCAGGCCAGGTCTGGCGGCTGGTGGCCGTCACCAACCTCGATGTCCTGGTCAGTCCCGCGCCGGGCGCCGACCCCAAGATGCCCTCCTGGGGCGGCTCCAAATTCGCGCTCTCCACCTACCTGGCCCAGCGCGTGCGCCAGCTGATGACCGACCAGCCGCACTGGCAGGTGCTGCCCGCCGACGTCCGCGAATGGCTGGAGGCGCAGCGCGACCGCTCCATCATCCCCGGCGAAGACGAGATGCTGCTGGAGACCTTCGCCCGCGGCCACCGCCAGTTCATGGTCTGCTACCCCTTCGAGGGGCGCCTAGCGCACACTACCCTGGCCATGTTGCTCACCCGCCGGCTGGAGCGGATGGGCCGCGGGCCGCTGGGGTTCGTCTGCAACGACTACGCGCTCGCCGTCTGGGCCATCAAGCCGCTGGACCAGGTCGACTTCGCCGAGCTGTTCGACGAGGACATGCTGGGCGACGACCTGGAGGCCTGGCTCGCCGACAGCTTCATGATGAAGCGGGCCTTCAAGGGCTGCGCGATCATCGCCGGCCTGATCGAGCGGCGCTTCCCGGGCCAGCAGCAGAAGACCGGCCGCCAGGTCACCTTCTCCACCGACCTGATCTACGACACGCTGCGCCGCCACCAGCCAGACCACCTGCTTCTCCGTTGCGCGCGGGACGATGCGGCGACAGGCCTCGTGGACGTGGCGCGCCTGGGGCAGCTTCTGTCGCGCATCAAGGGGCGCATCCGGCATTCGCCGCTGGAGCATCTGTCGCCGTTCTCGGTGCCGATCCTGCTGGAGATCGGCAAGGAACGCAGCCCCGGCCATAGCGGCGAGACCATGATCCTGAGAGAAGCCGAAGAAGACCTGATCGCCGAGGCCCTGCAGTGAACGCGCTTACCCAGACCCCCTTCGCCTACGACTACGCCAACGCCGACTGCGGGGGCCTGCGCACGCGGATCGGCGCCAGCGACGTCCTGTTGCGCTGTTCCGGCGCCCTGTGGTTGGCCGCCGAGCGAACCCTGGTCGTCGCCGACCTCCACCTGGAGAAGGGCTCATCCTATGCCGCCCGCGGCCAGATGCTGCCGCCCTACGACACCCGCGAGACCCTGCGCCGCCTCGCCGAGGAGATCGCCGCGCTCGCGCCCGCCACCGTCATCCTGCTCGGCGACACATTCCACGACCGCCGCTCCGAGGACCGCCTCGCCGCCGATGACGCCGAGGCCCTGCGCGGCCTGGCGCGCGGCCGCACGCTGATCTGGGTGGTCGGCAACCACGACGCCGACGGCCCCCGCGCCCTCCCCGGCGAGATCGCCGACGAGCTTGCGCTGGCGGGTCTAACGCTTCGCCACGAACCGCAGGCCGGGCTGCAGCCGGGCGAGGTCGCCGGTCACCTGCACCCCGCCGCGAGGGTGAAAGCCACGCGCGGCAGCGTCCGCCGCCGCTGCTTCATCACCGACGCGGACCGCCTGATCCTCCCGGCCTTCGGCGCCTACGCGGGCGGCCTCAACGTTCGCGATGAAGCCTTCGCCGGAATGTTCGCCCGCCCGCCGCTCGCCGGCGCGCTCGGCGTTGGCCGGGTCCACGCCGTGGGCTGGCGCTCGCTGGTCGGCGACTGAGGCGTCAGCCGACCGGCTAGAAGAGTGAGGTGCAGAACGCCTGCAGGTCCGTCAGGTCGCTGCCCTCTGGCTCCACCTTCCGCCGGCCGAGCGTGGTGGACTCCATGATGTATTTGGTCAGTGTCTTCATGCGGTTGTTCATCTCCAACGCCTCACCGAAGGCCTTGTGCAGCTCCGGCCGGTCGCCCGCGGTCAGGATGTCCGGGTGGTTCATCAGGCCCAGTCTGCGCCAGGTGGCGTCCTCCTCGTTGCGGAGCTGGGCAAAGGCCTTGTAGGCGTCGAAAGCGTCGCTGAACCCGAGCTTTTCCTTATGCGGCATGTGCGCCAGCGCCTGGCCGCTGAGCGCGATGTCCCAGCTTCCTGTGGTGGAGACCCACAAGGGTGGCTTGCCGACAGGCTTACGAAAGCCCATCGGCAGGCCCTTCTCCTGCCGGCGGAACCCCTCCTCGACCTCGGCCAGCCGCCGGCTGATGCAGGCGTCCTCCTCGATCCGGTAGTTGACGGCGGAGACATTGGCCTGTCCCTCATCCAGCAGCGCGGCGCGTTCGCTGGCGACCTCGTTGCGCCAGTGCAGCCACTCGACGGCCTGCTCGGCGCCGAGCGCGATCAGCACCCCGATCACGATGGTGCCAACCTCCTTCACCAACTCGGGCCAGCCATGCCAGGGCTTGGGTTTGTGGATGTCCATGCCGCCCCCAGCGGTTCACTGAGGGACAACTGTAAGCGGACTCGCCGAAGGTCCGCTATGGATCGAAAGCGGTCTTATGCGAGGGGCGCCTGGCTGTTCAGGCTGGGAGATTTTATCTGAGGGTCGACAAGACAGGCTCCCCAGGTCGGGCGCAGCTCAGATATCACCCTGGCCTTGTCCTTTTCCGTCAGCGTCACGCCAAGGTCCTCGCCGGCGTGCAGCAGGGTCGCCGAGGCGAAGAACATCTGGAGATTGTCGATGCGCAATCGCCGCAGCGCCAGGACAACGCGGTCACGCTCTGCCGCCGTCAGCGCGCCCGGTCTCGGGTCGAGGGCGCCCAGATCGGTCGTATCCTGGCGCTCACGCACGTTGATGGCGCCGAGCGCGGGCACGGCGTTATAGGCCTGGGATCGATGGAGCGCTTCCTCGGCGGTCAGTCGGGTCAGGACGTCGGACGACACCATGACCTGCCACGCGTTCGTGTCCCAGGTCCGGAACGGCGGATTGTAGCCTCGGAGGAGAGGGCCGAGCGACTCGCGCGGCTGATCGGCGGCGAGCGCTGCGGTGAGCGCGTCGAGCCGCGTCTCCAGGCATCCGCGCACGACGATACGCGCGTAAGCCTGGGGCAGGTCGTCGTCGTGCAGCTCGAAGCGCACGGCGGCGTCGGCGTCGGCCAGCTTGTGGCGCCAGTGCAGCCATTCCACCGCCTGCTCAAAGGCGATGGCGACCAGAACGCCGATGACGATCGTGCCGATCTCCTTCAGGAGCTCGCGCCCGCCGTGCCACGGCTTGGGTTTGTGGATATCCATGCCGCCCCCTATCCGCGCCGCAGCGGCTGGCATTCCGGCGCGCGAGACAGATCAGGCAGCGGCGGCGTGGGGACACCCAGCTTTTGGGCGCGGCCGAACTGCAGCGCCGCCGAGCCGCGCCAGATTTGCTCCAGGGCTCGAAGGTGGATCGCGGAAATCCGGATCTGCGAGCGATCGGCCGGCGTAAGACGGTTGGCGTTGCCGACGATCAACTTGATGACGGACCAGTCCTGGCCGGCCATGGTGTTCCAGGACTCCGTAGCCTCCGTCCGCGAATAGTAGTCGCTGTAGCGGATGAGTTCCTTCGGCTCCATGTGGCTTACCGCGCCCGAGGCCGACAAGGCGCGCCACGCATCCAGAGGGGTTACGCGGCCGATGGGCCTTGCGAAATCGGCCACGGACGAAACACGGCGTCCGGCGTCCAGGTCCGACATCACCGCCTCCACTTCGTCGAGCCGCATGAGCACGCAGGGGCTCACGGCCAGGCGATAGGCGTAGTTGCGCCCGTCGTCGGCGATCTCAACCCGCAGGGCCGCCCGCGCGTCCTCGACCAGCCGCGCGTCATGCTGCGCCTGGACCGCCTGCTCCAGTCCGAGCGCGATCAGGATGCCCAGGACAACCGCGGCCATCTCGCGAGCGAATTCGCCCAGGCTATGCGCCGCCTTTGATTTGTGGCCGTCCATGCCGCCCCCCGGCGATCAAGCTTGACCACATGCTAAGCGGACTCGCCGAAGGTCCGCTATGGGTCGAGAGCGGACAATCGGCGCGCCCGGAAGCGAACATCGATGGGTGTCGGCCCCCAGTCTTGACTCCGAGGCCATGATGTTCTACTTTTGTTCTCAACCATGACCGCCACCGATCCCCGCAGCCGACAACTCTCCGAGATGGCCGAGTGCGCCTATCGGCTGGGCATGGCGTTCGGTGCGGCCACCGAGAAGGTGCAGGGCACGGACGGCTGGCTCGCCTACTTCAACGCCTTCGACCGCTGCTTCTTCGCCGTGCGGGTCGCCACCGCGCTGCAACTGCGTCTGGACCGGACGCTGGCGGAGCCGCGCGAGGCCGCCACGGACCGCGAGGCCCTGATCGACCACCCCGATCCGCCCGAAGCCTCGGATGCTGAAACAGACGGCCGTGACCGCGATCGGGGCTACGACGAACGTGACCGGGACCGCGAGACCGAACGCGCCAGCCTGCCGATCCTGCTGCGGACGCTGGAGAGCGTCGCCGCCGACGCGGAGACGCTGCCGGACGCCGAACCCGCTGAACTCCTCACCCTGCGCGAACTGATCGCCCACGCGAAGGCCGCACCCTCGCCTCACGCCTCGGAGACCACTCAGAGCCTGCGATCCCGGCTCACCGGGTCCGGCGCCGCCCTTGCGCCTGCCGCAAGGCCACAGTCGGGGCCACACCTGGCCTCCAACGTCGGCCAGCTTATGGCCGCCCGCCGCGCCACCGGCCCGCCGCGCCGCTGAATGGTGAAACCGCCGCTTCAAACCGCAGAGATCGCAGAGATACGCCGAGATCGGTCCGATCATCGGCCACCTCCGCGCATCTCCGCGGTTTAGACTTCGTCCCCCGCGTCCCTTGAGATCCGCCTAATCCTTGAGGGCCCCGCGACAGCGGGGAGGCTCAGACGTGCCCGGTCTTCATCGCCTGGTCGAGGCAGATGGCGAGCGAGATGCAGGCCGCCGCGGTGATCGCGGTCGAGAGCCTGGGATAGCGGGCGGGTACGTCGGGCGCCTGGTGGTCGAACAGCCACTGGGCCAGGAAGGCGGCGATGCATCCACCGATCACCCAGCCGTCCGGGATGCGATGCCTTGAGAACAGGATCGTCCAGGCCACCACCGGCGACAGCACCGAGATGATCAGGCGGAGCGGCCTCGGCTCCGGCCGTCCGCTTTCCAGGCCCCAGCGGACGCCGCCCAGAAAGGCCAGCACGCACCCCGACCAGTTGAGGATCACTGTCAGCGCCGGCCGGGCCACGTCAGCGGCGCCCCAGCCGTAAGCGATCGCGGCGATCGGAAATGGCGCGAGCGTGCTGAGCGCGATGATCCACAGCGCCGGCGGAATGGCGCCGTACTTTGCTGAAGGCCCGGACTTGCCTGAAGGAGGTGGGGCTGAAGCGTGCGGTTGGTCCGTCACCGATCAGTCTCTCCGAAACGCCGAAGACGCCGCCCAGCCGGCGCAGAGCGCAAAGGCCATGGCCGCCAGACCATAGGACCATGGCCTGCGGTGGGCCCAAAGGTAAAGGCCGCGCTCGACGCCGACCTTCTCCACCGTCAGCTCGCGGTCCTTCTCGGCGACCAGCTGGTGGTCCTGGAACAGCAGGATGCGCACCTTGTACTGGCCGATCGGCGCCTCGGCCGGCAGCGGGATCTCGGCGCGGAACAGGCCCTTGTCGACGAAGCGCACGCCATGCTCGTTCACGTCATACAGGTGGTCGGCTTCCCTCAGCCGCACCACGGCCCGCTGCCAGTCGAGGTAGTCGGCGCCCAGGCTGGAAACCACCACATCGCGGACGCCGTAGCGGGTCTCGGTCTTCTGCTCGGCCGGCGCGTTCATCGCCAGATGGTCGACCCCGGCCTGCAGCCGCCGCAGTTCCCCAAAGCGGGCGATGTCGTCCAGCGGCTTGGTCGAGGCGGCGATGTAAAAGCCCGGCGCGCCCTGAAAGACCACCGGGCGGCTGTTGATCCACAGGCCCGCGATCTTCGACTTCTTGGCGATGCGCACCGGCTGGTCGGGGCCGCGCACGATGACGATCACGTCGCTCGGCCGCGCGGCCAGGTCGAAGACCGCGCCATAGAGCACGATCTGATCGCCGCGGAAGTCGGAGTTGACCCGGACATTGGTCTCGGTGAGCGCGGCCGAGATCCCGGCATGTCCGAGGTTTGGCGGTGGCGGGCTCGGCGCCATCAACCGTTCCCCGACATCAGCACGAAGGGCTCGTGCGGCGTGAAGAATAGCCCAAGGCCCATGCGCAGGCCGACCAGCAGCACGATCAGCGCCAGCAGCGCGCGCAGTTCCTCCGCCCGGAAACGCGACGAGGCTCGTGCCCCCAGCTGAGCGCCCAGGACGCCTCCGACCAGCAACAGGGTCGCCAGCAGGATATCCACCGTCTGGTTGCGCCCGGCCTGCAGCACGCCGGTCAGCGCGGTGGTGATAATGATCTGGAACAGGCTGGTGCCGACCACGACGCTGGCCGGCATGCGCAGGATGTAGACCATCGCCGGCACCAGCACGAAGCCGCCGCCAACCCCCATGATCGCCGACAGCACGCCGACGAAGGCGCCCAGCGCGATCGGCGGAATGACGCTGATATAGAGCCGCGAGCGAGGGAACCGCATCTTCAGGGGCAGGCCGTAGAGCCACGGCGGCCTGCGGTCGCGGCGGGGTGGCGCGGGCAGGTTGCGCCGCCGCCGCAGGATCGCGCCCACCGACTCCCAGAACATCAGCCCGCCGATGATGCCGAGGAAGATCAGGTAGGAGAGCGCCACGACCAGGTCGGCCTGGCCCAGCAGGCGCAGCCAGCGGAACAGCTCGACGCCCACCACCGAGCCCACCGCGCCGCCCGCCGCCAGCACCCCTCCCATGCGGAAATCCACCGCCCGCTTGCGGCCGTAGGACAGCACGCTCGACATGGAGGAGGCCGCCACATGGTTCGACATGCTGGCCACGGCGACGGCCGGCGGGATGCCGAGGAACACCAGCACCGGCGTCATCAGGAAGCCGCCGCCGATGCCGAACATGCCGGAGATGAAGCCCACCAGGGCGCCCAGCGCTATCAGCAGCGGCGCATTCACCGACACCTCGGCGATGGGGAGGTAGATGTCCAAGCTTCAAAGCCCCGGTAGGCCGGGCCGAACTCGGCTCAACGGTTGAAGACGGAGAGCCGCGAAACGGTGACGGGATCGAGTGTGCCGGTGGCGGCCAGACCCTGATCGCGCTGATAGGCGGTGACCGCAAGCTTCAGGTCGCGTGAATTGGTCCCGTCGGGACGGCCCTTGTAGTAGCCGAGCCGGCCAAGCACCTTCTGCGCCGAGACCAAGGAGGGGGCGTAGGCTGTGGCCTGGACCGTCGGCGCGGCGCCGGCGGGCTCGAAGGCGTCGGCCTGGTGTTCGGCCTGGGCCAGCTGGGCGGCGGGCAGTTTGCCCTCGATGTCCATGGCGCCGGCGCGGGCGCCGGCATCGCCGGAATTGGCGGCGATGGTGAACCACTTGTAGGCCTGGGCGAGGTCGCGCGGCACGCCGGAGCCCGACTGATAGAGCAGGCCCAGATTGTACTGCGAATCCACGACGCCATGCTCGGCGGCGTTCTTGAACCACCGCGCCGCCGCCGCCGTGTCGGCCGGCCCGCCTTCGCCGCGGAAATAGTAGAGCGCCACATTGTGCATGGCGGTCGGGTCGCCGCCCTCCGCGGCGCGCAGCGCCCAGCGCCGGGCCTCGCCCAGATTGGTCGTCACGCCGGCCTGGCCGGTCTCATAGAGGTGGGCGAGGAACATCTGCGCCGGCGCATTGCCGCCATCGGCGATCGTCTTCAGCCTGGCCAACGCGCCCGGCTCCTTGCGTCCCACGGCGGCGGCGGTCTTGAGGTAGTCGGCGTCGGCGGATTGAACCTGCGGCGGCGCGGCCTCGGCGGCCGGCGCGGCGGGGATCGAGCGGCTCTCCGGCGTGGCGGCAATCGTCGGTCCGGCCGCATCGGGGGCAAGCGCGACGGCGGCCCGCGGGGTCGCCTCGAACGGCTGCAGCACGCGCGCGCCGGTCGGGCCTTCCATCAGCACCACGCCCGCGGCGCCGACACTGAGGAACGCGGCCCCACCGGCCACCATCAGCGCGGTCTGCCAGGTCGAGGGCGGCCGCGCCTTGAGCGTGCGGAACAGGCCGCCGGCGCGCAGGCCGCGCGAGCGGCGGTCCGGGGCGTGCAGGATCCTGGGCTTCGGCGCGGCGGCGGCGGCCCGGGCGGCGGCGCGCGCCTGCTCGATCACCTCGCGGGTCGAAAGCTGCGGCGAGACCTCCACCGGCGCCGGCTCCTCAGCCGAGGCCTCGGCGGTCGGGGGCGCCGCCTCCAGTTGCTCGTCCTCGTCGCGTTCGGCCAGGGGCGCGAAGGCGTCGACCGGGGCGAAGGCGTCGACGTGGGCGAAGTCTTCCTCGCCGAACGCCGGATTGCTGGGGTCCAGCGCCGGCTGGCTGACCGGCTCGGCGCGCGAGAACAGCTCGGCCCCGAACACCAGCGGGGCGGCCGGCAGCTCGTTCTCGGCGTCTTCCGAGCGCGGCGGCGCCGACGTCTCGTGGGCCGCGCCGATCAGCGGGTCAGCGTCGAGCCGCGCGCTGGCGTCGGCCAGCAGCTTGGCGGTGCGTTCCTCGCTCTGGCGGATGCGTTCGGCCAGGTCGCTGGTGGCCCGCTCGTGGCGTTGCTCGATGCGCTCGGTGACCTTGGCGACCTGCTCGCCGACGTCGTCGATGGCCTGGGCCGCGCGGCGTTCGGACTGGATGATGCGGTCGGTGAGCCGCTCGGTGATCGCGCCGATCTCCGCGCCCAGCCGCTCCAGCGCCTCGGCGTGCAGCTGGTCGGTGCGGCCCAGGCGGTTTTCGACGGCGCCGGCGATGCGGGCGATCTCGCCACCCACCTGCTCGATGGCCTCGGCGCTACGCTGCTCGGTGCTCTGGACCCGGCGGTTCAGGGTCTCGGCCATGGTCAGGACTTCGCGCCCCATGTGCTCGATGGCGCGGGCCGAGCGCTGGTCGGCCTGGGCGATCTGCTCGGCCATTTCGCCCAGCCGGGCCTCGACCTGCGTCCCGCCGGTAGCGGCCAGCCGGTCGGCGATCTCGGTGCGCGCGTCCTCAACGCGGCGGCTGAGCTGGTCGGCCAGCGAGGTCAGCCGGCTGTCCATATCGCCGCGCACGCTGCCGTCGGCCGCGTACATCCGCTGATCGAGCTGGGCGAGGCTGTCGCGCAGGCTCTCCAGCGCGTCCCCGGTGCGGGCCTCGGCGTCGGCCAGCCGCTGGCCCATTTGCGAGACCACCTGGTCGATCAACCCAGCCGGATCCTCGCCGGCCTCGGCCTTGGCCAGGCGGGCCTCAAGCTCGGCCAGGGTGGCGCGGCTGCGCGCCTCGCCGTCGGCGATCTGGCCGCCGACCCGGGTGACCTGTTCCTCGATGATCTTCAGAGCTTCTGCGGAGCGCGGACCGGAGACCTCGGTCTCCATCCAGCGCATGCGGTCCGACGCCCGCGCCTGCTCGGCGGCCAGCTGTTCGGCGGCGGCGTCGAAGCGGGTGGCGACCGCCATGTGCTCGCGCTCGGCGGTCTCGATGCGCGCCATGGCGTGGCGCACGGAATGCTCGACGCCGGAGATGGCCAGGCCCGTGCGGGTCTCGGACGCCTCGATGCGATCGGTCAGGCGGTCCAGGGCGAACGCGATCCGCCCCAACTCGTCTGGTCTCGCATTGAAGGTCGGCGACGGCATGAACGACTTCAAGGGCTCGACCGCGGCCCGGAGCGGCCGCGCGTTGAAATGCTCCTCGGAGGTGACGTCCTCCGGCATGTCATCTTCTAGAATAACTCGGTTAAGCCATTCCCCAGAGTCATGCCGGAACGCCGCGCAAGCTCCTTGGCGACCTCACGGGCCTTGGGATCGATCCCTTTGACGCTCCAGGGCGCCGCAGCAGTCATCGAATCGCCCCTCCTGGACGGAGCTACGCTAGCACCGTCTCTTGGGGTGTAAACGAAAGGCTAACGCTAGATGTAGTGGTTGCTGGACCGTAGCTGTGGACGGATCGGTCCGCCGCGGGGCGCCGGCTTACATTTCGCGGGCTCTCCTGCGATACGGCGTCGCACATGGATCTGACGCTGACTTTGGAGCTCGCCGCGGGCTTTTTCGCTGTCGCGGCCCTCGCCGCATGGCGGGGCGCGCGACCGCCCAACCCGCACAAGGGACCCCGCCTGATGCCCTGGCGGTTCCTCATGCTGCTGGCGGCCGCGACCCTGATCTTCGTGCTCGGCCACGCCGTCCACCTGTTGACGTCAGGTGGGCAGGACTAGGCGCGGAACGCTCCTAGGACAGGAACGTCTTGCCGCCGGTGCCGGTGATCTTCGCGGGATCTTTCAGATCGGCGTTGGAGGCGACCACAGGCGCGTCCATCACCTTCTTGAAGGCGGTGCGGAACGAAGCCATGTCCTGCGGCGAGCCCACCGAGATGCGCACCGCGTTGGGCCACACTGGCCAGATGCGGCCGATGTAGACCTTCTCCTTCTGCATCCCGGCGATCACCGTGTGCGCGGGGCGCCCGGTGTCGATCATGAAGCAGTTGGAGACCGAGGTGCCGATCGGCTTGTAGCCATTGGACTTCAGCCAGGCGAGCGTCTCGACGCGGCTGTCGGCGATCCACTTCTTGCGGGTCGGGATCAGGTCCTTGTCGGCCAGGGATGCGCGAGCGGCGACCAGCGCCGTCACCGGCATGGCGTTCTGGTAGTAGGGCGTCAGCTTGTCGAGGATGTCCGGGCGGGCGATCGCCACCCCGCAGCGGATGCCGGCCATGCCGTAGATCTTCGAGAACGTCCGCAGGATCATGATGTCCTTGCCCGCGGCCACCTGGTCGACCACCGACTGCTCGTCGGACAGGTGGATGTAGGCCTCGTCGACCAGCAGGATCGAACCCTTGGGCTTGTTCTCCAGCGCCCAGAGAATCTCCTCGCGCGGCGTGATGGTGCCGGTCGGGTTGTTCGGATTGACGATGTAGATCAGGCCGGCATTCGGGTCGGCGGCGACCATCGCCTTGACGTCGTGCGAGTGGCTCTTGGTCAGCGGCACCTTCTTGACCGGCGCCTTGGAGATCTGCGCCGCCATATTGGCCGATTCATAGGACGGGTCGGCCATGACCAGGCCTTTGCTCGGCGAGGTGAAGGCCAGGGTCGTGTAGTGCAGCGGCTCCGACGAGCCGGCGTAGAAGGCGACATTCTCCGGCTTCAGGCCGTGCAAGGCGGCGTATTCGTCGGTGAGCGCGCTGAGCTCGCCCATCCGGTCGTAGCGGCCGCCCAGCGGCAGGATCTTGGTGATCGCCTCGCAGGCCGCCTTGCAGGGGCCGAGCGGGTTTTCGTTGGCGTTGATGATCACCGCGTCCGGCGGCAGCACGCCCATCATCTGCGACGCCAGCTTGGCGTGGGCCATCTCGGCCTCGCCGAGAATCGGGATCGCGGTCGCCACGGCGGTGGCGAACAGGAATGAGCGCCGGCCCATCAGCGGTTGATCGGCGGCCGTTTCGGTCTCGGTGCGGGCTTCGCTCATCGCCTGAATTCCCCTCTTTCGCCGCCGCCGGACATCGGTCCGGCCCATGCAGACGCAAATCAGTAAGGCCACCCTGAGAACCGGGTGTTCAGGACTGCAACCGGAATTTGCGCTGCGGCCGCGCCAGGCCCGCGCTTGCTCAAGCGGAGGTCAGCTTTTGGGCGGCTGAGGTCGATTCTTGTCCAGCCGGGCTACCAGCGGGGCGAGAAGATGTTCTCGATGCCCTGGAACAGGAAGTCGCCGGCCGCGACGCCAACCGCCATCTGGCCCGCGCCGCGCAGGAAGCCGCCCAGGCCGCTGTTGGCGGCGAACGGGCTGGACTGGATCGGCGCGCCGCCCTGCCCGGCCCAAGGTCCGCCGTAGCCGGACTGGGCATAGGGCGTGCCGCCGCCATAGGGCGCGTCGCCCGAGCCGCCGCCCGCCGTGCTGCCACGCGGGCCCCAGACCGGGGCCATGGACGGCGCATCCGCCGGTGCGATGCTCGACGTGGGAGGCGCAGCCGTGGTCGCGCCTGAGGTGGAAGGCGTTGGCGAGAGGAAAGATGAGGACGCGCGCCCAGCGAGCTGCGCTTGCGCCGCGTGCAGCGCCTGGTCGGCCAGGATCGCATGCTGGACCAGCAGATAGGCCGCATGCGGGTTGGCCCGCACCGCATCGTTGATCATCGCCTCGGCCTCGGCGTCGACCGTGATGTTCGGCGTGCTGCCGAGATCGGCGAGGAAGCTCTGCAGGATGCTGCGTTCTTCAGGCGTCATGGCGGGTCTCCGGAACTCATCGATCAGCTAGGCAGGCGAGAAGGCCACGACAAGGGGACGGTTATGCGGCGGCGGCGTCCGGCCCAGGCTCGGGCTTCGGTTCGTCCCTCGGCTCTTCACTCTTCTTGGGCCGCTTGGAGAGGCCGGAGACGCCGCCCGACGACAGCAGGCCCACGTCCGCCATCAGCCAGGGGATCGACCACTTGTGCGGCGCGGCGCAATAGCGGGGCTGCCAGAGCGGATCGTACTTGTCCTTGTACCGCCGCACGCCGCGGAAATTGTAGATGTCCTCGCCGCGCTCGAAGAGCAGGTTGCCCACGCGGCTCATCATCGGCGCCAGCGGACGGTCGTCGAGGCCGGCCAGCGGCGCGATGCCGAACTCGAAGGCCTCGTAACCCTGCTCGCGCCCCCATTCGATGAGTTCGACGAACAGATAGTCCATGACGTTGTTGGGCGCGTCGTTGGAATAGCGCATCAGGTCCATGGAAAAGGCTGAGCGGCTGGCCGTGGTCCAGATGGTGGCGAAGGCCACGGCCTTGCCGTCCACCCAAACCATGGCGATCGGGAACTCCTGGACGTAGCGCGGCCAGAAACCGCCCATGGAGAAGCCCTTCTCCCCGCCGGCGTGATGGTCCAGCCACTCGTCGGAGATCGCTTGCAGCGTCGGCATGAGCGCGGCCACCGCCTCGCCCTGGATCACCTCAAAGGCGACGCCGGCCTCGCCGAGCTTGCGCCAGTTGCGCCGCGCGGCCCCCCGCTTTCGCCCTTCCATGGAGAAGGTGTCCAGGGGCACCGCCGCGGTCTCGCCGACCTTCTGGATGGCGAAGCCCAGGTCGACGATCTCCGGCAGGTCGTCGGCGTTGAGGCCGTGGACGCCCGGCCGCGCGGCGTGGCTGTCGGCCAGCTCGCGGAATCGCCACAGCAGTTCCGAACGCTCCTCGCGCAGGCCCACCGGCGCGCCCAGCGCCACCCAGGATCGGCCGCGGGTGGCGAACATCAGGAAGCTCTCGCCCGAAGCCGAGAACAGGAAACGCTTGTCGCCCAGCAGCGCCAGGTTCGAACCGGGCTCCGCCACCTCGGCTTTGGCCAGGATGGCGCGCACCCGCTCATATTCCGGGTCGTGCTCGCCGACGACGGGCGGCGTCGCGGCCGAGACGAACAGCCGCCAGACGCCAAAGGCGAACAGCACCAGGGCCGCCCCGGCCCAGGCGCGCACCGCGCGCTCGGCGTCGGCGTCGGCCATCACCCGCCACCAGGGCCGGTCGGCGTAGTCGGAATGCTGGAAGGTCCAGAGGCCTAAGAGCCCGGTGCCCAGCACCGCGCAGGCCGCGCTGAACAGCCAGCCGGGCGTGATCTCCATCCGCGTCAGGCGCGAGGTCCGCGGGAAGGCGCCGTGGAACGGGGCGATCGCCGCGGCCAGGGCCACAAGCGCGGCGGTCTCCTCCCAGTTGAAGCCCTTCAGCAGCGCCAGCGTCGCGCCCAGCAGCAGCGCGCCCAGCGTCGCGTACCAGGCCGCGTCAAGCCGCGCCCTCAGGCCGAAAGCGAACAGCACCAGCGCGAGACCAAGGATGCTGGAGAGGAAGTGCGCGGCCTCGATCAGATAGACCGGCGTAATCTGGATCAGCCGCATGAAGCGCACGGGCTCCGACGGCGTCGCGCCCGACACCAGCAGCATGACGCCCGCCGCCGCGGTCAGGATCGCGGCCGTCCAGGGCGCCAGCGCAAACGCCGCCGGGCGAAAGTCCCTCAAGAATTGCATCCAGCCCCGTCAGTCCGTTTCAGCGAGGACGGTCTATAGCCGATTTGTGAGGGTTGAGCGTCTCAAACGGCTGTTTCGTTGCGCAAATGCCGGCGCTAAGGTGAACACCGCTTCCACTTCCTCAGGGCTGCAGACCGCCATGGCTGATTTCGGCGCCGCCGACCTCGACACCTTCCGCACGGAGGTCCGCGCTTGGCTGGAGGCCAACTATCCGGCCGAACTCCGCGACGCTGACGCCAAGACCGACCCCGAGGCTGTCTGGGGCGGCCGGGCCTTCGCCGGCTCCGACGATCCGCAGAGCGTCTGGATGCGCCGCTGCGCCGAGCACGGCTTCACCGCCCCGACCTGGCCCAAGGAATACGGTGGCGGGGGCCTTTCGCCGGCCCAGGCCCGCGTCGTCGACCAGGAGATCGCGCGCGGCCACTATCGCCCGCCGGTGCTGTCGTTCGGCATCTGGATGCTGGGACCGGTCCTGCTGGAGTACGCCAACGACGCCCAGAAGGCTGAGCACATGCCCAGGATCACCCGCGGCGAGATCCGCTGGTGCCAGGGCTACTCTGAGCCCGGCGCAGGGTCCGACCTCGCGAGCCTCGCCACCAAGTGCGAGGACAAGGGCGATCACTGGCAGATCGACGGCCAGAAGGTGTGGACCAGCTACGCCGACAAGGCCGACTGGTGCTTCTGCCTAGTGCGCACCGACGCCACCAAGAAGCATGAGGGCATCTCCTTCGTGCTGATCGACATGGCCTCGGAAGGCGTCGAGACGCGGCCGATCAAGCTGATCAGCGGCGAGAGCCCGTTCTGCGAGACCTTCTTCACCGGGGTGAAGATCCCCAAGGGCAATCTGGTCGGCAAGATCAACGGCGGCTGGGAGATCGCCAAGCGGCTGCTGCAGTACGAGCGCCAGAACATCTCCGCCGGCTTCGGCGAAGGCGGCGGCGTGGGCGGCGGTTCAGCGGCGGACCTGGCCGAGGTCGCCAAGACCTACGTCGGGCTCGAGGACGGTAAGCTCGCCGACCTGGAACTGCGCCGGCGCGTCACCCAGAGCAAGATGAACTCCCAGACGCTGCGCCAGACCATCGGCCGGGTCGCCGCGGAAAGCCGCGCCTCCAACGGCCCTTCGGCCGCCACCTCGATTATCAAATACGCCGCCGCCGAGTTCGCCAAGGAGCGCGCCGAGCTGGTGGTTGAGGCCATGGGCGGCCTGGGGCTGGGCTGGGACGGCGCGGGCTTCTCAGCCCCTGAACTGAGCGCGGTCCACGGCTGGCTGCGCACCAAGGCCAATTCGATCGAGGGCGGCACCTCGGAGGTCAATCTCAACGTGATCTCCAAGCGCGTGCTGGGCCTGCCGGACCCGAAATAGGCGACAAGCGGCCCGTTCTATTTTGAGCGGACCTGAGGACTTTGATTTTCTAGGACAAGATTCAGATGGCGGATTTTGGCGGCGACACCGAAGCCTCCTTGGGGGCCTTCCGGGCCGAGGCGCGGACCTGGCTCGAGGCGAACTTCCCCGCGGCCCTGGCCAAGGACCCTATGGGCCAGCTCGCCAAGCTGCAGGCGAAGCCCGAGAGCCCTGAGGTCACGGCTTGGCGCCACGCGCTGGGCGCAAAGGGCTGGGGCGCGCCGGTCTGGCCGAAGGAGGTCGGAGGCGGCGGTCTCTCCCGCGCCGAGGCCAAGGTGCTGGCCGAGGAGATGGCGGCCATTGGCGCGCGCAATCCGATCGGCGGCATGGGCATCTCGTTCTTCGGCCCGACGCTCCTGGAATACGGCTCCGACGCGCTGAAGAAGCAGCATTTCCCGGGCATCGTGAACGGCGACGTCTGGTGGTGTCAGGGCTACTCCGAGCCGGGCTCGGGATCGGACCTCGCCTCCCTGCAGACCTTCGCCGAGGACAAGGGCGACCACTTCCTCGTAAATGGTTCAAAAATATGGACTTCTGGCGCGCAGAATGCCGACGTGTGCTACTGTCTGGTGCGCACCGACAAGGCCAAGAAGCATGAGGGCATCTCCTTCCTGCTGATCGACATGAAGGCGCCGGGCGTCGAGGTGCGGCCGATCCTGTTGATCAACGGGGCCTCGCCGTTCTGCGAGACCTTCTTCACCGACGTGAAGGTGCCGAAGGACCAGCTGTTCGGCCCGCTGAACGGCGGCTGGACGGTGGCCAAGCGGTTGATGCAGTTCGAGCGGGACTCGATCGCGGGCTCACTGGGTAGCGGTAACATCGGCCAGACCGTCGCCATGCCGACGATTCCAGAAGCCGCGAAGGCGGCGCTGGGCGTCGACGAGGACGGGCGGCTCAACGATCCGGACCTGCGGCGCCGGATCACCGACCACCTGATGGAGAACCGCGCCTTCACCCAGACCATGAAGCGGGCGGCCGACGATGCGCGGGCCTCCAACGGGCCTTCGAACACAGCGGCGATCATGAAATACGCCGGCGCCAAGATCGCGCACGAGCGCAACGAGCTGATGGTCGAGGCCTACGGCCTGGGCGGCCTGGGCTGGGACGGCGACGACTTTTCGGAGCAGCAACTGGCGGCCGTGCGGTCGTGGCTGCGGTCGAAGGCCAACTCCATCGAGGGCGGCACGTCCGAGATCAATTTGAACATCGTGGCCAAGCGGGTGTTGGGCCTGCCCGACGCCAAATAACGGCAGACTCCAAACACACGCATTTCCGTGCTACGATTTATCTAAAGTATTGAAAAAATAAGATATTAGGGAGAATTTCAGATGGCCGACTTCGGTGGCTCCGACCTGGACGCCTTCCGCGCCGAGGCGCGCGAGTGGCTTGAGGCCAATTTCCCCAAGTCGCTGGCGCACCAGCCGGCGCAGATGATCCCCGCCGCCGAGGGCCTCTCCGCCGACGGCAAGCTGTGGAAACAGCGGATGGCCGACAAGGGCTGGGGCGCGCCGACCTGGCCGACCGAATACGGCGGCGGCGGGCTCTCCGGCGCACAGGCTCGGGTGTTGCAGCAGGAAATGAACCGCCTGGGCGCAGACAATCCGGTGGCCGGCATGGGCACCTCGATGTTTGGCCCGACGCTCTTGGAATACGGCACCGAGGCGCAGAAGCAGCGCCACATCCCCTCCATCGTCCGCGGCGAGCTGCGCTGGTGCCAGGGCTACTCTGAACCGGGCGCCGGCTCGGACCTGGCGTCCTTGCAGACCAAGTGCGTCGACATGGGAGACCACTGGCAGATCGACGGCCAGAAGATCTGGACGAGCGGCGCGCAATGGGCCGACTGGTGCTTCTGTCTGGTCCGCACCGACACCTCGAAGAAGCATGAGGGCATCAGCTTCGTGCTGATCAACATGCGCCAGCCGGGCGTCGAGACGCGGCCGATCAAGCTGATCGCCGGCAACTCGCCCTTCTGCGAGACCTTCTTCACCGCCGCTCGCGCCGAGAAGGACGACATGGTCGGCCCGATGAACGGTGGCTGGACCATCGGCAAGCGCCTGCTGCAGCACGAGCGGTCGGGCCAGGGCGGCGGGCGGATGATGGCCGGCCAGGACGTGGTCTCGCTGGCCAAGAAATATGTGGGCCTGGACGATCAGGGCCGCATCGCCGACCCGGACCTGCGCAGCCGCGTGGCCAAGCACATGATGGACTCCCGCGCCCACGGCCTGACGCTGCAGCGCGCGGCGGACGAGGCGAAGGGCAACCAGAACCCCTCGGCCACCACCTCGGTGATGAAGAACTCCGGCACCTGGATCGGCCAGGAAAAGGCCGAGCTGACCGTCGAGATCATGGGCAGCCAGGGTCTGGGTTGGGAAGGCGACGAATACGCCCGCGACGAACGCGACGCGGTGCGCACCTGGCTCTCCGGCAAGGCCACCACGATCTTCGGCGGCAGCCAGGAGATCCAGTCGAACATCGTCAGCAAGCGCATCCTGGGCCTGCCGGACACGACGCAGAACGGCTAACCCGGAGGACTGAGCATGGCCGATTTCGGAGCGCCCGATCTCGACGCCTTCCGGGCGGAGGCGCGCGAATGGCTCGACGCCAACTTCCCCGCGTCGCTGCGGCGTGACGCCAGCGCGGTGGCCGAGGCCGAGCAGAGCGGGGCGAAGCTGGAGGGCGACGCGGCGCTGTGGAAACAGCGTGTCGGCGCAAAGGGCTGGGGCGTTCCCACCTGGCCCGCGAACCTGGGCGGCGGCGGCCTCTCCCGCCCCGAGGCCAAGGTGCTGGCCGAAGAGATGGCGGCGATCGGCGCGCCCAATCCGATCGGCGGCATGGGCGTGATCATGTTCGGCCCGACGCTCTTGGAATATGGCAACGAGGATCAGCTCAAGACCCACATCCCGCAGATCGTCAAAGGCGAGCTGCGCTGGTGCCAGGGGTTCTCCGAGCCGGGCGCCGGATCGGACCTGGCGAGCCTGCAAACCAAGGCCGTCGACATGGGCGACCACTGGCTGGTGTCGGGTTCGAAAATCTGGACAAGCGGCGCGCATCTCGCCGACTGGTGCTTCTGCCTGGTGCGCACCGATCAGAGCAAAAAGCATGAGGGGATCAGCTTCCTCTTGATCGACATGCGCTCGCCCGGCGTCGAGGCGCGGCCGATCCTGTTGATCAACGGCACGACGCCCTTCTGCGAAACCTTCTTCACCGACGTGAAGGTGCCGAAGGAAAACCTGATGGGCCCGCTGAACGGCGGCTGGACCATCGCCAAACGGCTGCTGCAGCACGAGCGCCAGGGCATCAGCGGCGTCGGCCAGGCGACGTCGGGCGCGCAGGCGGGCGCGGTGCCCGGCCCGCCGCTGGACGTCCTGGCGCGGAACTATGTGGGGGTGGACGACGCCGGCGTGCTGGCCGATCCGGACCTGCGCACGCGGCTCACCCGGCACCTGATGGAGTCCCAGGCCTTCCAGCTCACCGGTCAGCGGGCGGCGGCGGAGACGCGGTCGAATTCCGGCCCCTCGGCGGTGTCGTCGGTGCTGAAGAACGTCGGCAGCCAGGTGCGTCAGGAACGCGCCGAACTGGCCGTGGAGATCCTGGGCGCGCAGGGCCTGGGCTGGAGTGGCGAGGGCTTCACCCGCGACGAGATCATGACCATGCGGGCCATGCTGCGCGGCAAGTCCGGGACCATCGCCGGCGGGTCTCAGGAGATCCAGAACAACATCATCTCCAAGCGCATCCTGGGTTTGCCCGAGGCGACGCAGGCACGCTAGGGTATCGCCGATAATCTACCCGCGAATTTTGGACGGAGCATTTTCGAGATGGCTGATTTTGGCGCGACGGACCTGGAGGCCTTCCGGACGGAGGCGCGCGAGTGGATCACGGCCAATTTCCCGGCCGCGCTAAAGGGCAAGCCGAGCCCGATGGCGGTCGAGGAACGGATGAAGCCCAACGCCGACCAGGACGCCTGGCGCAAGGCGATGGGCGCCAAGGGCTGGGGCGTTCCGACCTGGCCGGCGGCCTATGGCGGCGGCGGCCTCTCGCCGGCCGAGGGCCGCATCGTGCAGCAGGAGATCAACCGCGCCGGCGCCTACAACCCGATCGGCGGCATGGGCGTCATGATGTTCGGCCCCACCCTGCTGGAATACGGCACCGAGGCGCAGAAGCAGGAGCACATCCCGCCGATCGTGCGCGGCGAGATCGCCTGGTGCCAGGGCTTCTCCGAACCGGGCGCCGGCTCCGACCTGGCCAGCCTCTCCACCAAGGCCGTCGACAAGGGCGACCACTTCGAAATCGACGGCTCGAAGATCTGGACCAGCGGTGCGCAATGGGCCGACTGGTGCTTCTGCCTGGTCCGCACCGACACCTCGAAAAAGCACGAGGGCATCTCCTTCGTGCTCTTCACCATGCATCAGCCCGGCGTCGAGGTTCGGCCGATCCCGCTGATCGCCGGCTCCTCGCCGTTCTGCGAGACCTTCTTCACCTCGGCGCGGGCCGAGAAGAAGGATCTGGTCGGGCCGCTGAACGGCGGCTGGACCATCGCCAAGCGCCTGCTGCAGCATGAGCGTTCGGGCCTCACCGGCGCCGGCGGCGGCCTGGGCTCGGGCGGCAAGCCGCTGGAAGAACTCGCCAAGCAATATGTCGGCGTGGACGAGCAGGGCCGGATCGCTGACAGCGACCTGCGCACGCGGCTGGTCAACAACGCCATCAACTGGCGCGCTTTCCAGCAGACCGCCATCCGCGCGATGATGGAGAGCAAGGGCAACGCCGGCCCCTCCAGCGCCACCTCGATCATGAAGAACGCCGGCACCCAGCTGATCCAGGAGCGTCAGGAAATGACCCTGGAAATCATGGGCCACCAGGGCCTGGGCTGGGAGGGCGACGACTTCACCGCCGACGAACTGGGCGCTGTGCGCGGCTGGCTGTTCGGCAAGGCCTTCACGATCTTCGGCGGCTCCCAGGAGGTGCAGTCGAACATCGTCTCCAAGCGCATCCTGGGCCTGCCCGACCTGACCCAAAACCACTGAACCCATTACAAGAACACGGATTTTGAGAGGAAATTGACATGGCCGTTCTGAGCGAAGAACAGAGCATGCTGCGCGACGCAGCCAAGAGCTGGGTGCAGGAAAAGTCCCCGGTCACCGCCTTCCGCAAGATGCGCGATTCCGGCGCGGAGCTCGGCTACGACGCCGCCGCCTGGAACGAGATGGCGGAGATGGGCTGGGCCGGCGTGATCATCCCGGAGGAATATGGCGGCTCCAACTTCGGCTACCTGAGCCTGGGCCTGGTCCTCGAAGAACTCGGCCGCACGCTGACCGCCTCGCCGCTGCTGTCGTCAGGCCTGGCCGCGGCCAGCGCGCTGATCCTGGGCGGGTCGGACGCGCAGAAGTCGGAATGGCTGCCGAAGATCGCCGAGGGCCCGGCCGTCGGCGCGCTCGCCATCGACGAAGGCGCGCACCACAACCCGGCCAAGGTCGAAGCCACGGTCTCCGGCGGCAAGCTGACCGGCAAGAAGAGCTTCGTGCTGGAAGGCATGGCGGCCAACGTGCTGATCGTTTCGGCCAAGGGCCCCGATGGCATCGGCCTCTACGTGGTCAAGGCCGATGACGCCGGCGTCACCCGCACCCGCCTGCACCTGGCCGACAGCCGCGGCGCCGCCAACATCGAGTTCAAGGGCGCGGCCGCCGAGCCGCTCTCCGGCGGCGCGGACCTGATCGACAAGGTCCTCGACCGCGCCCGCGCCGGCGTCGCCGCCGAGATGCTGGGAAGCGCCCTGCAGGCCTTCGAGACCACGCTCGACTACCTCAAGGTCCGCGTGCAGTTCGGCCAGGTCATCGGCTCCTTCCAGGCCCTGCAGCACCGCGCGGCCAAGATGTTCACCGACCTGGAACTGTCGCGCTCGGCCGTCGAAGCCGCCCTCGCCGCCATCGACGCCGACAGCCCCGACGTGCCGGAGCTGGTCTCGCTGGCGAAGGCCAAGATGGGCGACACCTTCCATCTGGTCTCCAACGAGATGGTCCAGATGCACGGCGGCATCGGCATGACCGACGCCCACGACGCCGGGTTCTATCTGAAGCGCGCCCGCGCCGCCGAAGCGGCGTTTGGGAACCAGGCGTTCCATCGGGACCGCTACGCGAAGATCCAGGGGTATTGAGGCCTGGGCCGCGCCTGCGGGCGCGGCTTGGTTGTGAGTTTAGGAAGCCCCGCTGGCGGTCACGTCGGTGGGGTTTTTCTTTGCGATGGGGCTCCGTTTCCCTAGCCGGTGCTCGACGAGGACATCGCAACGGGCTGTGGCGCTACGTTCAGACGCTTCCGGCCGACTATAACGAAGGCATCTATCGCGTCGGCCAGAGCAGCGCTGGCCTCATTGAGGCTCTTCACTCTCTTCCTGACATGCTCGTGCTGGAGATACTCATCCTCACCGCCGGGAACCGCGGTCTGCATTGTTCGATCGCCGATGGGCCACGTGTTCATCGCGATCAGATGGGCGAATGCAACAAGTTGAGCGAGAAGCGGTTCAAATTTGGTCTTCAGGACCAGGTCATCGAAGACGTAGGCCGCTCCCTCCCATTTGTGATCGATCTCAAACACCGGCGTCGCGCGTCGGTCGCGGAAAGAGCCGCCAAAATCGTGTCGTCTCAGCCAAGTGATCCAGTCGGGGGAAATCAGCCGCTGAAACGAGGCGAACAACGCCACGTCATGTGCTGACGGCTTCTGCTCGGGAAATATCGAGACGAACCAGGTTGCCGCGGCAACGATGAAGGCAAACAACTTGTCGGGCTCAAGATGCCAATTGTTCTTCGGCCAGAGTAAGATCGCCAGAGCGATGAGGGACGCCGAGCTCGTCGCTAATCGTCCAATTGCTGTCTGCAATGTGCGCGTGGATGCGCTCCACGCGCGCGCAACTCCTGGGACGAACTGCAAAGTGAATGCTCCCCGGGCGATCTTGGCGATGGACGGCGATAGTAGCCATTGGGATCCTGCCGGCTCACCCGCGCTCCGTGGACTGCCTGTCCCGGGCCCAAGGTTCGCACATCAGGCTTTACACACCGTTGGGGCGGGGCGGGCGGCCGGATTCCCCTCCTGGGGGAACTCGCTGGTTATGCGAATAACTCTCCTCTATTTACATATCGGTAATGTTTGGCCCTGGGGGCCTAAGGTTCAGGAGAGCTCAATATGCGCAGCATGATTGTGGCGATGGCGGCGGGCGCGGCCTTGCTGACGGTGGCCGGTGCGGCGGCGGCGGCCCAGCCGCTCTACGAGAACCCGGGCGACATCTCGGCTTACGTCAACGACTGGGCGGTCAGCCCGCAATTCACCAACTACGCCTTCGACTCCGGCACGCTTGCGTTCGTCGGGAGCTGGGAAGTCGATGACGGCCCGAGCTGGACGACGGTCCCGACCGCCTATTCCGGCCTGACGGCCGCGGTGCAACTGTTCGGCGGCTCGACCGCCGACTACTTCATCTCCACCGCCGACAACACCTCGGCCGACATCAACCACCTGGCTTGGGTCAGCACCTGGGGCGGCGCCTGCGGCGGCGATTTCCCCTGCGGCACACAGGTGGCGGAAGGCTTCGTGCACGGCACCGGCGGCGGCGTTCCCGAGCCGGCGGCCTGGGGCCTGATGATCATGGGCTTCGGCGGCATCGGCGCGGCCCTGCGCCGCCGCCGCGGCGTGGCGACCTTCGCATAGGTTTTCGGTCGCGGGAGCGCGCGAGCGCCCCTGATGCGGACCTGATCTCAAGGATAACCCCTCCGAGGCCCTGGCTTCGGAGGGGTTTTCTTTTGCGCGAGGCCGGCGGTTATTTCTTCTTGTCAGCCTTTGCGTCAGTCTTCGCGTCCGCCGTTGTGTCCTTGGAACCGTCAGCGGCGGGCTTGGCCTTCTTCTTGTGATGCACCTTGGCCTTTTCCGGCGGGTTCGGAATGGGTTGCATGGTGCCCGACTGGGCGAGCGCGGCGCTCGCCATGAAGGCCGTGGCCACCAGCGCCAGGCCGAATGTCTTGAGTTTCATTTCAGAAGCCTCCCAATTTCGCCCGTTCTTGGCGCGGTCCGGTCTGCGACTCAGCGCCGGACTCGCCGCCGAACACGGTAATCCTAAGTGCGGCGGCTGTGGAGATGGCTGAGCCTTGGTGTCGCGGAGCCTTGGTCTATAAGTCGGGTCCATGACTCGCCGCCTGCCCCTGTTCGTCTCCGGTCTCGCCCTTGGGCTGAGCCTGGCCTTCGCCGCCGGCGCCCAGAGCCGCGACCTGCCCAGCGAGACCGTCTCGCTCCCCGGCATCCGTTACCAGGTGCTGGCGGCGGGCCCGGCGGGCGGCGCGCACCCCACCCGGGCCGACAGCGTGACCATGCGCTACATCGGGCGCCTGGAGGGCGGCGAGATCTTCTCCACCTCGCCCGCCGATGGGGCCGGAGTCTCGACCTTCGCGGTCAACGGGGTGATCCCGGGGATGAGCGCGGCGCTGCAGCTGATGCGGCCCGGCGACCACTGGCGGATAACCATGCCGCCCTACCTGGCCTATGGTCCGGGCCGGCCGTTCAACACGCCCGCGCCCGCCGGCGCCGCGGGCCAGGCGATCCAGAAGCGCGGCATCCCGCCGCAGGCGACGCTGATCTTCGATGTCGAGCTGGTCTCAATCGCCTCGCCCAAGGCGCCTTAGGGCGTTACCGGCCGGAAATCGTTGAGTTACCATGCGTAACGTTGAACCCTTGCGCGGCGCGCGCGGACGTGGCCCCTTATTCACAGACGCTGTCAGGCGCGAGTCATCGGACCTTGCGCGCCTATCGGAGCGGGCGCGGGGCGACGTGGCGTGAGCGGGGGATTGATGGAACCACCTCCTGGCCAATCGCGGGGCGACCCCCGGGATCAGCCCACAGGCGGGGAACACCGGCCGGCCAAGCGGTCGAGCCGAGTCCTGGGCCTGTTGGCGGCCGTGGGGTTCTCGCTGGCCATGTGGGTGTTCATCGCCATGGCGGTCCTGGGCCTGGTCCTGAAGATCGTCGGCTCGAGAGGCTAAGGTTCTTAAGAGCGGAACCGTGTAGGGTTGCGCCATGGCCGACCTGACCGACGCGCAACTGAACGCCCTGCAGAACCTGGCGAAGAAGAAGCTGGGCGGGGAAACGCCGTTCATCAACATTTCCGCGGCCCGGGCACTGGTCGAGCTGGGTCTGGCCGAGCGCAGCCGTGAGGGCTGGGACATCACCGCCGAAGGCTCGTCCGTCCTGGCGAAACTGGCCGGTCCGCCTCGCTGAACGCGTTACGGCACAGCTCTTGAAACAATTCTCCGCGGTGAGCCGTAACAGAACAGTCGGCTCCGTTAACGCTGGAGACACCCATGGCCTTTGCCGCAGTTGTCGCGCGTACCAGCCCTTCGGGGATGGAGTATCTCGTCCACAATAAGGGCCGGACGGAATGGGCGGCGAACGCCGACCGCGCCGACCGCTTTCAGACGTTCCGCGACGCGACCCGGGAGGCCCTGCGCCTGCCGAGCACGATGCGCGCCTACGCCCTGCCCGCCGAGGGCTGAGGCGACCAGCAGGCTGGCGGCGCTTTTGCGTTTGCCGCCACGCCCGCAGATAGGTGAGGATCGCCCCACGCCGCCCGCTTAGAGGCGCGCGAAGGAAACGATCCATGGCCGAGCCGATTCTGGACCCTGATCTGCCGATCGTGGATCCGCACCACCACCTGTGGGATCAGCGGAATTACGCCACACCGACGGTTGCCGAGCACCCGTTCATGACGGCGATCGCCGACGCACGGCGTTATCTGCTGCACGAACTGCTGGCCGACACCGGCAGCGGCCACAACGTCCGCGCCACGGTCTTCGTGGAGTGCGGCGCCATGTACCGCGCCGACGGCCCGGTCGAGCTTAGGCCGGTCGGCGAGACGGAGTTCGTCAATGGCGTCGCGGCGATGAGCGCGTCGGGCCTCTATGGCGAGACCCGCGCCTGCGCCGGCATCGTCTCCAAGGCGGACCTGTTGCTCGGCGACGCGGTCAAGCCGGTGCTGGAAGCGCATATCAAGGCCGGCGGCGGGCGCTTCCGCGGCATCCGCAACTCCGCCTCCCACAACGACGACAAGGAGGTGCTGGGGCCGCTGAACCGCGTCGAGGCCGGGCTCTATCTCGACGCGACCTTCCGCAAGGGCTTCGCGCAGCTGGCGCCGCTGGGCCTGACCTTCGACGCCTGGCTGCTGGAGCCGCAACTGCCCGACCTGATCGATCTGGCGCGCGCCTTCCCCGACCAGACCATCGTGCTCGACCACGTCGGCACGCCGCTTGGCCGGGCGAGCTATGCCGGGCGGCTCGACGAGCGCTTCGGGATCTGGCGCGACAACATCCGCGAGCTCGCCAAGTCGCCGAAGGTGGTGGTCAAGCTGGGGGGCCTGGCCATGGCCTTCTGCAACTTCCCCTCGTTCCTGTCCGAGCCGCGCGCGCCGTCGGAGCAGCTGGCCCGCGAATGGGCGCCCTATATCGAGACCTGCATCGAGGCCTTTGGCCCTGAGCGCTGCATGTTCGAGAGCAACTTCCCGGTCGACATGGGCGCCTGCACCTACCCGGTCCTGTGGAACGCCTTCAAGCGCATCGCCCAGGGCTATTCGGCCGACGAAAAGGCGGCGTTGTTCGCAGGGACCGCGACCAAGGTCTACCGGCTGGCCTATTGAACCCGCGCGTTCCGGCGCGCCCGACGGCGAATTCGGGTCACCGAACATGCCTATTTAGGCCATTGCCTATTTAGGCCGATCGCGGAACCCTCGTTGAGCGCGTTCAGGCAGGTGGGGATTGGCATGGTCACGGCGCTTCTGGTCGACGATCACCCGCTGTTCCGGGACGGCTTCGCCTCCATGCTGAGGCATCACCGGCCGCACTGGACGCTGCGCACCGCCAACTCCGCGGCCGAGGCTCTGGCGGCGCTGGACGGCGGCCACCCGGACCTGGCGATCATCGACATCCTGCTGCCCGACGTCGACGGCTTCGATGCGGCCCGCGCCATCGCCGAGCGGGCGCCGCTGGTCAGCCGGGTGATGATCTCCGGGCGCGAGGACGGCGCCGCGCGCCTGCGCAGCCGCGACTGTGGCGCGTCGGGTTTCATCTCCAAGAGCTGGGCGCCCGAGCGGATCGTCGAGATGCTGGACGAAGTGCTGGCCGGCGGCGTGGCGTTCGAGGCGCAGGCCGACGCCCACGCCGCCGAGGGCATCACGGTGCGTCAGCTCGAGGTGCTGACCCTGCTGGCCGACGGCCATTCCAACAAGGCGATCGAGCGGCGGATGAGCATCGCGCCGCGCACGGTGCGCGCCCACCTGACCGAGATCTTCCACCTCTTGGAAGTGGACGGCCGGGTGCAGGCCATTTTGAAGGCGCGCCAGCTCGGGCTCATCGGGTGACGGCTGAGGCCGCCGCCCCAATGACAGCCACGACGGCCGACCTCAACAGCGGCCTGACCATCGACCCGGTGCGCGCCGAGTGCATCCGCACCCTCTTCCAGCAGATCCGCAACAGCTTCGCCGCCGCCGGCGTGGTGACGGTCTACATGTGCGCCACCCAGGCGCCCTTCAATCCCTGGACCGAGATCGTCGGCTGGCTGGCCGCCCAGATCGCGACCCAGGTTTTCCGCCTGTGGCTGGTGGCCCGCTACCGGCGGATCCCGGCCGACGACGACGGCAGGCGGCTGGAGCAGGCGGCCCGGCTTAACACCCTCTACATGCTGATCGCCGGCGGGGTCTGGGGCTCAACCGCCTTCCTGTTCATGGAGACCAGCCAGCCGATCACCGTGGCGCTGACGCTGTGCGGCCTCTACGGCATCTCCGGCGGCAGTGTGCCGGGCAACGCCTATAACCCCAGCGGCCTCTACGCCTTCGTCGGCGCGATCTTCGGCCTGGTCATGCTGCGGTTCCTGCTGATCGGGCAATATGTCTATGACGTCCTGGGCCTGGCCTCGATCGGCTATTCGGCGATCCTGTTCGGGTTTTGCCGGGTGCAGAACCGCGAGCTGAAGGAAGGCTTCGCGATCCGCTTCGAGAACCGCCGCCTGCTGGCCGCCCTGGAGATCGAGAAGGCCGAGGCCGAGGCGGCGCGGGTCCGCGCCGAGAAGGCGAACCTGGCGAAATCGCAGTTGCTGGCCGCCGCCAGCCACGACCTGCGCCAGCCGCTGCATGCGCTGTCGCTGTTCTCCGGCTCGCTGCAGTCCCTGGCGCTCGACGACGAGGCCAAGGACGTGGCGTCCCGCATCCAGTCCAACGTCGCGGCGATGGAAAAGCTGTTCAACGGCCTGCTGGACATCTCGCGCCTGGAGGCCGGGGTGGTGCAGAGCCACCGCGAGCCGGTCAGCTGCCAGGACCTGTTCGACCGGCTGGCCGGCTATTTCGATCCGGTGGCCGAGCAGCAGGGCCTGGACCTGCGCTTCCGCGACACCCAGCTGTGGGTCGACGCCGACCCGGCGCTCACCGAGCAGATCTGCGTGAACCTGGTGACCAATGCGCTGCGCTACACGCGGACCGGCGGGGTGCTGGTGGCGGCCCGGCGGCGCGCAGGTCGTGTCTGCATCGAAGTTTCCGACACCGGCATCGGCATCGCTCGGGCCGACCAGGCACGGATCTTCGACGAGTTCGTGCAGATCGGAAATCCCGAGCGCGACCGCGGCAAGGGCCTGGGCCTGGGCCTGGCCATCGCCCAGCGGCTCGCCGCCATCCTGGGGAGCCGCATCGAGATCGCTTCAGCGGAGGGCCGAGGTTCGCGCTTCTCCTTCGCGCTGCCCGCCGCCCAGCCGGCGAAACCGGCCAAGACCATGGCCGCGCCCGACCTGGTGCGGGGCCTGCGCGTGCTGCTGGTGGACGATGACGCCATGGTGCGCGAGGGCGCGAGCCTGCTGCTGCGCCAATGGGGCGTCGAGGTCGCGCTGGCCGAGGATCTGGCCCCGGCGGAAGCGCTGGTCCGCGACAATCCCCCGTTCGACGTCTGCCTCGCCGACTACCGCCTGCCGGGCGACCGCGATGGCCTGAGCGTCATCGCCACCCTGGCCGCGCTTCCCGGCGCGCCCCGCGCCTTCTGCCTGGTCACCGGCGACATGGCCGCCGAAGTCCTGGCCGCCGCCGACGCCGCCCGGGTGCCGATCATCCACAAGCCCCTGCACCCGGCCCGCCTGAGGGCGCTGCTGAACCACCTGGCGGCGGGGGCGCGGCGCGAGGTGGCGTAGGCGGCTTAGCGGTCCGGCCTGAGCACCTTGTCGATGAAGGTCACCGAGCGGGGCCAGCTCGCCTGCCGGGCGGCCCGGTTGCCCTCAAGCGTGCCCCCAAGTTCGAGCCAGCCGGCGGCGGTCGCAGCGTCTGGGTTCCAGCTTCCGCCAAACACGGCGTGGCCGGCGTCGGCGTATTCCAGCAGTTCGACCGGCGGCTTGAAGCGCCTGGCCGTCAGGCGCGCGGCCACTTGCTCGGCCATGGGGCACGAGGGCCAAAGGGTGTCGGACTTGCCGCAGACCAACATCACCGGAACGGCGATGCGCTCGACGGGGATGACCGCGTCGGGGTGCTGGTCGAGCGCCTTGAGGCCCTTGGCGTAGAGGTCGAAGACCGAGGTGAACGGGCCGCCGTAGGGCAGGTATGGAAGCGGCTTGCCGCCGAGCGTGAAGGTGGACGGCGGATCGCCCGAGGTGTGGCTGATGCCGGGCCAGACGACGCCGGTCGGCATGGTCGCCACCACGACCTTGATCCGCCGATCATGCGCCGCGACCGCGAGCGCCACCTCGCTGCCGATGGATCCGCCTTCCAGGCCGATCCGCCGCGGGTCGACGCCTGGCTGGGCGCCCAGCCAGTCGACGGCTGTCCTGAAGTATTCCAGCGGGATCAGGCCGAGGTCCTTCGGCAGCCCCGGCGCGTCGAAATAGGCCAGCTGCAGCGTGACATAGCCGTGCTGGGCGAGCAGCCGGGCGTCACGCGCCGCCGCTGCGCCCAGGCCCCCTTCCGAGCCGCCCAGCACGATCACGGCGGGCGTCCGGCCCTTGGCGTCGGCGGGCACGTAGAGGTCGGCGACCAGGCCGTTTGCGGTGACGTGGGTCCGCACCGGTTCCGCCCCAGGCGCCGCGTGGCTCAGCGCCAGCGAAGGCCAAGCGACGGCAAACACCATGCCGGCCACGGCGGTGGCGGCCCCTATCCACTTTCGCATGACATCCCATCTTGCGGCTTACGAACTGTCGGCCGAACCTGTTTCGCCCGGCGCCCCAACACAAATGAATTGTCGGTAGGGTTGCGAGGCCGACGCTGCGGCGCGCAGCGAAGGCGGGGCGTCAAAAATGTGCAGCTTACCCGTGGGGCGAGACGCGCTAGGCATGGCGCGAGCGCCGCGCGAACGTTGTTCGCCCACGAGCAACTGACGCCCCGGCGCAAGGGGCTAGCGATGAGGACGAGGATTTCAGCCGGCGTGGCGCTGTGCGCCGCCGCGATCGCCTGCGCAGCCGCCGCCGGACCCGCGCCCAAGGGCCAGCGGCCGACGCTGGAGGGAACCTGGACCGCCAACTTCGTGCTGGTCATGGAAGCGCCGGACAAGACGCCGGATCTCGTGGTGTCTGCGAGCCAGGCCAAGCTGGTCGCGGCCGCCGAGGAGAAGGCCATGTCGGACTTCTTCTCCATGGCCCTCGATCCCGAGGTGCCGGACTTGATGGCCAAGGTGGAGGGCCTGCCGGTCGTGCGCGGCCAGTTCCGCACCCGCGCGTTGGTCCAGCCCGCCGGGGGAAAGCTGCCCTACACGCCCGCCGCGCGGAAGGAGGTCGACTCTACCGAAGCGCCGCCGGAGGTGCTGGACAATCCCGAACAGCGTCCCAACGGCGAGCGTTGCCTGGTGGGGCTCGGCCAGCCGCCGATCGCGAGCTTCAATTTCGAGAACGTCCTGCAGCTCATCCGCACCCGCGACTCGGTGGCGATCCATACCGAATACGGCGACGACCTGCGCGTCGTGCCGATTACCGACAAGCACGGGCCCAAGGCGCTCTGGGGCCGGATGGGCGACAGCATCGGCCGCTGGGAGGGCGACACCCTGGTCGTCGAGACCGTGGGCCAACCCGACGACGACCGGTTCCGGCTCGCCCCCTTCCTGATCGTGTCCGGCGAGGCGATCGTGGTCGAGCGCTTCACGCCGGTCTCGGACCGGGAACTTCTCTACCAATTTACGGTGATCGATCCGAAGGTCTTCACCGCCCCGTGGATGGCCGAGTTCTCCTGGTACCGGACGACCAGGCCGATGTACGAGCACGCCTGCCACGAAGGGAACTATTCCCTCCCCAACATCCTGGCCGGCGCCCGGCATGAGGAAGCGGTCCGCGCGGCGGCGGGACGCTGACGTCTGGGACAAGAGCAGGCTAGAAGAAGTTCCTGGGTTGTGGTTTAATGTACATCGTAAATCAAAGGCTGGAGAGCGGCATGCGGCGATTGATCGTGACGGGACTGATGGCGGCGCTTGCGCTGAGCGCCCTGCCCCTGGCGGCAGACGCCAAGGCGACCGGCCATCCGGACATCCCCGCGGCGGTCTTCACCGACCCGCCGGCCGACAAGGCCCATCCGGCGCGGATGGAGGTGCTGCACATCCCGTCGGGCGGGGTGGAGATCAATGGCGTGGCCTACCTGGCCTCTGGCGCTGGCGTCCATCCCACGGTGGTGCTGCTGCACGGCCTGCCGGGCAATGAGAAGAACCTGGACCTGGCGCAGGCGATCCGCCGCGCCGGCTGGAACTGCGTGACGTTCAACTACCGCGGATCTTGGGGCAGCCCGGGGACCTACAGCTTCCGCGGCAACCTCGCCGACACGAAAGCGGTGCTGGCTTATGTCCGCGATCCTGCCAACGCCGCGAAGTTCGGCATCGACACCAGGAAGCTGGTCCTGGCGGGCCACAGCATGGGCGGCGGCGTCACCGCGGTGACCGCCGGCGGCGATCCGGGACTGGCCGGGGCCGTGATGATCTCCTCGGCGGACCTGGGCTTCCTCGCCCACGCCCCGCTCGCCACGCGCCTGCAAACCGCGCGGGAGAATATGGAGACCCTGGCGGGGGTGACGCCGGAGAGCCTGGCCGCCGAACTGGGGACCCTGGGCGACGCAAGCTTCGCCGCCGCCGCGCCCGGGCTCGCGAAGATGCCGCTGCTCATCCTGACCTCGGACGACGGCCTGGCGCCCATGTCTGACGCGCTGGCGGCGAACCTGCGCAAACGCGGCGACACGCAACTGACCACGATCCACGAGGCCACCGACCACAGCTGGAGCGGGAAACGCATCGCGTTGGAAGCGGCGGTGATCCGGTGGCTGCAGGGGTTGAAGTAAAAAGAGCCCGGGATGAGCGGAATCTCTTACGCCCCCGCTTCGGTCTCGCGGCGGCGGTAGAGGCGGATGTCGCCCTGGGCGACCTGGCGGAAGCGGGCGAGGTAGATCGGCCCGGCCGCCATCAAGACGCCGGCCATGCCGCCGAACATGTGGGCCGGCGACAGCTCCTGGCCGGAGAAGCAGGGCGCGACGCCGACGCCCAGCACCACCCACATGGCCACCATGGCGATGTCGCCCCTGCGCACGAACGGCAGCACCCCATAGGCGCCGCAGGTGGCGCCGTAGAAGGCCAGCAGATCGACGAACGGCTTGTCGGAAATCACGCTGGCGCGCATCGACAGCGGCGCGACCAAGATCACGACGCAGGTCAGCACGACCAGGGCCGAAACCAGCCGCATCATCCGAAACGGCGCGGCGGCGATCGCCAGGATCTGAGGTTCGCGGTCTTTCACAGCAGCGTCACTACCGCTTAGCCTCTCAATTCACGGTGAATTTTCGTGGTTATCGAGTGCTGAACCGGCGCCAACCCCAGGTTTCAATCCAGGCGCTTTGCAAACATCATGCGGTGGCCGGCGGGCGTGGCCACGCCCAGCTCGCGCATCCCCCAGCGCTTGTCGGCCGGACCGGAGAGCACGATCGCCCCGCGCGCAAGGATGGCCGCGGCATAGGCGTCGACATCTTCAAGCGTGAAATAGCCAAAGTAGCTGTGCGACCCGAGCGCCGCGGGCGCCAGGTCGTCGGCGCATTCGCCCAGCATCACCCGATAGCCATCGAGGCTGAGGAACAGCCAGCCGTCTGGGCTCTCCAACGCCTCGAACCCCAGCACGCCGCACCAATAGGCCTGCGCTTCGATGAGGCTCGGAACGGCGAGCACGAACTGGGCCGAGACCACCTTCGGCTGACCGGTCATGGGCTCGCCTCGCCTCCTGGACGGCGCCGCATGGCGCTTGCCGAGAGCCTAGCCGGCTCTGTAGGGGTGGTCACCCATGGCCCACACGACCGACATCGCCGTCTATCAGAAGCTCATCGAGATCGCCGATGAGCTGGACGAAATGTCGGCCCAAGGCGCGAGCCTGGTCGGTGACGTCGCCCTGGAGACCGCCTCGCGCAACGTCCGCGGCATGGCGACGGTGATCTACAAACACATCATGGCCGAAGCCGACCCGCGGCTGGACAGCTAGGCGCTAGCTCAGCCCTGCGGCGCAGCCTTCTGCGCTTCGGCGAGCTCGGCGCCGATCTTGGCGAGGGCTTCGGGCGTCACGCCCCGAATGTGCGGGTCATGCTCCAGGCCGGCCAGGCTGACGCCGCCGAACATGCCGCCGACATCGGGATCCGACATCATCCGGTCGGCGAAGCCCGGCAGGTGCTTGTCGATGATCGGGCGCGTGCGGGCGTCGAGGACGAGTTCGCGCAGCGGGCTGTCGACGCTGAGCAGCTTGGCCGGCGCGGCCGGCGCCGGCTGAGGCGTCTGGGCGAACGCCGGAGCGGCGATGACGAACAGGGCGAGCGCGGCGAGCGCGGATTTCAGCATGGCGGGGTCCCTCCGGCCGGAAGGCTGGCACGGGCGGCGGCGACGCCAAAGTGAAGCTTTGGAAAGGCGCCGGATCGACTGGATTTTAGAACCCTGCCTTGCCAGGGCTTCAGAACCCGCCAGGATGACCGGCGGGAAACGGGGAAGCACAGATGAAGTCCTGGATGATGGCGGCGATGGCCGCAGGCGTGGCGCTGAGCGCGGGCGTGGCCTTTGCAGAAGGACCGCCACCCGAGCTGAAGCCGCACAAGGTGGATGGCGCGGGCCTGAACGTCATGGACCTGGAGGCGCAGAAGGCCTGGTACTCGGCCAAGCTCGGCATGACGCTGACCAACACCATCAAGGCGGCGGACGGCAGCCCCCGCGAATATATCATGGGCTATGGGAGCGGACCGGACGCGGCGATCGTCGCGCTGCTCAAGTCGCCGGCGCGCCAGCCCGGGCCTAACGCCATGGGCCGCATCATCCTGGGCGTGCCCAACGCCAAGGGCCTGGCCGACTGGCTGGAGACCCAGGGCGTCAAGGCGCGCACGGTGATCCCGAACGCGGCCTATTTCATCGCCGACCCGGAGGGGAACGCGATCGAGCTCTACACGCCGCCCAAGCCCTAGGGCCGGAGCGCGACGGGCGATGGGCCCCAACCACTATATGCCGCTCTTGCTGGTCGGCCTGATGATGGCCGTGGAGGCCTATGCCGGCCGCCGGCGGCGTGAGGCGGCGGATCGGCGCGACAACGGCAGCCTCTTCGTCATCGTCCTGCTGCAGGGCGGGGCCTTTTTCACGGCTTTCTCGCTGTGGGCCGCGGGCCATCCGCCGCCGCCGAGGCTGGGCGTCTGGGCGCTCTGGGCGGGACCTCTCGTCGCCGTCTTCGGCGCGGCCCTGCGCGTCTGGGCCGTCCATACGCTTGGCCAGTACTTCACCTATGTCGTGCACGTGAGCGGCGACCAGAAGGTGGTCGACACCGGCCCGTACCGCTGGCTTCGCCATCCCTCCTATACGGGCGGGGCGCTGGAGGGGATCGGCATCGGGCTTTCCCTGCGCTACGGCCTGGGCCCCGTCATCGTCGGCGGCGGCATGCTGGCCAGCTACCTGATCCGCATCGCGGTGGAGGAGAAGGCGCTGGCTGAGGGCATCGGCGAGCCCTACCGGGCCTACATGACCCGCACCAAGCGCCTGATCCCGTTCGTCTGGTGAGGACGCCATGACCCCGTTCCTCCACGACGAGCAGAACCCCTTCGCGCGCACCAGCGCCTGGCCGACCATGCCCCAGGCCCCGCTGCGGGTGGCCCGCGCGCGGACGGTGCTGGGAATGGGAGTCGAGGCCTTCGAAGCTGACGAGCCGCGCGTGGTCCCCGCACCGGTCGAGCCAGAGACGGCCCCGATTATCATGGCGTCGATCGTCGCCGCGCCAGGCCGACGCCCAGAGCTGCGCCTGACCCCGCTGATCGCCGCCGCGGCGGTGGGCGCGGGCGGACTCCTGACGCTGTTCCTGCTGATCGGGATCGGGCCGGACCCGCTGCCCGCCACGGCTCCAGCCGCCCAGTCCTCGGCGCTCGCGGTCGGCGAGCTGGTCGGCCAGGCGGCCGCGCCGAAACCCTAAACGGCGCCTGAACAGCCGCGTTCGGATCAGGTTCAGAGCGCCTGCGACATTCTGGGGTCCTCGACACCTTCAAGGAGGAGGAACCCACCATGAAACATCTGCTCTACGCCGCCGTGGCGCTGGCCTGCGTGGCCGCCCCGATGGCCGCGTCCGCCCAGCCGACCGAACGCCAGGACGACCGGCGCGAACTCAACGAAGACCGCCGCGACCTGAACCACGACCGCCGCGCCGCCGAGCGGGATGGCCGCGTCGGCCCGGGCGAACAAGCCCAGCTCAACCGCGACCACCGCGAGCTCAACCAGGACCGCCGCGACCTGCGCTACGACCGCGCCCGCGCCGACAGCTGGCGGGGCCGGACCGAGTGGCGCGACTTCCACGGCGTGCGCCCCGGCATGTGGTTCGCCCCCGGCTACGGCTATCGCCCGGTCAGCCACTTCGGCTGGCGCCGCGGGACCTACGTCCCGGTCGGCTATCGCGGCTACTACGTGCAGGACTGGGGTTACTACGGCCTGCGTCCGCCGCCCCCCGGCTACCGCTGGATCTACGCCGACGGCAACTTCGTGCTGATGGCCGCCGCCACCGGCCTGATCGCCGACCTGGTGATCCACGGGTACTAGCGACTGAGGCCCTCTCCCTTCGCGGGAGAGGGCTTACGCCGCGCCCGGCTCCCGCCTAAACTCCCCCGCAAATCAAAGGGGGATGCGATGCGCCGGACGTCACTGCTGATCACGAGCCTGGTGCTGGCCTGCGCGCTCCCCGCCCTCGCCCAGACCCCGCCCGGCTCCGACCCGGCGATCCCGCCCGCGCCCAAGCCCGCGCCGACGATGGTGGGCCCGATCCCGCCGATCCTGGCGCCCGGGCGCGTGCTGCTGGGGACCAAGGATGTCATGCGCCACATCGTCAATCCGGCGGCGGAGGCCTTCTGGGCCCGCAGCGGCGAGGTGGACGACGAGGGCGGCGCCCACGACCGCGTCTCCAAGGACGACGAGAACTGGAAGATCACGCTGGATAGCGCCGCCCAGATGGTCGAGGCCGGCAACCTGTTGCAGATGGAAGGCCGCGCCCGCGACCCCAACGGGCCCTGGATGAAGTACGCGATCCAGCTGACCAACGCGGGCCTGGCCGGCATGACCGCGGCCCAGGCCAAGAACCACGACAAGACCAACGACGCCGGCAGCGCCATGTACGACGCCTGCTACGGCTGCCACGGCCGCTACATCGTCCGGCCCAAGGACAGCCTCTACACGCACGACATCGACAAGGACCTGAAGGACGCGGGCGTGAAGCCGCCGAAGTAGCGGCCAAGAAAACCAAGCACGGGGAAACGAACATGCATCTGGACCGCAGAGGCCTGATGGCCGCCGGCGCCGCGTTTGCGGGCGCCTCGCTGATCGGGCGCGAGGCCTTCGCCGACATCGCGCTGTCGCCGCCGGAGAGCGTCGGGTTTTCCAGCGCTGGCCTGGCGAAACTCAACGCCGCCATGCACGGCCTGGTGGACGACCAGAAGCTGGCGGGCGTGACCACGCTCGTCGCGCGGCACGGCAAGGTCGTGCACTTCGACGCCTACGGGAAACGCGATCTCGACAGCGGCGCGCCGATGCAGAAGGACACCATCTTCCGCATCGCCTCGATGACCAAGCCGACCATCGGCATCGCCATGATGATGCTGTGGGAACAGGGCAAGTGGAAGCTGACCGACCGGCTGGATCACCACATCCCCGAGTTCAAGAACCTCAAGGTCAAGGCCAAAGACGGCTCCGTGCAGGACCTGAAGACGCCGCAGACCATGGCCCAGGTGATGAGCCACACGGCGGGCTTCGGCGTGCTCGCCGACTACGCGCCGCTGAACTTCGGCCGCGGCAACCTGCAGGGGATGATCGACACGCTCGCGAAGATGCCGCTCTACAGCCAGCCGGGGACCGATTGGGCCTATGGGCCCTGCGTCGATATCCAGGGCTACATCGTCCAGAAGCTCAGCGGCCAGACGCTGGATGTGTTCATGCAGGAGCACCTCTTCGGGCCGCTCGGCATGGCCGACACCGGTTTCTGGGTGGCCCGCGAAAAGGTCGGCCGGATCGCCAAGATCAACACCTACAAGGACGGCAAGATCGTCTCCGCGCCGACGCCTCCGGGCGGCGGGCGTGACCCGTCGACCAAGCCCAGCTTCCTCTCCGGCTCCGGCGGCCTCTCCTCCACCACCGAGGACTACTGGAAGTTCTGCCAGATGGTGCTGAACGGCGGCATCGCGAACGGCCGACGCTATGTGAAGGCCGACACCGTCAAGCTGATGCGCAATTCGGTGCTGCAGCCGGGCGTCATGGTCGATCTCTACGGCCCCGACCAGCCGGGCGTCGGCTTCGGCCTCGACTTCGCGGTGATCGAGGACCCGTCCAAGGTGCCGACCCTGCAGGGCAAGGACACCTTCTATTGGGGCGGGGCCTTCGGGACCTGGTTCTGGATCGACCCGACCAACGACGTGATCTTCGTCGGCATGATCCAGAACCTGAACGGCTCGGTCCCCACCGGCGGCACGCCCCAGGTGCGGGTGATCACACCGCAGCTGACCTACACGGCGCTCACCGACCCGAAGAAATAGGGCGTCATGCTCTATCTGATCCTCAAGGCCGTGATTTCCGGGGTGATCATCGCCATCGTCTCGGAGACCGCCAAACGCTGGCCGGGCGCCGGCGCCCTGATCGCCTCCCTGCCGCTGATCTCGATCCTGGGGATGATCTGGCTGTGGCGCGATACGGGCGATCCGGCGCGCATGGAAGCCCATGTGGGGGCGACCTTCTGGTACGTCCTGCCGTCCCTGCCGATGTTCCTCTTGATGCCGGCCCTGATGAAGCGCGGCGTGCCGTTCTGGGCGGCCCTGGGCGCGGGCTGCGTCGTGACCATCGCCCTCTACCTCGGCATGACCGCCGTGGGGCCGCGGTTCGGGCTGAAGCTCTAGGCCTGCCGACGGTCCACGGCGCGCGGGCGCACGGCGGTTTCGCCGGGCTCGCGGCGGTACCAGTCGGCGGGGATCGCCGCCTCCAGCGCATCGTCCACCGTGATGATGCCCAGCACGCGCCCTTCGGCGTCGAGGACCGGCAGCGTCATCAGATTAAAGTCGGCCATGCGGGTGGTCACCGCGATGATGTCGTCTTCGGGCGAGGCCACCACCGGGTCCGGGTCAGCGACGTCGCGCAGAAGGGCCGCCGGATCAAGCTGCAGCGCGCGGACCAGGCTCAGCGTGCCACCCAGCGTCCCGTCGGCGCGCAGGCTGTGGATCGTGGCCAGGGCCTCGGGTTGCTGGGTCGTCGCCGTGCGCAGCATGTCGAGGGCCGCAGCGATGCTGCGATCTTCGGAGACCGCCAGATAATCCGTCCCCATCAGGCCACCGGCGGTGGCGTGGTTGTAGCCCAGCAGGGCCAGGACCTTGGTGTTCTGCGCCGGCGGCAGCAACTCAAGCACCTTCAGGCGGCGGGCCTGCGGCAGCTCCATGACCGCGTCGGCGACATCGTCCGCCCGCATCCGCGAGAGCACGTCGGCGACGTCCTGATCGCTGCGGTTCTTGAGCAGTTGCGTCTGCCTGGCCTCGTCCAGTTCCTCGAAGACGTCGGCTTCCAGTTCCGGGTCCGAATGGACCTGGGCGAGCAGCGCGTCCTGTTCCCGGGTCGAGGCCGCCTCGATGATCTTGGCGATCTGCGCAGGCTTCAGGCGGCCGATCCACGTCGAGGTTGAAAGCGACTGGAGCGCCCTCTGATTGCCCAGCAACAGCAGGAAGGCATGCCAGTCCCGCGCGGGATGGTGCTCGTGGGCGCCGAAGTGGAACCAGCTGTGCTTGTGGACGTCGAGGCCCGTGGCGGCCCAGCCCTCAGGCGTCGCCTTCAGCCGGATGTCATAGGCCTTCACCAACGCGCTGTGGGCGATGTCGATCAGACGGTGGCCCAGGACATCTTCCTTGAGCAGCACCTCGCCGTCGCGCCGGGTGAAAGGCCTCAGGTCGAGCCTGGCGCTTTGCAGGCGGATGGACGTCGCATCGATGCTCACCACATCGGCGATGGCGACGAACAGGCGGCTTGCGCCGACCCGGATGACCAGGCCCCACAGCAGTGGATATTCATCGTCGCGCAGCTTGACGATGACGTCCTCAAGCCGCGCCAGCGACTTGTCCTGAGCGTCCACCACCACGCGCCGCAGAAGCAACGAAAGCGAGAACTCGGTTTCGGACGTCAGAGCACCTGGAGCGGTGTTCACGCGGGTTCTTTCAAAGGACCTGCGGCGGGTTGGGCCGGCGATGTCGGGCATTTTAGGTCGAAGCGCTCCCGTGTCCAAGGGCCAGCTGGACCACGCGCACGATGACCAGGATCATGGCGATCAGCAGATAGGTCCTGAGCACCGTCAGGCCGATGCGGCTGCCGGCGGAAAGCTTGGGCGCGGTCAGCAGGGCGAGTGGCGACATCCGCCAGCTGGAGCGTCCCGACCGGTCGATCGCTTGCGGCGCATCCTGCGGCGGGCGCAGACGGTGGTGGATCAGGAAGCCGGCGCCCGCCGCGGCGAACGCGGCCCCGCCGCCGATCAGGATGTCGATGACCATCCGCGCGCTCATGTCGGGGAACATCACCCCGGCGGTCAGGATCAGCGAGAGCACGACCAGTATGGCGATGATCGCCGAGGTGAAGGCGTTGAGGATCGGGCCGTTGACCCAGGGCCCCAGCACCTGGCTGTCATTGCAGAGCAGGAGCAGGAAGACGGTCGCCGACGGCAGAAGCACGCCGGCCAACACCTGCACGCCGACCGTGAGCAGGCCGAGCGGGCTGCCCGGGATCAGCACGATGATCGCCGAGACCAGCAGCACGCCGGCGAACATCAGATAGAAGCCCTTGGCGTCGGAAATCTTGCGGTGGAGGGAGTGCTTCAGGCCGAGCACGTCGCCGAGCGCATAAGAGGTCGAAAGGCCGACGGCGGCGGCGCCGATGATCGAGGCGTCGATCAGGGACAGGGCGAAGAGCACGCCCGCGGTCTTGCCGACGTACTTGGACAGGCCCCTGGCGACCCCTTCGGCGTCGGTGAAGTTGCCGAATTCGGCATGGCCGGCGAAGGCGGCGGCGGTGAAGGCGATGATGGCGGCGGCGCCGTAAATGACGATGACGATCCCCAGCCAGAGATCGATCTTCTCGTACTTCATGAAGCGCGGCGTGATGCGCTTATCGATGATGTAGGACTGCTGGAAGAACAGCTGCCAGGGCGCGACGGTCGTGCCGATGATGGCGATGATCAGCAGCACCACCTTCGACAGGTCCGAACCCGCCGGCATCCCTGGGACGATGAAGTCGTGCGCCACCTGGCCGAACGTCGGGTGGACCATGACCACGATCGGAACGAGCAGCAGGGAGCCGGCCACCAGGGTCATGCAGACCTGTTCGAACCGCTTGAAAGACCCGGTGCTGGCGGCGGCCACGATCACGGCGGCGGACAGCAGCACGCCCGGGATCTTCGGCAGGCCCAGATAGTCGAGGCCCAGGCTGATGCCGATGAACTCGGTGACGATGGTCAGGGCATTGAGGATGAAGAGGTCGATGACGCTGAAGGCGCCCCAGAACTTGCCGAAGCGTTCCAGGATCAGGCGGGCATGGCCCACGCCGGTCACCACGCCCAGACGCAGCACCATCTCCTGGTTCACGTAGAGCACCGGCACCAGCAACAGCAGCACCCACAAGAGGCTCGTGCCATAGGTCTGACCGGCCTGGGTATAGGTCCCGAAGGCCCCGGCGTCGTTGTCGCCGACCATGACGATCAGGCCCGGCCCGACGATGGCGAGCAGGGTCGCGAGGCGCGCGCGCCAGCCGGCGCGCGGCGCGTCGTCGTCGAGGTGGATGGTGCCGAACGCACCCTGGATGTCGCCGATGTGGGCGGAGTCGAGGACCGCCGTGGACCGGCCGGCCGCCGCGACGCTGCCGCCGCTGTGCGGGGCCTCGGCGAGCGGGCGCGATCCGGGCCGGCCTGACGACTTCACTGCCATTACTTAACCTCGTGGAACGCCGCCGGCGGGCGTCACGGGTCGAGCCTTTAGGCCCTGCCGGACGCCCTCCGCGGCGCGTTAGATCGACTGGGACTGTCGCTTGGCATTTGGGTTCAAGTTCCGCTGCATCGGACCATCCTCCCAGGGAGGATATTCGACAGGGCGCGGAATGAGCCCCTCGGCGCGTCCTGTCAAGGCGGTAGTCCGCCCTGTCACGAGAGTTTCATGGACCGGGCCGCAACTCGCCCGCGCGCCCGCAGTCACAGGTACTTGGTGATTTCCTTGAACTCGTCGATGGCCGATTGCGGGGCCTTGGCGCTGTCCTCGACGGCATGGGCGAGGCAGTGGTCGATGTGGTCGTGTACCAGAGCCTTCTTGGCCGCCGCGACGGCGCGTTCGACGGCGTGAAGCTGCTGGACGATGTCCATGCAGGGACGGTCCGACTGCATCATGCCGATGACGTTGCGCAGATGTCCCTCCGCGCGCCGGAGCCGTTTGATGATGTCTGGATGGGTCGCATGGACGACGTGAACCATACGCCTTGACCTATCCTCCCGAGGGGGATAGGTCAACCGCCGCACATCCTGCCCGGGGGGATATGATCTTCATCAGTTTGTCACCGATAGCCGGCCGTCTCGGCAACCAAACAAGCGTCACTGAATTTGAGTGATCGCCCAATCTTGGGGGAGACCGATCATGCGCACGATCCAACCCCGGGGCGTCTCGCGGCTGTGCGGCCGGGCGTCCAGCCTGGCGATCCTGCTGGCGCTCAGCGGCGGCGCCCACGCCTGGGCGCAGGATGCTCAGCCACAACAGCCGGCGGCGGGTAGCGATGAGAAGGCGCCGGTCACGCCCGAGACCTGGGCCTGGCACATCCAGGCCACAGACATCCTGCAATATTACCCGCCGTTCCACAGCGCCTTCCAGGGCCCCAACAGCTTCAAGCCGCAGGCCACGACCGGCAACACGGTGGACGCCACGCTCTACGCCGGTGTGCGGCCCTGGGCCGGAGCTGAGATCTGGGGGAACCTGGAGATGTACGAGGGCTATGCCCCCAACAACACCCTGGGCGCCGCGGGCTATGTGAACGGCGACGGGGCCAAGGTGGGCCGCGCCCATGCCTATGCCCGGATCGCGCGGCTGTTCGTCCGCCAGACGATCGACCTGGGCGGCGAGGCCGACGACCAGGAGGCCGACCTCAATGCGCTCGGAGAGCGCCGGACTAAAGACAGACTCGTGCTGACCGCCGGCAAGCTCAACGTCACCGACATCTTCGACACCAACAAATACGCCCACGACCCGCGCGGCGACTTCCTGAACTGGAGCGCGATCACCGCTGGCAGCTTCGATTACGCCGCCGACGCCTGGGGCTACACCTATGGCGCGGCGGCCGAGTGGTACCGCGGTGACTGGGCCTGGCGGGCGGGTGTGTTCGACCTCTCCATCGTGCCCAACAACGCCGTCCTGACCTCAGACTTCAGCCAGTTCCAGATGGTCGGCGAGGCGGAGCGCAGGTTCAGCTGGGACGGCCATCCGGGCGCGGTGCGGCTGGCGGGCTTCGTCACCCGCGGCGGCATGGGCAGCTACGACGACGCCACCCGCCTGGCGCTGGCCACCGGGCGTCCGGCCGACACCGCGCTCGTCCGCCAGTACCGCAGCCGGCCCGGCGTCTATCTGAACGTCGAGCAGGAGGTGGCCGAGGGCGTGGGCGTCTTCGGGCGCCTCGGCTGGGACGACGGCGGCCAGGAGTCCTACGAATACACCGACATCGACCGCACGGCCCAGGCCGGGGTCTCGGTCTCCGGCGCCCGCTGGGGGCGCAGGAGCGACACGGTGGGCGTCGTGGCGGTGGTCAACCAGCTCTCGGCGGCCGGCCAGCGCTATCTGAACGCCGGCGGCCTGGGCATCCTGGTCGGCGACGGCCTGCTTCCCCACCCGGGCGACGAGCACATTGTTGAGGCCTATTACGCGGTCGGTTTCGCCAAGGGCGTCACGCTCAGCTTCGACAACCAGCTGGTCGGCAGCCCCGCCTACAACCGCGACCGCGGGCCGGTGGATGTGCTGTCGCTGCGGCTGCACCTGGAGCACTGAGCGCGCGCTCAACCACCATCTTATCAATCGTCATTCCCGGCCTTGTGCCGGGAACCCATGATCGCCGCCGTCACTGTCTAAGCACGGCGCGGCCGCGCATACTGCTCTGCCTCGGAGTTCATAGGTTCCCGGCACAAGGCCGGGAACGACGACGGAAGGGAGTGTAGGTCGCCCTACTGCCCCCAGGTCGCGAACAGGCCCACCGCGGCGGCGGCCATGACGAGGGTGGCGAGCCAGCCGACGATCTTCAGGCCGCGGCCGAGCTTGAACTCGCCCATGGCCGCCTTGTTGCTGGAGAGGTGCATCATCAGCCCCATCACCGGCACCGCGACGACACCATTGATCACCGCGCTCCAGAACAGCGCCTTGATCGGATCGATCGGGCTGTAGTTCAGCACCACGCCCAGCGCCGTGGCGATGGCGATGGTCCAGTAGAAGGCCTTGGCCCGATAGGGTTTGCGCGACAGGCCGACGTGCCAGCCGAAGGTCTCGCCCACCGCATAGGCTGACGATCCGGCCAGCACCGGCAGCGCCAGCAGACCCGTGCCGATGATGCCGATGGCGAAGACCGTGAAGGCGAAGGGCCCGGCGATGGGCTTCAAGGCTTCAGCGGCCTGGGACGAAGTCTGGATATCGGTGACCCCGTGGGCGTGCAGGGTCGCCGCCGTGGTCAGGATGATGAACAGGGCCACTAGGTTGGACATGCCCATGCCGATGTAGGTGTCGATCCGGATGCGCTTGAACTCAGGCGCGGCCTGCTCCGGCGCGCGCTCCAGCGGCTTGGCGTCGGGACGTTCCTTGACCTCCTCGACCTCTTCCTCGGCCTGCCAGAAGAACAGGTAGGGGCTGATGGTGGTGCCAAGGATCGCCACGACCACGGTCATATAGGCGGGCGTCAGCGTGATCTGCGGGATCACCAGGCTCTTGGCGACCTCCAGCCAGGGCATGTGGACCACGAAGGCGACGCCGACATAGGTGAACAGCGACAGCGTCAGCCACTTGAGGATCGAGACGTAGCGCGAGTAGCGGGAGAACACCTCCAGCAGCACGGTGACCAGGCCGAAGGCGGCGACGTAGAGCAGCTGCGGTCCGCCGATCAGCAGCTTCAGCCCCGCGCCCATGGCGCCCAGGTCGGCGCCGATGTTGATGACGTTGGCCACCACCAGCAGGAAGACGATCGAATAGACGACCGGGGTCGGATAGTGCTGCTTCAGATTGCCGGCGATGCCACGCCCGGTGACCCGGCCGATCCGCGCGGCGATCTCCTGGATGGCGCACATCAACGGCCAGGAGAACAGCATCACCCAGCTAAGGCCGAACCCGAACTGGGCGCCGGCCTGCGAATAGGTGGCGATGCCGGAGGGGTCGTCGTCCGAGGCGCCGGTGATCAGGCCCGGACCCAGCACCTGCAGGAGCTTGGGCCTATCCGGATGCTTGATGTCGTCGGGCGAATTGCGCCCGTGCGAGTCGGACGGGGCGCTTTTATCAGAGTCGGCCATGGGAGTTCCGCCGGTGAAGCTCCGACCGTAACTCCGCAGCGGCCTTAAGGCTCCGCTTAAATCCGCCGCGCGCTCTGGGCGGCTACTTCACGGTGAAGGCGAAGGCTCCGTCGGTTTCGTGGCCGTCTTCGGTCTTCATGTGCCAGGTCACCCGGTAGGGGCCGGCGGCCAGCGCGCTGGTGATCGGCACGGTCACGACCTTCTTGGTCTTGTCGAGGGCCAGCGGACCGGTGGCGACCGCGGCGCCGGCGGCGGTGGCTACCTTGACGTTGGAAGCGGCCGGAACCAGCTCCTCGCTGTACTTCAGCGTCAGCGCCTTGGGCGCTGCGACGGTGGCGCCATTCTTCGGCGTGCCGGAGAGCAGGCGGGCGTGGGCCGAAGCCTCGCCGGCGATGGCGAGGGCCGCGACGGCGGCGGTGATGAGGATGGCGTTACGCATCGGGGAGTTCCTTTTTTCGGGGACAGTCTAGCCGCAGAGATGTGGCGGCTAGAAGACGTAGCTGACCTTGGCGACCGCCGAGATCGGCTCCAGCGGGTGGACCTGGAAGTCGTTGATGCCCTCAGCCGGTTCACCCTTCAGGCGGGCGGCATAGAAATAGGCCGCTGAATCCGCCTTGGTGTTGGTCAGGTTGAAGACGCTGAGCTGCAGCTTCAGGTGCGGGTTCACCTTGTAGCCGATGTCGGCGTTGAACTCGGAATAGCCCTTGTCCTGCGGGTTCTCCTCCCCGTCGTTGATCGGGTACTTGCCGAGGCTGCGCCACTGGCGGCGAAATAGGAGAACGGGCCGCTCTGTGGGGCGATGTAAAGCCCGGGCGTCGACTTCGCCAGAATCTGCTCGACGTCCGGATAGCCCAGGAGATCGATCTGGCGGGAGGTGATGGTGTCGACGCGCGTGCCGAACTTGGAAAGCTGGGTCGGAATGCTCTCTTCCAGGCCGCGGGTGACCACGAGTTCGGAGACCGAATTGCCGGCCGCGGCGTCCGCCGCCCCGTCTGCAGCTTTGGCCGCTGTGGCGCCGAGCGTCAGCGCCGCGGCGCTGGAAATGAGCGCGAGTTTCCCCGCTGCGCCAAAGCGCACTGAAAAAGTCATGGATACCACCCTGGTTGAGAATGGCGGCGGCGGTCCCTCAACCGCCAGCGCCGCCTTAGCGAGCCGTCAGATCACTTGGGAATGTTGTCGCCATCCAGTTGCGGGACCTTCGTGACCGGCGCCTCGGGTCCGTGGACGGCGACGTACGCCTTCTGCTTGGCTTCGACGTCAGCCGGGAAGTTCGGCAAGGTCCCGGCGGGGCGCCCGCCGCCCTTGACCAGCGGACCGATCAGATATTCGGCGTGGCAGGCCACGCAGACCAGGTAGAGTTTCGCGCCTTCGTCGTAGATGCCCTGCTTGTCCTTCTTGTCCACGGCGGCCTTCACCAGGATCGCCTGGGCGGTGAGCTGCTGAGCGAACTTGTCGAAGTCGGCTTCCGGCGCGCGCGGGCGGCCGGGCAATTGCAGGGCGTTCCCCGCCTCGATCAGGACGGCGGCCTGCGACTGCATCAACTCCCAACCGGCGTCGGTCTTCGGGTAGTTGTCCACGACGCCCTTGGCGGTATCCGACGTGCCGGACGCGGCCCACAGGGCGTCGGAGTTCGGGTCGACGACCTGGGCCATGAAGTGCTTCACGTCCAAGGCGTCGACGTTGTACTTGGCCAGCGAGGCCGGCTCGGCCGGCTTTTGCGGCGAACAGGCGGTCAGCAGGGCGGCGCAGGCCGCGAAGGTCAGAAGGCGTTTCAAGGTCCTGGGTCCCCAAGGATTCTATGGGCGATTTTGATTGACCCAAACCTACTTTGCCATTCACACGCCTGTCCGGTTAAATACGGTCTCCTTGGGGTTACAGAAGGTTACAGGTCGCTTGTCGGGAGGAATCGCCGAGGAAGAGCCCGGTCAGATCGCCGAGTTGGCGCAGCGCCTCCGCGCGCGCCAGGCGCTGGGCCGTTCCGATGGCCTCAACCGCCTGTTCGACTATCTGGCGGAGCGCGCCGCCGAGGGCGCGCGGCCCAAGGAGTTCGAAGTCGCCGCGGCGGTGTTCGGACGCACCTCGGCCTTCGACGGCTCGCAGGACGCCTCGGTGCGGGTCGCCGTCCACCGCCTGCGCCGCAAGCTCGACGACTTCTACGCCGGCCCCGGCCGCGACGAGCCCATCCGCCTGACCATCCCCAAGGGCGAATACCGCATGGTGGCCGAGCCCCGGCCCGAGGTGGAGATCGCCGCGGCGCCGGCGGTGGCGGCCCGGCCGTGGCGGACCTACGCCATCGCCGCGATCGCGCTCATCGCGCTCTTGAACCTCGCGGCCTGGGCGGCCTTCTGGACCACGCACGGGACGGAGCGAGCGCTCGCCCGCGCCGAGAACGCCGCGCCCTGGCGCCAGCTCCTGCACGCCGAGCCGCCGACCCTGCTGGTTCTGGGCGACTACTACATCTTCGGCGAGATCGACGAGCCGGCCGGCGTCGACCGGCTGATCCGGCAGTATTCGATCAACTCGGCCGCCGATCTCGACGATTGGCTGATGGACAATCCCAAGGCCATGGGCCGCTACCGCGACCTCGACCTCTACTACCTGCCGGTCGGCGCTGCGTTTGCGCTGCGCAGCGTCGTGCCGGTGATCTCGCATGGCCTATCGCACGGCCAAACCCTGCATGTGATCATGGCCTCGGACCTGACGCCGGAGATGCTGAAGCGCAACAACATCATCTATCTGGGCTACCTCTCGGGCCTTGGCGTGCTGCGCGATCCGGTGTTCGCGGGCTCGCGCTTCTCGGTCGGCGAGACCTATGACGAGCTGCAGGACAACGTCAGCCACCGCCGCTTCGTCAGCCAGGGCGGCGGGCCGAGCCAGGGCGACGTCAACCGCCGCGACTACGGCTATGTGGCGGCCTTCAAGGGCCCGTCCGGCAACCGCATCGTGATCATCGCCGGCGCCCGCGACACCGGCCTGCAGGAGGCCGCCGACGCCATGGCCAACCCCGACGCGCTGAAGGCGCTGGCCAAGAGCGCGGGCGGCGGCAGCGACTTCGAAGCACTCTACGAGGCCGAGGGCATCGGCCGCTCCAGCCTGGGCGGCAAGCTGATCGTCGCGGCGCCCCGAAGCGCGGTCGATCCCTGGACGAGCCAGCGCAACCTCAGCTTCCCGCAGGGCTAGGCGCATGAGGGGTCCAGCCACGCGCAGGGCCGTTCTGGGAGCCGGGGCCGCGGCCCTGTCGAGCCTACCGTTCGCCGTTCACGCCCAACCAACCAAGTCTCGCCTCATCCTGCTCGGCACCGGCGGCGGGCCGACGCCCAAGCCCAACCGCTCGGCGCCGGCCAACGCCATCGTCGTGAACGGCCAGGTCTATGTGATCGACTGCGGCAACGGCGTCGCGCGGCAGCTGGTGCTCGCGGGCCTGCCGCTCAATCGGCTGAAGGCGGTCTTCGTCACCCACCAGCATTCCGACCACAACGCCGACTACGGCAACCTCCTGCTGCTGAGCTGGGCCGGCAACCTGGCGAGCCATGTGGACACCTACGGCCCGCCGCCGCTGAAGAAGATGACGCGGCTGTTCCTTGAGATGAACGACTACGACATCAAAACCCGGATCGCCGACGAGGGCCGCCCGCCGCTCGCCGACCTGATCTCGGTCCATGAGGTCTCAGCCGGCGGCCCGGTGATGGCCGACGCCAATGTGAAGGTGACCGCGGCCCTGGTGGACCACGGCGCGGTGAAGCCGGCGCTGGCCTACCGCTTCGACTGTCCGGACCGCTCGATCGTCTTCTCCGGCGACACCCGGCCCTCGCCCAATCTGGTGCAGTTGGCCAAGGGCGCTGACGTTCTGGTGCACGAGGTCATGTACCTGCCAGCGGTGGACGGGATGGTCGCCGGCGAGAGCAACGCCAAGACCCTGCGCGAACACCTGCTCAGCGCCCACACCACCGCCGAAGAGGTCGGCCGCGTCGCCACGCAAGCCGGCGTGAAGACGCTGGTCCTGTCACACTTCGTCCCCGGCGGCCCTGGCATCTCCGACGAGACCTGGGCCGCCGCCGTGCGCCCGCACTTCGCCGGCAAACTCGTCGTCGGCCGGGATCTGATGGAACTGTAGATCCTCCTCCCCTTGTGGGAGGAGGTGTCAGCCGGAGGGCTGACGGAGGTGGGGTTTTGCTCCGCCCTCCGCGCGAGACTGAGCTCAGTTCGAAGCTGAGAGTCTGAGAAACCCCACCTCCGACCTGCTCCGCAGGCCACCTCCTCCCACAAGGGGAGGAGGACGCTGATTTGACTCCCCACAGCCTGAGTGTATTGTATGAGTGTATGCATACACCGGCGCAGATATTGGCCGCGTTGCGGTTGGGGGACACGGGCGTCCCGATCTACGTGCAGCTGCGCGATCAATTCCTCAGGGCGATGGGCGCGGGGCTGATGAGCCCGGGCGACCAGATGCCGACGATGCGGCAGGTGGCCGTCGAGATGAAGGTCGACCTCAACACCGTGCGCCGGGCCTACGACGAGCTGGAGCGCCTGGGCGCCGTGACCCTGGTGCGCGGGCGCGGCAGCTACGTCGCCGAACCGCCGCCGGCCATGGAAGGCCACGAGCACGAGACCGAAACCGACCGGCTGGCCCACCAGACCCTGGCCGCCGCCGCCGCGCTGGGGGTCGACCCCATCGCGCTATCCGAACGCATTGCGGTGCTTGCCGCCAAGGAGAAGACCAAATGAGCATGCCTGGCTTCACGATGAACCTGCCCGGGCAGCGCGCCCGTGGCGGTAATCCCACCGCCGGCCTGATCGCCGTGATCCTGCTGGCCCTGGCCGGCCTGTCGGCCGCGCTGGGCGCGAGCACCGAAAACTACGCCCTGTTCGGCCTGGCCGCCCTACTGGCGCTGATCGGGGTCCTGGTCCCGGCCTCGCTGAAGATGGCCAACCATTGGGAGCGCGCGGTGGTGCTGCGGCTGGGGCGGCTGCAAAGCGTCTCGGGACCCGGCCTCTTCGTGATCGTGCCGGTGATCGACCAGGTGGTCTATTGGCTCGACCAGCGGATTCAGACCACCGAGTTCAACGCCGAGCAGGCGCTCTCCAAGGACACCGTGCCGGTGGACGTCGACGCCGTCGTGTTCTGGCAGATTCACGACCCCGAACGCGCCGCCCTGGAGATCACCGACTATCGCTCGGCGATCAGCCGCGTGGCCCAGACCTCGCTGCGCGAAATGGTCGGCTCATCGCTGCTCTCGACCCTGCTCTCGGACCGCAAGCACGGCGACGAGATGCTGCGCGAGGAGATCGGCCGCAAGACCGCCGAATGGGGCGTCACCGCCATCTCCGTCGAGATCCGCGATATCGGCGTTCCCGACGCCCTGCAGGACGCCATGAGCCGCGAAGCTCAGGCGCAACGCGAGGCCGCCGCCCGTATCCACCTGGGCCAGGCCGAACTGGCCGTCGCCGAGAAGTTCGTCGAGGCCGCGGAGATCTACGCCCGCAGCCCCGCCGCCCTGCAGCTGCGCGCCATGAACATCATCTACGAGACCACCAAGGAGCGCGGCGCGACGATCCTGATGCCGACCGCCATGGTCGACGCCATGAACCCGGGCGGCCTGCTGGGCCTGACCCAGGCGGCGATGAGCGCCCAGGCCAAGCCCGGAACACCGGCCGCCGAGGCCTCGGTGGTCAACCAGCCGGCCCGCCGCTCGGTGGCCCGCGCCGCGGTCAACGCCGCCAAGCGCAAGACCAAGCGCTAGGGCAAATCGGGGGAGCTGACGATGAGCATGATGCGCAGGCTGACGGTCTGGATCGCGTGCCTGACCGTGGCGATGGTGACGATGGCGTTGGTGCTGGCGAGCGCCGCCCACGCCGAGGAAGGAGCGAGCATGGAACGCGAAGTCACGGTCGACGGCGGCGCCGCGCCGCTCTCCGGCACGCTGCTCACACCAAACGGCGCGAAGCCTGGACCGGCCGTGCTGCTGATCGCCGGCTCCGGGCCGACGGACCGAGACGGCAATTCCGTCGTCGCCAGCATCAAGCCCGCCAACCTCAAGCTGATCGCGCAGGGCCTGGCGGCGGCGGGCATTCCCAGCCTGCGCTACGACAAGCGCGGGCTCGCCAAGAGTGCTCCGGCCATGGTTCGCGAGGCCGACCTGCGCTTCACGACCTATGTGGATGACGCCGCGACCTTCGCGCGCTTCCTGAAGACCCAGCCGAACGTGACCTGCGTGGTGCTCCTCGGCCATTCGGAAGGGGCCTTGATCGCGGCGATCGCGGCGCAGCAGGTCGCGACCTGTGGGGTGATCGAGGTCTCCGGCATCGGTCGCCCACTGGGTATCGTGCTGCGCGAGCAGATGGCCGCCCAGCCCCTGACCCCGGCCATGCGAATCCAGGTCGAGACCGCGCTGACCGACCTCGAGCACGGCCACGAGACCCCCAACATCCCCGGCCTGGAATCCCTGTTCCGGGCCAGCGTCCAGCCCTACCTGATCTCGCAGGTGAGCCTCGATCCGACCAAGGCGCTTGCGGGGGTGAAGGCGCCGGTGCTGATCCTGCAGGGCGACAACGACCTGCAGGTCAAGGTGGAGGACGCGGAGCGCCTGCACGCCGCGCGACCCGACGCGACGCTGGTGATCCTGCCCGGCGTGAACCACGTCCTGAAGACCGCACCCACCGACCGGGCCGGCAACATCGCCGCCTACGCCGATCCCGAACGGCCGCTGGCGCCCGGCGTCATGCCGGCGATCGTCAGCTTCGTGCGCTCGTCCGCGCACTGAGCCTTGGCGTTTGGGCGCGTGCGCGGCTAGCTAGGCCTTATGCGCACCCAAGCCCTCGGCCTCGCCGCCACTGTCGCCCTCCTCGCTCCGCTCGCGGCTGACGCCGCCGCCAAGACCCCCGCCGACCTGGTGATCTGGGGCGGGCCGATCTACACGGCGGTGGACGCGCGCCCGAAGGTCGAGGCGGTCGCCGTCAGCCACGGGCGCATCGCCTACGCCGGCGGCAAGGCCGGGGCCCAGGCCCTGGTCGGTCCGGCCACCAAGGTCATCGACCTGAAGGGCGCGGCGCTCTTCCCCGGCTTCACCGACAGCCACGCCCACCTGGACGGCATCGGCGACCGCGAGCTGACCCTGAACCTGGAGGGCTCGAAGTCGGCGGCTGAGGTGACCGAGCGCGTCCGCGCCTACATCGCCGAGCATCATCCCACCGGGACCATCGTCGGGCGCGGCTGGATCGAGACCGGCTGGCCCGAACACCGCTTCTTGGAGAAGGGTGATCTCGACAAGATCGCGCCCGACCAGCCGGTGATCCTGACCCGCGCCGACGGCCATGCGCTGACGGTCAATTCCGCCGGCCTGAAGGCCGCGCACATCGATGCTGCGACCAAGGACCCGTTCGGCGGCCAGGTGCTCAAGGGCCCCGACGGCCAGCCGACAGGCTTGCTGGTGGACAACGCCAAGGCCCTGGTCGGCGCGCTCGAGCCCCGGCCCACCCGCGACAGCAAGCTCGCCCGCTTCCGCGCCGCCTTCAAGGTGGAGACCGCCTACGGCTGGACCGGGGTCCATTCCATGAGCGTCAACATGGCCGACGTGCCGCTGCTCGAAGAGCTCGACAAGTCCGGCGAGGCCAGCCTGCGCGTCTACAACATGGTCGACTACGCCGGCGCAGCGCCGTTGATCGCCTCAGGCCCGCGCGCCACGCCGGACGGGCGGATCACCACGCGGGGGATCAAGCTCTACATGGACGGCGCCCTGGGCAGCCGCGGCGCGGCCCTCTTCGAACCCTATTCCGACGCGCCGACGATCAAGGGCACGCTGATCACCCAGCCGGACGTGATGCGCACCGCGCTCGCCAAGGCGCTGGCCGCCGGTATCCAGGTTTCGACCCACGCCATCGGCGACCGGGGCAATGCGACGGCGCTCGATCTCTACGAGGAAGCCTTCAAGGCCGACCCGGCGAAGGGCGCGGCGGGCCGCTGGCGGATCGAGCACGCCCAGATCCTGCGGCCCATCGACATCCCGCGCTTCCACGCCGACCACGTCATCGCCTCGATGCAGCCCAGCCACGCCATCGGCGACTTCCACTTCGCCAAGGCCCGCCTGGGCGCCGACCGGCTGAAGGGCGCCTATGCCTGGCAGAGCCTGTTGAAGTCTGGCGCCGTGGTCGTCGGCGGCTCCGACGCCCCGGTCGAGCGCGGCGCGCCGCTGATCGAGTTCTACGCCGCCGTGGCGCGCAAGGACCTGAAGGGCTTCTCCGACGCCGACTGGCATCCCGAAGAGAAGCTGACGCGGGCGCAGGCGCTGAAGCTGTTCACGGCGTCGGCGGCCTACGCGCGCTTCGCCGAAAAGGACCTGGGCACGATCAGCGTCGGCAAACGCGCCGACCTGACCGGCTTCTCGGTCGATCTGATGACCGCCCCCGAGGCCGAAATCCCCAAGGGCCATGCCGTCCTGACCGTCGTCGACGGCCAGGTGGTCTACGACAAGCGGTAGGGCCTAATCGTCGCCGTCGGCGATGTCGGAGAGATGGCCGCCCATCTTCTCGCCAAAGGCGCTGGTGACGATCTTGCCCTTGTCCTTCTGGCCCGGATGGGCCTTCCCGTCGGACTTCTGGGCCTGGGTCTTCTTGTGGCTGTCGTCGCCATCGGCGATGTCCGATAGGTGGCCGTCCATCTTCTGGCCAAAGGCGGTGTGCACAACCGTGCCCTTGTCTTTCTGCTTCGGCTTGGCGCGCGGGCCGGTGGTCTCGTCAGCCATGGGGTGCTCCTAAACTTGAGGCGCTCGCCTATGGGCAGTTCATCACGCTTTCAACGTGCGCCGTTGCGGAAATCTGGCCGACGCCTTCGAGGATCGATAAGCGTGCGGTCGGCGACACTTTTCCAGGCGGCGCTTTGGAGCGAGCATTGATGGCGGGCGGTTGGCTGATCGGGGTGCTGCTGGAGGTTCCGGGCGAGCCCGCGCCGCTGCGCCACTACTTCGCCATCGGCCATGAGGACCAGGGCAAGTCGGAGTGGACCGCCGTCGACTGGGCCGGACGTGCGGGCCGCGTCGCATCCAGCCCGGCGGGCGGCCAGGAGCCGGTGCAGGCGATCCGCCCGCTGACCGCCGGCAAGATGAAATCGCTCGGCCTCGCGCAAGGCCAGGTCCGCGAGCTGGGCTGGCGCCATCCCAGGCGCTGGCTGACCGGATGAGCTTCGATCTTCAGGCTGCGGCGCTGGAGGCCGCCATCGCGCGGCACAAGGCCGGCGACCTGGCCGCCGCCGAGGCCGGCTACCGCGCCCTGATCGCCGCCTCGGAAAGCTGCCTGGCGCTTTGCAATCTCGGGCTGATCCTGAAAGAGCGCGGCGAGGCTGACGCCGCCGAGGCCCTGCTGGTCCGCGCCGTCGCCGCCGATCCGAAGAACGCCTTCGCCGCCTTCAACCTCGGGACCTACTACTGGCGCGACGGCCGCAGCGCCGAAGCCATACCGCTGCTGGAGCTGGCTGGCCGGTCGCCGGAGCTGGGCGTCGGGCGCGGCAATCTGGGCGCCGCCTATCTATCACTCGGCCAGATGTCGAAGGGCTGGCCGCTCTACGATGAACGCGCCGAGCGGGTGAACTCGCCGGCGCGCGGCCTGCCCTTCCCTGAGTGGCGCGGCGAGCCGCTGGCGGGGAAGAGCCTGTTCGTCTGGCTGGAGCAAGGCTTCGGCGACCAGATCCTCGCCGCGCGGTTCGTCCGAGACCTCAAGGCCGAACGCATCACCCTCACCTGCGCGCCTGAGCTTGCGCGCCTGTTCGAGGGCCTGGACCCGCGCGTCACCGTCATGACCGGCCAGATCAGGGTCGAGCCGCATGACTACTGGACCATGGCGCTCTCCCTCGCCCGCTGGTTCGAGCACATCCCGACGGCGCCCTATCTGCGCGGCCGGGCCGCAAAGGCGACCGGCGGCGTCGGCATAGCCTGGCGCGCCAATCCCGACCCCGATCCCGGCCGGGGGCTGCCTGAGGCCTTGGCCCAGGACCTGCTGTCGCTTCCAGGCGCCGTCAGCCTCGCGCCCGAGGACAGCGGCGCGAAGGACTTCCAGGACACGGCCGACCTGATCGCCGGCCTGGACCGGGTGATCTCCGTCGACACCTCCGCAGCCCATGTGGCCGGCGCCATGGGCAAGCCGACGCAGGTGCTGCTGAAAGCCCAGAGCGCCGACTGGCGATGGCGCGAGGCGGCGCCCGGCGTCTGCGCCTGGTATCCCACCGCCCGCATCGCTCGGCAGCCGGCGCGCGGAGACTGGCAGGGCCTGGTCGATCACCTGCGCGCCGCGTGGCCCGAAGCGATCTAGTTCCTCACTTCGTCCACTGCGCCAGCCAGTCGGCCAGCGCCTGGGGCGTCATGTTCCGGGCGTCCTCCAGGGCCGAGATGTGGCCGCCGTCGAGCAGCTTGTCGCTCACCGGATCGACCACCAGCAGGGCGGGCACCCCGCCGGCCAGGTGGTCGGTGATCCCGTAGTGGCCGGGGATCTGCAGGTTCTTGTCCATGCGGCCCACGTCCACCAGCACCACCTCGTAGTGCCGGTCCATGAAGGCCTTCAGCTCCGGCCGATCCATGGTCGCCGTCAGGATCCGGCAGTCGCCGCACCAGTTGCCACCCAGATCGACCAGCAAGAGCTTGTGCCGCGCCTTGGCCCGCGCCTTGGCCCGGGCGACCTGGGCGTTGGCGTTGGCCGCCTCGTCATAGGGATAGGGCAAGGGCGTCGCGAGCTCGGCGAAGCTGGCGATCGCCACCTTGGGCGCCGCGGCGGCCATGGCCGGACCGGCGGCGGGCGCGGCCAGCGCGAGCGCCAGGAGAACGGCGGCGGCGGTGCGGATCATTCGGAAATCTCCTCAGGGGCAGAGACTTAAGGGGCCCCGGCGGCGACCTCAAGGCCATGCCGCAACGGCCCGACCGACCCCCGTCCTGGCTCGCCAGGCGGGGGAGCGGAATCCCGGTTCCTCGCCTGCAGGGCGACTTCAATTGTATGGGCCTCTTAGGGGGTCTAAGGAGGATGCGGATTAACTCTGACAACGGAGGCTGGCATGCGCAAATTCACTCCGCGACACGCCAGGGCCTTTGGACAGCAGACACAGTAGATCAGGCGTAGAGCGGTCACGCGGCGCTCTAAGGCCGCGACCCGCGTAAAGGGCATTCGGGGGAAAGCCATGGGCAAGGGCGGGCACGGCGGGGACGCCACGCAACAACAGCTTTGGGATGCGATCGAGGGCCGGCGCGTCGGCATGCTCGAACTGACCCGCTCGGGCCTGCACGCCCAGCCGATGCTGGCGTTCGTTGAGCGCCGCAAAAACCGGCTGTGGTTCATCGCCCGCCGCGACACCGACCTGGTGCGCAGCGTCGGCGAGGGCGGCTGCAGCGCGTTTGTGTTCCAGGATGGCGACCTGATGGCCTCCATCGCCGGGGCCCTGCGGGTGGTCGAGGACCGCCGGCGCATGGGGCGTTACTGGAACGCCGCGGTCACCGCCTGGCTGCCGGAAGGCCTGCACGATCCGAACCTGACCCTGCTGTGCATGGACTGCGTCGACGCCGAGGTCTGGATGTCCGGCGTCGGCCTGACCAAGTTCACCTGGGAGCTGGCCTGGCCGGGCGCTCATCCGCAGGGCCTGGACATCGGCGTCCCGCGTCACGCGACGCTGCATTAAAGTTCGGGCACTAGGTTTCAGAACCCCGCGCATCGCCGAACTTCTGGGCCCTCACCGGCTGGCGAAAGTGATTCGCCCTGATTTCCGTCGACTAGTGATGGCGCCCGACGATTTCGAGAGCCACAGATGGCTTTAGATATTGATCGGTCGACTATCCGACATTCCCGACCCCGCGGAAATCGCCAGAGAAACACTGCATTTGCGCAGTCTTTTCCACGGATACTCATTTCTCTTGTCGGCAGTGTCGAGTACTCGACAGTTTTTGGCCGATTGCGTCGATAGCTTGAAACCGAACCCGTACGGCGACGTTTCGATTCCCCGATGCAAAGGCTGCTTACCAAGGTGCACAATAGACTGCTCGCCGGCTTGCCGAGTGAAGATCAGGGACTGATCGTGCCACATCTTGCTCAGGTCGACCTGGAACGGGGCCGTCTGCTCTACGATCCAGGCGATCGGATCGACACCGTCTATTTCCCGCACGACGGGGTCATCTCGCTGATGACCTTGATGGAGAATGGCGCGGCGATCGAAAGCGCCACGATCGGCTGCGAGGGCGCGCTGGGCCTGATGGCCGCGGTGGCGCCCCGCCAGTCGCTGTCCCGCGCCATCGTCCAGACGCCGACCCGCGCGGCGCGGATGAGCGCCGCCGCCCTGCACGAGGCCTGGGAAAAGAGCCCGCGCATCCGCGACCTGGTCGACCGCCACACCGAGGCGCTCTACGGCCACGCCATCCAGTCGGTGGCCTGCAACGCACTGCATTCGGTGGAGGCGCGGTTCTGCCGCTGGCTGCTCACCTGCCACGACCGGATTTCCAACGACACCGTGGCGCTGACCCAGGAGTTCCTCGCCGACATGCTCGGCGTGCAGCGCACGACGGTGACCGCGGTCGCCCGCTCGCTGCAGGACAAGGGCGCCATCCGCTATCGCCGCGGCGTTGTCGACATCATCGACCGCAGCGTCCTCGAGCAGCTCGCCTGCGAGTGCTACGGCGTCATCCGCCACACCTACGAGCGGCTCCTCCCCGAAGGCTAGATCGTCCGCCCCCGCACGTGTTGCTGCACCGAAACCGGATGCGGCTTGCCCTGGCGGAAATTTCCCCGTTTCCTGGCGCGCAACGCAGGTTTGCACCTGCCATCCCCGCACTTTGCGCATCAGAGAGACGCTTAATGACCGCCGCACGCCGAAACATCCTGCTGACCGCCGCCGCCCTGGCCGCGCTCAGCGCCGGCGCGGCGCTCTCCGCGCCCGATACGCACAAGCCGGTCGGCCCCAAGTCGGCCGCCCACCGCGTCACGACCCAGCGCGCGGCGGCCGAGGCGCCGGTCGCCGCCGCCGACCTGGCCTCGCCGAAGTACGGGACCTGGGGCTTCGATGTCTCGGGCATGGACACCTCGGTGAAGCCCGGCGACGACTTCTTCAACTACGCCAACGGCAAGTGGGCGGCGCGCACCGAGATACCGTCCGACCGGGTCCGCTTCGGCAACTTCGACAAGCTCTCGGTGCTGTCGGAGAACCGCGTCCACGCCATCGACATCGACGCCGCGGCCGGCAAGCTGAAGGACAAGGACGGGGCCAAGATCGGCGCCGCCTATGCCTCGTTCATGAACGAGGCCCTGGCCGACAAGCTGGGCGCCAAGCCGATCGCACCGGAGCTGGCGCAGATCCGCGCGGTCAAGACCAAGGACCAGTTCACCGCGCTCATGGGCAAGGGCAACCACGCGGGCTTCACCACCACCTTCCCGGTGGGCGTGACCATCGACGCCAAGGCGCCGACCAAATACGCCGTGCTGGCGGCGACCGGGGGCCTGGGCCTGCCGGACCGCGACTACTACCTGCAGCCGTCCTTCGCCGAGAAGAAGGCCAAGTACCTGGCCTATGTGCAGCAGATCCTGACGCTGGCCGGCTGGGCCAAGCCCGCCGAAAACGCCAAGGCGATCGTCGACTTCGAAACCCAGCTCGCCCAGGTGCAGTGGACGCGCATCGAGCGCCGCGACCGCGACAAAACCTACAACCCGATGAACCCGGTGGAGCTGAACGCGCTGACGCCTGGCTTCGACTGGAACCACTACCTGACCGCCACCGGCCTGCCGGGCGTCAGCCGGGTGATCGTCACCACCAACACCGCCTTCCCCAAGGTCGCCAAGATCTACGCCGACACGCCTCTCGACACGCTGAAGGCCTGGCAGGCCTTCCACGTCGCCGACGGCGCCGCGCCCTATCTGTCCAAGCCCTTCGTCGACGCCAGCTTCGGCTTCCGCTCCAAGGAGCTCTCCGGCCAGCCTGAGCAGCGGCCGCGCTGGAAGCGCGCCGTCGCCTTCACCGACGGCCTGGTCGGCGAGTCCGTGGGCCGGGTCTATGTGGCCCGCTACTTCCCGCCGGAATCCAAGGCCAAGATGGACGCCCTGGTGAAGGACATCCAGACCGCGCTCAAGGCCCGCATCGAGAAGCTCGACTGGATGAGCGATCCGACCAAGACCAAGGCGTTGGAGAAGCTCGCCCAGTTCACCGTCAAGATCGGCTACACCACCGAGTGGCGCGACTATGCCAAGCTGACGATCAAGGCCGACGACCTCTACGGCAACATCAGCCGCGCCCAGACCTTCGAGTGGAACCGCCAGGTGGCGCGTCTGCACAAGCCGGTGGACAAGACCGAGTGGGGCATGACCCCGCAGACGGTCAACGCCTACTACAACCCCTCCAACAACGAGATCGTCTTCCCGGCCGCCATCCTGGCCCCGCCGTTCTTCGATCCCGACGCCGACCCGGCGATCAACTACGGCGGCATCGGCGGCGTGATCGGCCACGAGACCAGCCACGGCTTCGACGACCAGGGCCGCAAGTCCGACGGCAAGGGCGTGCTGACCGACTGGTGGACGGCGGAAGACACCGCCAAGTTCGACGTCCAGCGCGACAAGCTGGGCGCCCAGTACTCGGCCTTCGAGCCCTTCCCCGGCGCCCACGTCCAGGGCGGCCTGACCATGGGCGAGAACATCGGCGACATGGGCGGGCTGAGCCTCGCGCTGGACGCCTATCACACCTATCTGCACGGCCGCCCGGCGCCGGTGATCGACGGCCTGACCGGCGATCAGCGCGTATTCCTGGGCTGGGCGCAGGTGTGGCGCGAGAAGATCCGCGAGGACGCGCTGCGCCAGCGGCTGGTCTCCGACCCGCACTCGCCGGCCGTCTATCGGGTGAACGGCACCATCCGCAACATCGCCGGCTGGTACGACGCCTTCGGCGTCAAGCCCGGCGACAAGCTCTACGTCGCCCCCGCCGACCGGGTGCATATCTGGGTGAAGTGAGCGGAAGCCGTCTCCCCTCCCCGTTCCGGGGAGGGACAGATCGCAAAGCGATCAGGGTAGGGAAGTGTGGGCCGGAGTGCCGAGTCCGCGCTTGAACGCGACTTCCCCACCCGTCTCACTATCGCTCGCCACCCTCCCCAAAGGGGAGGGGAAACGCGGCCTAGATCCCTTCGGCGTAGCCGAGGAAGCCCTGGCTGACGTCGGCCTGCGCGACCGGCACGCGCCGGCGGTGGGTGACCATCCGCTCGTGCAACAGCTTGATGCGGCGGCTGCCACTGGTTTCGCAGGCGAAGGGCAGGATGGCGTGGATCAGGCAGGCCACGGCGCCCACGAGCATCGTGAAGCCGAACCAGGAGGCCACCTGCATGTGCTCGAAGTAGCTCTCGCCGACCGCGGCGGGGTGATCTGTGAACGCGCGAAACATGCTGGCGACCCCGTTGGCTTGAGCTTGCGAACATGATGAGCCGATGCGGGAGAAAATCATTGTCGCGTTGGAGTCAGAAACGCGGCGCCGCGACAATGATGTTCCCCTCATCCGCCCGTCTGGAGAACCTAATTCTCCAATCGGCGACTGTTAACCAGGTCCTAATCCGCGATTCAGCCTGAGTGAGAACGCCTCACCGCGCGGCCTCCACCGCCACGGCTCTGGGACTCGCAGGATCGGACCCCGGCGCGCGGGGCTTCAGCCCGATCCGCTGATGGCCCGGATCGTACAGCACCGACCAGGCGAAATAGGGCGCGATGCCGGCATAGATCACCGGGCCGTAGACGCGGGTCTCGCGCCGCCAGGTCAGGCGCGTGCCAAGGTCGCGCACGCCGGTCACCAGGGTCTCGCGCGCGGTCACGCCGCCCACGGTGTCGAACAGCTCCAACGCCGCGGGCGAGCCGTCCGGCCAGGGCTCGCCGGCCCCTCGCGCATTGACCACCGAGAGCCACGGCGCGCCGGTGTCCATCAGCACCGGGCCGCAGACCCGCGCATGCGTCGCCGAATTGACCAGGCAGCCGGGCACCGCGTCGTGCAGCCCGCCGCCCGGCTCGTGGGCGTAGGGCGCGGACAAGGGCGCGATGGCGTAGCCCGCGGCCTCCGCGTCGGTGGGATTGAGGATCAGCCGTCCATCGCCCTCGCCGGGCCTGGGAAGCTCGACGATCCAGCGTTTCGCGCCCAGGAACCGCAGCGGATTGCCGACCTGGCCCTGCGCCATGTCGATGCCCAGGATCGCCCGGAAGCCCTCGCCCGGCAGGCCGTCGCTGGCGATGCCGTACTTGTCCAGCGTGGTGCGCGACGCCGGGCAGTGCGGCAGGGAATCGAAGCAGCCGATGGTGCGGATCAGATGCACCGCCCCGGTCCCGCTCGCGCCGCCGATGGTCACCCTCGCCTGCCCGACCACGCCGACGTAGCGCGACCCGGAGGCGTAGCCATAAATCTCCTCCGCCTTGGTCGCCACCGCGTCGCCCGCGGCCAGCGCGCCCGGCAGGATGCGCAGGCCCGTCGAGCCGGTGTCGAGACTGACCAGCATCGTGGTCGCGCCCACCGTCACCGGCACGGCGTAGCGCAGGGCCCCGTTGCTGAGCCTGAGCTGGCGGATCGGCGCCTCGCTGCGGACCGGCGCCTGCGCGCGGGCCGGCGCCTGCGCGCGGGCCGGCGTGGCGGCGAGCACGGTGATGATCAGGGCAAGCGCACGGAGCATGGCGGCCTTATCTGACACTGGCCACGCCGCGCGGAGAAGGCGAAAAGGCGCTCAGTGATTTGAGGGGATGGACGCGTGAAGCCGCTGCACCTGGTGACGCCCTACTGGCCACATCGCGGCCTGCCCACGACCGGCCGCGAGACCTGGGTGAAGATGGACGCCCATCAGCCCACCGGCTCCTTCAAGATCCGCGGCATCGGCCTGCTCTGCCAAAGGCTGCAGGCGGAGGGCGCTGAGCGGTTCGTCTGCTCCTCCGGCGGCAACGCCGGTCTGGCGGCGGCCTATGCGGCCCGCGCCATTGGCGCGCCGATGACGGTCATCCTGCCCTCCACCACGCCCGGCTTCATGCGCGAACGGATCGAGGCGCTGGGCGCGCAGGTGCTGATCGAGGGCGACGTCTGGGACGCCGCCGACGCGCTCGCCCAGGCCATCGCCGCCCGTGGCGAGGCCGCCTACGTCTCGCCCTTCAACCACCCCTACCTCTGGGAGGGCCACGCGAGCCTGGTGGACGAGATCGCCCAGGCCGGCCCGGCTCCCGACGCCATCGTGGTCGCGGTCGGCGGCGGCGGGCTGATGTGCGGCATCGCCCAAGGCCTTGAGCGCAACGGGCTGAAGGACACCGCCATCATCGCGGTGGAAACCGCCGGCGCCGCCTCCCTGGCCCGGTCCATCGAGGCCGGCGAGCCCATCACCCTCCCCCGCATCGACACCATCGCCTCCAGCCTCGCCGCCCGCCGCGTCGCCGACGCCGCCTTCGCCTGGACGCAAAGGCGCACCGTCGTCCCGGCGGTGGTCTCCGACGCCGACGCCGTCCGCGCCTGCCTGCGCTTCGTCGACGACCATCAGACCCTGGTGGAACCGGCCTGCGGCGCGGCGCTGAGCCTCGCCTACGACGACCATCCAGCCCTCAAACCCTACGCCCGCGTCGCCGTGGTCGCCTGCGGCGGCGTGGTGACCAGCCTGGAAAAGCTCGCCGGCTGGAAAGCGCAGTTCGGGGTTTAGGCGAGGGAGGACGGGCCCGCCACCACCCTCTTGCTCGTCATCGCCCGGCTTGTCCGGGCCACCCATGATCTCGACGCCCTCAAGGTAGAACGCGGCGGCGGCGTGCGAACCCTGCACCACGGAGTTCATAGGTTCCCCGGACAAGCCGGGGAATGACGATCAAAAAAGAGAATTCAGCGGCTCAGCTCGCAGATCCAGTTCACTTCCCACGTCTTGCCGCCGTCCGCCGAAAACGCCTGCTCCATCCGCGCCGCCTTCGGCGTCAGGTTCATCCACTGATAGCGGATGGCCACCATGCGCCCCTTCCAGACGTCCTGGGCGTAGAACTCACCCCGGCCATTGGTGAACACCCCGACCTGCGGCGGCCCCGACAGCACCCCGTTGTTCACGTCCAGCAGCCAGATCGACCACTGGTGGCTCTCGGGATTGTAGAGCCGAAGCGTCTGGCCCTTCAGGTGATCGCCGGTGGCGTTCCGCACCTCGAACTCCTCGAAGTTGGCGTTGCTGTCGAGCAGCTTGTGATGGTTGGAAATGCCGTCGTACTCGATCCACGTGGTCGAGCCGACCAGCCTGTCGGGCAGACGCCGCACATGCGCTTTCCAGTCGCCGATCAGGAAATCGAAGTCGTGCCCGCCATCGTGCACCACCGGCGGCGGCACGGCCGCCGGCTGCGCCCGCGCCAGCCCCGGGCTGAGAATGATCGCCGCGACTGTCGTCAGCGCGGCCAGTCCGCCGCGCACACTGTCACCATTCATAAGCTCGCTCCCTCGATGTGGGAGCTTGGTAGGCCAGGTCCGCTGACAGCATTCTGTCAGCAGGATTGAGCTTGGGAAAATTGGAGCGGCCGGTGGGAATCGAACCCACGACATTCAGCTTGGGAAGCTGACGTTCTACCTCTGAACTACGGCCGCATCGCTTTGAGGTGCGGTTCCTTAGCCGGTCTGGCCCGGGCCCTCAAGCGGCGGCCGGGTCTTAGGACTTTAGTCCAATATCGCGGCCACGGCCGCGCTGGTAAGTTTGCGATCGACGTTCTCTGGGAGCCACCCATGAAAGCTCGCATCGCAACCACCGCCTTCGCCCTGACCGGCGGGCTGTTCCTCACCCAGGCCGCCCAGGCGGGCGTCATCGTCACTATCGAGGCGCCCGGCGTCACCTCCAGCCAGACGCCGCTGTCGGTCGGCGGCGTCGAGACCTTCAACGGCCTGGTGGGCGTGGCCACGACCTTCAGCACGGACTTCGGCACGGGCGGGGCGATCACCGGGACCTACACCGGCTTCGACAATTTCCAGGGGTCCACCTACACCTTCGTCACGCCGGGCGACCAGTACGGCGGCGCCGGCGGCAGCGACTACGCCGACACCTACGGGAGCTACAGCCTGGACCTCTCGAGCACCCTCAATCCGGGCGGCGTGACCTATTTCGGCCTCTACCTGTCGGCCATCGACTTCGGCAACGAGATCCAGCTCTACGACGGCGCCACGCTTGCCCAGACCCTCACGGCGTCCAACCTCTACGCGCACCTGACCGATCCGGCCTACCTGGGCGACCAGTTCGGCGAGCCCTTCGTCTTCATCAACTTCTACGCCACCGGCGCCACGGCCTTCGACAAGGTGGTGATCAGCGAGTTCTGCTGCGGCGGCCTGGAGAGCGACAACCACACGGTGGGCTTCTACACGGCGATAACCGGCGCCGAGGTTCCCGAACCGGCCGCCTGGGCGCTGATGATCGCGGGCTTCGGCCTCACCGGCGCGGCGCTGCGCCGCCGACGCGCCCAGATCGCCTGAAGGCGACCTCAGGGGCGCTGCATTGCGGCCCGGCGCCCGCGTCCGCTAAGAGTGACCTCGAACAACTGTTTGAGGACCCCGCCTTGTCCACCGACCTTTTCGAGCCCCTGACGCTGTCCCACGGCCCGGCGCTGAAGAATCGCATCGCACTGGCCCCGCTGACCAATCTGCAGAGCCACGTCGACGGCACGCTTTCGGACGACGAGTTCAAGTGGCTGACCTACCGGGCCAAGGGCGGGTTTGCGCTGACCATGACCTGCGCGGCGCACGTGCAGCGGATCGGCCAGGGCTTCCCGGGCCAGCTCGGCGTCTTCGGCGACCAGCACCTTGAGGGGCTCACCCGGCTCGCGGCCCAGATCAAGGCCTATGGCTCGATCGCGGTGGTGCAACTGCACCACGCCGGCATGCGCAGCCCGAAGGACCTGATCGGCGAGGCGCCGGTGGCCCCGTCGGACGATGAGGGCACGGGCGCCCGCGGCCTTTCGACGGCCGAGGTCGAGCAGCTGATCGAGGACTTCATCGCCGCCGCCGTGCGTTCGGAAAAGGCCGGCTTCGACGGCGTCGAGATCCACGGCGCGCACAGCTACATCCTCTGCCAGTTCCTCAGCGAGAGCCTGAACCGCCGCACCGACCGCTTCGGCGGCAGCCCGGAGAACCGCGCGCGGCCGATCCTGGAGATCATCGACGGCATCCGCGCCCGCTGCCGGCCCGACTTCAGCCTGGGCCTGCGCCTGTCGCCCGAGCGGTTCGAGCTGAAGCTGATGGAGATCCGCGAACTCGCGCGGCGCCTGCTGGCCGAGGGCAAGATCGACTACCTGGACCTGTCGCTCTGGGACTACGCCAAGCTGCCGGTCGAGGAGGAGCATCAGGACCGCACGCTGATGGCCTGGTTCACCGACCTGCCGCGCGGCGACGTGCGCCTGGGCTGCGCGGGCAAGATCATGACGCCGGCCGATGCGCGCACCTGCCTGGAGCGCGGCATGGACTTCGTGCTGCTCGGCCGCGCCGCCATCCTGCACCACGACTGGCCCAAGCTTCTGGCCGCCGACCCGAACTTCACGCCCGTCTCGATCCCCGTCACCGCCGACCACCTGCGCGCCGAGGGCCTGGGCCCGGCCATGGTCAAATATATGCAGACCTGGAAGGGCTTCGTCGAAGAACCGGCCACCGAACCGGCGTGAGGCAGCGTTGACGCGCTTCGCCTAGGGCCGCACCCTAGGCGCAACGATCAGATCAAGGAGGCTCCCATGGCCGACGGCGAGATGCTGCAGGACCGCGCGAAATTCCATTCCATGACCGAGGGCACCCAGGAGGACTGGGCCGCCATCGCCCGCGCCGCCGCCCCGCACCGCGGCGAGCTGGCCGACCGGCTGCTGGCGCACCTGCGGCTGCTGGACAACGACGACGGCGGCTTCGCGGTCGACCGGATGGAGCATTCGCTGCAGACCGCTACCCGCGCCCACCGCGACGGGCGGGACGAAGAATATGTGGTCTGCGCGCTGATGCACGACATCGGCGACATCCTGATGCCCGCCAACCACGCCGAACTCGGCGCCACCATCCTCAAGCCCTACGTCTCCGAGGCCAACCACTGGATGATGGACAAGCACGGGGTCTTCCAGGGCTACTATTTCTTCCACTACCTGGGCCTGGACCGGGACATGCGCGAGCAGTTCCGCGGCCATCCGCACTTCGAATACTGCGCCCAGTTCTGCCACCTCTATGATCAGAACAGCTTCGATCCGGCCTACGACACCATGCCGCTGGAAGCCTTCGAGCCCATGCTCCGCCGCGTCGTCGCGGCGCCGAAAACCTCGCTCTACAAGAAGGACTGAGGCTCAAGTTGCTCCCCATCGGGGGAGCTGTCAGCGAAGCTGACTGAGGGGGTCCTCCACGATCTGAGCGGACCCCCTCCGGCGCTTCGCGCCACCTCCCCCAATGGGGAGGAACTACCCGTCGAAGATCGCCTCGATCGGCATTGCAAATAGGGCGGCGATCTTGAACGCCAAGGGCAGGCTGGGGTCGTACTTGCCGGTCTCGATGGCGTTGACGCTCTGGCGCGAGACGTCGAGGCGGATCGCCAGGTCGGCCTGGCTCCAGTCGCGTTCGGCCCGCAGCACTTTCAGGCGGTTCTTCATTACCGGCCCCTCACCCGGGTCCAGCCGGTGGTGATCCCCTGGCAGACGCAGAACAGCACGAAGACGTGGTGCAATGCGACCTGCGGCAGGCCGGCGAAGTCCTGCAGGAACCCCCAGCCGGTGCAGATGGTCAGCGTCAGGCCCGTCGCCATCACATAGGCCTTGATCGACAGCATCCGCTGGTACTCGTCCTCCTCCTCCAGGAGGTAGCGCAGGACGATGACCACCACCGCGGCCACCGGAACCGCCGGCGCGACAGCGACCAGATAGAGCCAGGGCTTAGGCGGCGCGAACCCGCCCCGCACCGCGTAGTCGACCGCCACCAGCACGGCGACATAGGTCACCATCGCCGCGCTGAACCGCAGCATATAGCGCCGCCAGGACGGCTTGGTGGTGATCGAGGGCATTCGGGTGGTCTGGGACATGCTTGGTCTCCTTGTCTTGATGACAAGGAAACACGACACCGGAAGACGTGTCAAGCACACA
>CAIJOB010000019.1 GCA_903822175.1 uncultured Alphaproteobacteria bacterium
CCGCGGCCGCAACCCCGGCCGCGCCTGACGCCGCTGCGGCCGCGCCTGCCGCAGCCGCTGCAGCCCCGGCCGCCGCAGCTGCTCCGGCCGCCGCGACGCCGCCGAAGATCGACACCGGCGATACCGCCTGGATGCTCACCTCCTCCGTGCTGGTCCTGATGATGACCATCCCGGGCCTGGCGCTCTTCTATGCGGGCATGGTGCGCAAGAAGAACATCCTGGCCACGCTCGCCCAGAGCTTCGCGGCCACGGCCCTGATCACCGTGCTCTGGATGGTCATCGGCTACTCCATCGCCTTCACCGACGGGGGCAAGAACAACGCCCTGATCGGCGGGGTGAAGTACCTGTTGCTTGGACCGATGGGGCTCAACGCCACCAGCATGCTGGCGCCGACCATCCCTGAATCCGTCTACATGTTCTTCCAGATGACCTTCGCGATCATCACGCCGGCCCTGATCGCCGGCGCGCTGGCCGACCGCATGAAGTTCTCGGCCTTCCTGGCCTTCATGGGCGCCTGGCTGCTGCTGGTCTACTGCCCGATCGCCCACTGGGTCTGGGGCGGCGGCTGGCTCGGCACCATGGGCGCGCTCGACTACGCCGGCGGCACCGTCGTTCACCTGAACGCCGGCACCGCGGGCCTGGTCGCCGCGCTCATGCTCGGCAAGCGCAAGGGTCTGGGGACCGAGAACATGGCCCCGCACAACCTGGCCTACAGCGTCATCGGCGCGTCCCTGCTGTGGGTCGGCTGGTTCGGCTTCAACGCCGGCTCGGCTGTGACCTCCAACGTCAACGCCGGCATGGCCGCCGCCGCCACCCAGATCGCCACCGCAGCCGCGGTGCTGGCCTGGATGGTCGCCGAGTGGATCATCTCCAAGAAGCCGTCGGTCCTGGGCATGGTCTCCGGCGCCGTCGCGGGCCTGGTGGCGATCACCCCGGCGTCCGGCTTCGTCAACCCGATGGGGGCCCTGATCATCGGTCTCGCCGCGGGCGTGGTCTGCTACATCTCGGCGGTCCACGTGAAGAAGATCTTCGGCTACGACGACGCGCTGGACGCCTGGGGCGTGCACGGTGTGGGCGGCGCGCTTGGCGCCCTCCTCACCGGTGTGTTCGCCAGCAAGCTGATCAACCCGGGCTCGGCCCCCAAGGGCGGCCTGCTGGAGGGCAACGCCCACCAGATGGTCCTGCAGTTCTACGACGTCGGCGCGACCTTCCTCTACTGCGGCGCCGTCACCTTCGTGATCCTGCTGGTGATCAAGTACACGATCGGCCTGCGGGTCTCCGAAGAAGTCGAAGTGGAGGGTCTCGACATCAACCTCCACGGCGAAGTGGTGCACGGCTAAGCACACCCCGAGGAGAGACGGGAATACGGAACGGGGGTCCTTCGGGGCCCCCGTTTTCGTTTGCGCTAGGCCGGATCCGGCCAGGGGCCGCCGAGGCGGCAGCGTTGGACCCACCAGTCAGGAGCCATGGCCTCGATGCGTTCGGCCAGGCCCTCGGCTTCGATGTCGCCGGCGCAGAGGGCGAAGCAGGTTCCGCCGGAGCCGCTGACCCGCGCCAGCAAGGCCTCGGGCTCACCGGCCAGGGTTTCCAGCACCGCGCCGACCTGCGGCGCCACCGCAATGGCCGGGGCCTCCAGATCGTTGCGCTGGGTCGCCAGCCAGGCGGCCAGTTCGGCGGCGTCCTCGAAGGCGGCCGGCATGGCCGGTGGGCTCACCTCGCCAAAGCGTCCGGCGGCGTCGAAGGCGCGGTAGACCGCCGCCGTCGAGACCGGGACCGGCGGGCGCACCAGCACTGCGTCCAGCGGCGGCAGGCCCGGCGCCGCCGATAGGCGTTCGCCACGCCCTTGCGCGATCACCGGGGCGCCCCAGAGACAGGCCGCCCCGTCCGCGCCCAGCGAGCCCGCCAGCGCCTCCAGGGCGTCGTTGCTCAGGTCCAGACCTAGCTCCTCGCGCAGCAGCCGCAGAGCCGCGCCGGCGTCGCTGGAGCCACCGCCCAGCCCCGAGGCCACCGGCAGGCGCTTTTCCAACCGTAGCCCGATGGGCGCCACCGGCCGTCTGGCTTGCGCGATCAGAGCGCGCGCGGCGCGCAGGACTAGGTTGTCGCCCTCCCCGCTCAGTTCGCCCGCGAACGGTCCCGCCACGCGAAGCGTCAAGGCGTCGACGTCAAAGCTCGACACCACATCGCCGACGTCGGCGAAGGCCATCAGGCTGCAGATCTGGTGATAGCCGCCCTCGCCTTCCGGCGGGCCTACGTGCAGGAAGAGGTTGACCTTGGCCGGCGCGAAGGCGCTGCGGCTCATGGCTCCTTGGCGAGTTTCGGCGTCGGGCCGTCGGGACCCAGGCCGGAGGCGAGCTTGGCCTCGGCGCTGGCCTTGATCTTGTCGTCCGGCTTCAGAGTCAGGACGCGGCGCCATTGGAACTGCGCCTCGTCCTTGCGGCCGACCCGCCAGTAGGCGTCACCCAGGTGGTTGTTGATTTCCGGGTCGCCGGCCTCGAGCTCGACGGCCTCTTCCAGCCGCTGCACGGCCTGCTTGTAGTCGCCCAGGCGGTAGTAGGCCCAGCCCAGGCTGTCGACCATGGCGCCGGAGCGCGGGTCGGAGGCCACGGCCTTCTCGACCATCGCCAGGGCCTCCTGCAGGTGCTCGCCGCGGTCGATCCAGGAATAACCCAGATAGTTCAGCAGCTCCGGCTCGTCAGGCCGCTGCTTCAGCGCCGCCTGCAGGTCGGCCTGGCCCTCGGTCCATTTGTCCAGGCGCTCGTTGGCGACGCCGCGCGAATAGAGCAGCCGCCAGTCCGGCGTCTTCTGCTCGGCGATGACGTTGTCCAGCACCTTGACCGCCTCGGCGTACTGCTCATCGGAGCGCAGCAGGTCGGCCAGGTTGATGCGCGAGTCCAGGTCGCCCGAGGCCGCGGCGGCGCGCGCGAGCTTCAGCGCGGTCGGCTTGTCGTCGGCGGACTGGTAGGTCCAGGCGAGCTTGGCCTGGGCGGCGGAGAAATCGGGCGAACCGGCCTTGGGGTGGTTGTAGGCGGCGCGCGCGGCCTCGAGGTCGCCGGACCCCTGCATCAGGTCACCGACCATCACCCAGGCGTCGTCCCGCGCCGGGTCGAGGCGCAGCAGCAAGCGCAGGTAGGCCAGGGCCACCGTGGTCTGCTTGGCCTGGATCATGGTGGCGGCCGGCGCCAGCATAGCCGAGGCGGCGCCCTCGCGGATCGTCAGCATGGCCGGCGGCGCCTTGCCGGACGAGGCGCGCGCCAGCGCGGCCTTCACCGGCGCGTTCTCCGGCTCGCGAGCCAGGTGCTCGGTGTAGAGCGCCAGGGCGTCGACCTTGCGCCCGCGCCGCTCCAGGAAGCCGCCGTAGGCGATGATCGCCATCTCGGTCGGCGTCTCCACGGAGACGGCGGCCTTCAGGTCGGTCTCGGCCTCGTCGTAGCGCTTGGCGCGCTCGAACAGCAGCCCCTGATCGAGTTGGCCGAAATAGTCGACCAGGCGGTCGCCGCGCACTACCGGGCGGACCAGCGAGCTCTCCACATCCCCAGCCTGCGCCGCCGCCCAGGGGGCCAGCAGGGCGCCGGCCGGCTTGTGCGGGAAAGCGATGTTGGTGTCGGTGAGCAGGACCTTGGCGTCCTTGCCCTTATCGGTGGCGATGTCCTCAACGGCGACCACCAGCTTGCCCAGGCGCTTGGACGCCTCCGAGGCGTCGTCGCTGGTGGGCGCCAGGGCGGCGGCCTTCTGGATGTCGCCGGACAAGAGCGCGGCGGTGAAGGCCCGCTCGCCGATCATGGCGTCGCCGGTCTCCTGCCGCGCCTGGTCGAAGAAGCGCGCCGCGTCCTGACTCTTGCCGTTGTTCAGCGCCGACTCCCCGGCCAGGAACATGCCGTAGGGCGAGACATTGGCCGCGATGCCGCCCGATGAGGCCGAGCCCGATCCGGCCGCACCGTCCGGGCCCGTGGCGCAGGCGGCGAGCAGGACAAGCGGGGCGGCGGCGGTAAGCAGCAGGGACAGGCGCATCAGCAGACCTTCGGACCTAACAGTGGCTGCCGCAAGGCGGCGTGCTGTCACTACATACGGGCGCGGTTACATATTCGGATAGTTCGGGCCGTCTCCGCCCTGCGGCGTCGTCCAGGTGATGTTCTGCGACGGGTCCTTGATGTCGCAGGTTTTGCAGTGGACGCAGTTCTGGAAGTTGATCTGGAACTTCGGATTCTGGCCCTTGTCGTCGTAGAGCACTTCGTAGACGCCGGCCGGGCAGTAGAGGCGCGCCGGCTCCCCGAACTTCGGCAGGTTGATGTCGATCGGCACCGCCGGGTCGCTGAGCTTCAGGTGCGCCGGCTGGTTCTCGTCGTGGTTGGTCGATGAAAGGAAGACGCTTGAGAGCTTGTCGAAGGACAGCACCCCGTCCGGCTTCGGATAAACGATCGGCTTGAAGTCCTTGGCCAGGCCGGTGCTGTCGGCGTCGTTCTTGGCATGGTGCATGGTCCCGAAGATCGAGAACCCGCCCAGCAGGCTGGTGCACCACATGTCGATCATGCTGAGCACGCCGCCCAGGCCGGTGCCGAACTTCGACAGCAGCGGCTTGGCGTTGCGAACCAGGTTCAGTTCCTTGCGCACCCAGGACGTCTGGTAGGCCTCTTCGTATTCCACGAGATCATCCCGCGCCCGACCGGCCTGGATGGCGGCATAGGCGGCCTCGGCGGCCATCATGCCGGTCTTCATGGCGTTGTGGCTGCCCTTGATGCGCGGCACGTTCACGAAGCCCGCGCTGTCGCCCAGCAGCACGCCGCCGGGGAAATAGAGCCTGGGCACCGACTGCACGCCGCCCTCGGAGATGGCCCGCGCGCCATAGGAGATGCGCTTGCCGCCCTTCAGGTAGGGCGCGATGTCGGGGTGGGTCTTGTAGCGCTGGAACTCGTCGAACGGCGACAGCCAGGGGTTCTTGTAGTTCAGGTGAACCACGTAGCCGACGGACACGTAGTTGTCGCCGAAGTGGTACATGAAGCCGCCGCCACCGGTCTTGTCGTCCAGCGGCCAGCCGGCGGCGTGCTGCACCAGGCCGGAGTGGAAGGCCTCGTCCGGCACCTGCCAGAGCTCCTTGAGCCCGATGCCGTATTTCTCGGGATCGGCGCCCTCGCCCAGGCTGAACTTGGCGCGAAGCTGCTTCGACAGCGATCCGCGCACGCCCTCGCCGATGAAGACGTATTTGCCGTGCAGCTCGATGCCCGGTTGGTAGTCGGACCCGTGACTGCCGTCCTTCTGGATGCCGAACACGCCGGCGACCACGCCCTTCAGCGCGCCGGTCTCGTCGAACACCGCCTCGGAGGCGGCCATGCCCGGATAGACCTCGACGCCCAGGCCCTCGGCCTGCTCAGCCAGCCAGCGGCAGACGTTGCCCAGCGAGGCGATGTAAGTCCCATGGTTGTGGGTCAGCGGCGGCATGGCGAAGGTCGGCAGTTGCAGCGAGCCCTGCGGCCCCAGCATCAGCCAGCGGTCGGTGGAGACCGGCGTCTCCAGCGGCGCGCCCAGGGACTTCCAGTCCGGGAACAGCTCGTTCAGACCCTTAGGATCGATCACCGCGCCCGACAGGATGTGCGCCCCGACCTCCGAGCCCTTCTCCAGCACCGCGACGGTGACCTCGGTCCCGGCCGCGGCGGCGAGCTGTTTCAGGCGGATCGCGGCCGACAGGCCCGACGGCCCCGCGCCCACGATGACGACGTCATATTCCATCGCCTCGCGTTCAATCGCTTCGCTCATGCCCCGGTGCTCCGTTGATCCGCCCTCCGACTTATCGGAAGGTCACCTAGTGGCGGTCAAGCATGAACCGCCTGCATAGAATTTTCCGGGGGGATACCGCGATGCGTCTTCTGGCTCTCGTCTGCGTGGCCGCGCTGGCCGCGTCTCAGGCCCAGGCGGCCGAGCATTGGATCGGCAGCTGGGGCGCCTCGCCGGCGATGCCGATGGCGGCGCCGTCGAACAACCCGGCGCGCGGCACGGCCAGCTTCAACAACCAGACCGTCACCCAAGTGGTGCGGCTGTCGGCCGGGGGTGCGCGCCTGCGCATCCGGCTTTCCAACGAATATGGCCCCAAGCCCCTGCAACTGGGCGCGGTGCGGGTCGCCCTGGTGGCGGCGGACGGCGCGGTGGTCGCAGGCAGCGAGCGGACGGTGAGTTTCTCCGGCGCGGGCAGCGCCCTCATTCCCGCCGGCGCGCCGATGCTGAGCGACCCGGTGGCGCTCCCGACTAAGGCGCTGTCGCACCTGCGGGTTAGCCTCTACCTGCCGGCCGACAGCAACGGCTGCACCTGCCACATGACCGGCCAGGACCTGATCTCCATCGCGCCCGGCGACGCGACCAAGGCCCCGCCGCCGCCGGCCAAGGGGGCCGGCGACTACCGCGCCTTCCTGACCGAGGTGGACGTGGAGAGCGCCGCGCCCATCCGGCCGGTGATCGCGACCTTCGGTGACTCGATCACCGACGGCTACCGCTCCACCGACGGCGGCGACCACCGCTGGCCGGACCGGCTGGCCGAGCGGCTGGACGCGGCCAAGAAGCCCTTCGCCGTGGTCAACACCGCGATCAGCGGCAACCGGGTGCTGAGCGAGCAGCTGCCGATCTTCGGTCAGAATGCGCTCAGCCGCTTCGACCGCGACGTGCTGGCCGTGCCCGGCGTCACCCACGTGACCTTGCTGGAAGGCGTCAACGACCTGGGCATGACCAAGCCCACGCCCGGCGCCGCCGAGCTGATCGCCGGCTACCGGCAGCTGATCGCCCGGGCGCATGCCCACGGCGTCAAGATCATCGCCGCGACCGTCCTCCCCTACGCCGGCGCGTCCTATTTCTCGGCGGCCGGCGAAGCGGAGCGGCAGAAGATCAACGCCTGGATCCGCACCAGCCATGAGTTCGACGGGGTCATCGACTTCGACGCCGCGATCCGCGACCCGGCCAAGCCCGATCGGATGAAGGCCGACCTGCAGTCGGGCGACTGGCTGCATCCCAACGACGCCGGCTACAAGGTCATGGGCGACGCCGTCGACCTGAAGCTCTTCAACTAGGGACGCGCGCGCAGACCATGCCCGGCTGGGACAACTTCTTCGAAGCTCAGGTCGGCGCCTCAGCGGGGCTGGCGGGGCTGGTCTTCGTCGGCATCTCGATCAACCTGACCAAGATCATCGCCTCCGGCTACCTGCCCAACCGGGCGCAGGAGGCCATGCTGGTGATGCTGATGAACCTGGTGGTCTCGTCGCTGTTCCTGGTTCCGGGGCAGACCGCGTTCAGCCTCGGCGTCGAGCTGCTGGTCGGCGGCCTGCTGGCCTGGCTCGCGGTGACCCGCCTGCACGTCGACAGCTTCAGGCGCATGGAGGCCGAGTTCCGTGGCCGGGCGCTGCCCGCCGCGATCATGGGGCAGGTCTCGATCATCTCCGTCTGGGTGGCCGGAGGCGTGCTGATCGGCGCTGGGCCGGTCGGGGTCTGGTGGCTCGTGCCGGGCCTGCTGCTCAGCTACGTCGTGGCCCTGGCCAACGCCTGGGTGCTGATCGTCGAGATCAACCGCTAGCCCTCGCCCGCGTAGGCCGCCTGCAGCTTGGCGACGTCGAGTTTGACCATCTGCATCATGGCCTTGCCCGCTCGCTCGCGGCCGGCGGCGTCAGGGCCGTAGATGGTCTCGAACAGCTGCTTGGGGACCACCTGCCAGGTCACGCCGAAACGGTCGGTAAGCCAGCCGCACTGGCTGGGCTTGCCGCCTTCCACGAGCTTCTCCCAATAGTAGTCGACCTCCGCCTGGTCCTGGCAGTCTATGGAGAAGGAGAAGGCCTCGGTGAGCGTGTAGTAGTCGCCGCCGTTCAGAGCGGTGACCCGCTGGCCGTCCAACTCGAAGTCGATCGCCAGCACCTTCACCTCCGGCCCCCGGCGTGCCGTCGACCTTCGGCTGATCGCCCAGCAGCCTCGAATTCGGGAAGACCGAGACGTAGAAGTTCGCAGCCTCCTCCGCCTGATCCTTGAGCCACAGAAATGGGTGGATCTTCGGCATGGGGTTCTCCTTGGCGCGTTTCCATCCATAGGACGATCCGCCGCGCGCCATCCCGACAGGCCCCGGCGCTTTTTTCCACCCTAAGGGCCGCGAAGCGCGATAGGCCAGCCCCATGGAGCGCCTACGCCGACTGATCGATCTGCCGGGGGTCAACGACCTGGAATACCGCGCGATCCTGAAGCGCGACTTCGCAGAGCCCGAGGCCCGCGCCGAATTCCCCGAGATCGATGAGTGCTCGATGGCGATCTTCGGGATCACCGCCGAACAGGCCGAGGACCACCCTCGCCCGGCCGGCTGGGACAAGCCCGAACGCTTGCCAGTCCCGGCCCAGGTGGCGGCCTTCGAGGCCGAGGGGTGGGACGTCACCGACGACAAGCGCCGGCCGCTGCGCGTGCTCGGCCATTTCAACCAGCAGCTCTGGCTCGCCATTCGTGGCGTGGCCGGCACGCTTCCCTTCCAGCCGGAAGACAACACGCCCGATCCCTGGGGCTCGTCCCTGGCGGCCGAGGCCAAGCGTTTCCGCAAACGCTGAGGACGCCCGACATGAGCCCGCCGATCAAACGTTTCGCCGACCTGAAGCCCGCTCCCGGCCCAACCGGCGTCTACGCCCCGCCGACGCCGAAGGTCTCGCGGCAGAAGAAGGGCAAGGTCCTGACCGCCGCCGAAAAGGCCGCCTTCCTGGCTTCACGGCCCGACTTGAAGACCTAAAGGGGCCTCAAGACCTGAGGCCGGGCGGGCGCCTCGGCGTAGCAGCCGCCCTCAGTAGGGCTTTTCACCGGGCTGAATGAGCATCGGGGGCGCATAGAGCCCGTTCACCGTGGTGCCGCCATTGTGGATGGCCGGGAACAGCGGCTGCATGCTCTGCGGGAAGCCGAGCTTGGGCTTGGTCAGCTTGTCGAGGTGCGCGAAATCCTCGGGCGTCAGCTTGACGTCGAGCGCCTTCACATTGTCTTCGAGCTGCGCGATCCGCCGCGCGCCGATGATCGTCGAGGTCACGCCCGGTTGCGCCTGGACCCAGGCCAGCGCCACGGCCGCCACGGTGGTGTCGTGCGCCTTGGCGATCACCTCCAGCTCATCGACGAGCGCATAGGTCTTCTCGTTCAGGGCGCCGGCGATGAAGGCGCCGCGATCGGCCTTTATCTGGCCGGCATTGGCGCGGGTGTACTTGCCGCTCAGCGCGCCGCTCTTGAGCGGGCTCCACGGTGTGATGCCCAGACCCAGCTCGCTCGCCATCGGCACGAGTTCGGCCTCGACCGTGCGCTCGAGCAGCGAATATTCGATCTGCAACCCGATGAACGCCGACCAGCCGCGGAACTGCGCCGTCACGTTGGCCTGGGCGACCTTCCACGCGGGCGTATCCGACACGCCGACGTAGCGCACCTTGCCGGCGCGCACGAGATCCTCGAGGGCGGCCATCGTCTCCTCAATGGGAGTGTGGACGTCCCAATTGTGCAGCCAGTAGAGGTCGATGTAGTCGGTCCGCAGGCGGCGCAGCGAGTTCTCGCAGGCCGAGACGATCGATTTCCGCCCCGAGCCGCCGCCGTTCGGGTCGCCGGGGTAGAGATTGCTGCTGAACTTGGTGGCGATGACCAGGCGGTCGCGCTTGGCGGCGTCATGGCCGACATGATCGCCGATGATCTTTTCCGAGTGGCCCTTGGTGTAGCCGTTCGCGGTGTCGATGAAGTTGCCGCCGAGTTCGATGAACCTGTCGAGGATCTGCTGCGACTCCTCGACGCTCGAGCCCCAGCCATTGTCTTCGCCGAAGGTCATCGCGCCTAGGCACAGCGGGCTCACGCGCAGGCCCGAGCGACCAAGGGTGATGTAGGTGTCGAGCGCCATGGCGGCATCCTTCATTGACGAGGCGGGGTGATACGCCCGTGGAGATGGCCATCAAGGGGTCCCGCGGCAAGCCCGCGGCTGGCGCTCAAACGCGCCGATGCGCCCTGACCGAGCCGCAGCCCTAGGTCTTCTCAAACACCAGGATGAGGTTGTTGGCCGGCATGGGCGCCCGCTCGGCGAAGCGCAGACCGCGCCTTGCCGCCTCGGCCCGCACGTCGGCCACGTGGCGCAGACCCCAGTCCGGATCGCGGTTCTTCAGGCTCTCGTCGAAGGCCAGGTTGGAGGCGGCGGTCTCGACCTGCGCCTCCAGATAGGGCCCGTAGAGGAAGAGCTTGCCGCCGGGTTTCAGCACGCGGCCCGCACCCTCCATCAGCCCGCGCGTCGCCGCCCAAGGCGAGATGTGGACCATGTTGATGCAGACCACCGCCCCGAACGGGCCCTTCGGCCAGGTGCTCTGATCGGCGGCGTCCAGCCGCACGGGGGTGGCGAGATTGGGCGGGCCCGCCGCCGCGCGCCAGGCCGAGATGCTGGCGATCGCCTCCCAGTCGCGGTCGGTCGGCTGCCAGATCACGCCCGGCAGGTGGGCGGCCAGGAACATGGCGTGCTCCCCGGCCCCGCTCGCCACCTCCAGCACCCGGGCGCCGCCGGTCAGGCGCGGCTCCAGCACCTCCAGGATCGGCTGGCGGTTGCGTGCGGTGGCGGGCGATGTCCGGGCGCCCGGAGGCACGGCGTCGTTCATGGAGCGCCACCGTAAGCTCAGCTAAGCGCAAGGCGAAGGCTTCTGTTGTTGCCCGAAGCGACGCAAAGCGGTTCTGTGCCCTCGCTTCCACGACAAGATGAGGACGACACCATGGCCAACGGCAATCCAGGCTCCGGCCTGCAGCTTCGCTCCCTGATCAAGGCGAGCGGCGAGCTGGAGCTTTCGCTGGCCACGGTCGACATCCCCGACCCCGCGCCGGACGAGATCTTGGTGCGAATCGAGGGCTCGCCGATCAATCCGTCGGACCTGGGCCTGTTGCTGGGCGCGGTGGACGTCTCGACGCTGAAGGCCGGGGCCGGACCGACGCTCACCGGGACTGTGCCGCCGCATCTGATGCGGGCCATGGCCGGACGGCTGGATGAGTCGATGCCGGTGGGCAACGAGGGCGCGGGCACGGTGGTCGCCGCGGGCTCCGACCCTGCCGCCCAGGCCTTGCTGGGCAAGCTGGTCGCCGGCATCGGCGGCGCGATGTACGCCCAGTACCGCACGCTGAAGGCCGCTGACGCGCTCCCCCTGCCGGCCGGCGCGAGCGCCGCCGACGGCGCCTCCTGCTTCGTCAATCCGCTGACGGCGCTGGGCATGGTCGAGACCATGAAGCGCGAGGGCCATACCGCGCTCGTCCACACCGCCGCAGCCTCGAACCTGGGCCAGATGCTGCAGAAAATCTGCACCAAGGACGGCGTGACGCTGGTCAACATCGTGCGCAGCGCCGAGCAGGCGAAGATCCTGACCGACATCGGCGCCAAGTACGTGCTGGATTCGACCACGCCGACCTTCGTCGCCGACCTGACCGACGCGCTGGCCGAAACCGGCGCGACGCTGGCCTTCGACGCCATCGGCGGCGGCAAGCTGGCGGGGCAGATCCTGGGCGCCATGGAAGCCGCGCTGAACCGCACCGCCAAGGTCTACAGCCGCTACGGCTCGGCCACCCACAAGCAGGTCTATATCTACGGCGGCCTGGACGTGTCGCCGACCGAGCTGGTGCGCAGCTTCGGCATGTCGTGGGGGCTCGGCGGCTGGCTGCTCACCTACTTCCTGATGCGGACGCCGCCCACCGAGGCGCAGGCGCTGCGCCAGCGGGTTGCCGACGAGCTGAAGACCACCTTCGCCAGCCATTACACCGCCGAGATCGGCCTGGCCGAAGTCCTCGATCCCAAGGTGGCGGCCGCCTACAACAAGAAGACCACCGGGGCGAAGTACCTGATCAACCCGGCGAAGGGCTTGAGCTAGACCGCCGCTGGCGCATTACGCGTAACACCATGTCCGACCCGCCTGCCCAGACCCCGCTCGACAGGAAGATGAGCCTGGCTGTGGGCTGGCTGCAGTCCCACCTGCTGAACCATGCGGAGATCACCCTTCGCGAGGTCCTCGAGAAAGACCCCCAGCATCGCTCAGCCCGCCGCATGCACGGCATCGCGCTCTTCAAGCTCGGGCGGCGCGACGAGGCGATCGAGGCGCTGCGGGCCGGCGTGGCGGAGGAGCCGGACAATCCGCGCGCCTGGGGCGACCTCGCGGTCGCCCTGCGCGACACCGGACAGGGCGAGGCCGCCGCCGAGGCCTACGCGAGGGCGCTGACCGCCCAATCGCCGGCCACCGGCGCGCCGCCGATCGGCGATCTGGTGTTCTGCATCGAGCAGGGCGTCCACGACTTCACCATGGTCGACTACCCCTATCGCGCCCAGGTCCGCTATGGCGCCGGGAAGCCCGCCCATCCCGAGCTCGCCGCCCTGATCGGCGAGGGCCGCGAGCGTTACCGCGGCCTGCTCGACACCTGGGCCCCGCTACAGCCGGACTTTGCCGACGTGCCGCGCGGCGGGACCTATGAGACGCTGACGCCCTTCTGGTTCAACTCCTGGTTCACGGCGCTCGACGCCATCGCACTCACGGGCTTCCTGCGGACCCTGAACCCGCGGCTGATGGTGGAGATCGGGTCCGGCGTCTCGACCAAATATGCCCGGCGCGCGGTGGCCCGCTACGGCCTGCGGACCCGCCTGGTCTCTATCGACCCCGAGCCGCGCAACGACATCGACAAGCTGTGCGATCAGGTGATCCGCAAGCCGCTGGAACAGTGCAGCACCGACATGTTCGAGGTGCTGGAGCCGGGGGATATCTTCTTCCTGGATTCCTCGCACCGGTCGTTCCAGGGCTCGGACGTGACGGTCTTCTTCCTGGAGATCCTGCCCCGGCTGAAGCCCGGCGTGATCGTCCACATCCACGATATCTACCTGCCCTACGACTACATCGCAGGCCACCTGCCCCGATTGTGGAACGAGCAGTATCTGCTGGCCTCGGCCCTGCTGTTCGGCCCGGAACGGTTCGAGATCCTGTTTCCGTGCTGGGCCGTCGGCCGCGACCCTGACCTGATGCCCCACGCCGAGGCCCTGTTCCGCCAGGGCCAGATGGCGCCGGTCGACCTCTACGGCACGAGCTTCTGGATGCGGATGAAGTAGGAGACTCTTCAAGATCCTCCCCCAGGGCGAAGCCCGATTGAGGGGGAGGTGTCGTGCGCGCAGCGCCACGACGGAGGGGGTTGCAGCCCACTCCGCGAGCCGCCGCGAGCAGCGCCCGCCTCAGTCCCCGTGCTCCAGGTAGCCCATGATGGTTCGCACCGCCGCACCCACGTCGCGCAGGATCAGCGATGCCGGCAACCGCAAGGTCGCGATCCCCTGGTCCGCCAGCCAGGCGTCGCGCCGTTCGTCGCGCTCCGGCCGATCTCCGGTCCCATGGGTCGCGCCATCCACCTCGACGGCCAGCTTCGCGGCGTCGCAGTAGAAGTCGAGGACGTAGGGACCGATAGGATGCTGCTTGCGGAAGCGGAGGCGGTCGATGGTCCCGCCCTTAATCGCCTTCCAGAGCAGCACCTCGGGCAGGCTCATCGTTCGCCGCAGCGCCTTAGCGCGATCCTTCGTGACCCGCGAGCCGTCCATGGGGCCAGCCTAGCAAGGGCTTTGAGCGGACCAAGCGTTTTTGCGGTTGAGAGCGTAGCGGGCTGCAACCCCCTCCGTCTCGGCGCGTGCCGCGCCGAGCCACCTCCCCCTCAATCGGGCTTCGCCCTGGGGGAGGATCTAAGAGGAGCTAGTTCCGCGCCGGGATGAGCACCGGCAGGGTCTCGTAGCCCTTCACGAAGACCGAATGGGTCAGCGACGGCTCTCCGGCCAGTTCGATCGACGGGAAGCGCTTCATGATCTCTTCCCAGATGATCGTCAGCTGCAGCTCGGCGAGGCGATTGCCGACGCAGCGGTGGATGCCGAAGCCGAAGGACATGTGATGGCGCGGCCGCTCGCGGTCGATGATGTAGGCGTTGGGGCTTTCCATCACCGCTTCGTCGCGGTTGCCGGATACGTACCACATGGCCACGCGGTCGCCGGCCTTGATGGTCTTGCCGCCGAGCTCATGGTCCTGGGTCGCGGTGCGCGCCATGTGGGCCAAGGGCGTCTGCCAGCGGATGGTTTCCGACACCATGGAGGGGATCAGGGCCGGATTGGCCTTCAGCTTGGCGTATTCGCCCGGGTGCTTGTTCAAGGCATAGACCGAGCCGGAGATGGTGTTCCGCGTGGTGTCGTTGCCGCCGATGATCAGCAGGCCGAGGTTCCCGGCGTATTCCAGGCGGTCCATGTCGCGGGTCGAGGCGCCGTGGCAGAGCATGGAGATCAGGTCGCCAGCCGGGGGCGCGTTCACCCGCTCGTTCCACAGGCCCAGGAAACGCTCGACCATCTCGTCGATCGCCTCGCGCTTGTGCTCCCAGCTCTTCACTGGCCCGTGGCCCGGCATGTTGGTCATCATGTCCGACCAGTACGGAAGCAGCTGGCGCTCCTCCTGCGGAAAGTCGAAGAGCGTGGCGAGCGTCATCGCCGTCAGCTCTTTCGAGACATGCTCCACCCAGTCGAATTCCTCGCCGATCGGCAGGCCGTCGAGGATCTTCCCGGCGCGCTCCCGGATCACCGGCCCCATCACCTGCAGGTTGGAGGGCGCGACGACCGGGCTGACGGTCTTGCGCTGCGCGTCGTGGCGCGGCGGGTCCATGGAGATGAAGCTGGGCCGCGTTCCGCGGCGGACCTGTTCCGCCTTGGCCTCGTGGCTCTGGAGCGTGATGCCGTCGGCGGAGGAGAACACTTGGTGGTTGGAATCCACCGCCATGATGTCGTCCCAGCGGGTGATCGACCAATAGGTCCCGTAGGTCGGCGAGGTCACCTCGTGCACCGGGTCCTCGGCCCGCAGCCGCTCAAAGATCGGCCACATGGCGTCCTGGGTAAACAGCTCCGGCTGGGCGGGGTCGAGCTCTTCGATCGGCAGGGCGTAGATTTGCGCCCGCGCCTCCGCCTTCAGGTCCACGGCTCCGTCATGCATGGCGACCTCCCACGGTCTTTTGTCCTTGCCGGTATTCAGACCCCAGCCGCGCTCGGACGCAATGGGGTGCTGACAAGGGCCGCTCGGACCGCCAAGACTGAGCGCGATGTCCCTGGACCCCGCGACCGCCGAATCCCTGCTGGCCTTCTGGGCCGAGGCGGGCGTGGACGCCATGCTGCTGGACAAACCGATCGACCGGATCGCGGCGGGTAAGATCGCGCCGCCGGCGCCGGTGGCGCGCAAGGCTCCGGTCGCAGCACCGGCGCCCTCGGCGCTGCGGGCTGCGCCGCAGCCGGACGTGTCGGCCGCGATCGCCCAGGCGCAGGCCCTGGCCGCGGCGGCCGACAGCCTGGAGGCGCTGGCGGCCGCGATCGCCGGCTTCGACGGCTGCGCGCTGAAGTTCGAGGGCGCGTCCCAGGCCGTGGTCTATCGCGGCGAGGCCACCGCGCCGCTGATGATCATCGGCGAAGGACCAGGCGCCGACGAGGACCGTCAGGGCCAGCCGTTTGTGGGCCGCGCCGGGCAGCTGCTCGACAAGATGCTGGCCGCCGCGGGCCTGACCGGCCGGGTGCTGATCACCAACACCGTCTTCTGGCGCCCGCCCGGCAACCGCACGCCGACGCCGCCGGAACAGGCGGTCTGCGCGCCCTTCGTCGAGCGGGCCATCGCGCTCACTCAGCCCAAGATGCTGCTGCTGGTCGGCGGCGCCTCGGCCAAGGCCATGCTGAAGAAGGACGAAGGCATCCTGTCGATGCGTGGGCGCTGGCACGAGTGGCGGTCCGCCGACGGGGCGATGGAGCTGCCGGCCCTGCCGACCCTGCATCCCGCCTTCCTGCTGCGCCAGCCGGCGGCCAAGAAACGCGCCTGGGCGGACCTGCTCACCCTGACCGAGCGCCTGGACCGCCCCGACCGCCCGGCTGGCTGACGATCTGGGCCTTAACCCTGCGGCGAAACCACTCCGAAAGGCCGTTGGGGGTTGATCGGTCCGACCACCCCGCATAACCCTTACGCCCGGGGACTTCGAGAAAGAGGATTGCGCTCACCGCCCGCGACAAGACGGGTCCGCGCAAAGAGACGGCATGACGCTGAACAAGCGCCTATGGGCCGGGGTATTCGCCCTCGCCTGCACCGCCTCGATCGCAAGCGCCGCTGCGGCCGCTGACGCGCCGCCAGCGTTGTCGAGCGACGACGCCCGCGCCTATTCGGCCGCCTTCGACGCCACCGAACGCGGCGACTTCATCGACGCCCAGATGCAGAGCGCGGCGGTCAAGGACCGCTCGCTGGTGGGCTACCTCTCCTTCCACGAACTGATGCATCCGACCGCGCACGTGGCCGCCTTCGATGAACTGTCAGCCTGGCTCGCCAAGTTCCGCGACCTGCCGGTGGCCGACCGCATCTTTGCGCTGGCCTCCAAGCGCAAGACCGACCCCACCGCCGACGCGGGGCCCAGGCCGATGGATCTGGGCGATGGTCCGCGGATCGCCAATCCGGTGCTGTCGGAAAAGGCCCGGCGCGGGCGCGAGGCCTTCTTCGCCGGCGACGTGAAGCGGGCTATGACGCTGGCCTCGGCCTCCGGCGACCGCTGGATCGTCGGCCTCGCCGCCTATCGGCTGAAGTCGTACGACAAGGCCCGCGACGCCTTCGCCGACCTGGCCCGCGACGGCGAGTGCGACGCCTGGATGCAGTCAGCCGCCGCCTACTGGGCCTCGCGCGCGTCAGACGCGCTGAACGACGGCCAGGGCTCGGCGAAATATCTGCGCGCCGCGGCCCGCAACTCCGAGACCTTCTACGGCCTGGTGGCCGGCCGGCAGTTGAAGCTCATCGATCAGGCGAGCGTCGCCTCGGCGGACGACCCGGTGGGCCGGCTGCTGCTGGCCGGCTACATCTCGCAACCCGCGTCCGTGCCCACCGTCGACCTCGCCCGCTTCGTCGCCAACGATCCGCGCGCACACCGCGCCGCCGCCCTGGCGCAAATCGGCCGGGGCGCCGACGCGATCCAGGAGCTCCGCGCCGGCCTGGCGCTCGCCCGCGGGCCCGCCGAGCAGGAGCGCTGGAAGGCGCTGACCATGGCCATGGGAACCTCGCTCGCCGACCGGGCCAGCCCGCCCCGCAGCGGCGACCTGGACTATCCGCAGCCGGAGCTGATCCCGATCGGCGGCTTCACCCTCGACAAGGCGCTGGTCTACGCCATGGTCCGCGCCGAGAGCCGCTTCAACGCGCAGGCGGTGTCGCCGGTGGGCGCGGCGGGCCTGATGCAGATCATGCCGACCGCGGCTGCGGCCGCCGCCGGCGACGACAAGCTGAAGACCGACCGCACGCCGCTGTTCGATCCCGCCTTCAATCTGCGGGTCGGCCAGGACTACTTCACCTGGCTGTTGGAAAAGGGCGTCGGTCACGACCTGGTCCGCGCGGTGGCCGCCTACAACGGTGGGCCAACCACCGTGGCGCGCACCGTCCAGATGGTCGGCGGCGACAGCGACAGTCTGCTCTTGATGGAGTGCCTGCCGGCCCAGGAGACCCGCGCCTACGTGCAGAAGGTCCTCACGGGCTATTGGACCTATCGCAAGATGTGGGGCGAGACCTCGCCCACGCTCGACGCGCTGGCGGCCGGCGGGCGCGCGGTCGACGAGCGCCTGGACCTAGGCCAGCCGCGCGGCGCCTCGCCCCAGTACGCCGCGCAGACGCTTCAGGTCGGGATGCGCTAAGGCCGCCGCCGGACCGCGCGCGACCAGCACGCCGAACGGCTTTTCGCCGAAGAAGCCGCCGCCTTCGCCGACGATCACCGCGTCCCCGCCGCCCTCGCGAATGTGGCGTCCGAGCGCCTCCAGCCAGCCGGGTTTCAGCCGGATCTTGGCCGGCAGGACCAAGAGACGGTCGCCCCGCGCCGCGGCGATCCCGGCCTTGATGTCCTCGACCAGGTCAGCCCCAGTCTCCTCGCGCAGCACCTCGAGAAGTTCGGGTGGCCCGCCGCCGGCGATCAGCACCTCGCGCACCAGCCCGTCCACTGCCGCCGAGGTCAGCGCCCCCAACAGGGCCGGCAGCCGGTCCCCGGCATCGGCGGTCTCGACGATTACGCTCAGCATGGGGGCAGAAGCCCCTGCACCGGGCCTCAGGTCAACCGTCAGCGGCGCACTGGCCGAACGTCATCCAGGACCTATATGGCTCCCCAAGCATCGCAGAGGGGGAACGGCATGAGCGCGGCGGACAACAAGGCCCTGATCCGGGAGATCTTCGAGGGCGTGGCGCGTGGCGATGGCGCGGCCTTTGTCGCCGCCCTGGCTGACGACGTCATCATGACCGTCACCGGCCAATATTCCTGGTCGCAGACCTTCACCGGCAAGCCCGCCGTGCTGCGTGATCTCTACGGCTACGTGGGTTCGCTGATGGCCGCGCCCGGCAAGACCCTGCCAACCCGCTTTCTCGCCGACGAGGACTGGGTGGTGGTCGAGGCGCGCGGTGACATGCTGACCAAGACTGGCCAGCGCTACGACAACCACTACTGCCTGATGTACCGCCTGGCCGACGGCAAGATCGCCGAGATCCGCGAGTACCAGGACTCGGCGCTGTGCGAGCGTGTGCTGGGGCCCTACCCGCCGCGCTGATCGCCATATGAGTTCTTGTTTTGTTCCTATCGCGGCGCTAGCGTCGTTGGGTGAGCACCTTCACCCAGCAGATCACCGCTATCCGGGGCCGTGGCGCCCGCACCAACGCGTCAGGCCGCTTCGAGGCCGACAGCCGCGAGGCGTTCGACGACGGCTGGACGCCCGACGATCTTGAGCCCGTCCAGCTGACCACCACGGTCACGCCGGAAAAGGCCAAGGTGATCATTTCGCGGAACGACAGCCCCGACGTGGGCTTCTCGGCTTCGATCAATCCCTACCGGGGCTGCGAGCACGGCTGCATCTACTGCTACGCCCGGCCGGCGCACGCCTACATGGGCCTCTCACCGGGCTTGGACTTCGAGTCCAAGCTGTTCTTCAAGCCCGAGGCCGCGCGGCTGCTTGAGCGTGAGCTCTCCAATCCGCGCTACGTCCCCGAAGTGATCCACATCGGCGGCAACACCGATCCCTACCAGCCGCAGGAACGCCGCCTGCGGATCACGCGGGGGATTATTGAGGTGCTGTCGCGGTTCAACCACCCGTTCTCGGTGATCACCAAGTCCGGCCTGATCCTGCGCGACCTCGACCTGCTGGCGCCGATGGCGGAGCGCAACTTGGTGCGCGTGGCGATCTCGATCACCACGTTGGACCGCAAGCTCGCGCGGTCGATGGAGCCCCGCGCCGCCACCCCGGAAAAGCGCCTCGACGCGGTGAGGCGGCTCAGCGACGCGGGCGTGCCCACGGTGGTGATGTTCGCCCCCTGCATTCCCGGCCTCAACGACCATGAGATGGAGGCCGTGCTGGAGCGCGCCACCGCGGCCGGCGCCAAGGGTGCGGGCTATGTGGCCCTGCGTTTGCCCATGGAGATCGCCGACCTCTTCCAGGAATGGCTGGTCACCGACCACCCCGACCGCGCCGCGCGGGTGATGTCGCTGGTGCGCCAGATGCGCGGCGGCAAGACCTACGACAGCCAGTGGGGCAAGCGCATGAAAGGCGACGGCCCGATCGCCGCCCTCACCTCCCGCAGGTTCGCGGTGGCGAAGGCGCGGCTGGGCATCGGCGGCAAGTTGCCGCCGCTCGATTTGGGGTTGTTCAGCGTGCCGCCGAAGGCGGGGGATCAGATCGATCTGTTTGGAAGCTGAGGGAGGAGAGGATGGAGATTTCGCACTCAGTTCCTCCCCCGATTTCGGGGGAGGGGGACCACGAAGCGGTGGAGGGGGCGCTGACGCCGCCATGAGAGCAACCAGCAACGCAATCCATCGGGCCCGCCAGCTACGGCGGAAAATGACACTCCCTGAAACGATCCTGTGGACGGCGCTGCGAGGGCGATCTCCCGACCGCCCGGCCTTTCGCCGGCAGCATCCCGTCGGCCCCTACGTGCTCGATTTTTACTGTGCGCGAGCGAGGCTGTGCGTCGAAGTCGATGGCGGGTGGCATGCATTTGGCGATCAACCGCAGAAGGACGCGCGTCGGGACGCTTATCTGAGGTCCCTGGGTATCCAGGTCGTGAGATGCGCAGCGGCGGACGTACTTGAGGACGCATCCTTGATCGCGGCGGGCCTGATCCGGACGGCGTGCGACCGCAGCGCCCCCTCCACCACTTCGTGGTCCCCCTCCCCCGTCAAGACGGGGGAGGAACTTTAGTCAGGCCGCTTTCGCTAGCTCATCACGCGCCTGGGCGGCGATTTCGAAGGAGCGGACGCGGGCGGCGTGGTTGTAGATCTGGGCGGTGACCATGATCTCATCAGGCTGGTGTTTGGCCACGAAGGCTTCCAGGCCCCGGCGCACGGTCTCAGGACTGCCAACCACGGCGGTGGTCAGCGCGCCCTGCATGTCGGGCGTCATGCCGGCGGCGGCGAAGCGGGCCTCGATGTCGTCGATCGGCGGCGGCAAGGGGGTCGGCCGGCCGGTGCGCAGGTTGAGGAAGGCTTGCTGCAGGGAGGTGAAGAGGCCCTTTGCCTCAGCGTCGGTCTCCGCGGCGACGACGTTCAGGCCGAGCATGGCGTGGGGCTTGTCGAGCTGGGCGGAGGGTTCGAAGCGCTGGCGATAGACCTCCATCGCCTCGTCCATCTGGGACGGGGCGAAGTGCGAGGCGAAGGCGAACGGGAGGCCCAACGCGGCGGCCAGGCTCGCGCCAAACAGGCTGGAGCCCAGGATCCACACGGGCACGTCCTGACCTGCGCCCGGCGTGGCGACGAGCTGCTGGCCCGGCTGGGCCGGTTCGAAATAGCGCATCAGTTCGACGACATCCTGCGGGAAGCGGTCGACATCGCCCGCGAGCGTGCGCCGCAGGGCCCGCGCCGTCAGCTGGTCTGAGCCCGGCGCGCGGCCGAGACCCAGGTCGATACGCCCCGGAAACAGGGCGGCGAGCGTGCCGAACTGCTCGGCGATCACCAGGGGCGCGTGGTTGGGCAGCATGACGCCGCCGGCGCCGACCCGGATCGTCGAGGTGCCGGCCGCCACATGGCCGATGACCACCGAGGTCGCCGCGCTGGCGACGCCCGGCATGTTGTGATGCTCGGCCAACCAGAAGCGGTGATAGCCGAGACGCTCGGCGTTCTGGGCCAGATCGAGGCTGTTGCGCAGCGATTGCGAGACGTCGCCACCTTCGAGGATGGGTGACAGATCGAGGACTGAGAGAGGAACCATGCCCGCCATATGGGGAGCCTTCAGCGCGAGAACACGCCCACAAGTTCTATGTGCGGCGACCAGAGGAACTGGTCGACCGGCAGGGCGCGTTCCAGGGTGAAGCCGGCGTCGATGAGCGTGCGGGCGTCCCTCGCGAAGGTCGCGGGGTTGCAGGAGACGGCGAGGATGCGGGCGAGCGACGAGCGGGCCAGTTCCGCGGCCTGTTCGGCGGCGCCGGCGCGGGGCGGGTCGAAGACGGCGAGGTCGGTCTTGCGCAGCTCCTCGGCGAGGACCGGACGGCGGACGAGGTCGCGGGCCTCGGCGGTGATGCCGTGCAGGCCGGGCGCCGCGGCGAGCGCGCCGATAAGCGCGCGGATGGCGTCGGGGGCGAAGTCGGCGGCGTGGACCTGGGCGATCTCGGCGAGGCGGAAGGTGAAGGTCCCAACTCCGCAGTAGAGGTCGGCGATGCGGGTGGCCCCGGCGGCCTGCTCGGCGATGAAGGCGCTCATGGCGGCCTCGGCGCCTGGCGTCGCCTGCAGGAAGGCGCCGGGCGGCAGGCTGACCACCGCCTGGCCCAGGCGGACCTGCGGCAGGCGGGCGAGATAGGCCATCTCGCCGTCGATGGTCACCCGGGCGAAGTCGGCCTCAGCGGCCCGTTCGGCCAGCTGCATGCTGGCGTCGGCGGAGAGGCCGCCGGACTTGCGCTCGACACCCGAGATGTCGATGTCGAGACCGCTGGGCGTCAGCGTCACGTGCAGGGTCGGCGCGGACTTGGGGTGCTCGAACAGGGGCGCGGCCAAGCGTTTGAGGGCGGGAAGCGCCGCCTGGATCGCCGGGTCGGAGATCGGGCAGACCTCAATGTCCACCAGATCCCAGGACTTGCGCGCCTTGTAGCCGAGCTTCGCGGCCTCGCGGCTGCCGCGCCGGGCGTGCAGGGCGACGCGGCGGCGCGTGCCGGGGCCGGCGGCGAAGGCCGGGAGGATCTCGGTCTCGATCTGCTGGCGGGCGAGCGTGCCGGCCAGCCGCGCGACCTTCCAGGCCAGATAGGGCGCGTGATCCCAGTGCTGCAGGGCGCAGCCGCCGCAGGTCCCGAAGTGCGGGCAGATGGGTTCGATCCGCTCAGCGCTGGGCGCCAGCACCTCGACCAGTTCGCGCCGCTCGCCCGCGCCGACCGCCAGCACCCGCTCGCCTGGGAGCGTGAAGGGGACGAACGCCGGGCCGGCTGCGACGCCGTCGCCCTCGCCCCCCACCTCGGTGATGACCAGTTCGGTCGGCGGCCCGGAGGGGCGCGCCGGCCGGTCAGGCTGGCGACGCTTGGCGCGGTGATGGCGGACTGGCGGCGGCATGATCGGCGAAATCCCAACGCGGACGGTAAACGGCTGGCTAACCAAGATGAACGAAGATGAACGGGCCGCTCAAAATCCGTTCAGCTTAGCTTTGCCATAACGATCCGCGACGCCGCCCAGAGGCAGCGCGAGAATTCGAGAGAGGGATACCCATGACCAAGTCTTCCGTCTTCGCCAAGGCCGGTCTGGTCGCCACGGCCGCCATCCTGGCGCTGAGCGCCGCCTCGGGCGCCGCGGCCCAGTCCGCACCGCCGGTCGCCGGCCCGAACGGCGGCCCCGGCTACAGCAACTACGATCCCTGCCAGCGCGACGCCAACGGGCGCGGCGTGGCCGGCGCCCTGATCGGCGGGGCCGGCGGCGCGATCGTCGGGTCTCAGATGTCCGCCAGCGGCCACCGCCGCGACGGCTCGCTGCTGGGCGGCGTGCTGGGCGCAGTCGCCGGCGCCGCCATCGGCCACAACACCGCCGCCTGCAAGGACGCCCCGCCGCCTCCGCCGCCGCAATATGGCGACGCGCCGCCGCCCCCGCCTCCGCCGCCCGGCCCGCAGGCCTACTACCAGCCCGAGGGGCCGCCTCCGCCGCCGCCCGGCGCCTACTACTATGGCCCGCCGCCCCCGCCGGTCTATGAGCCCGGCCCGGCGATCTTCGTCTACGGCCGCCACGGCGTCCGCTACCGCGTGGTCGCCGACCGCGTCGCCCCGGACGGCTGCACGCTCGCCGAGAGCCCGGTCTATCTGCCGGACGGCCGCGTCGACCGCCGCTTCGTCCGCGTCTGCCCAGACTATCGCGGCCGCTATCACATCGTCGACTAGGCTCGACCGATCCGATCTGTCGCTAGCACCTGACTTCCGCTAGCCGAACTGGGCCGCCCGCCTCACCGCGGGCGGCAATTTTTCTGGGGCCTCAGGCTTTGATGGCCCACAGCAGATATTCGCGAGCCCCCTCGCCGCCCTCAATGGGGCTGTCGTCGCTGGCCAGGACGGCCCAGCCAGCCTGTTCCAGGAACGTCTTCACGCCCTCCAGAGCCTCGGCGCGCGCGTCGGGATCCCTGACCAATCCGCCCTTCCCGACCCGGTCGGGCCCGACCTCGAACTGCGGCTTCACGAGCGCGATCAGGTCCGCGCCCTCGCCGGCCAGGGCCAGGGCCGCCGGCAGGGCCTTGGCGAGGCCGATGAAACTGACGTCGCAGACGATGAGCTGCGGCGGCTCGGGGACCTCGGCCACCGTCAGGCTGCGCGCGTCCAGGCCTTCGAGCATAACCACCCGCGGGTCGTCGGTCAGGCTGGCGTGCAGCTGGCCGCGGCCCACGTCCACCGCATAGACCCGCCGCGCCCCAGCCGCGAGGCAGACCTCGGTGAAGCCGCCGGTCGAGGCGCCGACGTCCAGCACCACCCGGCCCTCCACAGCGACCGCCCACAGGGTGAGGGCATGCTCCAGCTTCAGCGCGCCGCGCCCGACCCAGGGGTGGGCCGGCGTCGCCGCGATGACGGCGTCGTCGCTGAGCATCTCGGAGGGCTTGGCGACCGGCTTGCCGTCAGCCATGACGCCGCCCGCCTCGATGGCGGCGCGGGCCTTGGCGCGGCTTTCGAAGAGGCCGCGCGCGACCAGCAGCAGGTCGGCGCGGGTCACCCTCAGACGGCCGACGCCGCCGCTTCGGCTTCGAACAGCTTTTTCAGTTCGTTCTTCATGATCTTGCCGTTGGCGTTGCGCGGCAGCACCTCGGGCCAGAACTTGACCGCGATCGGCACCTTGAAGGCCGCCAGCCGCTCGGCCACATGCGCGCGCAGCTCGGCCTCGGTGGCGTGGGCGCCGGGCTTCAGGGTGACCACGGCGCCGGGCTCTTCGCCCAGCGTCCGGTGCGGGATGCCGACGACGGCCGCGTCCATCACCGCCGGATGGTCGTAGAGCGCGTTCTCGACCTCGATGCAGTAGATGTTCTCGCCGCCGCGGATCAGCATGTCCTTGGCCCGGTCGATGATGAAGCAGAAGCCTTCCGCGTCGAGCTTGGCGAGGTCGCCGGTGCGCACCCAGCCGTTGACCAGCGTCTGGGCGGTGGCCTCGGGCTTGTTCCAGTAGCCCTTCATCATCTGCGGGCCGTTGCACCACAGCTCGCCGACCTCGCCGACCGGCAGGACGGTGACGCCATCGGCCGGATCGCGGATTTCGAGCTTGGAGACCGGCACGGCGACGCCGCAGCTTTCCGGGCGGTTGATGTAGTCCTCGGCGCCGTTACCGGTGACCGTGGCGCAGGTTTCGGTCATGCCCCAGCCCTGGCCGGGGACCGAATTGGGGAAGGTCTTCTTCAGCGCGACCACCAGCTCCTTGGCGGACGGCGCGCCCCCGTAGGCGACGGATTCCAGGGACGACAGGTCGTAGTTGGCCCGCGCCGGATGCTCGATTAGCTGCCAGGCGATGGTCGGGACCCCACCGGCCAGCGTCACCCGCTCGCGCTCGATCAGCTCGAAGGCGCGGATCGCCTCCCACTTGCGCATCATCACCATCTTGCCGCCGCCGAACATGGTCGGGTTCAGCACCGCGAAACAGCCGGTGACGTGGAAGAACGGCACCGACAGCAGCGAAGCCCGCTGCGGCGCGTTGGGATCGGGAACCGGCGGCTGCTCACCCCGGCGCAGGAATGAGCGCGCGCTGCCGCAGATCGCCGCGGCGATGTTGGAATTGACGCCGCGATGGGTGGCCAGGGCCCCCTTCGGCTTACCGGTCGTGCCGGAGGTGTAGAAGATGGTCGCGTCGTCCTCGGGCCCGATCTCGACGGCCGGGAGCGCGATGTCCGGAAGGTCCTTCCAGGTGGCCGGCGCACCGATCACGCTCTCCAGCTTGGTGACCAGGGGGTGCGCGATCTCGTCGCGCTCGCGGCTGACGTAGACGCGGACGAGGTCGCGGCAGTTGGGCAGGCGCTCGGCCACGCGCTCATAGCGCTCGCGGTCGACGATCAGCACCTTGGTCCCGGAATCAGTGAGGCCGTATTCCAGCTCGGGCCCGGTCCACCAGGCGTTCAGCGGCGTGACCACCGCGCCCACGCTGGCGGCGGCGTAGAAGACCACGACCCACTCCGGCAGGTTGCGCATGATCACCGAGACGCGGTCGCCCTTGACCACGCCCTGGGCGGTCAGTTCGGCGGCGAAGTTGGCGACGGCGCGGTGGAAGGCCTCGAAGCTGACCCGCTCGTCCTCATAGACCAGGAAGATCTTCTCGCCGTGCGCCCGGCTGGCCTCGACGACGCTGCGCAGCGTCGGCGGCAGGTTCTTCCAGACCTTGGTCCGAATGCCGCGGATTTCGACCTCGTCCATCTCGGTCGGCAGGCCCGGCCCAGTGAGGATCGCGTGCGCCGCATCGATGGACATGGCGGGCCAGCCGGCCGGCAACAGGGCCTCGGACATGGGTCTCACTCCTATGTATTCGCTCGGGTCTTCCGCCCGCGCGGTTTCGATAGGTGAACAACCATAACCCAGGCTGAGAGGCAAACGTCGACCGGCGTTCCCGGTCCGCGCCTAGACCGGCCCGTCGGGCCCGATCACCGTCAGGCCGCGGGCCTTCAGGCTCTCGATCAGCCCGCCCTTGGCCACCAGCCGGCGCAGGGGGACCGTCGCCACCGCCTGGCCCGGCTTGCCGAGGGCGCCGGCGATCGCATCGGCCAGGTCGTCGGTGCTCTTGCGCCACAGTTCAGGACCGCCGGCCATCAGCAGCAGGCAGCGGTCGAACCGCCGCGGCGCCTGCAAGGCCGCGCCGACGTCGCCTCGCGCCCAGCCGACGGCCGCCTTGCGATAGACGGCCTCGGGGGTTTCCGCGTCGTCCAGGGCCGCGTTCAGGCACTCGCCCTCCGACGCCGGCGTCAGCGAGGTGAGCGCCGCCTTGGCGAAGGGGACCAGATCGTATTCCCCGGCCGGCTTTACCGGCGTCCCGCCCTTGGCCGCTTCGGCGCGCACCTGGCGGCCCACGTCGACCCTCTCCCCAGGCCGGGAATCCCGCAGCAGCATCTGTCCGGCGATCATCGGCCGCCAATGGGCGTAGCGCTCCGGTCCCTTGCCCAGCTTCTCCCGATCCGCCACGAACCGCGCCCGCAGACCGGGATCGAGCGCCGCCTCCATGTCCTGCGTGCGCAGCATCCCGTAGAGCTTGAACAGGCCGAAGATGTCTTCCAGCCCGGCATGCAGCCGCGGCGAGGTGATCAGCGCACTCGCCCCTTTCAGGTGCTCATCAAGCTCGTGACGCCGCCACTTCACATCCTTGGGCAGCGGCGTGTCCAGCACGCCCAGGATCCAGACCGTTGAGCCGTCCTTCTCCACGCGCCACCAGGCCGGCGCGGGATGGCGCGACACGATCACCAGCTCCTCGACTACATTGGCTTCGGGGTCGGCGGCGGACAGCGGCGGCGCCGCACCGGCCATGCCGCCCAGCGCGAGGCTCAGGACAACGGCCGTCGCGGCGCATCTGAGGCGCGGACCGGTCACTTCGCGCCGAACACCTGCATCACGTCGGCCCGGAAGGCGGCCTGGCTGGCGGGGCGGCTGTAGAACATGTGGCCGCCCGGATAGACCGACAGCTTCACCCGGCCGGCGTCGCCCGGGATCGCCATCTGATCGATGACCAGGCGGCTGACGAAGTACGGGCACGAGAGGTCGTCCCAGCCGTGGACGATCAGCACCTTCATCTTGGGGTCGGCAGCGATCGCCTGGCGCAGGTCCGGCGACGCCTCGGTGGCCTCGACGCCCTTCTCCCAGTCGCTGCCGACCTCGTAGCTGAGCGCGTTGAAGCGGCCCTCGACCTTCCAGCCGACCACGCGGGTGTCGAAGTCGACCATGGCGCTGGTGGTGGGCGCGATGATGGCGTCGAGGATGGGATCATTGCGGCGGCCGTCCGGCGCCCAGGGGAACGGGTCTTCCTGGGTGACATTGCTGTCGTAGACGGACGCGATCCGGCCCTGGTCGCGATAGAGCTCGCGCAGGAAGGCGCCGATCTCGATCCGTCCGCCGGAGCGCTTCACGAAGGCCGGGTTGAGGCCGGTGTAGGCGGTGACCTTGGCGACCAGGCGGTCCACGGCGGCCGGATCGCGGCGGCCCCGCAAGAGGTCGGAGGCAAATTCGCCACGGGCGTAGTCTTCGACCTCTTTCATCTGAGCCGGCGAGAGGGTCTTGCCCTGGCGCTCGTAGTTGGCGGCGGCCATGGACGGCAGCGTGGTGATCCACGGCATGGGCGAGAATTCCGGCGCCTGGTCCATGGGAGGTTCAAGGTAGGGGCTCACCGCCACCATGCCGTTGATGCCGACGCCCAGGCGGGTCTGCAGGAAGTAGGTGATGCGGGGCACGCGGTAGCCGCCGTAGCTCTCGCCGGTGATGTACTTCGGCGAGGCCATGCGGCCGTTCTTCAGCAGCCAGTCGTAGACGATGCGGCTGAGGTACTCGATGTCCGGCTTGATCGAATAGAAGCGCTTCTTGCTCTCGTCCTTGTCCACCAGGGACCGCGAGAAGCCGGTGCCTACGGGATCGATGAACACCATGTCGGTGAAGTCCATCCAGGTGCCGGGATTGTCCACCAGAGCGGCGGAGTCGGAGGGCGCGTCGCCCTGGGCGCCGAACTGCACGCGCTTGGGCCCGATGGCGCCGAGGTTCAGATAGACGCTGGCCGCGCCCGGCCCGCCATTGAAGGCAAAGGTCACCGGGCGGTTGGGGTCCCTGGGTCCGTCGAGCGTGTAGGCGGTGAACACCACCTCGGCGACCTTCTTGCCCTTCTCGTCGCGGACCGGCAGCGAGCCGACGGTGGCGGTGTAGTTCAGCGTCTTGCCGGCGACGTGGGTCACCTGTTTGACGCTGGCGTCGGCCGGGAACGCCGGCAGGTCGATGTCGGACTTTTTGTCGGCGTCCTTCTTGTCGCCGCCCTTGGCCGCGTCGGCCTTTGGCGGATCGTCCGCCGCCGACGCGTGAGAGGCCGCGAGGCCGAACGACAGCACCACAGCGGCCGCAGCCGCCACCCAGAGTTTACGCATGCAGGAATCTCCCGACCTATCGAAGGCACAATGGCGAGGATCGCGGCGGTTTCAAACGAAACCGAAGGTTTCCCGGCGACCTCGGTTGCGCGACCGCTGAAACCCGAACAAGCTCAGTGCGGTTAGAGGGCTGCGCCTCCGATGGCGGACGCGGCATCAGCAGGGATCAGATGAGTACGCGTGAGGCGGCGCCTGGGGACATCGGTCAGGACGTCTCGGTCCGGATCTATCTCCCCGACCCGGAGCTGCAGAGCTACGTCACCTTCTACTATTTCGTCGAGACCTTCGCGCCGCTCACCGACTTCCTCTATCCGGAATGGGGCAATGTGCGGCTGCGTATCCACGGCGACTGGACGGTGCTCAACGATCCGCGCGACGGGACCGCGCCGCACGAATACGCCCTTTATGGCCCCACCGACCGGCGCGGCATGGTCGTCGCCGACCGCGGCAAGACTGTGGGCTTTGGGCTCACGCCGCTCGGCTGGGACCGGCTGATCGGCACGGACGCCGGCGCCATGGCCAACCGGATGGCCGATATCGAGGGCGAACTGGGCGTCCCGCCGCAGGTCCTGCAGGAAGCTTTCGTGGCTGATGGCGATGACGATGCGCCCGGCGTCGCGCGTCTCGACAGGGTGCTGCTCGACCTCCTGGCGCGGCGGCGACCCGGCGATCCGCTGGTGCTGGCCGCCGACCGGGTGCTGCGCCGCCGTCCGCCCGATGTGGCGCGGTTCGCGGCCGAGGTCGGCGTGTCGCCGCGCAGCCTGCACCGCCTCTGCCTGCGGGCCTTCGGCTTCGCGCCCAAGCGGCTGTTGCGCCGCCAGCGGTTCCTGGAGACCCTGGGCCTGATCCGGGTCAGCACGGACGCGCCGTTCAGCTCCCTGCTGGGCGAGCAGTACTACGACCAGGCCCACTTCAACCGCGACTTCCGCGACTTCATGGGCATGACCGCGCGCCAGTACGCCCAGACGCCCCGCGCCCTGATGCACGCCGCCGCGGTCGCGCAGGCGCAGATGGGCATCACGCTGTCCTTCAATCTGCCGGAGCCGCCCTCGGCCTAGTGAGATCCGGTCCATTGGCCGCAGGCAGCTTGGCCATTCCTTACAATTCGTTTTCGCGGACCAAGGTGATGCTTAAGCGGGCCTTCGGGCTGTGTTGCGTAAGGGGGGTGTTCATGTCGCTCAGGCTCAAGCGCCTCGGCGTCGCGGCGATGGCGGCCAGCGGCCTTCTGGCCCTGACCTCCCATGCCGCCGCTCAGCCGCAGCAGCCTACCGACTCCAATCCCTGGGTGACGCCAGGCGCCGATCCAGCGCCGATCAACGGCCGGGCCGCGATGGCGCTGCAGGATGGCGGAGACAGCAGATACGTCGGGATCGACAATCTCAGCCGGGCGGCGGCCACGTCGGGGGGCGTGCCTGAGCCTGCGGCCTGGGCTCTGATGATTGTCGGTTTTGGCGGGGTGGGCGGCCTGTTGCGGCGGCGACGCGCGCGGCGGCTGTTCACCGGCGCCTGAGCGTCCGCGCCAACACGCGGACGATCAGCGGGGAGACGGGTCCGACGGTCCAGGCGGGCCCGTCTCCTCAACCGGCGGCCTAGGTCTCGAAATAGAGATGGCTGTGTTTGTGGCAGCCTGGGTTGAACCGGGCGCGGCAGGCGGGGCACTGGCTTTCACAGGCGAGGTACTCGGCCACGCTCAGTTCGTGCCCGCAGGCCCCGCACAGCACCGCCGCCTGATCCCACTCCGCCTTGGGCCAGACCTCCGCCGGATGGTCGGCCAGTTCATCGTGGCACTCGCGACAGGCGTAGTAGGTCGAACAGCAGCGCATCTTCAGCGCGATGATGTCGAGCTCGCTGTGCCAGTGCGCGCAGCGGGTCTGCGGGTCGAGGGACTGGCCGTGGACGACCGGCCGCAGGCGATAGGTCGTATCGGTCATTGCGCGGGGGGCTTCGGTAGATCCGTGAGCGCCGCGTCGCCCGGCAGGGCCGGGAACGGCACGTGCGGCTCGGCCTGATACCAGTAGGCCACCGACGAGAGATCGTCGTGCAGCGGCAGGTAGGTCCCGTCGCCGATGAACTTGCTCGCCGTCACGCCCTTCCAGCCGAGGTTCTGGATCGTGACCTTGAGGTCGCGCCTAAACCGGATCGGGTCGAGGATGTGCCAGCGGTACTCGCCATAGCGGCGGTCGCCGGGCTTCAGATAGTCGGCGTCGATCGGCTGGTCCTGCACCGACAGGAAGCCGGCATAGGCCGATGAATAGGAGGTCTCGACGCGCCCGCCCTGAGGCGTCTTCCGCTGGTAGGAGTAGGAGCCCAGGAAATAGTCCTCCTCGCCGGTACCGGCGATGGTCGGGAAGTCCTTGTCGCCATCGATGTAGAACTTCGCCTCGCCCTCGCCCCACCAGCCGGGGCTGAAGGCCCGATGGCGCAGGTAGGTCCCGACGTACTGGCCCTGCCCTTTCACGCCGTCGAGCAGGGTGTAGTCGCCGGTCGCCGGGTCGGCCTTGCCCATCCGGAACTGGGCATGGAAGTAGCCGGCATTGGCGGCGACCGCCGTCTCCGAATAGTCGATGGCGTAGTAGATGGTGAGCGGGCGCGTGCCGCCCCGGTTCTCCAAGGTCAGACGCGCTTCCTTGCGGAACGGCATCTGCCAGAAGCTGTTGAAGCCGCTCCCGGGATTGACCGCCACGGTCGCCGAATTGACCACCGGCTCGGCGCCCCGGCCCCAGCCCGCCGCGAAGAAGTCGCCCGCCGGAACCTCGACCGACGGCGTCGCCTCCCCGTCCCAATAGATGCGCAGGATCACCGAGCGATAGTCCGCCGCGCCGCCGAGCGTCATCCAGATGTGGGTGATCACGCCGGGTCCCTTGGCGTCGCCCAAGGTGATGGTCTTGCCGGGCGGCACGACGATGTAGGGATTGACCTTCCAGCCGCGGCCCAGGTCCCTGGCGGCGTTTTTGGCGCTACCGTCCTTCAGCTCAGTTCGGCCGCCCATGCCGGGCTGGCCGGTCAGGTTTTCCGGTCCGATCTCACGGGACTTGGCGTCGGTGAGCAGAGGCAGGCTCTGTAGGGCGCCGGCGGCCGATGGAGACTGCGCCGCCGCGCCGGACGCTGTGGCGATAACAGCGCTGGCCAGCGCCGCACCCAAGGCCTTCAACCACTGCCTGCTCATCACCCTGCCCCCAGTTCCCGCGTTAGACGACGTCTCCCAGCCGCGCCAGGGCGGCTTCCAGCTTGGCCTTGGAGGCCTCCGCGTCGGCCAGGCGCTCGCGGTTCTCCTCGACCACCTCCTCCGGCGCGCGGGCGACGAAGTCGGCGTTGGCGAGCTTCTTGGCCGTGCGGTCGATGTCGGCGGCGAGGTTTGCGACCTCCTTGCCCAGGCGCGCGCGTTCGGCGGCCACGTCGATGAACTCGGCCACCGGCAGGGCGAGCGTCGCGCCTTCGACGACGTAGGGGATCGCGCCGGCGGGCGCCGTCTCGACGACCTTCACCTCGGCGACCCGCAACATCTGCATGATCAGCGGCGCGGCGTCCTGGAGGACCTTTCGCTGCGCTTCGGTCGCGCCGACCACCAGCAGGGGCGGACGGGCCGAATTGGGCACGTTGAGTTCGGCGCGGACCGAGCGGCCCTCGGCGATGGTCTCGACAATCAGGCCGATCTGGGCGTCAGCGACCGGGTCGATCAGGCTGTCGGGCAGGTCCGGCCACTGGGCGACCATCAGGAAGCCCTTGTGGTCGCGCGCCGCGCCGAGGCCCTGGGTTTGGCCCCAAAGCTCCTCGGTGAGGAACGGCATGACCGGGTGCAGCAGCTTGAGGATCACGTCCAGAACCCAGGCGGCGGTGGCGCGGGTCTCGTCGCGAGCGGCCTCGTCGGCCGACGGCTCCTCGGGCTTGCCGAGCACCGGCTTGGACAGCTCCACGTACCAGTCGCAGTACTGGCGCCAGACAAAGCGGTAGAGGGCGTCGGCGGCGGCGTCGAAGCCGCAGGTGTCCAGCGCCGCGGTCACCGCCTTGGCGGTCCGCGTGGTCTCGCCGACGATCCAGCGGTTGAGCGGCAGCTTCACCTTCGCCGGGTCGAAGCCCTCGGCCCGCTTAGCGCCGTTCATCTGGGTGAAGCGGGTGGCGTTCCACAGCTTGGTGCCGAAGTTGCGGTAGCCTTCGATCCGCTCGCGGGAGAGCTTGATGTCCCTCGCCTGCCCCGACATGGCCGTCAGCGTGAAGCGCAGGGCGTCGGCGCCATAGTCGTCGACCAGTTCCAGGGGGTCCATGACGTTCCCCTTGGACTTGCTCATCTTCTTGCCCTCGGCGTCACGGACCAGGGCGTTGATGAAGATGCGCTTGAACGGGACCTGCCCATCCATGAAGTGGATGCCCTGCATCATCATCCGGGCGACCCAGAAGAAGATGATGTCGAAGCCGGTGATGAGCGTGTGGGTCGGATAGAACCGCGAAAGGTCGTCGGTCTTTTCCGGCCAGCCGAGCGTCGAGAACGGCCACAGCGCGGACGAAAACCAAGTATCGAGCACGTCCTCGTCCTGGCGCAGCGGCTCCTCGCGGCCGTAGTGCTCCAGGGCCTGCGCCTTGGCCTCGGCCTCGGTCTCGGCGACGAAGATCTTGCCGCCCGGTCCGAACCAGGCCGGGATGCGGTGGCCCCACCAGAGCTGGCGCGAAATGCACCAGGGCTGGATGTTCCGCATCCACTCGAAATAGGTCTTCTCCCAGGCCTTGGGGACGAAGACGGTCGAGCCATCCTCGATCGCCTTGATCGCCGGCTTGGCCAGCACCTCGGCGTTTACGTACCACTGGTCGGTCAGATAGGGCTCGACAACCACGCCGGAGCGGTCGCCGTGCGGGACCATGTGGCGGGTCTTTTCGATGCCACGCAGCAGGCCCAACTCTTCGAACGCCTCGACCACCTTCTTGCGCGCGGCGAAGCGGTCGAGGCCACGATACTCGGGCGGCGCGTTGTCGTTCACCTTCGCGAAGTCGTCGAAGATGTTGATCATCGGCAGGTTGTTGCGCTTGCCGACCATGAAGTCGTTGAAGTCATGGGCCGGCGTGATCTTCACCGCGCCGGAGCCCTTTTCCGGGTCGGCATACTCGTCGGCGATGATCGGCACCGGGTGGTTGACGATCGGCAGGCGCACGGCGCGGCCGATCATCCCCTTGTAGCGCTCGTCGGTGGGGTGCACGGCGACGGCGGTGTCGCCCAGCATGGTCTCAGGGCGCGTCGTGGCGACGACGATCTCGCCGGAGCCGTCCTCCAGCGGATAGGCGAAGTGCCAGTAGTGGCCGTCGACCTCGCGCTGCTCGACCTCCAGGTCGCTGATCGCGGTCTGGAAGTGCGGGTCCCAGTTCACCAGCCGCTTGTCGCGGTAGATGAGCTTTTCCTTGTAAAGGGTCACAAAGACCTTGCGAACCGCCGCCGAGAGGCCGTCGTCCAGCGTGAATCGCTCGCGGCTCCAGTCGCAGCTCGCGCCTAGGCGCTTGAGCTGGTTGGTGATCGTCCCGCCCGACTTGGCCTTCCACTCCCAGATCTTCTCGACGAAGGCCTCGCGGCCCAGGTCGCGGCGGCTCTGGTTGCCGGCCTCGGCGAGCTGGCGCTCAACGACCATCTGGGTGGCGATGCCGGCGTGGTCGGTGCCGGGGAGCCATAGCGCCGCCTTCCCCCGCATCCGCTCGAAGCGGATCAGCACGTCCTGCAGGGTGTTGTTGAGCGCATGCCCGATGTGCAGCGAGCCGGTGACGTTGGGCGGCGGGATGACGATAGAGAACGGCTCGGCGGCCGGATCGTCGATCGGCTTGAATCCCCCCGACGCCTCCCAGGCGGCATAGAGGCGCGGCTCAACGGATTTCGGATCGAAGGTCTTTTCAAGCATGCTCAAGCGATCTTGGGTTTGGTCAGGTGCATATACACCCGCTCATCCCCGCGAAAGCGGGGACCCAAGCTGAGCTCAAGGAAGGCCTTTGAGGCCGCTGGTCCGCGAACGCCGCATGGGTCCCCGCCTGCGCGGGGATGAGCGGAAATTGTGGGGCTAGCGTACTCGGCCGCGGGCGATGCGTTCGACTTCGGCTTCAACGGCCTGCTGGACGATGTTCGGCAGGTTTTCGTCCAGCCACTGTTGCAGCAGCGGGCGCAGGAGTTCGCGGACCACGTCTTCCAGGGTGCGGTCGCCCCGGGGCATGGTGATCGCCGCCGACAGCGCGCCAAACGACGAGGCGGCGGCCGAGGCGGCGCGTTCGCTGACCAGGCTTTCGATCGGCGCGGGCGCGGCGGCGGGTTCCGCGGGCGGCGCGGTGAACACGTCGAGATCGCCGTGGGTCTCCACCTTCTCGGTCAACTCAAGCGCTTCCTCTTCAACGACCGGCTCCGGCTCGGGCTCCGGTTCGGCGGCGGCGACAGGTTCCGGCTCAGCGGCCAGGGCGGGTTCAGGTTCCGGCTCGGGCGCAGGTTCGGCCGCCGCTTCAGCGGCCGGCTCGGCCTCGGCGGGCGCGGCTTCCGCCTCTTCGCCGCCGGGCGCGTCGTCCTCGGAAATGATGCGGCGGATGGAGGCGAGAATTTCCTCCATCGTCGGTTCTTGGGACGTCTGTTCGGACATGGGGGCCGTCGATCAAGAGGAATGAATCCGTCGACGCCCAGCCTAGACCATTTTCAGCCGAAGGGGAGCCGCTTCAAATCAGCCTAGGTCCCAACCAGCCTTGCGGCTATTTTTTGGAGGCCGCCGCCGGTGTCGGCATCGCCGCGGGCGGCGGCTGCAGGCCAGGCCCAATGGCCTTTTCCACCGGCAGGTTGCTGGTCGACGGAATCGACGGGACCGACAGCTCGCGATCGATGAAGGCCACCGGCTCTTCCCAAGGCACGTAGCCCAGCGCGAAGCGCAGCTTCCGGAAGTTGCGCTTGGGGTCGTACTGGGTGACCGCCGGGATCAGGTCCTTGCCCTCCAGCCGGCCCATGACCTGCAGCACGCTGGCTGCGGCCAGATATTCGTCGTGCTTGGCCGCGGTCGCCGACAGCTGGTTGTTGCTGAGCTCCTGCTCGGCGTTCAGCGTGTCGATGGTGGTGCGCAGGCCGAGCTTCTGTTCCTCGTGGGTGCCTTCGGCGGCGACCTTGGCGGCGCGGACTGATTCCTCGGTGGAATCGATGTTGGCGCGGGCCGCGATCAGCTGATTCCAGGACTGGGTGATGCTCTGCAGCACCGTGCGCCGCTGGATCTCGATGGTGATGCGGTCGGTGTTGTTGCGCTCGATCTGCTGGCGAATGCGCGAACTGGTCAGGCCGCCGGTGAAGATCGGCACGGTGACGTCAGCCGACCCCAGGACGACGCGGCTGTAGAGGTCCTGGTGGAACGGCACGGCGGGGCCGGTGAAGCCATATTGCAGGCGCACGCCGACGGTGGGCATGCGCTCGGCGCGGGCGGCGGCGACGCGGGCACGGCTGGCCTGCTCGGCATATTGCTGGGCGCGCAGCTGCGGATTGAACTGCTCGGCGACGGTGAAGGCCTCGTCGGAAGTGGCGGGCAGCATGAAGGCCAGCGATGGCTCGGGCGCCAGCTCGCCGGGGTTCTGACCGACTGCGAGCGCGTAGTTGGCCCGGCTGGTGGCCAGTTGGGCGATGGTGCTCTGCAGCAGGGCCTGGGCGGCGGCCAGACGCGATTGCGACTGGGCGACGTCGGTGCGGGTGATCTCGCCCACATCGTAGCGCGCCTTGGACTCCTCGAGCTGCTTCTTTAGCACCTCGACGTTCTGCTGGCGGATCTGCACGCTTTCCTGGTCGCGGCGCACGTCCACATAGGCCTGGATGACCTGGATCATCACCTGTGATTCGACCCGACGCAGGCTTTCGCGGCCCGACAGGATGTCGGCTTCGGCCGCCGAGACCTGCGAGGCGGTGCGCCCGCCGTTCCAGATCGGCTGACTAAGACTGAGGCCCAGGAAACTCGAATTGGTCTCGGTGATCCCGCGGCCTACCGCGTCGGGGATGCCGTCGCCATTGGTGTCGATCAGGCCGCCGCCGGCGGCGTGCGTGGTGCGGATTTGCTCGTAGCTCGACGAGGCTGAGAAGCTGAGCTGCGGACGGAAGCCCGAGCGCGCCTGCACATAGGTCTCGTCCAAGGCCCGCTGCACCGAGCGCTGCGCCAGCAGGTTCGGGTTCGAATCGTAGGCCAGCGCGATGGCGTCGGCGAGCGTCTCGGCGCACGCCGGCGCAGCAAAGGCGCCGGCCAGACCGGCCGTGAAAATCGCGGCAAGCAAACGTCCGCGAAGGGTCTTCGACATTCCGTATCCCCGACAATAGGCGAGAGAGATTAGGTCTTGTTAGGCCGACTACTGCGGCCAACACCTAGCCCGCGTCACCTTAAGCTTTTTTCACCCCGGCGAGTGCATCCAAACCCCAGGCGCCGCGCCTCTAGTGTGTTGGTTCTGAGGTTCGCCCTTTTTTGGATCGTGCGCGACAGCGAACGTCAGAATCAAAAAGTACAATAACAAACAACAACCTGCCGAGTGTTCTCATCGATCCTGAAATGCATCCATAGCCGCCACAACCACCTGCGAGCGTCCGTATTCGGACACTTGGCCTATTCGAAGGCGAAACCGTGTTCCGCTTCGAAGCCTGCCATGATGGGGGGAGTCGCGTCGAACACCTCACGCCGTCCGACGCCGTCGTCGGCTCGCAGATAGATGCAGGCCTTGCCCACCGGCCCGTCGCGCTCGATGACGCCCAGCCGGCCGCGCAGAGCGAGCGCGCCGGTCCAGCCCGCCGGCGCACGGGCCACGGCGCCCTCGCAGACGATCACATCGTAGGTGTCGCCCGGAGTCTGCGTCAGATCGCCTTCGTCCAGCCGGGTGACCGTCAGTCCCAGCCGCTCCAGCATGGCCGCGGCATAGGGCGCGGCGATCGCGAGCGCGGTCTCGCCGGGCATGGGGCGCACCGCCTGGAGCAGCTTGGCCACATCGCGCGGCTTCAACAGGCTGCGGCCCGGCGCATATTCGGCCTCGATATCGGCGTAGGCGAGATGCGCCTTGCCTAGCGGCAGGAAGCTATCGCGGTCCAGCGCGCGCATAGCGTCGTGCAGGCGAATGTCGGTGACATCGGCGGGGCGCACCTGGCTTTCCACCATGTTCAGCCGGGCGGCGGCGAAATCGGCCATTCAAACGTCCTCAGGCGCGTGTGTTCTGCGTCCGGCTTATAGGTCTGCGCCGCCGCGCAAGGCAATCGCGCCCGTTGCTCCACCGCAGCCGTTCTGTTAGCACCGCCCGCCCAGCGATTGGCGTCTACCGCCAATCGCCTATCTTGACTAAGAGACGTCGAGCCCCAGCGGGGCTCGCGGCGGCCTGATGGCGGAGTGGTTACGCACCGGACTGCAAATCCGTGCACCCGGGTTCGATTCCCGGTCAGGCCTCCAACCTTTTCCGAAAACCCGCGCCCTACCCCGCGTCGCCCCACTGGCGGTGCAGGGAGGCAGTGACGTGGCTTAGCCGTGTGCGGGCCTCCCAGGAGAGCTTCTCACCTTCCTGGGCGATCACGTCGTTGAGTTCGAACAGGAGTTCGCGGCCGACGCGGTCGACGATCTCGCTCTCGATGAAGGTGATGCCGCACAGGCGCTCGCCGCGGGTCACGGGCCTGACCTGGTGGATGGTGGTGGACGGGTAGATGACGGCGCCGCCCGGCGCGAGCTTGAAGTCGACCTCGCGGCTGCCCAGCCGCACCGACAGCTCGCCCCCGTCATAGTCGGCGATCTCGTTCAGGAAGACCGTGCAGCTGAGGTCGGAGCGCAGCGGGCGCGGGCCGATCGGCAGGAAGGCGTTGTCGGCGTGGGCGCCGTAGTTCATCCCCGGCTGGTACTTGGTCAGCACCGGCGGCCCCATGCGCTTGGGGAAGGCGTAGGCGATGAACGCCGGATTGCGGCCAAGCGCCCGGCCGAGGATCTCGGACGAGGCCTTCTGCCGCGGGTCCTGCTGGTCGGCGTGCAGGTTGTTCTTCACCTTGGAGTCCGGGTTGCTCGCCCGCCCGTCGACGAAGTTCAGCACCTGGCCGAACTCGCGCAGTTGGGCGACCTCGGCGGGGGTCAGCAGGTCGGGGATTTCCAGGAACATGGCGCGGTCTTCTAGTTCATCAGGCGTTGGGCCAGGTAGGTGTATTCCAGCGCCACCCGCATCGCCTGCTCGTTGAGGTTGGCGCTGGCGGCGTGGCCGCCGTCGACGTTCTCGTAATAGAGGTAGTCGTAGCCATACTCCTTCATCCGCGCCGCCGCCTTGCGGGCGTGCGCCGGATGCACCCGGTCGTCCTTGGTCGAGGTCTCGAAGAACACCCGCGGATAGGGCTTGCCGGGCGCCAGCAGCTGATAGGGCGAATAGGTGTCGAGGACGGCGCGCTCGGCCGGGACCGCGGGGTCGCCATATTCGCCGACCCAGGAGGCGCCGGCGCCGATGTGGGTGTAGCCGATCATGTCGAACAGCGGCACCTGGATGACGATGGCGTTGTAGAGTTCCGGGTGCTGGGTCAGCGCCACGCCCATCAGCAGGCCGCCGTTGGAGCCGCCGCGGATGCCGAGTTTCTTCGGGCTGGTGATCTTGCGGGCGATCAGGTCCTGGCTGACGGCGAAGAAGTCCTCGTAGACCCGCATGCGGGTGAGCTTGAGGCCGGCGTTGTGCCAGCGGGGTCCGAACTCGCCGCCGCCGCGGATATTGGCGACCACCAGCACCCCGCCCTTTTCCAGCCAGAGCTTGCCGGTCGTGCCCGAATAGGCGGGCGTCTGGCTGAGCTGGAAGCCGCCGTAGGCGGTCAGCAGGGTCGGCGCCGTGCCATCGGCCTTCAGGCCCTTGGGCCGCACCACCCAGTAGGGAATCTTCGTGCCGTCCTTGGAGGTCGCCCAGAGCTGCTCGACGGTGTCCTTCGAGGCGTCGAAGCGGGCCGGCGAGGCCTTCAGCATCGCCGCCTTACCGGTGGCGCTGTCGGCCAGCCACTGGCTGGATGGCGTGAGGAAGCTGGTCACCGTGACGATCATCTGATCGCTGGACTCGGAGGTTGAGGCCACCGAGATGGTGGAGTCCTTCGGCAGGGCCACGGCGGACGAGGTCCAGCCCTTTGGCCCATGGCGGAAGGTCATCAGCTTCGCCTTGACGTTGTCGTAGAGCACGACGTTCAGGCGGTCCTTGGTGGAGCTGACCTCATCCACCGCCTGGCTGAGGCTGGGGCGCAGGATCAGCGTGCCTTTCAGGTCGCCCGGATGGGCCTTCACCGCCGCCAGGCTGAAGGCGACGAGGTCACCCTCCTTGAAGCCCTTCTGCGGCCAGTCCTGCTCCAGCGTCACCACCAGCTGGCCGCCGACATAGGCCTGGACGGTCGACTTGGTCGGCAGGTCCACCTTCACCGCGCCTGACGATGTGATCAGCCGATGCTCGGAGTTGAAGAAGTCGAGGCCACGCTGGGCCATAAGGGCGGCGACCTTGCCGTCCGGCTCGCGCAGCACCAGCGGACCAACCGACACATCGGTCTTTTCGCCCCGGTAGACCTCCTGGGCGGCGCTCAGCGGCTGGCCGCGCTTCAGGGTCTTGAGGATGTAGGGGTAGCTGGATTGGGTGAGGTCGCCGGGCGCCCATTCGGTGGCGACGGCCAGCGTGTCCTTGTCGATCCAGCTGAAATTGGCCTTGGCTTCCGGCAGGTGGAAGCCGCCGGCGACGAACTGGCCGGTCGAGACGTCGAACTCGCGCACCTCGACGGCGTCCTTGCCGCCGTTGGAGAGCGAGACGAGGCACAGGCGAGAGTCGGGCCGCAGGCACTGCGCGCCCTTGAACACCCAGTTCTTGCCCTCCGCCTTCGACAGCGCGTCGAGGTCGAGGATGGTCTTCCAGACCGGCGTCTTGGTGCGGTAGCTGGCCAACGTCGTCGAACGCCAGACGCCGCGCACGTGGTCGGCGTCCTGCCAGAAGTCGCGCAGGGTCCCGTCGCCGGCGATCGCAACATTGGGGATGCGGTCCTTGGCGGTGACGATCTTCAGCGCTTCGGCATAGAAGCCGGCGTAGCGCGGATCGTTCTGCAGCTGCGGCAGCGAGCGGGCGTTCTCGGCCTTGGCGAACTCCAGCGCTTTCGCGCCCTCCGCCTCCTCCATGTAGACATAGGGGTCGGTTGGGGTCGGGGCCGCGCCCATGAGGAATGCTCCTGCCAACAGGGCGGCCATGGCGCGCACGATCATCGTCTTAGGAACCTCCCCGACTGCGTGGGCCAGATAGAGGGTGATGCGCGGCGGAAGCTCAAGGCCTGTTTCGCGCAAACGTGGCCGTAGAAGCCGGGACACTTAGGTGTTTGCCCTGAATTGATCCGCGCCCGGCGGCGGGCGCAGAATGCGGGACGTGCGGCGGGTCCGCGCGAAGGCAAGCCTATGAATAAGATGTGGTCTCCACCGGAGGCGGCCCGAAAGGCGGCGTCCGAGGCACCCTCGGTGACCGCCCCTCCGACGCCCTCCCAGACCGGTACGGTCCCGCTGCGCGGCTTCTTCCTGGGCCAGGCGGTCGCACTCGTCGCCGCGGTGGGTGCGTTGGCGCTGCATCTGCTGTTCGGGCCGCTGTTCAGCCATTCGGTCTATCTGTTCTGCGTGCCGGCGGTGCTGATCTGCGCGGCCTTCCTTGGCTTCCCCGCCGCGATGAGCACCACCGTGCTGATGACCGTGGGCGGCTTCCTGGCCGACGCCTCCGCGGCGATCCCGCCCTCCGAGCAGTTCGCCCGCGCCGCCTTTTTCCTGTTCGCCGGCGCGGTGATCGCGCTGGTCGGCGGGCAGCTGCGCCGCACGCTGGCCCACCAGGGCCGCGCGCTGGACGAGGCGGCGGAACGCGAGGCCCTGCTGCGCGCCAGCCTGGACGCCGTCGCCGAGGCCACCGTGGTGATCGACGAGGAAGGCGCCATCGTCAGCTTCAGCCACGCCGCCGAGCAGCTGTTCGGCTGGAGCGCGGCCGACATCATCGGCCAGAACGCCAAGGTCCTGATGCCACCGGCGCATGCCGAGGCGCACTATCGCCACGTCCGCCGCTACGTCGAGACCGGCGAGCGGCGGGTGATCGGCTCCTCGCGCCAGGTGACCGGCCAGCGCCGCGACGGCGTGGAGTTCCCGCTGGAACTGCGGATCGGCGAGGTGAAGATCGGCAAGCGACGCTACTTCACCGGCGTGCTGCGCGACCTGTCGACCATGCGCGAGGCCGAGCGCCGCTCCGACGAGCTGCACGCCCAGCTGACCCAGGTCTGGAGCCTGAATTCGATGGGCGAGATGGCCTCGGTCCTGGCGCATGAACTCAACCAGCCATTGTCCGCGGTGGCGAACTACCTGCGCGCCGCACGCACTCTGATCGCCAATCTGGAGGTCGATGACGACGATCTGATCGACGCGGTGTCGCGGGCTGGCGACCAGGCCGTCCGGGCCGGTGAAATCATCCGTACAATGAGGGTTTTGGCGACCCGCGGCGGCACTGAGCAGAAGACCGAAAGCCTGTCCGGCATCTTGGCCGAGATCGAATTCATTATAGGATTGATGGTCCGCGACGCCGGGGCGCGGGTATTTTACGAGCTACACCAGGGACCGGACACAGTCCTCGCCGATCGCATTCAAATCCAACAGCTTGTGGTTAACTTGGTGCGCAACGCCATCGATGCAGTCGCTAAGTTCCCGAATCGAGAAATCAAAATCTCAACCCAGCTCGATGCAGACGGCAAGATCCTGACCACAGTCGAGGACAGTGGACCCGGCGTCGATACCGCGGTTATGGGCCGGGTCTTTCAGCCACTGGCCAGCACGAAGCCCGCAGGAATGGGGCTAGGCCTTTCGATTTGCCGCGCTATAGTCGAAAACCACGGCGGACGGATTTGGGTAGAATCCAGTCCGCTGGGAGGCGCTGCTTTCTGTTTTGTACTAGCGCGGACGGGTGTGATTGGTGATGGCGCAAGCGGCCGACAGGACCGTGTTCGTCGTCGATGACGACGCCGCAGCCCTCGACTCGCTTGTGCTTTTGCTAAGGTCGGATGGACTCAACCCTAGCGGGTTTTCCTCGGCCATCGAATTTCTCGAAGCCCTCAGTCCCGACGCCCGCGGCTGCATCATCAGCGATGTGCGGATGCCGGGCATGGACGGGGTCGAACTGGTCCGCGCGCTCAAGGAACGCCAATGCCTGATGCCGGTGATCCTGATCACCGGCCACGCGGACGTGACCGTCGCGGTGCAGGCCATGAAGGCCGGCGCGGCGGAGTTCGTGCAGAAACCGTTCGAGAGCGAGCTGATCCTGCGCCTGGTGCGCGCCTGCCTGGAGGAGAACGACGACGCCGTCGACGCCAGCTCGCGGCGCCTGCGGGTCCTTCGCCGCATCGAGAGCCTGACGGCCCGCGAGCACCAGGTGCTCGACCTCATCATGCAGGGCGCCAGCAACAAGCTGATCGCGTCGAGCCTCGATATCAGCCCGCGCACCGTCGAGATCTACCGCGCCAACGTCATGTCGAAGATGCGCGCCGACAGCCTGTCGGACCTGATCCGCATGACGCTGGCGGCCGGCGCCGCCTGACGCCCCAACCGCGGCGGACTACGCGCTAAGGGCATCTACCTAGGTATTCGCGCCGAAGTGAAATCATGGCGGGATTGTGTTTGATTCGGCCTGCAGATGCGTAGCGTAACCCCCCAGTTCCAGCCGCTTTCGGCCACCCTCCCCGCGAATGAGGGCCCTGCCAACGAAGGCTTTGGTTCGGCGGCCGAGCGGCTCGACGCCCTGCACCGGGCCTCCGGCGCGCTCACTCACGATTTCAACAACCTGCTGGGCGTGATCCTCAGCGCCAGCGAGCGGCTGGCCGCGGAACTGCCGCCGGGCTGCGAACAGCAGAAGCTGGCGCTGCTGGCCCTGGAGGCCGCCGAGCGCGGCGCCGAACTCCTGCGCCGCACCCTGTCGCTCGGCCAGGACGCCGAGCCGGCCGCCAGCGCGCTCGACGCCGCCGGCTCGATCGCCACCGTGCGCCGCATGGCCCGCCAGGCGATCCCGGCGAGCGTCCGCCTGCGCGCCACCAACCCCACTGAACCGCTGAGCTGCCTCGCCGACCGCACGGGCCTGGAGATGGCGCTGCTCAATCTTTGCCTCAACGCCGGCCAGGCCATGCCCGCCGGCGGCGCCCTGTGCCTCAGCGCGCGGGAAACCCCGATCAGCGGCTTCGACGCACGGCGCATGGGCCTGGCGCCCGGCGACTATGTCGGCTTCACCGTCCGCGACACCGGGGCCGGCATGTCGCCCGAGACCCTGGAGCGCGCCACCGAGCCGCTGTTCACCACCAAGGCGACGGGCACGGGCCTCGGCCTCAGCGCCGTCCGCGACTTCGCCGCATCGAGCGGCGGCGCGCTCTCGCTATGGTCCCGCGAAGGCCAGGGCACGACGGTGACGCTGTACGTGCCGGTGGCTGACGCAGTGGCGGCCTAAGCACCCCACCCAATACCGCTCATCCCCGCGCAGGCGGGGACCCAAGCCTCATCTCAGCAAAACCAGCGCCCGAAAATCGACGCCGCCGAACGTATGTCCCCACCTCAGCTTGGGTCCCCGCCTGCGCGGGGATGAGCGGTGGGAAGGATATGAACGGAAAAAGGGCCGGACACCCTGCGGCGTCCGGCCCCTCCGCGTGGGGATGTCTCGCGCGATCAGGCGGCGAGCGGTTGCAGCTCGGCGTAGACGCGGCGGGTTTCGGGGCCGTCGCGGAGCATGTAGCCGCCGCCCCAGACGGTCTCGATCTGGGTCTCACCGGGCGAGGCCTGGGCGAGCTTCTTGCGCAGCTTGCAGATGAACACGTCGATGATCTTCACCTCCGGCTCCCGCAGGCCATTGTAGAGGTGGTTGAGGCACATCTCCTTGGTCAGAACCGAGTTTTTCCGCAGCGAGAGCAGCTCCAGCACCTTGTACTCGCTGGGCGTCAGGTGGACCGGCACGCCGCAGACCTCGGCGCTGCGGGTGTCGAGGTTGAGCGCGATATTGCCGGTGCGGATGATCGATTCCGAGTGGCCGCGCGAACGGCGCACCACCGCGTTGATCCGCGCGGCGAGCTCGGCCTTGTGGAACGGCTTGGAGATGAAGTCGTCGGCGCCGGCGGAAAGCGCCTTCACCTTGGTCTCGATGTCGCTGGTGGCGGTCAGGATGATCACCGGGGTGCGGATCTTCTTGGCGCGGACTGCGCGCAGCACCTCCAGGCCCTCCATGTCGCTCAGGTCCAGGTCGAGCAGCACCAGGTCGTAGTCATAGACCGCGGTCAGCTCGATCGCGTCCTCGCCCAGATCGGTCACGAAGACATTGTGCCCCTCGGCCGTGAGCTTCAGCTCGATGCTCTTGGCCGCCACCGGATTATCTTCCACCAGAAGGATATGCATACTCAGCTCCCACGCTTCATGAAGTGATTGGAATGATTATCGATCAGCCGGCCCGCGAGGGTCAGGATCTGCGACATGCGAAAGGGCTTTGCGAGGACCTCGTCGGCCCCCAGGTGCCTGGCCCAGCTCAGGTAGTCACGACGCCCGCCGGGGCCCGCGCCGCTGATTGCGATGATCTTCGGGGGCTTGGGGCGGCGCTTGATGTGCAGGATCGCGCCGATCCCCTCCATCTCCGGCATGACGATGTCGGTGACGACGAGATCGGGCTTGAAGGCGTCCAGCGCGATGAGGCCCTTGCGGCCATTCTCGGCGGTGCAGATCGCGTAGCCGGCGGCGCTGAAGGCGTGGGCCATCAGGCCCAGCAGCGCCGCGTCGTCGTCGATCAGCAGGACGCGGCCGCAGGTGCGGCTGTCGGTTTCCGGCTGGACGAGGCGAAGGGCGGACATCGGGTGAACTCGGCGACTTGACTTATGGTTAATGTTTTTAACCACGCCGATTCGAACGAATCACCCTGAGGCGACTACCTACGGGATTTCCCGTATCGGTAGAGTAGGTAGAATCCCGGAGCCCAGACAGGCAGACCGCCGATCGCCCGTCTGGGTAGAATTTCTTGGTCTTATCAGGCGCGCTCGCGCCATATGGAAATCGCAAGCCTCGGACGAACAAGGAATAATCCGGCCCAAACCAACAGCACGCCGAGGTAGCGTATTCCGTGACGCTTGGGGCGGATTTCGGTTTCGTACAACTGGGCGTAGTCGGCGATGACGCTCATGGCGGTCTCCTCGTTTGCTGAGGAGAGGCTAGGAAGCGGCTACGACAGTTCCGGACGCATGGGCGTTTCGGGCGATTTCGATCTGCTGCGCGAGCGTCGACTTCAGGACCTCGGGCGCCAGAATCTCGATTCTGTCGCTCCAGGTGAAGAGGTGCCAGGCGAGTTCGAGCATGCCGCTAGCCCGGAAGCGCACGATCACTGAGCCGTCGCTGCGCGCCTCCAGGGTCTGGTTGGCATGGAACCGCCAGCGCAGCGCGTCCTCGGCCCCGGCCGGGGTCGCGCGCAGCACCACGTCCTCGGTGTCGTCGTGGAAGATGCCGAAGCTCTGGTCGGCGTAGTCCTGCAGGGAAAAGCCGTCGGGCCGCGCCGCGGGCCGATCGATGACCTCGACGTCGCCCACCCGGTCCAGGCGCCAGTTGCGCGGCCCCTGCCCTTCGTCGGCCACCAGATAGTTCGACCGGCCGAACAGCACCCCGAACGGCGTCACCTCGCGCACCCGGCCAGGCGTCGCCCCGCCCTCATAGCGGAAGCGCAGGGTCCGCATGGAGAGCAGCGCCTCCCGCACAGCAGCCAGCACCGTCTCGTCCTCAAAGGGTCGCGGGCCCGCCTGCACGGCGATGGTCTCGGCCTGCAACAGGGCCTCCAGGTCGGGCGCGAGCTTGCGCCTAGCCGCCGAGCGCGTGGCTGACAGCACCTTCTGCTCCAGCGACTTGAGCGCGCCGGCCCGCGCGCCGGCCCCCTGCTGGGCGAAGACCTCGGCGGCGGCAGAGAGCGCCGCCAGCTCCTCCGCGGTCGGCGCCTGGAAGAGGCCATCGAGGCCGGCGGGGATGCGGAAGCGCCGGGTCGGCGGGTCGTCCACCTCCTCCAGCTGCGGAAAGACGTCGCGCACGGCGTCGCGCATCCGCTCGGCGGTGCGCCGACCGACGCCCAGCCGTTCCGCCATCTCGTCGAGGGTCAGGCCCTCCGCCGTGCCGGCCAGCATCCGCGCCAGTTCCAGCAGCCGGCCGGCCTTTTCGTGTCGCATCGAAAGCTACGTCCGATTCTGTCGTCGCAGCCGATCAGACCTGAACGCGTTGAAACCCGCAACGGAGTTCAGAACGATGTCCGCCTACCGCCGCTTCCGTCCCCGCCAGGCCCCCGCTCCGATCGAGACGGCCGCCTTCGAACGCCCCGCCCTCCCCGGCTCCGTCGTCGACGCCGTGCTGCGCTACCATGACGAGGTCCAGGACCAGGGCGGCGGCGCCACCCTGCTGCGCCTCTCCGAAAAGCGCCTGCGCAACAAGGAAGTGAAGAAGGCGCTGGGCAAGCTCACCGCCCGCGCGGCGAACGTCGCCGTCCTCTGGAACGAAGACGAAAGCCAGATCATCCGGGTGCTGGAAGCGGCCTAGGCGCCGCCGGCGAGCCCTTCGTGCCGATAGTTCGGCTGGTCGATGGCGAGCTGGTCGAGCACGTTGGCTTTCAGCGTCTCGATCAGGCCCGGCGTCGCCGCATCCAGGGTCCCCGCCCGCAGCTTCTCACAGAGTTCGCTGTTGAGGTCGGCGTACTCGCCCTGGTGATCCAGGAGCACGATGAACCGCTCGGTGGCGGCGGCTTCGGCGGCAGGGCCGAGCTGCTGCTGCCGGGCGACCACGCCCAGCATGTTGGCCGCCACGCGGGCCAGGAAGGCGTTGCGGGGGTCGAGCCCCGGCCGCACCTCGTCGATCCAGCGGGCCACCGCCTCAGTCAGTTCTTCGGCGCGCGGATGGGTGATCAAAGCCCCGCCTCCAGCAGATAGACGAGGTCGACCTCGGTCTCCGAGACCCGGCGGCCGATCATCGGGCGTTCCACCGAGGCTTCGACCCCACCGGCCCAGCTCTGGTACATCATCAGGCACATGACGCCCCACTTGAGCGAGCCCAGCGCCTGCCAGGCGCGCACCCGGCTCAGGGACACCGGCGCGCCGCCCGCCGCCTCGTAGCCTGCCAGCAGGTCTGCGTAGTCGCCGAAGCCGCCCACCGGCCTGTCCGGCCGCCCGAACCGCCAGCTGTTGACGCAGATCCAGCCTAGGTCCTCGGCCGGGTCGCCGACGTGCGACAGCTCCCAGTCGAGCACCGCGGCGACACCGATCTCCGGGTCGATCATCAGATTGCCATTGCGGAAGTCGCCGTGCAGCAGGGTCAGCGGGGCTGGCTCCGGCGCATGCTTCTTCAGGTGCTGGAAGGCCAGCTCCAGCACCGGCCGCTCGGCGCCCGAGCCGCGGTAGATCTCCTCATAGCGCGCCAGCTCGCCCAGGAAGTCGGCGCTCTTCAGCCCCGCGGCCTGCGGCGGCGGCGTCGCGTGGATCTGCGCCAGGATTTCCCCGCACTGGCGCGCCAGCTTCGGCCGCACGGCCTCGAACCTGGGGTCCGAAACGATCTTCCGTCCGAGCGTCTCGCCGGAGACCCGCGCCGTCACGTGGGCCTCACCCAGCCCGTCTTCGTCATCGCACAGATGCACCAGCGGGGCCGCCGGCGCGCCCTTGGCCCGCACCGCCGCGATCAAGGCCGCCTCCGCCGTCAGGCTGACCGAGCGCGCGGTATCCGGATCGAAGGGCGCCGAGCGGCGGCGCAGGATCAGATCCTGGCGCACGCCTTTCAGCGTTTCCACCGCGAACGCCCAGGTCTCCATGCTCGCGCCGCCCGACAGGCGCTCGGCCGACGCCAGCACGGCGTCCTCGCCGCCCAGGCGCTGGGCGAGCTTCGGCAAGGCGGCAAGCACGTCGACCGTCATGTGAGCCCCAAACTCATGACCCTGGGGAACCCCTCATCTGTGAAATTTATCCGATCAGGCGGGTGTTCCGGCGGCTTGTAAATGGCCGCGATGCACTAAGCTCGCCGCAAAGGACATCAGAGCCACAAGTAGGAAACGCCGCCATGGACTTCGATCTGCCCGCCGACCTCGTCGCCTACCTGGCCGAACTCGACGCCTTCATCGAGGCCAAGATCAAGCCGCTGCAGGCGCAGGACGACAACGAGCGCTTCTTCGATCACCGCCGCGAGCACGCGCGCACCGACTGGGACAACAACGGCCTGCCGCGCAAGGAGTGGGAGGAGCTGCTGGCCAAGGCCCGCAAGCTCGCCGATGACGCCGGCCACCTGCGCTACGCCTGGCCGCCGGAGATGGGCGGCAAGGGCGGCACCCAGCTCGCCATGGCGGTGATCCGCGAGCATCTCGCGGCCAAGGGCCTGGGCCTGTTCAACGACCTGCAGACCGAGCATTCGATCGTCGGCAACAACCCCTTCATCCTGATGTTCAAGGAGTTCGCCACCAACGCCCAGTACGAGCGCGACGGCGAAAAGCTGCTGGGCGGCAAGATGCGCACGGGCTTTGGCCTCACCGAGCCGAACCACGGCTCCGACGCCACCTTCATGGAGACCACCGGGACCCGTCACGAGAAGGACGGCCAGCCGGGCTGGCTGATCCAGGGCGAAAAGATGTGGACGACGGGCATGCACGTGGCGACCCACGTGATGGTTTTCGCCCGCACCTCCGGCAAGGACGGCGACGCCACCGGCATCACCTGCTTCATCGTCCCGGCCGACACGCCCGGCGTGAAGATCGAAGAATATATGTGGACCTTCAACATGCCGACGGACCACCCGCGGGTGAGCTTCACCAACGTGTGGATTCCGGAGGACAGCTACTGGGGCCAGATCGACCGGGGGCTGGGCCTGGGCCAAAGCTTCGTGCACCAGAACCGCATCCGCCAAGCGGCCTCGAGCCTCGGCGCGGCGCAGTTCTGCGTCGACGAGAGCGTGAAATACGCCCGCGAACGCAAGCCGTTCGGCAAGGCGCTGGCCGAGAACCAGGCCATCCAGTGGCCGCTGGTGGAGCTGCAGACCCAGTGCGAGATGCTGCGCCTGCTGATCCGCAAGACCGCCTGGCAGATGGACCGGATGGAGCACAAGGAGATCGAGCGGACGATCTCCGACAAGGTCTCCATGTGTAACTATTGGGGCAACCGCCTGGTCTGCGAGGCCGCCGACCGCGCCATGCAGGTGCACGGCGGCATGGGCTATTCGCGCCACAAGCCCTTCGAGCACATCTACCGCCACCACCGCCGCTATCGGATCACCGAGGGCTCGGAAGAGATTCAGATCCGCAAGGTCGCGGCCTATCTGTTTGGCTATGCGGGGCCCAAGCGCCGCGAGTTCGAGGCGTTGGGCATCGGGACGCCCAAGGACGACTATGTCCAGCCGACGCCTAGCCGGGCCTAAGGGGGCGGCCATGAGCGCGGACCAGCGGCTGGCGGTTTACGGCTCGCTCGCGCCCGGCAAGTCGAACCACCACCAGCTCGCCGGCCTCACCGGCGACTGGCGCCCCGGCATCGTGCGGGGCGAGGTGTTCGAGGAGGGCTGGGGTGCGATCCAGGGCTATCCGGGCCTGCGGCTGGATCCGGCGGGCCGTGAGATCGCTGTGCAGGTCTTCGCCTCGCCGGACCTGCCGGACCACTGGGCGCGGCTGGACCGCTTCGAGGGCGCCGAGTACCGACGCGTCGTCACCACGGTGATCTGCGCGGATGGCCCGGTCGAAGCCAACATCTACACGATCGCCAAGCCGAAACCCTAGGCCGCCGCGGCGTCGCCGTAGAGGCGGTCAAAGACCGGCGGCAGGCTGTCGGGCAAGCCCAAGAGCGGGCCGGACGACAGGAGCAGCACGACCTCGTCGCCCCTGAGGTGCGAAAGCGCGTGGGTCGCCTCCTCCGCTGTCCGCACGCCTTCGACGGCGACGCCGGTGGCGGCGGTGCGGGCCAGGATCTCCTCGAAGCTCGACTGGTGGTGGCTGGCGGCGCCGTGGGTCGGCGGCGGGACGATCAGCACGCGGGCCGCGCCCTCGAAGACCGTGTCGTACCAGCTAAGCGCGTCGGTGCTGCGCCAGGAGAAGGTGTGGGGCTCGAAGACCACGGTCAGGGGTCGGTGCGGATAGTGCAGCAGCAGGGCCTCGATGGCCGAACGCGCCTTCTCGTAGGAGGAGCCGAAGCCCTCGATCACCGGAACGGCGGAGCGCGTGGTCAGCCGATCGAGGCGGCGGCGGATGCCGGCGAAGCTGGCCACGGCGGGGGCCAGCGCCGCCTCGGTCACTAGTCCGCGCTCCAACAGATAGGCTGCGACGCCGACGATGTTCTCAATGTTGTGGGCGCCGAGCAGGCTGGTGGTCACCGCGACGCGCCCACCGTCCGGACGCACCAGGGAAAAGCGGGTGACGTCGCCGTAGACGATGTCGTCGGCCCACCAGCCATCGCACTCGTGCGTGTCGTACCAGACGATGCGGCAGCGGGCCTCGCCGGCGATGGCGCGGATCGGGGCGCTCTCGCGGGCGACCAGCAGGCCGTCAGCCGGGATCAGCCGCAAGAGCTCGCGGAACGGCGCCTCGTAGTCGGCGAAGGTCGGGAAAACATTGACGTGGTCGTGGACCAGCGAGGTCAGCAGCACGTCGCGCGGATGATAGAGCACGAACTTCGAGCGCCGGTCGTCGGGGCCGACGATGTACTCGTCGCCCTCCAGCACCATCTCCGGCGCTGCGCCCCAGTGGCCGGTGTCCGGCAGCGATGGCGAGATCGCCCCGACCATCCAGCCCGCATCCCGGCCCGATTCGCGCAGCACATGCGCCATCAGGGCCGAGCAGGTGGACTTGCCGAAGGAGCCGGCGACCACCGTGTTGAGCTTCGTCGCAGTCGCCTCGCCGACCAGCTCCGGGAACGTCGTGACCTTCACGCCGCGGGCCCGCGCCTCCGCCACCTCCGGATTGGCCTCCCCGCCCAGCTTGGCGCTGGCGCCCAGCACCAGGATGTCGAGGTCGGCCGGCAGGTTGGCGGCGTCGAATCGCGCGTGAAATGGGAAGCCCAGACCCGCCACATAGGTCGACATCGGCGGAAAGACGTCCTGGTCGGAGCCCGACACCTGATGCCCCGCCTCGCGCATCATCAGCGCCGCGGCGCTCATGCCGGCGCCGGCCAGGCCGGTGAAGTGGATGCGCATCGCGCGGCGATTCCTTTCGACTCAGGCGCCCCGCCCTAACGGCTAGCCGATCCCACGCGACGCTCCAATCGGCGCAAATCGTTAGGGGCCGTTACGGAGTCCTGACTCATGGCCCGGGCTGTTAACCCTGACTTAACTACGTGAGTCCAACCTGCGAGCGTCTTCTCTGAAGACACCCCACCATCACCGACTTTAATAGCCCGGCGCTCGCGCCGGGCTCTTTTTTCGAGTGCGCCGGTCGGTCGCGCCGACCCGGCTTGCAAGGCGGCGCACTGTAACTTATACCCCGCCGCTCTCGACGGCCCTGATCCCGGATAGCTCAGTTGGTAGAGCAGTCGGCTGTTAACCGACTTGTCGCAGGTTCGAGTCCTGCTCCGGGAGCCATCGTCCCCCGCCGCTGATCGCGGCGTCCTTGGCCCCTCCTCCAGAAATTCTCATCGCCGCTGAAGAACCTTTGGATTTCAATTCCTATCGTTTGAGTAGGAAATAAGGCGCGACGGTTCGGGGTTCGAACCTGGAGGCGCGCCATGGTTCTTCGACGTCCGCTCCGCGGGCTTGGCTTCATCGTCCTGGCGGCCCTCGCCTTGGGGGGTGAGGCGGTGCGAGCGCAGCCGGCCGCGCCCGCTGGCGGCGAAACGGTGACCTGGACGGCGCCGGAACCCGGCGGTGACAGCGTCAAGCCCGGCGGCCGAGCCCTCCTCACGCTGCGCGGGACCGTGCGCCCCGGCTGGCACGTCTATGGCCTCAACCAGGCGCCGACCGGACCGACGCCGCTGCGGGTGGCGGTGGAGGCCAACGAGACCGCGCGCGCAGACGGGGCGCCGAAGGGCAGCCCGCCGGTCAAGGAACACAGCCGCGCGTTCGACGCCGACACGGAGTTCTACGCCACCGCCTTCACGGTCACCGCGCCGGTGCGCATCGCAGCCCACGCCGCCGCCGGCCGCCAGCAGGTTCCGGTCAGCGTCCAGTTCCAGACCTGCAACGGCGATATCTGCCAGCCGCCGAAGACGGTGCGCGTCCTGGCCGCCGTGAACATCAAGGCGGGTGGCTAAGGCCATGTGGCGGTTGGCCATTCCTGCTGTCCTGCTGGGCGCGATCATCGCGGTCGCCGGCTATTTCGGTGCGCCAGCGCGGGCGCAGATCGCCGTGCAGAACCAGGGCTATGTGCCGTTCAGCGAAGCGCCGATCTACTACCGCAGCGCCCCGCTCAGCGATCCGGTGGCGGTGCTGCAGCAGCAAATCGAGGCGGGCAAGGTCAAGCTGACCTACGAGCCCGCGCACGGTTATCTGAAGTCGGTGCTGAGCCTGCTGAAGGTGCCGGAAAGCTCGCAGACGCTGGTGTTCTCGAAGACCAGTTTCCAGTCCTCGAAAATCTCTCCGGAGCACCCGCGCGCGCTCTATTACAACGACGACGTCTACGTGGGGGCCGTCCACGACGGCAAGGCGATCGAGGTCATCTCCTTCGATCCGAAACAGGGCGCGATCTTCTATCTCCTCGATGAGCCGAAGGCCGATCAGCCGGCCATCCAGCGCGCCGAGTTGGACTGCACCCAGTGCCATATCGCGGCGGGAACGCGCGGCGTGCCAGGCGTGCTGCTGCGCTCGGTGTTTTCCACGACCTCCGGCGTGCCGTCCTCGCGGCTGCCCTCGTTCATCACCGACCAGAAGAGCGCCTGGAAGGACCGCTGGGGCGGCTGGTATCTGACCGGCGGCCAGGGCCCGGCGTCGATGGCTAATGTCGCGCTGGTCGGGGCCGCGCCCACCTCTGAGGCCGCCGCCAAGCTGGCGCCGGAGCTGGCCCCGATCCCGTCGTTCGACGCGCAGGCCTATCTGACCCGGGGCAGCGACCCGGTCGCCCTGCTGGTGCTGGCGCACCAGACGCAGATGCACAACCTGATCACTCTGACCAACTACCAGACCCGCCTGGCGCTCTATGCGCTTGGCAAAGGCTCTGGCGGTGATGTGGCCGCGCCCAGCCTTGAGGCCCTGCCGGAGGCGGCGCGGGCGCAGATCGAGCGGCCGGCGGAACAGTTGCTCCGCTACATGCTGTTCGTGGGCGAGACGCCCCTGGGCGGCCAGGACGCGCGCAAGGCAGTCGCCGCCTCGGCCTATGCGCGGGAGTTCGCGGCGCGCGGGCCCTACGACGCCAAGCGCCGCTCGCTGCGCGACTTCGACCTGCACGACCGCATCTTCCGCTACCCCTGCAGCTACCTGATCTACTCCCAGGCGTTTGACGCCCTGCCCGAGCCGGCCAAGGGCTACGTCCTTCACCGCCTGCTGCAGGTGCTGACGGGCCAGGACCAGAGCCCCGATTTCGCCGGCCTGTCGCCCACCGACCGCGCGGCGATCCTGTCGATCCTCATCGCGACCAAGCCCGGCCTGCCGGCCGAATGGCGCGGCTACGCCCACACCAACCATCTGCGGACCGCGGACCTGCGGCCCACCACAGCTCAACCCAAGGAGGGCTAGGACATGAAGACGCTTCTCAAGGCCGCCGCGCTCGCGGCGACGATGCTTTCGACTGGTGGCGCGGCGCTGGCTGCCGGACCAGGCGCTGACGGAGCGGCCGTCGATGGCCGCTGGGACGCCGTCCTGGTGCGCAACGGGACCGAGATCCCCTTCCGCCTGGACATCAAGGGCGACGGCCCGACGCTCCAGGGCGTGTTCTACAACGGCTTCCAGCCCTACGACGGCACGACCAGCGCAAGCTTCAAGGACGGTCAGCTGACGCTCAAGGTCGAGCACTACCTGACCACCATCAACGCCAAGCTGGACGGGGGCCAACTCGCGGGCTCAGCAGTCGCCCAGAACCGGGAGTCCAGCGCCGACTACAGCTTCCACGCCGTGCGCCACGTGGACACCGCCCCTGGCGCGGCGCATGCGCCGCAGATCGCCGGGTCCTGGGTGATCCCGCTGGCCGTGCCCTCGTCAAAGGGCGAGAAGGCTTTCCGGCTGATAGTCGACCAGCGGGGCGACGAGGTGGCCGCCTCGATCCTGCGCATCGACGGCGACACCGGCGGCTACAGCGGGACGTTCAAGGACGGCCAGTGGGTGCTCAGCCACTTCGACGGCGGCCGGCCCGGCGTGATCGTGGTCAAGCCGAACGCCGACGGCACGCTGGAGGTCCGCCAGCAGAGCGACCGCGCCGCCGTGGCGAGCAAGATCAGCACCAAAGGCGACGATTACTCGACCGCGGCTACGGCGCCGTCCGACGGCCGATATGCGCCGACGCTGACCGCCTATCGCGCGAAGGTCGCGGCGGCTGAGGGCCTGCCCGCGCCGGAGGATGTGCTGAAGCACACCACCGCGCGGGATGGGAACGAGCGCTTTGCGTTCAACTTCCCCGACGCCAGCGGAAAGCTGGTCTCCAGCGATGACCCCCGCTTCAAGGGCAAGGTGGTGTTGGCCATCGTGACCGGCACCTGGTGCCCGAACTGCCATGACGAGGCCCAGTACCTGGTCGAGCTCGACAAGAAGTACCGCGACAAGGGCCTGGCCATCGTCGCCCTCGACTTCGAGGAGGCAGAGCAGCAGGCGGGCCTGCAGCGCGCCAAGGCGTTCATCGACAAGTACGGCGCGAAGTACACCTACCTCTATCCGGGCACGCCCGCGCAGATGTGGGAGAAGGTGCCGCAACTGCAGCACCTGGACACCTGGCCGGCCACCGTCTTCATCGGCCGCGACGGCAAGGTGGCGGCGGTTCATTCCGGCTTCGCATCGCCGTCGACCGGCGAATTCCACGCCGAGTTGAGGCAGGAGTTCACCTCGCGCATCGAGCAACTGCTGGCGCAAACCGCGCCGGCGAACGTCGCCACCACCGCCACGACAGCGGCGCAAGCCGCGGGGTCCAACTAGGCGGCGGGCAAGGCGGAGGCGCGCTCCCCCGCGCCTCCGCCGACCCCATGCGCAATTTGAACCGCAGGCGCGGAGCGCCGTTGAAAGTCGGGCATGGTCAGAGGCAACCGTTCCGCTGCGTCGACCATCGCCGTCATCGGCGGCGGGTTCAGCGGCCTGCTGACCGCCGTCCATCTGCTGCGGAAAGACCCCGGCCTCATCGTTCGGCTGATCGAGCGGGCGCCGCACTTTGGTCTCGGCCGCGCCTACGCCACCGGCGACGCCAATCACCTGCTGAACGTGCGGGTGGCCAATATGAGCGCCTTCCAGGATCAGCCGCGTCACTTCGCCGACTGGCTCGCGGCGGCCGGCGATCTGGCGGACAATCGGGCCGGCGAAGGCGCCTTTGTCAGCCGCGGCCGCTACGGCGACTATCTGCAGAGCCTGCTGCGCGATCACGTCGGCGACGCGGGCAACGCTGGGCGTCTGCTCCTTGAGCAGGACGAGGCCGTGGCCATCCGGCGCTCGGCGGAAGGTTACGAGGTTCGCCTGGCGCTGGGCCGCAGTTTCGGAGCCGCCGCCGTTGTCCTGGCCGTGGGGCTGGGGCCTCCGAGGTTTCCGGCGGTCGCCTCGGCCGACGTGCTGAGCCGGCGGACCTTCGTCGGCGATCCCTGGGGCGGCGACCTGAGCCATCTGCCGGACGGTGACATCCTCCTGCTCGGCGCAGGCCTCTCCATGTGCGATGTCGCGCTCAGCCTTGACCGCCCAGGACGGCGGCTGCTGGCCCTCTCCCGTCACGGCCTCGTCCCACGCACCCACGGCCCCGCGCCGGCCTCCGAACCGCCGAGCGGGCCCTTCGATACCCCACGAGAGGCCTTGCGGGCTTTGCGCCTCCACGCCCGAGGTGTGGGTTGGCGCAGCGCTGTCGACAGCATCAGGCCCGTCACCACCACCGTCTGGCAAGGCTGGAGCGAACCCGAACGTCGGCGGTTCCTGCGCCATCTGCTGCCCTGGTGGGACGCCCATCGCCACCGCCTCTCCCCGGCGAGTGAAGAACGGCTGGCCCAGGCCGTCGCGAATGAACGCCTGTCGGTGCTTGCCGGCCGGCTGGAGGCGCTGAACGAGGCCGGCGAAGGCTTTCGGGCCACGATCCGCCTGCGGGGCCGGCGCCTAGCAGTGGATCGCCACTATGCCGCGGTCGTCAACTGCACCGGCCTGACCGGAGACCTGAAGGCGTCACCCCTCCTTGAGGACCTACAGGCCCAGGGTCTGGCGCGGCCGGACGGCCTGGGCCTTGGCCTCGACGTCTCCGCAGACGGCGCCTTGGTGGGCGCCGACGGCCGTCCGGTGCGTGGGCTTCACGCGGTGGGCCCGCTGACGCGCGGCAAGCACTGGGAGGCGATCGCCGTCCCAGACCTGCGCGTGCAGACAGCCGCCGTCTCCAGGGCCGTCCTCGCCCAGACGCCCCGCTGCGGAAGCGCCCCGCTTCCTACGGCTTGACCAGGGCGTCGTAGATCCAGGCGCGGTTCTTGCGCTGGTATTCCATGGCGCGCTCGCGGTTCTGGATCATGAAGACCATGAAGAGGTCGTTCTTCGGATCGACCCAGAACTCGGTGCCGGCGATGCCCCACCAGCTGTAGGTGCCGTTGCCCGGGCGGGCCTGCTTGTCGTCGATGACCACCGAGCCGCCGAGGCCAAAGCCCATGCCGGGGCCGGGGAAGAACACGCCGGCGCCGCGGATCGCAGGCGTCGTCTGGTCGACGCGCATCTTGGCGACGCTCTCGGGCTTCAGGATGCGCACGCCTTTGTATTCGCCGTTGTTCTGCAGCATCAGGGCGAAGCGCAGGTAGTCCTCGGCGGTGGACGAAATGCCGCCGCCGCCGGAGAACAGCACCGGCTTCTTGGTGTAGTCGAAGAAGGGATTGCCGAGGCCCGGCAGGTTGCTGGCGGCCAGCGGTTCGGCGAAGCGCGCCTTCCTGTCGGCAGGTTGCCAGAAGCCGGTCTCGGTCATGCCCAGCGGGCCGGTGACGCGTTCCTTGACCGCCACGTCCAGCGTCTTGCCGCTGGCGACCTCGACCACCGCGCCCAGGATGTCGATGGAGCGGCCGTAGTACCAGGCCGTGCCCGGTTCAGTGCGCAGCGGCAGCTTGGCGACGATCTTGGCGTAGTCGCGCAGCTTGATGTCGTCACGGTTCTCGCCACCGGCGTCCCAGGCCTTGGCGAGCGCGCTGGTCGGCTGGATGAAGCCGTAGATCAGGCCGGAGGTGTGGCTCATCAGGTTGCGGACCAGCATCGGCCTGGTGGCCGGCTTGGTCGTGCCGTCCGCCTGCCAGACCACCAGGTTGGCGTATTCCGGCAGGTAGTTGGAGACCGGCGCGTCGAGGTCGAGCTTGCCCTCCTCCACCAGCGTCATGGCCGTCACCGCGACGATCGGCTTGGTCATGGAGAAGACGCGGAAGATCGTCTTGTCGTTGGGGACCGCCGTCTGGCCGGGCCCCTGGACTCCGAAGCCTTCCTGGAAGGCGACCTTGCCGTGGCGGCCGATCAGCAGATAGGCGCCAGCGAGCTTGCCCGCGGCCACGTCCGCCTTCAGCCCTTCCTCGGCGACCTTCAGCTTGGCCGGATCGAAGCCCAGCGCCACCGGGTCGCCCGGGACGATCGAAGAGACCTTCGGATCGGCGACGCCCTTCGGCGCGGCGAAGCCGGGCGTTGCGGCGCCCAGCGCCAGCGCGGCCATGGCGGCGGCGGCAAATATTCTGCGTATCATCTGGAAGGTCCTCCCCTTTATGAGCACTGATGGCTCATTTCCCTCGGCGCTGGCAATGGCCTCCTGCTTGGCGGGCCGGCGGGGCGCCTATAAGCAACGCCCATGACGGACGAGACAGACGCCGAACGGCGCAGGGCGCTGGCGGAGCGCGCCGAAACCGACCTAGAGCGCTGGGGCAATCCGGACGCGCTGATGGCGGCTTGGGACGGGCGCGCGAAGATCGCCGCGGACTTCATTCCGCGCGGCGCGCGGGTGCTCGATCTCGGCTGCGGCGCCATGGCGGTCGAACGGTTCCTGCCCGCCGACTGCGCCTATCAGCCCTGCGATCTCGCCGCGCGCGACGAGCGGACCCTGATCTGCGATTTCAACGCCGGCGAGTTTCCCGAGGTGGAGTGTGACGTCGCCGTGGTGCTCGGCGTGCTGGAATACCTGGCCGATGTGCCGGCCTTCCTGCGCCGCCTGCGCGCGCTCGGGAAACCAATCGTCGTCAGCTACAGCCTGGCCGGCGAAGGGCCCGCCGATCGCCGCGCGCTGGGCTGGATGAACGACTACAGCCGCGCCGAATTCGGAGGCCTGTTGAAGGCGGCCGGCTTCAACCGCGCCTTCGCCCGCGGCATCGAGAACGGCCAGGTCTTGATGCGGCTCGACCCCACGGCGCCGCCGCAGGTCGCCGAGAAGACTGTCTGGGTCCTGTCGCACAGCAACGTCGCCAACTTCGGCGACCGGCTGGGCGTGCAGCTGCTGAGCCAGGTGCTGCCGCCCCATGCCGTCGTGCGCCACCTGCAGCACAAGCCGTTTGAGGCGCCCCCGGAGGGCGAACCCGACCTGCTGATCCTGGGGCTCGGCAACAGCCTCTACACGCCGCTGCTCACCGACGAGCTGGCGGCGCTGATCGCGCGCGCGCCGGTCAGCATCGGCATCTTTGGCACCCAGTACCGCGAGGCCATGGACTGCGCGCGGTTGGAGGGCGTGATCGGGCGCCTGCACAGCTGGTACGCCCGCTACGAGGAGGACGCGCTGATCTATGGCCAGGGGCGCGGCAATGTCCGCCATCTTGGCGACTGGCTGATCGACGCCTTTCCCATGAGCCGGCCGACCGATGACGAGATGCTGATCATCGACGCGAGCTTCGATATGGAGACGCCGCTGGACCGCACGATCGCCAGGATTCAGCGCCACCGCTCGGTGATGTCGGCCAGGCTGCATCCCCTGCTCTGCGCGCTCACCTCGGCCGAGACGGTGGGCTATGAGGAACAGTGGGCCAAGGACGCCTGGGCCGGTGGCGCGAGCTCGGGCAAGTTCCGCTCCATGCTGATGGACGTGTTCGGGATGGCCTGGTCGTCGGACCATATGTGGCGCGTCGATCGCTCAGCGGTGATCGGCTACAAGGCCAAGGTGGCCGCCAACCTCAGCGGACTGCGCGCCGAGCTGGCGGAATTGCTGGCCTGACCGCGATGAGCGAGCCGCCGACCTACCGCGCCATCGACATCGCCTACACCCTGCACATGCGGGGCGACCTGGCGGCGGCGGAAACGCGCTACCACGCCATCATCGAAGCGGCCGGCGACGAGGCGATGGACGCCCGCAACAACCTGGTCGGCCTCTATCGAGACCAGCACCGGTGGGCGGAGGCTGAGGGGGTGATGCGCGACGCCCTGGCGGTCAGCCCGGCCGACCCGGATTGGCGCTTCCGCCTGGGCTGCTCGCGGCTGGCCGAAGGCGACTTCGCGCAAGGCTGGCCGCTGTTCGAGGCGCGGCGCGGGATCACCCGCGGCCGCGTACCCGTCCCGCCCCTGCCGTTCCCCGAGTGGCGCGGCGAGGCGGTCGACTCCCTGCTGGTCTGGCCCGAGCAGGGGTTCGGCGATGTGATCCAATTCTCCCGCTACCTGCCCTTGCTGCGGGCGCGAGGGATTTCGGTGACCCTGGCCTGCAAGGCGCCGCTCGTGCGGCTGCTCAGCCCACTGGCCGGCCGGGTCGAGGCGCTGCGGAACGGCATGGCGCTGCCGGCGCAGGACGCCTGGTGTCTGATCGGCTCTCTGCCGCTGATCTGCGGGACCACGCTCGACAGCATCCCGCCCTCGGCGCTGACGCGGCCGGCCCACCAGGGCGTGGGCCTCGGCGTGGTCACCCGGGGCGATCCCAACCACTTCAATGACGCCAACCGCTCGCTGAGCGATGAGGCCGCCGCCGAGCTTCTGGCGCTCCCCGGCGTGGTCAGCCTGCGGCCGGAGGACACCGGCGCTGCGGATTTCCAGGCCACCGCTGAGATCATCGCCAGTCTGGACGCCGTGATCAGCGTCGACACCGCGGTCGCTCACCTCGCCGCTTCGCTGGGCAAGCCGACCTGGATCCTGCTGCCCTATCTCAATCCCGACTGGCGCTGGCTGCGCGGGCGGCCGGACAGTCCCTGGTATCCGAGCGTGCGGCTGGTCCGCCAGCCCGCGTCGGGAGACTGGCGCACGGTAATCGACACGGTGAAACAGGAGCTGGCCGAACGGGCCGCCTAGCGCCGCCACATCCAACCGTCGCTGCATCCATTCCGTTGGTCGCGCGGCGGGCCTGGGGTTTCTTGCGCGCCGTGGATGGCCGTGATCTCTCAGGACCGATGCGCCGCGCCGCCGCCCCAGAGACCGAGTTCCGGGTGCAGACCTGCGGCCCGCCCCTGCCGGTCAGCACCGACTTCTATGGCCTGGGCGAGGCCCGGTGCCGCGCCGACGCCGATGCGCCGCCGATGGAGATGCGTTACGCCAGCCCGGCCATCGGGGCGGTGATTTCCGGCGTCTTCGACTATCGCTCGCAGACCGGCGCCGGGGCCGGTGGACCGGGCGCCATCGTCTTCGGCAACGCCGGCGAGGCCTTCCAGTGCCGCCACCTGGACAGCGCCGGCAACCGCCGCGCGGTCGTGGCGCTGAGTGTCGAGCTGATGGCGGAGGTGGCCAGCGACTGCGGCTATGACGGCCCGACCTTCGGCCTGGCGATCCTGCCGCCGTCGCGCCGCGCCGCGCCGCTCTACGGCGCGCTGCGCCGCGCCGCCGCCGGCGCGCTCAGCGAGGACGAGGTGCTGGAGCTGATCGGCATGGCGCTGCGCATCGCCCGTGGCGCCGAGCCGCTGCCGGTGACGCCGCCGGAGCGGACCAGGGTGCTGGCGGTCGCGCGCTTCCTGGACAGCGCCTACGAGGAGCCGCTGCCGTTGGACGAACTGGCCGCCGCCGCTGGCCTCAGCCGCTATCATTTCGTGCGCGTGTTCCGCGCGGTGGTCGGCGACAGTCCGCACCAGTATCTGATCGGCGCCCGCCTGCGCGCCGCCGCCAACCGCCTGCTGGACACCTGTGAGCCGATCACCGCCATCGCGCTGGACGTCGGCTTCAACGACATCAGCCACTTCAACGCGACCTTCCGGCGGACCTTCGGCGCGGCGCCCGGCGCCTGGCGCAAGGCCGCCTGAGCCTAGGGTCCAGTCGAACTGGAACGTGAATTCGCCGCCATGCCTGCATCTGTCGGCGGGCCTCAGCGGCTCTCCCCCGTAGGAACGGGGGACTTTCCATGAGACGCATGCTGTTGGCGCTGGGCGCCGCGCTCCTGCTGGCCGGCCAAGCCCATGCCCGCATTGCGGCGCTGGAGATGCGGATCGCGCCGGCGGATTTCCTGGCGCTCAACCCGACCAACCCGAACCGCGGCTACAGCGATCTGATCGTCCACGCCCTGGGCGTCCGCGCCTCGGCGGCCTGCAAGTTGACCTCCGTGAAGGTCGAACTGCTGGCTGGCGGCCGCGCCCGCCTGACCGAGGACCTGCCCATCGAGAGCCTCGTTGCCGACACCCGCGACCTCGCGGGCCAGCCCATGCCCGAGGCCATCGGCGCGCAACTGCTGAACGCCACCGGCGCCGCCGGGATGTTCGGAGCCCCGACCGCTCTCGCAACCACACCCGATCTGAAGCCCGGCGAGGCGCTGGTCTCGATCCGCCGCCACTACAGCGTCGGCTTCGCGCCCGATCAGTTGCGGGTCTCGGCGATCTGCGGCCGCGCCTCGGCCCAGATGCTGGTCGCGGTGAAGCCTTACCGCTCACCCATCGCCTACCGCTTCCCGCTCGCCGGAACCTGGTTGATGGAGTCGGTGCCCAGCGGCGTCGACAGCCACCATCGCCTGAACCCGTCGACCGAGTTCGCCTCCGATTTCTTCCGCATCGACGCCGAGGGCGCGATGTTCAAGGGCGACCGGATGGACGCGGCGGCCTGGTACGGCTGGGGTCAGCCGGTGGGCGCCGCCGCCGACGGCGTGGTGGTTCGGGTGATCGCCGACCAGGTGCAGGACCGGCTGGCCTTCGTGCCCCAACCTGGCGAGACGCCCCAGGCCGCGGGCCAGCGGATGGAAGCGGCCGGGATCGCGCGTCTGCGCGCCAACTTCGCCGCCGCCAACGCCGGCAACCTGATCGTTATCCGCCACGAGGCGTCGGGCGTGGTGGAATACTCCGCCTACGGCCACCTGAAACCGGGCAGCGTGGCCGTGAAGGTCGGCGACCATGTCACGGCCGGCCAGAAGATCGCCGAGGTCGGCGACACCGGGGACACGCCGGTCGTCCACCTGCATTTCCAGATCAACGCCGGCCCCGACCCGTTCTTCGACCGCAGCCTGCCGGTCGCCTTCGCCAACCTGCGCAATGTCAGTGGCGCGGAGCTCGGCCGGATCGTGGCGGCGCGCTAGGCCGCGCTCAGCCCTCGCCGCGCAGCTCGGCGGCGAGTTTGCCCAGGTTCTGTTGGCGGATGCGGGCGCCCTCCTCGTCATAGAGGAACGGCACGAAGACGAAGCGCTCGCCCCGGGTTACCGGCGTCGCCTCGTGCAGCAGGCTGCAGCAGAACACTGTCGCCCCGCCCAGCGGCGGGCGGTAGGTGCGCGGGCCGAACTCGGGGAAGCAAAGGTCGCCGCCGTCGTAGGCGTCGTTGAGATTCAGGCTGACGGCGAACTTGCGGTGCGCGGTGCCGGCGGTGACGTCGTCGCGGTGGCGGGAAAAGAAGCCCTGATCCTCTGCCCCGTAGCGGCTGACCAGATAGCGTTCGATGTGCTCGGCCTGCCAGCCCAGGGCCCGTTTCACCATCGGAAACAGCCGCGCGCGTAGCCGCATGGCCAGGGCCTCGATCATCGGCTCGTCCTCGATGAAGACGTCGTGGCGGCGTTTGATGAAGGTGTCGACCTGCTGCACGGTCTCGCCGCCCACGTCCTTGGCGAAGCCCGAGCGCGTCGCGCCGCCGGCCCGGTAGAAGGCGATCAGCGACTCGCAGAGCTCCGGCTCGAAGATGCGCGGGAGGGTCAGGACCGGCGCGAACTGGTCGGCGGTCGTGGCGGGCGCGTCGGCCAACTCCTGCGCCAGCCGATCCAGCACCATGTCCACCGCCTCGATCGGCGCGCTCATGGCGATACGGAAAGCCGGGTCGATGAGGAACAGGCAGGGCTGAAAATTGCTCTCGTCGGCCACGCCCCAGAGCCGCGTCACCGCCAGGTCGAAGTCCCAGAAGAAGCGCACGCCGGGGTCGGAGTTGACCAGGCCGCGCTCATCCCGGTCGGCCGGATCGATGCTGACGCCGAAGAAGGCGGCGTTGGGCCCATCGAACAGCTCGCGGCGCTCAAGCGCGCGGGCCAGACCCTCAGCCGTCGCCGCCTGCCCCGCCGTGCCGAAGAACATCAGCACGATCCAGCGGCCGGCGACCACGTCGAGGCTATAGCGCTCGATGCCGTCGGTGGCCGCGGCGAAGAACGGCGCGGGCTCTCCCACCTGCGGAATAGTCGCCATGCGGACAGCCTCGCGGAATCGAACGCCTAGGCCTTGAGCCTTACCACACCCCGACGTTGGGCATCGAAAGCCAGGGCTCGGCGGGCGCCAGCGCGGGCCCAGCCTGCAAGAGCTCAATGGAGATGTTGTCGGGGGAGCGGACGAAGGCCATGTGGCCGTCGCGCGGCGGACGGCTGATGATCACGCCCCCATCCCTCAGCCGCTGGCAGGTCGCGTAGATGTCGTCCACCGCATAGGCCAGGTGGCCGAAATTGCGGCCGCCCTCATAGGCTTCCGGATCCCAGTTGAAGGTGAGTTCGACCATCGGGGCCTTCGCCGCCTTGGCCTGGGCCTCGTCGCCCGGCGCGCAGAGGAAAACCAGGGTGAAGCGGCCGCGCTCGTTCTCGACCCGCGAGGCCTCCACCAGGCCCAGCTTGCCGCAATAGAACTCGAGGCTGGCGTCGAGGTCGGCGACCCGGACCATGGTGTGCAGATATTTCACCTGGATTTATCCTTTACACAGTAAGATCGTGCGACATGGAGTCATGCGGTGCAAGCCGCAACCATGTGTTGTATTGAGGCGCGACGAACCAGTCATAAACGCTGTGAGCCTATCCTGTCCGCGATTTCATTTGCGGTCGGGTAACGGTGGCATCACAAGCGCGGAAAACCTCTAAATGAGGGACGCGCGTTACGACGTAGGTGATTCGCGCAGAGCTGTAGGGGGCTCAGGAACAGCTTGATGCGGTTGAAAGCCCAGTACGTCTTCGTCATCGCGGTCGCGGCGCTCGTCGCGCTCTACTTCATCGTGCGCACCCTGTTCAGCGCGGTCGCCCCGCATCCGGCGCAGGCCAAGACCACCGCGCCCGCGGCCGGTCCGCCCAGCGTCCAGGCGAGGATCGTGCCCGAGGTCGTGCGGCCCTACGACGTGGTGGTGCGCGGCCGCACCCAGGCCACCCGCACCGTGATTATCCGTTCCGAGACCGCCGGCGTGGTGGCCGCGGCCCCGGTGCTGCAGGGCACCTTTGTGAAGGCCGGTCAGGTGCTGTGCCGCGTCTCCGTGGACGCCCGCCAGGCCGCCCTCGACCAGGCGCGCGCCGCGCTGAAATCGAACCAGCTGACCCAGCAGCAGAACGAGGAGTTGGCCAAGAAGGGCTACCGCTCGCCGACCCAGGTGCTGCAGGGCCAGGCCAATCTGGACGCCGCCAGCGCCGGCGTGCGCGCCGCCGAGATCGCGCTCGCCCAGGTCAACATCAAGGCCCCGTTCGCCGGCGTCTTCGACCACCGCGACGCCGAAGTCGGGACCTATCTGGGCCCCGGCCAGCCCTGCGGCACCATGATCGAGATCGACCCCCTGCTGGTGGTCGGCGACGTGCCGGAGACCCAGGCCGCCAGCATGAAGATCGGCGCGCCCGCGACGGCGCGGCTGGTGTCTGGCCAGACCCTCGCCGGCCACATCCGCTACGTCAGCCACGACGCCGATCCGCAGACGAGGACTTATCACATCGAAATGACCCTGCCGAACCCAAGGCTGAACGTCCGTTCGGGCCTGTCGGCGGAGATGCACGTGGGCGCGGGGTCCGGCCCGGCGCATCTGGTGCCGGTCTCGTCGCTGGTGCTGGACTCCGCCGGCCGCCAGGGTGTCCGCTATGTCGTCGCCGATGGCCGGGTGGCCTTCGCCGCCGTCACCGTGCTGGAAGAGACCAAGGACGGCGTCTGGGTGACCGGGCTTTCCGGCCCCATCCAATTGATCACCGTCGGCCAGTCCTATGTCGCCGACGGCCAGAAGGTTCGTGTCGCCCTGGCGCGCTAGCAGCGTCAGAGCGACGGGAGAGATGCGATGATCGGTGCGCTGATCGACGGAGCCATCAAGCGGAAGAAAGTGGTGCTGGGCGTCACCGTGATCGCCTGCATCTTCGGCTTCTTCGCTTATCTGGCCATGCCCCGCGAGGCCAAGCCCGACATCGATCTGCCCTACATCAGCGTCGTCGTCCCCTTCCCCGGCGTGAGCCCGGAGGACGCCGAGCGGCTGCTGATCAAGCCTCTGGAGGTGCAGCTTCAGACCATCCAGGGCGTCAAGCACCTGAACGCCGTCGCCCGCCAGGGCGGGGCGCTCGTCACCCTGGAGTTCGAGCCCAGCGCGAACAAGCAGAAGGCGCTGGACGATGTCCGCTCGCGGACCGACCTGGCGCGGGGCCGTTTCCCGCCCGACGCCGAGCCGCCGATCATCCAGGAAGCCAGCTTCGCCGATCAGCCAATCATCGAGATCGTGCTGCACGGCCAGGCGCCGGAGCGCGAGCTGGCGCGCATTTCCAAGGACCTGAAGGAGCGGCTGGAAAGCTCGCCCGGCGTCCAGGAAGCCTTCGAGAGCGGCTCGCGCGAGCAGCTGCTGGACGTGACCATCGATCCCCTGCGGATGGAGGCCTACAACGTCACAGCTACCGACCTGTCGGCGGTGATCGGGCGCAACAACCAACTCGTGCCGGCCGGCAATCTGCGCGCAGGGCCCGGCATGTTCGCGGTCAAAGTGCCCGGCGTGGTGCAGAATCCCGCCGACATCCTGGCCTTGCCGATCAAGAAGAACGGCGATCGGATCGTCACCATCGGCGACATCGGCCAGGTGCGCCGCACCTTCAAGGAGCCGGAATTCATCACCCGCTTCGGCGGTCAGCCGGCGGTGGCTCTGGACGTCACCAAGCGCAACGACGCCAACATCCTGGAGACGGTGAAGACCATCAGGAAGGTGGTCGCAGAGGAACAGAAGCGCTGGCCGGCGACGGTGCAGGTCGACTTCACCTCCGACAACTCCGACTTCATCGGCCGCACGCTCACGGTGCTGGAGAGCGGCATCCTGATGGCGAGCCTCCTGGTGATGATGATCATCGTCGCCAGCCTGGGCATCCGCCAGGGGATCATCGTCGGCTTGGCGATCCCAGTCTGCTTCCTGATCGCCTTCATGATGATCCATCTGAGCGGGATCACCCTGAACCAGATGGTGATGTTCGGCATGGTGCTGGCCGTCGGCATATTGGTCGATGGCGGCATCGTCGTGGTGGAGTACGCCGACCGGAAAATGGCCGAAGGCATGGCCAAGGAACAGGCCTTCGCGGCGGCGGGAAAGCGCATGTTCTGGCCGGTGGTCAACGGCACGCTGACGACGCTGGCGGCCTTCCTGCCGTTCATGTTCTGGAACTCGATCAGCGGCAAGATGATGAGCTACCTGCCGCTCACCCTGTTCTTCGTGCTGGGCGCCTCGATCTTCGTGGCGCTGATCTTCACACCCGCGGTGGGCTCGATCTTCGGGCGCGCCACCGCCGTCGACGCCGCCCACCTAGCCGAGATCGAGAAGTCCGAGCACGGCGACCCGCGCGAGATGAAGGGTTTCATGGGCTGGTACGCCCGCACCGTGTCCTACCTCGGCCGCCATCCGGGCCGCACGGTGCTGGCCACGCTGGTGATCATCATCGGCATCGGCGCCTGGTTCGTCATGACCCCGCACCGGGTCGAGTTCTTCATCGACCAGGACCCCGAGCAGGTGAACGTCTACGTCAAGGCGCGCGGCAACCTCTCGCCCGAGGCGCAGGACGGCCTGATGCGGCAGGTGGAAAGCCGCCTCGTCGGGGTCAAGGGCATCCAGTCGGTCTACGTCCGCTCCGGCGGGATCACCACCGTCGGCGGCCCCACCTCGCCGCCCAACGACAGCATCGGACGCATCGCGGTGCAGTTCGAACCCTATGAGCAGCGCAAGCTTCTGGGTCTGAGCGGCAAGGATATCTCGGGCGCGATCCGCGACCGGGTCGCCAACCTGCCCGGCATGTTGGTCGAGGTGCGCGAGCCGGACGGCGGCCCGCCGATCGGCAAGTCGGTGCAGGTCCAGCTGACCAGCCACGACCCGGCCGTCCTCGACAAGGCCGCCGACACGATCAAGGCCAAGCTGGCGGCCGACCCGCAGCTCATCGACCTGGAAGACAACCGCACCTCGCCGGGGATCGAGTACAACCTGACCGTCGACCGGGTCGCCGCCGGCCGCTACGGCGTCGACGTGCTGGCGGTGGGCCAGGCGATCCAGTTCATGACCGACGGCGTGCTGGTCGGCCGCTTCCGGCCCAGCGACGTGCAAGACGAATTGGACATCCGCGTGCGCTTCCCCAGCGATGCGCGCACCATCGCCGCCTTCGACCAGCTGAAGATCACGACGCCCTCCGGCCCCGTCCCGGCGAGCTATTTCATCAAGCGCGTACCCAACCAGCAGGTCACCCAGATCCAGCGTCGCGAGGGCCAGCGACTGGTGCTGATCCAGGCCAACGCCATCAAGGGCGTCGCCGCCAACCAGAAGGTCAGCCAGATCAAGGACTGGGTCGCCAAGGTCGGAGTCGATCCGGAGGTCCACGTGCGCTTCACCGGCGCCGACGAGGAAGGTCAGGACGCCCAGAAGTTCTTCATGGGGGCCATGGCCGTGTCGCTGTTCCTGATGGCGGTCATCCTGCTTTGGCAGTTCAACAGCTTCTACGGCGTGCTGGTGACGCTTTCGGCCGTGGTGCTGTCGACCATCGGGGTGCTGCTGGGGGTGCAGGTGAACCTGCTACACACCTTCGACTACGTCTCGGTGATCATGCTGGGGACCGGCGTCGTGTCCCTGTTCGGGGTGGTGGTCGGCCACAACATCGTGCTGGTCGACACCTTCTATCAGCTCCGCCGCCAGGGCTTCCCGGCCGACGAGGCGGCGGTGCGCGCGGCGGCCCAGCGCTTCCGCCCGGTGACGCTAACCACCCTGGTGACGGTCGTCGGCCTCCTGCCGTTGATGTTCCAGATCCACCCCAACTTCCACAACGGCCACATCGAGCTGAAGGCTCCGGGGTCGGAATGGTGGGTGCAGCTCTCCGGCGCCGTGGTCTGGGGCTTGTCCTTCGCGACCCTGCTGACGCTGGTGCTGACGCCGGTGCTATTGGCCGCGCCGAAGGTCGCCTCGGAGCGCTTCGCCAGCTACGGGCGCTGGATCCAGCGGATGGCGGGCGTCACGCCCAAGCCCGCAGAGGCAAAGCCTTACGACATCCCGCGCGCGGCCGAATAGGTCCATGGCCGGCCTGACGTCCCGCGTTGCGACAGAAGCCGACCTGCCGGCCCTGGAGGCGGTGATGGCCGCATCCATCGCCGAACTGCAGAAGGGCTTCCTAAGCCCCGCCCAGATCGCCGCCAGCCGGATGATCATGGGCCTCGACCGCCAGCTGGTCGCCGACCGCACCTACTTCATCGTTGAGGAAGGCAGCGCCATCGCCGGCTGCGGCGGCTGGAGCCGGCGCGCGACCCTCTACGGTGGCGACCACACGCCCGGCCGCGATCCCGAAGTCCTCGATCCCGCCAAGGACGCCGCGCGAGTGCGCGCCATGTACACGCACCCTGATTTCGCCCGCCGCGGCGTCGGGCGTCTGATCCTGCAGCTTTGCGAAGATGCAGCCCGCGCGGAAGGCTTCAAGCGCCTGGAGTTGATGGGCACGATGTCCGGCCGCCCGCTCTATGAGAGCTACGGCTTCCAGCCGATCGAGGAGATCGTCGACGCGCGCGGCGGCGAGCCGGTGCCGCTGACGCGGATGGGAAAGCGCATTCCCACCCGCTGAGCTCGGGCTCAGTCGGCGGCGAGCGCCGGGTGTTCTTCGTAGAGGCGCGTCACGGCCGGCGCATTCAAGGCGACCAGGGCGCGGCCCATGCTGTCGCGGTAGCAATCCGACCGCTTCGTGGCCCAGCGGAAGTCAGAGAAACTGAAGCTCGAGGCGCCGCAAGCTTGCTGGGCCGCCTGACTGATCCGCTGCAGCATGACCGACGAACCGGCCCGGCTGGTGAGGTCCAGGTCGTGGGTTTTGACCACCACCTGGACAGGCTGGCGCTCGATCTCGCGCGCCGCATCGGCTTCGCTGACGGCGGCGCGAGCGGAAACGGCGCCGGCCATAGCGACGGCGCAACCCAAGGAAACAATCGTCCGAATGTTCATGTCTGTAGTCCCTATGCAGGTTCGGCTTCTCCTGAGCCGGGGGCCGACACGGCGACTGAGCGCCTTGGCGACACCCCTAATATGGGCCGGTCGGCGCGGAACGGGAGGCAATCTGCGTAAAGAGTCAGGCGTGCACAAAAATCAGCTCCAGGATGCGGAGCGCGCCTGGCCCGGCCCGACGAGACGGATCGTCTAGGGCGCGACCAGGCCCCTCGCCTTCAGCCAGGCCAGGAGGTCGGTCGGCCACTGCAGCGTCGTGGTGCCCGGGCGGCCGGGATAGCCGAAGCCGTGACCGCCGTGCTCGTAGAGATGCAATTCGACGCCGCCACCCTTCGCTTCCCAGGCCGGGATCAGCGCGAAGTCGGTCTTGCCGAACAGCGGATCGTCGGCAGCCATGGCGGCCCACATCGGCGGCGGCGTATTCGGGATCGGCCGCGCGGGTGCGCTTAAGCCCCCATAGATCGGTGCGATAAAGGCCGGCCGGGTCGCCGGATCGTTGGCGTAGACCAGGTTCATGGTGGTCATGGCGCCGGCCGAGAAGCCCATGAAGCCGATCCGGTCCGGATTGACCCCCCAGTCCTTGGCGTGGGCGCGGACCGTGCGCATGGCCTCCTGGGCGTCCTCGGTCGCGAGCGTCACGCCCTCCTGCATACGCTTCGCCAGCACGGCGCGGTCAGCAAAGCTGGCCGTCATCTTCTCCAGCCCAGCCGCCTTGGGGCCGGTCGGCAGGACGCGGTACTTCAGGACGAAGGCGGCCACGCCCTGCGACTGCAGCCACTTCGCCACCCGCCAGCCTTCGTGGTCCATGGCCAGCATGACGAAGGCGCCGCCTGGCGCGACGATCACGGCCGTCCCGTTTCCCTTGCCCTTGGGCGGCAGGAAGGGCGTGAGCGTGGGGACTGAGACGTTCTGCACGACCGGCACGTTGTCGGAGCTCGATATGGTCCAGGTCTCGGGGTTCGGTCCGGCCACCACGCCCGGCGTCTTGAGCACGATGGCGCCCGTCGGCTGTGGCGGGGCTGCGATGTCCCGCCGCGTCGGCGCCTGAGCGGCCGCGGCCGTCGAAAGCAGCCAGGCCGCGCCAACCAGGCCCGCGATCCACGTCTGTGCGATTTTCATGCTCGTACTCCCCAGGCCGGGAGCTTGCCCGTCACCGGGCGAGGCGCCTAGCTCTCGCGGGTTTGGCGCTTCCACAGCGCCGCGTATTCGCCGCGCTTATCCAGGAGTTCGGTGTGCGTGCCGCGTTCCACGATCTTGCCGCGGCGCAGGACCAGGATCTGGTCAGCGTCGACGATGGTGGAGAGGCGGTGGGCGACCACCAGGGTGGTGCGGCCAGCCTTCACACGCCGCAGCGTCTCCTGGATCGCCGCCTCGGTGGGGCCGTCCAGCGCACTGGTCGCCTCGTCGAGGATCAGGACGCGGGGATTGGCCAGGAGGGCGCGCGCGATCCCCACCCGCTGGCGCTCGCCGCCCGAAAGCTTCAGGCCACGCTCGCCGACCATGGTCGACATGCCGTTGGGCAGGCTGTCGATGAACGGGCCGAGCTCGGCGGCCTCGGCCGCAGCGCGGACCTCGCCGGTGGCGGCGCCGGGCCGGGCGAAGGCGATGTTGGCGTAGAGGCTCTCGTTGAACAGCGCCACGTCCTGCGGGACCAGAGCGACCGCCTGGCGTAGCGCCGACTGCTTGACCCCGATCATGTCGAGGCCATCGATCAGCACGCTGCCCTCGTTGGGATCGAGCAGCCGCATGGCCAGGCGCACGGCGGTGGTCTTGCCGGCGCCCGACGGGCCGACCAGCGCGGTGGTGGTGCCCGGCGGAGCGACGAAGCTCACGTCGCGCAAGCCGACTGAGCGGGCGTCGTGCTTGAAGGTCACGTGGTCGAAGGCGATCGAGGCCCCCTGCCCGCTGGCCGGCGGCAGTTCGCGCGCGTCGGCGGCGTCGACGATGTTGGGCTCGACGTCGCGGAGCGAGGTCATCTGCTCCATGTCGATGAAGGCCTGGCGGATCTCGCGGTACTGGAAGCCCAGCATTCCCAAAGGCGCATAGAGCCCGCTCAGCAGCAGGATCGCCATGGTGATGTCGCCGATCTTCAGCGTGCCGTTGGCCACCAGATAGCCGGCCATGGCGGTCATCGCGCCCAGGCCCACGTTGAGGATCACCGACTGCGAGGCGTTCAGCAGGTTCAAGGAGGCGTTGGCGCGGGCGCTGGCGTTGACGTAGTCGTCCATCGCCGCCTCGTAGGTCTCGACGATGCGGGCTTCGGCGCCGAAGGTCTTCAGGGTCTCGTAGTTGATCAGCGCGTCGCCCGAGAGCCCGGCCACCCGGTTGTCGGTGTCGTTGAGCTCGCGCCGGTGCGAGAGCCGCCAGTTGGTGATCCGGAAGGTCACCACGACGTAGAGCACCATGGTCGCCAGCGCCGTGGCCGCGAACGCCCAGTTCAGGCGCACCACCATCACCACCATGGCCATGACCAGTTCGACCATGGTCGGGCCGAGATTGAAGATCAGGCTGCGGATCAGGAAGTCGGTGGACCGCGAGCCACGGTCGATGATCCGGGTCAAGGTTCCGGTCTGCTTGCTCTGATGGAAGTCCATCGAGAGGCCCAGCGCGTGGGCGAAGGTCTCCACCGCCGCCTTGGCCATGGTCGACTGAGAGACCCGGGTGAAGATGGCGTCGCGGGCATAGGGCGCGCAGGCGGCCAGCAGCCGCAGGGCCGCAAAGCCGATGACCAGGGCGAAGAAGGTCACGCCGAGCGCCTGGCCGCCGCCGCTCCCGACAACCGGCCGCAGGGTGTCGATCGCCGCGCCCATCGCCACCGGCGCGATCACGCCGGCGCCCTTGCCGATGAAGACGAGGACCAGGGCGGCGGCGATGCGCAGGCGCAGTTGCGGCGCGCCGGAACGCATGACGAGGCGCCACAGATCGGTGAGCGAGCCCCAGAAGCTGAACTTGGTCTCCACCGGCGGGCTGTCGCCGCCGGAGCGGCGCATCATTCCGGGGTGCGCGAAGGCCAACCGTTCGTCCTTTAGTGGATCAGCAGGGTGGATTGCACGCCGCCGCCCGGCGTCATCCAGTCGACCCTGGGGCCGGCAGGGGTCAACTGGCTACGCAATGGCCCCTGCGCAAGGGGTTGAGCCGGCGAGACCCTGACCGCGACCTGGTCGGCGAAGCCGTCGCCGCGCACCTCGATCTGATGAGCGCCGGGCCGGATCGGAGTCGGCGAGCCTAGGCTGACCTCATAGCGCCCATTGGCGTCGGCGCGGCGCTCGTCGGCCTGGCGCCCGTCGAGATGCAGGATGACCGTGGCGCCCGGCGACACCTGGGCGGCGACCTCCACCCCGCCGCCGCGGTCAAAATCGATGCTGCGCAGGCCGGGGCGCGCGACGGGATCGATGCGCAGCGCGCTGGCGCCGGCCCGCAGCATCGCGGCCTTGCCGTCCGGCGTCACCAGCAGATAGCCCTCCGCCTGGGTCTGGCGCCCGCCGGTGCTGGCCGAGACGCCGAAGATCCGCGCGTCGGCGGCGGGCGGCAGGGCGATCACCCAGCGCCCATGAGCGTCGACGGTCGAGAACATCGCCTGGCCGATCGGCGTCGCCAGCCGGACCTTGCCGCCGACCGATGCGGTTCCGGCCAGCGTCACGCCGCCGGGCCCGGCGCGGACCGTGTCAACCTTGGGCGGGCTCAGATAGTCCTGCGCCGTCGCTTCCGCGCCCTCGGCCGCCACCGAAGGCGGCTTGGCGCCGCAGGCCGCCAGGACCAGCGCGCCAAGGGCTGCTGCGGCGGCCGGCGCGGCGATGTGGCGCTTCACGGAAATCACGGCTTGGTTGAAACTCCTTAACCCAGGGCCTAGCTAATCGGGCTTTCGCCGCGCCGCGACAAGCGTGGGATTTCCCTGGCCCGCGCCCGTGTGGGCGCAAATATGAAAAGAGCTGTTCGATGGGCCGTTCGCCCGAAAGCCTGAAGTCCGTCTGCGTGTTCTGCGGTTCGTCCGACGCGGCCGATCCCGCCTATCTGCGCGCGGCGGGCGACCTTGGCCGGGCGCTGGCGGCGGCGAAGCTGCGGCTGGTTTACGGCGGCGGCGGCGTGGGCCTGATGGGCGCCTGCGCGCGCGCGGCCGATGAGGCCGGCGGCGATGTCCTGGGCATCATCCCCGACTTCCTGGTCGGCAAGGAGCGCGCGCTCGAGAGCGTCAAGCACGAGGTCGTCACCTCCATGCACGAGCGCAAGCAGCGGTTCTTCGAGGAGAGCAACGGCTTTGTGATCCTGCCGGGCGGCATCGGCACGCTGGAGGAGATCGTCGAGCTGTTGTCCTGGCGCCGGCTCGACCTGCACAACCTGCCGGTCGTCTTCTACAATCCGGATGGCTTCTGGGAGCCGCTCTTCGCCCTCTTCCAGCACACCGTCGACGCCAAGCTGACCCCGCCGTCGTTCATGGGCGCCTGGACCGTGGTCGATAAGGTCGAGGACATCGTGGCGTCCCTACTCGCCGGCCCCAAGGCGGGTCAGGACAAGATGCTGAGCAGCATCGTCTAGGGGCCCTAGGGAACGTTCGCTTCTAGCTCGTCCAGCCAGACCTTGGCCGTGCCGTCCGAGGGCGCGCGCCAGTCGCCGCGAGGGGACAGCGCGCCGCCGGAGATCACCTTGGGCCCATTGGGCATGGCCGAGCGCTTGAACTGGCTGATCTCGAAGAAGCGGAACAGGAAGACGCCGAGCCACTTTTTGATGGTCGCCAGGTCGTAGGCGTTGCGCGTCTCATCGGGGAAGTTTGGCGGCCAGGCGCCCAGGCTCACGTCGCGCCAGGCGTGCCAAGCCAGGAACGCCACCTTCGACGGCCGCAATCCAAAGCGGGTGATGTGGAACAGGCTGAAGTCCTGCAGCTCGTAGGGCCCGACCTTGGCCTGGGTCGACTGGATCGCGCCCTTGGCGTCGGCCGGCACCAACTCGGGCGAGATCTCGGTGTCGAGGATGGCGTGCAGGACCTCGCCCGCGCCGTCGAACTGGCCGGTCTTCATGGTCCAGCGGATCAGGTGCTGGATCAGGGTCTTCGCCAGCGAGCCGTTGACGTTGTAGTGGCTCATCTGGTCGCCGACGCCGTAGGTGCACCAGCCCAGCGCCAGTTCCGACAGGTCGCCGGTGCCGAGCACGAACCCTGAATGCTGGTTCGCCAGCCGGAACAGGTAGTCGGTGCGCAGACCCGCCTGCACGTTCTCGAAGGTGATGTCGTAGACCCGCTCGCCCTTGGCGAAGGGGTGGCCAAGGTCGGCCAGCAGCTGGCGCGCCGCCGGCTTGATGTCGATCTCCTGGCCGGTGACGCCCAGCGCCTTCATCAGCGCCCAGGCGTTGGACTTGGTGCCGTCGCTGGTGGCGAACCCCGGCATGGTGAAGCCCAGGATGTCGGCGCGGGGCTTGCCCAGCGCGTCGAAGGCCTTGCAGGCCACCAGCAGGGCGTGGGTCGAATCCAGCCCACCTGAGATGCCGATCACCAGATGCTTCGACTTGGTCGAGCGCAGGCGCTGGGTCAGGCCCTGCACCTGGATGTTGAAGGCCTCGTAGCAGTCCTGGTCGAGACGCGCCGGGTCGTCGGGCACGAAGGGGAAGCGGTCGAGGGGGCGGATCAGGCCCACGTCCTCAAAGCTGGGCTGATGTTCGAAGGCGATCCTGCGGAACGACCGCTCGGGCCGGCCCGCGGCGACCGCGGCATTATTGAAGGTGGGCGTGCGCATCCGCTCGAGGCGCAGGCGCTCCACGTCGATATCGGCCACCGCCATCTGGGCCTTCGCGGGGAAACGGTCGGTCTGGGCCATGAGCTTGCCCAGCTCATGGATCGAGGCCTGGCCGTCCCAGGCGAGGTCGGTGGTGCTCTCGCCCGGCCCGGCGGCGGAATAGAGGTAGGCGGCCATGCAGCGCATCGACTGCGAGGCGCAGAGCAGCTCCCGCTCATCGGCCTTGCCGACCACGATGTTCGAGGCCGATAGATTGCAAAGGATGTGTGCGCCGGCGAGCGCGGCCTGCGTCGATGGCGGGGTCGGCGACCAGAAGTCCTCGCAGATCTCGGCGGCGAAGCTGAAGTCGGCCAGATCGTCCGCCGCGAACACGAGGTCCGTGCCGAAGGGGACATCCTGGCCGGCCAGCCGCATGGTCAGGCCGGTGACGCCCGCGCCCGGCGCGAACCAGCGATTCTCGTAGAATTCCCGATAGTTGGGCAGGAAACTTTTCGGCGTGACGCCAAGGATTCTGCCCCGCGAAATCACCACCGCGCAGTTGTAGAGCGCCCCGGAATGGGCGAGCGGCGCGCCGACGATCAGCACCGGCGCCAACGCCTTGCTGGCCTCCACCAGGCCGGCGATCTCCGCCTCGACCCGCGCCAGCAAGGCGTCCTGCAGGAACAGGTCGTCGATGGCGTAGGCCGAGAGCCCCAGCTCTGGGAACAGCATCAGGTCGCAGCCGCGCGCATGCCCCTCTTTGGCCAGCGCCAGGGTCTGCGCGGCGTTGAATCCGGGATTGCCCACCGCCACGGCCGGCGTACAGGCGGCCACGCGCACAAAACCGTGACTGCGCATGGCGTAGAACGGGTTTTTCGGGGTCTTTTTCGCGGATCGGGCCAACGGGAGCGCGCCTCTCATTCCCCCGCCACTAGCGACTGATTTGCCGCCCGGGAGAAATGCTCACTTTGAGCATATATAGGCGGAACGTTGAGAAATGGCAAAAAAGCTCATCCCTCCCCGTTTCGGGGAGGGTGGCGAGGCGAAGCCGAGACGGGTGGGGAACTGCGGGCTGGAATGCTGGGTCAGCACGTTGACCCACACTTCCCCACCCGTCTCGCGCCTAACGGCGCGATCCACCCTCCCCGAAACGGGGAGGGATGATTTCTCTAGTCGTCGCGGTGGACGCGTTCGCGGCGCTCGTGGCGCTCCTGGGCTTCCAGGCTCAGCGTGGCGATCGGGCGGGCGTCGAGGCGGGCCACGCCGATAGGCTCGCCGGTCTCTTCGCAGTAGCCGTAGGAGCCGTCCTCGATTCGGCGCAGGGCCTCGTCGATCTTGGAGATCAGCTTGCGTTGCCGGTCTCGCGTCCGCAGCTCAAGAGACCGGTCGGTCTCCGACGATGCGCGATCGGCAAGGTCGGGATGATTCTCGGTTTCGCTCTGTAGATGTTTGAGGGTCTCCCCAGATTCCCGGAGAATATCCTCTTTCCAGTCAATGAGTTTCTGCCTGAAATACTCAAGCTGACGCTCATTCATGAACTCTTCGTCCTCGGAAGGACGGTAACCAGGTCGATCGGCCAATACGGCTGATGCCTTCATGGACACTCCGAGCCCCCAAAACACCCCGAGACACGCGGGGGGCTTATAGCAAACAAAACAGTGGTTTCAATCCATGCGCGTAATCGAGTGCTTTTACGCCGCACGGGATGACCGCTCCAGCTTGGCCATTTCGACGGCGGCGCGCAGTTCGATCTCGTCCAGAACCGCCTCGAGGCCGGGGTCTTCAGTGGCGTCGCGTTCGTCGCGAATGGCGCGGCGCAGGCGATCCAGATCGCCGGCGGAAAGCTCGCCTTCCAGCAGGCCGACCTTGATCTCGCCCAGCACATCGAGGATGCGGCCGGCGCGGCGCACGGCGCGGCGCTTGCGTTCCAGCGGCCCACCCACGTCCTGCAGGGCGATCAGCGCCTCGACGCCCATGACGCCGCGCGTCGCCGACACGTTGGAGACCTGACTGGCGCCGCCGGCGCTGTCAGGGGTGATGATTCGGAAGCCTTCGCCATCGGCGCCCCGCGCCGGGCGTGCGCCTGAGGACGATCCGATCCCGCCTGGGCCGGTGACCTTCATGCTGCGCGCTCAATCCCTGATGGCTCGTACTCTGACCCCTGTTGTCGGCCGGCAAGCTTGCAGCATGGTTAATGCCGGGCAAAAACTGCCGCGAGGCGCCGCCTTGCCCGCGTCAGCCCGCCACGCCTTACTGATTTTCCTGCATTTTCTTGGGGTCTCCGATTGGCACGCCCCTCGCATAGGAAACGGCGAAGCAGCTTCACCGGGTATCCATGCGTCCGACCTTCCGCGCCTTTTCCGTCCTTCTGCTGGCCGCCGGCCTGATGTTCGGCGCCTGCGTCGCGCCCGCCGCCGCCAAATCGCGGATCAAGGATATCGTCTCTTTCGAGGGCGTTCGCGACAATCAGCTGATCGGCTACGGCATCGTCGTGGGCCTGAACGGCACGGGCGATGCGCTGCGCAACGCGCCCTTCACCCAGCAGTCCATCCAGTCCGCCCTGGAACGCCTGGGCATCAACACCCGCGCCGCGTCGCCCAACACCAAAGACGTGGCCGCGGTGATGGTCACCGCCAACCTGCCGGCCTTCGCCGCGCCCGGTTCGCGATTCGATGTGACCGTGTCGGCGATCGGCGACGCCAAGAGCCTGCAGGGCGGCACCCTGGTGATGACGCCCTTGATGGGCATCGACGGCAACGGCCATGCAGAGGCTCAAGGGACCGTACAGACGGGCGCGATCAGCGCGTCGGGTGCTTCGGGCTCGACGGTCTCCAAAGGCGTCCCCACCGCCGGCCGCATCGCCGGCGGGGCCACGGTCGAGGGGGAAGGCACCGGCTTCCAGCTGGCCAGCATGACGGTCATGCGCCTCACCCTGCACAATCCCGACTTCTCGACCGCGCAACGGGTCGCCGACGTGATCAACGCCCGCTTCCCCGGCTGCGCCCAGTTGCAGAACCCGACGATCGTGGCGATCCGCCCGCCGCCCGGCCAGGACATGGTCAGCTTCGTGGGCCAGGTGGAGAACCTCTCCGTCGAGACCGACACGCCGGCCAAGGTGATCATCGACGAGATCGCCGGCGTGGTGACCATGACCGACGCGGTGCGTATCTCCACGGTAGCGATTCAGCAGGGCAACCTGACCATCACGGTCAAGGAGAGCTCGCAGGTCAGCCAGCCCAGCGCCTTCTCCAAGGGCGGGACCACCGCCATCGTCCCGCAGAGCGACGTCTCGGTGGACGAGGAAAAGGGCAAGCAGTTCGTGACGCTGAAGAACGGGGCCTCTCTGGGGTCCCTGGTCGCCGGCCTGAACGCGCTCGGCGTCACGCCCCGCGACATGATCTCCATCCTGCAGACCATCAAGAGCGCCGGCGCCCTGCAGGCCGAAATCGAGGTGCAGTGATGAGCGACCTGACCGCCGCCAGCGCGCCCGCGCCCCTCTTGACCCCGACGCCCTCGGCCAACAGCGGCGGTAACCCGCCGATGAGCGCGGCGGAGACCGCCAAGCGCGCCCAGATCCATCAGACGTCCCAGAAGTTCGAGGCTTCGTTCCTCTCGGTGATGCTCAACGAGATGTTCAGCAAGGACGACGACAACGTCGACAAGGCCTTCACCGGCGGATCGGGCGCCAAGATGTTCCAGTCGATGCTCGCGCAATCCATGGCCGACAAAATGGTCACGAACGGCGGCATCGGCCTGGCCGCCTCGGTCCAGCGCGAGATGCTGAAGATGCAGGGACTGCACTGATGATCATGACCCCGCAGGAAGCCACGGAGCGCGTCGAACAGCTCATCACGCTGACCGACCGGCTGACCTCGCTGGTCGCCGAGCAGGCCAAGGCCTTCGAAGGCCGCCGTCCGCAGGACGCCGCGGTCCACGTCGAGGAAACCAGCCGGCTCGCTAACCTCTACCGCCACGAATCGGCCCGGGTGCGCGCCAATCCCGGCCTGATCTCAGCGGCCGCCCCGCCGCAGCGCCTGCGCCTGCGTCGCGCCACAGAGGCCTTCGACGCGGTCCTCGCCCGCCAGGCCCGCGCGGTCGGCGCGGTGAAGGAAGTCACCGAAGGCCTGGTCCGCGCCATCGCCGAGGAGATCGCCGGCCAGCGGCAGAAGGGCGTCAGCTACGGCGCCTCAGGCACCCAGAACCAGGCGACCGCGGCGACAGCGATCACACTCAATAAACGCGCCTAGCCGCCTCCCCGCGCGCCGCGCAGCACAATTCTGAAGTGCTGGACAACGTCGTTATGCGAGTGTTTCGTTCCCCGCCGCCCTCGCGGCCATAGGGGGACTACCATGCACCAATCGAAGATCGCGCTCGCCGCCGTCGCGGCGCTGGCTCTGACCGCCTGCGCCCAGCCGGCCGCAAAGCCCGCCGTCGACACCGCCAAGATCGCCGACGCCGTGAAGGCCGACGCCGAGGCCTCGGTCGCAGACCTCAACGCGAAAAACGCCGACAAAGCCGCCAGCCACGACGCGGCTAATATCGTGGGCATGTTCCACGGCACGCCCAACGTGAACAGTCCGGCCAAGGACCTGGCTATGACTAAGCTGCAGGTCGCCGACCCGGCCTTCAAGTTGGCGATCTCCAACGAGACCGTGGATGTCGCCCAGGCCGGCGACATGGCGGTGTTCCGCGCCAGCTACGTCGCCACCATGACCGACCCCAAGACCAAGAAGCCCATGACCGAGAACGGCAACTGGGTGGTCCAGTACAAGGCCCAGACCGACGGCTCCTGGAAGATGGCGATCAGCGTCGTCTCCGACACCGGCGCTGCGCCCGCGGCGGCGGCGCCTGCTGCGGCAGCGGCTCCGGCGTCCGACAAGAAATAGTCCTGCGAGACAGAATTCAAACAACCGTTTGACGCGCGTGGGCGGAGGGCTGTAGCTTTCCGCCCGTCGCTGGAGCGTTTCCGGCGATCTACGTTCTCAGGGCGGGGTGAAAGTCCCCACCGGCGGTAATGCCCTCCCAGCAATGGGCGGGACGAGCCCGCGGGCGCCTGTGGCCTTCCAAGGCTGCGGGGACAAGCAGACACCGGTGCGATCCCGGGGCCGACGGTTAGAGTCCGGTTATGAGAACCGCTGAACGCGTGCGTCTGGCTTCGGCTGGGCGCGTGTGGGCGGCGTCTCCCTGAGTCGTGGTTCCTCGAACCCATCCGGGAGAAAACCATGACCCAAGCTACCCAAAAGCAGACCACCCAAGCCCAGGCCCCGTCGTCACAGGCGCTGGAGTTCCCCACCGCCAACGGCGCCTTCCGCGCCGCGCGGATCGCGTTTGTCCACGCGCAATGGCATCGCGAGATCGTCGAGCAGTCCTACATCGGCTTCCTCGAGGAAATGGCCACGCTCGGCCTCGGCGCAGAGACCGTCGAGCGGTTCGAAACGCCCGGCGCCTTCGAGATTCCGCTGCACGCCCAGACGCTGGCCCGCACCGGCCGCTATGCCGCGATCGTCGGGGCGGCCTTCGTGGTGGACGGGGGCGTCTACCGCCACGAGTTCGTCGCGCAGACCGTGGTCTCCGCCCTCATGCAGGTGCAGCTCGCCACCGAGACGCCGATCTTCTCGGTCGTGCTGACGCCGCATCATTTCCACGAGCACGAGGTGCACCAGCGCTTCTTCCACGACCACTTCCGGGTGAAGGGCCAGGAGGCCGCGCGCGCCTGCGTCGGGACGCTCACCAGCCTCGCCCAGCTGGCGGCGGCGTGAGGGGGCGATCATGGAAATCCTCACGGAACGCCCACCCGCCGGCTTCGAGCCGCATGACCGCAAAAGCCCGCTCACCGAGCCCTGGGAGCCGCTCTACAGCCGCAAGACCGGCGGCACGGTGGTACTGGGCCTGCGCGCCGGTCGAGCCCACACCAACAGCCGGGGGTTCGTGCACGGCGGTCTGATCGGGGCGCTGGCCGACAACGCCATGGGCCTCTCCTGCGGCCGCACGCTGGGGCACGCCGGTGGTCTCGTCACCGTCAACCTCAACGTCGACTTCCTGGCGAGCGCGCTGGCGGGCCAGTGGCTGGAGTTCGACACCGTGTTTGTGAAGCCCGGCCGCACGCTCTGCTTCGCCCAGGCCTTCATCACCGCCGACGGCCAGCCGTGCGCGCGGGCCAACGCGGTCTTCAAGGTGGCCGGCGGGGAGGTGCGGCGGACAGGCTAAGGTCCGGTACGGTCCGCGAGCTAGGCCCTGGCGGAGCGCGGGGCGCGGCATTAGGTTGAGGCTTGAGAAACCAACCACCGCACCAGGGGTTTCGCTGGCATGACCAAAGTTCCCCGCGTTCCGTTTCGTCCGCTCACCCTGGCGCTGACGGTGGTTGTCATGGCCGCCGCCGTGGGCCCTGCCCTCGCCCAGGTGACCGACCCGCGCACCGATGAGCGCGTCGAGCCGTGGCGTGGGCCAGAGCCGCCTCCGGGAAAGCCCAGGAACGCCACCTCCAGCACCTCGGCCACCGAGCCGACGGCGGCTGAACAGCGCGAGGCCCGCAAGCTCGCCACCGCCATCTTTGCCGCGCCCTCCGCCGGCCAGCGCGCCGCCGACAAGGCCGCGCCGCCCGCCGCCGCCAAGGTGCCGCCGGCCCAGCCGAAAGCCGAATGGCTGGCCGACGAGAAGCTCGGCCCCGGCGGTGAAGGCGTGCAGGTCAAGACGCCGTTCTGACGCCGGCCATGAGCGACGCCAGCTTTCCGGGCTTCCCGCCCGAGGCCATGAGCTTCCTCGCGGGCCTGCGCGACAACAACGACCGCGACTGGTTCACCGCCCACCGGGCGACCTACGACCGCGCGATCAAGGGCGCTGGCGAGCACCTGCTGGCGGCCCTGGAGCCGGCGCTCTCCCAGCTGATCGGGCGCCCTGTCAGCGGCAAGATCTTCCGCATCCACCGCGACGTGCGGTTCTCCAAGGACAAGCGGCCTTACAACGCACACCTCCACATCGCCTTCCCGGCGCGTGTGGGCGAGATGACCGCCTGCGGCTACTTCTTCGCCCTGGAGCCGGAGCGGGTCGTGGTCGGCGCCGGCGGCTTCGACTTCTCCGGCCCCGTACTCCACGCCTACCGCGCCGCGGCGGCCGACCCGAAGAAGGGCCCTGCCCTCGATGCCATCCTTGCCAAGCTTCAAAAGGCCGGGATGCGCGTCGAAGGCGCCGAGCTGAAGCGCGTGCCACAGCCCTACGCCCAGGATCATGCGCGCGCCGCCCTCCTGCGCCGCAAGGGCCTCAACGCCTGGTGCGATATCGGCGAGCGCACGACGATCGAGAGCGAGGCGCTGTTCGGTGAAACCATGGCCGCCTTCACCACCCTTGCGCCTCTGGTGAACTGGCTGGCTACTGTGTGACCTGAAGTCACAGATGCGGCGCCTAGATGTCGTTTGGGGTGATCGCCGACTGCCGTTATATCCAGGCTGACGTTCGTGAGCTGAGGTCACATGGCCAAGCGCAGCCAACTCCCCCTGACAGCCCTTCGCGCCTTCGAGGCGTTCGCCCGGCTGGGCAAGATGAGCCTCGCGGCCGACGAGCTCTGTGTCACCCACGGCGCGGTCAGCCGCCAGGTCCGCAGCCTGGAGGCGCTCTGCGGCGTCAAGCTCACCCAGGGCCCGCGCAACGCCCTGAAACTCACCGACGCCGGCGAGCGCATGGCGCGCGACCTGGCCCACATCTTCGATGAGCTGGAGGCCTCGTTCCGCGAGGTCCGCGCCGCCGCCGACCGTGAGCTGCACGTCTCCTGCGTCGGCACCTTGGCCATGAAGTGGCTGATCCCGCGCCTCTCGGGCTTCCACGCGCGCCACCCCGAACTCTCCATCCGGGTCACCGAGGCCTATGGCCCGGTCGACTTCACCCGCGAGCCCTTCGACGCCGCCATCCGCCTGACGGAGAGCGTGGTCGGCGACGACCTGACCTCGACCGCCTTCCTGGACAATTTCCACGGCCCCATCGTCGCGCCGGAACTGGCGCGCGGCGGCCTGGACCTGGCGCATACGCCCAGGCTCTACACCCGCTCGCACCGTCAGGCCTGGGACGAGTGGTCGACGCACTCCGGCATCCCGATCCCGCCGGAGCCGGAGAGCCGCGAATACGAGCACCTGTTCTACCTTCAGGAGGCGGCGGTCGCAGGCCTGGGCGTCGGCATCTCGCCCTGGATCTATGTCGCCAACGACATCGCCGCCGGACGCCTCGTCGCGCCCTTCGGCTTCACGCGCACCCCGGCCAGGTTCCACCTGATCCTGCCGGGCTCGCCGCCCAAGCGCGGCCTGAAGGCTTTCCGCGAGTGGCTGATCGAGGAAGCCGCCACCGCGCCGGCCCCGCCGATGCTGGTGACGGCGGACGCCTGACGCCCGCACGCTAGCGGCTTTCGGACATGTGTTGATTTCGCCAGATTGGCTCTGAGGCCTCCCGACCCGATATTCCGGGCCGCAAAGGAGACTCCCATGTCCGCATCAAATGCCTACGTCGTTTCCGGCCTCCCCGTGGAGCCGTTCCGGCATCTGTTCGGTCTCTCCGGAGAGGCCCTTGCCGAACAGCACGTCGTCCGCATGACCGTCGATGCGCCCATCGGCTTTCCCTGCCGCGTCACCCTGGAGGACGCCCAGCCCGGCGAGACGGTCCTGCTGCTCAACTACGAGCACCAGCCGGCCGAGACCCCGTACCGCTCGGCCCATGCCATCTTCGTCAGCGAGGCCGCCACCCAGACCCGCCGCGCGGTCGGCGAGATCCCCAGCGCGTTGGCCGTCCGCAAGGCCATCTCGCTGCGAGCCTTCGACGAGGCCGGCATGATGGTCGACGCCGAGATCGCCTCGGGCGACGCCCTGGAGCCGGTTATCGCGCGCATGTTCGCGGCCCCGGAGGTCGCCTACATCCACGCCCACAACGCTGGCCGTGGCTGCTACGCCGCCCGCATCGATCGGGCCTAACCCTCGGCCCTTTCCGCGAGGCCTTCCAGCCACCGCTGGTGCCAGCGCTCCATCCGGCCGGGGAAGATCAGCCGGCCAGCGCGGGCGGCGAGACCGTGTTGCGTCTCCTCGGTGACCACGTGGCAGCCGCCCGCCGCCGGCAGGATCAGCCAGGCGTGGTAGGCCTCGATCATCGGCGCGGTCGCCAGCCAGGCGATCCGCTCGAAGGGCTCGAACTCGGTGACCTGGGTCTGCAGGTCGACGCCGAAGGTTTTCCAGGTGAAGCACGCGCCGCCTGAGAGGTCCGGCCCGCCGCCCTCGACGACGACCTTGGAGGCGTTGGCGTAATAGTCCGGCCATTCCGCGGCCCGGATCAGCACCTTCCACACCGCCTCGGGCGAGGCCGCCACGGTGATCGCATTGACCACGTGCACCGGCGCCCGGTCGGGCGAGAAGCGGTCGGGCCAGCGGATCGAGGCGTCAGTCATGAGCCACCATAGCGCAGGCCCGCGCCGCCTGCTGCCACCGTCATGTCAGCAGAAGCGCCGCGCGCTGTCGCCGCAGGGGCTTTGTTCCGGCTATGTTCCTGTGTAATCTCTGAGTCTGCGCACTACATTGAGGGATCGCTCGACAGGACCTTTTTCCGACGGGACCCTGCCGGGTCGCGTTGGCGTTTTCTAAGGACAAGATGGCCGAACAACTCAACTTCATCCGCGTGCGAGGCGCGCGTGAGCACAATCTGAAGAACGTCAGCGTCGATATTCCGCGCGGCGAACTGGTGGTGCTGACCGGGCTCTCGGGCTCCGGCAAGAGCTCGCTCGCTTTCGACACCATCTACGCCGAGGGCCAGCGCCGCTACGTTGAGAGCCTGTCGTCCTATGCCCGCCAGTTCCTGGAGCTGATGAGCAAGCCGGATGTGGACCTGATCGAGGGCCTGTCGCCAGCCATCTCCATCGAGCAGAAGACCACCAGCCGCAATCCGCGCTCCACCGTCGGCACGGTGACCGAGATCCACGACTACATGCGGCTGCTCTGGGCGCGCGTCGGCGTCCCCTATTCGCCGGCCACGGGCCTGCCCATCGAGAGCCAGACCGTCAGCCAGATGGTCGACAAGCTGACCGCTCTGCCGGACGGCGAGCGCATCTACCTGCTGGCGCCGGTGGTGCGCGGGCGGAAGGGCGAGTTCCGCAAGGAAATCGCCGAGTGGCAGAAGTCGGGCTTCCAGCGCCTGAAGGTCAACGGCGAGTACTTCCCCATCGAGGACGCGCCGACGCTGGATAAGAAGTTCAAGCACGACATCGACGTGGTCGTGGATCGACTGGTCACCAAGGCTGGGCTCGAGACCCGCTACGCCGACTCGATCGAACAGGCCCTGCGCCTGGCCGACGGCATCGCGGTCGCCGAATGGGCCGACAAGGACCCGACCGAGAACGAGCCCAAGCGCCTGCTGTTTTCCGAGAAGTTCGCCTGCCCGGTGTCCGGCTTCACGATCAGCGAGATCGAGCCGCGCCTCTTCTCCTTCAACAATCCCTACGGCGCCTGCCCGGTCTGCGATGGCCTGGGCATGAAGCTCGCCTTCGACGCCGACCTGATCGTGCCCGACAAGGACAAGACCCTTCACAAGGGCGCGGTGTCGCCCTGGGCGAAGGGCCCCTCGCCGCTCTACACCCAGACCCTGCAGGCGCTGGCGCGGCACTACGAGTTCTCGATGGACACGCCGTTCTGGAAGCTGCCGGACGCGGCGAAGAAGGTGATCCTGCACGGCTCGGACGGCGAGAAGATCCGCTTCATCTACGACGACAACGCCCGCAAATATGAGGTCAACAAGACCTTCGAAGGGGTGCTGCCGAATCTGGAGCGCCGCTGGCGCGAGACGGACTCGTCCTGGGTCCGCGAGGAACTGGCCCGCTACCAGTCCGAGACCCCCTGCGAAGTCTGCGAAGGCTACCGCCTGAAGCCCGAGGCGCTGGCGGTGAAGATCGCCGGCCAGCATGTCGGCCAGATCAGCCACCTGTCGATCAAGCACGCGGCAGCCTGGTTCGAGGGCCTGGAGGGCCAGCTGACCGCCAAGCAGATGGAGATCGCACGGCGCATCCTGAAGGAGATCACCGACCGCCTGCGGTTCCTGGTCAATGTCGGCCTGGACTACCTCGATCTGTCTCGGTCCTCGGGCACGCTTTCCGGCGGCGAGAGCCAGCGCATCCGGCTGGCCAGCCAGATCGGCTCGGGCCTGACCGGCGTGCTCTACGTCCTGGACGAGCCCTCCATCGGCCTGCACCAGCGCGATAACGCCCGCCTGCTGGTCAGCCTCAAGGGCCTGCGCGATCTCGGCAATTCGGTGCTGGTGGTGGAGCATGACGAGGAGGCGATCCTCACCGCCGACTACGTCATCGACATGGGACCCCGCGCGGGCGTCCATGGCGGCGAGATCATCGCCAGCGGCACGGCCGACGACATCATGGCCGAGCCCAGGAGCATCACCGGCCAGTACCTCTCCGGCGCCCGCGAGATCGAGGTGCCGGTCGACCGGCGGCCGATCTCCAAATCCAAGGTGCTGCGCGTCATCGGCGCGACCGGCAACAACCTGAAGAACGTCACCGCTGAGATCCCGCAGGGCACCTTCACCTGTATCACCGGCGTCTCCGGCGGCGGCAAGTCGACCTTCACCATCGAGACCCTCTACAAGGCCGCCGCGCGCCGTCTGCACAATGCGTCGGACGCGCCCGCGCCCTATGAGCGGATCGAGGGGCTGGAGCTGTTCGACAAGGTCATCGACATCGACCAGTCGCCGATCGGCCGCACGCCGCGCTCGAACCCGGCCACCTACACCGGCGCCTTCCAGCCGATCCGCGACTGGTTCGCCGGGTTGCCGGAGGCCAAGGCGCGCGGCTATGGCCCGGGGCGGTTCAGCTTCAACGTCAAGGGCGGCCGATGCGAGGCCTGCCAGGGCGACGGCCTGATCAAGATCGAGATGCACTTCCTGCCCGACGTCTATGTCACCTGCGACGTCTGCCACGGCAAGCGGTACAACCGCGAGACTCTGGAAATCCTCTTCAAAGGCAAAAGTATATCCGACGTTCTTGATATGACGGTCGACGAGGCCGCCGACTTCTTCAAGGCCGTGCCGGTGCTGCGCGAGAAGATGCAGACCCTGAACCGCGTAGGCCTCGGCTACGTCAAGGTGGGCCAGTCCTCGACCACGCTGTCGGGCGGCGAGGCCCAACGGGTGAAACTGTCGAAGGAGTTGTCTCGCCGCGCGACCGGCAAGACCCTCTACATCCTCGACGAGCCGACCACCGGCCTGCATTTCGAGGACACCAAGAAGCTCTTGGAAGTGCTCCACGAGTTGGTGGATCAGGGGAATACGGTCGTGGTCATTGAGCACAACCTCGACGTCGTGAAGACCGCCGACTGGATCGTCGACTTCGGTCCCGAGGGCGGCGACGGCGGCGGCGAGATCGTGGCGGTCGGCACGCCGGAACAGGTCGCCAAGAGCTCCAAGAGCTGGACCGGCCGCTACCTCGCCGAATTGCTGGAACGCCGGGCTGGCCGCCAGCGCGCCCAAGCCGCCAAGGCGACGGCCAAGTCCGCACCGAAGAAGGCCAAGGTCAGCGCTTAGCGGGCACGCCTGGCTGACTGGGCGCGATCCCGACGTCGTCCAGCGCGATCGCGCCGCGCTTCGAGCGATCGAAGTCGAACCGCACCGCCTTTAGGTCCCTGAGGTCGAGGGCGGGGTTCTGGGCGGCGAAATCGGCGAGAGCGAAGTGGTAGCGGCGCATGACGATCTCCGCCGGCGTCGCGCCATCAATCGCCGAGAACCGGCGGGTGAAGCCCTTGATCTGCGGATAGAGCACCTGGTCGCGCGACAGCGGCAGGCGGGCCTCCGCGCCTTTCGCGTCGACCAGGGTCACCGTCCAGTCCAGCGGCTTGTCGGCCTCACCCTTCGCCGCCTTGACGTCTTTGGCCGGGTGGAAGTCCTTGGGCAGGCTGTCGATGCCCGCGGCGGACGCGCTGAACACCAGATCGGCGCCTAGCCCCGCCTTGGCCGCCGCCGCGCCAAACTCAATGCGATAGCTGGCCGCCTGAGAATGCACACGGTCGTCCCAGCCGATCAGCGCAACCTGGGTGTCCAGCGGGTCGGACTTCAGCTTCACATAGTCCTCACGCCAGATCGAAAGGTCGCGTCCCTCGATGTGGGCGCCAGGGTTTGTAGCGGTCGCGGGATCGGCATCCTCCTCGAAGGTCGCCAGCCAGGCCGTGTCGCCGTCGGCGTAGTTGGCGGCCAGGTAGCCGGGTGGCAACCAGGCGGCGCCCCGGCGCGGGTCCTGGAACAGCGGCCGATAGCCGTGGCGGTCCATCAGCGTGTCCTGCAGGAACGCCGACAGATAGACCTTGGCGATCTGCTGCTGGGCCGGCGGCGCCAGCAGGCCGCGCTCGTCCAGCAGGAATTCCCACGGCACGCCCAGGTCGTTGCGGCCCCAGGTGGTATTGAACTGATTGTGGTCGGCGTCTTTCACATAGAGGCTGGCCTTGAAAGCCGGCGTCCGGCCGGTGAGGTCGTCGCGGGAATACTGCGCCGAGCCGCCGAAGCTGGTCACGTCCCCGTCGAGGCTTCCGGCCAGGGTGAAGTAGTTGACGTCGGTCAGCGGCGTGCCCCGGTCGCGCGGCTTATACTGCCCGTCGATCGGGGCGATGGCGACCACGGCGCCGAGCTTGAAGTGGTAGTTGAAGACGACCGTCGCATCGTCGGGATAGCGGTCCATCTGATTGAACGCCGCCGCGACCCCGACCGCCTCGCCGCCGCGCGAGTGGCCGACGATGCCGATGCGGTCCATGTCGACCTTGCCGTAGAGCGGATTCTTGGGGTCGGCGTTCCAGCCGCGCCACTGCACCAGATGCTCCAGCAGGAGCCATGCGCGCGCGTCGTTCTCGGCGCCGGCGCGGATCTTCAACGGGTTGATGTAGTCGGCAAGCGAGCTGTTCAGGAAGTTCTCGTCCACTGAGACCGCGATGAACCCCTGGCTGGCCAACAACTCGCCGAGGTAGCGGTAGCCAGGGTCGGAGAACTTCTCCATCTCGTGATTGCCGTGGACGATCAGCACCAGCGGGAAAGGCCCGGCGCCATCCGGCGCCCAGACGCGGCCCTGCACCGGAAACGCCTTGGGCCCGAAGCCCCAGTAGGCGGTGCGCAGGGCGCCGCCGAGACCGGTCCAGTCCGCATCCAGCTTCGAGCCGTCCACGGCATGCGAACGGAAGCTGGCCTTGCCGGCGAACTCGGGGCGATAGCGGTCGGCGCCGCTCCCATAGGTGAGGTAGCGCACCTTGCAGGGCCCCGGCTTGCTGGGGTCCGGCAGGTCGAGCGTCGGGCCGGCGAGCCGATAGCCCGCGAGCGCCGGGTTCGGCTCCTTCAACGGCGCCCAAACGCCCACGACGACCACCAGCAGCGAGGCCAAGCCAAGCGCGAGAAACGTCATGGTGCCGTAGCCACGGCCGCGCCCGGCGCGGCCTCTCAGCAGCGAAACAGCCGATCCGGCTGTCAGGCTGACGCCCGCCATCAGCAGGAGAAGGCCAATCGCCATGCCCTTCTTGTCCCAGATGACCATCAGCATCACCGCGGTCACCGGCGCGACGAGCAGCAACGCAGTCCGGTAGCGCAGCCGCAGCCGCGCCAGCAGGCCGACCACCAACAGGACCGCAAGCCCGGCAAGGGCGAGCACCACGAACATCGTCGCGATGCCCGCCACCTGACCCTAGGAGAAGGTCGGCGCAACGGTCGCCACGAGGAAGGACAGGAACAGGAAGGCCCAGAACGCCAGCAAGGCGAGGCTCGCCGCCGACCAAGCCGTCTCCGATGGCGTGCAGACCCGCCGAACCGCGCCGCCGGCGCGCTTCAACGCCGCCCAGATCCCTGTCGTCGCCACCCCTGCCTCCACGCCCCGGCCGGCGCCTGGCCAACCTTGACCATGATGGCGGGCCTGCGGCGCCGTCGCAGCTTAAATCGCTGTCACGCGGAGGGACTTCCTGCGCCACGCCATTCGCCATAGCGTGGCGCGCCATTCCAACTGGAGCCTGCGATGATCCTCTACGGCGCACCCTACCCGGCCCCCAATCCACGCCGCGTGCGCATCTTCCTCGCCGAGAAGGGTATCGACCTGCCCGAGACCCCGGTGGACATCATGCAGCGCGAGCACAAGTCGCCGGAGCACCGGGCGCGCAACACCTTGGGCCAGGTGCCGACGCTGGAACTCGACGACGGCAGCCACATCTCCGAGACCGTCTCCATCTGCCGCTACTTCGAGGAGACGCAGGCCGATCCGCCGATGTTCGGACGCACGGCGAAGGAAAAGGCGCTGGTCGACATGTGGATCCGGCGTGTCGAGTTCCAGGTGATGACGCCGGTGGGCGGCTTCTGGCGTCACGCCCACCCGCGCACCGCCGCCCTGCTGACCCAGTTCAAGGAGTTCGGCGAGAGCAACCGCGAGGCCTACAAGGGCGCCCAGCGCTGGCTGGACCGCGAGCTGGAAGGCCGCGAGTGGCTGACCGGCGACCGCTATTCCATGGCCGATATCTGCCTGCTCACGACTATCGACTTCGCCAAGTGGATCGGGCTGCCGATGGAAGACGAGCACACCAACCTGACGGCTTGGCACGCCCGCGCCGCGGGACGGCCCACCGCCCGGGCCTAGGCGGCTTCCGAAGCCGCGTCAGACGCCGTCAACGCCTGATAGGCCGCCGCCCAGGGCGCGCAGCTCACCACGATGGCGAAGGGGCCGAACAGGAAGGGCGCGATGGCCTGCAGCAGGAAGAGGCCGGGATGGTCGCGGAAACCTTCCGGGCCGGCCAGATTGCCCAGCTCCTGAAAGCCAACCACCGAGAGCGTCAGCAGGAAGAACGCGCCCCAGACCAGCACGCTCATCAACAGGCCGAGGCACCCGGCCAGCAGCGTCATCCCCACCAGCGACCAGGTGTGGCCGCGGCTGAGGCGCCAGGAGCGGGCGAAGTCGATCCTCCGCTCGGCGACGCATATCGGCGCCGCGAAGCTCAGGCGCATGAGCAGCCAGAAGCCGACGACGATGGCGGCCAGGGCCACCGCGCCGCTGGCCACGGGCGGCGCGGCCCGAGCTACGCCCACGGCCAAAAGCGCCAGCGCGCCGACGCCTGCCGCCAGGACCAGCGTGACGCCGATCCCGCGAAGTTCATCCGCACCGAACCGCAGATAGAGCCAGCCGCGCTCTTCGGGCCGGAACATCAGTCGATAGAGGGCCATGCCGATCATCAACTGCAGGACCAGGGTCGCCACCGACACCAAGGGCCCGCCGATCACCGCACCGAACTGCGAGGCGTCGCCGCCGGCCGTCGCGGCATAGAACACGCCGGCGATCACGAAGACCGCGACCGCGGCGACCAGGGCCACCAGGTTGAAGCCGGCCCAGCCGACGATGACACGCCAATCTCTGCGGATGACCTGGAAGCCTTCCAGGGCCGCGTCGCTGGCGGAAAAGCGGGCCATCTGTGGGCTCAGCCCGCCTCGGGCTGAACGCTCAGCGGCCGGGCCGGCGGGTCGCCGTGCAGCTGCTGATAGGCCACCGCGCCGGGCGCCGCCATCACCGCGTTCCAGAGCGCGCTGAACACGCTGGAAAGGATCATCGAGGCGATCAGGCCGATGCTGAGATAGCTGCGCAGGGTCACATCCTTGGGGTTCAGGATCGAGCCCAGGTCGGAGATCTGGCCGCCGGTCAGCAACACCACCACGCCAGCCGCGCCGGTAAACACCACCAGCGCCAGGAAGCCGACCACCACCACACAGGCCAGCGCCAGGACATAGGCCCCGAACAGCCGCCAGAACTGGCCGCGCGTCAGGCCCCAGGATTCGAACACCGCCAGGCGCCGCTCGGCGAAGGTCGCGACCGGCGCCAGCGACAGCCGCACCAGGACGTAGACGATCACCCCAAAGGAGATCGGAATCGACAGCCAGCCCAGGAAGCCCTGGACCGCGGGCCCCGCCAGGCTCCCCAGTGCGACGACGATGCCGGAGACCATGCCGACGCCCACCACCAGGCCGATGAACAGCACGATGTAGATCAGCGTCAGGCCCATCAGGCGCAGCTCGTCCGCGCCTAGCCGCAGGTAGCCGAAGCGGGTGTCGTCATGCCGGAAAATCAGCCGATAGACCGCCGCGGCCATGATGTTCAGCACCGCCAGGCCCAGCAGGATCACCGGCGCGGTGAGGATCAGGGCGTCCAGCAGCTGGGGCCCGGTCATCACGTCGCTGGCGCTGATGGTCTCGAGCCCGTGCTTCACGCTGGCGGGCATGAAGGCGTCGATCACCCCGCTCAGCACGTTGACCAGCAGCGATGCCGCCGCCCAGATGCCAAAAGCCTTGGGATTCTCGCGGGTAAGCCGAAAACCTTCGAGCGCCGCGTCAGAGGGTGAAAACCCCGCCATCCTCGTCCTTCAAGGCCCGACCCGCGACGTAGGTCTACGCCGTGGGAAACGAGTCAGCCTCCCCTTTGGATGCAAGGGTGGGGCTCGGCCCCCTCGCGTGCAAGGCCCTGCTCGCGATCTGACACGATCGTTGCTAGTTAGCCACGCATGACGAACGGAAAAGTCTCTGGTCCAGTGCATGTGATAGGCGGCGGCCTCGCCGGGTCCGAGGCGGCGTGGCAGATCGCTGAGGCGGGCGTCCCGGTGGTGTTGCACGAGATGCGCCCGGTGCGCGGCACCGACGCCCACCAGACCGACCGCCTGGCCGAGCTGGTCTGCTCCAACTCCTTCCGCGCCGACGACTGGACGGGCAATGCGGTGGGCCTGCTGCACGCCGAGATGCGCCGGCTGGGCTCGATCATCCTTTCGTGCGGCGACGCCCATCAGGTGCCGGCCGGCGGCGCGCTGGCCGTCGACCGCGACGGCTTCGCCCAGGCGGTGACGGAACGTCTGGAGGCCCACCCATTGGTGACCATCGCCCGCGAGGAGGTCGCCGGCTTGCCGCCCGCCGAGTGGGACAGCGTGGTGGTCGCCACAGGTCCCCTCACCTCTCCGGCGCTCAGCGAGGCGATCCTCAAGCTGACCGGCGAAGGCGAGCTGTCGTTCTTCGACGCCATCGCCCCGATCATCCACCTGGACAGCGTCGACATGGGCAAGGCGTGGCGTCAGTCTCGCTACGACAAGGAAGGCCCCGGCGGCGACGCGGCGGCCTACATCAACTGCCCGATGGACAAGGACCAGTACGAGGCTTTCATCGACGCCCTGCTGGGCGGGCCGAAATCGGAGTTCAAGGACTGGGAGCACGTCCCCTATTTCGACGGCTGCCTGCCCATCGAGGTTATGGCTGAGCGCGGGCGCGAGACCCTGCGCCATGGGCCGATGAAGCCGGTCGGCCTGACCAATGAACACGACCCGCAGACCAAGGCCTGGGCCGTCGTCCAGCTACGCCAGGACAATGCGCTGGGCACCCTATGGAACATGGTCGGCTTCCAGACCAAGCTGAAGCACGGCGCCCAGACCGACATCTTCCGGATGATCCCGGGTCTGGAGAAGGCGGTGTTCGCGAGGCTCGGCGGCCTGCATCGCAACACCTTCCTGAACAGCCCCAAGCTGCTGGACGGATCGCTGCGGCTGAAGGCCGATCCGAGGATGCGGTTCGCGGGCCAGGTGACCGGCGTCGAGGGTTACGTCGAGAGCGCCGCCATCGGCCTGCTGGCCGGCCGTTTCGCCGCCGCCGAGCGCCTGGGCCGCGCGCCCGCGCCGCCGCCGCCCACGACGGCCCTGGGGGCCCTGATCGGCCATATTACCGGCGGGCACCTGGACGGCGGCAAGGGCTCGTTCCAGCCGATGAACATCAACTACGGCCTGCTGCCGCCGATCGAGGATGCGCCCCGGCACGGCGAGGACGGCAAGCGCCTGCCGCACAAGGAACGCGGGCGGGCCAAGAAGCGGCTGGTGGGCGAACGCGCGCTCGCCGATCTGGACGTCTGGGCGGGCTAGTTCGCCGGGATGATCCAGGGGATCAGATACTGCTGAGCCGCCGCCAGCGCGCCCAGGATCACGGTCAGAATGATGCTGTGCGGGAAGGTGCGGGCGAAGATCTTGCCTTCCTGCCCGCTCATCCCGGTCACCGAGACGCCGGTGGCGATGTTCTGCGGCGAGATCATCTTGCCCATCACCCCGCCTGAGGAATTGGTGGCGGCGAACAGCACCGGGCTGAGGTTCAGCTGATTGGCGGCCACGACCTGCAGGTTGCCGAACAACGCGTTGCCCGACGTGTCGCTGCCGGACAGCATCACCGCCATCCAGCCCAGGAACGGCGATAGCAGGACGAAGGCGTGGCCCGTCGAGGCGGCGCCGAGGCCGAGCGTGTAGGCCAAACCCGAATAGTTCATCAGATAGGCCAAACCGACGATCAGCATGACCGTCACCACCGCCTTCCAGGCCTGGCGCACGGTCTGGACGGCGCAACCGACGAAGGCGGCGGGAGACAGCCTGACAGTCGCGGCGGTGATGACGGCGGCCACCAGGATCGCTGTGCCGGTGGCCAGCGGCTGGAAGCTCCAGACCGCGGCGTAGGGCTTGTCGTGGTAGAGGGTGATGGAAATCGCCTTGTCGAGTAGCGGCCAATGGATGGCCTGCTGGCCGATGTTGGCGACCTTGAAGGTGGTCCATAGCACCACCGTCGCCGAGATGATCGCCCAGGGCAGCCAGCCCTGCCAGGCCGGCGGCGCGCCGGCGGGCCGAACCTCCAGCGCGCCCTCGCCCTGGATCGCGAAGGCTGGGTCCGGCGCCGGGCGCCAGACCTTGAGGAACGCCAGGGTCACCGCCAGCGAGAGCAGCGAGGCCAGCACGTCGGTCAGCGTGTAGTCGATGTAGTTGGAGGCCGCGAACTGGCCCGCCGCGAAGCTCAAGCCCGCCACCGCCAGCACCGGCCACAGCGCCTTGACCGAGCGCCAGCCGCCATAAAGGCCCATGACATAGAAGGGCAGGATCGCCGCCATCACCGGCAGCTGGCGCCCGATCATCGCGGCGAGCGCATGGGTCGGTAAGCCCGTCACCGAGGCCAGCACCGTCACCGGCGCGCCCAGAGCGCCGAACGCCACCGGGGCGGTGTCGAAGATCAGCACCATCACCAGGGCCTCCATCGGCGGGAAGCCGACGAGGATCAGCAGGGAGCCGGTGATCGCTACGGGCGTCCCGAAGCCCGCGACGCCTTCCAGGAGCGCGCCAAAGCAGAAGCCGATGACGATCAGCACGATGCGCCGGTCGTTCGGCATGTTGGTGATCACCCACGACCGGAAGGCGTCGAAACGCCCCGAGACCACGGCGATGTTGTAGACAAGCAGCGCCGCCAGCACGATCCACATCACCGGCCAGAGCGCGAACACCGCCCCGTTGGCGACCGCGCTGAAGGCGAGCACGGCCGGCAGCTTCCAGACCGAAACCGCGATCGCCAGCCCGACCGCCAGCCCGCCGAGCGAGGCCTGCCAGGCCGGCCGGCGCAGCACGCCCAGGAGCAGGAGCACGGTGGCGATCGGCAGAGCCGCGACCAGGAACGACAGCGGCAAGCTGTCCGCCACCGGCGTCAAAAGCTGCTTGAACACCTAAGCGCCTCCCATCCCGGCGGGCGGCCTCTTGCCGGGACGCCTCAGCGGCGGAGCTTGGCGGACGCCGACCGATTGGCAAGCGGCATCTCGTGAGCCGTCAGATCTTGCCGCGCGCCACGGCGATGGTCAGGCGCAGCCGGCGGGCGAAGTCGTTGCTGGCCGGGCGTCCCGCCAGCGCCGCATGCGCCACCGCCGGGAAGGCCGCGACGCTGAGGTTCCGCGAGGCGCTGCGCGCGGCATGGATCACCTTCAGGAAGGTCGGCCTCAGGTCGGGCGCCTCGGCGAGCCGCTTGCCCAGCGCCCAGGCCGAACCTCCGGCCAGGGCCATCTTGGCGTCGGTCGCAGGGTCGAGAATCTCGGCCGCCAGCTGCGCGGAAAGCCCACCGGTGTCTCGCGCCCAATCCAGGACCTCGCCCTCCTCCATCGGCGCGGGATCGAGCTCGCGGTAGCGGCCGTCGATCATCGCCTCCAGAGGCTCGCGCTTCAGCCCGCGCCGTTCGACCGCGCGCAGCAAGGCCTGGGCGGTGGGATGCTGGCGCACCGGGCGGCCTTCGAAGATCTCGTCGAGCGCCTCGCGCCACCAGGTCAGGCGCACCTCGGCCAGCAGCGAATTGGAGGCCACGCGGGGTGCGCGGGCCAGTTCGTTGTCAAAGGCGTAGATCGCCACCACGTCGGCGCGCGTCTCGCCGGCCCCGATGAACCGGCTGGACAGCCAGCGGTCCGGGTCGATCCGGCGGATCAGGCCGTCCAGGTCGCCCTGTCCGGCGCTTATGGCGTCAGGCTCGCTCATCGGCGCCTATGAAAAGGCCCGCCGGTTAAGGCGGGCCTTCCCGATTTCAGATTTCGGCCCCCAGGCAGTTTGGGATCAGCCGTACAGGGTCTGCGACATGGTCATGGACACCAGCATGGGCAGCGACAGCAGCAGGTTGGTTCGCGAGCCCATCATGGCGACGCGCGCCGCCTTGGCCTTGGTATCGGCGTCCGCCTCCACCAAGCCCAGCGCCCGCTTCTGGTTCGGCCAGATGATGCCCCAGACGTTGAGCATCATGATGATGCCCAGCCACATGCCCAGGCCCAGCAGGAGATAGTGGGTCTTGTCGGCGGCGTCGGTCCCGGCGAAGCCGAGGCTGAGGGTCTGACCGATGTAGTGGCGCTGTCCCGCGATCGCCAAGCCCATGATCACCGTCGCCAGCGCCGCCCAGCGGAACCAGAACAGCGCCTCGGGCGCGATGTACTTCGACACGCCCGGCTTCAGCTCGGCGGGCACCGCCGGCATGACGCGGATCTGGACGAAGTTGAAATAGTAGAGGAGCCCGATCCACAGGATGCCGAAGAACACGTGCATCCAGCGCATCACCGCCTCGATGAACGATGAGTCCGTCCCATGCGGCCCGGTCGCGAAGCCGACGATCATCAACACCGCCAGCACAAGGCCGACGATGAACGTGTTGCGGAAATTTGAAAGAAGTCCGGCCATCTGAGCGCCCTCGTGATTCCTACCCTGACACTCAGGTATAGGGCGTTTTGACGCGGGCGGAAACGATCAGACCGCGATCAGTGCGGTAGCGAGCCTGCGGCCCTCGGAGGTCAGGACATTGTAGAGCCTGGCGGCGGCGGGCGTGTCCATGAATTCCAGGCCCATGCCCGCGACCAGCAGGGCCTCACGGATGGCCCGCGGCGGCTGGGCGTTACGCGCGCCCACGCCCAATAGCAGGAACTCCACCTCGGCGCGGCCGGCGACGAACACGGGCGCAAGGCTCTCCACCGTGAGATCGGCGAAGGCCACGACCGGCCAAACCTGCGGCTGGTCGGCGACGATCACCAACGAGCCGGCATACCATTCGCCGGACAGGCGGAAGCCGCCGTCGCCGTAGGCGTCGATGGAAGGCGCGTCGCGGGCCACCGCCCTGCCCTTGCCGCCCGCCTAGCGGACTTTGACGGGCGTCAGCGGCTCGGCGACCTCGTCCTCGCCGCCACGCTTGACGCCCCAGAGCAGGATCACCGGGGCTGCGATGTAGATCGACGAGTAGGTGCCGATGGCGATGCCGAACAGCATGATCACCGACAGGCCGTAGAGGGTCGGGCCGCCGAAGAAGGCCAGGGCCAGCAGGGCCAGCACCGCGGTCATCGAGGTGATGATCGTCCGGGTCAGCATCTCGTTGATCGACATGTCGATCACTTCGCCCAGCGGCATGCGCTTGTACTTGCGCAGGTTCTCGCGGAACCGGTCGAACACCACGACCGTGTCGTTCATCGAATAGCCGATGATCGTCAGGATCGCGGCCACCGACCGCAAGTCGAACTCGATCTTGCCGAACCGGCCCATGATGGCGATCAGGCCGAAGGTCAGGAAGACGTCGTGGAACAGGGCCGCGACCGCGCCCAGGCCGAACTGCAGCTCGAAGCGGAACCAGATGTAGAGCAGCATGGCCAGGATCGCGAGGCCGAGGCCCAGCAGGCCCTTGCCGAGCAGCTCGCCCGAGACGGTCGGGCCGACGACGTCGGTGCTGGCGAACTTCACCTTGCCGAACGACTGGGTCAGCGCGCCCTCGACGCGGGTGACCGTGGCGCTGATGTCGGCGCCCTTGGGGGCCTCAAACTTGACGAGCGCCGAGTCCTGGCCGGCCGCGACCACGGTCTCGTTCAGGTTCAGCCCTTGCAGGGCCGCATGGATCTTTGCCGGATCGGCCGCCTGTGGTGCGGTCGAGATATCCATGACGGTGCCGCCCTGGAAGTCGATGCCGCACGCCAGGCCTCCGCAAGGCGCCTTGAAGGGCGTCAAGGTCAGGAACAGCGAGCCGGCCACCGCGATGACCGACAGCGCCGCGAACAGCCGCGACAACCGCACGAACTTGAAGTGGGTGCGGACCGGCAGAACCTTGATGAAGGGCCAGAATTTCATGGGCTGGCGTCCTTACGCGATCGGCAGGGTCTTCGGACGGGCGGCTTTGAACCACCAGGCCAGAAGAACTTGGGTGACGAGAACCGCCGAGAACACGGTGGTGAAGACGCCGATCGCCAACGTCCAGGCAAAGCCCTTCACCGGGCCGGACCCCAGGTTGAACATGATCAGGGCCGAGAAGATGTGGGTCATGTTGGCGTCGAAGATGGTGCCCCAGGCCCGCGCGAATCCCGACTCCATCGAAGAGATCAGGTTCTTGCCGGAGCGCAGTTCGTCACGCATCCGCTCATAGATCAGCACGTTGGCGTCGACCGCGACGGCGAGTGTCAGGATCAGGCCGGCGATGCCAGGCAACGTCAGCGTCACCTGGGTGAAGCTCATCACCCCAATGATCATCACCGCGTTGACCGCCAGCGCGATCAGCGAGATGCCGCCGAACAGGCCGCCGTAGATCAGCAGCATGAAGATCATGGTGGCGACCAGGCCGATGATGGCCGAGGTCGTGCCGGCCTTGACGGCGTCGGCCCCCAGTTCGGCGCCCACGGTCCGCTGTTCCTCGACCTTCATCGGCGCGGGCAGCGCGCCGGCGCGTAGCAGGACGGCGAGATCGGTGGCGCTCTCGGTCGTGAAGTTGCCGGTGATCTGGCCCGAGCCGCCCGGGATCGGACCCAGGATATTCGGCGCGGAGATCACCTTCTTGTCGAGCACGATGGCGAAGCGCTTGCCGACGTTCTGGCGGGTGATGTCGGCAAAGCGGGTCGCGCCAAGGCTGTTCATGCGGAACGACACGAGCGCGCCGCCGCCGCCCTGCTGATCGAAGCCCGGCTGGGCGTTGGTCAGCATCTCACCGGTGATCGGCGCGCGTTTCTTGACCACATACGACGGAGCGTGGCCGTCGGTGGAGACAAGGACTTCGTCGCCGGGCGGCAGGCGGCCGGCCGCGACAGCCTCGGGATCGGCGGTCTCGTCGACCATCTGGAACGTCAGCTTGGCCGTCTGGCCGATGATCGCCTTGAGGCGGTCAGGGTCGCTCTCGCCGGCCGCCTCGATGACGATGCGGTCCTTACCCTGGCGATTGATCTCGGGTTCCTTGGTGCCCATCTGGTCGATCCGCCGGCGGATGACCTCGATGTTCTGCTCGACCGCGCTAGAGGCTTCGGCATCGAAGGCCTCCTTCACGAAGGCGACATGGATGCGCTGGTCGGCGCCGCTGGAGACGGTGACGTCGCGGGCGCCGCTGTTGCCGGCGAGCGGCGAGCCCAGCGTCCGGCGCAGCAGCGTCGTCGCATCGTTCAGCTGCGCCGGATCGGTAATCCGCACCGCGATCTCGCCGTTGGTCACCGCGAGGTCGGTGAAGGCGATGGTCTTGCCGGCCAGGCCGGTGCGGACGTCCTCCGCCATATTGGTCAGCTTCTCGGTGCGCAGTGCGACGGTATCGACCGAATAGAGCAGGCGCGAACCGCCCTGCAGGTCGAGGCCCAGGTGAAGCGTCGACTTCGGCAAGAAGCCCGGCAGCCCGTCGCGGACCTTGGCCGGCAGCAGGTTGGGAAGCGTGAACAAGAGGCCGAACACCGTCGCCAGAACGACGAGGATGACCTTCCAGCGGGCAAGATTCATCATGACGGGTGAAGCGCTCTTAGGTCTTGGCGTCGTTGGCCGGGGCCGGCGCGCCGCGGGCCTGGACCTCGGAAATCATCCCCTTGCGCACCTTGACGGTGACGCCGGTCGCGATCTCGACGCCCACATCGGCGTCCTCAACGCGGACGATCTTGCCGTGCACGCCCGAGGACAGGACGACGTTGTCGCCGCGCTTGATGCTGGCCAGCATCGCCTGGTGCGCCTTCATCCGGGTCTGCTGCGGGCGGATCATCAGGAAGTAGAACAGCACCACCAGGCCGATCAGCGGCAGGAACTGGACCAACATGGTCTGCATGTCATTGGCGGCGGGCATGGACTCTCCGAAAGGCAGTACGGCGCGGCCATTTGGGAGGCCCCGCTCGAAGTCGGCGGAAGCTAAGGGCTACGACCCTGTTTTGCAATGGAACCAGGGCAGGTTAGGTGTCGCGCAATGACGCATGAACTGGAACCTGTGCTTTCGCGGATCGCCGACGCCCTGGAGCGGCTGGCGCCCGACCGCGCGCCGCAGCCGGCCTTCGAGGCCGCGCGGCTGTTCCGCCACGATCCAGCGAGCGGCGCCTTCCATCCGGCGCCGGACTATCCTCTACCCCTCGCCGCCCTGGTCGGCGTCGACCGCCAGAAGGAACGGTTCGTCGAGAACCTGGGGCGCTTCGCCGCCGGCCTGCCCTGCAACCACGCCCTGCTCTGGGGTGTGCGCGGCACCGGCAAGAGCTCGCTCGCCAAGGCCGCCTTCATGCATGTCGCCAAGGGCGCGAAGGATTTGAAGCTGGTGGAGGTCGACCGCGATCAGGTCACCGCCCTGCCCGATCTCTTCGACATCCTACGCACCCGGAGCGAGCGCTTCCTGGTGCTTTGCGACGACCTGTCGTTCGAGGAGGGCGCGGCCGCCGCCAAGGCCCTAAAGTCGGCTCTCGAGGGCGGCGTCTCGGGTCCGCCGGCCAATGTGCTGTTCACGGCGACCTCGAACCGTCGCCACCTCATGCCGCGCGGTCATGGCGAAGACCGCGGCCTGATCGCCAGCGCCGAGGACGCCGAGGAGGAGGTCAGCGTCTCCGACCGCTTCGGCCTGTGGATCGGCTTCCCGCCCATGGACCAGCCGACCTATCTGGCCGCGGTGAAGGGCTACGCCAAGCGCTATGGCCTGAAGGCGGACGACCTCGACCGCCGCGCCCTGCAGTGGGCGCAGCTGCGCGGCGCCCGTTCCGGCCGCGTCGCCTGGCAGTTCATCCGCGATCTGGCGGGCGAGTTGGGGAAGAGCCTGCCGCTCTAGCGGGGTGGCAGCACCAGCTTCGGGTTCACCGAGCGCGCGCGTTCGGCGGCATTGGGCTGATAGCGCGCCTCGAAGTGCAACTGCGGCTCTGGCACGCCGCCGGACATGCCGGCCTGGCCGATCTGCTGCCCCTGGGTGACCTTTTGCTGCATCTTCACGTCGATGCGGCCGAGGTTGCCATAGACCGTGGCCCAGCCGTCGGCGTGCCGCAGCAGCACCAGATTGCCAAAGCCCGGGACGATGTCGCCGGCGTAGATCACCTCGCCATCGGCAGCGGCGCGCACCGCGGCGCCGGCGTCGGCCTGGATGTTGATGCCGTCGTTGCTTTGGCCGCCGGGCTTGGGCCCGAACTCCGACAGGATCGCGCCCGTCAGCGGCCACTGGAAACGGCCCTTGGAGAGCTGCTGGATCTGGGCGTCGGTCGGCCCTGGCGTCAGCGGCGCGGCTTCCGCCCCCGGCGTCACCGAATAGGGGATCGGGTGCGCGGGCAGCGCCGGCGCGCTGCGGCCCGGCGGATAGACGGTCGGATAGTGTTCCGAGCGGTCGCCGCGGTCGGACCGTACCGGCTCCGGCGCGTCGCGGTCATGATAGCCCTCCGGCAGGAAGACCTTCTGGCCGGAGCGGACGCTGATCACCCGCTTGGAAAGCTCGTTCTCGGCCCGCAGGCTGGCGACGCTGACGCCGAACCGCGTGGCGATGCTGGCCAGGGTGTCCCCGGGCTGGGCGGTGTAGAAGTGCTCGGCGAAGCTTGGGCCGTGGTAGACCTGCCCCACGTGCACCGCTGAGCCTTTGACGTGGTTCAGCCGCTTCAGCGTGCCGAGATCGGTGTCGAGCCGGTCGGCGATCTTGGCGAGCGTGTCGCCTTTCTTGGCCTTGTAGCTCTCGCCCTTGGCCTCGCGGGTCGCCACCGTGCCGCCGCCTGCGGGCGGGCTCTCGTCGGAAGCCGTGGCGGGCGGTGGCTTGCCCTTGTGGCCCTTGGTCGGCTTGGCGGGCTCAGCATCGGCCTGGTCGGTCTTGCCGCCCTTGCCAACCTTGTCGGGCGCGGCCTTGTCGGGCTTATCGACCTGATCCTCAGCCGCCTCGACGGCCGGCGCGCGATAGTCCGACGGCAGGCGAATCTGCTGACCCGGCCGGATCGGCGTCTTGGCGGAAAGGTCGTTTTCCTCGCGCAGTTGGTCGACCGTCACGTGGAAACGCTTGGCGATCGAGAAGACGGTGTCGCCCTTGGTGACCACATAGGCCTTCTTGGAGACCACCGGGCCCTTCAGCACGTCGCCCGGCTGCAGCACGCTGGTCTTCTTCAGCTTGTTGGTCTTCATCAGCTCGTCGACCGAGGTGTCGAGATGGTCGGCGATCTTTTCGAGCGTGTCGCCCTTCTTCACCACATAGGAGGCGCGCTCGCCCTTTTCGGTGACGATCTTGCAGTTGGCCGCGGTTGGCGGGGCCTCGGCCTTGCGCGCGTGATGGGTCGCCGCGAACGCCGGGCTCGCGCCAAGCGCGGTTGTTGCCAGGAGGATCAGGGCCGATCGCTGGAAGAAGTGCGTCATCTGCGCTCCGGTTTGGAATTTGGAATCAGTCGGGGCGTCAGGGTTGATGATGGGTTAACCGGACCCATCCCGCCAACCTGCAAACGACCGCAGGCCCCACAAGTCTTCGTCACAATTCTTTCGCCACCCCGTCGAGCAGGGGCACGAACCGTACGTCGGTCAGCGCCTCTATCTCGAAACCGCCCTTGCCGTCGCCGGTATAGCGCCGAAGGCTCTGCACCGGCCCCTTGCCGATCGGCGCCACCAGGATGCCGTTCGGTTTGAGCTGGGAAAGCAAGGCCTTGGGCTCATCAGACGCGGCGGCTGTGACCATAATGCGGTCGAACGGCGCCTGCTCGGGCCAGCCCTCGCCGCCATCGCCGAACCGGGTGATCACATTGGTCAGGCCGAGCGTCTTGAAGCGCGCCTCGGCCTCCCGCATCAGCGTGCGGTAGCGCTCGACGGTGTAGACCAGCCGCGAGAGCTTGGAGAGGATTGTGGTCTGGTATCCGCTGCCGGTGCCGATCTCCAGCACCCGGTCGCGCTTGTCGACCTTCAGCGCTTGGCTCATCAATCCGACGATATACGGCTGACTGATCGTCTGGCCGCAGGCGATGGGCAGCGCCGAGTCCTCGAAGGCGCGTTCCTTGAACAGGTCGGGCGTGAAGGCCTCGCGGGGCGTCGTCTCGATGGCGCTCAGCACGGCGGGCTCGCTGACACCCTGCGAGCGCAGGGCCAGGATCAGGCGGGCGAGCCGCGTCTCAGCTGTGTCGTCGTCTTTCTTCGCCACCATCATCTTCAGGCTTTCGGTGGCGCGCCACCCAGCACGCCACGAAGCTTGTGCACTGACTCGGCGTGGGTGAGATCGATATGCAGCGGCGTGACGGAGATTTTCCCGTCATAAAACGCCCGAAGGTCGGTGCCCTCGTCCGGCTTCGACCGCTCCTGGCGGTAGCCGACCCAGAAATACTCCCGGCCGCGCAGGTCGGTGCGCTTCTCGGCCATCCGAACATGGGCGTCGCGGAAGCCCTGGCGGGTCACCTCGACCTCCTTGACCTTCTCCGGGCCACCGGCCGGGAAGTTCAGGTTCATGATCACGCCGTCGGGCCAGCCGACCTCCAGCAGGCGCTTGACGATCCCCGGCGCATAGACCTCGGCGCAGGCGTAGCCGGTCTGGCCGTCGTAGAAGCCGCCTTGCGACAGCGCGATGCCCGGCACGCCCATGGCCATGGCCTCGATGGCGCCGGCCACCGTGCCCGACATGGTCACGTCTTCGGCCAGGTTCACGCCGCGGTTGACGCCGGAGAGCACCAGGTCGGGTCTGGCGCCCTTCACGACTTCGCTGATCCCCAGCATCACGCAGTCCGTCGGCGTGCCGGTGGTCGAGAACCGCTGGGGGCCATATTGCTTCACGCGGATCGGGTCGGTGAGCGTCAGCGCCCGGCTGGCGCCTGAGCGCTCGGCCTCCGGCGCGCAGACCCAGACGTCGTCGCTGAGCCGCGCGGCGATCCGCTCCAGAGCGGCCAGGCCTTCGGCATGGATCCCGTCGTCGTTGGTCAGCAGGATCCTCAAGCCGACTTGCCCCCGATGTGGGTCAGGCCCGGCAGGTAGCTGTGCAGAGCCTGCGGGATGGCGATCCGGCCATCGGTGTCCTGATAGTTCTCCATCAGCGCTACCAGGGTGCGGCCGACCGCCAGGCCCGAGCCGTTCAGGGTGTGCACGAAGCGCGTGCCCTTCTCGCCGGCCGACTTGGCGCGGGCGTTCATGCGGCGAGCCTGGAAGTCGCCGACGTTAGAGCAGGAGCTGATCTCGCGGTAGCGGTCCTCGCTCGGCAGCCAGACCTCCAGGTCGTAGGTCTTGCGGGCGCCGAAGCCCATGTCGCCGGTGCAGAGCAGCATGGTGCGGAACGGCAGCTCCAGGCGCTTCAGGATCGCCTCGGCGCAGCCGACCATGCGGTCGTGCTCTTCGTCGGAACGGTCTGGCTCGACTATCGAGACGAGCTCGCACTTGTAGAATTGATGCTGGCGGATCATGCCGCGGGTGTCGCGGCCGGAGGCGCCAGCTTCTGAGCGAAAACAAGGGGTTAGGGCGGTGAAGCGGAGGGGAAGGTCTTCGGCGGCGACGATCTGGTCCATCACCAGGCTGGTGAGGGGCACCTCGGCGGTGGGGATCAGCCATCGACCGTCGGTGGTGTGGAACAGGTCGTCGGCGAACTTCGGCAGCTTGTCGGTGCCGTAGGCGGCGGCGTCATTGACCAGCAGCGGCGGGGAGATCTCGGTGTAGCCGTGCTCCTGGGTCTGGATGTCGATCATGAACTGGCCGAGCGCGCGTTCCAGGCGCGCGAGCTGGCCCTTCAGCACCACGAACCGCGAGCCGCTCATCCGCACGGCGGCCTCGAAGTCGAGGAGGCCCGAGCTTTCGCCCAGGTCGGTGTGGTCGCGCGGGTTGGAGATCGCAAACGGCGTGCCCCAGCGGCGGACCTCGACGTTCTCGTGCTCGTCCGCGCCGGCGGGCACATCGGGCGCGGGGATGTTGGGCAGGCTGGCCAGGAGGTCGTGCAGCGCGGCGGCGGCGGCCTTCTCGGCCTCACCCTCGGCGTCGAGCCTGGCCTTCAGCGCCTCGACCTGGGCCATCAGCTGCTGCGCCAGCGCCTCGTCCTTGGCGGCCTTGGCCTGACCGATCTTCTTCGAGGCGTCGTTGCGTTCGGCCTGGGCGTTCTGCCAGCCGGTCTGGGCGGTGCGCAGCTTCGCATCCAGCTCGGTGATCTGCGCGACCAGCGACGCCCCGGACAGGCCCTTCGCGTCCCAGCCTTTGACGTAGGGCTCGGGCGTTTCGCGAATGGCTCGGATATCGTGCATGGGGGCCGCAGAGTTGGAGGGAAGCGGCCTCTCTCTAGTGCGCGTTGGCGTGCGCGCCAAGGTCGGCCTCACGTGCTCAGGCGGCGGATTTCCCCTAAAGTGACTTTGGGAAATTTTGGGGGATTCAAATGCGTAGATACGGCGCCGTCCTGGGCATTGCTTTCGCCCTCATGTCGGCGAGCGGGGCGGAGGCTGCCAGCTTCAGACTTGCGGGCGACACGATTGCTGTCCCCGAGCCACAAGGCTTCTGCGAACCTCAGGGCGCCTACATCGACTTCGCACAGGCGTTGGCCGCCGCCGACAACAAGAACCTGACGCTTCTGACGCTCTACAACTGTGCCGAAATGACGAGCGGTGGCGCCGTCGCGCACTACGCGCTGGTGAAGACGCCAACGGCCGCCATCACTCAGCGCGCGACGCGAGACGAACTTCTCAAGGCGATGGGTGATATCCCCAAATCTGAGCTCACCACCGCTCTCCTCAACGAGCAAGTTCAGAAAGAGATGGGCGAGAACGCCAGCAAGGTCTTTGGACGGAACGTCGCTTTTGCCGGGAAGATCGTGCCCATCGATAAGGATGAGGCCGCGTTCTATATGGGCGGCTTGATCACCGTGAAAACGAACAGCGGCGAAAGCACGGGCGTTGTGGTCGTGGCGATGACCACCATCAAAGGTCACATTCTGACCTACAACCTCTACGGTCCTGGCGGCGGAACAACGGAAATCGCGACCGTGCTGAAGCAGGCAAAATCAGACATCAGAAGCATGATCGCCGCGAACTAGGAGGCCGCCGCGCCGGCGTCGTCTTCCTTCTTGCGCCCGCGCTCGATCAGCCAGACACAGCCGACGGACACGAAATAGAGCCCGACGATCGGGATCGACAGCAGGATCTGGCTGATCGGGTCCGGCGGGGTGATGATCGCGGCGACCACGACCACGCCCACCACCGCATAGCGCCAGCCGGCCATCAGCATCTTCGAACTGACGATGCCGGCCATGCCTAGCAGCGCCAGGATCACCGGCAGCTGGAAGCACAGGCCGAAGGCCAGGAGCAGCGCCGTCACCATGTCGAAGTACTCGGAGATCTTCGACATCAGCTGCACCGAGATCGGCCCAGACGTGATCTGCTGATTGAGCGCGAACCACATCAGGAACGGCAGGATCATGAAGTAGACCATGGCCGCTCCGGCCGTGAACAGCACCGGCGAGGCGATCAGGAACGGCAGGAAGGCGCGGCGCTCCTTCTTGTAGAGGCCGGGCGCGACGAAGGCGTAGATCTGGCCGCCCAGCACCGGGAAACTGAGCGCGACCGCGCCCACCGCCGCCAGCTTCACCTTGGTGAAGAACAGCTCGAGCGGCGCCGTCGAGATCAGCGTGGTCGCGCCCTTGGCGGTCGGCGCATCCATCCGGCCCGCCAGCACCAGGAACATGTCGCGGGTCCCGACCCAGGCGTCCACGATCCATCCCAGCACGCCAGGCGTGGCGCCATGCGCCTTGGACCGCACCGCCAGCAGGCCCTGGGCCACCGTGTAGGGATGCACCGTGATCACCAGCAGCTGCTGGGAGAAGGCGAAGCAAAGAATGAAGGCGGCGAACAGCGCGACCATGCAGACGATCAGCCGCGAGCGCAGTTCCACCAGGTGTTCGAGCAAGGGCGCGCGCGACGCCTCGATCTCGTCTTCGTCCGGGGCGCCGCTCACGAGACCGCCGCCTTACGGGCGCGAGGTTTGACCGGCGCGGGCTTCGCGGCCGGTTTGGCGGTTGGTTTGGCGGCGGCGGCCTTCGGCTTTGCGGCCGGCTTGGGCGCAGCGGCCTTAGGCTTCGTCGCGGCTTTCGGGGCGGCGACCTTCGGGGCCGCGGCTTTCTTCGCGGCAGCCGTTTTGGTTGGCGTCTTTTGGGCGAGCGGCTTCTTGACCGCCGCCTTCTTGGCCGCGGTCTTGCGGGCGCGGCGGGCGGGAGCAGCTGTGTCCTCGATATGGGCGGTCTGAGCCGGCGTGTAGGCGGCGGGCGAGTTAAACGACACGCCGACGTCCGACAGGCCCTGGCTGATCTCGTCGAAGGCTTGGTTCACCTCCGGCGCATGCGTCGCCATGTCGAGCATCTGGCCGTTACGCATGGCCTCGACCTCCTTGCGCAGTTCGTCGAGCTCCGACTGGCGGGCCATCTCGTCGAAACTGGCGCGGAACTCGGCCGCCATCGCGCGCACCTTGGCCATGAACTGACCGAGCTTGCGCAGCAGAACCGGCAAGTCTTTCGGGCCCACGAAAATGAGGGCCACGACCGCCACGATGAGGAATTCGCCTATGCGGCCTTCGGGGAACATGGCCGTGCCTTAGCGCGGTTTCAGGCGCGGTGGAAACAGGGACGCGGGGCGGTCTGGCGAATGCGCCTCAAGCCTTGGTCTTGGCGCGCGGCTTCGCGGCCGGCTTGGCGGCGGTCTTGGCCTTGGTCGTGCGGGGCGCACTCGCCCGCGCCGCGGGCTTCGCGGCCGGCTTGGGGAGTGGCTTGGCAGGCTCCGGCGGCGGTTCTTCGGCCTTGGGTTCGTCCTCGCCCTTCAGGCCCTCGCGGAACGCGCGGATGCCCTTGGCGGTGTCGCCCATGATGCCGGAGATTTTCCCACGGCCGCCAAACAGCAGCAGGATGACCACGGCCGCAAAGACCAGGTGCCAAATCGAAAGACCGCCCATGGCGTCGAAAACTCCAAGCCCGTCGCGCCCTGGCGACAACATCACAGCGGCTATATAATCGGTCTCTCCGCGTCGCGCCACGCGACAATCAGGCGGTGAAAGCCACGTCGCCGGCGCCGCTACCCGGCCGGGTGCAGCCCCGGTGCTTCCTGGCCCGTGCGGGCGACATATTCCGAGTAGCCGCCGCCGTACTGATGGACGCCTTCGGGTGTCAGCTCCAGCACGCGGTTGGAGAGCGCCGCCAGGAAATGGCGGTCGTGCGAGACGAACAGCATCGTGCCCTCAAAGTCCGCCAGGGCGGCGACCAGCATCTCCTTGGTGACCATGTCGAGGTGGTTGGTCGGCTCGTCTAGCACCAGCAGGTTCGGCGGATCGAACAGCATCTTGGCCATGACCAGGCGCGCCTTCTCGCCGCCGGACAGAACGCGGCAGGGCTTTTCGACATCGTCGCCGGAGAAGCCGAAGCACCCGGCCAGCGTCCGCAACGCACCCTGCCCTGCCTGCGGGAACGAGCCTTCCAGCGACTCGAAGATGGTTTCTTCGCCGTCCAGCAGGTCCATGGAGTGCTGGGCGAAGTAGCCCATCCTGACGCTGGCGCCGATGCCGACCGTGCCCTGATCGGGCGCCGTGGCGCCGGCCACCAGCTTCAACAGCGTCGATTTGCCGGCGCCGTTGGCGCCGAGCACGCACCAGCGTTCCTTGCGGCGCACCAGGAAGTCGAGGTCTTCATAGATCGGCTGGTCACCGTAGCCCTTGTGGACATTGCGCAGGCTGATCACGTCGTCGCCCGACCGCGGCGGGCTCTTGAAGTCGAACTGAACCGACTGGCGCCGGCGCGGCGCCTCGACGCGTTCGATCTTGTCGAGTTTCTTGACCCGGCTCTGCACCTGGGCGGCGTGGCTGGCGCGCGCCTTAAACTTCTCGATGAACTTGATTTCCTTGGCCAGCATCGCCTGCTGGCGCTCGTACTGCGCCTGGCGCTGCTGTTCGCCGAGCGCGCGCTGCTGATCGTAGAAATCGAGATCGCCCGAATAGGTGACGAGGTCGCCACCGTCGATCTCCACCACCTTGCCGATGATGCGGTTCATGAAGGCGCGGTCGTGCGAGGTCATCAACAGGGCGCCCTCGTAGCCCTTGAGGAAGGCCTCCAGCCAGATCAGGCTTTCCAGGTCGAGGTGGTTGCTGGGTTCGTCCAGCAGCATGCCGTCGGGCCGCATCAGCAGGATGCGGGCCAGCGCCACGCGCATCTTCCAGCCCCCGGACAGCAGGCCGACATCGCCATCCATGCGTTCCTGGCTGAAGCTCAGGCCCGCCAGCACTTCGCGCGCCCGCGCGTCCAGCGCATAGCCGTCCAGCGCCTGGAAGCGTTCCTGCACCTCGCCGTAGCGCTCAATGATCGCGTCCATTTCGGCCGCCTGATCCGGATCGACCATGGCCGCCTCAAGCTTGGCCATCTCGGCGGCCAGCGCGCTGACAGGGCCTACGCCATCCATCACCGCGGCGACCGCGCTCTGGCCCGACATCTCGCCGACGTCCTGGCTGAAATAGCCGATCGTCATGCCGGTATCGATCGTCACCTGGCCATCGTCGGGCGGATCCTCGCCCGCGATCATCCGAAAGAGCGTCGTCTTGCCGGCGCCATTCGGCCCGACAAGCCCGACCTTCTCGCCCTTCTGGATCGCCATCGACGCGTCGATGAACAGGATCTGATGGCCGTTCTGCTTGCTGATGTTATCGAGATTAATCATGAGGTCC
>CAIJOB010000020.1 GCA_903822175.1 uncultured Alphaproteobacteria bacterium
CGACCAGGATATCGCCCGGCAGGACCTCGGCGCCGATCGCCACGATGCCGGCTTCGTCGAGGTTGCGGAGCGCTTCCTCGCCGACGTTGGGGATGTCGCGGGTGATTTCCTCGGGGCCCAGCTTGGTGTCGCGGGCCATGACCTCGAACTCCTCGATGTGGATCGAGGTGAAGACGTCATCGGAAACGATCCGCTCGGAGATCAGGATCGAGTCTTCGAAGTTGTAGCCATTCCAGGGCATGAAGGCGACGAGGGTGTTACGCCCCAGCGCCAGCTCGCCCAACTCCGTCGACGGGCCGTCGGCGATGACGTCGCCCATCTGCACCCGGTCGCCGACACGCACCAGCGGACGCTGGTTGATGCAGGTCGAGGTGTTGGAGCGCTGGAACTTCTGCAGGCGGTAGATGTCGACGCCGGGCTTGGTCGGGTCGGTCTCTTCCGTGGCGCGCACGACGATCCGGGTGCCGTCCATCTGTTCGATGACACCGGGACGGCGAGCGACCAGGACAGCGCCGGAGTCGATGGCCACGATGGCTTCCATGCCGGTGCCGACCAGCGGCGCATCCGTCTGGATGAGCGGCACGGCCTGCTTCTGCATGTTCGAGCCCATCAAGGCGCGGTTGGCGTCATCGTTTTCCAGGAACGGGATCAGCGAGGCGGCGACGGAGACCACCTGCTTGGGCGACACGTCCATCAGGTCGACGTCGGCGCGCGGCAGCAGCGAAGGTTCGCCGTTGATCCGGCCGGGGACCAGCTCGTCGACGATATAGCCGTTCTCGAGCTTGATGTTGGCCTGGGCGATGACGTGCTTCGCCTCTTCCATGGCCGACATGTAGACGACCTCTTCGGTCGTCTTGCCGTCCTTGATCCGCCGGTAGGGGCTCTCGATGAAGCCGTACTTGTTCACCACCGCGTGAGTGGCGAGGGAGTTGATCAGGCCGATGTTCGGGCCTTCCGGCGTCTCGATGGGGCAGATCCGGCCGTAGTGGGTCGGGTGCACGTCGCGGACTTCGAAGCCCGCGCGTTCCCGCGTCAGACCGCCCGGGCCAAGCGCCGAGAGACGGCGCTTGTGGGTGATTTCCGACAGCGGATTGGTCTGGTCCATGAACTGCGAGAGCTGGCTGGAGCCGAAGAACTCGCGCACGGCTGCGGCGGCCGGCTTCGCATTGATCAGGTCGTGCGGCATGACCGTGTCGATATCGACCGAGCTCATGCGCTCCTTGATGGCGCGCTCCATGCGCAGCAGGCCGACGCGGTACTGGTTTTCCAGCAGTTCGCCGACCGAACGGACCCGGCGGTTGCCAAGGTTGTCGATGTCGTCGATTTCGCCACGGCCGTCGCGCAGGCCGACCAGGGTCTTCAGCACCGCCAGCACGTCGTCCTTGCGGACCACGCGCACGTCGTCGGGGCAGTCGAGCTCCAGGCGCATGTTCATCTTCACGCGGCCGACCGAGGAGAGGTCGTAGCGCTCGCTGTCGAAGAACAGCGACTTGAACATCGCTTCGGCGGCTTCCACCGTCGGCGGCTCGCCCGGACGCATGACGCGGTAGATGTCGAACAGCGCGTCTTCGCGGGCGGTGTTCTTGTCGACGCGCAGGGTGTTGCGGATGTAGGCGCCAACGGTCACGTCGTCGATGTCGAGGACTTCCAGGGTGTCGAAGCCCTGCTCTTCCAGCGCCGCCAGCAGCACGGGATCGAGTTCGTCGCCGGCCTCGGCGTAGATTTCGCCGGTCTGGAAGTTGACCAGATCCTTGGCCAGGTACTTGCCGGTCAGGGCCTCGGGGGCCAGCAGCAGGGTCTTCAGACCCGCGTCGGCGAACTTCTTGGCGTTGCGGGCGGAGATCTTGGTGCCGGCGGGCGCGACCTCCTCGCCGGTTTCGGCGTCGATCAGCGCGAATTCAGGCTTCACGCCCCTCCAGCGGTCATGCTGATAGGCCGTGGCCCAGCCGCCGGCCTTGCCCTTCTTCTCCACGCGCTTGGCGTAGGTAAGCGTGTTGTAGAAGGTTGAGAGGATTTCCTCGCCGTCCATGCCCAGCGCCATCAGGAAGGTAGTGGCGGGCAGCTTACGGCGGCGGTCGATGCGGACGTAGACCACATCCTTGGCGTCGAATTCGAAGTCGAGCCACGAGCCGCGGTAGGGGATCACCCGGGCGGCGAAGAGCAGCTTACCCGAGGCGTGGGTCTTGCCCTTGTCGTGGTCGAAGAACACGCCGGGCGAGCGGTGCATCTGCGAGACGATGACGCGTTGGGTGCCGTTGACGATGAAGGTGCCCTTCTCCGTCATCAGCGGGATGTCGCCCATATAGACGTCCTGCTCCTTGATGTCCTTCACGGAGCGGGCGCCGGTTTCCTCGTCGGTTTCGAACACGATGAGGCGCAGCTTCACCTTCAGCGGCGCCGCGTAGGTCATGTCGCGCTGGACGCATTCCTCGACGTCGTACTTGGGCTCCTCGAACTCGTAGGAGACGTACTCGAGCACGGCGCGCTCGTTGAAATCCTTGATCGGGAAGACGGACTTGAAGACCGCCTCGATGCCCTCGTCCTTACGGTCCGCCGAGCGCGTCTCGCGCTGCAGGAACTGTTCGTAGGAAGAGCGCTGAACCTCGATCAGGTTCGGCATCTGCACGGCTTCAGGGATGCGGCCGAACGACTTACGGATCCGCTTCTTACCGGTGAAGGATTGCGCCATTTTTGTCCCTTGCGGACGCTGAGGGAACGGACTCCCCGCGTCGGTCATTTGTGTCCTGCGTCCACCCTCAACCTTCCTTGCGGAAAGCCGGACGCTGGAAGGCCCCTCGTTTCGTCAGGGGCGCCCCTTCGCATGGTCGGAGGGATAGAGACCATGCCTCGAGACATTTAACGCGCAAAAGCCCACTTCACGGAGGCGCACGCGTGCGCGTCACGGGAATCGGGCTGTTTGCGAAGGAGCCCAGATAGGACCTTTCCCGGCACAAGGGAAGCCCCTCCCCTCAAGAAATCGTAGCGGCGCCCGTTGCGGGCTTCTGCCAAGCTCGCGCCATGCCGCCTACGCTCGACCGCCGCGCGCTCACCGCCGCCCTGGCCAGCCTCCTGGCGACGGCCGGCACGGCGCGCGCCAGCCGGGACCTCGCCGGTGTGGTCCCGCCGATGGCGAGCGCCGGGATCATCGCGCGCCGCCGGGACGGTTCCAGCGCCTTGCAGGCGGTGGCCGGGGACGCCTTCGGCCCGGCGGGCGTGCGGCCGTTTGCGCCCGACCAGCCGTTCCGCGTGGCCTCGGTCTCCAAGATGGTCGCAGCCTCGGTGTTCCTGCCGCTGGCGGCCCGCACCGGCCTCGACCTCGATGGCGACGCGTCCGGCCCGGTAGGTTTCCGCCTGCGCCATCCGGCGTGGCCTGACAGGCCGATCACGCCCCGGATGCTGCTGTCGCACACCTCGGGCCTGAGGAACGGGCCCTCGTACCCAGTGCCGCTCGGCCATCGGCTGGCCGAGGCGTTCGAGCCCGGTGGGCGGCATGACGACAACGGCGGCTGGTTTGGGCCGGCCGAGCATGCGCCCGGCGCCTGGTTCACCTACGCCGACGTCAATTTCGCGCTCATCGCCCAGATCATCGAGCGGGCCAGCGGCGAGCGGTTCGACCTCCACATGCGGCGCGCCCTCTTCGCGCCGCTCGGTCTGGACATCGGCTACAACTGGAGTGGCGTCAGCCAGGCCAAGCGCGACCGGGCCACCGCCGCGGTCCACGAGCCCGGCGGCGCCCCGCAGGTCGACGGGACGGTCCCGCCCTACCCGCAGACGCCGTTCACGCGGCCTGCCGACGCGCCCGGCCTCGACGCCGCCGATTATCGCGTCGGCGACAACGGTTTCGTCTTTTCACCCCAGGGCGGCCTGCGCCTGAGCCTCTCCGACATGGACCTGCTGGCCCGCCTCTACGCCGCCGGCGGCCGCTGGAAGGGCGCCCAGATCATCCCGCGCGCGGCGCTGGAGGCGATGCAGACCCGGACCTGGACCTACGATCCGGCCGCGCCCAACGGAGAGACCGACAACGGCCTTTTGCAAAGCTATGGCCTGGGCTGCGAGGCGCCGGTCGGGCGGCCGGGTCCCGGCGGCGACGCGGTCTTCGGCAAAGGCTCGGACGACTGGCGCGGCCACTTCGGCGACGCCTACGGCTGGATCACCGGCCTGTTCTGGAACCGCCGCGACGGCAGGACACTGGTCTACGCCCTGAACGGCATGCCGGCGATGGACCGTCCCAAGGCGCTGACCTCAAGCCTGACGGCGCCCGAGGAGGCGCTGATCGGCCAGGCCTTGCACGCATAGAAAAAGGGCCGGAGATCGCTCTCCGGCCCCTGATCTCTTGACCGTCCAATGGACGGCAGAAGCTTACTTGATCGAGACGGACGCGCCGGCTTCTTCGAGCTTCTTCTTGATCTCTTCGGCTTCTTGCTTGGAGACGTTTTCCTTCACGGGAGTCGGAGCGGCTTCCACCAGATCCTTGGCTTCCTTCAGGCCGAGGTCCGGACGGACCGAGCGGACTTCCTTGATCACGTTGATCTTCTTGTCGCCACCGGCGGTCAGCATGACCGTGAATTCGGTTTGCTCTTCAGCGGCTTCGGCGGCCGGGGCGGCAGCGCCACCACCAGCAGCGGCGACGGCGACCGGCGCGGCGGCGGAAACGCCCCACTTTTCTTCGAGCAGCTTGGAGAGCTCGGAAGCTTCCAGCACGGTCAGCTTGGACAGTTCGTCCACGAGGGTATCGAGATTAGCCATTTGAATTGATCCTTTGAGGTTTCGTTTGTTCGGGAAAGCGTCTTGCGAATTTGACGATCAGGCGGCGTCTTTGGCGGCGTAGGCGCCGACAACACGCGCGAGCTGGCCGGCCGGGGCCTGAAGGATGCCGGCGATCTTGGTCGCCGGAGCCTGCAGGAGGCCGATGATCTTGCCGCGGAGCTGGTCGAGCGAGGGCAGGCTCGCGAGAGCCTTGATCGACGCCTTGTCCAGCACTTCGGTGCCCATCAGGCCGCCGACAACGGTGAACTTCTCGTTGTCCTTGGCATATTGGGTCGCGACCTTGGCGGCGGAGACAGCGTCGGGAGCAAAGGCGATCGCGACCGGGCCCTTGAAGAGGGCGTCGCCCGCTTCACCGACCGAGCCGTTCAAGGCCTTCTGCACCAGAGTGTTCTTCACCACCTGCAGCTGGGCGCCTTCAGCACGAAGGCGGCCCCGCAGATCGGTCATTTCCGCAACGGTCAGACCCATATAGTGGGTCACGACCACGGCGCCGGCGCCGTCGAACACGCCCTTGAGCGTCTCGATGGCTTCCTGCTTTTGAGCGCGGTCCATTGCGGTCTCCACATAGTCAGGTTCGACGCACGCGAATGCGCACGCCGGTTAGCACCTGTCCGAAAGGAAAGCCGCGGGTCCGGAGCGCGGCCGCAAAGCGGAAACGCCGGCGAAACCTCTTCTTCCCGTCTCCCTGCGGCTGAAGGCGGGCCCGCCTTCACGTTCCGGCCCCGAGTGACCCCCGGGACTACGCAGTTCTTGGACAGGATGGGGTGCGGTGGTCTGCGCCCCGTCCATCGCTACCCGAAGGCGGCGAAAACTTTAGAGCGGCGGGCTTTACAGGAAGACGGCGCGAAACTCAACCGGGCGCGCGAAACCGGAAGATCAGGCCGTTCCAGAGGTCGTCGTCGCGGTCCAGCTCATCGACCGGCCCACCATCGGCCGCCAGAGCGGCGATACGGCGCCAGAAGTGCTGGGCGCCGACGTTGCGGCGGCTGACCGCGATGTCCCACTGGCCGGGCCGCGCACCGATCACCGCAAGCGCCGCGGTCTGGCCGACGCCGGAGCGGCGGTGCTTCCGGGCCACGAAGAACTCGGCGATCGAATAGTCCGTCGGCAGGCCGGAGTGGGCGAAGGTGTTGACCAGCGCAAAGCCCGCCACATGGCCGTCGGCGCGGATCAGCATCGGCGTGCGGTCAGCCTGGGTCCAATAGCTGTCCCAGTCGTCGTAGGCGGGCCACAGGCCGTCCTCGCCCAGCTCGCCACGCGGCAGGCCGTGCCACAGCTCGGTGAAGTCATGGACGTAGAGTTGGAAGAGGTTCTCGAAGGTCGGGCGCTTCTCGACGCCGCAGAATTCCAGTTCGACCTTCGGTCCCGTCACAACCCAATCCCTGCCGCAAAATCACGTCTCGCCGGCCAAGTGCGTGAGACTGCCGGCGGGTCAATGTGGCAATTCTCTGCGGAAAGAAAGTGGGAGAACGCCGTGCGGGTAAGCTGGAACGAGGCCGAGCTGGCGTTTCGCGACGAGGTTCGCGGCTTCCTCGACGCCGCACTGACGCCGGCCATGCGCGCCGACGCCCGGCGGATGACCAGCGTCTACGCCCCGCACGAACTCTCCATGACCTGGCAGGCGATCCTGCACGCCCGCGGCTGGGCCGCGCCCGCCTGGCCCGTCGAGCACGGCGGCTGCGGCTGGAGCGCCGCCCAGCGCTACATCTTCGCCAGCGAACTGGCCGCCGCCGACGCGCCGGCGCTCTCGCCCATGGGTTTGGGCATGTGCGGCCCGGTGCTGATCAGCCATGGGAGCGACGCCCAGAAGGCCCACTACCTGCCGAAAATCCTCACCGGCGAGCACTTCTGGTGCCAGGGCTATTCCGAGCCGGGCTCGGGCTCCGATCTCGCCTCCCTGCAGATGAGCGCGGTCTCCGACGGCGACGACCTGGTCTGCAGCGGCCACAAGCTGTGGACCACCCACGCCAACATCGCCAACTGGATCTTCTGCCTGGTCAGAACCTCGCGGGAGGCGATCCCCCAGCGCGGCATCACCTTCCTGCTGATCGACATGACCTCGCCGGGCATCGAGGTGGCGCCGATCCTGATGCTGTCGGGCGAGCACATCCAGAACGACGTCTTCTTCACCGACGTCCGCGTGCCCAAGGCCAATGTCGTGGGCCGCATCGGCGAGGGCTGGAGCGTCGCCAAATATCTGATGGAGTTCGAACGCGGCGGCGGGGTCGCGACGCCCAGCCTGAAGGCCAGGCTTGGCCGCATCTGCGCCATGGCGGTGGCGGAGGGCCTCGCGAGCGACGCGGACTTCATGGGCCGGCTGAACGCCGTCGCCATCGAGATCGAGGCGCTGGAGGCGGTCGAGCTGCAGATTCTGGCCAGCCTTAGCCAGGGCGATGCGCCGGGCGCCAAGTCCTCGATGATGAAGACCGTCGGGACCGAGATCAGCCAGCGCCTGACCGAACTCGCGCTTGAGGCCGCCGGCGCCTATGGCGCGCCCTACCAGCCCCACGCGACCTCCCCCGGCGGCGCGACACCCAAGTTCCGTCCGCCCTCGGACCAGGGCTACGTGGGCCCCGACCACAGCCTGACCGCGGCGGCCAAGTACCTGAACGACCGCGCCGGCTCGATCTACGCCGGGACCAACGAGATCCAGCGCAACATCATCGCCAAGGCGGTGCTGGGTCTCTGAGCCGCGCCCAAAGAAAAAGCGGCCAAAGAAAAAGGGAGCGGCGTTTCCGCCGCTCCCCCGATCTTGTCCAAAGCCTGTGCGGCTTAGGCGCCGGCCGAGGCCGTATCCACCTTGAAGCCCGGGCCCATCGTCGAGGAGAGGCTGATCTTCTTGATGTAGATGCCCTTGGCGCCGGTCGGCTTGGCCTTGTTCAGCGCATCGACGAGCGCCTTCACATTGACCAGCAGCTGCTCTTCGGTGAACGAGGCCTTGCCGATGCCGGCGTGGATGATGCCGGTCTTTTCGGTGCGGAACTCGATGGCGCCGCCCTTGGCGTCCTTCACGGCTTGACCGACGTTCATGGTCACCGTGCCGACGCGCGGGTTCGGCATCAGGCCGCGCGGGCCCAGCACCTTACCCAGACGGCCGACGAGGGCCATCATGTCGGGGGTGGCGATGACGCGGTCGAAGTCCATGAAGCCGCCCTGGATGCGTTCCACCAGGTCCTCGGCGCCGACGATGTCGGCTCCGGCGGCGGTGGCTTCGGCAGCCTTGGCTTCCTTGGCGATGACGGCCACGCGGACGTCACGCCCAGTGCCCGAGGGCAGGCTCACGACACCGCGGACCTGTTGGTCGGCGTGACGCGGGTCGACGCCCAGGTTGACGGCGATTTCGATGCTCTCGTCGAACTTGGCCGTGGCGTTGGCCTTGACCAGCTTGACGGCGGCTTCAACCGGATGGGAGACCGAACGGTCGCCGGTCCAGGCCTTGATGCGCTTGGTGCTCGCCATGTCCTAGCGCTCCACGATCTCAAGACCCATCGAACGGGCGGAGCCCTCGATGATCTTGGCGGCGGCCTCAATGTCGTTCGCGTTGAGGTCCTTCATTTTCTTTTCGGCGATGTCGCGCAGCTGGGTGCGGCTGATCTTGCCGGCCACGGAGCGGCCCGGCTCCTTGGAGCCCGACTTCAGACCCAGCGCCTGCTTGATGAAGTAGCTGGCGGGCGGGGTCTTGGTGACGAAGGTGAACGACTTGTCCTGATAGACCGTGATCACGGTCGGCAGAGGCGTGCCGCGCTGTTCCTTCTCGGTGCGGGCGTTGAATTCCTTGCAGAACCCCATGATGTTGACGCCGCGCTGACCCAGCGCCGGCCCGATGGGCGGCGAAGGCGTCGCGGCGCCCGCGGGCACCTGCAGTTTGATATAGCCCAAGATCTTCTTGGCCATGCCTGTCTCCAATGCGGCGGCTAGCTAAAGCCACCTATGCGGCCGTGGTCCGGGCAGCCCCTCCCACGGATTTAAATTCCCGGGCGAACCCAGGAAGGCGGCGCGTGTAGCAGGAAGCGGCCGCCGCCGCAACGCACTGGCACGAACGCCTAGAGGCAGGTTGCGTAGTAGCTTGCCCCAATTCGGACAATCCGCCCGTCATCGGCGGCCCAATAGACCGTCCATTCCAGGTCGCAGGCCGGAATGATGCTGCCGCCGTGTTCGGCGTTGAATTGATAGCCCGCGGAGCCCTTCGGCGTCACCGCACCGATCTTGAAGTGTTCTGCCCGAAGTTCGTCTCGCAAGAGCAACTCTGATGAGCCGACAGGAAAGCGCGCGCGAACGCGTTCGTCGAATGCACGATTGGCGTCTGCAAAATTGGCCGGCAAGTCCCGCCCCAGCCGCGGCCCGGGCGTAGCGCAGGCCGACAGGGCCAGTGACGCCAGCAACACCACCGCACGCCTGCTCCGCAAGACCGCCTCCCGCTGCGAACTTGAAGGAAGCTTTGCGGCTCCGCGCGTCGCGAATATGGCCGTCAGGTTGTCTTTTCGACCTGGTTGTATTCGAGCTCGACCGGGGTGGCGCGGCCGAAGATGGAGACGGTGACGCGCAGGCGGGCGCGTTCCTCGTCGACCTGTTCCACCGAGCCGTTGAAGCTGGCGAACGGGCCATCGGTGACGCGCACCTGCTCGCCGATCTCGAACTGGATCGTGGGCTTGGGCCGCTCGACGCCTTCTTCGATGGCGCCGATGATGCGGGCGACTTCCTTTTCGGAGACCGGCATCGGCTTGGAGCCGGAACCCAGGAAGCCCGTCACCTTCGGGGTGTTCTTGATCAGGTGGTAGGCTTCGTCGGTGAGTTCCATCTTCACCAGCACATAGCCCGGGAAGAACTTGCGCTCGGCGTTGACCTTGCGGCCGCGGCGGATCTCAACCACGTCCTCGGTGGGCACCAGGATGTCGGAGAAGCACTCGTCGAGCCCTTGGGTCTTGGCCTGCTCGCGGATGCTCTCGGCCACCTTCTTCTCGAAGTTCGAGTAGGCGTGGACGATGTACCACTTGTGGCGCGGGTTGGACGGGGCGGTGGTGGTTTCAGCGGCTTCGGACATGTCTTTGATCTTAGGCTCCGGACGCCAGCTTGAGAACTTCGTTGACGCTCGCGCTCACGCCGGCGTCGACCAGCCAGAAGAACAGCATCGAAATGGCGACCATGATCGCGACCATCACCGAGGTGATCCAGGTCTCGCGGCGGCTGGTCCAGGTGACCTTGCGGCCCTCGGCGCGGACTTCGCGGAAGAACTGCGCCAGGCTGGTGCGCTTCTTGGCGGGCGCCAGCGCGGCGGCTGACGGCGACGCCATCACCGCGGCGGTCTTGGCGGCGCGGTTGCGGATTGCTGACGGGTTAGTGCCCGGTTTCCTGGCCATGGCGGCTTCTTCGAACTCTCGCTTCTCTTAAGGGCTGCGGACGTCGCGCCCCTCTCTACTCACTTATATAGGGTCTGGCAGGAGTGGAGGGATTCGAACCCCCGGCCCTCGGTTTTGGAGACCGATGCTCTACCAGCTGAGCTACACTCCTTCGGCCCCCGACCATGAAACAGCGACACGCGTTTGATCGCGCCACCCCTCATCGCCGGAGCCGGGTCGTTTAGCAGGGGCGCCCCTCTCGGGCAAGGGAGCGCGGGCGCGGCGGATCGATTGCCGCGCCTGGGCCGTTTCACGGGACCTGGCGACAACCGACCCGGAGCCCCGACGATGACCAACACCGACACCCGCTACAATCGCGACGACGACCAGAAGCCGGGCTCCCCGCCTCGCCCGGCCACCGAGCCGGCCGGCGCCCACGGCTCGTCGCGCTCACCCAAGACCCAGACCGACCCGGCCACGGGCGAGCCTAACAAGGCCCCGCCTGAGCCTGCTTGAGCCGCCTTGTCAGCGAGGCCCAGCCTCCTAGACTGCCTGCAACACTTGGGAGGAAGCCGTCATGATGCGCGCTCTGGTTCTCGCCGCCGCAGCCGCCGCAAGCCTGCTCGCGGGGCAGGCGCTCGCCCAGGGCAGAGGCGCGCCGCCGCCGCCCGGCAACTACTTCCAGACCTGCCGCAACATCTCCACCGAGGGCTTCGGCCCCAATGCGGTGATGACGGCGGAATGCCGCGACCGCGACGGCGGCTGGCGCCAGACCAGCATCCGATTCGCCGGCTGTGACCGGATCGACAACCGCAACGGCCAGCTCTCCTGCCTGCCGGCCCAGGGCTACCCGCCGCCCGGACCACCCCCTGGACCGCCCCAGGGCCCTCCGCCCGGTCCGCCCTACGATGATGGCGGCCGCGGACATGGCCGCTCTTCGATCACCCTGTTCAGCGGTCCGGATTTCAGCGGTCAGCCGTTCTTCGCCGAGCAGGAGTTCACCAACCTGCCGAAGGAATACAACGACCGCGCCCTGAGCCTGCGCATCGATGGCCGGCGCGCCTGGATGGTCTGCACCGACAGCGACTTCCGCGGCCGTTGCCAGGTGTTCGACCACGATGTGCGCGACCTTCGCCAGTTCGGCCTGGCCGGCAAGATCAGCTCGATGCGGCCGATCCGCTAAGCGTCTGGTCGCGCGAACCGGGCCGTCGGCAACTTTCCCCTAGCCTCGGCCGCCGGGCGGGGCGCTAGTTTCAACAGCCGTTCCTGTTGAAAATGGAAGCTCGCATGACCTCGATCGACCGCCGCCGCTTCGTGGGCGTGGCTGCCGCTTTGGGGGCGACGGCGGCGTGGAGCACCGGGCGGGCGGCGCCATCGAAACTCAGCTACGTCGAGCGCCGCGACCTCTTCCCCGAGGGCGTGGCCTCCGCCGACCCGCAGGGCGACAGTGTGATCCTCTGGACGCGACGGCCGCCCGCGACGGACGGCAAGCCGCCCCGCCTGACCGTCGAGGTGGCCGAGGACCAGGCGTTTCAACGCGTCATCGCCTCGGCCCCGGCTCGGGGGACCGCCGACAGTGATTGGACGGTCCGGGTAATGGTCGGCGGCCTCAAGCCCAGCCGCGAATACTGGTACCGCTTCGTCGGCGCCGATGGGTTCGGCAGCCGGATCGGGCGCACCAACACGGCGTCGGCGCTGGACGATCCGCGTCAGGTCCGCTTCGCCTTCGTCTCCTGCCAGAACGTCAACCAGGGGGCCCAGAATGCGTGGCGCCGGATGATCTGGGAGGATGAGCGCGCGGCGCCCGACAAGCGGCTCGATTTCGTCATCCACCTGGGCGACTTCATCTACGAGATCGTCTGGTATCCGGAAGACCGGCCGCAGGGCATGTATGATCGGCGCATCCGCGACACCGTCCGCTATGCCGACGGCCAGAAGTTTCAGGACCTGCACCTGCCGACGTCGCTCGCCGACTACCGCGCCGTCTACCGCGCCTATCTGCGCGACCCCGACATCCAGGACGCCCGCGCCCGCTTCGCCTTCGTCAATATGTGGGACAACCACGAGTTCTCCTGGCGCGGCTACCAGGGGATCGAGAAATTCGGCAAGGACGTGGTCTGGGGCCAGACCCGCAAGGTCGCCGCCAACCAGGCCTGGTTCGAGTATCAGCCGTCCAGGGCGAAGCAGGCCGGGACGCTGCAGCAATTCGTGGGTCCAAAGGTGGTCGATGCGCCGGTCACCGTCTTCGACGATCACGGCATGGGCCAGGAGCCCAACAACCTGGCCGCCGTCGAGAGCCTGACCGGCTACCGCGCCTTACGGTTTGGCCGCCACGTGGAGATCATCCTCACCGACCAGCATACCTATCGCTCCGAGGATCCCTTCGACACGCCGCAGGCCAACGCCTTCGACACCCCCGGCTTCCCGGAATTCACCCCCGACGAGGTGACCGAGATCCTCGACGCCGGACGCACTTACAACGGCGGCAAGCCCCCGGCGACGATCCGGCTCGGCGACAAGGACGTGCCGAACTTCCGCAAGGACGCGCCGGCCGTGACCATGCTGGGGGCCAAGCAGAAGGCCTGGTTCCTCGACACGCTCAAGAGCTCGAAGGCCACCTGGAAGGTCTGGGGCGCCACCAACGGCACGCTCGACCTGCGCTGCGACTACCAGAACCTGCCGCCGGGCATGGCCAAGGCGGCCTGGCCAGGGGCAGGCTATGGCGGCGGCGGCGGCGGCGACTGGTCGGGCTGTATCTCGGAACGGGCCGAGGTCTACGACTTCGTCCGCGACCACAAGATCACCGGCTTCGCCACCGTCGCCGGCGACCGGCACAGCTTCTGGGCGGGGCTTTCAGCCAAGGCCTTGCCGCCCAAGGCCTTCGAGCCGGTCGGCGTGGCCTTCATCACCGGCTCGATCTCCGCGCCCGGCATGGTCGAGGCCATCGAACACAACATGCCCAAGGACCTGCCGCTGCGGCCGCTGTTCCTGCGCGACATGCCGGGCGGAAAGCCCGAGCCGACGGTCAATATGCTGATGCGCCACGGGGTGAAGACGACGTTGGAATACGTCCGCACCGGCGACGCCGCCAAGGCGCGTGCGCTATCCAATCCCGAGTTGTCGCCCCACCTCAGCTTCGTCGACATGGGCGGCCACGGCTATGCGGTGGTGCGCGCCGATGGGCAGGCCCTCGAGACCGAGTTCGTCTGCATCCCGCGCCCCATCGAACGCAGCGCCACGCCCGACGGTGGCCCCCTCGCCTACCGCGTCACCCACCGCGCGCCGCTGTGGAAGGCTGGGGAACGGCCGCGGCTTGAGCAGCGTGTGCTCGAGGGCGACCCGAAGCTGTCGATCTAGGCCTTAAGCGTCCTCAAGCGCCGGATAGTCGACGTAGCCAGCCGGGCCCGGCGAATAGAAGGTCTCGCCAATCCAGGGATTGAGCGGCGCGCCGGCCTTCAGCCGCGCCGGCAGGTCCGGGTTGGAGATGAACAGCTTGCCGAAGCCGATGGCGTCGGCCTCGCCTGACGCCAGGGCGGCCTCGCCCTTTGCCAGGTCAAAGCCTTCGTTGACGATGTAGACCCCGCCGAATTCGGCCTTCAGCAGATGGCCGATGCTGTCGTCGGCCTTGTGCTCGCGGGCCATCAGGAAGGCGAGGCCGCGCTGGCGCATGGCCCTGGCCACATAGGTAAAGGTGGCCCTGAGGTCGCTGTCGCCCATGTCATGGGCGTCGCCGCGCGGGGCCAGATGCAGGCCGACGCGGTCCGCGCCGAACACCGAGATCGCCGCATCCACCGCCTCCAGCATCAGCCGCGCGCGGTTCTCGAGCGAACCGCCATAGGCGTCGGCGCGCTTGTTGGAGCCGTCCTGCAGGAACTGGTCGAGCAGATAGCCATTGGCGCCGTGCAGCTCGACGCCGTCGAAGCCGGCCCTCTTGGCGTTCTCCGCGCCCTTCCGGTAGGCCTCGACCACCTCGGCGATATCCGCCAGCGAAAGCTCCCGCGGCGTCGGATAGGGTTGTTTCGGGCGCACCAGGCTGACATCGCCCTTGGCGGCGACCGGGCTGGCCGAGACGGGATCACGGCCGTCGAGGAACATCGGGTGCGATATCCGGCCCACATGCCAGAGCTGCATGAAGATCAGCCCGCCGGCGTCGTGAACCGCCTTGGTCGTCAGCTTCCAGCCCTCGACCTGCTCGTCCGACCAGATGCCGGGGGTATCGGCGTAGCCGACGCCCAGCGGCGTGACCGAGGTCGCCTCGGTGAGGATCAAGCCCGCCGACGCGCGCTGCTCGTAATACTGCGCAACCAGCGGCCCCGGCACGCGCTCGACGCCCGACCGCGAGCGGGTCAGGGGCGCCATGACGATGCGGTTCTTCAGCGTGATGTCGCCGATCCGGAGGGGGTCGAAAAGCGTGGGCATGAGCGGTCCTATGCTGGGTGCAGGCCCCTAGGTAGGGAACGCCGAGGCCGCGCGCACCCGAAGAATTCCTGGGAGGCGGATAAGCAAAAGGCCGCCGGGGTGATCCCCGACGGCCTGTCGCTAGTTCCTGGATCCCCGCCTGCGCGGGGATGACTCGGAGCGCCTAGGTGGCGCTCACGGTCACTTAATGATCTTGGCCACGACGCCGGAGCCGACGGTCCGGCCGCCTTCGCGGATGGCGAAGCGCAGGCCCTGGTCCATGGCGATCGGCGTGATCAGCTCGACTTCCAGCTCGGCGTTGTCGCCGGGCATGATCATTTCCA
>CAIJOB010000021.1 GCA_903822175.1 uncultured Alphaproteobacteria bacterium
CCTTCACCACCCGTTCACCGGGGGTCGTCTTCGAGGGCAAGGGTTTTGATCTCATCTTCGTTCCTACGTCACTGCGATGAGACCAAAACCCTCCGTTAGCTGGAACCCTGAATCTGTCTCACTGGTGCTGACGGCGGACAGGCGGAACATGGACGCCTGGATCGACTGCATGTCCTACGTCGACGATCCCCACGCGGGGATGATCGCGGCGCCCGTGGCCAAGGGCTCCATGATGACCTTGCGGATCGATGACGCCGCCGATTTCCAGCGCCGCTGTCCGGAGCAGAGCCGCGCACTCATCGAGTGCACGGCCTTCGTGAACTACCGCCGGATAGAGGCAGGCCGTGAGCCCGTTCTCACCCTGCTGCTTGGCGGCTGGTTCAAGCGCTAGGGCAGGTCTTCCGACAGGATCGCCATCTCGAACATGAACGACCCGTCGCCGTCCTCGTCCTCGAACACCACGCCGACGAACTCCTCGCCGACATAGACCTCGGCGGAATCCTTCTGCTTCGGGCGTGGGGTCAGCACGATGCGAGCGTTGGCGAAGGTCCCCCGAAGGTGGCCTTCCAGCTTGCGGATCATTCGTTCGTCCACGCCAACGCTCCTCGAGATTCTATAGGCGGCGCGAACCTAGCCGGTCAGACCGCTTACGAAAACCTCAGATCACGTAGACGGCGTCCGCCAGCGTGTGATCCATGCTCTTGGCCGGCTCGTCGCAGGTCGGGCAATTGACCAATCTCGCGGGAACTCCAGCTGCCGTACAGCCCGCGGGCACGGGCTTCAGCACCACCGAGCCCGAGGCGATCTTCGCGTAGTCGCCGATCTCGATATTGCCCAGCACCTTGGCGCCGGCGCCAAGCAGCACGCCCTTGCCGATCTTCGGGTGGCGGTCGCCGCGCTCGGCGCCGGTGCCGCCCAGGGTCACGCCCTGCAGCATGGAGACGTCGTCGCCGATCACCGCGGTCTCGCCGATCACGATGCCGGTGCCGTGGTCAATGAACACGCCGCGCCCGATCCGGGTCGCCGGGTGGATGTCCACCTGGAACAGCTCGCTCATCCGGCTCTGCAGATAGAGCGCCAGCGTCTCGCGCCGCTCGGTCCACAGCCAGTGCGCCACCCGCTGCGTCTGCAGCGCCAGGAAGCCCTTGAAGAACAGGAACGGCTGCAGATAGCCCTTGCAGGCCGGGTCGCGCTCGAACACCGCCTTGAGGTCGGCCTCGGCGAAATCCACCAGGTCCGGGTGAGAGGCATAGGCCTCCTCCGCGATCTCGCGGACGCTCATGGCCCGCAGTTCCTGGTCGCCCAGCTTGCGCGCCAATTGGTAGGACAGCGCGCCGCCCAGGCTCTTGTGATTGAGGATCACCGCCGCCAGCAGGCTGGCCAGCGCCTGCTCCTTCTGCGCCGCGGCCTCGGCCTCGTTGCGCAATGATGCCCACACCGGCGGCGGATTGGCCGGGTCGACGACTTCCAGGCGTTGCTGGCTCATGATTTCCTCCCGCCCCATAAGGCGTACTCCCCTATCCTAGCATGGCGCGCGTCAACGCGCCCGGCAAAGAGCCCTCAACGGCCATATGGTGACCCCGCAGCAACATCGCCACCGTCAGCATGTCGGGCAAATATCCGGCGGTCGCCGCCTCCAGCGCCTCACGGAACGGCACGCGGACGACCGCGATTGCTTCGGTCTCGTCCGCCTCGGGCGCGGCCGGCGCCGGCGAAAGCCCCGTCGCCAGATAGCCCACCATCCGCTCATCGGTGACCGAGTTGGAAAGCTGGGTGCGCATGATCTCGCGCCAGTCGGCGGCCATCAGCCCGGTTTCCTCGGCCAGTTCCCGCTTGGCGCCCGCCAGCGGGTCCTCAGCCAGCGGCGCGCCGCCCTCCGGCAGCTCCCAGCTGTATTCGCCGAACGGAAACCGGTGCTGCCCCACCAGAACCACCGTCCCGTCCTCGTGGATCGGCAACACCGCCACCGCCAGGTTCTTGAACCGCACCAGCCCATAGGGCGACGGCCGCCCGGTCGGGGCGATGGCGATCTGGTCGGTGACGGTGATCCAGCCACTCTCAAAGGCGACGCGCTCGGGCCCCGGCTTCCAGGGCTCGCCATGCGCCTTCAGCCACGCAGGTTTGTCGCTCATCAGGTCCGGCTCGCCTTGCGATGCAGGTCGGCGCACCCATAAAGGAAGCCTCCCTACCCGTTCCTGAACGCTTTCATGAGGCGCCCGTGACCGCCCATCTACCACCCGCCCCGCAATTCGGCGCTCCGATCCCGCTCGCACCCGCGCCGGAGGTGCTGAACTTCCTCGCCACCCGACGCTCGACGTCGGCGCTCACCCTCACCGCGCCCGCGCCGGACGCCGGCGAGATCGACGCCCTGCTGCGCCTGGCGACCCGCGTCCCAGACCACGGCAAGCTCACGCCCTGGCGCTTCGTCGTCCTCGAAGGCGAGGCCAAGGCCCGTTTCGCCGCAAAGCTGGAAGCCCTGGCCATCGCCCGTGGCGACCAGACCGCCGCGGCCAAGCTCGGCAAGCTGAAGGTCCCGCCGCTCGCCATCGCCGTGATCGCCGCCCCCAAGCCCGCCGCGATCCCGCAATGGGAACAGCTGCTCTCGGCCGGCGCCGTCGCCACCACCCTGCTCTACGCGACGCTTGCGCTGGGCTACGGCGCCAACTGGATCACCGACTGGTACGCCTATGACGAGGACGCCAAGGCGATCCTCGGCCTCACCGGCGAAGAGCAGGTCGCCGGTTTCATGCTCATCGGCACGCCCCGCGAACCCGCCCAGGAACGCGAACGGCCCGCGGTGGCGCCGCTGGTCAGCAGGTGGGAGGGATGAGCTAGAGCCCAAAAACACAACGGCCTGACGGCGCGGGACGCCGTCAGGCCTGAAGTGTGACACGCCCGAGGAGAGATGGGCTTCTGACCTATAGGCCCGATTAACGGGTCTGCAAAGCCCGAAGCGGCCAATCCTAGAGCAGCTGCCGCTTTTCGCCCGAGAGGAGAATCCTTGGTCCGTAGTCGTCGCCGGACGACATCTAAAGGTGGTACGCCCGCGTCAGGCGAAGACGGCCCGCCAAAATCGTAAATCGCAGTAATCGCAGGTCCGAAAGCGCGCGGGACTGCGGTTGTTTTGCTCAAATCTCGCACTCAGCCCCGTCCGCGATACGCTGCCACGCCCTGATCCGGCAGCCACAGGCCTTCCGGCGGCGCCCCGCTCTGCCAGAAGACGTCGATCGGAATGCCGCCGCGCGGGAACCAATAGCCGCCGATCCGCAGCCACTTGGGCTCCGCGGTCGCCACGATCCGCCGCCCGATGGCCACGGTGCAGTCCTCGTGGAACGCCCCGTGATTACGGAACGAGCCCAGATAGAGCTTCAGCGATTTGGATTCGATCAGCCAGTCGCCCGGCGCGTAGTCGATCACTAGGTGCGCGAAGTCCGGTTGGCCGGTCACCGGGCAGAGCGAGGTGAACTCCGGCGCCGTGAACCGCGCCAGATAGAGCGTGTCCGCCTGTGGATTGGGCACGCGCTCCAGCACGGCCGCCTCCGGGCTCTCCGGCGCGTCCACATAGCGGCCAAGCTGGGTCAGGTGCGTGTCGTCCATGCGCGCGGCTTTAGCCCTCGCGTCCTCCTCCCGCAACCGAGACAGCGCCGCGCCCGAAAGGAGGGTTGTGCCAACAGGCTTAGCCGGCCTTCAGGGCGTCACCCAACGCGCCGAGGAACAGCCGGGTTTTGCTGGCGACGTGGCGGGCTGAGGGGATCAGAGCGTAGATCGGCGCGGCGGGGCTGCGCCAGTCCGGCAGGACCTGCTCCAGGCGCCCGCTCCGAAGATCGATCGACACGTCGATCGCGGACTTCAGCATGATCCCCAGGCCTTGCAGGGCCCAGTCGTGGACCACTTCGCCGTTGTCGCTGCGCAGGCGGCAGGTGGGGTGAATGTCGACGACGCGGCCGCCGGCGTCGGAGAGCCGCCACGGCGCCACCCATCCCAGGGACCGCAACCCGTCGTGATGGGCGAGATCGCCTGGTGTCTTTGGCCGGCCTCGCCGGTCGAGATAGCCCGGCGAGGCGACCAGCACGCGATGGCTGTCGGCCAGCTTGTGCATCATGTAGCTGCTGTCCTGGGCGGGACCGATGCGGACCGCGACATCGATCCGCGCCTCCATCAGGTCGATGAGGCCGTCGCCGAGCCGCAGTTCGGCTTCGAAGCGCGGGTGGGCCGCCATCAGGGTCCCAAGCACCGGCGCGACGTGCAGTCGGCCGAGTGAGATCGGCGCGCTGACCCGAAGCGTGCCCACCGGCTCGTCCCGACCTTCCGAGATCCAGCCCTCGGCGGCGTCCAGCGCGTCCAGCACGCGTTCCAGGCGGGGCAGCAACGCGGCGCCCTCATCGGTGGGCGAGAGACTGCGGGTGGTGCGGTGGATCAGCCGCTGACCGACCCGCCGCTCCAGCGTCGCCAGCCGCTTGCTGACCACGGTCAGGCTGACGCCCAGATCCCGCGCGGCGGCAGACAAGCTGCCGAGCGCCAGAATCCGCTGGAAGGTGCGCATCTCGTCGAGGTCGTCGAGCATTCTTAGCCAAAGCGAAAGGGTGACTTAGCTCTTCGCTAGCTTCTCGCCATTTCGGCGAGAGTGCAAGGATCGTGAACCCTCTGCTGTTCACGATCGGAAGCTCGATGACCCCAAAGACCCTGGCCGCACCGCTCCCCCTGCCGTGCGGCGCCGTGCTGGCCAACCGGCTCGCCAAGGCAGCGATGAGTGAAGGCTACTCCGACGCCGCCGGCCACGCGACACCGCGTCTGGAAGCGCTCTACAGGCGATGGGCGCAGTCCGGCGCGGGTCTGCTGCTCTCCGGCAATATCCAGGTGGACCCGACGCACCTCGAACGCCCACTGAACGTGGTGGTGAGCGACGACAGCGGCTTGGCGGCGCTCTCGGCCATGGCGGCGGCGGGGACCTCTGGCGGCATGCATTTCTGGGCGCAGATCAGCCACACCGGCCGCCAGGTCGACGCGAAGATCAATCCTGCCCCGCTCTCGGCTTCCGCCGTGGAGATAGACGTGATCCGCGGGCGGGGCTTCGATTTCGCCGCGCCCAGGGCGATGACCGAAGCGCAGATCGAGGCCGCCATCGCACAGTTCGCTTTTACGGCCAGGACGGTGAAGGCCGCGGGGTTCACCGGCGTGCAGCTCCACGCCGCGCACGGCTACCTGATTTCGCAGTTCCTCAGCTTGCATTCCAATACGCGCACCGACCGGTGGGGCGGATCGCTGGAGAACCGGTCGCGATTCCTGCTGGAGACCCTGGCCGCGGTTCGCGCCGCCGTCGGTCCGGCGTTTCCGGTGTCGATCAAGCTGAATACCTCGGACTTCCAAAAGGGCGCCTTCACCAATGCCGAATGCGTGGCTCTGGTGGGCATGCTCAACAGTTCCACGCTCGACCTGCTGGAGTTGTCGGGGGGATCGCTGGAGCAACCGAAACAGGTCGGCGCGGCGCTTAAGGAGGAGGGCGAGGACAAGCTGCCGGAGAGCACCCGCAAGCGCGAAGCCTACTTCGTGGAGTTCGCCGGCGCCGTGAAGGCGGCCGCTCAGATGCCGGTCATGGTCACCGGAGGCTTCCGCACGGTGGCCGGCATGGTCGAGGCGGTCGCCAACGGCGAGCTCGACGTGATCGGGCTGGGCCGCCCGATGATCGCCGACCCCGAGACGCCGCGGAAGATCCTGTCCGGGGAGATCGCCAAGACCCTGACGCCGGAGACCAACATCGCGCTCTTCCACCTACTCGGCTGGAACAACATGCAATTGGAGCGGCTGGGCGATGGGCTGGAACCGGACCTGGACCTGCCCGGTGACGCTGCGTCTGCGGCGTTCAAGGCTCTGGAAACCGGCAACTTCGCGACCCTGATGCAAAGCCGGTTGGCCTAGAGCGCTCTGTCATGATCCGCCGGCTCGCCCACTATTCGGTTCGCGCGACAGACCTCGAGATTTCGGCGGCCTTCTACACCCAAGCGCTTGGCCTTTCGGTGGGGCCCCGGCCGGCATTCGGGTTTCCGGGCGTCTGGCTGTATCTGGCGCGGGACGAGGCGCGGGACGAGCAAGGATGCGTCCACCTGATCGGCGGCGGCAGCGACGGCGCGCGCGACGACTATCTGGGCCACCGTCCCGAGTCTGACGGCGCTGCGACGGGGGCCCTGGACCACATCGCCTTCTTCGCTGACGACTGGCCCGCATGCCGTGATCGGCTGCAAGCGCTGGAGGTGCGGTTCACGGAGCGGTTTGTCTTGGGTCTCGGCATCCGGCAGGTGTTCTTGGCCGACCCCGACGGCGTGACTATCGAGCTTAACTTCCCTAAGGGCGCCACCTGGGTCTGAGGCAGGATCATCTATTGGGTGCCCTGCGTCGGCAAGCTTCAGATCGAGCGCGTTAGCCGCTATCAGAACGGGCAAACAACGGGAGGTGGCGCATGGCTGGCGGCGGATTCGAAGACTTCGTGGTGGTGGTGACAGGCGCTTCGACGGGCCTGGGCCGGGCGATCGCCGTGGAAACCGCACGCCAGGGCGCCAGCGCGGTCGTCATCAACTACGCCCGTAGCAAAGACGAGGCTGAGGAGACCGCCCGGCTGGTCGAGGCCGAAGGCGCCAAGGCCGTCATCGTCCAGGGCGACGTGGCGTCCGACGACGACTGTAAGAAGATCGCCGCCGCCGCGCAGCCCTTCGGCCGCATCGACGCCCTTTTCAACAACGCCGGCACGACGAAGTTCGCCGCTCATGGCGACCTCGACGCCCTCACCAGCCAGGATTTCCTCGACCTCTATGCGGTCAATGTCGTGGGCGCCTATCAGATGGTCCGCGCCTGCCGCGCTCTGCTGGAGGCCGCGCCGCAACCGGGCGCGGTGGTCAACACCGCCTCCATCGCCGGCGTCATCGGCATCGGCTCCTCGGTCGCCTACGCCGCCTCCAAGGGCGCACTGACCACCATGACGCTCTCGCTGGCCCGCGCGCTGGCGCCGAAGATCCGCGTCAACGCCGTCTGCCCAGGCTTCATCGACACGCCCTGGTTCGGCAAGGGCCTTGGCGAGGCCGCCGCCGACCGCATCCGCGCCAACGCCGCCGCCAGCACACCGCTCAAGGTCGCCTCGACGCCCGACGACATCGCCGCCTCCACCGTGTTCCTGGCGTCGAAAGCCTCGCGCCACGTCACCGGCGAGACCCTGCTCGTCGATGGCGGATCGCACCTGGGCTACAGCGTCATGATGCAACGCTAGGGCCACGCCGCCGACGCCGGCCGCACCCATCGCTGCGGGTCGGTTTTCCCCACGCTGAGGCGCTTACGCCCCGTCAACGCTCAATTTCTACCCAGGAAAGCCTGATTCCCGGTCTGATCGAGCGTGGCCGCCGGGCTGCCGTTTATGTTGTCCTTACGACAGAGGGCGCCCAAACACATGGCGGCGCATGCCTCTGGCGCCCAAAGATTGATCAGCGCGGCCAAGCACGGCCGTACCGAGGCCCGCGCCGTTGATCTGCGGGGGCGGGCCACGACCATGACAAAGCACGGTCGGCTGGGGTTCAGCCTTCAGACAATGCGGCCGGCGAAAAGGGGATAGACCATGAACGCTACGAAACTCGCATGCCTGACGGGCGCAGCCACCCTGGCTTTCGCCGCCGCCGGCGCCGCCCGGGCCGATGACACGCCGCCCGCCGCCGCAGCCGCCGCCGCCGCGCCGGCTGGGCCGACCGCGCTGTCGTCGCCCTCGATGTCCGCGTCGCTGTCGTCGAACAGCGACCCGCTGAACATCGACCTCGGCCCGGCCGGCAAGATCTACTTCAGCGGCCAGGCCACCGCCTTCGTCTCTTCCGAAACCGCCGCCCCGGATAAGAGCCAGAAGAAGAAGGGTGACGTCTCCAACCTGCAGTTCGAAGTCCAGAAGACCGACGGTGTCTTCCAGTTCTACGTCCAGGCGGGCGAATACAACTTCCCCTCGCTCGGCACGCCCATCGCCACCACCACCCGGCTGACGGAAGAGACCTTCCACTACGTGCCGGTGGCCTACATCAAGATCGTCCCGAACGCGGCGTGGAGCTTCCAGATCGGCGAGCTGCCGACCCTGATCGGCTCCGAATACACCTTCAGCTTCCAGAACCTGAACATCGAGCGCGGCCTGCTGTGGAATCAGGAGCCGGCGATCAGCCGTGGCGTCCAGGCCAACTACACGCAAGGGCCGCTGGCGGTCTCCGTCTCGATCAACGACGGCTACTTCTCGGACCACTATTCGACGGTCTCGGGCCTGGCGACCTACACCATCAACCCGAAGGACACCCTGGCCGTCGCCGCCTCGGGCAACTTCGACAAGACCTCGCGCTCGTCCTTCGTGACGCCGGTCGCCCAGAACAACGGGACGATCTGGAACGTCATGTACACGCACACCGAGGCGAACTGGCTGATCAACCCCTACATCCAGTACCAGACGACGCCGAAGGACACGTCCTTCGGACTGCCGAGCTCGGCCTCGGCCTTCGCCGCCGCGGTGCTGGGGAAATACACCTTCAATCCGCTGTTCAACCTGGCCGCCCGGGTCGAGTACATCTCCTCGTCGGGCTCGCAGGTCGCTCTGCTCTACGGGACCAAGAGCGACGCGTGGTCGTTCACGCTCACGCCCACCCTGCAGTTCAAGACCTATTTCGTCCGCGGCGAGTTCTCCTACACCAAGATCGGGTCGGGCACGCCGGGCGCCGAATTCGGCAAGTTCGGCAACAAGGACGACCAAGCCCGCGCCATGATCGAAACCGGCGTCCTGTTCTAATCTAAGCCCTCTCAGGCTCTCACGGACGCTTCCTGGGAAGCCGCCGCTCTTTAGGGGGCGGCGGCTTTTCAATTGCTTCATTCTTCAGTGGTTTCTAAGGTCCGCCGGCTCGTGGGTGCGCGCAGACCCTGTCCCGATTGGCTTCCTTCAAGCCGATTGGGATAAACAGGGTCGTTGCTTACCTCTGGAGCCCTTCTCCGCTCACGATAGATACATCGTGAGCGGAGAAGGGCTCGGGAATGTGCGTTACGCGCAACAACGCGCGCGGGAACGCCCTGTCCCGTCGGTTTCGGTAGACGGTCGACCTCCCAAGTCTATGTCGACGATTCGAAGAGTTCACGGAGCGCAGCGGATGGAGAGGATGGCTTTTCGAGCCCAGACCATCCTCGCTGATGTCGTCCTGGCGGCCCTGGCCTTCGGTCTCGCCTATCTGGTCGCGATCTCCGCCGGCTCCGGCGCGGGCCCCGACATGGCCGACGCTGCGTCGCTGACCGTCGTCCAACTGGTGGTGCTCTACGCGGCGCTGGCCGGTGGTTTCAGCATGCTGTTCCGCCGCGAGCTTTCGCCGTGGCGCTACGCCTCCATTCCCGACGCTCTGGTGTTGGCGCGCATCGCGCTCCTCACCGTCGGCGTCTTCCTGCTCTGGGTGTTCGTGATCGACCGAGCCCACGGCCTGCCGCGCTCGACGCTGTTCCTGGCGCCAATGTTCCAGATGGTCGGCTCCATGGGCGTGCGCATCCTGCGCCGCGCCCTACATGAGCACGCCCTGGAGAGCTTCTCGCCGCTGAAGACGGTCAGCGACCGAATCAACCAGTCGCCCTCCCTGCTGCTCATCGGACCGCCCTCGCTCGCCGACAGCTATCTGCGCGACATCGCCCGCAGCCATGACCGCAGCCACACGCCGGTCGGCATCATCGGCCTCGATCCGCGCGACGTCGGCCAGCAGGTGCGCGGCGTCTGCGTCATCGAGAGCCTGGAAAACCTCGACGAGGCCCTGGCCGACCTGCGCCGCTGGAACCGCTATCCCCGCTCCATCCTGTTCCTGGAAGAGCCCGGCCGCCTGAAGGGCCTCACCGCCGACCAGCTCGGCCGCCTGAAGACCGACGGCATCCGCCTGCTGCGCCTGCCCTCCATCGTCGAACTCGCCCAGCACGACGGCGTCACCCTGCTGCCGATGCGGGACATCAACATCGAAGAGCTCCTGGCCCGAGAGCCGATCGAGCTCGACCGCGTGGCCATCGGCAACCTAATCCGCGGCCGCCGCATCCTGGTCACTGGCGCCGGCGGCTCCATCGGCACAGAGCTCTGCCGTCAGGTCGCCGCCTTCCACTGCGCCCACCTCACTTTGCTAGACTTTTCAGAGACTTCGCTCTTCGAAATCGACCGCGAAATGGCCGAGACCTTCCCGCGCATGTCGCGCCAGGCGGTGCTCTGCGACGTCCGCAACGCCGCCCGCGTCCTCCAGGCCTTCAACGGCGAGAAGCCCGACCTGGTCTTCCACGCCGCGGCCCTGAAACACGTGTCCATGGTCGAGCAGCACCCCTGCGAAGGCGTGCTGACCAATGTCATCGGCACCTGGAACGTCGCCGAGGCGGCCAAGGGCTGCGGCGCCGGCCAGATGGTCCTGATCTCCACCGACAAGGCCGTGGACCCCACCAACGTCATGGGCGCCACCAAGCGCCTGGCCGAGAGCGTCATCCAGGCCCAGCAGAACGGCGGCCAGGGCGCGCGCTTCTCCGCCGTGCGCTTCGGCAATGTCCTCGGCTCCGGCGGCTCGGTGGTGCCGATCTTCAAGTCGCAGATCGAGCGCGGCGGCCCGGTCACCGTGACCCACCCGGACATGGAACGGTTCTTCATGACCCTTCCGGAGGCGAGCCAGCTGGTCCTGCACGCCACCGCCACCTGCGCCGAGGGCGAAGGCCGCGATGCGCGCCTTTTCCTGCTGGAGATGGGCGAGCCGGTCCGCATCATGGACCTCGCCCGCCAGATGATAGCGCTTTCCGGCCGCACGCCCGGCAAGGAGATCGAGATCGAGATCACCGGTCTGCGCCCCGGCGAGAAGCTCACCGAAGCCCTGCTGGACGAGACCGAACGCTCGCTCCCCTGCGCCCACAAGGTGCTGGAAGTGGTCTCCAACTCCGCGCTGCGCGTCTCCTCGGCCCACCTCGCCGAGCTGGAAGTCCTGGCCGACCGTGGCGACGTGGACGGCGTGCGCCGCGCCCTCTTTGAGCTGGTGGCCCAGATCCGCGGCGAACGCCCCGGCGCCGCGCCCACCCTGCGGGTCGTCGCCAACGGCTGACGCCGGCCGGTTGAACCTCCAATGAAAAAGGGCCGCGGTAACCCGCGGCCCTCTTCGTATCTGGATCGTGTCGGCCGCCTACTCCGCGGCCACCATCGCCGAGTCCGCGCCGGCGTCTTCCAGGCGGGCTTTCAGGGCTTCCAGTTCGGCCCAGAGCGCGGCCGGCAGGTGCTCGCCGAAGCGTTCGTAGAAGGCAGGCACCAGGGCCGCTTCCTGCTTCCAGATCTCGGCGTCGACGGTCAGCAGCAGGTCTAGCTGCGCCGGGCTGAGGCCCAGGCCGGTCACGTCCAGGCTGCCGGGCGCGGGCAGACGGCCAATCGGCGTATCCACCACCTCGGCGCGACCTTCCAGCCGGTCGACGATCCACTTCAGCACGCGGGCGTTCTCGCCGTAGCCCGGCCAGACGAACTTGCCGCGCTCGTCCTTGCGGAACCAGTTGACGAAGTAGATGCGCGGCAGCTTGGACGGGTCCTTGGCCGTGGCGCCCCGCTCCAGCCAATGGGCGAAATAGTCGCCCATGTTGTAGCCGCAGAAGGGCAGCATCGCGAACGGGTCGCGGCGAAGCTCGCCGATCGAATTCTCTGCCGCCGCCGTGCCCTCGGAGGCCACGTTGGAGGCCATGAACACGCCGTGCGCCCAGTCGCGGGCCTCGTTGACCAGCGGCACAGCGCTCGCGCGGCGGCCGCCGAACAGGATGGCGGAGATCGGCACGCCGGCTGGGTCTTCCCACTCCGGAGCGATCACCGGGGTCTGCGAGGCCGGCACGGTGAAGCGGGCGTTGGGATGCGCGGCGGACTCCAGGCTATCCGGCGTCCAGCTCTTGCCGCGCCAGTCAGTCAGATGCGCCGGCGGCTCATCGGTCAGGCCTTCCCACCAGACATCGCCATCGTCGGTCAGGGCCACGTTGGTGAAGATCGAGTTGGCGTGCAGGGCCGCGACCGCGTTCTTATTGGTGCTCTCGCCAGTGCCGGGCGCGACGCCGAAGAAGCCGGCCTCGGGGTTCACCGCATAGAGCCGGCCGTCGTCGCCAAAGCGCATCCAGCAGATGTCGTCCCCGATCGTCTCGGCCTTCCAGCCGGCCAGCGTCGGCTGCAGCATGGCCATGTTGGTCTTGCCACATGCGCTGGGGAAGGCGGCCGTCACAAAGCGCACCTCGCCCTGCGGCGACGTCAGCTTCAGGATCAGCATGTGCTCGGCGAACCAGCCCTCGTCGCGGGCCATCACAGAGGCGATGCGCAGCGCGAAGCACTTCTTGCCCAACAGCGCGTTGCCGCCGTAGCCCGAGCCGTAGGACCAGATCTCCCGGCTCTCGGGGAAATGGACGATGTATTTGATCTCGTTGCAGGGCCAGGCGACGTCGGCTTGCCCGACCGCCAGCGGCGCGCCCACCGAGTGCACGGCTGGCACAAAAAAGCCGTCCTCGCCGAGCTGGTCGAGGGCGGCCTGGCCCATCCGCGTCATGATCTTCATCGATACGGCCACGTAGGCCGAATCCGTGATCTCGACGCCGATGGCGCTGATCTTCGAGCCCAGCGGCCCCATGCAGAACGGCACGACGTACATCGTGCGGCCCTGCATGCAGCCCTTGAACAGGTCCTTCAGGTCGGCGCGCATCTCGGCGGGATCGAGCCAGTTGTTGGTCGGGCCCGCATCTTCGGGGTTTTCCGAGCAGATGAAGGTGCGGCTCTCGACGCGCGCCACGTCACGCGGGTCGGAGGCGGCGTAGAAGGAATTGGGCCGTTTGGCGGGATTGAGCTGTTTCAGCGTGCCGGCCGCGACCAGTTCCCCGGTCAGCTCGGTCCACTCGGCGTCCGATCCGTCGCACCAGCGCACCCGGTCCGGCTCGGTCAGCGCGGCGATCTCACGAACCCACTGCAGCAGCTTCGCGTGTTTCGTCGGCGCGGGCTCGAGTCCCGGGACGATGCGTTGGCTCATACTGACGCTCCCTGGCCCCACTTCACCGGGCGGAATCACTCACCGCTACGGTCATTTTCGCACAGTCTCATAGAGGCTGATCGCCCGCCTGCATACTGCGCGCCAGCGATTCCCCACCGTCCCGTAAAATTACGGCTCCAGGTCGCGCCCAGACGCAGCCAAATCGATCATTTCGTCATGGTCATCGCCGCGGACGAAGGTGGCGCCGGACCGTCCTTCAGGTAGTGCGCCAGCCAGGTGTCGACCTCGGAATAGAAGTGGCGGCTGTCCTCGGGCTTCAGGATCCAGTGCCAGGCGTCCGGCCACACCAGCAGGCGGCTCGGCACCTTCATCCGCTGCAGGGTCGACCAGTTTTCCAGCGTGTTGTTGATCGGCACCCGGAAGTCCCGCTCGCCGATGGAGAGCAGCATCGGGGTCTTCCAGTTCTTGGCGTAGGTGATCGGGCTCTGGTCCTTCCAGACCGGATTTCCCTCCCAGGGCGGCCCGCCGTTGGTGACCTCGCGATTGTAGATGCCGTCGCTGGTGCCCCACTGGGTGAGCAGATCCACTTCGCCGGCGTGGCTGACCAGGCATTTGTAGCGGGTGGTCGTCGCCTCCAGCCAGTTCACCAGGTGGCCGCCATAGCTGGCGCCGAGCGCGCACATCTTGCTCCCATCGATGTAGGAATAGCGCTTCAGCGCCTCGTTCACCGCCTGGTCGATCTCCAGGCCCGGCGTCTTCAACGGGTCCATCTTGATCGCCTGGGCGAACTTCTCCCCGTAGCCAGTCGAGCCCGTGTAGTCGCTCATCAGCATCACGTATCCGGGCTGGACCAGCAGATGGTAGTTCCAGCGCAGGCTGATCTGGTCCGAATTCATGCTGGCCGCGCCGCCGTGAATGAACACCAGCAGCGGGTACTTCTTCGCCGGGTCGAAGCCCGGCGGCAGGAAGATCATGTTGTGGATCTTGCGCCCGCCGGCGCTGACGAAATCGAAGTGGATCGGCGGCGCCCAGTCGAAGTTCGCCGCCTCGGCGGTGTCCACGTTCGTCAGGTTCGCGTGCGTCTTGGCCACCGGATCAATGCGCACGATCTCCTGCGGGCTCACCGAGCTTGCGAAGTTGGCGATCAACAGCGGCTTGGCGGCCTTCTGCGGGATGGACAAGGCGCGGTAGCCGCCGGTCGCCGGTTCCATCACCAGCGCCGGCTTCCCGCCCGCGGTCGGCACGCTGTAGAGGTTGGTCTTCCCGGCCTCGGGGACCAGGATGTAGGCGGTCTTGCCGTCAGGCGTGATCTGGAACCGTTCAGGCTCGCGGTCGAAGTCCTTGGCGACCTGGATGATCTCGCCGCCCGCCGGCCACGCCACCTTCGAGAAGCGGGCCAGGTTGTAGACCTCGCCCTCAACGCGGGGATTGTAGTTGAAATAGAGCGTCTTGCCGTCGGCGCTGAAGGTGGGCTCACGGAAACCACCCTTTTCGGGCGTGACAGGCGTCGCCTCGCCGCCCTCGGCCGGCAGGCGCCAGAGTTGGTAGTTCACTTCGCTGTAGGCGGCGTTCCAGTGTTCCACGGTCGCCGAGAACAGCACCTCCTTGCCGTCAGGGCTCCAGACCGGCGATAGCGAAATCGAAGTCTCGCCCTCGGGTCCGGAGAAGCCCGGTGTGTGCGCCAGCTTGGTCGGCGACAGGATGTCCTTCGGCTTCGCGCCGGGTTCCAGGCCCACCACCTCGACGGTCGGCAGACGCTCGTCCAGCCACTCATTCCAGTAGCGGATCGGGAAGTGCTCATAGGTGCGGACGTTGTATTTTCGCGCCTTCTTGTCGGCGGCGGCCTTCTTGTTGGCCTCGTCGGTGAGCGCGCCCGGCCACACCATGGTCTCGAACAGGATTGCCTGGCCGTCCGGCCGCCATTTCGGATTGGCCGCCGCGGTCGACAGGCTCGTCACGCGGCGTGCCTCGCCGCCGCCGGTGATGTCCAGCACGTAGACCTGATCGACCTCGTCGCCCTCGCGCTTGGTGGTGAAGGCGATCTTCATCGAATCCGGTGACCAGGAGACACCGCCCTCGCCTGCCTTGGTGTTGGTCAGCCGCTTGGGTGTCCCGCCGGCCGTGGGCACCAGCCACAGGTCGCTGACCGCCTTGTCCGGTTCGTAGGACGGCTCGACCACCGAATAAATCACCCACTTGCCGTCGGGGCTGACCACGGGCGCGCCGACCCGTTTCATCATCCAGATCGCCTCGTGGGTGACCGGCGCCTTGGCCATCGCCACCGCCGGCGCGGCGCCGCAGAGCAAGGCCGCGCCGAGCGCGAAGTAGGAAATCTTCATGACAGCCCCGTATCTGAACGTCAGAAAGCCTAGCGGTAGCGATGCGCTGCGTCGTCGAGATTTCAGCGCTAACTGCAAAGGCTGGACGAAAATGAGAGGGTTCGAGGCGCCATGAAGGTCCTGGTCACCGGCTCGGCCGGGTTCATCGGCTTCCACCTGTCGCGCCGTCTCCTGGCGCGCGGCGACGAGGTCGTCGGCCTCGACATCATGAACGCCTACTACGACCCCAAGCTGAAGGCGGCCCGCCGCGCGATCCTGGAACAGAACAAGGGCTACCGGCACGCGCAGATCGACCTCGCCGACCGCGACGGCGTCTCAGCTCTTTTCGCCGAGGTCCAACCCGACGCGGTGGTCAACCTCGCCGCCCAAGCGGGCGTCCGCTACAGCTTGGAAAGCCCGCGCACCTATGTCGACTCCAACGTCGTGGGCTTTCTGAACATCCTCGAAGGCTGCCGCGCGACCCAGCCGAAGCACCTGGTCTATGCGTCCACCAGCTCGGTCTATGGCGCGAACGGCAACATGCCCTTCAACGTCCACAATCCCGCGACCCACCCGATCACCCTCTATGCGGCGACCAAGCTCGCCAACGAGGGCATGGCGCACTCCTATTCGCACCTGTTCGGCTTCCCCTCGACGGGCTTCCGCTTCTTCACCGTCTACGGCCCGTGGGGCCGGCCGGACATGGCGCTCTTCAAGTTCACCGAGGCGATCCTCGCGGGCCGGCCGATCGACGTCTACGGCTTCGGCAAGATGCAGCGCGATTTCACCTATGTAGAGGACATCGTTTCGGGCCTGGTCGCCGCCGTCGACCGCCCGACCAAGGTCAACCCCGCCTGGGATCCGCAAAACCCCGACCCGGCCACCAGCGGCGTCGCCCCGTGGCGCGTACTCAACCTCGGCAACAGCCAGAAGGTCGAGCTGATGCGCTACATCGAGGTCCTGGAGGAAAAGCTCGGCAAGAAGGCGGAGATCAACCTGCTCCCCATGCAGCCCGGCGATGTCGCCCGCACCGAGGCCGACGTCGAGGAGACCAAGGCCGCCCTGGACTATGCGCCCTCGACCTCCATCGAGTTCGGCATCGGCGCCTTCGTGGACTGGTACCTGGACTACTACCGGCCCTGACCCGGACCGACGCCGCTAGGATCGTGCGCTAGAGGCAGCGTCAGGTGCGCAGAGCCTTGGAATAGACGTCCCGGGCCATGGCGTAGAACTTGGAATCCCTCTGCACGTAGCGCCGGAAGAGCGTGTGACCTTCGCGGCCGAACTGGTGCATCACCCAATCGACGGTCCCGGACCGCTTCCGGTACTGCTCGAGGTAAGCGCGAACCTCGGCCTTGGTCTCCGCGCCGCCGTTATCGCCGTATTTAGCGACAATGAAATTGAAGTTCGGATTGTACAGCGACTCCACATTGTGCAGCGTGGTCTTCATGTAGTTGCCGATCAGCAGATCGTCGAAAACCCGGTAGTCGACCGCGGCCATGAGGCTTCCCCGCGGAACTTCGAAGGTGATGCCCTTTTCCTTTGGCCCACCCAGGTCGACGGTGTGCGACTTCGACCCGACCTTGAAGGTCAGGAAGCCCAGGACGTCGTGCAGGCCGGCCTTCCGCTTGAAATAGTCATCGAGGAGCGCGTGGTCCCCAGCCTCGAACTCGTCGGACCAGTTGTCGCCGAAGTCCTCCGACGGGCGCAGGATCGCCGGGGCGTCCTCGGGTGAGATGGGCTTGATCTCACCGGTGACGCAGTCGATCCAGACGAAGGGGTCGATGTATCCCGCCAGGCGGGAATCGAAGCCCTCCTTATAGGCCGTCATCGGGGTCGTGTAGGCGTTGCCCCAGGCCGAATCCTCGCGCTGATAGTGGTGGAAGGAGCTGAACGGGATCACGTTCTTCGCCCCCACTCGCTGCGCGTATTGACCCAGGAATTTGCCGACCTCGTGGTTCTGGAGCGGCGTCTTACGGTTCCCCTCTTCATCGAAGAAGTTGATCATGTCGGCGTCGCCGTACCCGCTCAGACGCAGCAGGTAGGAGTCCTTGTAGCCGCGCGCGATCTTCGGGATCACGTTCAGCCGCGCCCGGGCGCCCGAGTCATTCATGTTGATGAAGAGCCGGCCGCCGACCTCGACCAGCAGCACCGCATCCTGGATATAGTCGGAAATGCAGAACACCCGGATGCGCTTCGACAGCGAGACCCATTCGCGGTCCGGCAGAGTCTGGACGTTGTAGCCCTGCTCCAGCAGGTCCTTCTTGATCCGGTCGCCGACGTGATCGGGCAACAGGATCTGGGAGTGCTTCAGGCGCTGGACCGAGTTCGGGTTCAGGTGATCTGGATGGCCGTGGGAGAACCAGATGTACTTGGCGTCCAAGATGTCCTGGCGGATGTCGGCCGGAATGATGTGCGACAGAGTCCAGCTGCCGAAATAGGCGTCGTCCTCGGCGCCAAACCAAGGATCGGTCGCCAGAACCGGAACGTCTTCGTAGGCTACCAGGGTGGCGTTGCCGATTGTCTTGATTCCGAGCACCAAAAATCCCTCAGGTCAGGAACGGCCCGCGGCCGCGCGGCGGCGGGCCTTCGCAGGCGTGATAGCGGGGGTAGAGTTAAGAAATACAGGCGCGTCCATAGCCCGGCAAGCCGGGCGAGCCCGCTGCGGCGCATCGCCCCGCGCCTTGAGATCGGTCATTCCGCCGCGGCGTCCAGCTCGTTGTGGAGCGCACCAATCGCGTGGAAGGTCGCGTCGGGCGTCCGGATGAGCCAGCTCAGCAGCTCCTCCAGATAGCCCTCGGCGCCTGGCCGCCCGAACACTTCGTGGTGGAACAGCAACCCGACGGTCGAGGTGTGCCGCCGCGCCTGCTCGATCCCCGCCAGAACTGCATCGACGCTTCCCGCCAGATTGGCCCCATCGTCGACACCCACGGCGACGGAGAGTTCGAAAAGCCCGCAATCGGGCCGCCGCCGCCCGTGCCAGGGCACGCCCGGGCGCCCGAGATTGGTCAACCCCAGCACACGTCCGACGGCATAGGCCGTCCGGTGCGGCAGGCTCGTGTAGCTCGAAGCCGACAGCACCGAAAATCCGGTCTCGCGGACCGCGTTCAACGTATTGCGGTCGTATCGGTGCCGCGGCGGCGTGAACACCTGCAGGCGTTCCCCCGCGCCCAACCGCGCGGTCAGCAGCGCCTTGCCGGCCTCGATGTCGGCCAGTTGCTGAGCATAGGTCCGCTCCGGACCGAACTCGTAATATTCGGTCTTTCCACCGACCTGCATTTCATGCCGCAGGCCGTGCTGGCCGAACTCGATCAAGGTTGGCGCCTTGGCCCGTTCGGCCAGCATGAACTCAGCCGCCTCGGCGGTGAACCGCTCGGGAATGATCTGATAGCTGACCGGCAGGCCGCGCTCCGCGAACTGGCCCACGAAATCCTTCAAGGCCGGCGTAAGCGCCCCTACATCATCGTCGCGCAGAAAGATCCGCGTCGTCATGCCAGGCCCCCCTAGAGACGCAGGTCCGCCGAACCCAGCGGCAGCATGCCCTTCACGTCGAACAGCACCGAGTCCGGCTTGCCGAGCGCGCGGATCTTGGCTGCGCCCATCTCGGCGAACTGGCTATGCGCGACGGAAAGCACGATGGCATCGTAGGCGCCATCCTTGGGCGCGGCGATCACATCAAGGCCGTATTCATGCTTCGCTTCCGCCGCGTCGACCCAGGGGTCCCAGACATCGACAGTGGCGGCGTATTCATTCAGCTCGCCGATGATGTCGATGACGCGGGTATTGCGCAGGTCCGGGCAGTTTTCCTTGAAGGTCAGGCCCATCACCAGGATGCGCGAGCCTTTGGGCGTGCCGCCGCGACGGATCAGTTCCTTGATCAGTTCGCGCGCGACATAGCCGCCCATCAGGTCGTTGATCCGGCGACCCGCCAGGATCACCTGCGGGTGATAGCCAAGCGCCTGAGCCTTGTGGGTGAGATAGTAGGGATCGACCCCGATGCAGTGCCCGCCCACCAGGCCTGGGCGGAAATTCAGGAAATTCCATTTGGTGCCGGCTGCGGCCAGCACCTCGCTGGTGTCGAGCCCCATGCGGCGGAAGATCAGGGCGAACTCGTTGATCAGCGCGATGTTCAGGTCGCGCTGGGTGTTCTCGATCACCTTGGCCGCCTCGGCCACACGGATCGAGCTGGCGCAGTGAGTGCCGGCCGGCACCACACAGCCATAGAGCGCGTCGACGAAGGCCGCGGCCTCCGGCGTCGAGCCGGCAGTCACCTTCATGATATTGGCCAGCCGGTGGTTTGGGTCGCCCGGATTGGCCCGCTCGGGGCTGTAGCCGGCGTAGAAGTCGCGATTGTAGGTCAGGCCCGAGACCTTCTCGACCACCGGGATGCAGTCGTCCTCGGTCGCGCCGGGATAGACGGTGGATTCATAGACCACCACGCCGCCCTTGGAGATCGCCGCGCCCACGGTGCGGCTGGCCGCCAGCAGGGCCGTCAGATCGGGGCGTTTATTCTCGTCGATCGGTGTGGGCACCGTGACGACGAAGACGTTGCACGCCTTCAGGTCCTCGGCGTTGGAGCTGAAGCTCAGGCGCGTGGCCGCTTTCAGCTCGTCCGGCGTCACCTCCATCGTGCGGTCCTCGCTACGCGACAGCTCGGCGACACGTCCGGCGTTGATGTCGAACCCCAGCACATCGAAGTGCTCGGCGAACGCCACCGCCAGCGGCAGGCCGACATAGCCAAGACCCAGGACCGCGATACGGACTGGCGAGTTCGAAAACGGGTTTTGCAGCATGGGTGAGTGACTACCAGCTAGACCGGATGACGGGAAGATCGGCGGGATCGCCAACGGCGGCAGGTCATGCGCCGAGCTTGGATTTCAGCGCGAGGCTTGGCTTTTCGATAGTCCACCAGCTGAGCGCGCCAAGGGCGACCGACGCCGCCAGTGTCAGGAAGCCAAGCGTCCAGATGGGGATGTCGCGCCAATACCAGATCAGCAGCATCGCCACCGGCCACGCATAGAGATAGAGGCCGTAGGAGATGTCGTCCTTGGCGTTGAGGGTGCGCAGCGGTCGCCAGGTCAGGTTGAACGCCGCCCAGAAGAGCACATAGCCGCCAAGCACGATCAGGCATGGCTCGGCGATCGCCGGGACGAACATGCCCGCGACCAACAGCGCCGCGCTGAGCAAGGCGATCCGTCCCTGGTACTTCAGGCGGAAGACCCGGAAACAGGCGCCCGCGAGAAAGGCGCCGGTCAGACGGATCGTAGGTCCAGGCTCGCCCAGAAGCGCGTTGGTCGGTCGCAGGATGTGGATGATCTGCTGGCCGATCGGAAATAGAAACAGCAGGTTCGCGAGGATCACGGCGGTGGTGAGCGCCAGCAGCCAAAGGCGATGGCGGTAGAACCCCATCAGGCCCAGCAGGGCGGCCATGATGTAGCAGCGGAACTCATAGGCGATCGTCCACATCGAGCCGTCTAGCGTCGGGTAGTGCAGTCCCGGGAACACACCGTTCACGATCGGGCTCTTGAGGATGACCAAACCGGCCGCGAGTTTGGCCCAGTCGCTGGGATGCAGGCCAGCCCGCGCCCAGAAGGTCGGCCTCAACGGCTCCGCTGTAGGCGTAGACCCGCTCGTTGAACCAGTTCAAGGCGCCGTCCGGGGTCGCCGACCACACGTGGTTCGGAACGGCCTGGGCGAAGGCGCGGAACTGCGCCTCGCTCTGCGCAAGACTCTGCTCAGCGGCGCGGCGTTCCGTGATGTCGATGAACGTGCAGATCGCGCCCAGTTGGACGCCCTCGCGATAGATCGGATTGACCCAGTATTCGACGGGAAACGGCTTGCCGTTCGCCCTGTAGAAGCTCTCGTGCTCAACGTGAGCGGCGACGCCGGTCCCGGCGCACTGGTAGATCGGGCAGTCGACCTTGTCGTAGGCCGTCCCATCCGGATGGGTGTGGTGGATGACGTCGTGGAGCTTGCGGCCGATCACCTGATCTTCGGCGTCGAAGCCCAGAGTGCGCAGGAAGGCGTCGTTGCAGAGCGTGGTGACGCCCTCGCGATCGACCGCGTAGAAGGCTTCGCCAGAGGATCTCAGCAGGTCGTTGAGGTAGCTACGGCTCTCCTGCAGGGCCGCCTCGCTGGCGCGCAATGCGGCCTCAGCCGAGACCCGCGCCGTCGTCTCGATGGCCGTGACCATGATGCCGCCGATCCCGAGGTCCTCGGTGGCATCCTCGATCGGGCTGTAACTGAGGGTGAACCGCGCGTCCTCCCACGCCGCGTCCCGACGCTGCACGCGCAGCGGCAGATCCTCGGCAAAGATTGAATTGGTCTCTCGCCGGAAGATCGCCTCGTGCGCCGGGCGGATGACTTCCCAGACCTCAGACCACACCTCGCGAGCCGGGCGGCCCAGGCCGCCAGGGTGCTTGTCGCCCAGGATCGGCCGATAGCCGTCGTTGTAGATGAGGACGAATTCTGGTCCCCAGCGCAGCGCCATCGGAAAACCCGACGCCAGGACGGTGGCTACGGCCTGCCGCAGGCTGGGCGACCAGGACTCTCGCGAACCGAGCGGGGTCGCCGCCCAATCGTGCGCGTCGACCAGCGCCGTCATGGCGAGGCCGGCTTGCTGCCATCCGGAGGGCGGGACAAAGGCTCGGGACAGGGGGCGTTCCTGTGGTCGGTGGAAGCCGACGCGATCGCGCCGGAGTCCTATGGAAGCGGTAAGCGCGTGACCGTCAACGATGGTTCAACGGGCTGAGACACCATCGCGCATACAGATGCCATTTGGGCGCGGCTCCCCAAGGACTTGTCACCTGTCCTGGTCCTAGGGCGGCGGCCCGGCCTAGCTGAACTCAGGAATGACGGGGACGGGTAATCCCTCCCCCCAATCCCGCGCCATGACCGGTCCTTGGCGCCGTGTTGGAACTGGGACATTTAACGCCCACGCCGCTTCGATGCAGGATCCCGCCATGCCAGAAACTCTGTTCACGGAGCATGGCGTGCGACTGCGAAAAGCGGTGGCGCGCGAGGGTGAGCTCAGCTGGCTGCTGCTGCCGGGTGGGCCAGGTATCGGCTCGGAAAGTCTGCAGGAGCTGGCGGACACCTTGTCCGTGCCGGGGACGATCTGGCTGGTCGATCTTCCCGGCGATGGCTCCAACAGGTCTCCCTCCGGCGCGCCGGCCGATCCGTTCGAGGTCTGGCCTCACGCGGTTCTGGAGGCGGCGCAGGCCGTGGACAATCCGGTTTTCGTCGGTCACTCGACGGGGGGCATGTACCTGCTCGACACCCCCGCGCTCGACGGCGTGGTGCGCGGCCTGGCGCTGCTCGACACCGCGCCGGACGCGGCCTGGACGTCCCACTTCGTCGAGATGACCCAGCGCCACCCGCTGCCCGCCGTTGAAGCGGCCACGGCGATCTACGAGGCCGATCGCCGGGACGAGACCATTGCGGCCATCGCCGTGGCCTCGGCGGAATGGAACTTCACGCCGGCCGGCGTCGCGCGTGGGCGGGACCTGCTGGCGCGCATGCCCTACAACGCCGCCGCCGTGGACTGGTCCGACGCCCATTTCGATCGCGTCTACCGGGCGCGGTGGTGGCCGACGACGATTCCCGTCCTTCGCCTGGCGGGCCGGGACGACCGCATCGTCTGGCAAGGCGGATGGGATCGCCCCGAGTTCCAGACCCCCAATGTGATCGACCGCTTGATCGACGACGCCGGCCATTTCCCCTGGATCGAAAACCCGGCCCAGGTGCGCGACGCGTTCAATGAGCTGGCGGAGCGGGTGTTACCCTAGCTGAGCTCCAGCCCCTGCAGCCCGCCATCGGCGCGCCAGTCTTCGAGCACTTTTACGAAGGCCACGGGGCCGGCGCCGTAGGAGCCGTTGCGGACGCTCATGGCGCGGACGTTGCCCTCGTTGTTGTAGTAGCCGGGCGTGCATTCCTCGAGGAAGGCCTGGCGCTGGATCGAGAGGTCGATGATCGTCTGGACCCAGGCGTCCTCGGCCTCCTGGCTCGCCTCGACCACGCGCACCTGCCGCTCGGTGGCGTGGCCCAGGACGTGGGCGATGTGCCTGGCCTGCTCGTTGATCATGTGCGGGAAGTTCACCGAGAAGCCGGACTGGGTGTTGGAGATCAGGAAGACGTTGGGAAAGCCGTGGCTGTAGATGCCGTGCAGGGTCGAGACGCCGTCCGCCCACTTGTCGGTCAGGGTCACGCCGTCGCGGCCGTGCAGTTCGTAGCCGGCGCGCCGCGCGTAGGTGGTGCCGACCTCAAAGCCGGTGGCGTAGACGATGCAGTCGAGCTCGTACTCGACGCCGCCCGCCACGATGCCCTTTTCGGTGATCCGCTCGACGCCTTTGCCCTGCGTGTCGATCAGATGGACGTTGGGCCGGTTGAAGGTCGCCAGGTAGTCGTCGTGGAAGCACGGCCGTTTGCAGAACTGGTTGTAGTAGGGCTTCAACGCCTCAGCCGTGGCCTGGTCCTCGACGATGGCGTCCACGCGTGAGCGGACCTGTTCCATCTTCTTGAAGTCGGCGAGCTGCATCAAGTCGGCGGGATTGCCGATGGTCTTGCCCGCTTCGGCCTGTTTGCGGGCCAGCAGCAGGATGTTGCCGATGATGTCGGTCCAGCCGTCCTTCACCAGGTCCTCGGTCTGGAACCCGCCGCTGGTCAGGATGGTGAAGTTGTCCATCCGCTCTTTCTGCCAGCCGGGCTTCAGCGCATTCGCCCAATCGGGGTCGGTCGGCCGGTTGTTGCGCACGTCGATGGAGGACGGCGTGCGCTGGAAGACGAAGAGTTCACCGGCGCTCGCGCCCAGATGCGGCACGCACTGCACCGCCGTGGCGCCCGTGCCGATCAGGCCGATCCGCTTGCCGGCGAGACCGGAAAGCCCGCCCTCGGCTGTGCCGCCGGTGTAGCCGTAGTCCCAGCGGCTGGTGTGGAAGGAATGGCCCTTGAAGGTCTCGACACCCGGGATGCCGGGGAGCTTCGGCCGGTGCAGCGGGCCGTTGGCCATGACCACGAAGCGGGCGCGCAGCTTGTCGCCCCGGTTGGTCTCGACGATCCAGCGGGCCTGGGCTTCGTCCCAGGCCATGTTGGTGACCTCGGTCTGGAACAGCGCGCCCTTGTAGAGATCGAAGTGCTCGCCGATCGAACGGCAGTGCGCCAGGATTTCCGGCGCGGGCGTGTACTTCTCCTTGGGGATGAACCCGATCTCTTCGAGCAGCGGCAGGTAGATGTAGCTTTCCACGTCGCAGGCGGCGCCCGGATAGCGGTTCCAGTACCAGGTGCCGCCGAAGTCGCCGCCCTTCTCGATGACCCGGATGTCGGTCAGCCCGGCCTCGCGCAGGCGCGCGCCGGCCAGCAAGCCGCCGAACCCGCCACCGACCACCACCACCTCGACCTCGTCGGTGAGCGCGGGGCGGTTGAAGCCCGGCGAGACATAGGGGTCGTCCAGATAGTGGGCGAAATCGCCGGCGATCTCGCGGTACTGCTCGCTGGCGTCGGCGCGCAGCCGCTTGTCGCGTTCCTGGCGGTACTTGGCGCGCAGGGCGGCGGGGTCGAAGCCCAGGTCGTCGGCGGCGGCCGCGGCGTCGAGCGTGTCGGTCATGATTGTGGTCCTAAGATCCTGGGCAGGCTTTGGCCTGGGTAGCTTTTGACGCATCAGGCTAGAGGTGACGCGGCGACAATCAAGCCGTCATGCGCGCGCGGCCATACCGCTCATTCGAAAGCCCACGCTGCGGCGATATGCCGGGAAGTCGCCGCGTTTTGGGAGGAAGACCTTAACCTGCGCGCCCGATGATACGGGCATGGCCGCACTGCACGCCACGAAGGACGCCGGGACCGGGGGGTCGCACGGCCTGGGTTTCGCGACCCTGCCGATCCCCATGGCCGTGCTCGACGGCGAGCTGCGGATCCTTGAGGCCAACGCCGCTTTCGCAGACCTGCTGCAGGTTCCGGCGCCCAGCCTGACCGGCGAGCCGCTCGGCCAGCGCATCCGCTCGGCGGCGACCGATGCGCCGACCGGCGAAGGCGTGCAGACCTTCGAGTTCCAGTGCGCCGACGGGCCGCGCTGGCTGCGCCTCGACCTGCAGCACGAGGGCGACCACATCCTGGCCAGCCTGGTCGACGTCACCGGCGAGCGCAGCGTGCTGGAGCGGATGAAGGCCGACTTCGCCGCCCGCGGCCGGCTGATGCACGACGCCGAGGTCGGCATCTGGCGCTATGACCCCGACACCGGCCTCTACCATTTTCCCAGCGAACTCTCCCTGGGACACGGCGGCGGCAATCAGGATCCGGTGCCGGTGCATGTGCTGCAGTCGATCCAGCACGAGGACGATCGGGCCACCGACACCGCCATCCGCGAGCGCCTGACCACCGAGGAAGGCACCGACGAGGCGTTGATCCGCTACCGCACCGGCGACGGCGGCTGGCGCCACCTGCGGGTGCTCTACCGGTCCGGGCGCAAGCTGAAGTCCGGCCACTACGAGATGTATGGCCTGAGCCAGAACGTCACCGACCTGGCCCAGGCCCGCGACGACGCCAACACCAGCACCAGCCGGCTGAAGCTGGCGCTGTCGGCCGCCCGCGCCGGGGTGTTCGGCTATGACTATGCCGAGGCCAAGTACTGGTCGACGCCGGAGTTCCGCAACCTCATGGGCCAGGGCACGCTCGACGCCGCCTCGGCCGCCGACGACCCCCGGATCATCTTCCACCCCGACGAGCGCGACGCCATGCGCCACCTGGGCGAGGCCAGCATCGCCGCCGGCCGCGCCGTCTCACTGGAGGCCCGGGTCATGCGCCCGGAAGGGCCGATGTGGGTGCGCGTCTACTGGCAGACCGAGTGCGACGCCTCAGGCGCGCCGGTGCGCGGCATCGGCCTGCTGCACGACATCGACAACCAGAAGCGCCAGGAACTGGCCCTGACCGAGGCCCGCCAGCTGGCGGAATCGGCGACGGCGTCGAAGTCGAGCTTCCTGGCCTCGGTCAGCCACGAAATCCGCACCCCGATGAACGGCATCGTCGGCGTGCTGAACCTGTTGAAGCGCGAAGGCCTGTCGGCGGAGGGGCGCGACCTGTTGGGCGAGGCGCTCGCCTGCAGCGACATGCTGGCCCAGTTGATCGACGACGTGCTCGACTTCTCCAAGATGGAGGCCGGCAAGCTCGACGTGACGCCGGCGCCCACCGATCCCGCCGCGGTCATGGCCAGCGTGGTCGCCCTCCTCCATCCCCAGGCCGACGCCAAGAACCTCTATCTGCGCGCGGTCGCCGAGCCGATGGGCTGGGCGATGGTCGACCCGGTCCGCCTGCGCCAGTGCCTGTTCAACATCATCGGCAATGCGGTGAAGTTCACCGAGGCCGGTGGCGTCGAGGTGCGCATGAGCCTGCGCGGTAAAGGCGCGGGGTCTGGCCGCAAGCTGCGGGTCGAGGTGCACGACACCGGCGTCGGCGTTCCGGAACAGGCCAAGGCCGCGCTCTTCGACCGCTTCCAGCAGGCCCACACCGGCCCCGACCGCAAGTTCGGCGGCACGGGCCTGGGCCTGGCCATCTCGCGCAGCCTCGCCGAGATGATGGGCGGCGAGATGGGCTTCGACTCCACCGAAGGCGTCGGCTCAGTCTTCTGGTTCGAGATCGCCGCGCCGCCGGCCGAGGCTGGCGAGCCGGCGCGTCAGGTCGAGGCGGGCGACGCGCCGCTGGCCGGTCTGAAGATCCTGGTGGTCGACGACAACCGCACCAACCGCCTGGTCGGGCTGAAGACCCTGGAAGCCCTAGGCGCGGAAGCAGAGACCGCCGATAGCGGCGAAGCGGCGATCGCGGCCGCCGCCAAGGGCGGCTACGACCTGATCCTGATGGACGTGAACATGCCCGGCATGGACGGCATGGAAGCCACCCGCCGCATTCGCGCGCTGCCAGGCGCCGTCGCCAGGGCGCCGATCATCGCGCTGACCGCCGACGTCATGACCCACCATCAGGCGGCCTACCACGCCGCCGGCATGAACGGTTTCGTGCCCAAGCCCTTCTCGCCGGCCCAGTTGCTCGGCGAGATCGTCCGGATCGCCGGTTAGGCGGTCACTTCCCATCGACCGAGAAGGCCAGGAGCACGTTGACCGCGTTGCCGCCGGTGTTGGCCGCGCCCTGGAAGCCGCTCATCGTATAGACCATGCCGCCGGCGATCGCCGGGCCCATCCCGTCGATGCTGCCGCCGGGCTGACCCTTGACCTGATTGACGGTGTCGTAGGTCTGGGCGGTGGTGGAGAAGGCCCAGATGATCTTGCCGGTCGCGGGGTCATAGGCGCGGAACCAGCCGTCCATGGTGCCGGAGAACACCGCGCCGGGCATGGCCGAGGGCGCCGCCGATTGCGCCCGGATGCAGGCGCCCTTCGTATAGTCGCGGCTGCGGTCGCCGGCGTAGTGGCAGTCGGCCTTGGGCGCCGGCGTCGACCAGAGGAACTTGCCGTTGGCCGGATTGAGCGCATAGAGGCCGGGCTTCGGCGGCCCCATCTTGTCGTCGGTGACGGCCGGAACGTTGGGCACCTCGCCGAACAGGTTGATCACGTCGGAGATCGCCACGAACAGCCGCTTGTCGTCGGCCGCCATGCCCCATTCGATGCCACCCAGAGCCGAGCCGGAACCGATCGCGGTCTTCCACAAGAGCTTGCCGCTGTCCGGATCCATGCCGTAGGCGATCCCCGACTTCTGGCCCGAGAGCACGATCTGCTTGCCGCCCGGCAGAGTGAACAGGATCGGCGAAGCGCCGAAGTCGTAGTCGGGTCCCACGGGCGTGGGGCAATTGGGCAGGTTCGAGTGGTTCTCGCAGCCCATGATGAAGTTGTCTTTTTCGGTGACCTGAGTCGACCAGCGGACCTTGCCGGTCTTCATCTCGATGGCGACGATGGCGTCGTCGCCCTTGGTCGGTTCGTCGGTGTAGCTGTCGCCGGTGGCGACGTAGACGAGGCCCCGCTTGGCGTCCGCCGTCGGCGCCGACCAGATCGCGCCGCCCGCCGGGCCCTGCATCATCACGCCGGCCGAATTCTTGTGGGTGTCGTGCAGCGGTTCGGTGATGACGACGGTCTTCCACTGGGTCTTGCCGGTCGCCAGGTCGAGCCCGACCAGCGAGCCCCGGAAGCTGCAGCAACGATAGGTGAGCTGGCGCGCCGCCGGCTCCTCGCCCGAGGTGAGCGGCACGAACAGCTGGTCGCCCGAGATCACCGGCGTGCCGGTGATGCCGGCCACCGGATTGGATTCCAGCTGGGCGGAACGCCAGATTTCCTTGCCGTTCTGGGCGTCGATGGCGCGGACCACGCGGGTCCGTTCGCCGACGAAGGTCGCCCAGCCGCTGGGCGAGATCGCCGACTTCACGACCATCGGCGTGGTGCGCGAGGAGACGCCGTCCTGCACCCAGTGGACGCAGCCGGTCTTGGCGTCGAGGGCGTAGAACTTGCCCGTGCGGTTGGTGATGAACAGCCAGTCGCCGATCACCGTCGGCATGGAGCCGCCGCTCATGGCGAACGACCATTTGACCTTCAGCTTGGGAATATCGGCGGCCTTCAGGCCGGGATTCTTCTGGAAGCGGCTGGAGTTGGCGTCGAAGCCGACGGTGCGCCAGTCGGTGGCGCTCTCCTGGATCGGTCCGTTGACCTTGCACATCACGTCCGTGCCCCGGGCCATGGTGGAGACCGGGCGCGCGCCGGCGGCGGCGGCCGGAGCCGGATGCGCGTCAGGACCGGCCTGAGGCGTGGCCAGGAAGGCGGCCACCGCGTCCTTGTCCGACGCGGACAGTCCCTGGGCCATGGGAACCATCACGCCGCTGGTCAGGGCGGTGACGATCATGGCCGGTTGCATGGCCGACAGGGTGACCCGGTTGGGCGCGCGGTCGATCGCCGGTTCATGGCAGCCCTTGCAGCGGCTGTTGAACACCGTCTCGCCAGCGCTCGGTTGCGCCATAGCCGACAGCGGCGCCGCCAACAGCGCCGCGCCCAAGACGAATCCCGCCCAAATAGCCCGCTTCATCCCGTCGCTCCCCAAACCGCTTTTTCCAACCCTAGCCGCCGCAGGCGCTGCGCCGCAAGGCGGCCATAAGGTCAAGCTGCGCCTTCAAGCCAACGAGGCGGGGTCATACTCGCGTCGGGATTTCGTGGTTCTGTAACAATTCGGAAGGCTCGATCTGTCGAGCGACTGGACACCTACCACATGCCATCGACTTCGCCTCGCCTGCATCGAGCCGCCGTCCTGGCCGCGGCGTGCTCGGCTGTCGCAGGCGCGGTTCAGGCCGCACCGCCACCCTTGAGCGCCCATGATCTGGCCCTGCTGAACCGGCTTTCCTGGGGCCAATCCGCCAGTTCGGCCGCGGAGCTGCAGGCCGTGGGCGCGCGGGCCTGGCTCGACCGCCAGCTGCACCCGCAGGCCTCCGACCGCCTGCCCGACCCCGCGCAGGCGCAGATCGACGCCCTGCCCGTACAGACTCCGATGGCCGAACTGGTCGTGCAGATGGACGCCCAGAACAAGGCCGCCGGCAAGCTGACCGATCCGGATCAGAAGAAGGCGGCGCAGACCGCCTATCAGCAGGCGATGACCAAGCTTGGCCAGGCCGCCGCCACGCGTGAGTTGCTACGCGACGTCTATTCGCCCGACCAGCTGCAGGAGCAGATGACCTGGTTCTGGCTGAACCACTTCAACGTCCACATGTACAAGCGCGACGTCCGCGCCATGGTCGGCGACTACGAGGACCAGGCGATCCGGCCGCGCGCGTTGGGCAAGTTCCGCGACCTGCTGGAGGCGACGCTCAAGCATCCGGCCATGCTGCGCTATCTGGACAACGACCAGAACGCGGGCGGCCACATCAACGAGAACTACGCCCGCGAGATCATGGAGCTGCACACCCTGGGTGTCGGCTCCGGCTACAGCCAGAAGGACGTGCAGGAGCTGGCGCGGATCTTGACTGGCGTCGGCGTCGACCTCAATCCGGACCCGCCCAAGCTCAAGGCCGCCTACCAGCCGCTGTTGGTCCGCCAGGGCCTGTTCGAGTTCAACCCCAACCGCCACGACTTCGGCGACAAGGTCCTGCTTGGCCACACGATCAAGGGCTCGGGCTTCGGCGAGGTGGAACAGGCGCTCGACATCCTGGCCCGCGAGCCGGCGACCGCGCACCACGTCTCAGCCCACATGGCCGCCTACTTCATGGGCGACGACCCGCCGCCGGCCCTGGTCGACCGGATGGCCAAGACCTTCCTCAAGACCGATGGCGATATCGCCGCGACCCTGCGCACCCTGGTGACCAGCCGCGAGTTCGACGCCTCGCTGGGCCACGCGTTCAAGGACCCCATGCACTACACGGTTTCCGCCGTGCGGCTGGCCTATGACGACCGGGTGATCGTCAACACCATGCCCATGCAGAACTGGCTGAACCGGATGAGCGAGGGCCTCTACAACCACGAGACCCCGGACGGCTACGCCCAGCCCGCCGCCGCGTGGAGCGGGCCAGGCCAGATGGCGGTGCGGTTCGAGATCGCCCGCCAGATCGGCTCCGGCTCGGCGGGGCTGTTCAAACCCGATCAGCCGGCGGCCAAGGATCTGCCCGCCTTCCCGCAACTTCAGAACGCCCTCTACTACAAGGCCGGCCTCGACCAGACACTGGCGCCGACCACCAAGTCAGCGCTTGGCCAGGCGGCGTCGCCGCAGGACTGGAACACCCTCTTCCTTTCCTCGCCGGAGTTCATGCGCAGATGACCCTTCACCGCCGCCATCTTCTGGGATTGGGCGCCGCAGTGGCGCCCGCGCTGATCGCCGGCCGGGTCTGGGCCGCGCCGCAGAGCAAGACCCGCATCCTCGTGGTCTTCCTACGCGGCGCCTATGACGCCGCCAATGTGGTGATCCCCACCGGAAGCGATTTCTACTATCAGGCCCGCCCGACGCTCCACATCGCCAAGCCCGATGCTGCCAACCCGGACGCCGCCCTGCCGCTGGACGCCGACTGGAGCCTGCACCCGGCGTTGAAGGACACCATCTATCCGCTGTGGAAGGCCGGCCAGGTCGCCTTTGTGCCGTTCGCCGGCGCGGGCGACGACCTGTCGCGCAGCCACTTCGAGACCCAGGACACCATCGAGCTCGGCCAGGCGCTGCAGGGCTCGCGCAACTATGGTTCAGGCTTCATGAGCCGGCTGTCGACGACGCTGTCGGGCGCCCAGCCCATCGCATTCACCGACCAGCTGCCGCTGACCTTCAGAGGCGGCAAGCCGATCCCCAATGTCGCGGTGGGCGCGGTCGGCAAGCCCGGGGTCGACGACCGCCTCGCGGGCCTGATCCGGCAGATGTACCAGGCCGATCCTTTGGGTCCCGCGGTCGCCGAGGGGTTTCAGGTGCGCGACGAGGTCTACCGCACTGTCTCCGCCGAGATGGTCGCCGCCAATCGCGGCGCCGTCTCGCCCAAGGGCTTCGAGCTTTCCGCGCGGCGCATCGGGCGGCTGATGAAGACCGACTACAATCTGGGCTTTGTCGATATCGGCGGCTGGGACACCCACGTGAACCAGGGCGCGGCGCAGGGTTATCTGGCCGGGCGCCTGGGCGAACTGGGCCGGGGCCTCGCGGGCTTTGCCGACGAGATCGGGCCGGACGCCTGGAAAGACACGGTGGTCGTGGTGGTCTCCGAGTTCGGCCGCACCTTCCGCGAGAACGGCGACCGCGGCACCGACCACGGCCATGGCAGCGTCTATTGGGTGATGGGCGGCGGGGTGAAGGGCGGACGGATCGCCGGCGAACAGACCGCCGTCGCCGAGGCCAACCTCAACCAGAACCGCGACTACGCCGTGCTCACCGACTACCGCGCCCTGATCGGGGGCCTGTTCGGCCGCATCTACGGCCTGAACGCGGGCCAGCTCGGCCAGGTGTTCCCCGGCGCGACGCCCAAGGACCTGCAGCTGGTCTAGGCGGCGACCGGCGCCTTCTCCGAGAGGCCCTTCAGCGCCTTGAGGCCATCGTCGAACATCGGCCCGACCATCTTATCCATCGGCATGATGGCGTGCATGATCCGGCTGATGAAAGTCACCGGGCCGGTCATGATCCAGGTGACCTTGCTCCCCGCGCCGTCCGGCTCGATGAGGAATTCGGCCATGTTGTTGGCCTTGAACGGCTTGGTGAACTTCAGGTCGATGACGATGCGCGACGGCGCATCGGCCGTCAGGATTTCCATGCTGCCGGAGCCCGCCTTCTTGCCGATCCAGGCGTACTGGGCGCCGACACCGCGGGCCGCGCCCGAATAGGTCTTCTGCATCACCGCATCCATCTTCTCGAACGGCGACCAGCCCACCCAGGCGTGGAAGTCGTCGATGTGCGGAAAGATCTCGGCGGCCGGCGCGTCGATATGGATCGAGCGCGCGACGCGGAAGGTGTCGTTGGCCATGCTGTTCCCCCTGGAGTCTCAATGTTCGTCTGAAAGACGCCGCTGCGCCATCGGCGCCGACATCGGGGGCAGAAAAAACATCTCCGCTTTCCCTTAAGGGAAGCCGGCTTGCGCGGCGCAGCGGCTGGTCCAATAGTCCGCCCGCCGATCGGGCTCGGGGACCTTGCATATGACGATCCGTTTGAACGCCGCCGCCGCGGCGCTGGCCGCCGCGACACTCTTCGCTGGCGCGGCCGCCGCGCAGGGCCAGACCTACACGCTGAAAGTCACGCCCTCGACCGTGGCCTGGGGCAACTATGACGCCGCCGCCAAGCCGGCGCTGACCATCAAGTCGGGCGACACGGTCGTGGTCGACACGGTGCTGACCAATAACCCCGCCGGCCTGAAGGCCAACGGCGTGCCGGACGACCAGATCGAGGCGTCGCTGAAGGACGTCTACGCCAATGTGCCGGCTTCGGCCCGCGGGCCTGGCGGCCACATCCTCACCGGTCCGATCGCCATCGAGGGCGCCGAGCCCGGCGACACGCTGGAAATCCGCATCCTGAAGATCGATCTGGCGATCCCCTATGCCTACAACGGCTTTGGGCCGGCCGCCGGCATTCTGCGCGACGATTTCCCCTATCGGCGCACCAAGATCATCCCGCTGGACCGCGCCAAGATGCTTGGCCACTTCGGCCCCGGCATTACCCTGCCGCTGCACCCGTTCTTCGGCAGCATGGGCGTCGCGCCGCCGCCGGCCATGGGCAAGTGGGACTCCTCTCCGCCGACCATCATCGGCGGCAATATGGACAACAAGGAACTGGTCGCGGGTTCGACCGTCTTCCTGCCGGTGTTCGCCAAGGGCGCGCTGTTCGAGGTCGGCGACGGCCACGCAGGCCAGGGCAACGGCGAGTCTGACGTCACCGCCATCGAGACCTCGCTCACCGGCGCCTTCCAGTTCGTGCTGCACAAGGAAAAATCGCCCTACCCGCGCGCCGAGACACCGACCCACTACATCGCCATGGGCTTTGACGACGACCTCGCCGTCGCCACCGTCAAGGCGGTGCGCAACATGGTCGACTTCCTGGTCGCGACGAAGGGCATGAGCCGCGACGACGCCTACATGCTGGTCAGCGTCGCCGGCGACGTCGACATCACCGAGCTGGTCGACCGCAACAAGGGCGTCCACGTGATGATGCCCAAGGCGATCTTCACCAAATAATTCGGCTATTTGGCGTCGAATTTGAAGGCGAGATAGTGGAAGTCGCCGCCCTTCGGCACCACGGTCTGGTGCGGGGTTCCGGCCGGAATCCACAGGGCGTCGCCCGGGCCCAGCGCATAGGCCTTCGCGCCGGTGATCTTGCCGCCGCGCAATTCGCCAGGCGCGGTTTCCTTGTTGCCGGTGACGGTTCCGCCGACCAGTTCGGTGGCGTGGCCGGACTGCACGATCAGCTCATCGTTGAGCTTCATATGCACCTCGACCTGGCCATCAGCGGTGCGGTGCGCCGCGAGCAGGGTCGTGCCGGGACCGGTGGGAACCGGGGCGGTGACCACCCCGTCCTTGAGCTTGGCGGTCAGAGCTGTGATCTGGGCGGCGGAGACATAGACCCCCTGCCCCGTCTCGGCCGCCGTCGCGGCGCCCGCCGCGGCCATCGCCAAAAGGCCGACCAGCCAAGGCCGTGCAGTGTTCCCGTGCTTCATTATCGCCTCCTCCGCCGTTAGCGCATCCTAGCCGGTATCGCCGCCCTTGCCGCGCCCCAGAATCTGCGGCCTAGCTTGGCCCAAACTCGGGGAATGACACGATGAGCTATCGGATTGCGGCGCTGCTGGCCGCGACGTTTCTGTCGGCCCCGGCCATGGCCCAGACCGCACCGAAGGCCGACGCGCCGGCTAAGGCCGCCAAGTGGAACGTCAACGCGCCGCCCGGACTGACCACCCGCGAGATCCGTATCAACGTCGACAACGGCACCTGGATGAACCTCGACGTCAGCCATGACGGCAAGACGATCGCCTTCGACCTGTTGGGCGACATCTACGTCATGCCGATCGCCGGCGGGACGCCGACCCGGATCGCCGAGGGCCTGGCCTATGACCAGCAGCCCAGGTTCTCGCCCGACGACAAGCGCATCGCCTTCACCTCCGACCGCGGCGGCGGCGACAACATCTGGGTGATGAACGTCGATGGGTCCGACAAGCGGCAGGTTACCAAGGAGGACTTCCGCCTGCTCAACCAGCCGAGCTGGAGCCCGGACGGACGCTTCATCGTCGCCAAGAAGCATTTCACCACCAGCCGCTCGCTCGGCACCGGTGAGGTCTGGCTCTACCACGTGTCCGGCGGCGGCGGCGTGCCCCTGGTCAAGAAGGCCAGCGAGCAGCTGCAGAAGGAGCTCGGCGAGCCGACCTACGCGCCGGACGGCAAGAGCATCTACTACACCCGCGACGTCACGCCGGGTCCGATCTTCGACTACGCTCAGGACTCCAACACCGACCTGTTCGACATCGAGCGCTACGACCTGGAGACCGGCGAGGTGAGCACGGTGGCCTCCGGCGCCGGCGGATCGGTGCGCCCGACGCCCTCGCCCGACGGCAAGCTGATCGCCTTTGTCCGCCGCGAGAGGGCGCGGTCCAAGCTCTATGTGAAGGACCTCACCTCCGGCGAGGAACACAAGGTCTACGACGCGCTGGATCAGGACGTGCAGGAGACCTGGGCGGTCACCGGCGTCTACCCGAACATGGCCTGGACGCCGGACAGCAAGAGCGTGGTGTTCTGGGCCGGCGGCAAGATTCAGCGGGTGGGCGCCGCGGGTGGGGCCGCCAGCGTCATCCCTTTCCATATCGACGACACCCGCGTGGTGATCGACGCGGTCCACCCGCAGATCGAGGTCGCGCCTGACCGGTTCACCACCACGATGCCGCGCTGGGCGACCGTTTCTCCGGACGGCAAGCAGGTGGTGTTCGAGACGCTCGGCAAGCTGTGGCTGAAGCCCGTCGCGGGCGGCGCGCCCAAGCGGCTGGTGGCCGGCGACGAGCCCGGTTTCGAGCTCTTCCCGTCCTGGTCGCGCGACGGCAAGACGGTGGTCTTCGTCACCTGGACCGATGAGGGGCTGAGCCATATCCGCACGGTCGCCGCGGGCGGCGGCGCGGCGCATGAGGTGACGACGCAGCCCGGCCACTACGCGAGCCCGCGCTTCTCGCCCGACGGCAAGACCATCGTCTTCGAACGCCGCAGGGCTGGTCAGCTGACCTCGGCGCGCTGGTCGCAGGACCCCGGGGTCTATCGCGTCGCGGCCAGCGGCGGGGCGCCCGTGCGCATCACGCGCGGCGGGGCGGAGCCGCAGTTCGCGGCCGCCAACGATCGGGTGTTCATGCTGGCCGGCGAGCGCGGCAAGCGCCAGTTGGTCTCGACCGACCTGAACGGCCAGGCCCGCCGCGTCCACGCCGAGGGCGATCTGGTCAACGATTTCCAGGTCTCGCCGGACGGCCAAAACCTGGCGTTCCGCCAGAACTTCGAGGCCTTCGTCATGCCGCTGCTGCCGGGCACGCAGGATGTTTCGGTCGACGAGAAGGGCGGGCCGCTGCCGGTGACCCGGATCAGCGCCGAGGGCGCCGACTTCATCCACTGGTCGAACGACGGGCGCGAGGTTCACTGGAGCGTCGGCCCGACCCTCTACACCGCCCAGACCGACGCGCTCTACGCCTCGGGCCCGGCGGCGGAGAGCGCCGCGCCTGGGGCCGGCAAGTTCAAGCCACCGGCGACGGGGCTGTCGCTCTCCATGGAGGTCGCGGCCGATAAGCCGGTCGGCGTGGTGGCGTTGGTCGGCGCGCGGATCGTCACCATGGCGGCCAAGGACGGCGGGATCATCGACGACGGCGTCATCGTCATCCGCGGCGACCGGATCGTGGCGGTCGGCAAGCGCGGGTCGGTGACGATTCCAGCCGACGCAAAGCAGGTCGACGTGACCGGCAAGACCATCGTCCCGGGCTTCATCGACGCCCATGCCCACGGGCCGCAGGGCGAGAATGATTTGATTCCGCAGCAGAACTGGTCGGCGATGGCCAATCTGGCGCTGGGCACGACGACGGTGCACGACCCGTCAGCGCGCGCCGCCGAGATCTTCGTCGCCTCGGAATATCAGCGGACGGGCAAGATCCTTTCGCCCCGCACCTTCTCCACCGGGGAGATCCTCTACGGCGCCAAGGACCCCAACAACTACGCCGAGATCAACAGCCTGGACGACGCGCTGGCCCACGTGCGGCGGCTGAAGGCCGAGGGCGCGCACAGCGTCAAGAACTACAACCAGCCACGCCGCGAACAGCGCCAGATGATCATCGCCGCCGCCCAGGCGGAGGGCATGGAGGTGGTGCCGGAGGGCGGCTCGATCTACGCGCTCGACGTCACCCACATTGAGGACGGCAACGCCACGGTCGAGCACAACCCGCCAGTCGAACACTTCTACGACGATCTGGTGAGCTTCTGGTCGCAGACCAAGACGAATTACACGCCGACGCTGGTGGTCACCTTCGGCGGCCCGGCGGGCGACCCCTATTGGCGCCAGCACACCGATGTCTGGCTGCATCCGCTGCTCTCGAAGCACGAGCCGCCTGCCATGCTGGCCGCGCGCAATGTGCGCCGGGTCGCGGCGCCGGAGGAGGACTATGTCGACGCGGCCAGCGCGCGGGAGGCCAAGAAGCTGGCCGACCGCGGCGTGCAGGTCTCGATCGGGGCGCATGGGCAGCAACCGGGCCTGGGCGCGCACTGGGAAATGTGGTCGTTCGTGCGCGGCGGCTGGAGCCCGGTTGAAGCGCTGCGCGCCGCGACCATCATGCCCGCGACCTCCCTCGGCTACGTCAAGGACCTGGGCTCGCTGGAAACCGGCAAGCTGGCCGACCTGGTGGTGCTCGACGCCGACCCGACCAAGGACATCCGCAACACCGACAAGATCCACAGGGTGATGCTGGGCGGCCGGCTCTACGACCCGGTCACGCTCAACGAGGTGGTCACCGGCAAGCGGGTGCGGCCGCCCTACTGGTGGGAAACCGCCGGCGGCAGCGGCGGGACGGCGGCCTCGGCCACCAGCGTCGATATCGACGAAGACAGTCCGTAAGGAGGCGGCGCAGGCAAAGAAAAAGCCCCGCTTCACAACGGGGCTTCTTCAGTGTCTTGGGTGCGGGGACAGGATTTGAACCTGTGACCTTCAGGTTATGAGCCTGACGAGCTACCGGGCTGCTCCACCCCGCGGCAAAGCGTAACTGGCATCGTGAATTGAAGGGTCTGGATCTCACATCCGTTTGGTAGACCTGGCGACGACCTACTCTCCCGCGCCTTAAGACGAAGTACCATCGGCCCAGGGGGGCTTAACGACCGAGTTCGGAATGGGATCGGGTGGGGACCCCCCGGCAAAATCACCAGGTCAACGAAACGGATGTGATTGAGAAGACATCATGTCTGCAGCAGCTCAAACTAGAGCGCGCATGAATTTTGCTAAGAACGATCAAGCCGATCGAGCGATTAGTACCAGTAAGCTACATGCCTCGCGGCACTTCCACACCTGGCCTATCAACGTGGTGGTCTACCACGGCTC
>CAIJOB010000022.1 GCA_903822175.1 uncultured Alphaproteobacteria bacterium
CCACGACACCATCCACGGCTCGCAGGACGCCGGCATCGACCGGATCCTGAACTTCAGCGCCGGCCACGACGTGGTGGAACTGGACCCCGGGACGACCTTCAGCGTCAGCCAGGTGGGCGCCGACACGGTGATCGACATGGGTGCCATCAACGGCGCGCCCAACCAGATGATCCTGGTGGGCGTCTCGATGAGCTCGCTGACCGCCAGCACGATCTTCCTGGGTTAAGCAGAACCCCAGATAGCAAGAGACCCGCGGCCGGGGAGGGTCGCGGGTCTCGGGCCCGCCAAAGCGGCCGGGGAGCCTAGGGCGGGCTGGCTAGAAGGCCGGGGGAAGGCCCTCACACTCAATGTACGCACGCAGTTTTGACTTAGATGCGTGAGGCGTACTGGACGTTGCTGGAGGCCTTGGCCATGGCTTCGTCACGGACGGCCGTCTGGCAGGCGGCGCGCTGGCTGAGGTTCGCCTCGGTGGAGCAGAAGTGGCGCACGGCGTGGTCGACGCGCTTGTCGAAGGTCGCCTTGCCGGCGGCGGTCGCCATGTTCAGGTCGGAGACGTAGACGCGTTCGTGGCCGGCGGCATGGGCCGGGGTGACCAGGGCGGCGACGGGGGCGGCGGCCAGGGCCAGGGTGGCGATGCCGGCGATGCGGGAGATCAGGGTGGTCATTGGAGTAGTCCTCTTTCGAATGTGTCTGGCGGTGCGGGCCGCCGATGAAGAGGGAATACTTGGTGAGTTCTGTTAAGTCCCGTGAAGTCTCCGTAATGACCTCGATTTAACAAAATGAACGGAGGTTAAGAAACTGACCGTTGTGTAATGATTTAGTGAATACATAAACGGTCTGTAATGTTCGCGGGTGACGCGAAGAACCACCCACCGCTCCGCTCATCCCCGCCTGCGCGGGGATGAGCGGATTTTATTGAGGCACGCCGATCAGCTGCAGGAAGGTCACCGCGGCCACGGACTTCTGGGGGAGGTTGCCGTAGGTGGCCTTGGGCTTGGCCTCGACGCTGAGCGCGGCGATCTGCCAGGCGGCGGGGAAGGCTTTCAGTTCGTGGTCCGGCATGGCTTTCAGGTGCGGGCAGTGCAGGAGGGCGCGCTCAGCGCAGGCCCTGTGCAGGGGCGCGATGGCGCCGGCGTCGAACAGCGGCTTGTCTTCGGGGTAGTCCGGCGAGATCCAGACGCCCAGGCCCCTGGCGCGCAGCTCGCCGGCGGTGGTCCAGCGGCCGGTCTGGCTCCAGCGGTCGCCGGCTTGCGTGGCCTCGCCGCACATCGGGCAGAGCATCTCGCGCACCGACTTGCGCTGGCGGAACAGGTGATTGCGCGAATAGAGCGGCTTGCCCTCGCCGGGCGCCCAGACCTGGCCGACCGCCAGCACGCCGTCGACGCTGGGGCAGGGCGCGACCCCGGTCATGCCCTCCTTCGACCAGCTGGTCACCCAGGGGACGTCGACGCCGACCTTAAGCTTGGGGTGCAAGGCCACGGTCAGTGGGGCGCGGGCGTGGCGGCGGGTGTGGACGAGGCTGGCGCGGTCGCAGGCGTCGCCGCCGGCAGAGGCGCCGGGTCGGCGGGCGGGGCGCGGCGGATGGAGACGATCTTCACCGGCTTGACCAGGATCTCGCCCTTCATGGCGCCGACGCCGGCGTTGGGGTCCCTTTGCATGCCCAGGATCTGCTGGACGATCGGCATGCCGTCGGTGACGTGGCCGAAGGCGGCGAAGCCCGGATCGGTCGCCGTGGCGTCGAGATAGCTCATGTCGCCGACGCAGATCACCCAGTCGGCCTGGGCGGTGCCGGGCGCGTAGCGGCCCATGGAGATGGTCCCGTCCCCGTGCTTCAGCCCGGTCTTCAGCGTGCTCTCGTGGGCGATGGGCGGCAGCTTCTTCTTCACGTCGTCGCGCAGGCCGCCCTGGATGGAGCCGTAGTCGTTGGCCGCCTGGCCCGGCGGCTTGGACGCCCGGTAGAAGGTCGAGCCGTCATAGAGCTTGCGGTCGACGTACTTCAGGAAATTGGCCGTGGTGATCGGCGCCTTGTCGGCGGCGAGCTCGACGGTGATCGCGCCCTCCGTGGTGGTGATGACCACGCGCGGGTTGGGCTTGGCGTCCTGGGCAAGGGCGGGGCCGGCCAGGGTCACGGCGGCGGCGAGGGCGAGAAGGGTGCGGCGGAGAAGCATGGGGGGACCATACTAGATGCTCCCCCTCAGGGGGAGCTGTCTGCGAAGACAGACTGAGGGGGTTTCCTCTCCGGCGCTTCGGATGTCGGGTGTCGCGGACTCGGCGGGTGAAACCCCCTCCGTCTCGCGGCTGCGCCGCGATCCACCTCCCCCTGGCGCGCTGCGCGCTGGGGGAGGAACTGAGACGGGCTACTTCCGCGCAGCCGCCGTCTTCGCGCGGACCGGCTTGAACTCCGAGGTCGCGTTCCAGGTGGGCCAGCGCGTGGAGTTGGCGAGGTCGCGGCCGACTTCGTAGAAGAGGTCGATGTCAGCGGCGGCGCCGGTCAGGTCCCAGTCGGCATGCCAGTCGTCGCAGACCTGGTGGTAGCACTTGGTTGTGTAGTCGTTGACCCAGGCGTCGCCGGCCGCGCGGCCGCCTTTGACCAGGTCGGGCCCGGCAGCCATGCCCATGATCAGCAGCGTCGGCACGCCGCGCTTGGCGACGCTGAAATGGTCGGCGCGGTAGAACAGGGCCTTCTCGGGAGCCGGGTCCGCCGTGATGGTGCGGCCCTGTCTGGCGGCGGCCTTGGCGAGGTCGGCCTCCAGGCTGTTCTGGCCGGCGCCGACCAGCACCAGGTCGTGGCTCGCGCCAGCGGTCTGGACCACGTCCATGGTGAAGTCGCCGGCGGTGGTCGCCAGCGGGAACTTCGGGTGGCTGGCGTAATATTCGCTGCCCAAGAGGCCGCGCTCCTCGGCGGTCCAGACGCCGAAGACGACGCTGCGGTCCGGCTTGGGGCCATGGGCGAAGGCCCGCGCGATCTCCAGCACCCCGGCCACGCCCATTCCGTCGTCGATGGCGCCGTGGCGGATGGTGTCGCCGGTCGCGTCGGCCGGGCCTTGGCCGAAGGCGTCCCAGTGGGCGCCGAACATCACGCTCTCGTTCGGCCGCTTGGCGCCGGGGAGTTGCGCCAGGACGTTGTGGCTGGTGAGGCGGGTGGTCTTGACGCCCATGTCTGCGGAGAAGCTGGCGCCGGTCAGGGCCACCGGCTTGAAGCCGTAGGTGCGGGCCTGCGTCTTCAGCGCCTCGAAATCGAGGCCGCTGGCCTTGAACAGGTCGACGGCGATGTCGCGCTGGATCCAGCCCTGCAGCAGGGGGTGGACCTTGTTGGCGTCGGGCCGGACCACGTCGTAGCTCTCGCCGTTCGAGGCGACGACCGTCGACCAGGGATAGGCGGCGCCGGCGGTCTCGTGGACGATCAGCGCCGCCAGGGCGCCGTGGCGGGCGGCTTCCTCGAACTTGTAGATCCAGCGGCCGTAGTAGGTGGCGGCCTTGCCGCCGAACTTGCCGGCCACCGGCTCGCCCGGTTGCGCCTCGAAGTCGGGGTCGTTGATCAGGATGACGGCGATCTTGCCCTTCAGGTCGACGCCCTTGAAGTCGTCCCAGCCGCGCTCGGGCGCGGTGACGCCATAGCCGACGAAGACCAGCGGGGCGCCGGCGATGGCGACGCGGTCGGTGGGACGCTGGGTCCAGGCCATGATCTGCTGGGTTTCGGCGAGGTCCCGGGCCTTGCCGCCGGCGGTCAGGCTGAACTTGGTGTTCGGCTGGACGGTGAAGCGGATCAGCGGCACCGCCTGGGTCCAGCCACCGTTGTCGCCGGCGGGCTTGAGGCCGAGCGCTTTGAACTGGCTTTCGAGCCAGGCCAGCGTTCCGGCCTCGCCTGGGCCGCCCGGCGCGCGGCCGTAGAGCTTGGCGTCGGCCAGGACCTTCACGTCGGCGGAGAGGCGGGCCGGCGAGATGGGGTTGGGCGGCGGCTGGGTCTGGGCGGAGGCGGAGAAAGCCAAGAGGGTGGCGGCGAGGGTCAGTGAAGCGATGCGCATGGCGCAACCCTAGCCTTAAATCTCATGGCCGCCACCGATCAGGCCGACGCTAGCGCCCCTGCGCTCGATCCGGACGCGGCGAGGTCCGTGCCACGGATGCGCCGCGAATAGACCTGGGGCAGGATGAAGGTGGACACCGTGGTCGTCAGCGAGCTGAGCGCCAGCATCCAGAGCCGGTCCGTGGGGGATCTGGGGAGATGGCCGCCCGCCGCCTGGATCATGGCCAGGACCACGCTGGGCAGGGCCAACAGGATCCCCGCCAGCAGGAACGCCCCATAGGCCTGGCTCATCCAGCGCAGGGCGCGGAGCGGCGTAAGCTGGTCGCCGAGCAACACGCTGATCGGCCATAGGGCGAGGGCCGCGGCGATGAGCGGCAGGGCGAGCGCCTCCACGTTGAACAAGCCCATCTGGACCATGATGTCGTGGCTGCCCAGGTCGCGCGGATGCGGCGCCACCGCCAAGGTCACGCCCACCGAGACGAGGGCCCAGGCGACCATCAAGCCGACATAGCCGGCAAGCCGGAGGTCGAGGCGCAGCGCCGTGGCCCTGCGCTCGATCAGCCAGCGGATCAGTAGACCGGAGACCGTCGCCGTCGCGGCGCCGATGACGGCGCCAACGGCGGTCTGCGTGGGGTCGAAGCCTAGTCTGGGGGCGGCCGTGACGTGGGCCATCCTCAGGATCGGCTGAATGGCCTCCACCATCCCCCGAGCCGCCCAGGCCATGAGGAACACCGGCCAGGCCCCGCCGATCGACCGCGCCGCCACGGTGACCATTTCGCCGAACCGCACCTGATGGTCTGAGCCTGTCCGGTCCATCGCGCCCTCGCCCCGCCTAAGCCGGTGGAGTGTGCGCCCAGGTTGCGCGCCACGCAAACCACCCGCCGGGCGTGAAGCCTGGCTACAAAAGAAAAGGGCCGGCGCTTCGCAGCGCCGGCCCCAATCAGTTCGCGCAGCTCCCGAAGGAGCTAAGCGTCAAGTCCTCAGGCGCTGCCGAGTTGGCCAGCCGAGGTCTTGCCGTTGCGCGGGTCTTTTTCCAGCTCGTAGCTGATCTTTTGACCTTCGTTCAGCGAAGACATGTTCGCCCGTTCGACGGCGGAGATGTGCACGAACACGTCTTGGCCGCCATCATCTGGCTGAATGAAACCGAAGCCTTTTTGGCCGTTGAACCACTTCACGACACCAGTCGCCATATTAGTATCCCCTTCCGGGTCTTAAGTATTCACGCGCCCAATATAGGCGACATGATCAAATTTTCGGAGAGGGTCGGGGCGGTTCCGGCGCCCGACTGTGAAATCGGGGGTGGAGAGCGGGCGAGCCAAAACGATATTCGATGCCGCCATCTTCCCATGACCTAAGGCAAGACGCAAGGCATTTCGCGAAAGCTTCGCCAAAAGGGGGAGACACCGCGCTGTTTTACCTATAGAAATCTAATCCCTTAATCATTCAACAACAATCCCGGGGCCGCGGCCGACGCCGCGCTTTAGAAGGATCAATCACCATGGCCATCCGCGGCGCCTCCGATCGTGAAACCCTTACCGTGGCGCGCCACGAAGGCCGCTGGGCGGTCGAACACCAGGGCGTTTTCTCCGACCACACCGCCGAAAAGGAAGAGGCCAAGGCTGCCGCCAACAAGCGCGCCCGGGCCCTGCAAGACCAGGGCCGCCCCTGCCAGGTGCGGGTGAGCGGCGAACACGGCTTCTTCGCGGACGCATAAACCCATGAGCACCCAAGCCCCCAAGCCCACCCGACGCCGCGGCACCGCCGCCGAAGAAGCCCGCTTCGCCATCGAAACGGCCGAGGCCGACGGCGTGGCGCGTGACGCCATGACCCTGCGCATGACTCTGCGCGACGCCTCGGAACTGAAGCGCGACCCCAAGGTGGCGATGGCCGATATCAGCTACAGCCCTGACGGCATGCGCTACCTCGGCGTGGCGGTCGACCAGGGCGGCGGGGTGACCCAGTCGATCCTCGACCGCGGCGACACCAGCTATGTCCGCGGCGCTTTGCCCGAGCCGCCGCCGGCCAAGCCCAAGGCGACCCGTAAGAAGGCGGTCAACGCCGACGGCACGCCCAAGGCCAAGGCGCCCCCGAAGGCCAAGGCCGCTAAGGCCAAGGTCGACGCCACCGTCGAGTAGGGCCACCGTCGAGTAAGGCTCACGAAAACGCCGGCCGGCCCTCTCGGGCGCGACCGGCGCTGCCGTTTTTCAGCGAAGCTCTGGCTTCAGCGAAGCCTTAGCTCAGCTCTTCTTCATCGCCGCCTGCATGGCCTTCACCTTGTCCAGGTGCATCTGGACGGTGGGCGCGGTCTTGGCCGCGCCGCCCTTCAGGCCGGCGTCGGACCCGTCCTTGGCATAGCCGTTCATCAGGTCCAGCGCCTCGCCGTGGGCGGCGACCTGCTGGTCGACGTAGGTCTTGTCGAAGTCGGCGTCGCTGGCCTTGTTCAGGTGGTCGATGAAACCCTGGCGGCGGTCGTCGAGCTTGTCGGCGGGCGTCTGGCCGGCGGCGGCGACCAACGGGGTCATCGCCTTCATGCTGGCGGTGTGGTCCTTGATCATCATCTTGGCGAAGGCGCGGATGTCGGCATTCTTCGAGCGCTGCTCGGCGATCTTGGCCGCCTGGATCTCGTACATGTCGCTCTGGCTGGCGTTGGAGACGAAGGCGGCGGTGTCGTGCGGGCCGAGCGTATTGGCGCTGGCCACGCCGACCGCGGCGCCGGTGGCGTCCTCGGCCTTGTTGACCGCCGCGCCGGTCGCCGAGGCCGCGTCAGAGGCGGTATTGCTGGCAGCAGTCGTCGCGTCGGCGGCGGTCGTGCTCGCCGGCTTGTTGCAGGCGGCCAGCGACAGGGCCGCGATCACCGAGGCGCTGAGGAGCAGGGCGGTTTTCATATGAAGTCTCCGAGGGATGGGTTGGCAGCACTAAGCCGCGCGGCGCCCCTCGGTTCCCGATTGCGTGATCCGGCCGCCTAGTTGACCTTCAGCGGCTTGCCCTGGGTCCACTCGTAGAGCTGCTCCTGGTCCATCTGCCGCCGCTCCGTGTACTGGCGGCGGGTGGCGCAGACCTGCTTGGGGAACCGGCTGCCGATGGGCGTTTCCTGGTGGCAGAGGACCTCGGTAGGATCCTTCTGGCTCTCGGGGATGCGCTTGCCGGTGACGGTGACCCCGTCGAGGCTGTGTCCGGCCGGCTTGGCGGCGTCGGGGGCCGGCGTGGCCGGAGTTCCCGTCGAGCCGAAAGTGACCTGGCCGAAGCCCTGCGCGGCGGCGGGCGCGGCGCAGGCCAGCAGGCCGGCGGTCGCCACGAAGCCCGTAATGATCAACAGCCTACGCATGGTCACTTCTCCAGGGAGGTCCATTTTTCCAACATCAGCTGATCGTCCTGACGCCGTTCGGCGTACTGCCGTCGAGTGTGGCAGATCTTCTTCGCAAACCGGCTGCCGATCGGGAGTTCCTCGTGACAGAGGACCTCAGTCGGATCCTTCTGACTATCCGGAATGCGCTTGGCGGTGACGGTGACGCCGTCGACGTCACGGTCGGCGGCCCCGGGCTTCACCAGGGCAGGCGCGGCCGTCGCGGGCGGCTCGGTCACGAAGACGATCTGGCCGAATCCTTGCGCCGTGGCGGGAACGGCAAAAGCCAGAACAGCGGCCGTCGCCACAAATCCCATTGCGATCAGCCGTTTACGCATGGTCGATCCTGCCCGAACGAGGATCGCTGAAGATAACACGCTACTGGTTTCTGGCAACGCGCCTGGGTTGCGCGCGGGAAATCCGCGCGGCGCCGTCATTTTTGAGGCGCCTCAACCCGCGAGAGGCCTGCACGCCACGGCGCTTGACGGACGCGCCGGGGCAGGGCTCATCCGCCGGCATGAACGACGCTCCTGAGAACGACCGCGAAGCCGCCAGGCGCAAGCTGGTCGGCCGCGCCATGGTGATCGGCCTCTTGCTGCTGGTCGCCGTCTATTCGCTCTTCACCTTCCTGGGCCGGCGCTAGGCGCCGCGCCCAGAAAAGCGAGACCCGGCTACTTCGCTTCGGCGGCCGTCTTCATGGTCGCCAGCAGGTTGGTGAACTGGGCGGTGCGCTGCGCCTTGTCCTTTGCCTTGTCTTCCGCCTCGTGCTTGGGCAGGGCGTCGGCGTCGTAGACGAGCGTGTAGAGGAGCTTCGAGGTCTTCTTGTCGATCGGCTGAATCTCCACGGTGCCGTGGTAGTCGATCGGGCTCTTGGGCTGGGAATAGGTGTAGGACCAGGCGGTCTTGGCGACCAGCAGCTCGCGGACGCGACCGGCGATGGTGCGCACCGAGCCGACCTGGCCCTCCGTGCCGGCCACCGTGCAGGTGGTCTTGAACCACGGGCCGATCAGGCAATAGCCCTCGATCTTCGGCCAGGCCTTGTCGGCCGGGGCATTGACCGTGGTCTCCAGCGGAATGGTCACGAAGTCTTCGGCGCAGGCGGCGCCCGCGGCGGTGACAGTCAGGACCGCGATGGCGGCGGCGGCGAGTTTCAGATGCATGTTGGTTTCCCCCAGTTGCTTTGGTTGGCCCTAACTGTGCGCAGGCGACGCGGCGGAAGCCAAGAGGCTGTGCGCGGAACGGCTTTAGGCGGCGCTGGCCAGGCGCAGGGTGGCGCGCACGCCGGAATGGGCGGCGTCGTAGATCACCTCTGAGTTCAGGCTGGCGGCCATGGCCTTGATCAGCCGCCCACCCAGGCCGGTGCCCTGGACCGCGCCGTCCAGCGGCATGCCGGCGCCGTCGTCCTCGACGGTGAGCATCAGGCTCCCGTCGCTGTCGGCCAGGCGGATGCGCACCTCGCCGGCCTCGCCCCGGCGGTAGGCGTATTTGCAGGCGTTGGTGACCAGCTCGTTGACGATCACGCCCACCGAGACAGCCCGGTCGGTCTCCAGCCGCACCTCGTCAGAGACCAGGCTGAGGCGGCGCGGCGATGCGGTCGAGGACAGCGTGTCCTCCAGCTCGCGCACCAGGGCTTCGAGGTAGTCCTGCATGTCCACCGACTCCACGTCCTGCGACGAGTAGAGCCGGCGGTGGACCTGACTGATCGCCTCAATGCGGCGCTGGGTGTCCTTCAGCGCCCCGCGAGCCTCGCCGTCCAAGGCGGACGCCTGCATCTGCACGAAGGCCGAGACCAGCTGCAGGCTGTTGGCGACCCGGTGATTGACCTCGCGCAGCAGGGCCTCCAGCCGCTCGTTGCTGGTCTTCAGGTCGGCCTCGGCCTTGGCGTGCAGGCGGCGCAGCTCGACCTGCTCCCAGGCCTGGGCGAAGGCGCTTTCCAGCAGGTCGAAGAACTCGTCGCCAACCGACTTGACCACATAGTCCGAGGCGCCGGCCTTAAGCGCCGACACCGCCACGCGGCTCTCGTCGGAGCCGGTGACATAGACCACCGGCGGAGGGTCGGGCAGGGCGCGGATCTTCAACAGCGTCTCAAAGCCGCCCAGGCCCGGCATGTAGTGGTCGAGCGCGATCAGGTCCACGCCGCCAGCCTCTAGCAGGGCCAGGCCCTCCTCGCCGGTGGCGGCCAGGGTGACGTCATAGCCGCGCCGCTGCAGGGCCTTGCGCACCAGGCTGCGCAGCCCCTCGTCGTCGTCGACGTACAGGACCCGCCGTGGGGTTTCGATCACCCCTTGGCCTCGACATCCGGGACCTGGATCACTGACAGGAACAGGCCGAGCTGGCGGATGGCGTCGGCGAAGCTCTCATAGTTCACCGGCTTGGTGATGTAGACATTGGCGCCCAGGTCATAACAGCGCTGGATTTCCACCTTGTCGTCGGTGGTGGTCAGCACGACCACGGGCGTGCGCTTCAGCCGGTCGTCGGACTTCACGCGGGCCAGGATGTCGGTGCCGCTCATGTCCGGCAGGTTGAGGTCCAGCAGCACGAGGGCCGGACCGTTCAAGGCCGGCCCGGCGTCGTCGTTCTCCAGGTAGTGCAGGGCCGACGCGCCATCCATGAAGTGGCGGATCTCGTTGGAGATGCCGGCGCGCCGGATGTTTCGCTCGATCAGACGCGCGTGGCCCTCGTCGTCCTCGATCATGACGATCGTGACGTGGCGCTGTTCACTCATGACGAAAATCCTTCGGGCCCCAGTCTAGCAGGCTCTAAGCGGGCTGGCAGAGAAACTCGGAATGTCGCGCCCTGGTCAAGGATGGACTCGCAGGTCACGGTTCCCCCAAGGCGGTAGGCCAGCGCGCGGACGTGGGCCAGGCCGATGCCTTCGCCCGGCTGGTCCTGGGCGCCGGCGCGGCGGAACAGGTCGAAGATGCGGTCGTGATCCTTGGGATCGATGCCGCGGCCGTTGTCGGTCACCCGATAGACCACGCGCCCGCCCACCTTGGCGCCACCCACCTCGATGTGGCCGGGGCGGCCGGGCTTCAGGTATTTCAGCGCGTTCTCCACCAGGTTGGAGAAGATCTGCTCCAGTGCCAGGCGGTCGCTGACCACGCCCGGCAGGTCGGGATCGATGTCGATGCTGGCGCCCAGCTCGCTGGCCCGGTGGGCGAGGTTGTCGGCGACGCCGCGCAGCACGCCGCCCATGTCCAGCGGCTCCGGCGTCAGCACGCGGCGCCCCTGGCGGGAGAGCTGCAGGATGGCGTTGATCAGCCGGTCCATCTTCTGGGTGGAGGTGCGGATGAAGCCGATGGATTCCGGCAGGTCGATCCGGATGGCGGTGCGGGCGTCCTCGGTGACGATGCCCGGCGCCTCGGTCTCGGCGCGCTCCAGAAGCACGCCCAACGGCTTGGCGGCCGCCTCGAGCTCGGCGGTGAACCCCATGACGTTGACCAGCGGCGAGCGCAGATCGTGGCTGACGATATAGGCGAAACGCTGAATCTCGTCGTTGGCCCGCTGCAGATCGGCGGTGCGGGTCATGACCTGCTCTTCCAGGCCCTCGTTGAGCTGGGCCAGCTCCCTTTGCGAGCGGTTCAGCTGGCGGGTGTAGCGCAGGATCACCCAGACCGAGCCGAACGCCAGCAAGATCAGCAGGCCGCCGGCGGCGACCGACACGCGGATGAGCTGGTCGAAAGTGGCCTGTTGGCCGGCGTTGCGGATCTTGAGCTTGTGGTTCTCCTCCTGGGTCATCTGCTCGGCCAGGCGCCGGATGGCCCGCGTCGCTTCGACGCCGGTGTCGTGATAAAATTCCGAACTGTCGGAATGGCCGCCGCGGGCGAAGGCCATCGACACGGCGATCGCCCTCTGCTGCTGGGCGACCAGGGTCCGCATCTGGGCGACATTGGCCTGCTGGATCGCGTTGTCGACGGTCAGCTGCTGGATCGTCAGCAGGGTCCGGTCCAGTCGGGTGGAGGTCGTCGCCACCGAGTTGGAGAAAAGGTCGTCGCGCGACAGCAGATAGCCACGCCGCGCCGTCTCGGTCCGTTCGTCATTGATCAGGAAGTCGGAGATCGCGCCCTTCACCTCGTAGGTGTGGGCGACCCAGCGCGTGAAGATCAGATTCTCGCGCATGACGCTGAGGCCATAGGCGGCCACGGCCACCAGTGTCAGGAAACCGAGCGCAACGATGCCCACGACGACGGTGTTGAAAGCCCGCTCCGAGCGTATCGCCAGGAGTTTACGCGCCGCGGTCATTCAGCCAACTTTTCGAGCTCCGCTGCGTCGATCTCTTCGTTGGAATAGACCTTCTGGACGTCGTCATCGTCGTCGAGGGTTTCCAACAGCTTCATGAGCGAGCCGGCTGCGTCGCCGGTGACCGGGGTGCGGACCTTCGGCCGCCAGACGATGTTAGTGGATTTCGGCGCGCCAAGCGCGGTCTCCAATGCCGCAGCCACTTCCGGAAGGTCAGCGAAGGCGGTGTAGATGGTGTGACCGTCCTCGTCGGACTCCACGTCCTCGGCGCCGGCCTCGATGGCGGCCTCCATGACCTTGTCCTCGCTGCCGGCGGCGGCCGGATAGCCGATCTCGCCGACCCGGTCCCACATGAAGGACACCGAGCCGCTTTCACCCAGATTGCCGCCGTGCTTGCTGAAGGTGGCCCGCACGTTGGCGGCCGAGCGGTTGCGGTTGTCGGTGAGCACCTCGACGATGACGCCGACCCCGCCCGGGCCGAAGCCCTCATAGCGGATTTCCTCATAGGCCTCGGCGTCGCCGCCCGAGGCCTTCTTGATCGCCCGGTCGATGACGTCCTTGGGGAGCGACTCGCCCTTGGCGTTGTTCACCGCCAGCCGCAGGCGTGCGTTCATGTTGGGATCGGGGAGGCCCGACTTGGCCGCCACAGTGATTTCCCGCGAGAGCTTGGAGAACAGCTTGGAGCGCGCGCTGTCTGCGCGGCCCTTGCGGTGCATGATGTTCTTGAACTTGGAATGTCCGGCCATGTCGGTCTGCGCGGGGCCCCGTCGGTAAGGAGGGGATGCTTCTAGCCTTCGGGGGAGCGGTCAGGAACCCCTGCCATTCGCCGCCGACACGTCAGGCGCGGCGGGTCACGATCAGCGGCAGTCCGTCTTTGGGGCGCAGAGCGATGTCCGAGGTGACTTCGACGTTGTGGCCGGGGACGGGGGAGAACTCGAAGCGGGCCAGCCATTCGGTGAGGATCAACAGGGCCTCGGCGGTGGCGAACTGGGCGCCGATGCAGATGCGCGGGCCCGCGCCAAAGGGGATGTACTGGAAGCGGTGCTGGGCGGCCTTGGCCTCGGGGGCGAAGCGTTCGGGGTCGAAGGCGTCGGGATTGTCCCACAGGGCCTCGTGCCGGTGCAGCACCCAGGGCCAGACGCCGATGTAGTCGCCCTTCTTGACGACGAGCTCGCCGAGCTGGTCATCGGCGAGCGCCTGGCGGTCGATGCGCGGCGCGGGCGGATAGAGCCGCAGCGCTTCCTCAAGCACCCAGCGCAGATAGACGAGGCGGCCAAGCACCTGCTGCGGTCCGCCGCCGCCGGCCAAGGCTTCGCGCGCCTCCTGCGCCGCCCAGGCCTGCGCATTCGGCTGTTCGCTGAGAAGGTAGAGGGTCCAGGCCAGCGCATTGGCCGTGGTCTCGTGGCCGGCGACCAGGAAAGTGACCGCGTTGGAGAGCGCCAGCTTGGCGGCCTGCTTCGGAGGATGGTCGGCGGCGAAGGCGTCGATCAGGCGGGTCATGAAGTCGGCGGGCGGTGAGGGATCGGCCTGGCGCCGCTCGATGAAGGCGGTGATGCGCTGGGTCAGGTAGGCGGTCCCCCGGCGTCCGGCGCGGGCGCGGGGCGACGGGTCGAACTGGGAGAGGCCGAGGTAGGCCATGATCCCCACCTGGCCGACCCCGTCCAGCATGGCGGCCACGTGGTCGGCGGCCTCATCGCCGGCCAGACCCTGTTCGGCCGAGAACAGGGCGCGGCTGATAATGTCGAAGGTCGCCCGCGTCGCCGCGGCGGCCACATCGATGGTTTCGGGCTGCTCATGCTCCCAACTCGCCGCCGTCGCCTGCGCGACCTCGGTGAAGATCGGCAGGAAGTCCTGGAGGGCGGCGGGCGTGAACACCGGCGCCATCAGCCGGCGCTGGCTGCGCCAGGGGGCGCCGTCCGTCCCGAACAGGCCGTCCACCATCAGCGGGAAGACACGGGCCAGCTGGTCGGGTTTTGGATAGTTTTCGACGTTGTCGAGCAGCACGCGGCGGACCGCTTCCGGGTCGTTGATCGCGTGGTAGGTGGTCCCCAGGATGGTGTTGGTGGTGACCGGGGTTCGGAAGCTCTCGGCGGTCCACCATTGGACGAGGTTGCGCGACGCGGCGCCGAACAGCTGGTTGAGCACGGAGGCTGGCTTGTCCCGCCGCGCCGGGGCGGTGGGGATGAAGGCCGGGGTGTCGATCGCCTGGACGCTCATGGCGCTCTCCCGCGAGGTTCGCTGAGGGAGAGTGCGCCCGATGCGGCGCTGCAGCAAACGAGGAAATGGCGGCGAGTCTGTGACTTCCTTTCCCGCGCAGCGGGAGAGGGGGACCGCTCGCCGAAGAGCGAGTGGTGGAGAGGGAGGACCTCAGGCTCTGAGCCCTTGGGTGGACGATCCAAGCGCGGTGCTCGCCGCCCTCCCTTCCCACCATCCGCTCTTCGCTACGCTCGGCGGACGGTCCCCCCTTCCCGCGTTGCGGGAGGGGAAGTCACTCCACCGGCTCGCAGTCGATGCGGCCGACGGTTCCGTGCTGGAGCAGGAAGACGGCGTCCTGGGGGACGTCCTGCTGGCCGGCCTCGTCGCGGGGCAGGTTGGCGTAAAGGCCGCGGATGACGCGGCCGGAGATACCGTGGCTGACGGCGATGATCCTGCGCTGCGGCTCCGGCGGCAGGCTGGCCAGCCAGTCGCTGACCCGGGCGGCCACGACCTCGTAGCTCTCGCCGTCGGTGGGGGCGTCGAAGGCCCAGCCGGACTTGCCGAAGGTTTCCGGATGGTCGGCCTCGATCTCCGACCGCAGGCGGCCGTCGTAGGACCCCCAGCTCATCTCCTGGATCCGCGCGTCGAGTTCGACCGGCAGGTTACCCAATTTGCCGGCGATGATCTCGGCGGTGGCGCGGGCGCGGCCAAGCGGGCTGGAGATGATCCGCCAGCCGGCCGTGTCGCGGATCAGGTCGCGCAGCAGGCGGCCGACCGCGTTGGCCTGGCGGACGCCAACCTCCGTAAGCTGACTATCCACGTGGCCCTGGATGCGGCGCTCGCGGTTATATTCGGTCTGGCCGTGGCGAACGAGGTAGATCACCGCTTTCGGCGCACCACCGGGTGCGAGGTGGAAAGCCCGCCGTCCACCGCGATCGTCTGGCCGTTGACGTAGGAGGCGTCATCGCTGGCCAGGAACAGGCCGGCGTGGGCGATCTCGTCCGGCACGCCGTAGCGGGTCAGCGGATTGAGCTGGCCGATCTTGTCCTCGTTGCCCCGCGCCCGCGCGCCCTCGAAGATCGGCTTGGTCATGCCGGTCTCGATCAGGCCGGGCGCGATGGCGTTGACCCGCACGCCCGTGCCGTAGAACTCGTTGGCCGAGGTCTGGGCGAGGCTGATGACGCCCGCCTTCGACGCGGAATAGGCGGGGCCCCCGGCGCCGGAGCGGATGCCGGCGACCGACGCCGTGCAGATGATCGAGCCCTTGCCGGTGGGGATCATCACCCGGCTGGCGTGCTTCACGGCCAGGAAGGCCCCGATCAGGTTCACCCGCAGGATCTCGGCCCAGTAGTCCGGGGTCTGTTCGTCCAGCGGCATGAAGCCGCCGGAGATGCCGGCATTGGCCCAGACCACGTCGAGCGAGCCGAACTCCGCCTGGGCGCGGGCGATGTATTCGGTGACGAAAGCCTCGTCGCCGGCGTCACCCTGCAGGGCCACGGCCTTGCCGCCGGCCTTGGCGATCATCGCGGCGGTCTCCTCGACGCTTTCGGCGCGGTCGGCGCAGATCATCGAGGCGCCTTCGTGGGCGAACAGCAGGCTGGCGGCGCGGCCGATGCCGCTGCCGGCCCCGGTGATGACGGCCGTGCGGCCGGAGAGACGTCCCATGGATAAGTCCTATGCGTTGGCTTTGGCGCGGCTGGCCGCGGCGGTGATGGCGTCGACGAAGGTGTCGTAGAGGCCCGGCGGCAGGTCGTGGCCCATGCCGGGGATGATCCGCAGCTCGGCGCCGGGGATCGCCGCCGCCGTCGCCTCGCCGCCGACCTTCATCAGCAGCGGATCGTCGGCGCCGTGCAGCACCACGACCGGCAGCTTCAGACCTTTAAGCGCCTGCGTGCGGTCGCCGTCGGCGCGCACAGCGGCCATCTGTCGCGCCACGCCCGCCGGGTTGAAGGCGCGCGTGTACTCGGCGATCACGCGCTCGCGGTTCTCTTCGTCCGTCCACGGATAGTCTGGGCTGCCGATGGTCACCGCATTGGCCATGCGGTTGGCGACGAAGGCCTCGAAGTCGGCCTTGGGATCGGGCGGCGGCAGGTTCAGCACCGCAGCGGCCTCCGGCGTCGACTTGAAGGCGTCCTGCGCCCCGGTCGTCGACATGATCGAGGTCATCGACAGCACCCGGTCGGGGTGGTCCAGCGCGATGCGCTGAACGATCATGCCGCCCATCGAGACGCCCGCGATGTGGGCCGTCTTCACGCCCGCGGCGTCCAGCACGGCGACTCCGTCGTTGGCCATGTCCTGTAGGGCGTAGGCCTGCGTCGGCCAGGAGGAGAGCCCGGTGTCGCGGTTGTCGAAGCGAATGGCGCGGTAGCCCTTGGCGACCAGCAGCTCGCAGAAAGCTTCCGGCCAACGGGTCATCTGCGAGCCGAGGCCGTTGACCAGCAGGACGGTCTCCGGTTGTCCGTCCCCATGATGGCTTGGACCGAAGCTCTCGTACTCGATCTCGATGTCGCCGTTTCTGGCGCGGGGCATAGAAGCCTCCCTGATTGAAGTCAGAGGATGAGGATGTTGATGGCGAGCCCGGCCCCGATCACCAGGCAGAGCGGAGAATAGAAGACGCGGTTGATGCGGTGGAAGGGCAGGCCCTCCGCGCGCCGCCAGAGCGCTGGGAAGTAGCCCGCTACGCCGCGCCCGAAGAACACCAGGGTGACGACGAAATAGGCGCCCGCCGCCAGCATGTCCCAGGGCGCCGGAACCTTGGCGCGCGAGGCGGCTACCACCAGGCCGGCGACAGCGATCGCCGTGGCGACGGCTAGCGTGATCGCCCGGCCCGGGCGGCGCGTTCCGGCGGTCACATAGATCGCCAGATTCCCGCCCTTGGGCGCCGGCCAGTCGCCGCCGAAAGCCCAGCTAAAGTGCAGGAGGGCGATGGCGCCGATCAGGGCCGCCAGGGTGACCGTGATCGTCAGGCCCATCAGGGAATCAGCAGCACACGGCCGACCGCCTGCCGGCTTTCGATGTAGCGGTGCGCGTCGGCGGCCTCGGAGAGCTTGAAGGTGCGGTCGATGACCACCTTGAGCGACCCGTCGGCGACGTCCTGGATCAGCTGTTGGATGTTGTCGTGCACCCGGTCGGTGGCGATCTCGGCGCCCAGGAAGACGCCGCTGAGCGTGCGGTTGCCGCCCATCATCGAGCCCACGTCGACGACCATCGGCTCGCGCCCGGCCGCGCCGACCATCGAAACGCGGCCGCGGTAGGCGAGGCTGGCGATCGAGCTCTGCAGGGTGGGCCCGCCAACGCTGTCGACGATGACGTCGGCCATGTGCTTGTCGGTGAGGCGCGCGACCTCCTGGGCCACGTCATCGCGGCTGTAGTTGATGCCGTGGGTGAGGCCGAGCGGCTTCAACGCTTCCAGCCGGGCGTCGGAGGAGGCGGTGGCCAGCACCATCGCGGCCCCGGCGCGGGCGGCGAGCTGGATCGCCGCGACGCCGACGCCGGACGCGCCGGCCTGCACCAGGACGATGTCGCCCTTCTTCATGCGGCCGAATTCGAACAGGCAGTCGTGCGCGGTGCCGAACGGCACGGGGATGGCGGCGGCCAGTTTCACGTCCATGCCGGGCGGGATCACCCAGGCGGTGCGGGCGGCGACGGCGCGCAGCTCCGCGTGGCTGCCGAAAGCGCCGGTGGTGACGGCCCTGTCGCCGACCTTGATGTTGTCGACCTCTTCGCCGACCGCGACCACTTCGCCCGCGGCCTGATAGCCGACGATGTGCGGCTTGGTCGCCATCGCGCCGCGGAAGCGGTTGAGCGTATCGCCGCCCTCGATGGAGACCGCCTCGACACGGATGACGATGCCCTTGCGGTGGCAGTCGGGGTCGGGGACCTCCTCGTACTTGAGGACGTCTGGGCCGCCGTTTTCGTAATAGACCGCAGCCTTCATGGCGTCGCCTCTCCCTCGTTGACTTCAGCCAAACACTTGTTTGACGGAAGGCATCCCACGCGGCGATTGCAGGCGCAAGACGGCAGGGTTCGGCCCGCTGCACGAGCGGACGCGAAGCAGCTTGCGGTTGCATAACTTCTCTATAAGTTTTCACCGGTACAGTGACGCTTGAATCGGCTTGAGGACCTTGGCGTGCCTAGTGGCGTGAACGTCTTTTTCGTCTGTGGGGCGCCCAAGTCCGGGACGACCTGGCTGCAGAGCGTGCTGGACGCCCATCCGGAGGTCTGCTGCTCGGGCGAGGGCCATTTCGTGCAGCGGTTCAGCCTGCCGGCCGCGCAGATGATCAACACCTACAACGGCCAGCTCGGCGTCGAGGCCGAGAAGGTCTACGAGGGCCGGCCCAGCTATCAGCCGGTCGATCAGGACGAGTTCGACGACATGGTGCGCGCCTTCATCCTGCGCCGGATGGGCGCGCGGGCGAGCGCCGAGACCCGCTGGATCGGCGACAAGACGCCGGCCTATGTCAGGCAGCTGGGCCGGCTGCATCACCTGTTCCCGCAGGCCAGGATCCTGCACATGGTCCGCGATCCGCGTGACGTGGCGGTCTCGCGCCTGGGCTTCGAGGCCCGCGCCGGCCGGGCCCGCGCGCTGGCCCCCGGCGAAGAGGATCACCGCAAGGTCGTCGAGGCGGCGATCGGCTGGTGGAAAGACGCCATCACGCGGGTTGATGCGTTTTCGAAGGCCCATCCTGGCCTGGTGCACGAGGTGAACTATCGCGATCTGCATGCCGATCCGATTGCGACATCGGCGGGTCTGTTCGGCTTCCTGGGCGTCTCGACCGAGCAGGTGCAGCTGGAGCGCATCGCCGCGGCGACCTCCTTCGAGGCGATGAGCGGGCGGCGTCCCGGCGTCGAGGACGCCAGCTCCTTCCTGCGCAAGGGCGTGCCGGGCGACTGGCGCAACGGGCTCGATGCGGACAGCGTCGAGCTGATCCAGGCGGAGTGTGGCGATCTCATGCGCGAGCACCGCTTCGCGGCCTGAGGCCTCGGCAAGCTCGGCTGATGACAATATCGCCGGTTCCCCTGACACTGCGCACGCGGCAGAGGGACGAGTGATGACTCGAGCGTTGGTGCTGGGCGGCGGCGGACCGGTGGGCATCGCCTGGGAAAGCGGGCTGGTGGCCGGCCTGGCGCAGGGCGGCGTCGATCTCGGCCAGGCGGATTTCACCATGGGGACCTCGGCGGGGTCCTTCGTCGGCGCGCGGCTGGCGCTGGGGGCTGACGCCGCGACCTTCGCCGACGCGATCATCGCGGACAAGATCCCCGGCGAGGAGCGGCGGCCGGCCAACAGCGGTGGCCCGCCGCCCGACCTGTCGGCGCTGATGCGGCTGATGGGCGAGGCGCAGGGCGGCCTGCGCAATCCCGCCGAGGTGCGTCAGGAGATCGGCGCCTTTGCGCTCGCCGCGCCGACTATGGCCGAGGACGCGTTCATCGAGACCTTCGGCAGGTCCTTCGCCACCCTGCCGGTCGACGCCTGGCCGGAGCGCGGCTTTGCCTGCACCGCCGTCGACGCGGAGACCGGCGCCTTCCAGCTGTGGACCAAGGAGTCCGGCGTGGGCGTGGTTCGCGCGGTGGCGTCGAGCTGCAGCGTTCCCGGTGTCTATCCGCCGGTGACCCTGAACGGGCGGCGCTATATCGACGGCGGCATGCGGTCCTCGACCAACGCCGACATGGCGGCCGGCCACAAGCTGGTGCTGGTGGTCGCGGTGCGGCTGGGCGCGGCGGGTGGCGCGCTGGGCGAACGCATCCAGGCGCGCTTCGATGAAGAGGTCGAGACCCTGAAAGACGGCGGCGCGACGGTGGTGACGATTACGCCCGACGAGGACGCGGTCGCATCCTTCGGCCCCAACCTGATGGACTTCCGCCGCCGCGCGGATGCGGCGCGCGCCGGCCTCGCTCAGGGCCTGGCCTATGCCGCCGACGTGAAGCCCTACTGGACCGCGCCATGAGCCGGGCGCTGGTGCTGGGCGGCGGTGGGCCGGTGGGCATCGCCTGGGAGAGCGGGCTGATCGCGGGCCTGGCCCAGGGCGGTGTCGACCTGGGCGCGGCCGACCACATCCAGGGCACCTCAGCCGGCGCCTTCGTGGGCTTAAGGCTGGCGATGGGCGAGGCGTGCGCGACGCTTGCCGACCCGATCCTCTCGGACGCCACCAGCATGGTGCGCAACGTCGCCCGCAGCACCCGCAAGCCGCCGGACCTGACCCAGGTGATGCGGATCATGGCCAAGGCCAAGGAGGCCAAGCGCGACCTCGCCGAGGCCCGCGCCGAGATCGGCGCCCTGGCGCTGGCCGCGCCGACCATGACCGAGGACGAATATATCCAGAGCTTCGGGCGCCAGTTCGCCGCGCTGGGGGACGACGCCTGGCCGACGCGCAGCTTCGCCTGCACCGGCGTGGCGGCCGACACCGGCGCGTTCCAGCTGTGGACCCAGGACTCCGGCGTCGGCGTGGGCCGCGCCGTGGCGGCCAGCTGCAGCTTTCCGGGGATCTATCCGCCGGTGACCATCAACGGCCAGAGGTGGATCGATGGCGGGGCGCGGTCGATGACCAACGCCGACCTCATCACCGGCCACGACGTGGTGCTGATCGTCCAGGTGCGGATGAGCGAATGGACGCCCGGCGGGGCGCTGGCCAAGCTGTTCGACTACCTTGAGCCGGAGGTCGCCAGCCTGGAGGCGGCCGGCGCCAAGGTGATCTCCATCCTGCCCGACCCCGCCAGCGTCACCGCGCTCGGCGGCAACCCCATGGACTTCGAAAAGCGCGCCGGCGCCGCCCGGGCCGGGCTCATCCAGGGCCTGGCGACGGCCGAGGCGATCAAGGCCGCTTGGGGCTAGTTGTTCTTCTTCACGAAGGCGCGGATGGCGGCGACGATCAGGTCCTGGTCGTCTTCCTTCAGGTAGGGGTGCATGGGGAGGCTGATTACCTTCCCGGCCTTGGCCTGCGTGACCGGCAGGCCGCCGGGCGCGACTGGATAGCCGGAATAGACCCCCTGCTTGTGGATCGGGATCGGGTAGTAGACGGCGGTCGGTACGCCGTGTTCGCGCAGCGCGGGGCCGAGGTCGTCGCGGCCGCCTTGCACGTCCTTGGGCACTTCGATCGTGTACTGAGCCCAGACGCTGACGCCGCCAGCCTGCACCGTGGGCGTCTTCACGATGTCGCCGAGCCCTTGCGCGTAGCGGTCGGCGACGCGGTTGCGGGCGGCGATCTCGTCCTCGAAGATCTTCAGTTTCTCCAACAGGACGGCGGCCTGGATGGTGTCCATGCGGGAATTCATCCCGATACGGACGTTCAGGTATTTCGGGTCGTGCTCGAAGGTCTTGCCGACGATGTCCGACTTCACCGCCTGGCCGTGGACGCGCAGGCTGACCAGCAGGTCGTGGAAGCCCTCGTCCTTGCTGAGCACCGCGCCGCCGTCGCCGTAGCAGCCGAGCGGTTTGGCCGGGAAGAAGGAGGTGGTGGTGACGTCGGCCCAGTGGATCGGGTGCTGGCCGTCGAGTGTGCAGCCGAAGCCCTGGGCCGAGTCCGAGATCAGCTTCAGGCCATGCTTTTTGCAGACCGCCGCGATGGCGGGATAGTCCGCCGGGCCGCCGAACAGGTCGACGGCAATGACCGCCTTGGGCGTCAGCTTGCCCTCGCGCTTCACCGCCTCGATGGCGGCGTCCAGGCTCACAGGGTCGAGGTTGTAGGTGGCCGGATCGATGTCGACGAACACCGGCGCGGCGCCGACCAGCGGCATGGCCTCGGCGGTCGCGGCGAAGGTGAAGGAGGGGCAGAAGACCGCGTCGCCCGGTCCGATCCCCCAGGCCATCAGCGGCAGCACCAGGGCCTCGGTCCCTGAGCCGCAGGAGAGCGCATAGGGCGCCTGTCCGAAGGCGCAGAGCTGGCGTTCCAGCTCGGCGATCTCGGGGCCCATGATGTAGGCGCCCGAACGCACCACCTTGAGGATCGCGTCCTCCAGCGGCTGGCCCAGCCGCGCGCGCTGCGCCTGCAGGTCGATGAACGGGATCATGGGCTCAGCACCTTCGCGATTGCGGGCGGGCCTATGCCATGCGTCGGGCGGCCAAGCCAAAACACGCTTGGTTGCGAGGTGTTGCGGATCAGAACATCAGCGGCGGCAGGTTGACGGTGAGCGTGCCGACCACCTCCGGCCCGCAGGTCTTGGGGAGGAACGGGCAGTTGGCCCGCGTGCGGTCGGTGTCGACGTAGCGCAGGTCGAAGCCGAGCGTCTTCCACCTGGTCGCCGCGCCCAGGCTCCAATAGGCACGGGTGTGGTTGCGGCCGCCCCATTGGTCGCCGACGATCGCCTTGAGGGTGAGGTCGGGGGTCAGGGCGTAGTCGGCGTCGGTCTCGACCCGCCAGACCTTGCCGGAGTGGTAGGAACCTTCGGGGACGAAGGCGGCCAGCGTCGAGGTGGTGAGCTTGCCCCAGACCCGCTTGCCGGCGACCTCGTAGGTCAGGAAGTCGAAGGTCGGGCCGGGCGTGCGGTTGTTGGGGAAGACCGAGTCCATCAGCTGCAGCTTCAGCTCGGTCTTGCCGCCATCGAATTCCAGGTTCTTGCCGCCGTACCAGTCGAGCTCGTAGCTGGGCGAGCCGACGTAGGCAAAGTCGACCTGGCTGGCGAACAGCCCGGCGTACCAGCCGTCGGGGCGCCAGTAGTGGACGTTGCCCTGGACCGCGCCGTTGCCGTCGGTGTTGCTGGCGCCCTGGAAGCGGTAGTCGCTCGTCAGGTCGATGAAGGAGAACAGGCCGCCGGCTTCGTTGGCGGCGGCTGTGGGACCGGCCAGGGCGAGAGCGAGAACGACGGCAGAAACGGCGAGGGCGGCTTTCATCCACGAGTGTCTAGCTTCGCGGACGTCTGCCGTGATAATGAAAACGCTGGATGAGTGAATTCGATCTCAATCAAATTCGCCGGCTGGACGGCGGCCTGCTGCTGGTGTTCCGCGAGCTCTTGCGGACGCGCCGCGCCAGCACCGTGGCCGAGCGGCTGGGCCTAAGCCCCTCGGCGATCAGTCATGCGCTGACCCGGCTGCGCGACCTGTTCGACGACCCGCTGTTTATCCGCCGGCCGCACGGCTTCGAGCCGACACGCCGGGCCGAGGAGCTGGGGCCGAAGATCGAGGCGCTGATCGAGCTCACCGGCCAGACGCTGTCGAACGACGCGCGCTTCGATCCGGCGCTCAGCCGCCGCGCGTTCCGCTTCGCGGCGCCGGAATTCGTCACCGCCCTGATCGGCGCGGCCCTGATCAATCAGCTGAAGACCGCGGCGCCAGAGGTGACCTTCGGCATCAGCTTCTCAGGCGAGGAGGATGCGTTCCGCGCGCTGCGCAAGGGCGAGATCGAGTTCGCCATCGGCCGCTTCGGCGCCGCGCGGCCGGGCTTCACCGTCGAGCCGCTGTTCGACGACGAATATTGCGTCGCCGCGCGCCGGGACCATCCGGAGCTGAACGGCGCCATCGACGAGGCCCAGTGGCAGAATATCGGCCACATCTACGCCTGGTCCGCCGCCGAGGTCGGTGGGGACACGGGTCCGGCCCATGTGCGGATCAAGTCGCTGGCCGCGGTGCCGCAATGGCTGACGGCGCTGACCATGGCGGCGGCCACCGACGGCCTGGTCACCTGCTCGCGGCGGCTGGCGGAGCGACATGCCGAACGGCTGGGGCTGCAGGTGCTGGATCTGCCCTTCCCGCCCAACCGGATCAGCGTCTCGGTGATGCGCCGCACGGGCGTCGCCGACGAGGGCGCGGATTGGTTCCTGGGGCAGGTCAGAGAGGCTGTTGCGGCCTAAATCTGCCGCGCGCGGCCTTCCCAGTAGGGGGCGCGGACCTTGTTGCGCTGGATCTTGCCGGCTTCGGAGCGGGGCAGGTCGGTGACGAAGTCGACGCTGCGCGGGACCTTGAAGCCCGGCAGGCTGGACCGCGCGAAATCGAGGATCTCCTGGGCCAGTTGGTCGGAGGCCTGGAAGCCCGGCTTCAACAGGATCACCGCCTTCACTTGCTCGCCCCATTCGTCATGCGGCACGCCGATGGTCGAGGAGTCGGCGACGGCGTCGTGCTTGATCAGCTCGTTGTCGACTTCCTGCGGATAGATGTTCACCCCGCCGGAGATGATCGTCTCGGCATCGCGGCCGGTGAGGAACAGGTAGCCGTCTTCGTCGAAGTAGCCGACGTCGCCCATGGTGAAGTAGTCGCCGACCCGGTTCTTCTGGGTCTTGGCCTCATCCTTGAAATAGGTGAAGCCGCCGCCGGGAGGCAGCTGGTGATAGATGCCGCCGGACACGCCGACGGGAAGCTCTTCGCCGTTCTCGCCGAGGATCTTGGAGCCGAGCAGGGCCGGGCGCTTGCCGACGCTGCCGGGCTTCTGCAGCCATTCCTCGGAGGTGATGGTGAAGCCCGCGCCGCCTTCGGAGCCGGCGTAGTATTCGCTGAGCACCGGGCCGAACCAGTCGATCATCGCCGCCTTCACCTCCGGCGGGCAGGGCGCCGCGCCGTGGACCACATATTGGACGTGGCCGATGTCGTACTTCGCCTTCACCTCGTCCGAGAGCGCCAGCAGGCGCTGGAACATGATCGGCACCAGGTGCAGGTGCGTGACCTTCTTTTCCGAGATGGTCTTCAGGACGTGCTCGGAATCCCATTTGTCGATGAAGTGCAGCGGCACGCCCGCGCCCAGCGCCGCGCCCACGTCGAAGGCCAATGGGGCCGCGTGATAGGCCGGGCCCGCGCACAGCTGCACGGAGGTCTCGTGGTTGTAGCCGCGCAGGGTGTACATCGCCTGCGGGACCACCATCGGCTGGGCGCGGTAGACGCCCTTGGGCCGCCCGGTGGTGCCGGAGGTGTACATCATCTGATTGCCCAGGACGGGATCGTCGATGTCTGATGGATCCAGGCCCGAAAGGGCTTCGTCCCAATCCAGGAAGCCGTCGATGGGGCCGCCGATCGCCACCTTGATCTTGAGGTTCGGCGCCTGAGCCGTGGCGGCGGCGGAGGCGGTGACGCGCTGCTCGCAGAACACCGCCTTGGCCTCGCAGTCATTGATGATGTAGCCGATCTCGTCGGCGGTGAGGTGCCAGTTGACCGGGGTCAGGCGCAGACCGGCGCGACGTGTGGCGCTCATCACCTCGATGAATTCGGCGCGGTTGGAGCAGACCAGCGCGACAGAATCGCCGGCCTTCAGGCCGTGACGGCGCAGCAGGCGCACGATGCGGTTGGCGGCGGCGTTGACCTCGCCGAAGGTCGTGACCTTGCCGTCAGGGTCGTAGATGAAGGGGGCGTCGGGCTTCAGGTCCGCCCAGACCGCCATGGTCATGCCGACATTGCCGGCTTCGGTCAGCCGGTCGTCGAGGCTCATTCCTTCGCTGCTTTGGCGGTCCTTCAGATCTTCCATCAAATCCTCCCGGCGCCTCACTTTGAGCGGCGCATCAAATGCTATTGGAGGCTCTCGGAAGACGGGACGAAATAGTCCGCGTCGCTTGCGACCCGGAAGCCTCGCGGCCACCATCACACGAGTAAAAGCGGGCGACAATTGGCCGGCGCGGCCCGAGTCAGATCGGAAGGCTTCAGTAGGTCGAGCGTCCAGCTCTGACCGGCGCCGCGGGGGCCGACATGACCGCGCTCAGCTCCACCCCGGCGCGACCCACGACGACCAGGCCGTCGCCGGCGCCGATCACCAGATCGCCGGTGGGCCGGGTGATGGTCTCGCCGCCGCCGTCGCGGTCGAGCTGGACGACGAAGAAGGCCCCGTGGCCGCGGCTTTCGAAGTCGGCGATGGAGGCGCCCACCGCCGCGCTGCCCTTGCGCGCGATCACCACCTCGATCTCCAGGCCCAGGTCCCGCAGCACCTTTTCGAAATCCTGCATGCGCTCGGACCCGCGGATGAAGCGGGCGGTTTCCGGGAACAGGATCATCTCGGCGATGCGCTCGGCGCCGATGTGGGTGGGCAGGACGACCTTGTCGGCGCCGGCGTGGAGTAGCTTGCTCTCGGTGGTGGGCGCCTCTCCGCGCGCGATGATCTGCAGCTCGGGGTTCAGGCTCCGCGCGCTGAGCGTGATGAACACATTGGCCGCGTCATCGGGCAGGACGGTGGCGAGGATGCGGGCGCGGGCGATACCGGCCTCGATCAGCGGGCCCTCGTCGGTAGCGTCGCCCTGCAGGCAGAGGTAGCCGAGCTCGCGCGCCTCAGCCACGCGGCGGTCGCCCCGCTCCAGGATGACGAAGGGCGAGCGGCTGGTGGCCAGTTCCCTGGCGAGCATCACTCCGATACGGCCGAAACCGCAGATGATCACGTGGTCCTTGAGTTTGCCGATGTCGTTCTTCACGCGGTTGCCCCCCAGGAGCTGTTGGATCTGTATGGCGGTTAGCGCCTGAACGAGCACGCTGGTCAGCAGGATCATGCCGGTGCAGCCCAGCATGATGGTGCCGATGGTGACCGCGTGCAGGTAGGGTGTGACGATGGGATGGACCTCGCCGTAGCCCACGGTGAACACCGTCAGCAGGACCATGTAGATGGCGTCGTCGAAGCTCCAGCCGGCGTGCATGTAGGCGCCGGTCGACAGGGCCACGACCACCAGCATGAAGCCGACGATGGAGGCCAGATTGCGCAGCGGCGACGCCGCGGCCAGGCTGTTCATGGCGCAAGGCTAGAGGGGCGCGGCCGCGCTTGTCGCGGCGCGGGCGGGCTCAGCCGGGCGGTGTGCGGAGAAGGTGGAAAAGCAGGCGCGCGCGGGCGGCGGGCGCCTTCGAATGCGGCGCGGTCAGCCGAACCGCTTCGCCGACCAGCGCCAGATCAGGTAGCCGACGCTGGCGCCGACGCAGGTGAGGAACGTGCCCCAGCAGATGTCGATGAGCGTGATCCGCGTCGCCCAGATCTTCAGGGTCGCCTGGTTGGTGAGGTCGTAGGTGGCGTAGGCGAAGGCGCCCAGGATCGCGCCGGTCCGCGCGGTCTTGGCCAGGCCCGCGTCTTGGTTGGGGAGGATGGCCAGGGCCATCACGCCGGCGATGTACATCAGGTAGAAGGCGACGGCGGCGGGCAGGTTCACGGTGTCGGCCAGGAGCGCGTCCAGGGTCGGGCGGTCCACCTTCGTTCCGGCGATAGTCAGGTAGACGGCGTCCAGCGCCGCGAAGACCACGCCCGTCCCCAGGTAGGTGACGATGTATTTGAGCATTGCGCGTTCCCCCGATTACGCTCGCTAGGCCGGTTTCAGCCTGTAATGGCTGACGCCCCATTCTTCGCCGCCACGGTGACCGAAGAGGCCCGCGGTGGCCAGGAAGAAGAGCCGCCAGCGGCGATGCCAGAGCACCGCCTTGTCGCCATAGACGGCGCGCAGCACGGGGCGGATCTTGGCGACGTTGCGGTCGTAGTTTTCCAGCCAGTGGAGCGCGGTCTTCTCGTAGTGGGTCCCGCTCCAGCGCCAGTCTTCCTCGACTTCGAAGAGGTCTGGGAACTGCCGCATCAGATTGTGGCTGGGCATGACGCCGCCGGCGAAGAAGTGCTGGGCGATCCAGTCGGCCTCGTCTTCGATGTCGAAGCGGTAGGGCCCGGTCTTGTGCGTGAAGATGTGGATGAAGAGCCGCCCGTCCGGCTTCAGCCAGGTCTTCACCCGACCCAAGAGGGCGCGCCAGTTGGCCATGTGCTCGAACATCTCGACGCTGACCACGCGGTCGTATTGGCCGGCGTTCGGCGGGTCGAACTCGTTCATGTCGGCGGTGATGACGGTGAGGTTGGTCAGGCCCTGCGCGGCGGCGCGGCCACGGATGTACTCGCCCTGGCTGGTCGAATTTGAGACGGAGGTGATCTTCGACTTCGGATAGCGGCGGGCCATCCAGAGCGACAGCGAGCCCCAGCCGCAGCCGAGTTCGAGGACGCTCTGGCCGTCCTTCAGGTCGGCGTGGGTGCAGGTCTCGGTGAGCGCGCGGTCCTCGGCCTGGCCCAGGGTGTCGCCGGGTTCATAGAGGCAGGAGGAGTACTTCAGGTTGGGGCCCAGGCAGTTGAGGAAGAACTCGGCGGGGACCTCATAGTGCTGCTCGTTGGCCGCGTCGGTGTGCTCGGCGATGGGCCGCTCGGCCATCTGGCGGGCGAAGGCGGCGTCGGTGTCCGGGCCGGCCGAGGCGGCCTGGCGGCGCACGCCGGAGACCAGCACCTGGATCGCGGCCTTGCGGACGGGGTCGGGAAGCGGGGCGCCCTCGAAGGCAAGCAGGGCGTTGGAAACGAGACTCATGCAGGTCCTCTAAACGGCGTTGTTCTTGGGCGGCAGCGGGAAGAAGGCGCTGACCCGCTCTTGATACTTACGGTAGGCCTCGCCCTTGGAGGCAAGCTGCGCCTCTTCCAGCGGTGGAATCCCCGAGACGCGGGTGAGCAGCAGGTACATCACCGCCGGCGCGGTAAGGCTCAGCCAGGTGACCGGATGGGCGGGATCGAGCCCGATCACCGGATAGGCCAACCAGCCCAACCAGTCGAAGAAGTAGTTGGGGTGCCGTGACCAGCCCCAGAGGCCGGCGTCGGCCACCTTGCCCTTGTTGGCGGGGGCGGCCTTGAAGCGCTTCATCTGGCCGTCGGAGACCGCTTCGCCGCCGAGCGCGATCAGCAGCATGGCCACGCCCAGACCGTCGCGCAGGCCAAGCTGTGCTTCCGGCGTGCGCGCGGCGATCAGCACGGAGAGCGCGATGAGCGCGGTGGCCGGCGCCTGCGGCAGGGTCACGAACAGCATGTTGCGCGCGTAGTCCTTGCCCCATTCGGCGCGGAACTTGGCGTAGCGGGGGTCCTCGTGCGGATGGCCGGCGACGCGGGGCGCGAGATAGGCGAAGAGTCGTAGGCCCCAGGTCGCCACCAGGGCGGCCACCAGCCACTGGCGCGGCTGCGGGAGGGCGCCATCGTAGAGCGGGACCAGAGCCGCGGCGGCGAGCGTCACGCCGCTGCCGAAGGCCCAAAACACGTCGGTCCAGCCGCCGTTCTTGGCCCGCACCCCATAGCTCCAGGCGAACAGCATCATCACCGTCATCGCGGCCAGCACCGCGAGGCTCAAGACCCAGATCATAGAGGACCCACTTTCCACCCAACTCATACCCGGTCATACCTTGGCGCGGATGCATCCGCTGGGGGAAGCCTCCCGTAGCTCAAACAGGCCGCGCCGCGCGTTTTTCACGGCTGGCCCTCGTATTGGCCAAGAGGTTGCGCGTGTTCGATTCGGATGAGCGTCGTCTGCGGGTTGCGGTCGTAGGCGGCGGGATCGCGGGGCTGTCGGCGGCTTGGCTGCTGTCGTCACGCCACGACGTCGTGCTGTTCGAAGCCGACGGGCGGATCGGCGGCCACGCCAATACCGCAGACGCGCCGCACCGCTCGGGTGGCGTGACCCCGGTCGACACCGGCTTCATCGTCTACAACGAGCCCAACTATCCCAATTTCACCGCGCTGCTGGACCACCTGGAGGTGGCCTCGATCCCCGCCGACATGTCGCTGAGCTTCAGCCTGGACGACGGCGGCTTCGAATACTCCAGCTTCGGCCTGGCCGGCGTTTTCGCCCAGAAGCGCAACATCTTCTCCGGCCAGTTCTGGCGCATGCTGCGCGACGTGATGCGCTTCTATAAGCACGCGCCGAAGGACCTGGCCGCGCTGGAAGCGCCGTTGACCTCGCTCGACGACTATCTGGCCCAGAAGGGCTATTGCCAGGCGTTCCGTGACGACCACCTGCTGCCGCAGGCCGCGGCCATCTGGTCGACACCGCTGGAGCACATCGGCGCCTATCCCGCTGCGGCCCTGATCCGCTTTTTCCAGAACCACGGGATGATGAGCGTCTTCGGGCGCGGGCTGTGGCGCACGGTCGAGGGCGGCAGCCGGAACTATGTCCGTAAGCTGACAGCCGCCTTCCAGGGCGAGATCCGCACGGGCGCCCGGGTGACCGGCGTGAAGCGGGGCCCCGGCGGCGCGGAGGTGCGCCACGTCACCGGCCATGTGGAGCGGTTCGATGAGGTGGTGATCGCCACCCACGGCGACACCGCCCTTGCCCTGCTGGACGATCCGACGCCGGAGGAACGCCGTATCCTCGGCGCCTTCAAGTACAGCCGCAACCTGACCGTCCTGCACACCGACGACAGCCTGATGCCCAAGCGCAAGGCCGCCTGGGCCAGCTGGAACCACATCGGCCGACGGGCCGATCCGGAGGATGGCTGCGTCACCTACTGGATGAACCGGCTGCAGAGCCTGCACGGCGCGCAGGACCTGTTCGTGACCTTGAAGCCGACGCGCGAGATCGCGCCGGATGCCGTCATCAAGACCGAGGTCTATGAGCACCCGCTGTTCGACGCCGGCGCCATCGCCGCCCAGCGTGAAATCTGGCGCCTGCAGGGCGAGCACAAGACCTGGTTCGCCGGCTCCTACTTCGGCCACGGTTTCCATGAGGACGCCCTGCAGGCCGGCCTGGCGGTGGCCGAGCAGCTGGGCGGCGTGCGCCGGCCCTGGAGCGTCGCCGAGGAGAGCGGGCGCATCCACGTCACCCCGGCGGCGGAGCCCGTGGGAGCCGCGGCGTGACGAAGCCGGCCAACGGCGACCTAACGTCCGGCCTCTATACGGGTCTGGTCAGCCACACCCGGGTGAAGCCCCGCAAGCACAAGCTCGCCTATCGTATCTTCATGCTGCTCATCGACCTGGATGAACTGCCCAATCTGAAGCTGAAGACGTTGGGCGTCGGGCGTTTCAACCTGTTCGGCTTCGATCCGGCGAAGTTCGGCGACAGCTCCGGGCGGCCGCTGAAGGCGCAGATCGAGGCGACGCTGGCCGAAGCCGGCATACCGACCGGCGGGCCGATCCGCATGCTGGCCATGCCGCAGATCCTGGGCGGCGCGTTTAATCCGATCACGGTCTATTTCTGCCATGCGCCGAACCGCACGCTGTCGGCGATCCTCTATGAGGTGAACAACACCTTCGGCGAGCGGCACAGCTATCTGATCCCGGCCCCCAACGCCGCCCTGATCAAGCAGGGCTGCGCCAAGCAGTTCTACGTCTCGCCGTTCATGGACATGGACCTGACCTACGCCTTCCGGATCCTGCGTCCGGAGGAGCGCGTGCTGGTGTCGGTCGACACCTCCGACGCCGAGGGGCTGATCCTGGCCGCGAGCTTCTCCGGCGAGCGCCGACCGCTGACCGACGGCGGGCTGATCAAGGCGTGGCTGACCCATCCCTGGATGACGCTGGGCACCATGGCGGCGATCCATTTCGAGGCGCTGAAGATCTGGCTGAAGGGCGAGAAGGTGCGGGTGCGGCCGCCCTTGCCCGAGCGCGCGGTTACGGTCTCGCCAGAGGCCAAGCTAGCGGCGTAGCGGCCCTCCCCATCGGGGGAGGGAAGGCGTATTGTGCGGCCAGCAACAGATGGGGCCGCCATGAGCGAAGCACCTCAGTCGACGCGTTGGTTCAAACCAAGAGATACGGGCACAGGCTTTACGCCGGTCAGCTGGCAGGGCTGGCTGGTCACCTTGGTCTTCTGCCTCACCATCGCCGCGACGGTGCAGCTGGTCATCCCCGAAGGCTCCGCCGCGCTCCCATGGATTGTCTCCGCCCGGCACGCGGTGGGCCTATCCGCCCAGGGGCTCGGCCTCGTAGGCGCAGTCCTGTCGATCGGGTCGGAGCTCGCGGTCTTCTTCCTCGTGGCCTGGTGGACGAGTCGCCCGACGAAGCGGCTTGACTGATCAATCGGCCAAGGCTCCGAGGGAGGATTGCGATGAGCGAGCAAGGCGGAGACGGTCCGTGGTTCCGGCGCCGCCGGTCCTTCGGCATCGGCTACAACGCCGCGAGCTGGCAGGGTGTGGTGGCGATCCTGGTGTTCGTCGCGACTCTGTTGGTCACCGTGTTCTCGGGCGATCCCAATCTCACTCGGCCGTCGAAGGTCGCGTCATTTCTCAAGGCCAAGGCGATGATGGGTCTGAGCGGCATCCATCTGGCGGCTCCGACGATGGCGGGGCTGATCGTAGCCGAGGCGGCGGTGTTCATGTTCGTCGTCTGGTGGAAAAGCCGAACGCTGAAACCACTTGACTGATCGTTCAACTAAGGTCTTGATCGAGCGATCAACCAAGGTCGCTCCATGCCGCTCGACACCCGCCTGCGCATCCTCCTGGCCGCGATGGATCTGTTTTCGGAGAAGGGCTACGGCTCGACCTCGATCTCCGACATCCTGAGCCGCAGCCAGGCCAATTCGGGCAGCCTCTATCACTTCTTCCCGGGCAAGCAGGACGTGCTGGTCGGCGTGCTGGAGCTGTACCGCGACGGCATCTACCAGATGCTGCTGGAGCCGGCCTGGCAGGGGGTCGAGGACCCCATCGCGCGCATCTTCGCCCTGCTGAATCGCTATCGCGCGGCCCTGCTGGAGAGCGAGTGCGTCTACGGCTGCCCGATCGGCAGCCTGGCGCTGGAGCTGCATGAACCTGACCCGCCGGTCCGCGCCTTGCTGGCCGACAACTTCACCGGCTGGACCCGCGCCATTGGCGGCTGCCTTGAGGCGGGCGCGGATCGACTGCCGCGCGGGACCGACATCCAGGGACTAGCCGAGTTCATCCTGACCACCATGGAGGGCGGCGTCATGCAGGCGCGCACCCACCGCGACATCGCCTATTTCGATCGCAGCATCGCCCAGCTGCGTCATCACGTGACGCTGCTGGAACAGAGCGCGCGGCAGGCGGCCTAGGGCTTCACTTCAAGAGGGGGACTATTCAATGCCACATGTGAACTGGTTGGCCGTTGTCGCGGCCGCGCTGTCGAGCTTCCTGCTGGGTGGGGTCTGGTACTCGGCCCTGTTCGCCAGGGCCTGGCAGGCGGCGGCCGGTGTCAGCGACGAGGCGATGAAAAGCGCCAACAAGCCGATGATCTTCGGCGGGTCGTTCGTGCTCTACCTGATCCAATCGGCTGTCTTCGCCATGTTCCTCGGCCCCAACCCGGCGCCGGCGCTTGGCATTGGCGCGGGCTTCGCGGCCGGCCTCTGCTGGGTCACCGCCGCGTTCGGCGCCAACTATCTGTTCGAACGGCGCAGCCTGAAGCTGTTCCTGATCAACGGCGGCTATTCGACTCTGCAGTTCACCGCGATCGGCGCGATCCTGGGGTTCTGGCACTGATGCGCAGGCTGGCCATCGCCGCTGCTTTCGGGCTGGCCTTCGCTGGCGCCGCGCATGCGGACGGCTCCAAGGCGGACCTGGCCGCGGTGCGCGACACGTCCAGCGTCGAGGCCTCCGGCGGCCGCGTGCTGCAAGACACAGTGCGCATCCATGCGCCGGCGGCCAGCGTCTGGCGGGCGCTGACCGACCAGGCGAGCTACCGCGCCTGGGTCGCGCCTGGCAGCGTCATCGATTTCCGGGTCGGTGGGCGCGTCGACGTGGCGTTCAACCCAAAGGCCAAGGCCGGCGATCCGCCAGATCTCAGCCAGGAGATCGTCGCCTATCTGCCCGGCCGGATGATCGCGTTCAAAAACCTGAAGACTCCGCCGCTCCCGGGTGCGGCGGCCTATCCGAAGCTCGCCATCGTCACGGTGCTGAGCCCCCTGTCGGGGGGCGACACCGAGGTCAGCCTGTCCCAGGTAGGCTATGGCGCGGGCACGGATTTCGATGCGCTCTATGGGTTCTTCAAAGGGCATAACCCGGAGTATCTCGCCGACCTGAAGGCCTACTGCGAGCACCCGCCAAAGAGCTGAACCTAGGCCTTCAGGAACACGTGGATGTCGCCGACGTCGCCGAGCGGGATGGGGTCGCGTTCGGGGGCCAGGTGCTCGCCTGCCGCGAGCGGCGCGGGGTCGGTGTAGTAGAAGATCTGCCGTTCCAGCGAGCGGCGCAGGACGGCGCCGCGGCCATCGAGCTCGACATATTCCATCACCTGGTCCATCCGCCCGACGTCCTCGCGGAAGCTCCGTTCACGGACATAGAGCAGCAGCCGCCCGCCGCTAGGCGCCGGCTGATCGAGCACCGGCTGACTGGGGTCGGCCGGCCCCGGCATGCGCATGATCTCGAGCCTCGGCAGGTGGAAGGCGGCCAGGCGGCCGGGCTTCAGGTGGCGGGACGCGGTGGCGAAGGTGTTCTTCCAGGCGGCGCCGCGCGGCACGTGGGCCAGGGTGAAATAGGGGCAGATGACCAGGTCGAAGGTCTGTTTGAGGTCGAGCGCGGTCATGTCGCCGCGCTTCAGCTCCACGCGCCGCGCGATTGCCGGGTCCAGCTCGGCGCGCTTGGCGCTGGCCTGGGCCAGCATGGCCGGCGCGATATCGACGCCGGTGACGGAAAAGCCGCGCTCGGCGAGCCCGAAGGTCAGCCGCCCGGTGCCGGCGCCCAGCTCCAGGATTGCGCCGCCCGGCGGGCAGAGGCTGGCGTAGATTTCCAGATCGCCCTCCAGCCGCGCGTCGGCGGCGGTCACCGTGTCGTAGAAGGCCGCGCTCAGGCCCTTCTCGGCATAGTAGGGATGGGTGGTCGCCATGGGGTCGCGATTGGCCTTTTGGGACAGGTTACGCAACTGTCATGCCCGATGTCGTTGCGCCGGATCAACGGCAGGGCCAAATAACAGTGACCAGGCTCGACTATGAGCCTTTTGGGGGAGCCGACCACGTGACCCGAATTCGCACTCATATTGCCCGCGCGGCGCTGCTTCTGGCCGCCGCGTTCACGCTGACGGCGTGCGGCATCAACACCATCCCGACCAAGGAAGAGGCAGCCAAGGCCAAGTGGGCGGAGGTGCAGAACCAGTATCAGCGCCGAAGCGACCTGATCCCCAATCTCGTCAACACCGTGAAGGGCTACGCGGCCCAGGAGAAGTCGACGCTGGTCGAGGTGACGGAAGCCCGCGCCTCGGCGACCCAGGTGAAGGTCGATGCGTCGACGATCACCAACCCGGCGCAGTTCCAGCAATACGCCCAGGCGCAGGACAAGCTGTCGGGCGTGCTCGGCCGGCTGATGATGATCCAGGAGAAGTACCCGGACCTGAAGTCGAACGAGAACTTCCTGGCCCTGCAGAGCCAGCTTGAGGGCACTGAGAACCGCATCGCGATCTCCAGGCGCGACTACAACGACAGCGTTCAGGACTTCAACACGACGCTGCGGACGTTCCCGCAGGTGTTCTGGGCCAAGTCGATGTACTCGAGCTCCAAGCCGATGGTGCTGTTCTCGGCGACCGCCTCGGCCCAGTCGGCCCCGACGGTGAGCTTCGACACCACGCCGCCGCCGCCGCCCGCCGGCGTCACCCCCGGCAGCCCGCCGCCCGCGACTCCGGCTCCGGCGACGAAGTGATCGCGGTGGCGCCTCGGTTCAGTTCCTCCCCCGCTCGCGGGGGAGGTGTCGCCGAAGGTGACGGAGGGGGCGTTGGGGCCGTGCGTCGGCAGCGCCCCCTCCACCGCTTCGCGGTCCCCCTCCCCCGTTTTACGGGGCAGGAACTGCGGCGGCTCTCCACGCTCTGCCTAGCCACGATCATCACGTTCTTCGTCCTGACGACCGTCGCCTTCGCCGCGGCGCCGAAGTTTCCGGCTCTGACGGGCCGCGTGGTTGACGACGCGCACATGTTGTCGCCGGCGACGACTCAGAAGCTGACCGAGGAACTCGCGGCCCTGGAGCAGCAGACCGGGCACCAGATCGTGGTGGCCACCGTGCCCGACCTGCAGGGCCATGAGATCGAGGACTACGGCTATCAGCTGGGGCGGACTTGGCTGTTGGGCCGCAAGGGCGTCAACGACGGGGCGATCCTGCTGGTGGCGCCCAGCGAACATAAGGTCCGGATCGAGGTGGGCTATGGCCTGGAGCCGGTGCTGACCGACGCCATGACGAGCGTCATCCTCAACAGCAAGGTCCTGCCGCAGTTCAAGGCCGGTCACATGGAGCAGGGCGTGGTCGACGGGGCCGAGGCCCTGATCGCCCAGGCCGGGCTGCCGGACGACCAGGCCAAGGCCAATGTCGCCCAGGCCGACGCGGCGAACGCGAGCCAGGATCGCGCGTCGACGCCGCGCGACTCGCGCCGCGGCTTCCCGATCATCGGCATCCTGTTCGTGGTCTTCTGGGTGCTGTCGATCCTGATGCGCGGACGCCGCGGCACGGGCGGCCTGTGGTGGCTGCCCTTCCTGTTCCTGGGCGGCGGGCGCGGCGGCGGCTGGGGTGGTGGCGGAGGCGGCTTCGGCGGCGGAGGTGGCGGTGGCTTCTCCGGCGGCGGCGGCGGCGGATTTGGCGGCGGCGGATCGTCGGGGAGCTGGTGATGAAGACCCTCAGTCCTTCAGACCTCACCGCCATCGAGGCGGCCGTGCGCGCCGCCGAGGCCAAGACCACCGGCGAAATCTACTGCATCGTCACCGAGGAGAGCGCCCACTACACCGAGGTGGTGATCGCCTGGGCGACGGTGGTGGCCCTCTTGGGGCCGGCTCTCCTGCTGCTGGGCGGCGTGCATGTGACCATCCCTGACCTCTTCAACAGCTGGAGCGCGTCCGACGTCGGCGCGGCCATCGAGACGGCGGTGCGCCGGGCGCTGGAAGGCGCGATCGTGGTGCAGGGTCTGCTGTTCATCGTGACCGCCGCCATCGTGGCGGTCCCCGACGTGCGGCGGTTCCTGACGCCCAGAGGCCTCAAGCGCCTTCGGGTGCAGCGCCGCGCGGCCGAGCAGTTCATCGCCAAGAACCTGCACCTGACCCGCGAGCGGACCGGCGTGATGATCTTCGTCTCGCTGGGTGAGCGGATGGCCGAGCTGATCGCCGACGAGGGCATCGCCGACCACGTCGAGCCGCATGTCTGGGACAAGGCGATGGCGGCCCTGACCGCGGGCTTAAGGGACGGCAAGGTCGAGGAAGGCTTCGCCGCCTGTATCGGCCTGTGCGGCGAGGTGCTCGCCGAGAAGTTCCCGGAACACGCCGGCGACAACCCTAACGAGTTGCCTGACGCTGTGGTGGTGCTGCCCCGTCCCTGAGGCGGAAACCCTGAGATAGACCTGGGTTGAGGCAATCCGCCGCACCCGGGTTCGCCAAGCTCAACCATAGTTCTTCTGGTATTGCCCCGCTGTCCTGGCCGCTACAGATTGCGGTCACGGTTGGGCGGGAAGCGAAACCCAAGTGAACGCTTCGGGCGAAGAGTTGGGCGCGCAAGATCCGATCGTGCGGTGGTCTACCGACGCGACCGCCCTCGGTATGGCGTTCGTCCTCGAGAGCAAATCGGTCCCCGGCGACAATCAGAAGTGGTCGCGGCGGTTCGTGTTCGCCGGCCCCCGCTGCCTGGGTGTCAACGGCGTCGAGGCCGCGGTGATCATGGGCGACGCCCAGGTGTTCTTCGACATGATCCTGCCGGAGCACCGCGCCGCCTATGCCGCCGCCGAGGCTCAGGCGCTGGCCGAGCTGAAACCCTTCGACGTCGAGGTCGCCATGCGCCGCGCCGACGGCGAGGTGCGCTGGCACCGGATCGCGGCCCTGCTGCGCGTCCAGCCGGACGGGGCGGTGTTCTGGGACGGCCTGCAGGTCGATGTCACCGACCGCCGCCAGTTGGCCGCCGCGCTCTCCGAACAGCGCCGCCGACTGGAGGTGGCCGTCGAGGCGACCGGCCTGGGCTTCTGGGAATGGGACGTCGGGGCGGGCCAGGTGAATTGGTCCGAACGCAACCGCGAGCTCTTCGGTCTGGGCCCCGACGATCCGGTGAGCACGCGGCGCTATCTGGAGCTGATCCACCCCGAGGACGTGCCGCAGGTGCGCGCCGCCTTCGAGGCGGCGCGTGCGCGGCCGCAGGGCGGCGCTTATTCCCTGGAGCACCGCATCGTCACCCCGGCCGGCGAGGTCCGCTGGATCGAGGCGCACGGCAATATCGCCAACGATCCCGAGGGCGAGGCGCGCCTGGTGGTCGGCACCTCGCTGGATATTACCGAGCGCAAGGCCGACGAGTAGCGCCGCACGCTCTTGATGGGCGAGCTGGCGCACCGGGCGAAGAACGGCATCGCCATCCTGATGGCCATCGTCAGCCAGACCGCCCGCGGCCAGGAGAGCGTCGAGGGCTTCCTGGAGCTGATCATGGCGCGGCTGCAGGCCATGGCGGCGTCGCAGGACCTGGTGACCGAGGCGGGCGGCCGGCCCGTGCCGCTGGCCGATGTGCTGGCCAAGGCGCTGAGCCCCTTTGGCCTCAGCCGCGTCGATCTGGAGCCGGAGATGGCGCAGGTGACCCTGCGCGGCGACATGGCGATCGGCATGGGCCTCCTGGTCCACGAGATGGCCACCAATGCGGTGAAGTACGGCTCGCTGTCGGCGACGGGCGGGCGGATCGCCGTGGGCCTGGACGCGGCGCCGGAGGGCCGGGCGGCCTTCACTTGGCGCGAAGCCGGCGGTCCCGCGGTCTCGCCGCCGGCCAAGCCGGGCTTCGGCACGCGCCTGCTGCAACTGGTCCTGCGGCCGCAGGGCGGCGACGTCAGCTTCGCCTTCGACCCCGATGGTTTTCGCGCCCGCGTCGAATTCCCGACCGTGCGGTAGCTAGACTGCATAACGGTCTTTTCTTGCTGGAATAGGCGGCTCGGCTCTAGAATTGAGGCAGTGTGCTGAATTTGAAGTTCGCCTCTTTCGGGGTCGAGCGCCGGAGCGAACTTCAAATTCAAAAAGCACACTGGAAACATTTACTTGCGAGTGGCCTCATCGATTCCGAAATTCGCCAGAGCCCGCCACAAGAGCTTGCGAATTTCGGAATCGGGCCACTCGTCCAGCGGAGGCCGGTCATGCCCTACAAGCTCAACGTCAACGGCAAGGTCCTGGAGGCCGACGTCGACGCGGATACGCCTCTGCTCTGGACGCTTCGCGACACGCTGGGAATCACCGGGCCGAAGTTCGGCTGCGGGATCGCCCAGTGCGGCGCCTGCACCGTCCACATCGACGGCAAGGCGACGCGCAGCTGCGTGCTGCCGGTCTCGGCGGTGGGCGACAAGGCGGTGACCACGATCGAAGCGATGGAAAACCATCCGATCGGCAAGAAAGTGCAGGCCGCCTGGATGGACCTGGACGTGGCCCAGTGCGGCTACTGCCAGCCGGGCCAGATCATGGCGGCGACCGCGCTGCTGGCGAAGACGCCCAAGCCCACCGACGCCGACATCGACCAGGCGATGACCAACATCTGCCGCTGCGCCACCTACACGCGGATCCGCGCGGCGATCAAACAGGCCTCCGGTCAGAAAGTGACGGCGTAGCCATGACGCTCGAACTCACCGGCGCTTCGCGCCGCGACCTGCTGAAAGCCTCCGTCGTCGGCGGCGGCCTGGTGCTCTCCTTCTCCATCGCGCCGAAGGCCGGCGCGGCCGAGGCCGGCGCCCAGGCGCTGAACGCCTATGTGCGCATCGCGCCCAATGGCCTGGTCACCATCATGGCCAAGAACCCGGAGATCGGTCAGGGCGTGAAGACCTCGCTGCCGATGATGATCGCCGAGGAGCTCGACGTGCTCTGGGAGAACGTCCGCATCGAGCAGGCCGACAACGATCCCAAGCTGTTCACGCGCCAGTTCGCCGGCGGCAGCCTGGCGACGCCGATGAACTATGACGACCTGCGCAAGGTCGGCGCGGTCGCCCGCGCCATGCTGGTCAACGCCGCGGCGACCGCCTGGAACTGCCCGTCCGGCGAGTGCAAGACCGCCGAGGGCCACGTGATCCACGTCTCGACCGGGCGCAAGGCGACCTACGGCTCGCTGGCCGGTCAGTGCGCCGGCGTCGCCGCGCCGGACCCCAAGACGATCCCGTTGAAGGATCCCAAGACCTACAAAATCATCGGCCAACCCAAGCGGCAGTACGACACCAAGAAGGTCGTTACCGGCCAGCCGTTGTTCGGCATCGATGTCCGCGTGCCGGGCATGCTCTACGCGACCTTCGAGAAGGCCCCGGTGTTCGGCGCCAAGGTGGCCACCGCCGACCTGGAAGCCGCCCGCGCCGTGAAGGGCGTGAAGAAGGTGTTCATCGTCGAGGGCGGGACCAAGCTCGACGGCCTGCTGCCCGGCGTCGCCGTGGTGGCCGACAGCTGGTGGGCGGCGCGCAAGGGCCGCAATGCGCTGAAGACCACCTGGCAGGACCATCCGACGTCCAAGCAGTCCTCCGCCGGCTTCGACAAGCGCGCTGCGGAACTGAACGCCGGCGCGCCGCAGATGAACCTGCGCAAGGACGGCGACGTCGACGCGGCGCTGAAGGGCGCGGCCCACACGGTCGAGGCGGCCTATGCCTATCCGTTCCTCAGCCACGCGCCGCTGGAGCCGCAGAACACCACCGCCCACTTCAAGGACGGCAAGATGGAGATGTGGGCGCCGAGCCAGAACCCGGAGCCCGGTCGCCAGCTGGTGGCCTCGACGCTGGGGATCAAGCCTGACGACATCACCGTCCACATGACCCGTTGCGGCGGCGGCTTCGGCCGGCGGCTGTCCAATGACTACATGGTCGAGGCGGCCTGGATCGCGCGGGAGGCCGGCGCGCCGGTCAAGCTCCTGTGGACCCGCGAAGACGACATGCACCACGATCTCTATCGGCCCGCCGGCTACCACTATTTCAAGGGCGGCGTGGACGATAAGGGCAATGTGGTCGCCTGGCAGGACCACTTCGTTACCTTCGGCGAGGGTGAAAAGCTGGCCTCCAGCGCCGGTATGGGCGGGACCGAGTTCCCGGCCCGTTTCGTGCCCAACTGCAAGATCGACCAGTCGACCATTCCGCTGGGCGTGCCGACCGGACCGATGCGGGCGCCGGGCTCCAACGCGCTGGCCTTCGTCAACCAGGGCTTCATCGACGAACTGGCGCATGCCGCCGGCGCCGATCCGGTGGCCTTCAAGATGAAGCTGCTGGGCGACGCGCCGATGGTCGGAACCGGCCCCTCCGGCTACAACGCCGGGCGCATGAGGGGCGTGCTGGCCGAGGCCGCGAAGATGTCGGGCTGGGCGGCGCGCGACAAGCTGCCCAAGGGCACGGCCATGGGCGTCGCCTTCCACTACAGCCACGCCGGCTACTTCGCCGAGGTGGTGCAGGCGACGGTCAATCCGGCCAATGGCGCCATCAAGGTCGACAAGGTCTGGGTCGCCGCTGACGTGGGCCGCCAGATCGTCAATCCGCTGGGCGCCATGAACCAGGTGCAGGGCGCGGCGATCGAGGGCCTGAGCCACGCGCTCTACCAGAAGATCACCATCGTCGATGGGGCGGCCAAGGAGAGCAATTTCTCCAACTATCCGCTGCTGCGGATGGCCGCGGCGCCGCCGGTGGAGGTGAAGTTCGTGATCACCGACTACCCGCCGACCGGCCTGGGCGAACCCGCCCTGCCGCCGGTGATCCCGGCGCTCTGCAACGCCATCTTCGCTGCGTCGGGCAAGCGCATCCGCACGCTCCCGATCGATACGAAGCAGCTGAAGGCGTAGGACGCCAAGGACCTTCCCCGCAAGCGGGCGAGGTTTTTGACACCGATGCCCCTTGGCCTCAGCCCTCAGGTCGGCACAATGCCCTGAGGCGGCGCCAGACCGCTTGTTCGATGCGGGGACGGCACGTTGCAGAAGCTTCTGATCGCCAACCGGGGCGAGATCGCCGTGCGGATCGCGCGCACGGCCGCCGAGATGGGGATCGCCACCGTCGCGGTCTATTCGCAGGACGATGCGGCGTCGCTGCACACCCGGAAGGCCGACGAGGCGTATGCGCTGCAGGGCTCTGGCCCCGCGGCCTATCTGGACATCAAGGGCGTGGTGGCGGCGGCCAAGGCGACGGGCTGCGACGCGGTGCATCCCGGCTACGGGTTCCTGAGCGAGAACGCGGCCTTCGCGCGGGCCTGCGCCAAGGCCGGCCTGACCTTCGTCGGGCCGACGCCGGAGACGCTGGAGCTGTTCGGCGACAAGGGGCGCGCTCGCGCCCTGGCGCAGCGCTGCGAGATCCCGGTGCTGCCGGGTACGGACGGACCGACGACGCTCAGCGAGGCCAAGGCCTTCTTCGATGGGCCCGGCAAGGGCGCGGTGATGATCAAGGCGGTCGGCGGCGGCGGCGGGCGCGGCATGCGGCCGGTGACCGACGCGGCTGAGCTGGAGGCCGCCTTCGAGCGCTGCGCCTCGGAGGCCAAGGCGTCGTTCGGCAACGGCGATCTCTACGTCGAACGCTTCATGCCGCACGCGCGGCACATTGAGGTGCAGATCGTCGGCGACGGGAAGATCGTCAGCCACCTGTGGGACCGCGAATGCAGCCTGCAGCGCCAGCGCCAAAAGGTCGTCGAGATGGCGCCGGCCGACATGCTGCCCCTGGCGCTGCGTGAGGCGCTGTTCGCCGCCGCCGTGCGGTTGGGCGAAGCGGCTGGCTACCGGAGCCTCGGCACGGTCGAGTTTCTGGTCCCCGCGCCGGCGCTGGAAGACAGCGGCTTCGTATTCATCGAGGCCAATGCGCGCCTGCAGGTGGAGCACACGGTCACCGAGGAGGTCACCGGCCTCGACCTAGTGCGGATCCAATTGCAGATCGCGGCTGGAGCGAGCCTGATCGATCTGGGCCTGCGGCAGGTGGATGTGGCCAGGCCGCGCGGCCACGCGGTGCAGGTGCGGGTCAATCTGGAGACGATGGCGGCGGACGGATCGGCCAAGCCGGCGGGCGGCCTCTTGACCACCTTCGAGCCGCCGTCGGGGCCGGGCATCCGGGTCGATGGCTTTGGCTACGCCGGCTACCGCACGTCGACGCGGTTCGACAGCCTGCTGGCCAAGCTGATCGTCCATTCCGGGACCGGCGGCGTCTCGCAGGCCGTCGCCAAGGCCTACCGGGCGCTGAGTGAATTCCGCATCGAGGGGTCGGCCAGCAACATCGGCTTCCTGCAGACCCTGCTAGCCCTCCCGGCGGTGACCAAGGGCGACGTCCACACCCGCTTCATCGAGCAGCACATGGGCGAGCTCGGCCACGCGCCCGACGCCCACCGCAAGCTCTACTTCGACACCGTGCCTCGCGCCGCCGCACCGTCGGCGACGCCGCAGCGGGTCGGCTATCAGGTCGATGCGGTCGACCCGTTGGCCATCCTGGCGCTCGGCAAGCAGGAAGCCGCGGTGTCCACGGAGGACCTGGAACCCGACGCGCCGGAGGGCACGCAGGCGCTGCGCGCGCCGCTGCAGGGGACGGTGATCGCCATCGCCGTCGCCGAGGGCGATGCGGTGCGCGCCAGCCAGCCGCTGATGATCATGGAAGCCATGAAGATGGAGCATGTGATCGCCGCCCAGGTCAGCGGCATCATGCGCCAGATCACCGTGGCGGTCGGCGAGACGGTTTTCGAAGACCATCCGTTGGCCTTCCTGGAGGAAGCCGAGATCGAGGCCGGCGAAGGCGGTGAGGAAGAGGCCGTCGACCTGGATTTCATCCGCCCGGACCTGGCCGAGGTGCTCGACCGTCAGGCCATGGCGCGGGACGCGGCGCGGCCGGACGCGGTGGCGCGGCGGCGCAAGACCAAGCAGCGCACGGCGCGGGAGAACGTCGAGGATCTGGTCGATCCGGGCAGCTTCCTCGAATATGGTCCGCTGGTGGTGGCCGCGCGGCGGCGGCGCCATTCGCTGGACGAACTGGTCAAGACCACGCCCGCCGACGGCATGATCATGGGCTGGGCCAGCGTCAACGGCGACCGGTTCAGCGAGGACCGGGCGCGCACCGCTGTGCTCTCCTACGACTACACGGTGCTCGCCGGCACCCAGGGGGCCAACAACCACTGGAAGCTCGACCGGATGAGCGAGCTGATCCACCGCTGGCGGACGCCGACGGTGTTCTTCACCGAGGGCGGCGGCGGGCGGCCTGGCGACACCGAGGGCGGCGGTTTCACCCGCGGCTTCGAGTTCTGGGGCAAGCTGTCGGGGACGGTGCCGCTGGTTGGGATCAATTCCGGCCGCTGCTTCGCCGGCAACGCCGCGATCCTCGGCTGCTGCGACGTGATCATCGCCACCAAGGACTCGGCGCTCGGCATGGGCGGCCCGGCCATGGTTGAGGGCGGCGGCCTGGGCGTCTTCCGCCCCGAGGAAATCGGCCCGATCAAGGTCATGCAGGCCAACGGCACCATCGACGTCCTGGTCGAGGACGAGGCCGAGGCCGTTCAGGCGGCCAAGAAATACCTCGCCTATTTCCAGGGGCCGGTCGCCGATTGGACGTGTACGGATCAACGGCTGCTGCGCCGGGCGATTCCGGAGAACCGCCTGCGGGTCTACGACATCAGAAAGGTGATCGAACTGATCGCCGACGAGGGCTCTGTGCTGGAGCTGCGGCCCAAGTTCGGCCTGGCCATGGTCACCGCCTTCATCCGCGTCGAGGGCAAGCCCATGGGGGTCTTCGCCAACAATCCGATGCATATCGGCGGCGCCATCGACAGCGACGCCTCGGACAAGGCCGCGCGGTTCCTGCAGCTCTGCGAGGCTTTCGATATCCCGGTCCTGTCGCTCTCCGACACGCCCGGCAACATGGTCGGGCCCGAGGCGGAGAAGACCGGCCTGATCCGTCATTGCTCGCGGCTGTTCGTGATCGGGGCCAACCTGACCGTGCCGATCTTCTCGGTGATCCTGCGCAAGTCCTACGGCCTGGGCGCCATCGCCATGACCGGCGGCAGCTATCAGGCGGCGATGTTCTGCGTCGCCTGGCCGACGGGCGAGTTCGGCGGCATGGGGCTGGAGGGCTCGGTGAAGCTGGGCTACCGCAACGAACTCGCCGCCATCGCCGACCCGGCCGCCCGCAAGGCCAAGTTCGACGAGATGGTCGCCGCCGCCTACGCCAGCGGCAAGGCCATGGCGCGCGGGTCCCACCCGTCGCTGGACGATGTCATCGACCCGGCGGACACGCGGCGGTGGATCGTGGGTGGGCTCAAGGCGCTGCCGCCCACGCCGCCACGCACGGAGAAGAAGCTGCGGTGGGTGGATAGCTGGTGAGGGTCAAAATCATCCCTCCTCTTTAGGGGAGGGTGGGCGAGGCGAAGCCGAGGTCGGGTGGGGAAGTGTGGGCCGGCGTGCTGAGTCAGCGCTTGAACCAGACTTCCCCACCCGTCTCGCTGCGCTCGCCACCCTCCCCTAAAGAGGAGGGATGAGCGTCAGTGCGCGGAGTAGGTCCGCAGCACGTCTTCGACGATCCGCTCCAGTTGCCCCAGCGTGTTGCAGGTCTTGGCCACGTGGGTGAAGCGCTGGTAGCGGTACATGACGCTGTCGCCCTGGCCCCAGTAGCTCTCAGGCTCCGGGTTCAGCCAGATGACCGCCCGGGCGCGCTGCTGGATCAGGTGCATGATGTCCAGGCGCGGGTCGGCGAAGTTGGAGCGGCCGTCGCCCAGGAAGATCACCGTGGTGTGGCGGTCGATGCGGTCCATGTGGTTCTCGGCGAAATCCTCCAGCGCCTTGCCGTAGTCGGTCTGCTGGAAGCCGATGGTCTGCAGCACCTTGAGGATCGCCTTCTCGACGCCGTTGTCGTCGAGGATGGCGTTGACCGGGATCAGCCGGCCCGAGAAGGCGTAGGCGTCCAGCCGGTCGACCACCTCGTTCAGCGAATAGAGGAAGGTCAGCAGGAACTGGGCGGCGGCGGCCACCGATTTCGAGACGTCGCAGATGGCGACGATCGAGGGTTTGTCGACCTTCTTGATCTTCCACTCGATCTCGAAGGAGACGCCGCCGTGGGCCATGGATTTGCGCAGCGTCTTGCGCACGTCCAGGTGGCCGCGGTTGGCGGTGTGGCGGCGGCGCGAGTAGCGGTCGGCCAGCCGCTTGGCCATGCGTTTGACCAGGGCCTGCATCATCACCAGGTCGACCGGGTCGATGCCGCCGTCGGCGTTCAGCGCCTTCTTGGCCAGCATCTCTTCGCGCAGCTTCGCGCCGGAGCCGGCGGCGTAGAGCTCGTGCTGGCGCTCCACATAGGCCTGGGCCTGGGCGGTCAGCGCCGTCTTCCCCGCCTCCAGCCGCACCGCCAGGCGGGCGCCTGCGTGGGTCTGCAGCCGGCGCGCGTTGGCGATGATGCGCTCGATCTCGGCCAGGCCCATCTCGTCCAGCAGCTTGCGGGTCAGCCGGCTGCGCTGGGTCGAGAGGCGGATCTCGGCGACGCCGGCGGCGCGGGCGGCCTCTTCCATGGCCTGCGCCATGCCGGCCGCGTCGCCGGCCAGCAGCATCTGGGCCAACGGTGATTGATCCGCGCCCGTCGCGTCGCCGCCTTCCTGCGGTTCGCTGTCCTCTGGCGGCGGCGGCAGGGCGAAGCTGTTGCGGGTGAAGAAGGTTTCGAAGGTCTCGTCGAACCGGCCGACCTCCTCGCGGGATTTGGCGAGCGTGGCGCAGAGCGCGTCCTTGAACAGCTCGCGGTCGGCATAGCCCACGGCCGCCGCCGTACGCGCCGCGTCAATCGCCTCGGCCGGCGAGACCTTGACGTCGGCGGCGCGCAGCGCGCGGAGGAACTCTTCGAGGGTGTGCTGCACGCCTTAGGTCCTTGGGCCCCCGCTCACCGCCGGCCCATCAGCTCGACGATCTGCGGCTCGACGGCGACGATGTCCTGCTCGAACTTCAGGATCACGTTCAGCGTGTCGCGCACCATGGCCGGCTCCAGGTCCTTGGCGTGCAGCAGGATGAGCGCGCGGGCCCAGTCGACGGTCTCGGAGATCGAGGGCGCCTTGCGCAGGTCCAGCGTCCGCAGCGACTGGACGAAGGCCACCAGCTGGTTGGTCAGGGTCGCCTCGATGCCGGGCACCCGCGTCGCCACGATCCGCTCCTCCAGCGCCGGCTCCGGCAGCGGGATGTGCAGGTGCAGGCAGCGGCGCTTGAGCGCATCGCCCAGGTCGCGGACATTGTTAGAGGTGAGGAAGACCAGCGGCGGGGTCTTGGCGACGATCACCCCCAGCTCCGGCACCGAGACCTGATAGGCCGACAGGACCTCCAGCAGGAAGGCCTCGAAGGCCTCGTCCGACTTGTCGATCTCGTCGATCAGCAGCACGCAGCCGTCGTCATGGCGCAGCGCCTGCATCAGCGGCCGGGGCTCCAGGAATGGCTCGGAGAAGAACAGGTCGCCCATGCCGTGCAGCCGGTCCATGGCCGCGTCCATGTCGGGTGCGTCGGCCAGCGCTATGCCCATCCGGTCCTTGAGGATCTGGGTGTAGAGCAGCTGCTTGCCGTACTTCCACTCGTAGAGCGCCTTGGACTCGTCCAGGCCCTCGTAGCACTGCATGCGGATCAGGGGCTGGGCGAGCAGGCGGGCGGTGGAGAGCGCCAGCTCGGTCTTGCCGACGCCGGCCGAGCCCTCAACCAGGATCGGCTTTTGCAGGTGCACGGCCATGTAGAGGGCGGTGGCGATGCGGCGCGAGGCGATATAGCCCACGCTGCCCAGGCCCGCGACCAGGGCGTCGACCGAAGAGAACGGGCCAGCGGCGCCGGTGGCGGCCGCGGCGGAAGCGGAAATCGTCAAAGTCTCAGGCTTTCAAAATACGGACGCTGAAAACCCGATTGTGCCAAGCGGCCGCCACGAGGGCAAACGGCGAAGCAGATCGCCGAACAGTTGCGCCTGGAAGCCCGCAGGTTGTGGCTAAGAAGCTGAAAATTATCCGTGGTTTACGCGGCCTTCACCATGGGTCCCCTAAAGGTCGGCCAGATGACAGTCAGCTTACCCGAGTCCGAGCCGGCGCGGTCGCCGCTCGCCCAGGCCGCCGATCGGCTTTCCGGAACGGCCCGCAGAATCGCGGAGACGCCGCGCGTTTTCACGCGCCTGCACACCAAGCTGACGGTGCTCTACGTCGCCTTGTTCGGCGTGACCCTGCTGATCGTCTCGCTGTCGGTGTTCGCGGCCATCAACCAGGCGGCGCAACGCCAGGTGAGGAGCGAACTGACCGCCACGGGGACCGTGTTCGACCGGGTCTGGTCGCTCCGGTCCGACCGGTTGCGCGAGGGCGCCAACCTGCTCTCCAAGGATTTCGGCTTCCGCGAGGCGGTCGCCACTCACGACGGGCCGACCATTGTCTCTGAGCTGGAGAACCTGAAGCAGCGCTTCGGGATCGACGCAGCCTTCATCGTCACCACCGACGGCCACATGATCGGCGCCGACGCCCAGGCGCTGGCCGCCGACGGTCCCGGCCTGACCAAGGCGCTCGACAATGCCGAGGACCCCTCGGGCGTCGTCAACCTGCGGGGCGAACCTTATCAGGTGATGGCCGCCCCGGTGATGTCGCCGGACCAGATCGGCTGGCTGGTGTTCGCCGTGCAGCTCGACCGCGGGGAGATGACCGCGCTGGAGAAGCTTTCGGCGATCCCGCTGAACGCGGCCGTGCTGAACCGAGACGGGAAGGGTTGGCGCCAGGAGGGCAAGGCCGCTGGGCCGCTCAGCCTGTTCATCGACCGCGCCACCGCCCAGAAGCTGACCACCCCGCAGGCCATCGACGAGCGGGACGGCAAATCGCTGGCGCTGGTCAAGCCGCTGCCGAGCCTGACCAAGACCGCGCCAGCGGTGCTGGTGCTACGCTACCCGCTGGCGCTGGCGCTCAAGCCCTACCGGCTGATGCTGTGGATCGTGGCCTTGGCGGGCGTCGTTGGCCTGGGCGTGGTCGGCTGGGGCTCCTGGGTCCTGGCGCGCGGCATCACCCGGCCGATCACCGCGCTGGACGAAGCCGCCCATCGCCTGCAGCGGGGCGAAGAGGCGCAGGTCGAGATCGAGACGCAGGACGAGATCGGCCGCCTGGCTGGCAGCTTCAACACCATGGCCACCGAGATCCGCGACCGCGAGCGGCGGATCACCCATCTGGCGCTGCACGACGGCGATACGGGCCTGCCCAATCGCCTGGCCCTGGAGCGCGTCGTCGAGGCGCTCTCCGACCTGCCGCCCGGCCAGGTCTATGTGGCGGCGCTCGGCATCCATCGCTTCGACCATCTGCGCGGGGCGATCGGCTATGCGTTGGCCGCCCAGGCCGTGCGGATGATCGGCAACCGCCTCGCCGGCCTAGCGCCCGCGTCCGGCGTGGCCCGCGTGGCCAGCGACGTGCTTGGCTTCGTGCTGATCGCCGCAGACAAGGCGTCGGCCGAGGACGATGCACAGCGGCTGATGGCCGAGCTTGAGGCTCCGCTGAAGGTCGGCAATGACGTCATCGACGTGACCCTGCATCTGGGCCTGGCGCCGATCCAGCGAGGCGCCGGCCCGGGCGCGGCGATCGAGCAGGCCAATATCGCGCTCGACCAGGCGCGCGGCGGCAAGCGCAAGGTCGCCTTCTTCGACGCGGTGGCCTACGGCGACCCGGCCACCAACCTGTCGCTGATGAGCGGCATGCTGGGGGCGCTGGGCGATGGGGCCATCGATCTCTTCTACCAGCCGAAGTTCGACATGCGGCTGCGCAAGGTCACCGGCGTCGAGGCCCTGTCGCGCTGGCGCCACCCCGACCGGGGCATGCTGCCGCCGGACCTGTTCATTCCGATGGCCGAGGAAACCGGACACATCCGTACACTGACGGAATGGGTGTTCAAGCGCGCCATCGACGTCCAGGGGCAGCTGGCCGAGGCGGGCCATGTGGTCGACATGAGCGTGAACCTTTCCGGCCGCACACTCGGCGAGCCCGACTTCGCCGACTTCGCCATCGAGCAGGCGGCCCGGGCCAAAGGTGGCCTGACCATCGAGATCACCGAGACCGCGGTCATCGAGAACCCAGAAGCGGCCATGGCCATGCTGGACCGCTTCGCCGGCGCCGGCATCTCGATCTCCATCGACGACTTCGGCACCGGCCTGTCGTCACTGGCCTATCTGAAGCGGATCCGCGGCCAGGAGCTGAAGATCGACAAGTCGCTGGTAGAAGGCGTCACCGAGAGCCAGCGCGACGCGCTGATCGTGCGCTCGACGATCGACCTGGCTCACAGCCTGGGCCTGAAGGTCACCGCCGAGGGCATCGAGACCAACGACGTCTATGCCTTGCTGGCGGCCATGGGCTGCGACCTGGCGCAGGGCTATCTGATCGCCAAGCCGATGGCTTTCGACGACCTGGTGGCCTTCCTAGGCGACGAGGATCGGCTGGCGCAGTACGGCTGAGCCGGCCCTCGCGGGGCCGCTCTACATCGCCATCTTCTTGTGCCGTTGGCTGACCGGCTTCAGGTCGAGCGCGATCGTCTCCGGCGGCGCGGCGCTGAGGTTCACGGATTTGTCCACCGCGGTCTTGGCGCGCATGTCGGGGTGCCAGACGCTGAGCGTTCCATTGCCGCCCGGCAGGCCATGGATCACCACGGTTCCGCTGGCGTCGGTCTTGGCCGCGAACGGCGTGTCGGTGACGTAGATGTAGCCGATCATCACATCGTGGATGTTGCACCCGAGCGCCACGATCCCGGTCTTGTCGAAGGTGACCGTGCGCTCTTCCTGTTGACCATAGAGCTTGAGCTCGAACTTCTTGGCCGCCGAGAACGAATAGACGTGGTGGCGCACCTTGTCCTTGTTGGGGAAGCCCACCGTCGTGCCCACCGGCACGATCAGGACATAGGGGTTAAAGGCGATGTTCTGCTGGGTCATGGTCGTCGGCCAGCTGTAGTGGATGGCGCTGGCGGGACCTGATCCGGAAGCCGGGTGCACCAGGACCACGGCGTCGGCCAGCGGCGCCCCGTCCTCGCCCTTCACGGTGACGGTCAGGTCGGCCGCGGCGGCGGAACCGGCGATAGCAGCGGCCGCGACGAGGGTGGCGGCGGTGGTCTGGAGGCTATGTCGCATATGAGCCGGGATAACTCGTTCTGCTGAACGTAATATAAAGAATTCAAAGCCAAACTCCCCCTCAGACAGTCCGCTAGAAGTGGGCGAGAGTGGGGACTCTTCATGCGTAGAACATGCGCGGCGCTCCTGGGCGCCAGCCTCCTGGTGTGCGCCGACGCGGCTCAGGCCGACGAACTGCGGGACGGCGGCAAGCTGCTGCTGACCCAGGGCGTCAGCGACATCGAGGGCGCGGCGGGCGGCGGCATCGCCGCCTGGGCGCTGATCAGCGGCTATGAGACCCGCGACGGGATCGGCGGCAATGTGCACGCCACTGGCATCCAGCTGAAGGACTATCAGTTCCGCACCTATGGCGCGGCGATCGGCTTTCGCGACCGGGTGGAGCTCAGCTACGCGCACCAGGAATTCGACACCCAGGGCACCGGCGAGAAGCTTGGCCTCGGCCACGGCTTTACCTTCGGCCAGGACGTCTACGGCGTGAAGGTGAAGGTGGCGGGCGATGCGGTCTACAACCAGGATAGCTGGCTGCCGCAGGTCTCCGTCGGGGCCCAGCTCAAGCGGGCCGACCAGAGCGCGGTGATCAGCTTTCTCGGCGGCCAGCATTCCAGCGGCGTCGACTATTTCGTCGCCGCCTCGAAGGTCTTCCTCGACGAGAGCCTAGTGCTGAACGGCACGGTCCGCGCCACCAAGGCCAACCAGACCGGCCTCCTGGGTTTCGGCGGCAACAAGGGCGACGACTATCACGCCGAGTTCGAAGGCTCCGCGGCCCTGCTGCTGACCCGGAAATTCGCGGTCGGCGCGGAATACCGCACCAAGCCCGACAACCTGAACGGGCTGAAGGAAGACAACTGGGCGGACGTCTTCGCCGCCTACGCCATCAACAAGCAGCTCTCCGTCACCGCGGCCTATGTGGACCTTGGCGAGATCGCCACCTTCCGCAACCAGCGCGGTTTCTACCTCTCATTCCAAGCGGGGTTCTAAGATGATCCAGGCTCTGATTTTCGCCGCCGCCGTGGCCACCGCGACGCCCGCCCCCAAGGTGGATGGACCGCCGGCCTTCAAGGTCGAGCATCCTTCCGCGACCCATCCGGGCGAGGAGGAGATCGCGACCGCCTACACCCAGTCACCGGCCAATGCCGGCGCGCCGCAGTTCGAGGGCGACCGCATGTGGAAGGCGTTCCACGAGCAGGCCGGCGTCGACCGGGTGGTGGATGGCCTGGTGGACCGCAGCCTCGCCGATCCGCGCATCGGCGACATCTTCAAGAGCCACGACATGGTGCGCCTGCGCCGGACCCTGAAGGAGCAGTTCTGCTACATCTTGAACGGTGGCTGCACCTACTCGGGCCGCGACATGAAGGCGGTGCACAAGGACATGTGCCTGCAGAACACCGACTTTAATGTGCTGGTGGAAGACCTGCAGCTGGCCATGGACCAAGAAAAGATCGGCTTCCGCGACCAGAACCGCTTCCTGGCCAAGCTGGCCCCGATCCAGCGGCCGGCGGTCGAGCGGTAGATTAGATCCTCCCCCAGCGCGGAGCGCGATTGAGGGGGAGGTGGCTCGGTGCGAAGCGCCGAGACGGAGGGGGTTCACCCAGAGCGGATGGCGGAGTGGGCTGCAACCCCCTCAGTCTGTCTTCGCGGACAGCTCCCCCTAAGGGGAGCATCTGCAGTTCTACACGTCGAATTCGACTCCCTGCGCCAGCGGCAGCGTCCGCCCGAAGTTCACGGTGTTGGTGGCGCGGCGCATGTAGGTCTTCCAGCTGTCGGAGCCGGCCTCGCGGCCGCCGCCGGTCTCCTTCTCGCCGCCGAACGCTCCGCCGATCTCGGCGCCCGAGGGGCCGATGTTGACGTTGGCGATGCCGCAGTCGGAGCCCCGCGCCGAGGTGAACAGCTCGGCCTCGCGCAGGTCGTTGGTGAAGATCGAGGACGACAGGCCCTGCGGCACGTCGTTCTGCAGGCGGATCGCCTCGCCCAGGTCCGAGTAGCGCATCACGTAGAGGATCGGGGCGAAGGTCTCGCGGTGGACGACATCTGCCTGACTCTCCATCTCCACCAGGGCGGGACGCACATAGACTGCGTCCGGAGAGCCCTCGAGTTGGACGCGTTCGCCGCCGGTGATCCGGCCGCCGGCGGTGCGGGCGTCGGCCAGCGCCTTCTGCTGGCCCTCGAAGGCGGCGTCGTCGATCAGCGGGCCGACCAGGGTTTCGGCCTTGCGCGGATCGCCGACGGGCACAGAGCCGTAGGCCGCCTTCAGGCGCGGCAGGAGGGCGTCGTAGATGCTCTCGTGCACGAACAGGCGGCGCAGTGTCGTACACCGCTGGCCGGCGGTGCCCATGGCCGCGAAGGCGACGCCGCGGAGCGCCAGGTCCAGGTCGGCGCTGGGCGCGACGATGGCGGCATTGTTGCCGCCAAGCTCCAGCAGGGCGCGGGCGAAGCGGGCGGCCAGGCGCGGCGCCACCGCGCGGCCCATGGCGGTCGAGCCAGTAGCCGAGACCAGCGGGACCTTGGGATGGTCGACCAGAGCCTCGCCGACTTCCCGGCCACCGATGACCACAGCGGACAGGCCCTTCGGCGCGTCGCCGAATTTCGCCAAGGCGCGGTCCAGCAGGGCCTGGACGGCCAGCGCCGTCAGCGGGGTCTTTTCCGAGGGCTTCCAGATGACCGCGTCGCCGCAGACCAACGCCAGCGCCGCGTTCCACGACCAGACCGCGACCGGGAAGTTGAAGGCCGAGATCACCCCGACCACGCCGATCGGATGCCAGGTCTCCATCATCCGGTGCTCGAGCCGCTCGGTGGCGATGGTCAGGCCGAACAGCTGGCGCGACAGGCCGACAGCGTAGTCGCAGATGTCGATCATCTCCTGCACTTCGCCGGCGGCCTCGGAGACGATCTTGCCGGCCTCCAGCGTCACCAGGCGGGCGAGGTCAGCCTTGGCAGCGCGCAGCTCCTCGCCCAGCAGGCGGACCAGTTCGCCGCGCCGCGGGGCGGGGACTGAGCGCCAGATCAGGTAGGCTTCGTGCGCGGTCTCGACAGCCTTCGCGGTGGAGACAGGGGAGGCGTCGTGCACCTGCGCCATGATCTCGCCGGTGACCGGCGAGCGCACGGCGCGGCCGCCGCCGGTCCAGAGCGCCCCGGCGCCGCCCAGGCGGCTCAGCACGTCGTGGGCCTCGGCGCGCGCCGAGCCGATGGGGGATTGCAAGGTCATCTTCGGATCTACTCGGCGGCGTGCAGGGCTTGCGGGGTGTCGCCAGCGTAGAAGCGTCCGAAGCGGTTGCCCAGGATGTCGGCGAGCGGAATGTCCTCTTGGCGAATGAAGCCCTTCGACGGCAGTTGGCCGGTCGCGAGCAGATCCAGCACGGCGCAGACGGCGCCGGCGGTTGTGATCTGGATGGCGCTCAGCATCTCGCCGGCGACCACCTGGGCGTAGACCTTGTTGACGTAGGTCTCCTGCATCAGCCGGCCATCCTTCAGTCCACTGACGGTTACGAAGACGATGACCACGTCCTGCAGGGTTGCCGGCACCGCCTGCTCCAGGATGTCCTTGAGCAGCGGCCGGCGGTTGCGCAGGCCCAGGTCGTTCAACAGCGCCTTCATGATCGCCGCGTGGCCCGGATAGCGGATGGTGCGGTAGTTGAGGTTGCGCACCTTGCCGTCCAGGGTCTGGCACAGCGTGCCCAGCCCGCCCGAGGTGTTGAAGGCCTCGTAGGTGACGCCGTCGAGGGCGAATTCCTCGCACTCCTCGAGCGCCGGGACCTCGCGCAGGCGGCCCTCGACGATGGCTTCGCAGGGCTCGCAATATTCGTTGATCACCCCGTCGGTCGACCAGGTGAGATTGTAGTTGAGCGCATTGGACGGATAGCGCGGCAGGGCGCCGACCCGCAGGCGCACATCGTGCAACTCGTCGAAGTGCTTGCAGAGATCCCAGGCGGCGATGGTGATGAAGCCAGGCGCCAGGCCGCATTGCGGGATGAAGGCCGTCGACGCGTCCTCGGCGAGGTCCCGCACCACCCGGCTCGCGGCCACGTCCTCGGTGAGGTCGAGATAGTGGGCGCCGGCGGTCTTGGCGGCCTGGGCCACCGCGACGGTCAGGTGATAGGGCGCGGCGTTGATCACCGCGAAGCAGCCGGCCAGCGCCTCGCCCAGGGCGGCGGCGCTGTCGATGGCGACGGCGGCGGTCTTGGCGCGGGTGTCGACGCCGGCCAGGGCCTGGGCGTTGGCGTCGATCACCAGCACCTCATAGTCGCCGCAGCCGGCGAGCAGGGCGGCGGCCGTGGAGCCGATCTTGCCGGCGCCGATGACGGCGATCTTGCGCATGGGGGAATCTCCTCGGGCGGCGTATCCGTCAAAGGATGATTCGAGGCGGCGCCACTATCAATTGCCAACTCGGCGATATTTGTGAGATATTTGGACGTATCGACCAATAAAAATGGCATAATGACGAAGGCGGCGCTTGATGGACGATCTCGACGACCACCTGATCGCCCGCCTGCGCGATGACGCCCGCGCGCCGGTCGCTGAATTGGCTCGGGCGCTCGGCCTCTCGCGCACCACCGTTCAAAGCCGGCTCGCCCGGCTGGAGCGGACCGGCGTAATCGCCGGCTATTCGGTGAAGCTGTCGGAAGCGCGCGAGGCGGCGCTGATCCACGCCTTCGTCATGCTGACGGTCGAGCCGAAACAGGCCGCCGCGGTCACCGCGTCGCTGAAGCGCATGCCGGGCGTGCGGCGCCTGCAGTCCGTGAGCGGACCATCGGACATGATCGCCGCGGTCGCGGCGCCCAGCGTCGGCGACATGGACGCCCTGATCGACGAGATCGGCGCCCTGCGCGGGGTCGAGCGCACCAACTCCTCGATCGTGCTGGCGACCAAGTTCGATCGCTAGAGGCAGAACGACTGTGGCCGATTCAGCGCGGCGAGGGCGGAAACGGACGCTGTAAACCTGACCTTTATGATCGCCGATTAGGGTCCGTAGGTTAGGCGGAGTTCCCACCGGTCCCATGAAGTCCTTCTCGCGTCGGTTCCTGATCAGCGTCGGCTTGATGTCGCTGATCATGACGGTGCTCGGCACCTTCGGCGCATTCGTTGTGTTCGAGCGCGAGCTCTCGAACCGCCAGATCGGCTACCTCACGGACTACGTCCGGGAGCGCAGCTCCAATGTGGATCGCCAGTTCTCCAACCTTTCCACCGTTCACAAGGCCGCCGGCGAGGAGCTGGAGCGGCGGATGAACCACCTGACCGACGCCGAGGTGGCGAAGCTGGCGGACGAGTATTTCCCGCTGCAAGCGGACGGCACGCGCCGCAGCCGCGACAAGTATTTCGACGGCGTGGTCGGCCAGGGCGACTACACCTATGGCCTGGGCGCCTTCATCGCGCAGGCTAAGGCCGCGACGCCTGACGAGATGCGCGCGCTGGTGGCCTCGTTCCGGCTGGCGTCGGATTTTGGCCAGGCCATGCGCCGCGACTACGACAACTTCTACTTCTTCACGGCCACGCCCACGCGGCTGGTGATGTACGGCCCCGACCGGCCCGACCACCTGATGTTCTACCGCCACGAGGCGCCGGCCGACCTGTCGATCTCCGGCGAGGAGATGGCCAAGGTCACGCTTCCGCAATTCGACCCCAGCCGCGCGACCCGCTGCACCAACCTGCAGCGGCTGGTGCAGGATACGGTCGGCAAGCGCCTGGCCACGGCCTGCCTGACGCCGGCCTATGTCAACGGCCGCTATATCGGCGCCTTCGGCTCATCGATGGAGCTGACGCACTTCTTCCTGAACGCGGTGAAGAACACGCCGTCCGGCGCCTCGCCGATGATCGTGACCTCGAAGGGCGAGCTGATCGCCTATCCGGGCTTCACCGACCAGGGCGCCACGCCGGAAAAGACGCTGGCCGACTACCAGAAGAAGTTTGCGCTCACTGACCTCGCCACCCGCATCGGCAAAGACAAGCGCGAGAACGGCGTGATCGAGAGCCCGGACGGCCGCCAGATCGTCGCCTTCGGACGGCTGAATGGCCCCAACTGGTACCTGCTGCTGACCTATCCCAAGGCCAATGTGATGGCCTCGGCGCTGAAATCCGCCTCCTGGGTGCTGCTGATCGGCGGCATCGCGTCCGCCATCCAGGCGCTGGCTGTCGTGCTGCTGGCGCGGCGCAGCATCGTGCGCCCGGTCGAGCGGCTGGCAGCCTCCTGCGAAGGCGGCGACAACGAGCGCCCCGACGTCAGCGACGTGGAGCTGCGCAACGACGAGATCGGCGTCTTGGCGACCTCGCTGCGCACCGAACGCGAAAAGACCGTCGCGGTGCTGGCCTCGCTGGAGGACCGCGTCAGCGAACGCACCGCCCAGCTGGAGCGCGCCAATACCGAGAAATCGCGCTTCCTGGCCAATATGAGCCACGAGCTGCGCACGCCGCTGAACGGCGTCATCGCGATCTCCGAGACCCTGGCCGGCCAGGAAACCACGCCCAAGGGCAAGGAGCTGGCTGAGCTGATCGTCGCCTCCGGGCGCCTGCTCGAGCGGGTGCTGACCGACATCCTGGACTTCTCGAAGATCGAGGCCGGCGAGATCACGCTGGGCAGCGACGACTTCGCCATGACCCGGCTGGTCAGCCACGTGGCCGAGCTGCACAAGGCGTCGGCCGAGGCCAAGGGCCTGAACTTCCGCTGGTCGATCGCCCCGGAGGCCGAGGGCCACTACGCGGGCGACACGGTGCGGATCACCCAGGTGCTCTCGAACCTGCTCTCCAACGCGGTGAAGTTCACCGAGGCCGGCGAGGTCGTGCTGGACGTCATCGCCTTTGGCGACGAGATCCGCTTCCAGGTTTCCGACAGCGGCATCGGCTTCGACGAGGAGACCGGCCAGCGCCTGTTCCGCCGCTTCGAACAGGCCGACGCCTCGATCCGCCGCCGGTTCGGCGGCACGGGCCTTGGCCTCGCCATCAGCCGCTCGCTGATCGAGCTGATGGGCGGGCGCATCGTGGTGCAGTCGCGCCCGGGCCACGGCTCGACCTTCTCGGTCTATGTGCCTCTAGAGCGGCTCGAGGACGTCGCCATCGACGAGGGGCAGAACGAGGCCCCGGTGTTCGATATCGCCGGCGCCCGGGTGCTGGTGGCCGAGGACCATCCGACCAACCAGAAGGTCGTCGAGCTCATCCTGGACTCGGTGGGCGTCACCCCGGTGATCGTCGAGAACGGCCAGCTGGCCATCGACCTGCTGCGTCAGGAGCGCTTCGACGTTGTCCTGATGGACATGCAGATGCCGGAGCTGGACGGCCTCACCGCCACCGCGCTCCTGCGCCAGTTCGAGCGTGAAACCGGCCTGCCGCGCACGCCGGTGATCATGCTTACCGCCAATGCGCTCGACGAGCATATGCGCGCCAGCCATGAGGCCGGCGCCGACCTGCACCTCTCCAAGCCGATCCACGCCCAGGCGCTGATCGAGAGCATCATGAACGCCATCAGCGGCCGCGCGGACGAGGCCACCGACGAGGCGGCCCCGGAGCAGGACGGCGAAGAGACCGCCGTCGCCTAGCGGGCGTTGAGATAGATCGGGTTGCCGATCAGCCAGAGCTTGCCGTCCGGTCCGCGCACGTCGATGCGCAGCCAGTGGCGTTGGCCATCGCCTGACACCTCTAAGGTCTTGGTCTCGTCGTCGGTCTTGAACGTGGCGTCGGCGAGCTTCGGCTTTGGCCCGTCGCCCGCCAGTGACAGCGAAGCGCCGGCGACGTGGGTCGCATGCACCGAGATCCGAATGGGCGCACCGGCGGGCGGCGCGAGCGCGTCGCCCATTTCCACGGTCTTGCCGCCGGATGTGGCTGTGACCTCCAACGTGCGGTCGCGGCTGGCGTTGACGTCGATGAACACATGGCCCGCGCGGATGGCGGCCAGGATCGCCGGCTGCGACAGCTCCGTGGCGTGGACGACGGTCGTGGGATAGCCGACGCCGGCGGCGGCCACGCGGCTGATCTCGATATCGTGGCTGTCGGAACCACCGACGGCGGTGATGCGGAAGCCGGTGTTCAGCCGCGCCTCCCAGAACGGAATGCCGGAGATGATGCTCTCGCCGCCGCCGGGCAGGCGTAACGCCCCGCCGTTGACCACCTCGATCGCCTGGATGCGCGAGAAGTCGGTGTCCTTTACCGTCCAGCCGCAACCGGTGCAGGTCTCGCCCGACGGTTGGCCCGGGTGGTTGATGGAGATCAGCCCGCCGGCCTTTTCCACCTGGCTCTGGATGGCGGCCAGCGTCGGGGCGCGCGGCGAGCCGAGCTGGAAATCCATCGGCGCGGTCGGACCCCAGATGTTGGCGTGACCCCAGAAGGTGGTCAGCTCACGGCCCGGGATCAGCAGCAGGTCGTCATAGTAGGGGGCGAGCTCGCGCAGGGCCTCGTTCTGGGCGGTGGCGTTGTGGTCGGTGACCGAGATGAAGTCGAGGCCCCGGGCGTGCGCCGCCTCCAGCGTCTTGAAGACCGGGCAGGGGACGCGGACCTTGCGCATCGACTGGCACGTCCCGTCGGAGTTGGCGGTGTGCATGTGCAGGTCGCCGCGGTACCAGCCGGGACCGGGCTTGATCGGGACGGCGCTGAAGCCGGCGAAGCTCGTCCCGTGCTCGAAGGTCACGCGGGCGGTGTAATGCGCCTCGACGCCGGCCCGTAGGTTCGGCACGCCCAGCACCAGCTTCCAGGTCCCGGCGGGAATCGGGCCCGGCAGATAGGAGGGCGTGGCGTCGGCGTCGCTGATCGTGAAGCTCTGCTTGTTGCCGCCACTCCAGCCGCGGAAGCGCTCAGGATCGCGAACGCCCAGATCGATCACCGACTTCTGGTCCTTGCCGGTGTAGGCGAACTCGACGGTCAACCGCGTCGTGCCCGCCGGCACCTTGAAGGGGACCTCGCGGTAATGATCCTGGTCGGCGTGGGTCGTGACGCCGGTGAGCGTCAAGTCCTGCGCATGGGCGGATGTTGCAAACAGGGCGGCGATCAGTGCGGCCGCAGCGCCCCCTCCACCACTTCGTGGTCCGCCTCCCCCGCTGAAGCGGGGGAGGAACTTGATCGATTCAGTTCCTCCCCCGTGAAACGGGGGAGGGGGACCCGAAGGGTGGAGGGGGCGCTGCCGCCGCACCGCGGTCAGGGCGCCTCGTTTGAGAACACGATGGTCCCCGAGGCGGCGAACATGCCGCCGACGCCGTGGGCGATGCTGATCTTGGCGTTCGGCACCTGGGCGGGCGCAATGCCGCGCATCTGCCGCACGCTCTCCTGCAGGGCGTACATGCCGTACATGCCGGAGTGCATGTAGGAGAGGCCGCCGCCGTTGGTGTTCAGCGGCAGCTTGCCTCCGATCGCGGTATTGCGGTCGCGCACGAAGCCCGCCGCCTCGCCCGGCTTACAGAAGCCCAGATCCTCCAGGCCGTAGAGCGGCAGGTGGGCGAAGGCGTCGTAGATCATCAGGTGGTCGACGTCGGCGTGGCTGATGCCGGCCTCGGTGAAGGCCTTCTTGCCCGAGACGCGGAAGGCGCGGCTGGAGGTGAAGTCCTCCATCTGGCTGACCATCGGAGTCTCGACGCTCTCGCCGGTGCCGAGCACATAGACCGGCTTTTGCGGGAAATCCTTGGCCCGCTCGGCGCTGGTCAGGATCAGCGCCCCGCCGCCGTCGGTAACCAGGCAGCACATCAGCTTGGTGAAGGGCCAGGCGATCATGTCGGACTTCAAGACGTCCTCGACGGTGATCGGATCCTTGTAGCTGGCGCGCGGATTGAGGGCCGCCCACTCGCGCTGGATCACCGCCACCTGGGCCAGGTCCTCGACCGTGTAGCCGCGTGCCTTCAGATAGCGGAGCACCGGGATCGTAAACATGGTCGGCGGACCCATCGGGCCGTAGGGCATCTCGAACTGGCCCATCAGGCTGGAGGCGGAGCGGGCAAAGCCGCCGGCGCCGACCCGGGAGCGGCCGCTCTCGCCGTGGGTGATCAGGACGGTGTTGCAGAGCCCCTCGTTGATCGCCGCCGCCGCATGGCGCACGTGCAGCATGAAGGAGCAGCCGCCGACGCTGGTGCCGTCCGCATAGGTCGGCACGATCCCCATGTAGTGGGCGAGCTCGACCGGGGAGATGCCGGCGCAGGCGACGCCGTCGATATCCGAGGGCTTGAGGCCGCAGTCGGCCATGGCGTTCAGCGCCGCGTCGGCGTGCAGGCCGATCACCGAGACGTCCGGAATCTTGCCCATCTGGGTGGTTTCAGCGGCCCCGACGACCGCGATGGATTTCGGTTTCATGGGCCTACGCTCCCGCCGGCTGGAAGAAGGGTAGGGAAATGTCATCGCTCTGCTTGGAGAAGGTGACCTTCACCGGCATGTCGAGCTGGAGCGCTTCGGGCGTCTGCGGGCAATCCACGATGTTGGTCATCATCTGCGGGCCCTCGGCGAGCTTCACCACCGCGATGGCGTAGGGTTCGGTCCCCATGTCGGGGCGCGGGCGCATGTTGATGACGTAGGACCAGAGCACGCCCTGGCCGCTGGCCTTGTAGCTCTCGACCTTGCGGCTGCCGCACTTGGGGCAGAAGGGCCGGGGCGGGAAATAGCTTCCGCCGTCGCAGTCGGTGCAGCGCTGCAGGCGCAGTTCGCCCGCCTTGCAACCCTCCCAGAAATGCCGGGTCTCCGGCGTGGGCTCAGGCAACATCCGTGGTGGCATGTGAAATCCGTCCGGTTGGAAATGGCTGTTGGTCGAAGGCCGCGTCAAATCACGGCGCCAGCACCAAAGCCGACCGCAACGGGCTTGTCACGCCAAGGCTTCGGCCTCGGCCGGAACCCCGAAGATTTCGCGGAAGGCGTCGAGGCCGCGCGGGCTGAAGGCGACGATGCGCGTGCCGGGCTCGCGCTGCGCCCAGCCCAGCGCGAAGAACCGGGTGAGCAAGGCCGCGCCCAGCGCGCCGGCCAGGTGTGAGCGGCGTACGCTCCAGTCGAGACAGCCCTTGCACAGCGGCCGGCGGAGCGCCGTCAGCGCGGCCAGGTCGAGGCCAAGCGCGGTCATGAAGACCTCGCCGTCTTTGGTCAGCACCAGGGTCTCGCCGGAGCCGACGATCATGCCGCGATGGGTCAGACTATCCAGCATGGCCACGCCCAGATCGCCGGCCAGGTGGTCGTAGCAGACCCGCGCGCGGCGTAGCGCAGGTTCCTTGGGACCCGTGCGAACTCGGGTATGGCCAGTGCGCGCGGCCAGCCCGGAGAGCGCCTCGAGTACGCCCGCGACGTCAGGACCGGAGAGGCCGTAGTAGACGTGGCGGCCCTGTTTTCGGCCCTCCACTAGGCCGGCGGCGGAGAGCTTGGCCAGGTGCGAGCTGGCGGTCTGGGCGGTGACGCCGGCCTCGCGGGCCAGCTCGCCGGCGGTCAGCGCCTGCCCGGCCGACATGGCGCTCAGCATATTGGCGCGGGCCGGGTCGCCCAGCAGGGCGGCGATGACGGCGATGTCGGGGCCGACCTTCATGTTTCGATCCTATGCCCAAGGGAGGCCCGGCGCCCAGAGCCAAAGCTTCGACCACGGTCGAAACCTTCGTGCGCCCGTTGGGTCTAGGAGAGAGGCCCTAACCTTGAGGAGCCCGCCATGAGCCAGAACGTCGTCTGCTGCATCCGCTATGTGATCGACCCCTACAAGCAGGCCGATTTCGAGGAATACGCCAGGACGTGGCTGACGATCATCCCGCTGATGGGCGGCGAGTTGCTCGGCTATTTCATGCCGCACGAGGGGACCAACAATGTCGCGCTGGCGATGATCGGGTTCGAGTGCCTGGCCTCCTATGAGACTTATCGCGGCCGGTTGCGGCAGGACGCCGCCGCCATGGCCAACTTCAGGTTCGCCCAGGAGAAGACGTTCATCCTGGAGGAGACGCGGACCTTCCTGCGAGCGGTGAAAAAGACATGATCGCGGTGATCTTCGAGGTCGAGCCACGCGAGGGGCGCCGGCAGGCCTATCTGGATATCGCAGCTTCGCTGAAGCCTCGGCTGGAGGCGATCGACGGCTTCATCTCGGTGGAGCGGTTCGAGAGCCTGTCGAAGGCGGGCAGGATGCTGTCGATGTCCTTCTGGCGCGACGAGGCGGCGGTGGCGCAATGGCGCGGCCTGGAGGCGCATCGCGGCGCGCAGGCCGCCGGACGGGGTGAGGTCTTCGCCGACTATCGGCTGCGGGTGGCGAGCGTGTTGCGCGACTACGGCATGACCGATAGGGCGCAGGCGCCGGCGGACTCGCGGGCCGTCAACGGCTAGTCGGCGTGGACTTCGTGGGTCGGCGCTGGTGTCGGGGCCGGGCCGCCCGGAGCGCCTGACGGCTGCTTTGGCGGCGGCTTCAGGATCAGGAGCGCCGGAGCCATCAGCAACGCAAGCGCGCCCATGGCGCCGAAGACGGCGTCGTAGCTGATCATGGTCCCTTGCCGCGTCACCTCGCCGTTGAGAATGCTCAGGCCCGGCCCGGAGAGGCTGAACGCCTGCGGCAGGCTCCAGCGCAGGACCGGATCGGTCACCGTCACGTGCTCGGCGAGCCGGGCGTGGGCGAGCGAGGCGTCGCGGATCAGGATCGCCTGCACCACCGAAATCCCCGCGCTGGAGCCGATGCTGCGGGCCATGGTGGAGACGATGGTGCCCTCTACGCGGTGCGCAGGTGAGAGCGTCGCATAGGCCAGGGTGTTGAGCGGGGCGAACAGCAGGCCCGTGCCGATGCCCTGGATGAAGCCCGCCACCTCGATGGGCCGCGCCGTCATCGAAAGGTCGAACTGGCCCATCTGCCACATGGCGTAGGCCGACAGCAGGATGCCGACCAACAGCACCCTGCGCGGCCCAAACCGCCCCACCAGCATCGGCACCGCCAGGAAGGCCATGAGCGAGCCGAGACCGCGGGTCATCGAGGCGACGCCGGCCTGCAGGGCCGAATAGCCCAGCAGGTTCTGCATCATCGAGGGTAGGAGCGCGCTGGACGAGAACAACAGCACCATGGTGGTCATCGAGAAGAGGGTGGTGGCGAGGAAGTTCGAGTCCTTCGCGAGGTCCCGGTGGAAGAACGGGTGCTCGGCGGTCAGGGTCTGGACCATAAAGACGAAGAAGCCCGCCGCGCCGATGGCGCCCTCGATCCAGATCTCCTTGGAATCGAGCCAGTCCAGGGTGGGCCCGCGATCGAGCATCAGCTGGAAGCCGCCGATGAACAGCACCAGCGCCCCGAACCCCAGGAAGTCGAACGGCCGCTCACGGCCGCCGTCGTCGCGGTCCATGAAGGTCCAGATGCCGAGGAACGCCACGATGCCGATCGGCACGTTGATGTAGAACACCCAGCGCCAGGAGAAGTCCTCGGTCAGCCAGCCGCCCAGGGTGGGTCCCACAATTGGACCCAGGATCACCGCAGCGCTCCAGATGCTCATCACCCGCGGGATCATCTTCTGCGGATAGATGTCCAGCATGGTGGCCTGGGAGAGCGGCATCAGCGACGCGCCGGCGATCCCCTGCAACAGACGGAAGATGACGATCTCCGGCACGGAGGTGGCGAGGCCGCAGAGGATCGAGGCGGCGGTGAAGCCGGCGATCGACCACAGGAACATGGTCTTGCGGCCGATCTTCTGGGAGAGCCAGCCGGACAGCGGGGTCATGATGGCGGTTGCGATGATGTAGCTGGTGAGCACCCAGACGATCTGGTCCGCCGAGGCGGAGATGCTGCCCTGAATGTGCGGCAGGGCGACGTTCGCGACCGTGGAGTCGATGGTGTACATCAGCGTCGACAACATCAGCGCGCCGGTGATCGGGATGCGGTTGGCGATGTCCTTGGTCGAAGCCATGTTCTGTTCGGCCCCTGGTCAGATCGACGAGATCGAGAGCTTGCGCCGCTCGGTCGACGCAATGAGTTCGGCCCAGATGGCGGCGTCGCGGGCGGTATCGCCGGCCTGCTCGGCGGCGATGTGGGCGGCGATCAGCCGGCCGCGCAGCCGGGCGTTCTCGGCGCGCAGCACCGAGAGCCGCAGGTCCGCCTCGCCGGCCCCGTCGTTCAGCAGGGCGGCGAGCGCGCGGTTCTCGCGGACCAGATGTTCGGCCGCCGCGTCCCAGACCTCGGCGGCGACCCCCAGCAGCATGGCCGTCAGCGTCAGCTCGTTCTGCCGCTCGCCGTCGGGCACGCCGGGGCCGGCGTTGCGCATGGCGAGCAGCGCCAGCTCGGAAAGCACGGTGGGAACCTGCGGCGTCATAGCTTGCCCATCACCCGCAGGATCGCCCGGTCCTGGGCGTTCAGCAACCACCAGGCCGCATAGGCCAGGACCGGCTCACGGTTGCCGCCGCCGATATAGGCGTGCGCCGAGCCGACCCAGATGCCCTGGCCCTTCACGCAGTTGAACAGCATCCACCAGTGGAGCGCGGCGGGGTCGACGACAAGGCCGCTGGCGCGCCGCCAGATGGCGATGGCTTCGTCCTGCGGGACCAGTCCCCCGGCTAGGCCCCGGCCGAACTCCCAGACCGGGTTGAGGCCCCAGGCCAGGTCCTCCAACGGGTCGCCCAGGTGGGCCATCTCCCAGTCCAGCACCCCGTGGATGTCGCCGGTCTCGTCGTAGAGGAAGTTGCCGGTGCGGTAGTCGCCGTGCACGACGGAAAGCTTCTGGGCCGGCGGCGGCGGGTTGGCGCGAAGCCAGCGGATCGCGGCGCGCGCGATTGGCTGCGGCTCGGCCTCCTGGGCGTCGAAGATCGCTTCCCAGTGGTCGAGCTCGCGGCGCCAGCACGCATCCAACGCTGGCGCCGGCATCACCGAGGTCAGGTCCAGCGCGTGTGGATCGGCCTTGGCGATCTCGCCCAGGATCGTCCATTTGCGCTCCGCCACCCGCGGCAGGACCGCGTCATAGCCGCCGGCGAACAAGAGCTGCGGCGCCGCCTGGAAGCCCGCCAGTTCCTCGGCGATGAAGAAGGGATGGTCGAGGGCGTCGTCCTTCTCTTCCAGCCACAGCATCCGGGGCACCGGCACCGCCGAGCCATGGAAGGCGCCATAGGCCGCGAACTCCACGCGCCGCTCGGTGTCGATCAGGCTGGCCGGAGGATCGCGCCGCAGGATCAGCCGGCGCGTCTGGGTTTCGCCGCCCTGGCGATAGCTCAGCCGGAACCGATAGGTCTCCCGCGACGCGCCGCCGGAAATGCGCTCCAGCCCGCTGACCGCCACATCGGAGGCGTCCGCCAGCTTGCCCGCGATATAGGCGGCGACCCGCGGTTCGAGGGGATGGCTCAAACTTCGTCTCAGCTCATCTTGAAGCGGATGGGCAGGCGTTTGGGGCCATTGACGAAGACGCTCTCGCTCATGGCCGGCTCACCATCCAGCGCGAGGTCGGAAAGTCTGGGCAGCAGTTCCTCCCAGAGGATGCGCATTTCCATCTTGGCCAGGTGCTGGCCCAGGCACAGGTGCGCGCCGTAGCCGAAGGCCAGGTGCTTGTTGGGCTTGCGGTCGGCGCGGAATTCCTGCGGCGCTTCGAACACCTCTTCGTCGCGGTTGCCCGAGGCGTAGCAGAGCATCAGCCAGTCGCCCTTCTTCATGTGGCGTCCGGCGAACTCGGTGTCGGCGGTGACCGTGCGCATGAAGGTCTTCACCGGCGTGGTCCAGCGGATGGACTCGTCCACCAGGCCCGGGATCAGCGACGGGTCGGCCTTGACCTTGGCGAGCTGGGCGGGGTTTTCGGCCAACGCCCACATGGCGCCGGCGGTGGAGGACGAGGTGGTGTCGTGCCCGGCGGTGGCGACGATGATGTAGTAGCTCATCGCCTCCAGGTCGCTGATCGGCTGGCCGTCGATCTGCGAGTTGGCGATCAGGCTCGCCAGGTCCTCGGTAGGGTTCGCCCGCTTGCTCTCCGAAAGCGCGCGGAAGTAATTCGAGAAATCGATGATCACCCCGAAGTCCATCTTGCGCTCTTCCGGCGGAGTGTCGCCGTCACGGGCGAGCTCCGGATCGGCGGCGCCGAACAGCTCCTGGGTGAGCTTCAGCATCCGGGGTTCATCGTCCTCGGGCACGCCCATGATGCTCATGATCACGTGCAGCGGGAAGTGCAGAGCGACCTCTTTCACGAAGTCGCAGCGGCCTCCTGAGGCGGCCATCTTGGCCACCGAGGCCTTGGCGATCACCCGAATCTGATCCTCCAGCCGCTTGAGGTTCTGCGGCATGAACCAGGCCTGGGTCAGCAGACGGTATTTCAGGTGATCGGGCGCATCCATGTGGATCAGCGTGCGCAGCAGGTGGGGGCTGCCGCCCATCATCTCGCGGACCTGCTTGTCGGCCTCCTGGCCGATCATGGTGGGAGAGCGGTCGCCGTTGTGGAACAGGTCGTTCTGGCGGCTGATCTCCAGGATGTCCTCGTGCCGGGTGACCACCCAGAAGGGGTCGACGCCGTCCACATCGGCGATGCCCAGCGGCTCGTTCTTGCGCAGCCAGGCGTAGGCCTTGTGGATGCGGCCATCGGCATAGGCGCCCGGCGCCACCAGCTGCTCCGCCACGTCCTTGGGGATGCGATGGTCGACCTCGGTCATCACGCTCATCGGATCCTCCACTTGTTTTCTTGGTGTTGCGAACACTTGATACGGCTCAAGAGCGCGTCGCAAGCATGACGACACGTCAAGGGTGAGGGATCCGGCGATGCTGACCAAGGGCGATGACTTCCCGATCCACCAGACGCCTGAGCCGATCGCCTATTCGGGCTCCGACCGGAATTTCTACGACCGCTATTTCTTCAACGGCTATTCGCCGGACGGGTCGGAGTTCGTGGCGGTGGCCTTCGGGGTCTATCCGGCGCTGAACGTCGCCGACGCCCACGTCTCGATCATCCGCGACGGGATACAGCGCAACCTGCACGCCTCGCGGATTTTGGGCATGGAGCGGATGGACCTGACCGTGGGGCCGATCCGCATCGAGGTGATCGAGCCGTTGCAGAAGCTGCGCGTGACGCTGGCGGCGGCTGAGGGCCTGGCCTGTGACCTCACCTTCGAGGGCCGCGCCTTCCCGATCGAAGAGCCGCGGTTCACCCGCCGCAACGGGCCGCGGATGTTCATGGACTACACGCGGCTGACCCAGAACGTACGGGTCTCCGGCTGGACCGAGGTCGACGGCGAGCGGCGAGCTTTGGGCGCCGGCTGGACCGGCACGCGCGACCGCTCCTGGGGTATCCGGCCGGTGGGCGCGCCGGACACTCAGATGACGCCGGGCGCCGGCCTGGCGGGGTTTTTCTGGCAGTGGACGCCGCTCAATTTCGCCGACAGGAGCGTGTTCTTCCACATCAACGCCGACACCGAAGGCAAGCCCTGGAACACCCGCGCGGTGATCCTGCCGGACGGCGCGAGCGCCGAGGGCGGCTGGCACGCGGACGCGCCGCGCATGGAGGAGGTGACCCTGCTGCCCGGCACGCGCCACGCGCGCGGCGGGACGCTGAAGATCCCGCTGGAGCAGGGCGAGGCGAGTGTCCGCATAACGCCGAAAAGCGTCTTCCTGATGCGCGGCATCGGCTACGGCGGCGACTGGCGCCATGGCGGGTTGAAGGGCGAGCTGGCCGTCGCCCGCGAGGATTTCGACCTGGCCAAGACCGACATGGGCGCGCCGGAGAACCTGCACATCCAGGCGATCTCGACCGCCGTGCTGGAGGTCCCCGGCGAAGCGCCGCAGGAGGGGATCGGCGTCTTCGAACAGCTGATCGCCGGACCGTATCGGCCCTACGGATTGTAGCCGCCTAGTGGTGGCTGAAGACGTGGACCAGGCGCGCGGCGGCCGGGAGCATCAGTGAGCCCAGCAGGCACGGGAAGATGAAGATGATCAGCGGGACGGTCAGCTTGGCCGATAGCGCCAGCGCCTTCTCCTCGGCCCGCAGCATGCGCTTGGAGCGCATGTCCTGCGAGAACACCGTCAGCGTTTCGCCCAGGCTGGTGCCCATCTCTTCGGCCTGGCGCAGCATGGTGGCGAGTTGGCGGGCGTCGTCGATACCCAGGCGGTCGGCGAAGGCCGACCAGGCCTCCTTGCGCGACTTGCCGGCCCGCAGTTCCAGCACCAGGAAGCGCAGGTGCACGGTCAGGTTCGGATAGCGCCTGGCCAGTTCCTCGGTCACCCTGCTCACCGCGGCGTCGAGGCTGAGGCCGGCTTCGACGGAGGCCACCAGCAGGTCCAGCAGGTCGGGGAAGCCGTCGGCGTATTCCCGCTCGCGTTTGGAGCGGCGCATGTTCAGGATCCGGTCCGGCCCCAGGATGGCGATCAGCGCCAACACGCCGGCGATGGCGACGCCGCCGAAGCCGCCCTTGCCGCCGACCACCAGCGGCAAGACCAGGATGACGCCGAGCGTCGCCGCCGCCAGGCTGGCGGCGCGGACGCCCAGATAGATCACCGGGGCCTCGCGATTGTAGAAGCCCGCCTGCATCAGCCGCGAGCGGAGCACCGACAGCTTGGCCGGATCGCGCACCGCGCTCTGCTGGCCGAGCTTGCGGATCTGGCCCATGAACTGGCCGCCGATCCCGGCGTTGGGGTCGCGCGGACGGCTCGTCCCGCCCATTTGGCCTGCGCCCGCGGGCGCGAGACGGCCCCGGCGGATGGCCCGCAGGCGCAGCTCGCCGGCCGCCACAAAGGCCGCGCCGCCGACGCCCGCCAGCATGAACAGCGCGCCGGCGATGGTGATGATGTTCTGGATCTGCGCGGGGTTCATGGCGACTACAGCCGAAGATCGATCATGCGGCGCATGACCATGTTGCCGAGGAACATCCAGATGCCGAGGCCCATGAGGCCCCACTTCACCATCGGCTCATGGATGACATCGCCATAGAAGTGCGGCGAGGAGATCACGATGAAGCCGGTGGAGACGAAGGGCGCCGAGGTCAGGATCAGCGCCGAGGCGCGGCCTTCGGAAGAGGCGGCCTGGATCTTCAGGCGCATCTTGTGGCGCTCGCGCACCGTGGCGGCGTTGAGCTTCAAGAGGCCGGTCAGGTTGCCACCGGTGCCGGCCTGCAGGCGCACGGTAGCGGCGAACAGGTCGACGTCGGGATGCTGGCAACGCTCGGCCATGCGCTCGATGGCCTGCTCCATGGTGGCGCCATAGGCGATCTCGTCGGCGGCCATGCCGAACTCCGAGCCGATCGGATCGACCATTTCGCGGCCCACCAGGTTGATGGCGGTCGGCACGGGGTGGCCGGCTTCGAGGCTGCGGACGATGATCTCCAGCGCCTGCGGCAGCTGGAAGCCCAGCGCCTTGGCGCGCTTCTTCACCAGGTGCTTCAGGTAGAAGATCGGTCCGCCGACTCCGATTCCCAGCAGGCCCACGGGAAACAGCAGCGGGTTCTTGGAAAGCACGGCCGCGGCCATGCCGCCCACCAGGCCCGCCAGGATCGCATAGACGGTCCACTTCTTCGGCTCGTACTTCAGGCCCGAGGCGACGATCAGGTTGGAGAGCCAGCGCAGCCGCCGGCCGCGCTCCCCCTTGGCGTCGAGCCCACGCTGCTTGCGCAGCTCCATGACCAGGGCGGAGACGCCATCGACCCGCTCGGCCACCTTCAGGCGCTTGTTCACCTTGCGCTTCTGGGTGGCCACCGAGACCAGGCCGATCAGCGACTGGCCGGCGGTGAACACCGCGGCGAAGACCAGGATCAGGAAGATGACGTTGGGACTGACGGTCATGACACCCCCAGCGCCTTGCTTGGGTCGAAGTTGGCGACGTCGTAGGCGATGCCGCGGCGGGTCATCTCGTCGATGCAGCGCGGGCGCAGGCCGGTGGCGCGGAACTCGCCGTGCACCGTGCCGTCGGGGTCGGTGTGGGTGCGGTTGAAGGTGAAGATGTCCTGCATCTGCACCACCTGGCCCTCCATGCCGGTGATCTCGGTGACGTGGGTCACCTTCCGCTTGCCGTCCGACAGGCGCATCACCTGGATGATCAGGCCGATGGCCGAGGCGATCTGCGAGCGCATGGCGTCGGGGCTGATGGCCAGGCCGCCCATGGCGATCATCTGCTCCAGGCGCCCGATCGCCTCGCGCGGGTTGTTGGCGTGGATGGTGGCCATCGAGCCTTCGTGGCCGGTGTTCATGGCCTGCAGCATGTCGAAGGCTTCGTCGGCCCGGACTTCGCCCAGGATCACCCGGTCGGGACGCATGCGGAGCGCGTTCTTCACCAGCTCGCGCTGACGGATCTCGCCCTTGCCCTCGATGTTCGGCGGGCGGGTTTCGAGGCGCACCACGTGCGGCTGCTGCAGCTGCAGTTCGGCGGCGTCCTCGATGGTGATCAGGCGCTCGCCGTGGCTGATGGCGGCGGAGAGCGCGTTCAGCAGCGTCGTCTTGCCCGAGCCGGTGCCGCCGGAGATGACGGTGGAGACGCGGGCCTTCACGGCGCCGTGGATGAAGTCGGCGACCGCCATCGGCATGGCGTTGAATTCGACGAGCTTCTCCAGCGTCATCGGCTTCTTGGAGAATTTTCGGATTGAGACCGCCGCGCCGTCGATGGCGATCGGCGAGATGGCGGCGTTGACGCGGGAGCCGTCGGCCAGGCGGGCGTCGACCATCGGCTGGCTCTCGTCGATCCGGCGGCCAACGCCGGCGACGATGCGGTTGACGATGCGCAGCAGGTGGTCGTTGTCGCGGAACCGGACCGGGGTCAGCTCCAGCTCGCCGCGGCGCTCGACATAGACCTGGAACGGGCCGTTGATCAGGATGTCGTTGATGCTCTCGTCCTTGAGCAACGGCTCAAGGGGGCCCAGCCCGACCATCTCGTCGTAGATCGAGGCGCCCAGTTCCTGCAGGTCGGCGGTGTTCAGCGCCATGCGCTCGGAGCGCGCGAAGTCGGCCACCAGGCTCATGACCTCGCGGCGCATGTCCTTCTCGTCGAGCTTGTCGAGCTTGGCGAGGTCAAGCTCCTCGATCAGCCGCGAGTGCAGGCGAAGCCGGGTGTCCAGCTGCGAGGGCGGTCCGCCCTTAGCCGTCGGCACGTGCTTGGGCGGCATCGGCGGCGGCGGCGGCGACGCCAGCGTCTGAGCCGGTGCTGATGCGGGGGCCGCGGCCGGCGCGGGCGTGGGGCTCGGCGCGGCCGGGTGCGCCGCCTGGCCGGGGAGTCCGAAGCGAGCCATCAGGCGGCCTTCGTGGCGACGGAATGGGCGGCCAGGCGGTCGACCAGCTGCTGGACGTCCTTGACGATCTTCGACTTGGGCCGGTGCGTGGCGATCGGGCCGCCCAGGTTGACGGACGCCGCGGCGGCCTCCCAGTCGGAGCTGACGCCGCCCTCGGCCTTGCGCTGCAGGGCGCGTTCCGCCTCGGCCATCGAGGGCGCGGGGCCGAACATGCGGCTGGCCAGGCGGTTGAGCACGATCTTCGGCTTCTGGCCCGACCCCAGGTCGCGCTCGATCTCGTCGGAAAGCGAGCGGGCGGCGAGCAGGGCCGGCACGGTCAGCTCGGAAATCACCAGCATCTCGTCGCAGCCGCCCAGCACCTCCAGGCTCCAGGACCGGCGGTGGCGCGGCATGTCGAGGATCACCCAGTCGTAGCTCTCGCAGGCGATTTCCAGCATGCGCAGGATCGCCTCACGCGGCGCTGCCTCGAAGGCTTGCGGATCGCGCGGCGCGGCCAGCAGGTCGAGCTGCTTGGTCACCGGCGTGACGAAGGCCTGCAGCATCGCCGCGTCCAGCTTATCGGCGGCGGCGGCGAGGTCGGCCACGCGCAGCGTCGGGCTCGCGCCCAGATAGGGGCCGGCCGAGCCGTCGGCCAGGCAAAGGTCGATCAGGCAGACGCTCTTTTCCTTGGCCTGGCGGCCGCAGAGCTGGTTGGCGATCTCGATGGCGAGCGTCGTCGCGCCCGAGCCGCCGACCGCGCCGATCACGGCCCAACAGCGCGCGACCGCGGCGGCCTGCGGCACGGCGGGCGCCGGGGCGGCGGCGGCAGTCTTGGCGGTCTGGGCGGCCAGCAGACCCTCGATCGCGGCGACCACGGCCTCGGGCGTATAGGGCGCCTCCAGCACGTCGGAGTGGTCGAGCCGGAACAGATTGCGCACCACCGCGGTCGGCAGGTGCGAGCCGACCAGCAGCACGGGCGGCGGCGGGCTGGGTGAGATGGTCAGGGCCTGGATGCCGGCCGCCAGCGCCGGGTCGGCCCAGGCGTCGGCGTCGATTATGATCAGGTCCGCCTCGGCCGCGGTCACCCCGATCAGCCTGGCCAGCGTCGCCTGCTCCAGCTGGGCCCCTGCAAGCGGGCCGTCGGCAAGCCCGGCGAGCGCCGGACCTATAGCCAGGACGCGCCGACCGCTGAGGGACTGGGTACTCATAGGGGAACTTACTTTCCGGAGGCGGGAACGGCGGCGGCGGTGATTTCGCCGCGCAGCGGCAGGGCGGGCGGAGCGGCGGCGGAGACCGCGGTCGGGGTTGGGGCGGGGGCCGGGGCGGCCGCGAGCGGCTGGGCCGGCGCGATGAGACCGCGCATGTCGCGGCTCATCGGCGGGTCCTTGGTCACGACGCCGTTGAACATGAAGGCGCCCGCGTTGGGCTCCTTGCCGGCGATGTCAGCGGTCTTGGCGGCCTTCTCGAAGTCGCGGGCCGTGACGATGTGCGGCGTGACGATGATGATCAGCTCGGTCTCGTTGCGCGCCCAGCGAGCCGAACGGAACAGAGAGCCCAGGATCGGGATGTCGCCCAGGCCCGGGAACTGGCGCAGGTCGTTGTTGTAGGTGTGCATGAACATGCCGCCCAGCGCCAAGGAGTCGCCGTCCTTGATCTCGACGGTAGTGTCGGCCTTGCGGGTGATCAGGCCCGGCACCTGGACGCCGGAGATCTTGATCGAGTTGGTCTGGTCGAGCTGGCTGACCTCGGGGGCGACGGCCAGGCGGATCAGGCCGTTGTCCTGCACGGTCGGCGTGAAGTCGAGCTTCACCCCGTACTGGCGGAACTCCAGCGTGATCTGGTTCAGGCCCTGCGGCACCGGATAGGGGAACTCGCCGCCGGCCAGGAAGCTGGCCTTGCCGCCGGAGACCGCCACGAGGGTCGGCTTGGCCAGCGTGCGTACGATGCCCTTTTCCTCAAGCGCCTGCAGGCTGAGGTTCACGCCGTTGACGCCGGCGTGGGTGGCGAAGCCCAGGACGCCGTTGGCGGGCGTGTTGCCGATCAGGCCGCTGCCGAAGTTGAACGAGGTGTTGCCGCTAGTGATGGCGCCGGAGAAGCCTGCGTCCTGCAGGGACGAGCGGGTCGCCTCCATGACGCGGACTTCCAGCACGACTTCCTGCGAGGCGCTGACCAGCAGGGCCGAGGTCGCGCCGTCGGGGGCGAACTTGTCGGCCATGGCCTTGGCGCGGGTGGCGACACTGTTCGAGGAGACCGTGCCGGTGAGCAGCAGGCCTTCGCCGAGCGTCTGCACCTTAACGCCCTCGCCGGGCAGCGCCGTGTCGATGTCGCTCTGCAGAGCGTGGGCGTCATAGCCGACGCGCACGTCGATCATCTGCAGGAGCCGCCCGCCCGGTCCATAGACCAGGAGGTTGGTCGAGCCGACGTCGAGGCCGCGGACATAGAAGCTGCGGTCGGTGGTGGCGACCACCTCGGCGATGTCCGGCTGGGAGACGACGATCTTGCTGGCGGGTTCGTCCAGGCGAAACGAGAGCGCCTTGTCCTTCGGCACCGAGATGGTGCGGACGGGTGCGGCCTCGCTGGCGAAGGCGTCGGCGAAGGCCGGCGTCGCGGCGGCGGTGGCCGCCAGCAGGCTGACGGTGGCGCAGAGCGCGGTGGCCAGGTGGCGTGACATGGTCATGGGCTCCAGGGTTCTTAGGACGTGTGGACTGCGGGCGCGCCGCCGGTGCCGCCAGCGCCAGGGGCGGCCGGGTTCGGCGTACCGGCCGGAGCGGTCGGAGCCACAGGCGCGGCGGCGGGCGACGGCTTCGGCGCGCGCGCCTTGCCGGGGCGCCCGTCACTGCCGCCCGCGGCCACGATGGTGATGAGGGGCGCGGCGGCCGGCATGGGATCGGTGACGCGCACGCGCCGGACGGTGGCGTGGCCGGTGCTGCGTGGGGCGGCGCCGAACAGGGCCTCGGTGCGCATCGGCGCGGTCTGGGCGATCTCCGCCGAGCCGGTCCTGCGCAGCAGCAGCGACAGCTTGCCGAGGTCGCCGGCCACCGCCAGCTTTTGCGCGTCGGGGACCGAAACCTCGAGGGTCGCGGTGCTCGGCGTCGCCGGCTTGTTGGAGGCGAGGTCGGCGTTCAGGTCGACGCCCAGGACCCGGATGTCCTGGGTCACCACCTGGGAGATGTAGTTGTGCTTGCTGGCGTCGGTGGAGAGGTCGCGCATCAGCACCACATCCACCCGGTCGCCCGGCAGGGCGTGGCCGCCGACGCCGGTGACGTCGCTGACCTTGATGGTGTAGGCGCGCATGCCGTCATGGATCTCGGCGGCGACCGAAGCGCGGGCGCCCGGACCGGAAAGCTTGGCCGGCAGCAAGGGCTCGCGGGCGGCGATGGGGGTCAGAACCACCGGCGGTCCGCCGCCGTCCTGGGACAGGACCAGCGCCGTGGTCGCGAAGGCGCCTTCGGGCACGGCGTTGGACGGGATCTTCAGGATCTCGATCTTCGAGGCGTCCAGCTTGTCGCCGAACTTCAGCGCCGACTTGGCGACCACGATGGGCACGCCGGCCATGACTTGCGGGGCCGCGGCCTTAGCCACGCCCGGGTTCGGCATCATGGTCTTGGCCACCACCAGGGCGGAAAGACCGAACAGGGCGCAGGCCCCGAGACTGACAATGGTGACGACACGCATGGCTTGGACCGTTCGGTTGAAAAACCTGTTTCGGATCGTGAGCTTACGAAGCCGACACTTGCGATATCCCCAACAAACCTAGTGAATACCCCGACAACCATGACGCAGCGTAAACAAGCGTGACCATGGCCGGCGGGCGGATCGTGCTTCGCGGTGCCATAGGATGCCGCTAGGCTCTCGGCGGCGGAGCGCCGCGAGCAAGATTTCGCCGCCCGTAAAAGAAATTTCGGAGAGACGACGATGAAGATGCGCCGGCTGGGAACCTCGGGCCTGAAGGTCAGCGAGGTGGGATTGGGCTGCAACAATTTCGGCATGCGCATCGACGCCAAGCAGACTCAGGGCGTGGTCGACGCCGCGCTGGCCGCCGGCATCACCTTCTTCGACACCGCCGACATCTATGGCGGGACCAAGTCGGAGGAGTTCCTCGGCAAGGCGCTGGGCAAGCGGCGCGGCGACATCACGCTGGCCACCAAGTTCGGCATGCGGATCGGCGACGACCCGCGCCGGATGGGCGGCTCGCGCCGTTGGATCATGCGCGCGGTGGAGGACAGCCTGACCCGGCTCGGCACGGACTACATCGACCTCTACCAGTTCCACGCGCCCGACGCGGACACCCCGATCGACGAGACGCTGCGTGCGCTGGACGACCTCGTGACCCAGGGCAAGGTCCGCTACATCGGCAACTCCAACTTCACCGGCTGGCAGATCGCCGACGCCGATTGGACGGCCGCTGGAAGCGCCCGGTTCGTCTCGGCCCAGAACCTCTATTCCCTGCTGGAGCGGAAGGTAGAGTTCGAGGTGCTGCCGGCCTGCGAGCATTTCGGCCTGGGCTTCCTGCCGTTCTTCCCGCTGGCGTCGGGCCTGCTCAGCGGCAAGTACCGGCGCGGCGAAAAGCCGGCCGAAGGCACGCGCTTGGCGGCCTGGGGCGCGCGCGGCGCCGCGGCCATGAGCGACAAGAATTTCGACAAGGTCGAGGCGCTGGAGAGCTGGGCGCGCGAGCGCGGCCACACCATCCTGGAGCTGGCCTTCGCCTGGCTGCTCGGCCACGAGGTGGTGTCCTCGGTGATCGCCGGCGCCACCACGCCCGAACAGGTGAAGACCAACGCCGCGACCGCCGCCTGGCATCTGACGCCTGAAGAGGTGAAAGAGGTCGGGGATTTGATCGGCTAGCCGCACATGTACGATCTGTTGAAAGGCCTGCGCGTGGTGGAGGGTTCGGCCTTCGTGGCCGCGCCGACCTGTGGGCTCTATCTGGCCCAGATGGGCGCCGAGGTGATCCGCTTCGACGCCATCGGCGGTGGCCCGGACTTCCGCCGCTGGCCGCTCGCGGAGAATGGGTCGAGCCTCTATTGGGAGGGGCTGAACAAGGGCAAGAAGTCGGTCGCGCTCAACCTCTCGAGCCCGCAGGGCCGGGAGATCGCGCAACGGCTGGCGACCGCGCCCAGCGGGGCGGACGGCGCCGACGCCGGGCTCTTCGTCACCAACTTCCCGGTAGACGGATTCCTCTCCTACGAGGCGCTGAGCAAGCTGCGCGCGGACCTGGTCTGCGTGCGGGTCATGGGCTGGGCCGACGGGTCGCAGGGCATGGACTACACGATCAATGCGGCGCTCGGCCTGCCGCAGATGACCGGCCCGGCCGACGATCCTCGGCCGGTCAACCACGTGCTGGCGGCCTGGGACCTGCTCACCGGCGCCTACTGCGCCTTTTCCACGGTCTCGGCGCTCTGGGCCCGGAGCCGGGACGGGCAGGGCCGCGAGCTGCGGGTGCCGCTCTCCGACGTGGGCGCGGCGACCATGGCCAACCTGGGCATGACCGCCGAGACGATGCTGACCGGCCACCAGCGGCCGCGTATGGGCAACGACATCTTTGGCGCCTTTGGCCGCGACTTTAAGACCAAGGACGGCCAGACCCTGATGCTGTTGGCGATCACGCCCAAGCAGTGGTCGAAGGCCCTGGAGGTTCTGGGCCTGGCCGCCGCCGCCGCTGCCCTCGAAGCCGAACTCAGCGTCTCCTTCGCCACCGACGAAGGCGTGCGGTTCGCCCACCGCGCCCGGCTCTATCCGCTGTTCGAGGCTGCCTTCGCTCAGCGCACGGCCGCCGAGCTGGCGCCAGCCTTCGACGCCGGTGGCGTGACTTGGGGCGCCTACCAGCCACTGGAAGCCGCGCTGGCCGATCCGCGTCTCTATAAGGACAACCCGGCCTTCCAGACGGTCCGACATCCGAGCGGCCTCAGCTATCCGGCGCCCGGCGCCATGGCGACGATCCCGCAGGACGCGCGCGGGCCGGTGCAGGCGGCGCCGAAACTCGGGCAGCACACCGACGAAGTCTTGGCGCAGGTGCTGGGCATGAGCGGAACCGAGATCGGGCGCCTACATGATACAGGTGTTGTCGCGGGGAGCTGACAGACCATGAAAGCGCTGAACCTAGGTCTAGTGGCTGCAGCCCTGCTGATCGGGGCGCCGGCCGCCGCGGCTGACTACCACGCGCCGCGCAACGCCATTGGCCAGCCCGACCTGCAGGGCGTCTGGAACACCCACTTCTTCATGCCGATGGAGGCGCGGCCGGACATGCCGAGCCTGACGCTCTCAGAGGCGGACGCGCAGGCCTATGCGCGCAAGCTGAACGAAGAGGCCGGCAAGCTGGCGATCTTCGCCCAGGACCCTGAGGTGGCCGAAATCCGTGGCGACCCCAGCCGCTCGGACCTCGCCATCGTCAAGGGTCAGCGGCGCACCCGCCAGGTGGTCGAACCCGCCGACGGCATGATGCCGCTGACGCCCGGCATGCGCGGCCAGCTGCGCTTCATCGAGCAACTGCTGCGCACTCAGACGGAGCCGCCTTTCCCCAAGGACGACCCCGAGGTGCGGCCGAACTGGGAGCGTTGCGTCGTCGGCTGGGGCCAGCCTCCGGTCACCAGCACCAGCGACATCAACCCGCGCCAGATCGTCCAGACCAAGGATGCGGTGGTGATCCTGTCGGAGTACGGCCCCGACCTGCGGATCGTGCCCTTGACCGACAAGCACGGCTCGCCGGCGATGGCCGGGCCGCTGGGCGACGCGATCGCGCACTGGGAAGGCGACACCCTGGTGATCGAGACTGTCGGTCTGCCGGCCAAGGACGCGATCCGGCCGTTCCCGACGCTGTTCGTGTCGGCCGCCGCCAAGGTGATCGAGCGCTACACGCGGGTCTCGAAGAGCGAGCTGCTCTACCAGTACACGGTGGTCGATCCGGCGATCTACACCAAGCCCTGGCTCGCGGAATATTCGCTCTTCGCCGCGCCTAAGCCGATCTTCGAGTTCGCTTGCCACGAGGGGAACTATTCGCTCCCCAACATCCTGGCCGGCGCCCGGGCCGAGGAAATGGCCCGCGCCAAGAAGTGAGGCTTTGCATGGCGCGCCGGCGGGGCCATCTGTAGGGCGCTGAGGAGCATCCCATGGCCAGAGCCGTCGCCGCCAAATCCCCCACCGCCGGCAAGCCGGATATCTGGTTCGCGGCCGGCGTGCGGACGCCGTTCGCCAAGGCCGGCGGGCCCTTGGCGCGGAAGGATGCGCTCGATCTCTCGATCCCAGTGGTCAAAGCGATGCTGGCGAAAGGCGGGCGGCCCGATCTGATGAACTGGGGTGCGGTGATCCCCAACCTGACCATCAGCAACCTGGCGCGCGAGGCGCTGATCGCGGCGGGCGGCGACCCGACCATTCCCGCGTCCTCGACGATCATGGCCTGCTCCACCTCGATGATGGGCGCTTTCCAGGCCGGGGGCATGCTGGACGATGCGGCTGGCCGCAGCCTGGCGCTGGTTGGCGGCGCGGAGGCGATGAGCCGCATCCAGATCGGCCTGTCGCCCGGCCTTTCCGACGACCTGCGGGCGTTCATGGAGGCCCGCGACCTGCCGGGACGCTGGGCGGCGGTGCGCGGGACCAAGGCGCGCGACGTCCGCCTGTTCATTCCGCAGATCAAGAATCGCGCGACCGGCAAGTCGATGGGCGAACACACTGAGGAGATGGCCAAGGGCTGGAGCATCAGCCGCGTCGAACAGGACGAACTGGCGCTGGCCAGCCATCAGAAGGCCGCCGCTGGCTGGGCCGCCGGCTTCTTCGACGACCTGGTTCTGCGGCTGGAAGAGACCGGCAGCGACACCCTGGTGCGGGCGGACTCGTCGATGGAGGCGCTGGCGCGCCTGAAGCCAGCCTTCGACCGGACCAGCGGCGCCGGTACGCTCACCGCCGGCAACTCCAGCCCGCTGACCGACGGCGCGGCGGCCATGTGGGTAGCCACGGGCGAGGGGCTGAAGCGCCTGCCGGCTGAGGTTCCGCGGGTGCGGCTGGTGGACTACGTCGCCAACGCCATCGACCTCTTCAACGAGTACCTCTTGATGGCGCCGGCCTATGCGATCCCGCGCCTGCTCGCCCGCAACGGCCTCACCTACGGCGACGTGGCGCTCTGGGAGCTGCACGAGGCCTTCACCGCCCAGGTGGCGAGCCACATCAAGGCGATCCAGGACCCGGAGTTCCTGAAGACCAAGGCGCAGGTGACCGCCAAACTCGGCAAGTTCCCGATCGAGCGGCTGAACCCCAACGGCGGCTCGACGGCGCTGGGCCATCCGTTCGGGGCGACCGGCGCGCGGATCCTCAGCCAGGCGGTGAAGGAGCTTTCGGCCATGCCCAAGGGCGCCTACGCCATCGTCAGCATCTGCGCCGACGGCGGCCAGGGTACGGTCGCCCTGCTGCGGAACGGCTGATGGCCGGCGCCGACGCCCACACCTATGAGCCGGCGCAGGGGCACGGCCTCGCCAACGATCCGTTCAACGCCATCATCGGGCCGCGGCCGATCGGCTGGATTTCGTCGGTGAGCGAGACGGGCGTGCGCAACCTCGCGCCCTACAGCTTCTTCAACGCCTTTAACTACCGCCCGCCGCTGATCGGCTTCGCCAGCACCGGCTGGAAGGACAGCGTCGCCAACATCCAGACCACTGGCGAGTTCGTCTGGAACCTGGCGACCCATGCGCTGAAGGACGCGATGAATGCGACCTCGGCCACCGTGTCTTCGGAGGTCGACGAGTTCGCGCTGGGCGGCCTGACGCCGGCGCCGAGCCTGAAGGTCGCCCCGGCGCGGGTGATGGAAAGCCCGGTCAATTTCGAATGCCGTCTGTCGCAGCTGATCCAGCTGACCACGGCGGCGGGTGAGGCCGTCCAGACCTGGCTGGTGATCGGCGAGGTGGTGGCCGTCCACATCGACCGCGCCCTGATCAAGGACGGCCTCTACCAGACGGCGCAGGCGCATCCGATCCTGCGCGCCGGGCGGCTGGGCGACTACGCCGAGATCCGGCCCGACGCGATGTTCGAGATGCCTCGGCCTCGATAAGGGGCCTAGGTCGCCGCGCTGAGCTTCACCAGCACCGCGCCCTCGGTGACCTGGGCGCCGAGGCTGACCGACACCTCGTCCACCGTCCCGTCGAAGGGGGCGGTGAGCGCGTGCTCCATCTTCATGGCTTCGAGGACCAGCAACGGCTGGCCCTTCTTCACGGCCTCGCCGGCCTTGACCGAGAGCCCGGTGACCTTGCCCGGCATGGGGGAGCGGATGGCGCCGTCGCCGGCCGCGCCGGCTTCGTCGGCGGCGGGGGGAGATTGCGCGAAAACGAAGGCCTCGCCGGCTTCGAAGACCACGATCTCGTCGTCCTGCGTCAGCAGGACCGAGCGCGGCGCGGCCATGTCGTTGATGGCGCAGACGATCGGCTTGCCGCCCAGGAACAGGCGCGTCGTCGTCTCCGGCGCCGCGTTCAGGCGGAAGCCCGCGAGATCGCGCCAGGGCGAGGCGTCGGGCAGGAGCGTCTCGTCGACGATCATCGCCGCCTCGGCCGCGGCGGAAAGCGCGGCGGGCGAGGGCTCCGGAGGCGCCGCCAGCTCGGCGAGGTTGCGCTCGATGAAGCCGGTGTCGAGGTCGCCGGCGATGAAGTCGGGGGCCTCCAGGCAGCGGGCCAAGAAGCCGGCGTTGGTCTTCACCGGCCAGACCTCGACGCCGTCGCAGGCCTCGGCCAGCTCGCTGAGCGCCGCCTCGCGGGTCTCGGCATGGGCGATCAGCTTGGCGATCATCGGATCGTAGAAGGGCGTGACCTCGCCGCCTTCGATGACGCCGGCGTCGGCGCGCACGGTGGGCGGCAGCTCGAAGTGTTCCAGCACGCCGGTGGACGGCAGGAAGCCGGTGGCCGGGCTCTCGGCATAGAGCCGCGCTTCCACCGCGTGACCGGCCAGGCCGATTTCCTCCTGCTTCAGCGGCAGGGGCTCACCCGCCGCGACGCGGAACTGCCATTCGACCAGGTCGAGGCCGGTGACCATCTCGGTGACCGGGTGCTCCACCTGCAGGCGGGTGTTCATCTCCATGAACCAGATGCGGTCGGGGCGAAGGCCAGCGCTTGCGTCGGCGATGAACTCGATGGTGCCGGCGCCGACGTAGTTGACCGCCTTGGCGGCCTTGACCGCAGCGTCGGTGATCGCGGCGCGGGTCTTGGCGTCCATGCCGGGTGCGGGCGCCTCCTCGATCACCTTCTGGTGGCGGCGCTGCAGGGAGCAGTCGCGTTCGTAGAGGTGGACGACACTGCCGTGAGCGTCGCCGAACACCTGCACCTCGATGTGGCGCGGGCGCTGGACATAGGTCTCCAGCAGCACGCGGTCGTCGCCGAACGAGGCGGCCGCTTCGCGCTTGCAGGACGCCAGGGCGGCGTCGAAGTCGGCCGCCGCCTCGACCTTGCGCATGCCCTTGCCGCCGCCGCCGGCCACCGCCTTGATCAGCACCGGAAAGCCGATCCGCGCGGCCTCTTTCGCCAGTGTCGCCGGGGCCTGGTCCTCGCCCAGATAGCCCGGCGTCACCGGCACCCCGGCCTTGGCCATCAGCGCTTTGGCGGCGTCCTTCAGGCCCATGGCGCGGATCGCCGAACTCGGCGGCCCGATCCAGATCAGGCCCGCGGCGATCACCGCGTCGGCGAAGTCGGCGTTCTCGGAGAGGAAGCCGTAGCCCGGGTGGATCGCCTCGGCGCCGGTGGCCTTGGCCGCGGCGATGATCTTCTCCGGAACCAGATAGCTTTCGCGGGCGGCGGCCGGGCCGATCAGCACGGCCTGCTCGGCGTCGGCCACGTGGGCCGCGCCGGCGTCGGCTTCGGAATAGACCGCGACGGTGGCGACGCCCAACCGCCGGGCGGTGGCGAACACCCGGCGGGCGATCTCGCCTCGGTTGGCGACCAGGACGGATTTGAACATTGAAACTTCAGTCCTAGACGGTGGCCAGGCCGACCAGCAGCAGGCCGACGATCAGGAAGGCGAAGGCGATCGAAGAGCCGATGAACAGCAGGAACATGCGGATCAGTGTGCCGTACCAGCTGATCTTGTAGGCGCCGCGCATGTGCACGAAGAGGTGCACCGGCGCGAGCCAGAGCAGGTTGCCCGGACCGTTCAGCCAGATGCCGGCGACGAACATCACCGAGAGCAGCAGCCCCTGGAACGAGAGGGAGTGCATCGAGAAGATCAGGTGGTCGAAGACGTAAACGTTCTTCTTGAAGACGAAGAGCACCGCCAACATCATCGCCGCGATCGGCAGCATCAGGACGGCGAACCGCTGGGCCCATTCGGCCAGCGCGGCCTTGTAGCTCTGCTGGTTGGCCAGCGCCTTGGACAGCTGTCCGCGGAGCCATTTCTCGCCCGCCGTGTCGGTGGCCTTGGGTGTTCCGAACCGCGCCTTCATTTCCTGCTGAGCCTGCTGCAACTGGGCACGGTCCTTGGGCGCGAGCTCCTTCTGCAGCTGCGGATCGTCGAGGGTCGCGAAGTTGAGATTGAGACCCTTGCCTGGGCTGGGGTGGGTCCGGACGACATTCAGCCCGCCGGTGAAGAACACCAGCAGCAGGACCAGCAGGAAGATGCGGAACGGCGGCACCTGGGCGGCGCGGTGGCCGTCGAGGTATTCGCGGGTGAGCTTGCCGGGCCGGAAGATCAGCCGCGGAAAGGTCTTCCAGAGCCGCCCGTCGAGGTCGGTGAGCCCCTCCAGCGCCTCCAGCGTCAGCTTCCAGATCGAGCGGTGGAACTTCTCGCCCCGCTGGCCGCAGGCGTAGCACCAGGGCCCGGCCAGCGCGGTGTGGCAGTTGGGGCAGGGCGCGCCGATCGGCAGGCTGTGCTTCGAGGCGCGCGCGGCCTCGTGCGCCAAGGTGTCGGCGGTGACGGCTTCGAGGAGGTTGTCTCCGGTGGCCATGGTCAGCTTACATCCTGAACACGCCGAAGCGCGTCTCGGGGATCGGCGCGTTCAGCGAAGCGGAGATGGAAAGGCCCAGCACGTCGCGGGTCTGCATCGGGTCGATGATGCCGTCGTCCCACAGGCGCGCGGTGGCGAAGTAGGGGTTGCCCTCGTCCTCGTAGCGCTGGCGAACCGGGGCCTTGAAGGCCTCCTCTTCCGCCTTGGTCCACTTGTCGGCGTCGCGGTGGACGGTGGCGAGCACACTGGCCGCCTGCTCGCCGCCCATCACGCTGATCCGGCTGTTGGGCCAGGTCCACAGGAAGCGGGGCGAATAGGCGCGGCCACACATGCCGTAGTTGCCGGCCCCGAACGATCCGCCGATCAGGACGGTGAACTTCGGCACCTCGGCCGAAGCGACCGCGGTCACCAGCTTGGCGCCGTCCTTGGCGATGCCGCCGGCTTCGTACTTGCCGCCGACCATGAAGCCGGAAATGTTCTGCAGGAAGATCAGCGGGATCTTCCGCTTGCAGGCCAGCTCGATGAAGTGCGCGCCCTTCAGCGCGCTCTCCGAGAACAGCACCCCGTTGTTGGCCAGGATCGCCACCGGATAGCCCCAGATGCGCGCAAACCCGCAGACCAGCGTCGTGCCGTAGAGCTGCTTGAACTCGTCGAACTCGGAGTTGTCGACGATGCGCGCGATCACCTCGTGGACGTCATAGGGCGCGCGCACGTCGGTCGGTACGATGCCGTAGAGCTCTTCGGGATCGAAGGCCGGCGGGCGCGGCTCGGCGATATCCATGTCGACGGTCTTGGTGGTGTTCAGCCGGGCCACGATGGAGCGGACGATGGACAGCGCGTCCTCGTCGTCGGCGGCCACGTGGTCTACGACACCGGAGCGGCGGCCGTGGGTGTCGGCGCCGCCCAGTTCCTCGGCCGAGATCACCTCGCCGGTGGCGGCCTTCACCAGCGGCGGGCCGCCCAGGAAGATCGTGCCCTGGCCGCGCACGATGATGGTCTCGTCGCTCATCGCCGGGACGTAGGCGCCGCCGGCGGTGCAGGAGCCCATGACGCAGGCGATCTGGGCGATGCCTTCGGCGCTCATCCGCGCCTGGTTGAAGAAGATGCGCCCAAAGTGGTCGCGGTCGGGGAACACCTCGGCCTGGTGCGGCAGGTTGGCGCCTCCGCTATCGACCAGATAGATGCAGGGCAGGCGGTTCTGCAGGGCGATCTCCTGGGCGCGGAGATGCTTCTTCACGGTCATCGGATAGTAGGCGCCGCCCTTCACCGTGGCGTCGTTGGCGACGATCATGCACTCGCGGCCGGAGACCCGGCCCACGCCGACGATGATTCCGGAGCCCGGCGCCTCGTCATTGTAGAGGCCATTAGCGGCGAGCTGGCCCACCTCCAGGAACGGCGAGCCCGGATCGATCAGCCGCATGACCCGGTCGCGGGGGAGCAGCTTTCCGCGGCTCTCGTGGCGTTTGCGGCTGTCTTCGGACCCGCCGAGCGCGGCCTTGCCGGCGCGTTCGCGCAGTTCGGCGGCCAGCGCGCGGTTGGCCTTGGCGTTGGCGGCGTAGGTCTTGGACGCCGGATCGACGGCGCTCGTCAGCTTCCTCATGCGGTCTTTTCCAGCACGAGGCCCAATTCCGCAATCATCGCCTCACGCATGGCGAACTTTTGCACCTTGCCGGTGACGGTGGTGGGAAAGCCTTCCACGAACTTGATGTGCCGTGGAATCTTGTAGTGGGCGATCTGGCCCTGGCAGAACCCGCGTACGTCCTCGACGGTGAGTTCGGCGCCGGGCTTCAGCACGATCCAGGCGCAGAGTTCCTCGCCGTACTTCGCGTCGGGGATGCCGATCACCTGCACGTCGGCGATGGCCGGATGGCGGTAGAGGTATTCCTCGACCTCGCGCGGATAGACGTTCTCGCCGCCGCGGATGACCATGTCCTTGATCCGCCCGACGATGTTGCCGCAGCCGTCGGCGTCCAGCGTGGCGAGGTCGCCGGTGTGCATCCAGCCGGCGGGGTCAAGCGCCTCTGCGGTCCGCTCCGGATCGTCCCAGTAGCCCAGCATCACCGAATAGCCGCGCGTGCAGAGCTCGCCTGTCGCACCGCGCGGCACGATGCGTCCGGCCTCGTCGACGATCTTCACCTCCAGGTGCGGCTGCACGTGACCGACGGTGGCGACGCGGACCTCAAGGCTGTCGTCGCAGCCCGACTGGAAGCTGACGGGCGAGGTCTCGGTCATGCCATAGGCGATGGTCACCTGCGGCATGTGCATGCGGTCGATCACCTGCTTCATCACCTCAATGGGGCAGGGCGAGCCGGCCATGATGCCGGTGCGCAGGGAGGTCAGGTCGAACTCGCCGAAACGCTCGCAGCCCAGCATGGCGATGAACATGGTCGGCACGCCGTAGAGCGCCGCGCAGGCCTCGGCCTCAACCGCGTCCAGCACCGCCAGCGGATCGAAGCCCTCCGACGGATAGACCATGGTCGCGGCGTGGGTGACGCAGCCGAGGTTCCCCATGACCATGCCGAAGCAGTGATAGAGCGGCACTGGGATACAAAGCCGCTCGCCGACCCGCAGGCCGATGGCCTCGGCGACGAAGTAGCCGTTGTTGAGGATGTTGTGGTGGCTGAGCGTCGCGCCCTTCGGGAAGCCTGTGGTGCCCGAGGTGAACTGGATGTTGATGGCGTCGTCGAACTGCAGGGCCGCGCCGATCTCGGCGACGCGGGCGGTGTCGGCGGGCGTTCCGGCATCGCAGGCCTGGTGGAAGGCGAGGCAGCCAGCGTGCTCCTGTTCGCCCAGCGTGATCACCAGGCGCAGCGCCGGCAGCCGCTTGGCCTGAAGGTCACCGGGCCGGGCTGCGGCCAGCTCCGGCGCAAGCTCGCGCAGCATGTGCAGATACTCGCTGGTCTTGTGCGCGATGGCCGTGACCAGCGCCTTGCAGCCGACCTTGTTCAGCGCGTACTCGGCCTCGCTGAGCCGATAGGCCGGGTTGATGTTGACCAGGATCAAGCCGGCCTTGGCGGTGGCGAACTGGGTCACCGCCCATTCCGCGCAATTGGGCGCCCAGACGCCGATCCGGTCGCCCGGCTCCAGGCCCAACGCCAGCAGGCCGGCGGCGAGCGCGTCGACCCGTTCCTTCATCTGCGCATAGGTCCAGCGGATCTTCTGATGCCGCGAGATCAGCGCCGGAACGTCCGGATGCGCCGTGCACGCCGCGTCGAACGCCGCCCCGATGGTCTGGCCGAGCAGAGGCTTGGTGCTCGCGCCGCTGACATAGCTGAGGTCGCTCATGGCGCCAGATGACCACCTTTGCCGGTCGATCTCCAGCCTTGCGCGTGGCAGAGATGCCGCCGTGACCCAGGACGCCGACCAGACCTTCCCTGAAATCCGCGAGGCTGTGCGCCGGCTGTGCGGGCGGTTCCCCGGCGCCTATTGGCGTGCGCTGGACCGGGAGCGGCAGTATCCGACCGAATTCGTGACCGCGCTGACCGAGGCGGGATTCCTTTCGGTGCTGATCCCGGAGGAGTACGGCGGCTCGGGCCTGGGGCTGGGCGCTGGCGCCGCGGTGCTGGAGGAAATCCATCGCTCCGGCGGTAACGGCGGCGCCTGCCACGCGCAGATGTACACCATGGGCGTGGTGCTGCGGCACGGCAGTCCGGCGCAGAAGGAGGCCTATCTGCCCAAGGTCGCGTCAGGTGAACTGCGCCTGCAGGCCTTCGGCGTCACCGAGCCCGACGCCGGCACCGACACCACCAGGATCACCACCTTCGCGCGGCGGGACGGCGACCATTACGTCGTCAGCGGCAAGAAGCTGTGGATCAGTCGGGCCGAGCATTCCGACCTGATGGTGCTTCTCTGCCGCACGACCGCGCGGGCCGACGCCGCCAAGCCGTCAGACGGGATGAGTGTGCTGCTGGTCGATATGCGCGACGCCGTGGGGAACGGCCTGACCATCCGCCCGGTCCGCACCATGCTCAATCACGCGACGACCGAGCTGTTCTTCGAAGACCTGCGGGTGCCCGTTGCGAACCTGATCGGCGAAGAGGGCAAAGGCTTCCGCTACATCCTCGACGGCATGAACGCCGAGCGCATCCTGATCGCGGCGGAATGCATCGGCGACGCCAAGTTCTTCATCGACCGCGCCAGCGCCTACGCCCGCGACCGCAACGTCTTCGGCCGCGCCATCGGCGAGAACCAGGGCGTTCAGTTCCCCATTGCCCGCGCCTTCGTCCAGATGACCGCCGCCGAGCACATGGTGGCCCACGCCGCCGGCCTGTTTGAAACCGGCCAACCCTGCGGGACCGAGGCCAACATGGCCAAGCTCGTGGCGTCGGAGGCCAGCTGGTACGCCGCCGACATGTGCGTGCAGACCCACGGCGGCTTCGGTTTCGCCGAGGAGTACGACATCGAACGCAAGTTCAGGGAGGCGCGCCTCTATCAGGTCGCCCCGATCTCCACGAACCTCATCCTCAGCCACGTGGCCACCCACGTGCTGGATCTGCCCAAGAGCTTCTGACCATGCCCGAAACGATCCTGCTGACCGAGCCCACGCCGGGCGTCGCCGTGGTGGCCTTCAACCGCCCAGACGTCGCCAACGCGCTCTCGACCCAGATGGGGCTGGAACTGCTGGAGGCGTGGACGGCGCTGCGTGAGCGGGCCGATCTCCGCTGTGTAATCCTGACCGGGGAGGGCCGCCACTTCCAGGCCGGCGCGGACCTCAAGGAACGCAATGGCATGACCGACGAGGCCTGGGCCGAGCAGCACAAGGTCTTCGAGGCCATGGCGCGCGCCCAGCTGGGCGTACCGGTGCCGGTGATCGCCGCGGTGAACGGGGCGGCCATGGGCGGTGGTTGCGAGATGACCCTGCTGTCCGATTTCGCCTACGCCGCCGACACCGCCCGCTTCGGCCTGCCGGAGGTGACCCTGGGCATCATGCCGGGGTTGGGCGGCACCCAGCTCCTGACCCGCCAGGCCGGTGAGCGCCGGGCGCTGGAGATCCTGGTCTCGGGCCGGCCGCTCACCGCCCAAGAGGCCCTGGAGGCTGGCATCGTCAACCGCGTGGTCCCGGCCGCGGAGCTGATGAACGCTGTGCTGGAGACCGCCAAACGCATCGCCGCCAACGCCCCGCTCTCGGTGCGCACCCTCAAGCGTGTGGTCCACGAGGGCCATGGCATGGACCTGGCCGCGGCGATGGAGATGGAGCTTTCCGGCTACAACCGCCTCTTCAAGACCACCGACCGCCGCGAGGGCGTCGCCAGCTTCAACGAAAAGCGCAGCCCCAGCTTCAAGGGAGAGTAGCTCCCCTCATTACCGAAAATACACGTGTATTTTCGATGAAAGTACGTCTGTATTCCGTGGCGTGTCCTCCCCCAATGCCACGAGACAGACCATGACCCACAAGCCCCTGATTCTGATCGCCGCCGCGTTCGCCCTCTTGGGCGCCGCAGCCTCCGCCCAGCCGGCGCGGATCACCTCCGGCTATTCGCCGGATCCGGCGATCGCCGTCACACAGGCGCACCTCGCCTACAGCCCGGCCGACCTCGCCACCGCGGCAGGCGCCCGGGCGATGCTGGCCCGCATCGAGGCGGCCGCCGAAGCCGTCTGCGCCGGGCCCCCGACCGCCGCGGAGGCCGCCGATTGCCGCGCCCAGGCGGTTCGCGGCGCGGTGGCGAAGCTGGACCATCCCTTGGTCCGCGAGCTCGTCTCCCGCCACGTGGCCGAACACGCCGCGTGGTGACCCCGGAGGCGCGGGCCGCCGGCGCCCCTCTGCCGGCGGCCCAACTTTTCTCCGCTCATCCTCGTAGGACGGCTCACATGAGGGTTCCTTAACTTGGCGCGAGCCCGGGCGCGGCCTAGCGTCCAGCTCCCGCTTTTGAGGATGCTCTCATGAAGACCGTCGCCATCACCGCCGCCATCGCGCTGTCGCTCGCGTTCTCCGCCGCCGGCGCCGCCGACGCCAAGGGGTGCCTGAAGGGCGCCGTGGTCGGCGGGGTCGCGGGCCATGTCGTCGGCCATCACGCCGTGCTCGGCGCCGCCGCCGGCTGCGCCGTCGGCCACCACATGGCGCACAAGAAGGCGGTCGAGGAAAAGCGCGAGGCCCAGGCGGCCCAGGCGCAGGCTCAGCCGGCCCACCACTAGGGACTAGTCGGGGCGGCCCGTACTGAACGCTGGGCCGCCCCTGGCAAGACACCGGAGCCCCTGAGGGGTTCGGCTAAGTGCGTAGCCCCACATACCCGGTCCCCGGCGCAGGGGAACTCCGGTCCATTACGTATGAGACGATCTGACTCAGGCTAAGCTTCTTTGGGGGTGAAGCTTGGGGCGCCTCGCGGAACCGGCTACTCAGGTCGGGTCATGAAGATGCCGCTGCCCGACGCCGCCCTGATCGCCCGCAAGGCCGAGATCGTGCGCGCCCTGCAAAGGCTGGTCCCTGGCGAGGGCGTGATCGGCGACCCGGCGGGCCTCGTCCCCTTCCAGTCGGATGGCCTCTCCGCCTACCGCCAGACGCCGCTGGCCGTGGTGCTGCCGGAGACGGTGGAGCAGGTCTCCGCCGTGCTCGCCTGGTGCCAGGCCAACGGGGTCAAGGTGGTGCCGAGGGGCGCAGGCACCTCGCTTTCCGGCGGCGCGCTCCCGCTCACCGACGGCATCGTGCTGGGCATGGCCAAGTTCAACCGGGTGCTGGAGATCGACTATCCCAACCGCTGCGCGGTCGTGCAGCCGGGCGTGACCAATCTCGCCATCACCGCGGCGGTCGAGGCGGACGGCTTCTACTATGCGCCCGATCCATCGAGCCAGATCGCCTGCACCATCGGCGGCAATGTGGCGGAGAACTCCGGCGGGGTGCACTGCCTGAAATACGGCCTGACCACCAACAACCTGCTGGGCTGCGAGATCGTGCTGATGAGCGGCGAGGTGGTGCGGCTCGGCGGCAAGGGCCTGGACGCGGCGGGCTACGACTTGCTGGGCGTGGTGACGGGGTCGGAAGGCCTGCTGGGCGTCGTCACCGAGGTGACCGTCCGTCTACTGACGAAGCCGCAGACGGCGCGCGCCATGCTGCTGGGCTTTCCCAGTGTCGAGGCGGCGGGCGGCGCGGTGGGCGACATCATCGCAGCCGGCGTCATCCCGGCGGGCATGGAGATGATGGACAGGCCGGCCATCGAGGCCGCCGAGGCCTTCGTCCACGCCGGCTATCCGATGGACTGCGAGGCCCTGCTGATCGTCGAGCTGGACGGACCCGAGGCGGAGTGCGCCGAACTTTCCGCCCACGTGGCCGACCTGGCCCGGGCGCGCGGCGCCACGACCATCCGCACGTCGGCGAGCGAGGCCGAGCGGCTGACCTTCTGGGCCGGGCGCAAGGCGGCCTTTCCGGCGGTGGGGCGCATCTCGCCGGACTACTACTGCATGGACGGCACCATCCCGCGCCGCCAGCTGCCCTATGTGCTGAGCGCCATTACCCAGATGGGCCTGGAGTACGGCCTGGGCGTCGCCAACGTCTTCCACGCCGGCGACGGCAACCTGCACCCCCTGATCCTCTACGACGCCGACCAGCCGGGGCAACTGGAGGCGGCCGAGGCCTTCGGGGCAGATATCCTGAAGCTCTGCGTCAAGGTCGGCGGGGTCCTGACCGGCGAGCATGGCGTCGGCGTCGAGAAGCGCGACCTGATGGGCGAGATGTTCAGCGAGACGGACCTCGCGGCCCAGCAGCGGGTGAAGTGCGCCTTCGACCCCGACCTGCTGCTCAACCCCGGCAAGGTGTTCCCGCGTCTGCACCGCTGCGCCGAGCTTGGCCGGGTGCATGTGCATCGCGGCGCCGTCGCCTTTCCCGACCTGCCGCGGTTCTGAAGATGCTGGACCTCGCCGCCAAGACCGAGACGCCGAAGACCGCCGACGAGGTGGTGGAGATCGTCGCCGACGCGGGCGCGACGGGGCGGACGCTGGAGATCGTCGGCGGCGGGACCAAGCGGGGCGTCGGTGATGGCGTGGCGGCGGACGTGGTGCTGAGCCTCGCGGGTCTGGCCAAGGTCATCGACTATGCGCCGGAGGAACTGGTGCTGACCGCCCAGGCGGGGGTCACCCTGGCGGCGCTGGAAAAGCTGGTGGCCGCGCAGGGGCAGATGCTGCCCTTCGAGCCGCCGCATTTGGCGAAGCTGCTGGGCGCCAAGGGCAAGCCGACGCTGGGCGGAGCGCTGGCGGCGAACCTCTCGGGGCCACGCCGCATCCGGGCCGGCGCGGCGCGCGATCACTTCCTGGGACTGGAGGCGGTGACCGGGCGCGGCGAACTGATCAAGGCCGGGGGCAAGGTGGTCAAGAACGTCACCGGCTATGACCTCAGCAAGCTGATAGCCGGGTCGTGGGGCACGCTGGCGGTGCTGACCGAGGTCACCATCAAGGTGCTGCCGGCGGCCCGGACCGAGACGACGTTGCTGCTGTTCGGCCTCTCCGACACCCAGGCCAACGCGGCCATGGTCGCGGCGATGAACGCGCCGGTCGAGGTGTCCGGCGCGGCGCACCTGCCGCAGGCGGCGGCGGCGCGGCCGCCGCTGAAGGGCCAGATGGCGGTGACGGCGCTGCGGCTGGAGGGCTTCGCCGCTTCGGTGGCGGCGCGGGCCGATCACCTGGCCGAGGCGCTCCTGGGCTTTGGCCGCGCCGAACGCTTGGACGCCGACCATAGCCGCCAGTTCTGGGCCCAGGTCCGCGAGGTCGAGGCCTTCCACAAGGACCCGCTGCCGCTGTGGCGCATCTCGGTCCCGCCGGCGGCGGGAGCCCGCGTCGGCGAGGCCTTGGCCGGCGATACGCTCTACGACTGGGGTGGCGGCCTCGTCTGGCTGCTGTCGGAGGGCGATCCGCTGCAGGTCCGCGCCAAGGTAAAGGCGCTGGGCGGCCACGCCACCCTCTATCGCGGCGACGCATCCGCCTTCGAACCATTGGAGGGCCCGCTCGCCGACCTGACCGCGCGGGTGAAGGCGGCCTTCGACCCCAAGGGCGTGCTCAATCCTGGCCGAATGGGCGGCGCCTGATGCAGACCGCCTTCACCGCCGAACAGCTCGCCGATCCGGACACCGCCGCCAGCCATGCGGAAATCCGCAAGTGCGTGCACTGCGGCTTCTGCACGGCCACCTGCCCGACCTACGTCCTGCTGGGCGACGAACGCGACAGCCCGCGCGGCCGCATCGAGCTGATCAAGGCCATGCTGGAAGACGGCGGCCCGCCCGCCGCCTCGACGGTCACCCACATCGACCGCTGCCTGTCGTGCCTGGCCTGTAAGACCACCTGCCCCTCCGGCGTCGACTACGCTCAGCTGATCGACCACGGCCGCGCGCACATCGAGACCCACTATCGCCGCCCGCTCGGCGAGCGGCTGCTGCGCTGGGCGATCCCGCACGTGATGAACCGCCCGCGCCACCTGCGCTTTGCGCTCGCGCTGGGGCGTCTGGCGCGGCCACTGGAGCCGGTGCTCGAGGCCGTGAAGCTGGGCCCAATGGCGGCCCTGCTGCGCCTGGCGCCAAAGGCTTCGGCGGCGACGGCCTCACCCAAGCTGAGACCCGCTGAAGGGGCCTCGCGCGGTCGGGTCGCCCTGCTGCAAGGCTGCGTCGAGCCGGCCATGGCGCCGTCCATCCGCGCCGCCGCGATGCGGCTGATCGCGCGCGCCGGTTATGAGGTCGTGTTGGTCGAAGGCGAGGGCTGCTGCGGCGCCCTTTCCGAACATCTGGGCCGCGCGGAGGAGGCCGCCAAGCTCGCCGCCGCCAACGTCGCGGCATGGACCAAGGCCGGACCGTTCGACGCCATCGTCACGACCGCCGCCGGCTGTGGCACGACGCTGAAGGCCTATGGCCATCGCCTGGTCGGCGACGCGGATGCTGCCGACGTGGCGTCACGGTCACGCGATATCCTGGAGTTCATCGGCGAGGTCGGCCTGCCGCCGGTGACCCGTCCAGGCAAGCTCAGCGTCGCCTATCACGCGCCTTGCTCGCTGCAGCATGGTCAGGGGATCAAGACCGGTCCGGCGGAGCTGCTGGCGCAGGCCGGCTTCGAGGTTCGCGCCATCGCCGAGGGCCATCTCTGCTGCGGTTCGGCGGGGGTCTACAACATCCTGCAGCCAGAGCTGGCCGGACGCCTGCGCAGCCGCAAGGCGGCCAATATCGCGCGCACCGGCGCGGCCGTGGTGGCGGCCGGCAATGTCGGCTGCATCGCCCAGATGGCGCCGGCGGTCAGTCAGCCCGTCATCCACCCGGTCGAACTTCTGGACTGGGCGACGGGCGGGCCGAAGCCTGAGGGGCTCTAGGCGTCAGCCACCGTTGTCGTCAGAACGCCGCCTAGGCGTCCGGGATCAGTCTTTCGCGCGGGCCCGTTGACCCTCCCAGCGGTGGCGCTTAACGGTCGCGCAAAGCAGAGGAAACGCCCCATGAAGCTCCATACCTCGATCGGTCCGAACCCGCGCGTCGTGAAGATGTTTCTGGCCGAAAAGGGGCTGGATATCCCCTTCGTAGCGGTCGATCTGATGGGCGGCGAGAACCGCCGAGAGCCCTATAATGCCGAGGTCAACACCGCGGGCCAGACGCCGGCGCTGGAGCTGGACGACGGCTCGACGGTCACCGAAATCACCGCCATCTGCGAATATATCGAGGAACGCCATCCGACCCCGGCGCTGATCGGAAGCACCCCGGAAGAGCGGGCGGCGACGCGCATGTGGACGCGCCGCGTCGACCTAAAGGTCTGCGAGCCCATGGCCAACGGCTTCCGCTACTCTGAAGGCCTACGCCTGTTCGAAAGCCGCATGCGCGTGCTGCCGGAAGCCGCGCCGGGCCTCAAGGCCGTGGCGCGCGACGGGCTGGAATGGCTGGAAGGCCATATGCAGGGACCGTGGATCGCCGGCGAGCGCTTCACCCTGGCTGACGTGCTGCTGTTCTCGTTCCTGGAGTTCGGCGGGACGGTCGGCCAGCCGCTCGATCCGGCCTTCACCAAGCTGACAGCCTGGGTCGAACGCGTGAAGGCGCGGCCGAGCGCGGCCGCCAGCGCCTGATGCGGGCGCCAATCGGCGGCTGAGGGGTTTTAAGGTCTCATGGCCAGGAAACCCCCGACAGCAACGCTCGGCGGCGTCGCCGAGTCCGATGTCCCGGACGAGGATTCCGACGCGCATGCCTCGGCGAGCATGCCGGACGGCCTGCCGATCCCGCGCCGCTACTGGTCGGTGGCGGCGATCTGGCTGGCCATGACCATGTCGGTGCTGGATGGCGCGATCGCGAATGTTGCGCTGCCGACGATCGCGCGCGAGCTGCACGCCAGCGCCGCCTCGTCGATCTGGGTGGTCAACGCCTATCAGCTGGCGATCACCGTGACGCTCCTGCCGCTCGCGGCGCTCGGCGACCGGCTGGGCTATCGGCGGGTCTATATGGTGGGGCTGGCGGTCTTCACCCTGGGCTCGCTCGGCTGCGCGCTCTCGCACACCCTGCTCACGCTGACCGCCGCCCGCGTGCTGCAGGGCCTGGGCGCCGGCGGGATCATGAGCATCAACGCCGCCCTGGTGCGCTTCACCTATCCGAAGAAATTCCTGGGTCGGGGCATGGGCCTGAACGCCCTGGTGATCTCGGTCTCCGCGGCGCTCGGACCGACGGTGGCGGCGGCCATCCTATCGCGCTGGTCGTGGGAGTGGCTGTTCGCGATCAATGTGCCGATCGGCATCCTGGCCATCGCCATAGGCGTCAGCGCGCTGCCGGTGACGGTCGGTTCGAGCCGTAAGTTCGACTGGGTCTCGGCGGTGCTCAACGCGCTCACCTTCGGCTTCCTGATCACCGGCGCCGAAAGCATCGCGCGGGAAGGCCTGGCGTCGGGCCTGACCAAGCTCGCCGTGGGCGGCGCGGCCGGCGCGCTCTTGGGCTATCGCGAGCTTCGCCGCGAGGCGCCGCTGGTGCCTTTCGACCTCCTGAAGCTGCCGATCTTCGGCCTGTCGATCGCGACCTCCATCGTCGCCTTTGCCGCCCAGATGATGGCCTACGTCGGCCTGCCTTTCTATTTCCAGTCGGTGATGGGCCGGACCGCCGTCGAGACCGGGTTGCTGATGACGCCCTGGCCGCTGGCGGTGGGGATTTCCGCGCCGCTCGCCGGGCGCCTCGCCGACCGGCATCGGGCCGGGACGCTGGGCGGCATCGGGCTCAGCGTCTTCGCCATCGGCCTCTTCGCGCTCTCGATCATGCCGATCCACGCGGGCAGCTGGGACATCGCCTGGAGGATGGCGCTCTGCGGCCTGGGCTTCGGCTTCTTCCAGTCGCCGAACAACCGCGCCATGATTACGGCCGCGCCCATGCACCGCTCCGGGGCCGCGGGCGGCGCCTTGGCCACCGCCCGCCTCCTCGGCCAGACCGCAGGCGCGGTGACCACCGCGGTGTTCTTCCACCTGGCCGGGACCTCAGCCACCAAGACCGCGCTCGCCACCGCCGCGGGCCTTGCCGCGTTTGCCGCGCTGGTGAGCCTGTCGCGTCTGAAGCTCGCGCCGCGCCCGCGGCCCGAGCCCCTCGATCGCCCCGACCTAGCCTCTTAGCGGAGCGACCTGGCGTCCTAGCCGACCAGCCGTCCGTGCCCGGCCCAATAGGGCTCGCGCAGCACGCGGCGCAGGACCTTGTTGGTGGCGTTGCGGGGCAGGACCTCGATGAAGTCCACCGACTTGGGCGCCTTGTAGCCGGCGATCCGCTCGCGGGCCCAGGCGATCACCGCGTCCTCGTCGATTTCCGAGCCCGGCGCCCTGACGACGATGGCCTTCACCGCCTCGCCCCAGCGCGCGTCGGGCACTCCGATCACCGCCGCGTCGGCGACGCCCGGACAGCCCAGGATCGCGTTCTCCACCTCGGCCGGATAGACGTTCTCGCCACCCGAGACGATCATGTCCTTCACCCGGTCGTGGACGAAGAAGTAGCCGTCCTCGTTGCGGTAACCGGCGTCGCCGGTCTTCAGCCAGCCCTCCGGCGTGATGGTCTCAGCCGTGGCCTCTGGGCGGTTCCAGTAGCCGGACATGACCGCCGGCCCGCGGACCTGGATCTCGCCCACCTCACCGACCGCGACCTCCTCGCCATCGTCGCCGGCGATCCGCACCTCGTGCGTCGGCCAGGCCCGCCCGCAGGAGCGCAGCAGGTGCGGCTGGTGGTCATCGCAGTGCAGAACGGTGCCCGCCGCGTTGGTTTCGGTCATGCCGAATACCTGGGTGAAGCGGCAGCCGAAGCGCTCGCGCGCGGCGGTCAGCACCGACTCGCTGATCGGGGACGCGCCATAGACCAGGGTCTTGAGGCTGGAGAAGTCGGTGGTGGCGCAGTCCGGGTGCTGCAGCAGCATGTTGATCATCGCCGGCACGAAGCCGGTGCGCGTGGCGCGTTCGGTCTCCAGGATTTTCAGCACCAGCGGAGGATCGAAGGCCGGGATCACGATCAGCTTCGCGCCGCCGGCCAGGGCCGTCAGGTCCGGGTTCATGCCGCCCACGTGGAACAGCGGCATGCAGGAGACGAAGACGTCTTCGGGGGTGTTGTCCATGCCCTCGAAGGTCATGGCGGGGCCCAGGAAGGCTTCCATATTGGCGTTGGTGATCCGCACGCCCTTGGGGAGGCCGGTGGTGCCGGAGGTGTAGAGCTGCAGCACGTCGTCAGCGGGTTGCGGCTCGCGCAGGGCCCCCTGCGCGGAATCGCGGAGCGTCGGGTAGTGGTCGAAGCCCGGCGCGAGCGCGTCGACGGTGAAGATGCGGATCGGTCGGCTGATCTGAGCGGTCGCCGCCTGGGTCGCCGCCAGGAAATCGTGGGTGACGAAGATCAGGTCGGCGCTGGAGTCATCGAGGATGAAAGCGATCTCGCCGATCGCCAGCCGGCTGTTGATCGGCGTGAAACAGCCCCGCGCCAGGCAGGCGCCGAACAACAGCTCGAAGAAGGTCTCGTGGCTGCGGCCCAGCCACGCCACCCGCTGGCCGGGCTGGACGCCGGCGGCGATCAGCAGGGCCGCGGCCTTACGGCTGTAGGCGTCGAGCTCGCCATAGGTCAGGCGCCCATCGGCGCATTGCACGGCTATGGCGCCGCCGCGCTCGGCGGCGTGCAGGCGGGGAATGTCGGAGAGGACGCGGATCGTTGGGCTCATGGCCCCGATTGCTACCGTATCGCCGTTCGCTCGCCAATTATGGCGTAGCTTGCCGACATAGCCTCTTAGCGCAACTTCAGGCGGACGAAGGCCATGGCCCCGTGCGGCTCGGTGCTCCCATAAGCCGCCTTCAGGGCGCCGGGCACGAAGTCGAGCGCATAGAGCCCGCCCAGGCCGAACAGCAGGTGGTCGCCCAGCGGCCAGTCGTGGATCGCGCCCAGGCTGACCTTGCCGACGGTGAAGACCGGTCGATGGGCGCCGCCGGCGGGCGGCGCGAGCAGCTCGTCATTGTCCACCCGCTCGGCGCGGCTGAAGACCGTCCAGGCGGGGTTCGGCTTCACCGCGCTCTCCAGCACCCAGGCGTCGAGGTCCGTCCCCTGGCTGGCGCGCAGGCCCCAGGCCGCGGTGGTCGACCACCAGCCGTGGTCGCCGAACGGGACGGTGTAGATGGCGCTGGCCGAAACCTTGCGCTGGTCGACGCCGGGCTCGAGCTGTTCGGGCGCGATCTCGTTGGCCCAGGAGGCCTGCAGCGCCCAATTGGCGGTGGGGTTCCAGGAGAGGCGAACGGCAGTGGAGTCGAGCGCCCCGGTCTCGATGTCATAGCGGTGCTGGTCGGGCTCGCGGCCGTTGTAGGCCGACGCCTCGATCTTCCAGTCGCCGTGCACGACGCCGCCGGTGACCACGCCGAAGGAGATGTGCGTCGAGTCCAGCCAGTGGTGGCTGATCGGCGCCTCGGGGCTGTCCATCACCGACATGCGGTGCATGAAGGCCGGCGGTCCGAACGCCGGCTCGCCTGGCAGGCCGGCGTAGACGAAGACGCTGTCGGCGGCGGAGAGCTTGATGCTGTAGGAGGCCGAGAGCTCCATGAAGAGGTCGTGCGGGTGCTGGCGGTCGACCAGCGGGGTCTTGCCGTCCGCCGTCTCGCCGGTGGCCAGCAGCAGGGGATAGCCGCTCGGCCCCATCAGCGGGTCGGGGCTCAGCATGGCGCGCAGCTGCAGGGTCCCGGCCTCGCCCACCGGCCGCTGGGCCATGCCCATCAGCATGCCGGATGCGAACGATTTCTCGTCGCCCCGCGGCCCGTCCTGCCGGTCGTACACGCCGTTCAGCAGGCCATGGAACATCACCCGCCACGGCCCCTCGGTGAGATGCAGGCCTTCGTGCGGCGAGGCGTCCGGCTGCCAGGAGGTGCCCGAAGCCTCACGGCTCATGCCGTAGGGACCATAGGCGCCGGTCATCGGCTCGCTCATGTCCATGCCGGCCATGTCCATGCCCGCCATATCGTGGGCCATCTTGGAATGATCCATGCCGGGCATGTCGGGCATCTCCTGAGCCCAGGCCGGGGCCCCGGCCGCGCCGGCGCAGACGAGCACGGCGGCGGCGAGGATCGACTTCATCAGGCGCTGGGCTCCAGAGGGTTCGGCCGGCTCGGCGAAAAGCCATCCTGCCTATAGGCGAAAAGCGCGGCTGCGCCATCGGCCCGATGGCCGAACGCCGGTCTCATCCGCGGAGCGGCCAGCGTCGCCGGTTGACGGTTGCGGGGCCCGCAACCATCGGATGTTATTTGGCAATTCCAGTCTGTTAACCCGTCGTGGCCTAGGTTGCCGCCGTTCCCCAACGGAAAGCCCAACCTGTGTTCGCGGTACTGACCTGTATCTTCGTTCAGCATGACCTGCGCCTCGTCGCCGTGGCGGCGTTCATCTGCATCGTCGCCGCCAGCACCGCCTTCGGTTTCCACGCGCGTGCGGTGAAGGCCTATGGCGCGCTGCGCTGGGCCTGGCTGGGACTGACCGCCATGATCGCCGGCTCCGGCGTCTGGGCGACCCACTTCATCGCCATGCTGGCCTACCAGCCGACCATGAAGATCGCCTACGACCTGCCGGAGACGGCCTTGTCGCTGCTGGTGTCTGTGGCCGGCATGGCGCTCGGTTTTGCGCTTCCGACCTGGCGGCGCGGCCTGCAGGCGGGCCTGATCGGCGGCGCGACCGCCGGCGCCAGCATCGCGGTCATGCACTACGTCGGCATCGACGCCATCCGCACTGAGGCTGACGTCAGCTGGAGCATGGCCTACGTCGCGGCCTCTATTCTGATCGCCGCGGCGGGTGGCATGGCCGCCTTCTCCGTTCGGGACCGCGTCAAGGGCCACTGGGCCTGGGCGCCGCCCGCCCTGGTCTTCGTGCTCGGCATCGTCGGCCTGCATTTCACCGCCATGACCGCGGTGACCCTGACGCCGGACGCCACCCTGGTGACCAGCGGCGAGGTGATGGACCGCGGTGGCCTGGCGATCGCCACCAGCGGGCTCGCCGCCCTCATCCTGCTGGCCAGCGTCAGCCTCATGTCCATGGAGCGCCTGGGCAAGCGCAGTACCTTCGCCAGCCTGCGGCATGCCCTGAACGCCGTGCCATCGGGCCTGGCCTTCTACGACGCCGCCGACCGCCTGGAGGTATGGAACGACGCCTTCGCCCGGCTGATGTCCGAGTGCGGTGTCGAGGCGAGCCTGGGCCGCCCCCGCGCCGCCTTCATCGAGGCCGCGCAGGCCAAGGGCTGGTTCGCCACCGTAGATGAGGGCCCCGACCGCTGGGTCGCCGAGACCGTGTCGCGCGAGCGCCAGGGCGTCTCCGAATTCCGCATGCCCGATGGGCGCTGGATCCAGCACGAGGCTTGCCGCAACGAGGACGGCGGCAGTGTCACCGTGCTGACCGACGTCACCCTGCAGAAGCGTGGCGCGGAGGCCATGGCCGCCGCCCGTGACGCCGCCGAGGCCGCCAACCGCGCCAAGAGCGAGTTCCTGGCCAATATGAGCCACGAGATCCGCACCCCGTTGAACGGGGTGCTGGGCATCGCCGAGGTGCTGATCCGCACGGAACTTTCCGGCCAGCAGCGCGAGCTGGTGGGCGTGATCCAGAGTTCGGGGCAGCTGCTGAACGGCCTCCTGACCGATCTGCTGGACCTGGCCCGTGTCGAGGCCGGGGCGATCGAACTGCGCCCCGAGCCGACCGATCTGGCCGCCCTGCTGATCTCGGTGAAGGACCTCTTCGCGGGCTCCGCCCAGCAGAAGGGCCTGACCCTGAAGGCCGACCTCCGCCCCGGCGTCACGGGCGTCGTCGACTGCGACCCGCAGCGGCTGCGCCAGGTGCTGGGCAACCTGCTCAACAACGCCATCAAGTTCACCGACGCTGGCGATGTGACGCTGAGCGCGTCGCGCCGTGGCGACCAGGTGCATTTCGAGGTGCGCGACACCGGCTCCGGCTTCGACGCCGACCAGAAGGAGGCGCTCTTCCAGCGCTTCCAGCAGGCCGACAACTCGGCCACGCGCAAGCATGGCGGCGCCGGCCTGGGCCTGGCGATCTGCGATGAATATGTGCGGCTGATGGGCGGCCAGATCGCCTGTGACAGCAACCCGGGGCAGGGCTCGGTGTTCGGCTTCGCCCTGGACCTGCCGAGGCTTGCCGACAGCGACACCCCGGCCGTGACCACCCCGGAGCCCGCCGAAGAGCCGCAAAGCGGCGGCGACTTCATGGTGCTGATCGTCGACGACAATGCGGTCAACCGCCGGGTGATGGAGCTGATCCTCGACAGCGTCGGCATCGGCCACGCCTCGGCGGAGGACGGCCAGGAAGGCCTCGACGCCATGAAGAGCGGCGCCTACGACGCCGTCCTGATGGATATCCAGATGCCGGTGATGGATGGCTTTGAGGCCACCCGCCGCATCCGCGAGTGGGAGATCGACACCGCGCGACCACGCGCCCCGATCCTGATCGTCTCGGCCAATTGCCTGCCGCAACACGTCGACGACGGCCGCGCCGCCGGCGCCGACGCTCACCTCAACAAGCCGATCTCCGCCGCCGAGCTGGTGGGCGCCCTGCAGAGCCAGATGCAGACGGTCGAAACCGCCGGCGAAACCAGCGTGGCGAAGGCCGGCTAACGCCCGTCCACGGTGAACGCCATCAGGACGATGCCGGGGGCGCCCGACCGCGCCTGGTAGCCGGAGTTCACATAGACCGTTCCGCCCGCGATGCTCGGCCCCGTGCCGTCCATGACCCCACCTTGTGCGCTCTTGCCGGAAACGGTCCCCACTGGCGCCGCGGCCGTGTCGTAGTCCCAGACCACCTTGCCGGTCTTGCTGTCGTAGGCGCGGAAGTGGCCGTTCATCGCGCCGGCGAAGACCACGCCCGGCATGGCGCTGAGCGCCTGGGAAACGGCCCCGGTGCAGTAGGGGTTCTTCCAGGCGCAGGCGAGCTTGTCGCTGGGCGCCGACCACAGCAGTTCCCCGTCGGCGATGCGGAAGGCGTAGACGCCGGGCATCGGCTTCGCGACGAAGATGTCGGAGATCCCGACGTAGTAGTTCGCGCCGTCCGATGCCGGGCCGAACTCGACCCCGCCCAGCGGGCCGCCGACGCTCAGCCGATGCTCCCAGACGACCTTGCCTTGATGGTCGGGATCCAGCGCATAGACCTGGCTCGACTTCTGGCCGACCAGGATCAGCTGCTTGCCGGTCGAAAGTGTCGTCAGCACCGGCGCGACGCCGAAGTCATAGTCCGGGCCGGACGGGCTGGGGCAATTGCCAGGCTGCCTGGGGCCATAGCAGCCGATGATGTAGTTATCGCCCTTGGTCAGCTGGTTGGCCCAGCGGATCGCGCCGGTCCGCATGTCCAGCGCCACGACCGCCTCGGCCATGGGCACGGCGATGTCGGTGTAGCTGTCGCCGGTGGTCACGTAGATCAGGCCGCGCCTGGCGTCGACGGTCGGCGCACCCCAGATCGCGGCGCCCGCCGGCCCGTACATCTGCCCGCCCTTGGGGTTCTTTTTGAACGGCTTGGCGGGCTCGGCCATGAAGGTGCGCCAGGCGATCTTGCCGGTGCCTGCGTCCATCGCCACCACCTCGCCGCGGAACTTGCAGCATTGGTGGTTGTCGTCGACGGCGATGGCCTCTTCGGCCGAGGACACGGGCACGTAGAGCCGCCCGGCGTGCAGCACCGGCGAGCCGGTCATCTGCACCTCCTGCTGATCGGTCACCTGGGTGCGCCAGATCAGCTTGCCGGTCTCAGCGTCCAGAGCGTAGGCGGTCCGCTCGGTCCAGCCGGTGAAGTAGACGGCTGGGCGGCCGCCGATCTTGCCCACGGTGATGCTGCTCCGCGATCCGCCCGGGATGTCGTAGCGCCAGTAGGCGCAGCCGGTCTTGGCGTTCAGCGCATAGATCGCGCCCGAGCTGGAGGTGAGGAACAGGCGCCCGCCGACCACGCTCGCCTGGCCGTTGCGGCTGCCGGCGTAGGCGAAGGCCCACTTCAGTTTCAGGCGCGGCACGTCCGCCGCCGCGATCCCCGGCTTGGCCTGGAACCGGGCTTGCGTCTCGCCATTGCCCCAGCCGTTCCAGCCGGGACCGGCGAGCGTCATGGGCGCGGGCTTGTCCGTGCAGGCCGGCGCGTCCGGCGTGGCGGCGGAGAGGCCGCCGTCCTTGCGGACCGACAGATAGGCGGCCACCGAGGCGATATCGTGCGGCCCCAGCCCCAAGGCCATCGGCCGCATGGCCCCCTCGATCAGCGTCTGGGCAATGGAGGTCGGTGTGTTCTGCGCGATCGCAGCCTTGGCCGGAATGCGGCCGGTCGGGTTGTCGTGGCAGCTCGCGCAATGCTTCTCGTAGAGCTGCTGGCCGAGCGCCGGATCGCCGCCACCCGCGGTGAACTGACCCATGACGCCGTTGCCACCCTCGGCTGCCGCCGCGCCTTGCGCCGGCGTCTGGGCCGCCTCTTGGGCCTGCGCAGGAAGGGCTGCGGGTCCCGCCGCCACGATCAGGCCCAGCACAGCTGCGGTGGTGACCTTACCCATCTTGCTCATCGGCGGACTCCTTCGCTGGCGGCCGGGCGGGACCGTGCGCGACGCCGGCTCGCTGCGCCAGGGTGATAGATCATGAAGTCTATGATGTAAACTAGTCTACCAAGAACAGATACCGGCGTCCGCCCGGGTCGACGCCTTCCGGATCGTCAGGCCGCATGGTAAGCGCGCGGCGTGAACCCGGCCCTCTTCTTCGAGCCTGATGGCTACCTGTTGACGGGTCCAAAGCTGATGGGCCGTCAGGTCGCGGGCAACGGGTTCCTGCGGGCTGCCGTGCTGGGTCGTATGCCCGGTCCGCTGGCCGCCTACACTGCCTCGCGCGCCTCGGCCGACGTGTTCCGCGACACGGTGGCGCAGATCGACCCGGCCGCCGAGACAAGCTGGATTCCCGGGCCCCGGCTCGACCTGTTGGCCCAGGCGGGAATCGTCTACCGGCCCGATCAGAACCTCGGTCCCATGGCTCGCCAGCGGCTGCGCGTCGGGCCCGCGGCGTACAGCCTGACCGGGGTAACCCACACACTCGCCACCCCCTGGACGCTGGATGCGCTCGCCAAGACCCTGGTCGATCCGCTGATGGCCTGGGACGCTCTGGTCTGCACCTCGCAAGCCGCGCGCGCCGTTGTCGAAGCGGTCCTCGACAAGCAGGGCGCCTACCAGCGCTGGCGGACCGGGCAGGATGTGGCGGTCGAGCGGCCGCTGTTGCCGGTCATTCCGCTGGGCGTCCATTGCGGCGACTTCGCGTTCACCGCCGACGACCGCGCCGCGGCGCGCGCCCGCCTTGGCCTGGCCGCCGACGAGGTCGCGGCCCTCTTCGCCGGTCGCCTGTCGGTCAGCGGCAAGACACACCCTCACGCCATGTTCCTCGGCTTGCAGAGGGCGGCCCAAGCCACCGGCCGCAAGGTCGTCCTGGTCGTCGCCGGCCAGGCCGCGACGCCGGGCATGGACGGGTTGTTCCGTTCCGGCCTCACCGCCTTCTGTCCGGATGTTCGGCCGCTGTTCGTGGATGGCGCCGACGACGCGGCCTACCGCAGCGCCTGGGCCGGCGCCGACCTCTTCATCTCACTCGCCGACACCATTCAGGAAACCTTCGGCATCACCCCGGTCGAGGCCATGGCCGCGGGCCTGCCGGCGGTGGTCAGCGACTGGAACGGCTACCGCGACACGGTGCGAGACGGCATCGACGGCTTCCGCATCGCCACCTGGGCGCCGCCGCCCGGCGCCGGAGAGGCCATCGCGCGCGACTTCGAGGCCGGAGCGCTGCGCTACGAGCAGTATCTGTCGCGGAGCAACACGGCGGTCGCTGTTGACGTCGCCGAGCTCACTGCCCGCCTCAGCGACCTGATCGCCGACGAAGCCCTGCGCCGACGGATGGGCGCGGCAGGCCGGGCGCGCGCCGCCTCCGACCTCGACTGGTCGGTGGTCTACCGCAGCTACCAGGCGCTTTGGGCCGAGCAGACCGCGATCCGCGAGCGGGCCCGCGCAGATCCGGCGACCGCGCGCTGGCTTTCTCAGGCGCCGAAGCATGGCGCCGACCACGCGGGCCCGTTCGACACCTTCGCGAGTTACCCGACGCATCACATCGGTCCAGAGACGCGCGTCGTGGCCGTCGCGGCCATCACGCCCAACGACTACCGCAGGCTCGTCGCTCACCAGCTGTTGGCCCTTTGGCCGGTCAACCCGGACCTCGCCGACAAGGTCTTTGTGGCCTTGCAGGACGGCCCATTGTCCGTCGACGAGCTCGGGCGCGCTGCCGGCCTGACCCTCGCCCAGGCCGCAGAGACCGCGGCGCGCCTGGCGAAAATCGACCTGGTCTTCCTCTCCTAGGGCGGCGTCGCCGCCCGGCAGCTCCGGCCGCCGCCGAAGCGCGGGTCGAGGTTGACGGCTCCGTCCTCGGCGGCCTGACGGCAACGCGGGTCGGTGGGATCGCCGGCGCCGCCGAGGGACAGGCCGAGCGCCAGGCTCTGGTTCGTCTGGGGCCCAAAGCGGTCGTAGCCCGGACCTCCATAACCGTATCCGCCGTACCGGCCTTTGAACTGGGTCTCGCGGACCGCGATGGTTGCTGTCCCGGTTTTGCCGATCGGCAGCTCGCTGGCCACCAGCGCGCTGCGGTAGCCGTTGGAGCCGACGGTGACGTCGACCAAGCCGTGGACCTGGCGCGGCTCGTCGCCGGAGACGACGCCGGCCGCCTTGTCCTTGGGCAGCACCGCGGCGGGCGAAGTGGCGATGTAGCTGTCGATCTGCTCGCCGATGGTGAGCGGCGCCGGCGCAGCCTCAGGCTCGGCCGCCCGTGCCGGGCTGGCTGGGGCGAGGCCGGCGGAGGCGAACGCCGCGATCATGAGCAGGACGGGGACAAAACGCGGGCGCTGGGACATGGCCACACCCTGCGCCGGCTTTAGCTTTCGAATAAGGCGTCGTCGAAATGTGACCGAAACACTCCGGCGCAAGGTTGCGCCCGCCGGCATGCGGGGTTCCCCTGCGTGAAGCGACGCGCGGCACTCGGCGCGCCATCAAAATCGCCTTCAAGGGGTAGCTGAATGATCCGCACGACCGTGGCCGCGCTTGTTGCGTTGAGCCTCACCGCCACCGCGAGCGCCGCGCTCGCCCAGACCTCAGGGCCGAGAGAGCGTCCGGCCGCCGCGCCCGCCGCGCGTCCCGACGAGCCCGGCGCGCCCGGTCCCGTCGTCGAGCGCAACACCTTCCGCGGCGCCACCGCCGGCGAGCACAAGATCACCGACGCCGACATCGCCACCGCGCCGCTGATGGAGCAGGCCAAGTCCTCGCATCACACGGTGACGATCAACGGCCAGACCATCGGCTACACCGCCACCGCCGGCACGCTCACCCTGCGCTCCGACGACGGCAAGCCGATCGCCTCGATGTTCTACGTCGCCTACACCGCCGATGGCGGGGCGAAGAACCGGCCGGTGACCTTCAGCTACAACGGCGGCCCGGGTTCGGCGTCGCTGTTCGTGCACATGGGCCTAGCCGGTCCGATGCATGTGCAGACCGACAGCCCGAACGCGACCCACGGCCCTCCCTTCACCATCACCGAGAACCACGAGAGCCTGCTGGATAAGTCGGACCTCGTCTTCCTCGACGCCATCGGCGCCGGCTATTCCCGTCCGCTCGGCGACACCAAGGGCACGGAGTTCTGGGGGGTCGACCAGGACATCGACGCCTTCGCCCGCGGCATCCAGCGCTACGTCACCGTCAACCACCGCTGGAACAGCCCCAAGTTCCTGTTCGGCGAAAGCTACGGCACCACCCGCTCGGCGGGCCTGGTCTATGCGCTCCAGCAGCGTGGCCTGCAGTTCAACGGCGTGCTCCTGCTGTCGTCGGTGCTGAACTACGGCGCCCATGACTCCGGCTTCGACCACAGCTTCATCAGCTATGTGCCGAGCTTCGCGGCGACCGCCGTCTATTGGAAAAAATCGGCGACCCAGCCCACCGACATCAACGCCTATTTGAAGGAAGTGCGCGCCTGGGCCGCCGGTCCCTACCTGACCGCGCTCACCAAGGGCGGCGACATCTCGCCGGCGGAATTCGACGCCACCGCCAAGCAGCTCTCGGCCTACATCGGCATCCCCGTGGAGTTCATCAAGCGCGCCAATCTGCGCGTCGACCTGAACCACTTCCGCACCGAGCTGCTGCGCGACCAGAACCGCATCCTCGGCCGCTACGACACCCGCTTCACCGGCATCAACACCGACAACGTCGGCGAGAACGCCGAGTACGATCCCTCCGACACCGGCATCAACGGGGCTTACGTCGCCGCCCTGCACGACTGGGTGGAACAGCTCGGCTACACGACCGAGCTGAACTACTGGCCGTCAGGTCCGAACATCAATCAGAACTGGGACTGGCGTCACCGTCCGCCGACCGGCGGCTTTGGCGGCGGCGGACGGCGTGAGAACGTCGCCAACACCGCGGCCGACATGGGCGTGGCGATGCGCGAAAACCCGCACCTGCACATCTTCTCGCTGAACGGCCTCTACGACATGGCCACCCCGTTCTTCGGGACCGAGTACGACATCCAGCACCTCTATCTGGACCCCTCGATCAAGAACAACGTGCGCTACGCCTACTATCCGTCAGGGCACATGGTTTACCTGAACCAGGACGCGCTCAAGCAGCTAAAGTCCGACGTGGCGAAGTTCTACGACGACGCGCTGGCGGCGAAGTAGGCGTCACGGTCTGACGGCAATTGATGAAGGCGCCGGGCGACATCCGCCCAGCGCCTTTTTCTTTGGTCGCGAAGCGCCCTCCAGGGCGCACTCCGCCTTAAATCTCACGGCAGATGCGAGCCTTCCGGTCTCGGCAAGTCAAGGACGCGCTCTGCGGCGCGCCGCTTCGCGGGCGGCTCTTTGGCCGCTCCTTGAGTTGCCGAGACCGGAAGGCAAACTGGCCGCCATGAGATCTATGGCTCAGTCCGTGCCGACGGACGCCTACCGACCAGAGCGCGCGCTACGGCTTCAACTTCGCCGCCACCACCGTCGCGGAACCCTTGAGCGCCGCAGTCGCCGCGTCCGGCCCAACGGCGAGCTTGTAGCTACCCCCATCCACCTTCCAGCCATGCCCCGCGCTGTCCCAATTCGCCAGCATCCGCGCCGGCGCCGTGACCGTCACCACGCGCGCCTCGCCGGGCTTCAGCGCCAGCTTCGACCAGCCGATCAGCCGCTGCTGCGTCCGCTTCGGTCCAGCCGTCAGATAGACCTGCGGCGTGTCGGTCCCAGCGACGTTGCTCACGTTGGTCACGGTGAAGCGCGCCGTCAGCGTCTTGCCGCCGGTGACCTTCAGCCCGGAGTAGCGGAACACCGTGTAGGAAAGTCCGTAGCCGAACGGATAGAGCGGCTTGTCGCCCGACTTCGCGTAGCCTCGGTAACCGACATCGGAACCCTCCGTGTACTTCACATCGAAGGGCTTGGAGGCCGATGGTGTCAGCGTCTCGACGATGTTCTGGTCCGAGCCCGGCAGCACCGGCCGCGCCAGTTGCGCCTCGCTCGCCGGGAAGCTGACCGGCAGACGGCCTTGCGGATCCACCTCGCCGAACAGCACCTTGCCGATCGCGTCCGCGCCGCGGGCGCCCGGGAACCAGGCCTCGAGGATCGCGCCGGCCTTGTCGCGCCAGGGCATCGTCACCGGGCCCGCGGTCTCCAGCACCACCACGGTTTTCGGATTGGCGGCGGTGACTGCGGCGATCAGCCGGTCCTGGTCGCCGTCGAGCTTCATGGCGATGTCCATGCCCTCGGTGGACCACTGGGTCGCGAAGACCACGACCACGTCGGAGGCCTCGGCGAGCGCGGCGGCGGCGGCCGGATCGGCGCCGTCGTTGAAGCTGACCTGGGCGCCCGGCGCGCGGGCGGCGATCGCCTTCAGCGGCGCGCCCGGCGTGTAGATTTGGCCGCCGCCCCACTGCGGCGCGCCCTTGGGCTTGGGGAAGCTCGCCGAGCCCGTCGGGATCACCTGCGAGGAACCGCCGCCCGAGATCACGCCCACGTCGGCATGGCCGCCGATCACCGCGATCTTCCGCGCGGTCTTCATCAGCGGCAGCAGGTTGGCGTCGTTCTTCAGCAGCACGATGGCCTGCTCCTCGGCCCGCCCCGCGACGAGCGCGTCGGCGGCGGTGTCGAGCCCGCCCGCCGTCACCGGATGGTCGACCACCCCGGCGGCGAACAGGCTGCGCAGATAGCGGTGCGCCATCTCATGGATGCGCGTCTTGGAGACCTCGCCGCTGGCGACGGCGGCCTTCAGGGGCGCGTCGAAAAACACCTGCTTGTCGAGCTGCTGGCCGCTCTCCTGGTCGAGGCCCGCCTTGGCGGCGGCGACGCCATGCACCGCGCCCCAGTCGCTCATCACCCAGCCCGGATAATGCCAGTCCTTGCGCAGTACGTCGGTCAACAGGAATGGGTTTTCGCAGGCATAGGTCCCGCCGACCCGGTTGTAGGCGCACATCACCGAGCCCGGATGGCCGGTCTCGATGGCGATCTCGAAGGCCAGGAGGTCGCTCTCGCGGAACGCCGCCTCGTCGATCTGGCCGTCCAGCACCATGCGGCCGGTCTCCTGATCGTTGAGCGCGAAGTGCTTCACGGTGGAGACGATGTGGTTGGACTGAACGCCCTTGATGGTGTGGCCCGCCAGCGTCCCGGCCAACAGCGGATCCTCGCCGAGGTACTCAAAATTCCGGCCATTGCGCGGGTCGCGCAGCAGGTTCACCCCGCCGGCCAGCAGGGTGTTGAAGCCCTTCTGCCGCGCCTCCTTGCCGATCATCGCGCCCGAGGCGAAGGCGGTCTTCGGGTCCCAGGTGGCGGCCAGCGCCAAGCCTGAGGGGAGCGGGGTTGCGTCATCGTCCTTGCGGCCGGCGTTCGCGACGCCGAGGCTCGCGTCGCTCTCGGTGAGGTCGGGGATGTTCAGCTCTGGGACGCCCGGGAAATAGCCCGCCGAGATCTGCACGCCCGCCGGCTTCTTACCGCCCATGAACATCGGCATGGACCCGTGCAGCAGGGCGATCTGTTCATCGAGGCTGAGCTTGGCCAGCACCAGGTCGGCGCGGGCGTCGGGGCTGAGTTTCGCGTTCATCCAGGGCCGTCCCGCCGCCGGCTTGCCCGCCGCCGGCGCCATGCCCGGCGCGGCCAGCAACAGCGCCGCGGCGCACACGCCCATCTTCAGTCCCAGGATATTCATAGCCGCCTCCCGAACCCTTGTTGCCGCCAGTCCTAACCCATGCCCGCGCCGCCTCACAGCCTGTCCCAAGGTGAGGCTTGCGGCGCAGGCCCGACCGGGCGCACGCTGACCGCAATCAAAGAACGGGGAGGATATCCATGCGTAGCGTGATCCTGGCCGCCGGCGTCTTTGCCGCCGCTCTCGGCCTTTCAGCCTGTGACTCATCGAAACCCGAAACCGCCGCGGCGCCCGCCGCGCCGAAATACGTCGGCCGATCCCAACAGATGTACCAAGGCCAGGACATGGTCACCAAGGTCGACTCCGGCGCGATCAAGGTCGGCAAGGACGGGACCCTGGACATGCAGGCTAGCGGCAGCGTGCCGGGCCCCGGCTACAAAAACGCAGGGTTCCTGAAGCGCATCTACGCCGGACCGCCGAAGGACGGCATCTACGAGATGGACGTCGTCGCCGATGCGCCCGCCGCAGCCGGCGCCGCCGCGCCGACCGCGATCGAGGTGAAGGGCGGCTGGGACAAATATCCGGCCGACCATCTGAAGGGGGTGAAGTTCATCTCCAAGACCAACTCCGTCACCGCCATGCTGCCGGCCGGCTGACGGCCGAAAGAAGGGCGCCGTTGACGCCTGCTCCGCGTTTGCCTTCTGATCGAGGCGGACGCGGAGAGCACGGCGGATGGCGCAAGGTTCGAGACGGGTGGTGCTGGCCGCGCTCGCCGGCAACGGCGCCATCGCGCTCGCCAAGTTCGGGGCCGCCTGGCTCTCGGGCTCCACGGCCATGCTCACCGAGGCCGTGCACTCCCTGGTCGACACGGGCGATCAGCTCCTGCTGCTGGCCGGACAGGCGCGCGGCCGCAAGCCGCCGGATGAGAGTCATCCGCTGGGCTACGGCATGGAGACCTATTTCTGGTCGTTCATCGTCGCCCTGATGGTCTTCCTGCTGGGCGGGGTGTTCTCCGTCTGGCAGGGCGTGCGCCACATCCTGCACCCGGAGCCGGTGGTCTCGCCCTGGATCAGCCTGGGCGTGCTGGCGGTGGCCGCGGTGTTCGAGGGCGCCTCCTTCCGGATCGGCTACCGCGAGTACAAGGCGGTGATGCGTGGGCGCACGGTGAAGGGCCGGCAGGTCAACCTCTGGACCTTCATCAAGATCTCCAAGGACCCCAGCCTGGTTTCAGTGCTGCTGGAGGATTCCGCCGCCCTGATCGGCATCGTGCTCGCCGCGCTCGGTGTCGTCGGCGCGACCTGGCTGAACATGCCGTGGGCGGATGGCGCGGCCTCGGTGGCGATCGGCCTGCTACTCGCCGCGGTCGCCTTCGTGCTCGGCAACGAGACCCGCAGCCTGATCGCCGGCGAGGCGGTGGCCGAGCCGGTGCTGGTGCAGTTGAAGGCGACGCTGGCGGCCATCGACTGCATCACCGAACTGCAGCAGATCGCCACCCTGCACCTGGGGCCGAGCGAAATCCTGGTGGCGCTGACCTTGAGCTTTCGCCCGAAGTCCTCGACCGAGACCCTGAACGCCGCTGTGCGGGAATTGACCGCCTGCCTGAAGGCCGCCGACGGGCGCGTGGCCTATGTCTATGTCCGCCCCTCAGTCGAACCCGAGACCCCCGTCTCTTAAGTTGCATTCCAGCCCTTCGCGACCTAGCGCGCCGCTGCTAGGTTCGAGGCGTTCCGCGCCGCCCGGCGGCGCGGACAAGGGGGCTTTGAGTGGCGTCGGACGCCTATACCGCGTCGGAACAGAAGCTGGCGGCGGCGCATCAGGCGCTGCTGCACACGCGCGGCCTGCAGTTGGATTTCACCGCCGCCCCGCCGCCGCCACAGGTCCCGGCCTGGCTTGAGAGTCTGCTTCGCGGCTTGGTCGCGCTCGGACCGATCCTGCAGTTCGTGTTCTGGGGCGGCCTGGCGCTGGGCGCGGCGCTGATCGTCTGGTTCGTGACGCGCGAGATCATGGCCAGCCGCTGGCGCGAGACCAAGGCCGCCGCGGCCGTCGACTGGCGTCCGGAACCCGCGGCGGCGCGCGCGCTGCTGGAAGACGCCGACCGGCTGGCCGCGGCCGGACGTTTCGGCGAGGCGATCCACCTGCTGTTGTTCCGCAGCATCGACGACCTGGCCGGCCGCCGCCCGGGCCTGATCCGTCCGGCGCTGACCAGCCGCGACATCGCGGGCCTGGATCAGATGCCGGCTCCGGCGCGCGGCGCCTTCGGTCGCATCGCCGAGCAGGTCGAGCACAGCTTCTTCGGTGGCCGGCCGGTCAGCGCCGACGACTTCGCCCACGCCCGCGGCGACTACGAGACCTTCGCCTTTTCCGAGGGCTGGTCGTGACCGCCGCCGCCGCTCCGTCGCCCGGGCACGGCGACGCCCAGACCTTCTCGGTCAAGACCATTCTGGCCCTGGTGATCGTCGGCGTCGTGTCGTTCTCCGGCCTGGCCGTGCTCGCGACCTTCGCGCCGGAACTGCGTGGGGGCGCCGATGGAGGGGGCCACGCGCTCTCCGCCTCGGCCGTGGGCTTCAAGGGGGCCCAGGTCATGCTGAGGGCCGAGGGCGCGCCGGTGGTGGTCAGCCGCATCGCACCCAAGCCCGGCCGCGCGAATCCCGGGCTCACCGTGGTCACGCCCAACCCTTCGGTACCGCAGAAGGACCTCGACGCCTTCTTCAGTCAGAACCTGCTGATCGTGCTCCCCAAGTGGCGGGTCGCTCCGCAGCCGACCCACATTGGCTGGGTGCTGAAGGCCGGGCCGGAGCCGCAGGCGCTGGGCCCGCTGCTCGCGGGCCTTTCCAAGGTCACCCACGTGACCATGGGCGACGGTGTGAGCCGGCCCAAGCTCTACGGCGCCGGCGGCCCGTTCCAGGCGGGGACCTATCTGCCGCTCGATCCCATCGACCAGCTCCAGACGCTCTCCGGCGACGACTGGACGCCGGCCCTGGTGGACGAGCGGGGCCGCACGGTGTTGGCCCAATCGAAGACGCACCGCAACGTGCTGGTGCTGGCCGACCCGGATATCCTCAACAACCAGGGCCTGGCGAAGCTCGACAACGCCCGCGCCGGGATGGCCATCCTCAATACCCTGAGCGGCGGCCGGGGCGTGACCTTCGATGTGACCCTGAACGGCTTCAGCCGGGGGCGCGGCGTCGGCCAGCTGATGCTCGAACCGCCGTTTCTGGCCGCGACGCTCTGTGGCGTCGCCGCAGCTCTTTTGCTGGGGCTGCATGCGCTCGCCCGCTTCGGCCCGACGCTGACACGGGGTCGCGCCATTGCGCTGGGCAAGGGGGCGCTGGTCGACAATTCCGCTGGCCTGGTGCGCATGGCGCGCCGCGAGGCCGAGCTCGCGCCGGCCTATGCGGCCCTGACCAAGACCCTGGTGGCCCGCTTCGTTGGCGGCTCCCGCTCTGGAATTGGGGGCGCGCGCGACAACGACACCTGGCTCGCTGAGCTGGCGCGCCGCGCCGGCGCGGCGGATCCAGCGGAGCTGACCGCCCAGGCCGAGCGGGCGCAGACGCGCGACGAGCTGCTGGCCGTCGGGCGCAACCTCTATCAATGGCGACGGGAGATCACGCGTGAAGGTCGATGAGGTCAGCGCGCTCGCGGCGCGGGTACGGGAAGAGATCGGCAAGGCCATCGTCGGCCAGACGGAGACCGTCGACCTGTTGCTGACGGCGCTGTTTGCGCGCGGTCACGTGCTGCTGGAGGGCGCGCCGGGCACGGCCAAGACCTTCCTGGCGCAGTGTTTCGCCCGGACCCTGAAGCTCGATTTCGGGCGCATCCAGTTCACCCCGGACCTGATGCCCGCCGACATCATCGGGGCCAATCTGTTCAACTTCCAGACCTCTAGCTTCACGCTCAGCAAGGGCCCGGTGTTCTGCGAGTTGCTGCTGGCCGACGAGATCAACCGCACCCCGCCCAAGACCCAGGCGGCCCTGCTGGAAGCCATGCAGGAGCGGCAGGTGACCATCGACGGCAAGGCGCACCCGCTGTCGGCCCGCTTCATGGTGGTGGCGACCCAGAACCCGCTGGAGCAGCAGGGCACCTATCCGCTGCCCGAGGCGCAGCTCGACCGCTTCCTGTTCAAGCAGACCCTGCAATATCCCGACCGTGAGGAAGAGCGCCGCATCGTCGCCACCTACGGCATGCAGTCGGGCCAGACCGCGCCCGCCGACATGGGTGTGGCCCAGGTGGTGACGCCCAAGACCCTGGCCGACGCCACGGCCGCCGTCGCCGCCGTCAAGCTGAGCGACGAGATCGTCGGCTATGTCCTCGACCTCGTCCGCTCGACGCGGGAGACCGCCGACCTGCAGAGCGGGGCCAGCCCCCGCGCCGCCGCCCAGCTTGCGCTGGCCTCGCGGGCCCGCGCGGCGCTGGCCGGCCGCGACTATGTGATCCCCGACGACGTCAAGGCGCTGGCGCTGCCGGTGCTGCGCCACCGGGTGATCCTGTCGCCGGCCGCCGAGATCGAAGGCCGCCGCGCCGACGAGGTGATCGCAGGCCTGGTCGACCGGGCCGCGGCGCCGCGCTGAGGCGCCCGCTGGAACCGTCATGAGGCTCTATCCCACCCGTCTGGCGATCGGCCTGGCAGCGCTCGGCGCGCCGCTGGCGCTGGCCGTCGGCTTGGCGGCGCCGGGGATGTGGAGCGCCGCGGCGGCGTGGGTGCTGATGTGCGCGGGCCTGATGCTGGCCGACGCCCTGCTGGCGCCGCGGCTGTCCGGCCTGGCGCTGACCCTGGACGCGCCGCGCGTCATGGGCCTTGGCCGGGCGCAGGACGCCACCCTGGAGGCGAGCTTCACGGGCGCGGCGCCGCGCGAGGTCGAGCTGGCGATGGGCGTCAACGCGCGGCTGACCGCCAGCCCGGACCGCCAGACCCTGGCGCTCGCCGGCGGCTGGGGCCGGGCGATCATCTCGCTCACCCCGCAGCGGCGCGGTGAGGGCCAGGTCGAGCAGCTCTGGGCGCGCTGGCGCGGGCCGCTCGGCCTCATCTGGCTGCAGCGCACCGAGACGCCCGACCGCCGCATCGCCATCACCCCCGACGTCGAGCGGGTGAAGGAACAGGCCCTGCAGCTGTTCTCCCGGGACGCCCTCTTCGGCCTCAAGGCCCAGATGGAGAGCGGCGAGGGCGGCGACTTCCATGCGCTCAAGGACTTCCAGACCGGCATGGATCTACGCGCCATCGACTGGAAGCAGAGCGGGCGGCACGGCAAGCTGGTGGCCCGCGAATTCCGCACCGAGCGCAACCACCACGTCATCCTGGCCATCGACACCGGTCGGCTGATGTGCGGCCCGACGCCGAGCGGACCCCGGGTCGATCAGGCGATCAATGCGGCGCTGCTGCTGGCCTTCGCCGGCCTGAAGCTCGGCGACCGGGTGGGGCTCTTCGCCTTTGACGCCAAGCCGCGGGTGTCCTCAGGCGTGGTCTCCGGCGCCGCCGCCTTCCCGCTGATCCAGCGCCTGGCCGCTCAGATCGACTATTCGACGGAGGAAACCAACTTCACGCTCGGCCTCACCACGCTCGCCGGGCGCCTCGACCGCCGCGCGCTCGTCGTGATCTTCACCGACTTCGCCGACGCCACCAGCGCCGAGCTGATGGTCGAGAACGTCGGGCGGCTGATGCGCACTCACCTGGTGCTGTTCGTGGTGTTCCGCGACGACGAGCTGGAAGCGCTGGCCCAGGCCGAGCCGCGCGAGCCCGACGACGTCTCGCGCGCGGTGATCGCGGCCGGCCTGCTGCGTCAGCGCGAGGTGGTGATCGGGCGCCTCGAGCGGCTGGGCGCGCGGCTGGTGGACGCGCGAGCCGAGGACCTCGGCCTCTCGCTGCTCAACGCTTATCTCGACGCCAAGCGCCGGGAGCTCATCTGATGGCGGAACTGCAGCTCAAGAGCCGCCGCTTCCGCGCCGAACGCGAGGCCGACTGGCGCCGCCTGGAGACCCTGCTCAACCGCGTCGAAAAGGGCGGCGCGCGGCGGCTCAACCGCGACGAGCTGGTCGAGATGCCGGTGCTCTACCGCCAGGCCCTGTCGTCGCTCTCCATGGCCCGCGCCATCTCCCTCGACCAGGGCCTGATCGGCTATCTGGAGAGCCTCTGCACGCGGGCCTATTTCTTCGTCTATGGCACCCGCGCCCGGCCGCTGGAGCGGCTGGCCGGCTTCTTTACCGACGAATGGCCGCGCGCGGTGCAGGCGCTCTGGCGCGAGACCGTAGTCTCGGCGGCGCTGATGGCGCTGGGCGCGGTCGGCGCCTATGTCCTGGTGGCCCGCGATCCCGACTGGTTCTACGGCTTCATTCCGCAGGCCCTGGCCGGAGGGCGCGATCCGATGGCGACCACGGCCTTCCTGCACGACACGCTGTACCAGAAGCTCACCGGCCACGAGGCCCTGGGCGCGCTCGCCGCCTTCCTCTTCACTCACAACTCACAGATCGCGCTCTTCGCCTTCGCGCTCGGCTTCGCGCTCTGCCTGCCGACCGCCGGCCTGATGATCTTCAACGGCTGCATGCTGGGAGCTTTCCTGGCGCTCTTCGCCGCGCACGGCCTGGCGTTCCAAGCCACCGGCTGGCTGATGATCCACGGCGTGACCGAGCTCTTCGCGGTGACGCTGGCCGGCGCGGCGGGCTTTTCCATCGGCTGGGCGGTGGCCTTTCCGGGTCAGCGGACCCGCGTCGACGCCGCCGCCGACGCCGGGCGGCGAGGCGCCCTGGTGATGGGCGGCGTGGTGGTGATGCTGTTCGTTGCGGGCCTGTTGGAAGGCTTCGCCCGCCAGCTGATCCAGAACGACCTGGCGCGGCTCTCGATCGCGGCGGCCAGCGCGCTCGTCTGGGGTCTCTATTTCTACCTGCCGCGCCGCGCGAGGCCCACATGACCGCGGCTGCGACCACCAACCGAAAGCCGAAAAGGACGAGCCGGCCGCGCCGCCCGGTCGACGACGGCTGGCGCGAATTCGTCACCCCGGAAGGCGTCGATCTGCGCCTGAAGATCGGGGCGTTTGGCGAGCGGTGCGCCGCCTTTCTGATCGACGTCGGGATCATCGCTGCGACCCTGCTGGCGCTGACCCTGCTGCTGGCCGCGATCGGGGCCGGGACCGGGTGGAAGGGGACCGGCGAGGCGGCCACGATCATCTGGCTGCTGGGCTTCTTCCTGGCGCGGGAGGCCTATTTCATCGGCTTCGAACTGCGGCCCAACGGCGCGACGCCGGGCAAGCGGGCGTTGGGCTTACGGGTCGCGGCGCGCGACGGCGGCCGCCTTACCGCCAACGCGGTCTTCGCGCGCAACGCCATGCGCGAGCTGGAGGTGTTTCTGCCGGCGAGCTTCCTGTTCGCCCAGGGCCAGGGCGTCGACGCCGGCCTGATGGTCCTGGGCGCGATCTGGAGCGGGATCTTCGTGCTCTTCCCGCTGTTCAACCGCGACCGCCTGCGGCTGGGCGATCTCGCCGCCGGGACCATGGTGGTCAAGGCGCCGCGGCGCGTGCTGCGGCCTGATCTCGCCCAGGACGGCCCGGTTCTGATCGGCGCCATCGCCTTCACCGAAGCTCAGCTCGACGCCTACGGCATTAAGGAACTGCAGGTGCTGGAGGAGGTGCTGCGCCGCGCCGACCGCAGGGCGATCGCCGAGGTCTCAACGCGCATCCGCGCCAAGATCGGCTGGGAGACTCCGCTGGAGGTCTCCGACAAGACGTTCCTCAACGCCTACTACACCGGCCTGCGCGCCCGCCTGGAGACGCGAATGCTGTTCGGCCATCGTCGCGCCGACAAGTTCGACCGGTCCTGAGACCGGCCGCCCGCCTCAGTCGAAGATCGCCGCCAGCCCCTGCGGTCCGACGCCGTCGCGCAGCCGGCGCAGCTCGACGTAGAGCACCGCGGCCCCGGTCGACCCGATGAGGGTGCTGGCCATCTGGATCAGCGGTGCGAAGATCAGCAAGGTCAGCACCGGGAGTCGCCCGATGGTCGCAAAGCCCGTCGCCCGGCTGAACACGCCCAGCACCAGCTCGATGACGATCACGGCGATGAAATAGATGACGAACAGGCCGAAGATCCGCCAACGGCTGCCACGGGTCAGCTCGGCGCTTCGCCCGAAGGCGGCCATGACGCCGGTTTGCTCGACCACATAGGCGGGGATCGCGACGCACCAGGCGATCGCCAGCATGATCCCGGGAACCAGCAGCAGCATCGAGGCGAGAGCGACCCCAAGGCCAAGCAGGATCGCCAGGCCGATTACCGGCAGGAAGGCGCGCAGGCCCGCGGTCAAGCTCTCGGCCACCGAGACGGGGCGGTTGTTGAGGTCGCTCACGGTGCCGTAGATGATCGTCGCCTGCAGGATCACCCCGAAGAGGCCGCTGACGAGGCCAAGCAGGACCGACCAGCCGAAACGAGGGCCAAGCACCTGGGTCGGATCGCCCGAGACCAGCACCGATCCCTGGATCGCGTAAATCACCGCCGCGGGTATGCCGGTCAGGATCAAGGCCAGGAGGCCGAAGGCGACGAAATTGCGGCCCAGCACCGCGAAGAGTTCCTGGATGACCCGCCCGATATCGAGCACGCCGCTTGAAGCGCCGTCGCTGCTCATGGAAATTGCCCGCCTGTTCCGTTTCCCTTCGGTCAGGCTAGACACGGCGATTGCCGATTGCCAAGCGGCGAACGCCTGGGTCAGATGTTCGGCCGTGCGCGGCCCTTGACGCCGCGCCCCGCAAAGCTTGGACAGTCAGATGGACATCGGCGTCTTCATTCCCATCGGCAATAACGGCTGGCTCATCTCGGAAACCGCGCCGCAATACATGCCGTCGTTCGAGCTGAACAAGACCGTCGTTCAGTCGGCGGAGAAGTACGGCTTCGACTTCGCGCTCTCGATGATCAAGCTGCGCGGCTTCGGCGGGAAGACGCAGTTCTGGGAGCACAATCTCGAGAGCTTCACCCTGATGGCCGGCCTGGCCGCCGTCACCAGTAAGATCAAGATCTTCGCCACCGCCGCGACGCTGACCATGCCCGCCCCGATCGTCGCCCGCATGGCGTCGACCATCGACTCTATCGCCGGGCCCGGCCGCTTCGGCATCAACCTGATCACCGGCTGGCAGAAGGCCGAGTACGACCAGATGGGCCTGTGGCCCGGCGAGAGCCACTACAAGGATCGCTACAACTACCTGGCCGAATACGCGACCGTGCTGAAGGAGCTGATGGAGACCGGCGTCAGCGACTTCAAAGGCCAGTACCTGCAGATGGAGGACTGCCGCGTCAGCCCCAAGCCCACCGACGTGAAGATCATCTGCGCAGGCTCCAGCGACGAGGGGTTGGCCTTCACCGCTCAGTATGCGGACTATTCCTTCGCGCTGGGCAAGGGGACCAACACGCCGACCGCGTTCGCGCCGGTCAACACGCGCCTCGCCGCCGCCAAGGCCAAGACCGGCCGCGACGTCGGCTCCTACATCCTGTTCATGATCATCGCCGATGCGACCGACGAGAAGGCCATGGCCAAGTGGCAGCTCTACCGCGACGGCGCCGACCAGGGCGCGCTGCAGTGGCTGACGAACCAGGCCGCGCCGAACGCGCAAGGCGGCACCAGCAACACCAACACCACCCAGCTCGCCGCCCCGGAATCGGCGGTGAACCTCAACATGGGCACGCTGGTCGGCTCCTACGAGAGCGTGGCCCGCATGCTCGACGAGGTCGCCGGCGTGCCCGACACCGCCGGCGTCCTGCTGGTCTTCGACGACTTCGTGAAAGGGGTCGACGACTTCGGGACCAAGATCCAGCCCAAGATGAAGAGCCGCGCCAATGTTTAATACCTCACCCGCAAAGCGGGGGAGGGGGACCACGAAGTGGTGGAGGGGGCGCTGCGACCGCACGGCGCCGCCTCGCCCATCCCAGCGCCCCCTCCGTCCCGGTGCTTCCCGAGGGCGGGACACCTCCCCCGCAGGCGGGGGAGGTTGCTCAGCGCCAGCCATCTTCCGGAGCGCCCAATGACCGATCACCCCACCATCCCGCGCGAAGGCGCTGTGACCCTGCCGGCCCGTCCGGAGAGTCTGCCGATCAACCCGCGCGAGACCGCGCTGATCGTGGTCGACATGCAGAACGCCTATGCCTCGCCCGGCGGCTATCTCGACCTGGCCGGGTTCGACATCGAGGGCTCGGCGGCGGTCATCGACCGCATCGCGCTGCTGGTCGAGGCCTCACGCAAGGCCGGCGTCCAGGTGGTGTTCTTCCAGAACGGCTGGGACCCGGACTACGTCGAGGCCGGCGGCCCGGGCTCCCCCAACTGGTGGAAATCCAATGCGCTGAAGACCATGCGCGACCGCCCCGAACTGGAAGGAACCCTGCTCGCCAAGGGGACCTGGGACTACGCGCTGGTCGACAAGCTGACGCCGCAGAAGGGCGACATTGTCATTCCGAAGCCGCGCTACTCGGCCTTCTTCAACTCGTCGCTGGATTCGATGTTGCGGGCGCGCGGCATCAAGAACCTCGCGTTCTGCGGCATCGCCACCAACGTCTGCGTCGAGAGCACGCTGCGCGACGGCTACCACCTGGAATATTTCGGCATCCTCCTGGAGGACGCGACGCACCAGGCGGGGCCGGCCTTCCTGCAGGAAGCCACCGTCTTCAACGTCGAGAAGTTCTTCGGCTGGGTCTCAAACACCGCCGACTTCTGCGGCACGATCAGCCAGGCCCCGCCTGGGTCCTAGATACGGAGCGAACCATGCCCAAGACCATCGTCCTGCCGCCCGGCACGCAGAAGCCGATCGCCCCGTTCTCGCCCGGCACGCTCGCCGACGGCGTGGTCTATGTCTCGGGCACGCTCGCCTTCGACAAGGACAACAACGTCAACCACGTGGGCGATTGCGAGGCTCAGACGCGCCAGGTGCTGGAGACCATCAAGTCGGTGATCGAGACCGCCGGCGGGACCATGGACGACGTCACCATGAACCACATCTTCGTCAAGGACTGGGCCGACTACGGCGCGGTGAACAAGGTCTATGCGGAGTACTTCCCGGGCGACAAGCCGGCCCGCTTCTGCATCCAGTGCGGCCTGGTGAAGCCCGACTTCCTGGTCGAGATCGCCACCATCGCCCACATCGGGAAACGCTGAGCCCCGTGTCTTCAAGAAAAGGAGGGCCACTCTCCGCGAACGGAAGAACAGCTGATCACGACATCGATCCGATCTTCCTGACCCGCTGGTCGCCGCGCGCCTTCACCGGCGAGGCCATGCCGCACGACGCCCTGATGAGCCTATTCGAGGCGGCCCGCTGGGCCCCCTCGGCGTTCAACGGCCAGCCGTGGCGCTTCGTCTACGCCCATCGCGGCACGCCGGAATGGGAGCCGCTGTTCGACGCCCTGATGGAATACAATCAGGCCTGGGTCGCGACCGGTGTCTCGGTCCTGGGGTACATCATCTCCGACCGCTTCCGCCGCAAACCCGGCGCCGAGCCGGCTGAGAACCGCAGTCACTCCTTCGACGCCGGCGCCGCCTGGGCCTACCTGGCGCTCCAGGCCCACCAGATCGGCTGGGCCGCCCACGGCATGGGCGGCTTCCACATCGACAAGGCCCACGCCGCCACCGGCGCTGCGGACGCCGACTACCACATCGAGGCGGCGTTCGCGGTCGGGCGGCCGACGGACGCGAGCGTGCTGCCGGAGAGCTTCCGGGCGCGGGAGGTACCGAGCGGGCGGGAGCCCGCCCGGACCTTCGTGTTCGAGGGTCGGCTGAAGCCCTAAGCCGCCGCCGCCGTCTGCGCGCCGGCCAGGAAGTCCATCTTGCCGATCGGCACGCCCTGGCTGCGCAGGATCGCGTAGGCCGTGGTCACGTGGAACAGGAAGTTCGGCAGCGAGAAGGTCAGCAGGAAGGTCTGGCCGGTGAACTCCATGGTCCGGCCGGGGAAGGTCAGCACGATCTCGCGGCCTTCCTGGCCTTCGACCTGGTCGCGCTTCAGGGTTTCCAGGAAGGCGATGGTCTTGGCGATGCGTTCCTTCAGTTCCGGGAAGGTGGTCTCGGTGTCGGGCATGGCCGGCGCCTCGACGCCGGCGAGGCGGGCGCCGCCGCCCTTGGCCGCGTCGCTGGCCAGCTGGATCTGCCGCGCGAGGGGGAACATGCCGTGGCCGAGACTGGCTTCGGTGAAGCTGGTCAGCGGCACCTTCTGCTCGACGGCATAGGTCTCGGCCTTGTCGAGGAAGTGGCTGAGGTTGCCGAGCATGCGGATGTAGGTGGCGATCGAGGTGTCATAGAGCGAGAGCGACAAGGGCGTTTCTCCAAACTGCGAAGGCTGTCAGATAGTGCGTCTGGGGCCCGCCAGCCACCGCAGTCGCAACAACTTCATGAGGATGCTCGCCCATGCGCCTGATCGACGCCGCCGAGGTCCGCGCCAACCTGACCTATGAGGTCTGCATCGCCGCGGTGCGGGGCGCGATGATCGCGCTTTCGGCGGGTGAGACGCGCCAGCTCCTGCGCTCGATCATGCATTTCGAGGACGGGCGGATGTTCGGGGTGATGCCGGGCGCCATGGGCGACACCGCAGCCTTCGGCGCCAAGGTGCTGAGCGTGTTTCCGCAGAACTTCGAGGTCGGCCGCCCCTCGCACCAGGGCGTGGTCCTGATGTTCGATCCGGTCAGCGGCGAGCTGGCCTGCGTCGCCGAGGCCAGCAGCATCACCGCCATCCGCACGGCGGCGGCGAGCGCGGTGGCCACCGATGCGCTGGCGCGGCCGGACGCGCGGCGCCTGGCGATCCTCGGCTACGGCGACCAAGCCGAGGCCCATGCCGAAGCGATCGGCAAGGTCCGCGATCTGGAAAGCATCACCGTCTGGGGACGTTCGCAGGATCGGGCGCAGGCCTTCGCCGCCAAGGTCGCCGCCCACGCCGGCGCGCCCATCAAGGTCGCGGCGAGCGCGCAGGCCGCCGTCGCCGACGCCGACATCGTCTGCACCGTGACCGCCTCGCGCGAGCCGGTGCTGAAGGGCGCCTGGCTCGCGCCGGGGACCCACGTGAACCTGGTGGGGTCGAGCTTCCCGGGGCCGTCCGAGGTCGACCATGACCTGGTCGTCCGCGCGCGGTTCATCGCCGACTACCGCTAGGGCATCCTGAAGCAAGGGGCCGAATTCCTGCTGGCGAAAGAGGCCGGTCTGATCGGTGACGACCATATCGTGGGCGAGATCGGGCAGGTGTTGTCCGGCGATCTGCCCGGCCGCCAGTCGGCCGATCAGCTCACCGTCTACAAGTCGATCGGCCACATCGTGCAGGACCTGGCGAGCGTCCAGGCTCTGCTGGCGCTACCGCCGCGCGCTTAGGCGATCTCCATCAGGACGCCACGCACGATCCCAAACAGCTCTTCGATCTGCGCCGCGGTGATGATCAGCGGCGGCGAGAACGCCAGCGTGTCGCCGGTGTAGCGGACCATGGCGCCGGTCTTCAGCGCCCCCAGCATGGCCTCGTAGCCGCGTTTGCCGGGCGCGTCCGGCCGGGGCGCCAGCTCGATCGCCGCCATCATGCCGAGGTTGCGGATATCGATGACGTGCGGACAGTCGGCGAGGCTGTGGACCGCCGCCTCCCACACCGGCGCGAGCTCGGCGGCCCGGGTCAGCAGGCTCTCGCGGCGATAGATGTCCAGCGTCGCCAGCGCGGCGGCGCAGGCCGCCGGGTGGCCGGAGTAGGTGTAGCCGTGGAACAGCTCGATGGCGTTCTCCGGCGCCTGCATCAGGGCGTCGTGGATGTCGCGGTGGGCGAACACCGCGCCCATCGGGAAGGCCCCGTTGGTCAGGCCCTTGGCGGTGGTCATGATGTCCGGCGTTACTCCGAAATACTGGGCCGCAAAGGGCGCGCCAAGCCGTCCGAAACCGGTGATCACCTCGTCGAAGATCAACAGGATGCCGTGCTTGGTGCAGAGCTCGCGCAGGCGTTCGAGATAGCCGACCGGCGGCGGCAGGACGCCCGCCGACCCGGCCACCGGCTCGACGATCACCGCGGCGATGGTCTCGGCGCCATGCAGCGCGATCAGCCGCTCCAGATCGTCGGCCCGCTCGGCGCCATGCTTCGGCTGGCCCTTGGCGAAGGCGTTCTTCTCCAGGTCGTGGGTGTGGCGCAGATGGTCGGCGCCCGGCAGCGTCAGGAAGGCCCGACGGTTGTTCACCAGCCCGCCCACCGAGATGCCGCCGAAGCCGACCCCGTGATAGCCCTTCTCGCGGCCGATCAGCCGGGTGCGCTGGCCCTGGCCCTTGGCGCGGTGATAGGCCAGCGCGATCTTCAGCGCCGTGTCCACCGACTCCGAGCCGGAGTTGGTGAAGAAGATGCGGTCAAGGCCGGCCGGCGCCAGCTTGGCCAGCTCCGTCGCCAGGTCGAAGACCAGCGGATGGCTCATCTGGAACGAGGGCGCATAGTCCAGCGCCAGCAGTTGCTGGCTGACCGCGGCGGCGATCTCCGGGCGGCCATGGCCGGCGTTGACGCACCACAGGCCCGCCGAGCCATCGATCACCTCGCGCCCGTCCTCGGTGCGGTAGTGGACGCCCTTGGCGGAGACCAACAGGCGCGGATCGGCCTTGAACTGCCGGTTGGCGGTGAACGGCATCCAGAAGGCGTCGAGGTCCGGGCGGTTCAGGCGATCAGACAGGTCATTCATGGTGTCGGTCCCGCGGGCGTGTTCGGCCCTACGAAATCAGGTTCGCGGCAGGCCCGCCACCTGATTGAGCCGCGCCCAGCTGCGACCATGCGCTCCATGGCCGGCCGCGCCGCCTCTGTCGAGGGCGGCCAACCAGCGGGCCTCGGCGGCGTCGGCCTCCCGCCAGCACTCGGCGACGGCCCGTTTCAGGACCTCGGCCCCCGCGTCCAGGGCCCCATCGATCCGCGCCTGGAACTCGGCCTCCAGCGCGTCCCGCTCGCCTTCGATCGAAGCGAGACCTGCCGAGAAATCGCGCAGCAGGGCACGATGCAACCGCTCGTGGCGCCACCACAGCGTCTCGTCGTCGAAGCGGTCGGTGGGCGCCGGCCCCTGGGGTGGGAGGCCGGTCTCGAACAGCATCGGCTTGAACAGGCTGATGCAAGGCGCTGAGGTTCCGGTCAGCCAGTGGACGGCGCGGCCAGGCCTAAGCTCGCTGACCATCGAGGCCACCGACTGGCTGCGGCGCGGCCCTTGCGCGGCGTGCATGCAGATCGTCCGCCCGTGCGTGTTGGCCGGGCTCCAGTCGGGGTCCTCGCCGTGGTCGCGCAGCGCGGCCATCATGGAGCCCGGCGTCACCCTGGGCGCAGCGCGGTCGAGCAGCGCATTGCCCCGCGCGCAGCGGCCGCGCCCGAAGCTCGCGGCATCGCGCACCGGATCGAGCAGTTCGGCCGCCACGTCGAACCGGCCATCGGCGCCGGTCCAGCCCTCGCGCCGCGCGTGGGCGGCCAGGTCGACGCTGACCGCGTCATAGGTGCGGCCGATCGAGTAGGCGTTGGAGAGCGCCCGATGGTTCGCCACCCGCTCCACCGCCCACCAACGCCCGGCGGTCTCTAGCACATAGGCCTCCGTGGCGTCGGCGACGATGAAGCCGTTGTTGTAGTAGAACCGGCCCAGGTGCCCGCAGTCGCCGCCTTGGCCATAACGTTCCAGCAGGCCAGTCATCACCTCGACCGCCTGCGCCGCCGTCGCCGCCCGCTCCAGGCCCAGCCGGACCAGGTCCATGCCGGTGAGCGCGCGCTTGCGCTCGGCCGGCGTCTTGGCGTGCTGGGCCTCATTGCCTATGGCCACCCCATGCTCATTGGCGCCCATCTCCGCGCCCCACATCCAGAACGGCCGGCTGAGCAGGCAGGCATGCGTCGCCGGTGCGTCGGGGATGGTTAGGTAGGTGAGCTTCAGGTCCCCGCCGCCGCTGCGCCTTGGCGACAGCTCCAGGCCCTGCGCCTCGTTGCGCTCCCGATCACTGTTCTTGGCGAACAGCGCCGCGCCCCGCGCCGTCGAGCCCGCCAGAGCGACCAGGGTGTCACACATGCCGGCGGGGCCCAGTCAGTGTTGGTTCGGGACGGTGATGCATTGATGCTTGGCGAAGTCGGTGGGCGGCTTCTTCTCGTTCGCAGACACGTGGCGCTGGAACACCCATGTCACCAGCAGAGGCGATTCGGTGTCGTCGAAGACGCTTTTCGGCGTTTCGTGGATTTCGGCGACGATATCGATGTCGCCCTGCGAGATATTGGTGCCGTAGCCCCACGGATTTTGCGGCCGTCCGGGCCGCAGCGAGAAGGTCCCGCTGCCGGGGCCGTAGCTGGATCCCGATGGGGTGACGACGCCCTTGCCGGACATCTTGTAGAAAAAGGCGATGTCGCTGTCCGATTGCAGCCAAAGCGCGAAATCGTGGACGTCGTCCGCCGAGACCTTCTCGGTGAGCCAGCCGCAGAGCTGAGCGGCGCGCGCCGGCCCCGAAACGGCGACGGCGGCGGTCAGCGCGAGGGCGGCGGCGAGCGCCAGGTCACGACGAGGAATTTGCATCAACAGCCCTTCTTTCCACCGATGCGCGCGCGACCCATCTGGGGCGTATCGGCTCGGGACTCCTCAGGTGCGCGGCATGGTTGAGCCCGATAAGGGCGGATCGCAACCACCGCGCTGTAGTGAAGGCCCGACTCCTTCGCTATAGCCGATTCAACGGCATTTCATTGTTCGTCCAGCTTGTTGTGCAATTCTGGGCGTCTGCGAGAATACGCCGCTGCGCAACTGCCAGGGGTCTAGATGGCTGCAGAGTCCCGCAATCCACGCCACGGCGCCCTCGACGCCGCGCTTGGAGAACGCATCCGCCGCCGCCGCCGCGAGCTGGGCATGTCCCAGTCGGCTCTGGGGGGTAAGCTCGGCATCACCTTCCAGCAGGTGCAGAAGTACGAGAACGGCACCAACCGCGTCTCGGCGACCATGCTCGTCAAGCTGTCGGATGCGCTGGGCATGCCGGTGACCGAGATCCTGCACGAGGCCGAGAAGGGCGCTCCGGTGAAGGACGCCAAGGCCGAGGACGCCCAACTGTTAGCCGCCTTCGGACGAATTCAGTCCGCCGAAGTCCGCGCCGCGGTGCTGGTGCTCGTGGCGGGCCTCACCCAGCGCTGAGGCGGTTTCAGGTCGACGGTCTCAGGTCGCCAAGCCCCCAGATGGCCTCAATGCGACTGAGGTCGCCAGGGCTGCGGGACCGTGGTTGACGGACCAAAGATCACCGAAGGCATCGGATAGCGGCTGGGCTTGTAGACGTAGTTGTCGTGCGTCTCGGCGCGCAGGGCCTCCAGCCGCGCCTTGAGCTCCGCGGTGAGCGTCGCGAACTCCGGCTTTCCATAGAGGTTGTGGTCCTCGCCGGGGTCGGTCTTGAGGTCGTAGAGTTCCCACTCCTGCGGCTCGGTGAAGTAGTGGATGAGCTTGTAGCGCTCGGTGCGCACGCCGCGGTTCGGCTTCACGTTCTCGTAGCCGGGATATTCGTAATATTCGTAGAGCCAGTCCTTGCGCCAGTCGCTCACGGCGCGGCCCTCGGCGAGGGGCAGGAAGCTGCGGCCCTGCATGGTCGCGGGGATCGGCAGGCCGGCCATCTGCAGGAGGGTCGGCGCGGCGTCGAGGTTCAGCACCATCTCCTCGCGGCTCTGGCCGGCCTTGGCGCGGCCGGGCCAGCGCACGATCATCGGCACACGGATCGACGGCTCGTACATCAGCCGCTTGTCGTAGAAATTGTGCTCGCCCAGAAAGAAGCCGTGGTCTGAGCTCAGCATCACGGCGGTGTCGTTCCACTGGCCGCGTTTCTTGAGCGCATCGGCCACCCGGCCCACGTTCTCGTCGTTGGATTCGACACCGGCCCAGTGGTCCTTGACCAGCTCCTCGAGCGACCGCGGATCGTCGAAGAACACCTGGGTGGTGCCGATCTTGTTGGCGGCGTTGGCGACCGCGCGCGGCTTGCCGGGGTAGTCCTTCAGGTCCTCGTCGAAGTCGGCCGGAACCGGGACCTTCACCCCGTTGAACCGCTCCAGCAGGTGCCGCGGGCGGTAGAAGGGCGCGTGCGGTGACCAGAACCATACGAAGAGGCACAGCGGCTTGTCGCCCGTGCGGCGCTCCAGCCAGGCCACCGTGCGGTCGGTGAGGAGATCGTCCACATAGGTGTCGCGGTAGGTCTTGGTCGTGGCCTCGCCGGCGCCGATCCGCTCGGTGATCGTCGGGTTCAGATAGTCAGCCTGACCCCGGAACCCGAAATAGTAGTCCCACGGGTGATCGAGCAGGGCGCCGGAGACATGGCTCTTGCCGACGAAGGCGGTCTCGTAGCCGGCGGCCTTCAGGAGGTCCGAGACCAGCGGGAAGCTGATCGGCACGGTGGCCTCTTCGTTGGTCGTGGCGCCGGTGGTGTGGCTGTAGGCGCCGGTCAGGAAGCTTGCGCGCGACGGCAGGCAGAGCGCGTTGGTGACGAAGGCATTCTTGAACACCGTCCCTTCGCGGGCGAGCGCGTCCATGTTCGGCGTCTTCAGCGCCTTGTTGCCCATGAAGCCGAACTCGTCGTTCCGCAGGCCTTCGCCCAGGAAGAACACCAGGTTCGGGCGTTTCGCGGGCTGGGCCTGCGCGGTCGTGGCAAGACCCGCCGTGGCGGCGAGGCCGGCGACCAGCGCGCGCCGGCTGGGCTGATGTCGGGTCATTGAGCGCCTCCCTGCCTCGACTATCGCCGTACGACGCAGCGGAAGCCCATATGCGATGTGGTCGTGTCGATCGGCTGTGGCCAGCGCGCGGCGGGACGGTAGCGCTGGCAGTAGTTCGGCGCGCAGAGGTGCGAGCCGCCCTTGGCGACGCGGCGCGGGATGCCGGCGACGGGCGAGGCCGGGTCGCAGCTTTCGGCCCGCGCCAGGGCTTCGGAGCGCGGCTTGCCGCAGCAGCTCGCGCCGGGTTGCGGCGCCTGGACGTACCAGTCGGCCGTCCACTCCCAGACATTGCCGATCATGTCGTAGAGGCCAAAGCCGTTGGGCGGATAGGACCCGACCGGCGAGGTGCGCTCCAGGCCGGCCGGCGCGCGGTTGTCGTGCGGGAACACGCCCTGCCAGGTCTTGGCCTGCGGGACGCCGCCCGGCTCGAAGTCGTCGCCCCAGGCGTAGGCCGCGCCGTCGAGGCCGCCGCGCGCGGCGAATTCCCACTCGGCCTCGGTGGGGAGCTGCTTCTTCGCCCACTGGGCATAGGCGGCCGCGTCCGGATAGCCGATGTGGACCACCGGATGGTCGGGCAGGGCGTCTGGTCCGCCTGGTCCCAGCGGCCGTCGCCAATCGGCGCCGAACTCGAACGCCCACCAGCTGGCCTGGCCCTGCAGGTCGACGGGTCCGCTCGGCGGCGTGAAGACCAGGGAGCCGGCGCGCGCCATCTCAGGCGCCATGCCCGGATAGTCCCGCGGGTCCGGGGCGATCTGCGCGAAGGTGACGTAGCCGGTGGCGGCCACGAAGCGGGCGAAGGCGGCGTTGGTGACCGGCGTCTCGTCGATCCAGAAGTCGCCGACGCTGGCCTCGCGCACCGGCCGCTCGTCGGCATAGAAGTCGTCGGAGCCCATGCGGAAGGTCCCGCCGCGCAGCAGGCGCATGCCGGCGAACCGGCCCTGCGTCTTGCGCCCGCGATCCATCGCCATGCTCAACGCGAGGCCTCCATCCGACCGCGTTGTTATGGGCGAGGCCGCGGGTTCGCGCTACAGACGAGGGGCGCTTACGGGAACCCTGAATGCCGAAGATCCTGGCGATCGAGGACGACGCCACCACGGGCAAGGAGATCGTCGCCGAGCTGGAAGGCCACGGCTTCGCGGTCGAGTGGGTGGCCGACGGCCGCGAGGGCATGGCGCGCGCGCTCAGCGGCGCCTTCGATGCGGTGATCCTCGACCGGCTGCTGCCGGGGACGGACGGTCTGGCCATCGTCACCGCCATGCGCGGCGCCGAGATCGACATCCCGGTCCTGATGATCAGTGCGCTCAGTGACGTGGACGAGCGCATCCGCGGCCTGCGCGCCGGCGGCGACGACTACATGGCCAAGCCCTTCGCCTCGGAGGAGATGACCGCGCGGCTGGAGGTGCTGCTGCGCCAGCGGGCCGATGCGCCGCGCCAGCTCAGCCTGTCGGTGGCCGACCTCGACCTTGACCTGATCACCCGGACCGCACGGCGCGGGGCCGTGGAGATCCGGCTGATGCCGACCGAATATAAGCTGCTCGAATATATGATGCGCAACTCCGGCCAGGTGCTGACGCGGACGATGATCTTCGAGGCGATCTGGGGCTACCACTTCGACCCCGGCACCAATCTGATCGACGTGCATCTGGGCCGCTTGCGGCGCAAGATCGACCGGCCGGGACTAAAGCAGCTGATCCAGACGGTCCGCGGCTCGGGGTATGCGCTCAATGCGGCCGAGTGAACTTTGGCGCACGACGCCGTTCCGGCTGACGCTGATGAACGGGGCGGTGTTCGCGCTGGCGCTGATGGCGCTGCTGGGCCTGATCTATCAGCAGACGGCGGGATACCTGACCCGCCAGATCGACCAGATCTGCGTCAGCGAGGCCAAGAACCTGACGGTCGGCGGCGCCGAGCGCCTGCCCGAGCGGGTCACCCAGGCGGTGGCCACCGACGCGCGCCACATCGGCTACTACGGCCTGTTCTCCGCCGAGGGGATCTGGATCAGCGGCAATGTGCGCTCCCTGCCGTCCGGCTTCCCCATCGACGGCAAGACCCACGAAATCCGCCAGCATGGCCTGCAGCCGGGATCGCGGGCGCTGGTCCAGCGGATGCCCTGGGGCGAGATCCTGTTCGTCGGCCATGACGCCCTGGTGCTGACCGGCTTGCGGGAGATCATCGTCAACGCGCTCAAGGTCAGCGGCGGGCTGATCCTGGTGATGGGCCTGGGCGCCGCGGCGCTGCTCAGCCTGCGGCCACTGCAGCGCATCGACAGCCTGCGGGACGCCAGCCGCGCGGCGCTGAAGGGCGAGCTTGGGGTGCGCCTGCCGGTCTCGGCGCGGCGCGACGAGATCGACATGCTGGCCGGCGTCGCCAACACCATGATCGACGAGACCGAACGCCTGCTCTGGGAGGTGAAGAGCGTCGGCGAGAACGTCGCCCACGACCTGCGCACGCCACTGAACCGCCTGCGCGCGCTGCTCTACCGCGTGCGGCAGGAGACCAAGCTGGTCGGCGCCGAGCGGGAGATGATCGACCAGGCGCTGGCCGAGACCGACGAACTGCTGGTCCGCTTCCGCGCCCTGCAGCGGATCGGCGAGATCGAGCGGCGCGACCGCCAGGCCTTCTTCGAACCCGTCCGCCTGCAGAGCGTGCTGGAGCACGTGATCGAACTGCACGCGCCGTCGGCCGAGGACCGTGGCGTCGAGCTGGCCGCAGAGATCGCAGCCGACGCGCCGCAGGTGCAGGCCGACCCGACGCTGCTGTTCGAGGCGGTCAGCAACGTGGTCGACAATGCGCTGAAGTTCACGCCCAAGGGCGGCAAGGTCACCGTGCGCCTGCTGACCCGCGAAGAGGGGCCGCGCGTCGAGGTGGCCGACAACGGCCCGGGCGTGCCGGCGGCCGAGCGCGACGCGGTGCTGCAGCGCTTCTATCGCGCCGAACGCGCCCGCACCGAGCCCGGCTCGGGCCTGGGGCTTTCCATCGTCACCGCCATCGCCCGCCTGCACCACTTCACCCTGGTGCTGGAGGACGCGCGGCCCGGCCTGAAGGTGGCGCTGAACTGCTGGCCGCGTGGGATGGAGGCCTAGGGGACACGTCCGCCCATGCCCCGCTCATCCCGGCGAAAGCCGGGACCCATAGGGCGCAGGGGATCTGGGCGCCGCCGGCGCGACGACATTGGAGTCAGCTTGGGTCCCGGCTTTCGCCGGGATGAGCGGATGTGGGGGTTAGCCCGTGTCTGCCAGGGGCGGATCGGCGATGTTCGCCGGGGTCAGGGCCGCCGCGGTGGTGACTACCAGCTCGCCGGTGAGCCGCATGTCGTCCTTCAGTTTCTGGGCCAGGACCTCGATGGGCAGGTCGGTGAAGCCGGGCGCGTCCTGCGCCTCATAGAGGCGGGCGTCGAGGTCTTCGACGAGGACTTCGTACTCTTCCTGGTCGCCCTCGGATTCATTCCAGAGCAGGCGGTTGAGCGCGGCCTTCACGCGCGCTTCTGGGTCTCTTCGGGCGAAGGGTCGGTCAGCTGGCGGCAAACCGCCTCGGCGGCCTTCATGACCGCGCTCTCGCGCAGCTGAACGTCCGCCGCCCACGCCTCGGCCGCCGTCGCCTCGTCCCTCGCGTCGCGGGCCGCGTCGCGGTCCAGCTTGGCGTCGAGCGCCAGCGTCAGGCGCACGGTGCGGGCGGTCTTCTGGAAGGCGGCGGCCAGGGCCGCCTTCGCGTCTGGGTCCTCACAGGCGCGCGCCTCGGTCGCCAGGTCGCGCGCCAGCATCAGGCCGAGCTCGGCGAGCTCGCCGAGGACCTGTTCGACCCGTTCCTGTTTGGCGGTGCGTGTCATAGAACAAAACAAGAACATAGATCAAGGTCGGAGTCAAGGTTTTTTGCGCCTCTCCCTCGCGGAGCGGAGGGAGAGGTTGGGAGAGGGCGGCGCGGGCTTTGACCTGTGCAAGGGGTTGGATCGAGGGCCGTTGGTCCGAGGTTTGAGATGTAGCCCAGGCCCAGCCGTCCTCTCCCAACCTCTCCCACGATGCTTCCGCATCTGACCATGAGGTTTAAGGCGGGGTAGTGTCCCGGGGACGGTCGGGGTGACGTGCGCTTGCCCCATGCCGGACGGTTGCAGCCACGAGCGTTATCGGCGGCTACGCGCCAGGAGCGGGCGTTCCCCCTATCGCAAGACAGCGGATACTGGCGCTGGCTGAACATAGCGATCGCGCCAACCTTGTCCGCTCTGTTTGGTGGGCGGGCGTGGCTGTGCAAGGCTTAGCGGCATGGGATGGTTGGCGGACATCGACTGGACAGCGACCGGCAGCGTCATTGGCACGGTTGGAGGAATTGGCGGTGCGGCAGCTGGCGTCGTCAGTGCTCTCGCCGCCAACCGCGCCGCCAGCTACGCCCGCACCCAGGCCGAGGCGGCGGTGACCCAAAACGAGCTGACGCGGCAGGCCATGCAACGCGCCGAGCAGGCCGAAAGCACAGCGCGCACCAGGGTCGCGACTGCTGCGGCGGCACGCGTCGCCGAGGTTTATGATCTGTTTGATCTAGCCGCCGCCACACTCGCCGAGGTGGGGCGGACCCTTTCGCCCAGCAATATCTACTCCCGGCGAGACGCCGCGGCGGCTCTCATTCGGACGGCCGAGGCAACTCTTCAAGGTGTCGCCACCAACCCCGACAACACTCCGCTATCGGTCCTTGCCGACGTGAACATGGGGATAACGTTGCTCGCGGGTATCCGTGATCGCATTCAGAACTGGCAGCAGGTGCCGATCGGGCTTCGATCGAATCGCGATGACCCGCTTGACCTGCTGAGTGCGACGGAGGCGCAGATCAAGTACGTCGCCAATGCCGGTCGCAAGAAGCACGGAATCAGCTCCCGCTGACAATAGGTGCGTGGGCTACAGGGTGGCAGGGGCGCAATGGACCATTTCGCGACCTACTGGAAAGAAATCGCGGTCGTCACCGGCGGCGCGTTCGCGCTTTTGAGTGCGGCTTTCGACATCAGGGACAGGCGCACCGGCAAGTTTACGATTTGGGGCCGCGTGTTCTTCGTCGCGACGATCCTCACAATGATCGGCGGATTCTACGCTCAATGGTCAGAAGATCGATCTGCTGAGCAACGCGCCGAACAGGAAAGAGGAGCGGAGACCAAGCTTATCGCGCAGACAGAAAAAAGTGTTCATGAAATAGCGCGCGCTATGGAACCTATTGAGACGGTGAATCTAGATCTTAGATTTGAAATAAAGTGCGATGATCCGAGAATGCGGCGATTTTGTGCAAGTATACGAATGAAGGAGAAAGAATATCATAAGCAAGGTATAGTCGGGGATATCCCGTACGATACGCCACCTTGGAATCTATGGCCCGATGGACGATTCGTTTCGAATCCCGATATACAAATATATAAATCTGGAGATGAAATTGTAAGAGATATTCTGAGATCAGATATAACCAGAATTGACAATGGAGATACGGCGTTCGAGTTTTTATGCCGAAGTGGCTTACCATTTGGTAGAGGTGGAGCGTTCATTCACGTGATTAGGGAAAGGATTATTATCGCATGTGAGATTGATAATATTACACCTGCGCTCAATTCAAATCTAGTCATTTCTGCGGTCGATTTGCCGGGAAGTACTATAGTCGTGGACGAACTTCGAGACGAGGCGCGGCCTGCAATACTTCGGTCAATTATAATAACGACGCAACGAGGACGTAGTTTTGATATCCCGAATATCATTCGCAAAGACCTAGAAGGCGGGCCTATATATTATGGGATGGTGCCGTCTTATTGACGACGGTTGATTGGGGGTAATGGGATACCCATCAGCATCCGTCCCACTGTGATAACCACGGCCTTTGATTTGTTGCTTCGAGACGTCGTGACAGTCCGCGCGTAAGCTCTGAAGCTCGCCAGCCAGTCACATGTGGTCGATCCCGGCCGCTTCCAATGTCCGCTCACCCACCCGCAAGGCGCGGGGCGTCCAGGCCGCGGCCCGCCCATAACCCGAATATAAAACTATCTTCATTGGCCTTCGGCGGTGGGGTTCGCGAAAGCAGCAGCGGGAAACGTCGAGCGCCGTCAGAGCGCGGGGGATCACCGACAGTTCGCCAGCTCCGGAGCAGGCCTCGCTTTGAACGCTCTCGTCCGCATCGCGCTTGCGCGCCCCTACACCTTCGTCGTGATGGCGGTGCTGATCATGATCTTTGGGGTGATGGCCGCCCTGGAGACGCCGACCGATATCTTCCCGGAGATCAGGGTCCCGGTGATCGGGGTGGCCTTCAACTTCGCCGGCATGTCGTCGAACGAGATGTCGAACCGGATTGTCACTCAGTTTGAGCGGTTCCTGACCACGACGGTCAACGACGTGGAGCACACCGAGAGCACCTCGATCACCGGGATCGGGATCATCAAGATCTACTTCCAGCCGGGCATCGACATCCGCACGGCCACCGCCCAGGTCACCTCCACCGCCCAGACCTCGCTCAAGCAGATGCCGGCCGGGGTGAACCCGCCGCTGGTGCTCAACTATTCGGCCGCGACGGTGCCGATCCTGCAGCTCGCGGATTCGGACAAGACGCTGTCGGAACAGAAGCTGTTCGACCTGTCGCAGGTGGTGATCCGCCCGGCGGTGACCACGGTGCCGGGGGCGGCGACGCCGTACCCCTATGGCGGGCAGCTGCGGCAGATCCAGATCGACCTGGACCCGCAGGCGCTGCAGTCCAAGGGCGTGTCGGCCAATGACGTGACGACCGCGCTGGCGAACCAGAACCAGATCCTGCCGATGGGTTTCGTGAAGATCGGGTCCTTTCAGTACAACGTCCGCCTGAACGACGCCGCCGACACGATCGAGGACCTGAACAACCTGCCGATCAAGACGGTGAACGGCGCGACGATCTTCATCCATGACGTCGGCCAGGTGCGCGACGGCGCCCCGCCGCAGACCAACATCGTCCACGTGGACGGCGGGCGCGCGGTGCTGTCGACCATCCTGAAGAACGGCTCGGCCTCGACGCTGGCCGTGGTGCAGGGGGTGAAGGACAAGCTGCCGAGCCTGGCCGAGCAGCTGCCCTCGACCTTCAAGATCACCGCGCTGAACGATCAGTCGGTGTTTGTGAAGGGCGCGATCTCCTCGGTGGTCAAGGAAGGCGCCATCGCAGCCGCGCTGACCAGCGTGATGATCCTGCTGTTCCTGGGGTCGTGGCGCTCCACGGTGATCATCGCGGTGTCGATCCCGCTGGCGGTGCTGGCGGCCATCGCCGCACTGTCGGCCAGCGGCCAGACGCTGAACATCATGACCCTGGGCGGTTTGGCGCTGGCGGTGGGCATCCTCGTCGACGACGCCACGGTCACCATCGAGAACATCAACTGGCACCTGGAGCAGGGGAAGGATGTGCGCACCGCCATCCTCGACGGCGCCAATCAGATCGTCACCCCGGCCTTCGTTTCGCTGCTCTGCATCTGCATCGTCTTTGTGCCGATGTTCATGCTGAAGGGCATCTCGGGCTTCCTGTTCGTGCCCATGGCCATGTCGGTGGTCTACGCGATGATCGCGTCCTTCATCCTGTCGCGCACCCTGGTGCCGACCATGGCCATGTACCTCTTGCGGACGCACGCCGAAGAGGCCGCGGCCGGCCAGGGGAGCCGCAATCCGTTCGCGCGTTTCCAGCGCCGGTTCGAGGCCGGGTTCGGGACCGTGCGTTCGGTCTATGCGGGCCTGCTGGAGCGGGCCATGCACGCGCGCCGGCCGTTCCTGATCGTCTTCATGCTGGTCGTCGTGGCGTCGTTCGGCCTGGCGCCATTCCTGGGCAGCAACTTCTTCCCGGCCGTGGATGCGGGGCAGATGACGCTGCACGTGCGGGCGCCGGTCGGCACGCGGCTGGAGGACACCTCGCTGGAGTTCCGCCGCATCGAGAACTCGATCCGCCAGGTGATCCCGGCCGACGAGATGGGCTCGGTGGTCGACAATATCGGCATCCCGAACAGCTCCATCAACATGGTCTATTCGAACTCCGGGGTGATTGGTCCGGAGGATGGCGACATCTATGTCAGCCTGAAGCCGAAGCACCACGCGACCCAGGCCTATGTGAAGCGCCTGCGCGAGGTGCTGCCGCAGGAATACCCCGGCACCGTCTTCGCCTTCCTGCCGGCCGATATCGTCAGCCAGATCCTCAACTTCGGCTCGCCCGCGCCGATCGACCTGCAGGTCGCCGGCCCGAACCCGGACGCCAACCGGGCCTACGCCAACATGCTGCTGCGCAAGATCCGCATGGTCCGCGGCCTGGCCGACGTGCGCATGCAGCAGCCGGAGAGCTCGCCGGAACTGCGGGTCGATGTCGACCGGGCGCGGATCGCGCAGCTCGGGCTTTCCGAGCGCGACGTGACCAACTCCCTGGTGACGACGCTGGCGGGCAGCTCGCAGGGCGCGCCGACCTACTGGGTGAACCCCAAGACCGGCGTCTCCTATCCGATCGTCGCCCAGACGCCGGAGTACCGGCTGAACTCGATCTCTGGGCTGGAGAACGTGCCGATCAACGGCTCGGCGGCTGGGAACAGCCAGGCGCTGATCCTGGGCGGCCTGGGGTCGATCACCCGAGGCTCCACCACCGCGGTCGCCAGCCACTACAACGCCCAGCCGGTGATCGACATCTTCGCCACGACCCAGGGCCGCGACCTGGGCTCGGTGACGCGCGACATCAACAAGATCCTGAAGGACGCGGCCAAGGACCGGCCGAAGGGCGCGACGGTCGATCTGCGCGGCCAGATGGTGACCATGAACTCCGCCTTCTCGGGCCTGTTCTTCGGCCTGTTGGCGGCGATCGTGCTGATCTACCTGCTGATCGTCGTGAACTTCCAGTCGTGGCTCGACCCGTTCGTGATCATCACGGCGCTGCCGGCCGCGCTGGCGGGCATCGTCTGGATGCTGTTCGCCACCGGCACGACGCTGTCGGTGCCGGCGCTCACCGGCGCGATCATGTGCATGGGGGTGGCGACCGCCAACTCCATCCTGGTGGTCAGCTTCGCCCGCGAGCGGCTGAACGCCACCGGCGACGCCCTGATGGCCGCCACCGAGGCGGGCTTCACCCGGTTCCGCCCGGTGGTGATGACGGCGCTCGCCATGATCATCGGCATGGCGCCCATGGCGCTGGGCCTCGGCGAAGGCGGCGAGCAGAACGCGCCCTTGGGCCGCGCCGTGATCGGCGGGCTGATCTTCGCCACCATCGCCACCCTGATGTTCGTTCCCGTTGTCTTCAGCCTGGTGCACGGCCGCCGCGCGCATGCCGCGCAGCCCACGCCGACCACGGCTGCCGGAGAGTCCTATGCCTGACGCCACCCCGCACGATGTCGTTCATCACGACGCCACAACGCCGGTGGTGAAGCACGTCTCCGACGGCCGCCTGAAGCTCGCCGCCGTCATCGCCATCGGCGTCGCCGCCGTGGTGGTGGTGGGCGGTCTGGTCAGCCGGGTCAGCGCCGACCAGGGCCAGAAGGCGTGGACCAGCCAGCAGGCGATCCCGACCATCAACCTCGCCAAGATCGACGGCGGCGGCCAGCGCCAGCTCGACCTGCCCGGCGATATCCAGGCCTTCTCCACCGCCCCGATCCACGCCCGGGTCTCCGGCTATCTGAAGCGCTGGTACGTCGACATCGGAACGCCGGTGAAGGCCGGCCAGGTGCTGGCCGACATCGATACGCCCGACCTCGATCAGCAGGTGCTGCAGGCCCGCGCCGACCTCGCCACCGCCCAGGCCAACCAGAGCCTGGCGGCGACCACGGCCAAGCGCTGGCAGGGCCTGGTGGCGGCCGACGCGGTCTCCAAGCAGGAGGCCGAGGAGAAGACCGGCGACCTGGCGGCCAAGAGCGCGCTGGTCAATTCGTCGAAGGCCAACCTCAACCGCCTGCTGGCGCTGGAAGGCTTCAAGAAGATCACCGCGCCGTTCGCGGGCGTGGTCACCACGCGCTCCACCGACATCGGAGCGCTGATCAGCGCCACCGGCGGCCCGACCGATCCGGCGCTGTTCACCGTCGCCGACCAGCGCAAACTGCGGGTCTACGTCCGCGTGCCGCAGAACTATTCGGCGCTGGTGCACACCGGCATGACCGCCGACCTGATGGTGCCGGAATATGCCGGCCAGACCTTCAAGGCGACCGTCGCCAACAACGCCCAGGCGGTGGGCGCGCAAAGCGGAACCGAACTGATCGAACTCGCCCTCGACAACGCCGACGGCCGCATCAAGTCGGGCGACTACGCGACGGTGAGCTTCAAGCTGACCTCGCCGATCACCACGACGCGCATCCCGGTGACCGCCATCCAGTACCGCCATGCTGGGCCGGTGGTGGCCGTGGTCGGGCCCGACAACCATGTGAAGATCCGCCCGGTGGTGATCAGCCGCGACCTGGGCTCCAGCGTCGAGATCGGCTCGGGCCTGTCGGCCGCCGACAAGGTGGTCGACAATCCGCCGGAGTCGCTCGTCGACGGTGATCTGGTGCGGGTCTCCGGCGCGTCGGCGCAAGGTTCGAACCCGAAGGCGGGCGCGTGAGGCCGATGGGCCAGCTCGGCCTGGTCGCAGCCGGCGCCTCGGCGCTGGCGTTGGCGGCTTGCTCGCTGGCGCCGGCCTATGCGCCGCCGGCCACGCCGATCGCCCAGGCCTTCAAGGAACAGGGGCCGTGGACGCCGGCCCAGCCGGCAGATGCTCAGGCGCGCGGCCAGTGGTGGGCGATGTTCTCTGATCCCGTGCTCGACGACCTGGAGGCGCGCGCGGAGAAGGCCAGCCCGACGCTCGCCGCCGCGGTCGCCGCTTACGATCAGGCGCGCGCGCTGGCGTCGCAGGCCCGGGCCGGATTGATCCCGGAGGTCGACGGCAACGCGCTTACGACCCGCCAGCGCCGCTCCGACAATGCGCCGCTGCGCGTCGGCGGCGCGAACGACTACACGACCAGCACCGTGGGCGCCTCGCTGGCCTATGAGATCGACCTCTGGGGCCGCTTGCGGAACCTCGCCGGCGGCGCGGGCGACCGGGCCCAGGCGAGCCAGGCGGACCTGCGCTCGGCGCGGCTCAGCCTGCAGGCTGATCTCGCCGACGACTATCTGGCGGTGCGCGGTTTCGATTCGCAGATCCGCCTGCTCGAGACCACCGTGGCCGCCTACGCCAAGGCGCTCGACCTCACCAACGTCCTGCACGATGGCGGCGCCGCCACCGGTCTCGACGTGGCCCGCGCCCAGACCCAGCTCTCCAGCGCCCGCGCCCAGCTTGCCGATGTGCGGGCCTCTCGCGCCCTGATGGAACACGCCATCGCCGCCCTGATCGGCGAGAGCGCCTCGAACTTCAGCCTGGCGCCTGTCGACAGTGCTCTGCCGCAGCCGGTGGTGGCGGTGAGCGCGCCTTCGGTCCTGTTGCAGCGCCGCCCCGACATCGCCGCGGCCGAGCGCCGGGCCGCCGCGGCCAACGCCGACGTCGGCGTGGCCCGCGCGGCGCTGTTCCCAGCGCTGACGCTGGACGGCACGGCGGGGTGGCAGAACGCCGGCGGCGGCGGCCTGCTCGCCGCGCCCAACACCTATTGGCTGATCGGCCCGCAGCTGGTCGGCGCGATCTTCGATGGCGGCCGGCGGGCGGCGGGCGTGCGCGCGTCGAAGGCCGCCTTCGAGCAGGCCAGCGCCAACTACCGCGGTGTGGTGCTGAGCGCTTTCCGCGATGTGGAAGACCAGATGGCGCTCGCCAACCGCCTGGCGGCCGAGGCCACGGATGCAAACGAGGCGGTGACCGCCGCGCGCCGCAGCGTCGACCTCGCCAACATCCGCTACCGCCAGGGCGTGGCGACCTATCTGGACGTGGTGACCGCCCAGACCGCGGCGCTGTCGGCCGAGCAGACCCAGATCCAGCTCACCACGCGCCGGGCGCAGGCCAGCGTGAACCTGACCCGCGCGCTAGGCGGCGCCTGGAGCTGAACCCCAGACGCAAAGCGGCCGCCGATCTTGCGATCGGCGGCGCGCCCAGTGGTTCAGTAGATGTAGGTCGTGGGAGCCTTAGGCGACCGCGAGCGCCGGGCGGCGGCGATTGCGCATCACCGCGCCCAAGCCGCCGAAGCCCAGCATCATCAGGGCCCAGGAGGCCGGCTCGGGAACGCCGGTGTTGGTGTAGGCCGCGCCGCCGGAGCCGCCAAGAGCCCAGCCCTGGCCGTCATTGCTCGAGGTGATCACCAGGGAGGTGATCTGGCCGTTCACGATGAAGCTCGGCTCCGGGTCGCCCGGGTTCGACACGGTGTACTGGCTGGTGCCGACCACCGATGCGCCGTTGTAGGCCGTCAGGAACGCCGTATAGGTGCCGAACAGGTTATCCTGCAGGGCGAGTTCGGTGATGCCGTTGATCGCGATGTCGAAGGTGATGGTCACCGCACCGGGGGACCCATTGTGATAGAGCAACGGTGTGCCGTTCGGGAACTCGCCGTACCAGCTGCTCGGATCGGACAGGACCGTGAAACCCGCGCCGGGGCCGGTGATCGAGAAGCCCACGCCGCCCACGGTCGTGCCCAGGGCCGGATCGCTGACCGAGGTGTACTCAGGACCGAACTGGCTGAAATTGATCGAGTCCGCGAAGGCGGGAGCGGCAAAGACCGCGAGAGTGAGCGCCGCAGCGGCGGCGAGAAGGTGCGTCTTCATAGCAGGCAAGCCCCAAAAATTAATTTCTGAATAATAATTTACGCCGTCACCGAGCCTTGCAATCCTATTCTCCTAGCAGGCGAATTTGCTTTGCCTGACAGGGGGTATTTTGGCTTCGTCCCGCAGTAATTGCCCAGTCGGCTTGCGCCGTCGATGCTCGGCCAACCGCGCTAGGGGTGCGTGTACCCCGGAGGCAGGGGCCGGCCGAGGTCCTTGTAGCGGTCGCGCAGTTCGGTCTGGCGGGAGGTCATCGGCTGGGCCTGGCCGTGGATGAAGACCGCGGTCGGCTGGCTGAGCGGCTCGAAGGGGTCGCCGGTCCAGATCACCAAGTCGGCATCCTTGCCGGGCTCGAGGGAGCCGGTGCGGTCCGCCACCCCGAAGATCTTCGCCGGGTTGATAGTGATGGCCTTCAGCGCCGCGTCATAGGCCATGCCGTGCGACACCGCGTTGCCGGCGCCGTAGCGCGTTTCGCGCTCGCGGGCCGAGCCGCCGGTGGCTTCCAGGGCCACGGTCACGCCCGCGGCGGAAAGCCGGCCGGCGTTGTCCATGGTGGCGGCCAGTTCTTCGTAGCTTTCCGGTCGGTCATCCAGCGGGTTCAGCAGCACCGGCACGCCGGCCTTGGCGATCTCAGCGGCGACCTTCCAGGCCTCCTGGCCGCCGTTGATGATGAGCTTGATGTGCTCGTCGCGGGCGAAGGCCAGGACCTGGCGGATGTCCGACGCGCGGCTCACGTTGGCGACCAGCGGCATCCGGCCCTCGACCACGGGGATCAGGGCCTCCAGGTCGCCCTTGGAGAGGCCGAGGTCACGCAAGCCGGCGCGGTCATAGGCGGCCCGGTTCTTCATATATTCGCGGACGTCGGCGAAGGCCTCTTTCAGCGCCACGAACTCGGCGCCGCGCGCGCCGCCGGCGATGGCCGCGCCGCCACTGCCGAAGGGCGCGACCATGGCGACCTTGGCCTTGGTGAGGATGGTCTCGCCGCTGCCTAGGTCGATCACCGCGCCCTGGCCCGAGAACAGGCCGTGGGACTTCGAGCCCTCGCCGCTGGGGCCCGCGGTGTAAGCGCTGGCGTCTTCCTCGTCGGTCTCCTCGCCCGCGTCGCCACCGCGCCGGCCGGCCGGGATCGGCAGGACGACGGCGCTGGTGAGGCCGCCCAGGCGCGCGACCGGGAACTGCACCGAGCCCGGATTGAGCCCGTACTGGATGTCGAAAGAGGCGCCGATCTCCGGGTTGTTGACCGAGAGGTCGTTGCCGAGCGAGCCGACCTCGGTCGCGCCCAGCAGCGAGCCGGTGGCGAAGAAGCCCGGTGAGACGACGCCGCCGTGCGCGTCGATCACCCGGGCGCCCGCCGGCACAGCGGCGCCGGGCCCGACCGAAGCGATCTTGCCGTCCTTGATCACCACCGTGCCCGAGGCGATCTCGCCGGCCGGACCGGCGGTCAGGATCTTGGCGTTGGTGATGGCCACGGTCTCGCCGTGCGCGCCGAAACCGACGGAGAGCGCGGCCAGGGCCGCAGCGCTCATGAGCAGCTTACGCATCAGCGGACTCCTGCGCCGGCTTGGCCGAGGTCGAAGTCCGAGCGCGGCTGATATCGGGGGTCGTGGCGGTCATAGGCGATGGCGCCGTCCAGATAGACCCGGTCGGTCCGCGCATAGATCGAGAAGGGATTGTGGTCCCAGATCACCAGGTCGGCGCGCTTGCCGGGCTCCAGACTGCCGGTCTGCTTGTCGACGCCGATAGCCTTGGCGGGGTTGGAGGTGATCCACTTGATGGCCTCGGCCTCGCTGATCGTCAGCCCCGCCGCACGTCCGGCGGCCAGCGCCTCGGCGGCCTCCTGGTTCAGCCGCTGGATGAGGTCGGGGTCATCGGACTTGATGACCGCGCAGCCGCCCTTGGCCGCGTTGACCAGGGCCGCATTGGCCTCGATGCCATCCAGCATCTCCATCTTGCCGCCCCACCAGTTGGCCCAGGTGGCGACACAGATGTGATTTTCGGCCAGCAGGTCGGCGATCTTGTAGGCCTCCACCGCGTGGTGGAAGGCCGCGACGTGGTAGCCGAACTCCTTGGAGATATCGATCATCTGGGCCATCTCGTCGGCCCGGTAGCAGTGGTTCTCCACCAGGATTTCGCCGCGCAGCACGCCGGTCAGGGTGTCGAGCCCCAGGTCGCGCTTCGGCGGGTCGGCCTTCTCGCCCTTGTTCACCTTCGCCCGGTATTCATCCCAGCGGCGCTGGTAGTCCTGGGCGTTGATCCAGGCGGCGCGGTAGCCGGCGACATTGCCCATCCGCGTCGAGGGCGCGCGGCCCTTGGAGCCGTAGACCCGCTTGGGGTTCTCGCCGCAGGCCATCTTCAGCACATAGGGCGCGCCGGGGAACTTCATGTCCTGCACGGTGCGGGCCGGCACGTTGCGCAGCACCACGCCGCGGCCGCCGATCAGATTGCCGGAGCCCGGCAGCACCAGGATGGTGGTCACGCCGCCGATGCGGGCGGTGTTGAAGCCCGGGTCCTGCGGCCAGACCGAATGCTCGGCCCAGACCTCGGCGGTGACCGGATTGGTCAGTTCGTTGCCATCGGAATTGGCCTGCACGCTGGGCGAGGCGTAGACGCCCAGGTGGCTGTGGGCGTCGATGATGCCGGGCGTCACCCACTTGCCCTTGCCGTCGACCACCTCGTAGCCGGCGGGGACGGCGAGGCCGGCGCCGACCGCTTCGACCTTGCCGTCCTTGACCAGGACCACGCCGTTCTCGATCAGCTGGCCGGTCCCGGTGAAGACGCTGGCGCCGACCACCGCGGTCGGGCGCCCGGGCATGGCCTTGTAGGTCGAGGGGAAGGCGTCGGCGTGGACCATCGGATCGAGGCCCGCCAGCAGCGGCTTGGCCTCAGCGCGCGGCGGCGCGGCCTCGGCCGCCTTGGCCGGCGGCGTTGGGCCCGTCGTCGCGGTGATCGCGCATCCACTAAGCGCCGCCGCCGCGACCAGCGCGACTGTCCAGGTCCACAACTTCATGGAACTTGCCCCATCCCCAAAACGAGGCGGGACGATAGGCAGAGCGCGATGCCGCCGTAAACAGATCGGGGCGAGGAATCGGCGTCACGGCGTTCGCCGATCACGCCCAGGGCAGGCGCCTATTTCTCGGTCAGGTTCCAGACGCCGTCCCAGTCGTCGGCGGGCGGGGTCTTGATCAGCAGCTTGCAGCGTTCGCGGTAGACCTTGCCCGGCCCGTCGTTGGGATAGAGCTCCAGCGCTCCGTCGAAGGCGCGCGCGGCGGCCTTCCAGTTGCGCGCCCGATAGGCCTCGATGCCCTCAGCGTGCAGTTTCAGCAGCGCCGGCAACGCGGTCTCCTTGGCGCGGTAGCCGAGGGACTCATAGACCGCGACGGGCCGGTCCTTGCCCTTCACCCGGATCAGATCGAGTTCGCGCAGCGTCGCCGGGTGCTTCAGGTCGCGGACCGTCATCTCCGACAGCAGGATCTTCGCGCCATACTGCTTGGACGCGCTCTCCAGGCGGGAGGCCAGGTTCACCGTGTCGCCGATCACCGTGTAGTCCAGACGGCGCACCGAGCCGATGTTGCCGATGACCGTGGGGCCGGTGGAAAAGCCGATGCCGATGTCGAGCGCGGCCTGGCCGGCGGCGACGCGGCGCACGTTCAGGTCGGCCAGCCGGTGCATCATGTCGTCGGAGACGGCGAGCGCATTGTCGGCGTCGTTGGGCCCGACCAGCGGGGCGCCGAACAGCGCCATGATCCCGTCGCCCATATATTTGTCGAGGATGCCGCCATGTTGGAAAATGGCGTCGACCATCTCGGTGAAATACTCGTTGAGCAGCGACACGGTCTCGCGCGGGCCGAGCGCCTCGGCGATCGAGGTGAAGCTCCGCACGTCGGAGAACATCACCGTGACCTTCTGCTCCTTGCCGCCCAGCTCCAGTTCGCCGGCGGCCAGCACCTGGTCGGCGACCTCCTTGGACATGTAGCGGCTCATGGTGGAGCGGACGCGCTTCTCCTCGGTGATGTCTTCCAGCACCAGCATGGAGCCGATGCGCTCCTCGCTGGCGTCGATCAGCGGCATGGCGGTGAAGTTGACGGTGGCCGCCACGCCGTCGCCGCGGACCAGATCGGCGTCGATGGCCAGGACCGTTTCGCCGGTGAACTGGGTCTTGCCCAGGCTCTCCAGGATCCAGACGTTGTCGGCGGAGAACAGCTCCTCGGCGCTGTGGTCGATGAGCTCTTCGCGGGTGCGGCCCAGCAGGGTCTCGGCCGCGCCGTTGGCGGTCACCAGCCGGCCGTCGGCGTCCAGCGTGATGATGCCGTTGGACGTGCTCTGCAGGATGCTCTCGTTGTAGTTCTTCATGCTGAGCACGTCGTCGAACAGCTTGGCGTTTTCCAGGCTGACCGCGACCTGGGCGGCGAAGGCCTTCAGCCGCGCCTCGTCCTTGGCGGTGAACACCCCGCCGCGCTTGTTCAGCGCCTGGGCGACGCCGATGCGGGCGCCGGCCTTGTTGGTGATCGGCACGCAGAGGATCGAGTGGGTGGTGAAGCCGGTCCGCCGGTCGACCTCCTGGTTGAAGCGCTCGTCAGCGTAGGGGTCGGTGATGTTCTCCGTGCGGCCCGTCGTGAACACCGCGCCGGAGATACCGCGGTCGGTGGGCACGCGAATCTGCCGCGTCTCGATGCCGTCGGCGTAGAGGCTGAACAGCTCGTCGGCCTTCTCGTCATAGACGAACAGCGAGGCGCGTTCGGCGGCGAGCAGCTGGGTGGTCGCCGTCATGATCCGGGCGATCAGGACCTCCAACAAGAGTTCGCCGGCCAGATCCTGGGTGACCTCGAGGATCTGCTGCTCCTCGCGCAGAGTATCCAGCATCAGGCCGAAGCCGCGGTAGATGTCGGCGTATTCGTCGGTGCTGACCACCTCCAGCTTGGCGTCGTCCAGATGACCGCTCTCGACCCGGCGCATGGCCTCGATCACCCGCGCCGCCGACCGCGAGACCTCGCGCGACGTGAGCACGGCCATGGAGACGGCCCCGATGATGCAGACCGCGACGACGCTGACGCACCAGACGTAGAGCGAGAACATCTCCGGGGCCGGCACCACGTAGCCGTGGGCGGAGATCATCCGGTCGAATTTGTAGAGGAACGAGACCGCGAAGAAGACCAGCGGCAGGGAGCAGACGAAGACCGCCAGGAACAGCAGCTTGTTGCGCAGCGGCACTGAGATCAGCTCGGCCGCCTGCTCGGCCGGGATCGGCCCGTCGAGCGCGCGGGACAGCCGGATGGCGATCGGCTCGATCGCGCGGCTGACCTCGAAATATTCGAAGATCGCGTGGGCCGGCGAAGCGAAGAAGAAGATCAGCGCGCCCAGGCCGATCACCTGCCACGGCGCGACGCCAGCGGCGAAGAAGCCGTTGATCACATAGATCGCTCCGAGCAGCGAAATCGTCGCCATCGGGCCATGCAGGACGATGACCCGCACCGCAGAGAACTGCGGCATGTTCAGGGCCCGCACCAGGGCCTGCGCAATCTGCGCCCGCTCGGGCTGTTCGCCGCGGTCGAGTGCGCTCAGCACCGGGCTCAGCGGCCGCAGGTGGCGGCGAATAACCACCACATCGGCGGAGGTGAAGAAGGCGGTTGCGAAGGGGACGCAGCCCCAGAACAGCAGCCACTGCCGGCCGGTGAACTGCAGTCCCAGCAGGCCCAGCAGCATCGACACCGACACCGCGGTCACCGAGGCGAAAAGGTAAATCCGGAAGAGCCGCCAGAACAGCGCCCCGCCGGAATCCGCGGCGCGCGGCGCCTTGCGGCTGGCCGTCGACGCGTTCATGCGCGGGGAAGGACCCTTTCGGCCTTAGACTGTCTCATAGTCGCCACCCCCGTGACTAGTGTCGAAGAGTGTACGCCTCGAAGCGCGCGGAGGACAGATGCGCCCAGCGCGCTGGACTCGAAGTCCGCATCATCTAGGGCCGCACGGCGTCACCACCCAGGGATCTGCAGAGGCTGACATAGGTCTCGATCCGATTGAGACGATTCTGCGCGAGCGCCGCCTCAGCCTGCCGCCGTGTCTGTTGGGCGTCGAGCCAGACCTGCAGGGGGATCGACCCGGCGCGATAGCGGATCTCGTCCAGCCGCTCGACCGTCCGCGCATTGGTCAGCGAGTCCTCGAGCGCCAGCGCCTGGGCGGCGAACTGTTCGCGGGCGGAGAGCGCGTTCTCGACGTCGGTCAGCGCCTGGTAGAGCGTCTGGCGGAACTGCACCGCGGCGAGCTCATAGTTGGTCTTCGAGACCCCGACGGCGAGCTTCAACTGGTCGAACTGCAGGAACGGCAGGGCCAGCTCGGTCCCGACCGTGCCGACCGGATGGGTGAGCAGCTGGCCAAGCGCGGCGCTGGTCCCGCCGAGCGACCCGGTGAGCGACAGGACGGGATAGAAGCTCAGCCGCGCCTGGTCGGCGGTGGCCAGCCGCTCGCGCAGGCGAAGCTCGGTGGCCCTGAGGTCCGGACGGCGGGCGAGGAGGCTCGCGGGCAGGCCGGCGTCCACCGGCGGCGGCGCGCCCTGCGGCAGGCGGGGGAGTTCGTTGGCGGGCGCCTGGCGCTCGCCGTTCAGCAGCAGGTCGATGGCGTTGCGGGCCTCGACGCGCTGTTCGGTCAGGTCGTGCAGGCCGGCCTGCTGGCTCGCCAGGTTCTGCGCGGCTTCGGCCACTTCCAGCGAAGACGCGCTCCCGGCCTTGGCCTGCACCCGCACCAGGTCGAGCGCCCGCTGCGCATAGTCGACGCTCTGTTCGGCGAGCGCCACCCGCTCGTTCAGGAAGGCGACCAGATAGTAGTCGTTGACCGTGGTGGCGATCAGCGAGAGCCGCGTGCTTTCCAGGTCCTGGGCGGTGGCCTTGGCCTCCCAGGCCGCGGCGCTCTTCTGGGCGGCGAGCGCGCCGAACAGGTCGAGCTCGTAGCTGGCGAACAGCGAGCCGGTGTCGGTGCGGCTGGAGATCTTCGGGTCGCGCAGGGTGGCGAGCGAACTGGTGGTGACGTTGGCGCCGACCGTCGGGTTGATCACCGCGAAGCGGGCCTGCAGTTGGGCGCGGCGCAGCACGAGGCCGGCCGCGGCCAGGTCGTTGTCGCGGGCCAGCACGCGGTCGACCAACGCGTCGAGCTGCGGGTCGCCGAAGCGGGTCCACCAGCGGTCGCCGGCGGGTGCGGGGGTCGAGGCCGCGGCGCCCTTCCATTGCGGGCCGATGGTGACGGCAGGCCGCTGATAGGGCGTGTGCAGGGCCGTGCAGCCGGTGAGGACGGCCGCGAGCGCGGTCGCGGCGAGGAGGCGCGGGAGGCGGGTCATTCGCGGGCCAGGGCCTCCACCGGGTCGAGACGCGCGGCGTTGCGCGCCGGCATGAAGCCGAACACCACCCCGATCAGGGTGGAGAAGCCGAAGGCGACGAGGATCGAGAGCGGCGAGATCACCACCTTCAGATTGGGCCCGGCCACCTGATTGATCAGGGCAGAAAGGCCGAGCGCCAGCGTGACGCCGAACGCACCGCCGATCAGGCAGAGCAGGGAAGCCTCGATCATGAACTGGCTCATGATGTCGCTGCGCCGCGCGCCGACGGCGGAGCGGACCCCGATCTCGGTGGTCCGCTCGGTGACCGACACCAGCATGATGTTCATCACCCCGATGCCGCCGACGATCAACGCGATGGCGGCGATGGCTCCGATCAGGAGGGTCAGGGCCGCGGTGGCCTGTTCGAAGGTCTTGCGGATCACGTCGGTGGAGAAGGTGAAGATGTCCTGCGTCCCGTGGCGGGCGGTCAGCAGCTTGACGATGGCCGCCGCCGCGACATCGCCCGGCGTGTTGTCGGTCAGGCGGACGGTGATGTTGCGCAGGTAGGCCTGACCCAGCATCCGGCCGAGCACGGTGGTGTAGGGGACATAGACGTTGAGGTTGTTGCCGTTGCCAAAGGCGCTGTCCTTGTGCGCCGCGACCCCGATCACCCGGCAGGGGACCGAGCCCAGCAGGATCACCTGGCCGACCGCATTGGCGTCGCCGAACAGCTTGCGCTTGGTGTTGTCGTCGATGACCACTTCCTGGCTCTGCTGGCGCACGGCGGAGCGGTCGAAGACCTGTCCGTTGGCCATCTCCATGTCGCGGACCCGGAAGTACTGCTCGCCGACCCCGTTGACCGTGCCGGTGGCCGAGACGTTGCGGTAGCGCAGGGTGACGGAGGTGGTGGCGGTGGGCGTCACGCTGTCGACGAAGCTCTGGGTGGCCAGCGCATCGGCGTCGGCGGCGGTGAGGGTGTGGATCGAGGAGGCCTTCTCGTCGCCGAAGTCCTTCCCCGGATAGACGTCGACGGTGTTGGTGCCGATGGAGCTGATCTGTTTGAGGATCACCTCGCGCGAGCCTTGGCCGAGGCCCACCACCGAGACCACCGACGCGATGCCGATGATGATCCCCAGCATGGTCAGGAAGGAGCGCAGGCGGTGCGCGTTCATGGCCGAGAGCGCCATGCGGAAAGCTTCCGTAAGCCGTTGGACAACGGCGCCCAGGCTGGCGCGGCCGTGGGCTGGCGCGGCGCGTTCGACGGGTGGCGGCGCGGGGCGGCCGGTCAGGCGGTCGGCGATGATCAGGCCGTCGCTGATCTCGATGACGCGGCGCGCGTGCTCGGCCACCTTCATGTCATGGGTGACGATGATGACGGTGTGGCCCTCGGCGTTCAGCTCCTCCAGCACCTTCATGAGCTCGGCGCCGCTCTTGGAGTCGAGCGCGCCGGTGGGCTCGTCGGCAAGGATCAGCTGGCCGCCGTTCATCAGGGCGCGCGAGATCGAGACCCGCTGCTGCTGGCCGCCGGAGAGCTGCGAGGGCCGGTGGTCGAGGCGGTCGGCGAGGCCGAAGCGGGTGAGCAGTGTCCTGGCGCGCTCGCGGCGCTGCGCGGTCGGCTGGCCGGCGTAGATCGCCGGAACCTCGACATTGGCCAGCGCCGTCAGGTCGGCCATCAGATGGTAGCGTTGGAAGATGAAGCCGAAATGCTCGCGCCGCAGTTCGGCAAGCTCGTCGGGATCGAGGCTGGCGGTGTCGCGCCCGGCCACCTGATAGGAGCCGGAGGTCGGCCGGTCGAGGCAGCCCAGGATGTTCATCAGCGTCGACTTGCCGGAGCCGGACGCGCCGACGATGGCCACCATCTCGCCGGCTTCGATGGTCAGCGTCACGTCCTCCAGCGCGGCGATCACCTGGTCGCCGGCCGGATATTCCCGGCGCAGGTGCGTCAGCTGAAGCAGCGGCGGGGCCATGCCTAGCCGCCGATCCGGACCTGCCCGCGCGGCGGCCCGCCCGGCGCGCCGGGCGGGCGAGCCGGCGCCTCGGTGGGCGCGCCTTCGCCGACGATCACCTTCTCGCCGGCCTTCAGCCCGCTCAGCACCTGGGCGGTGACGTTGTTGTTGACGCCCACCTGAACCTTGCGGACCGCCGGCGGCTTCTTCGGGTCGGTGAGGATGCGGACCGTGTAGGCGCCTGGCGCACCGGCCGAGGTCAGGGCCGCCGAGGGCACGGTGAGCACATGCTTCTGCGACGCCAGGATGATGTAGACCTGGGCGGTCATGGACGTGCGCAGGACGCCATCGGGATTGGCCACCTCAAAGAGGCCGTTGTAGTAGACCGCCGCCGTCGAGGACGGGCTGGCGGTGGCCGTCGTCGTGCTGGTGATCGAATCCGGCGCGGGCTCGATGGCCCGCAGCTTGGCGTAGAAGCGCCGGTCGGGGTCGCCCAGGATGGTGAAATAGACGCTCTGGCCCGGATGGACCTTGACCACGTCGGCCTCGGAGATCTGCGCCTTGATGGTCATGGTCGCCAGGTCGGCCAGCTTGACGATGGTCGGCGCCGACTGCACCGCGTTGACCGTCTGGCCCTGCTTGGTCTGGATCGCGACGACCACGCCGTCGATCGGCGCCACGATCTGGGTGTAGCCGAGGTTCACCTGGGCGTTGTCGACCGAGACGGTCGCCTGCTTGATCAGCGCATTGGTGGCCGCGAGGTTGGCCTGGGCGCTCTTCGTGGCGGCCTGGGCGGCCTCCAGATCCTGCTGCGAACTCGCCTGGGCGGCGTAGGTCGTCGACTGGCGTTGCAGCAGCAGCTTGTCCTGCGCCAGCGTCGCCTCCAGCGACAGCTTTTGCGCCTTCTGCTGTTCCAAGGTCGCCTGGGCGATCAGGAGCGTGTTGCGCTGGGTCGCCGGGTCGATCTCGGCGATCGCCTGGCCCTTCTGGACGGCGTCACCCAAGGCGACCTTCAGGGACTTCACCTGGCCGGAGACCTGGGCGCCCACATCGACCAGCAGGAAGGGTTGCAGGGTGCCGCTGGCCAGCACGGTCTGCTCGATGTCACCGACCGTGGCGGGCGCGGTGATGTAGCGGGGCGGCGGCTTGGTCGGGAAGGCGCAGGCCTTGATCAGGAACAGCACCACCAGGACGGCGATGCCGATCGCCACATAGCGACCGATGCGGCGCCCCTTGAGGGGCGTCTTGGAGGGAGTTGTCGCCATGAAGCCCGCCCTGTCCTGTTACGGTCAAGGTGGCGCGCGTCGGGCCAGTTCTCAAGGCCTGCTGCGAAACAGTCGCAGTCGCTTCTAGATCGAGGCCGCCTGCGGGGGCTGTGAGGCGGATGTGGGGGCGGGACGCGCGAGCGGACGGAAGACCACCGGCGTGGCGCTGAGGCCATGGTCGTCCGGCGTGGCCAGCAGGCCGGCCCGCGCCATCCGCTCGCCCACGCTGAGGCGCGAGGTGAAGACCGCCAGAGGGGCGGCGAACAGCAGCGGCAGGACGATGGGAGCGAAGCAGAGCGCCATGTCCGGCCGGAAGGCGAGCGCGGCGGTGAACACCAGGCCGGCGATCATCTGCCAGGTCATGGCGCGCAGGGCGTCCCGCCAGGCCAGGCCCTGGGCGTCGCGCTGCTGCGGCCGCCAGCCCACGTCGCGGCCGCGAAGGGTCAGGAAGACCGCGCGGGTGTTGGCGATCATCAGGATCGGGGCGAGCGCCGCCGACAGCACGATCTCCAGCGACATGCTCTTCAGGACCGCCGCGCCGCCACCGAACGCCCGGCGCTCGCCCGGCCGGCTCAGAACCAGCGCGCAACCCAGTAGCTTGGGGCCGATCAGCAGGATGCCTGACAGCAGCGAGGTCAGCATGAAGGGGGTGAAGCTGGGATGCAGCAGATACCAGAAGGACGACCAATCGACGGGATAGCGCAGCTGCAGGATGAGCCCGATCGCCAGGCCCGCGAACCACAGGACCGACGACAGATAGGCCATGGCGCCCATGCCCAGCTGCGAGCGGCTGAGCCCATGCAGGCCCGGCGCTCCGATCAGGCGCAGATGCTGCAGGTTGCCCTGGCACCAGCGGTGGTCGCGCTGGATGAAGTCGGTGAGCGTCGGCGGGGTCTCTTCGCAGCTGCCGTCCAGGGCGGCGGTGACATGCACCGCCCAGCCGGCGCGGCGCAGCAGGGCGGCCTCGATCACGTCGTGGCTCAGCACATGGCCGCCAAACGGCTTGGCGCCCGGCAGGATCGGCAGGCCGGCGGCGTCCGCGAAGGCGCGGACACGAACGATGGCGTTGTGGCCCCAGTAGCTGGCTTCCGCGCCCGCCCACCAGGCGAGGCCCGCCGCGGCGACCCGGCCGTACATCCGAACGCCGAACTGGCTCATCCGCGCGAACGGGGTGCCGGCGCCGGTGATGGTCGGAGCGGTCTGGATCAGGCCGATGCCTGGATTGCGCTGCATGGCGTCGGCCAGGCGCAGCAAGGTTTCGCCGGCCATCGAACTGTCGGCGTCGAGCACGACCATGAAGCCATAGGCCCCGCCGAACTTGCGCACCCAGTCGGCGATGTTGCCGGCCTTGCGCTCCAGGTTCTTGGTCCGGCGGCGCAGGTAGAGGCGGCTCGACGCCTGCGGGCGCAGCGACAGGAAGGCCGCGCGCTCGGCGAAGATCACGTCGTCGCGGGTGGAATCGCTGAGCACGAAGATGTCGAAGGCCTCAGACGCGCCCAGCCGCGCCAGGGACGCGTCGAGCGCCGCCAGGCGTGCAAAGGCGGCCTCGGCGTTCTCGTTGTAGATCGGCATCAGCAGCGCGGTGCGCGTGGTCGGCGTCGGCGGATGCGGCGCGAAAGCCAGGTCGTCCTGCTCGCGTCCGGTCTTCAGGACGAAGAGCCCGGCCACCGCGGTGCAGAACCAGCAGGCGATGGCCCCGACCAGCACCACGAAAACGCCGAAGCCGAGCGCCTCAAGACCGTCGAAGCCGCCGCGGCGGTAGAGGACGAAGGGGCCGATGGCGACGAGCGCCGTCAGGACCGCCGCGCCGCCGAACACGGCCAGGCGCCGCGCGGCGATGTTGGCGGGCGAGGTGGCCGGCTGGAAGGCTTCTGCTGGCTCGACGGGCGTCTCGAGCGATGTCTCGAGCGTCTGGCGCGGCATGGCCAGCGGCGATTCCGGCGGCAGCCAGAAGGCCGGCGCGATATCGGCTTCGCGCCAGTCGGCCGATCTTTCGAAGCGGTTCGCCAGATCGTTCATGCGCGTCCCGTCCAAGGCCCCAGCCGTCTGATGCGGCGTCATTGATGTTGCGACGCAGCATTCAGCCGATTCGCAGACAAGCAATCACGGAATCGTGAACTCGCCTAAATCACTGATGGGTGGGTGTTGTCCAGCCTATTTTTGCGGCAGCGACACATTCCGGAGGCATCGCTGCAGTGCAAAAGCCGCCACGCCGACCCAGCCCACCAGGATGATCGCATACCCGCGTTCCCACCATCCGACGTTGGCGTCGTTGACCAGGTTGGGCAGGACCAGGTGCTTGGTGAGCACGGTCAGAACGCCCATGGCGACAAAGACCAGCGCCAGGAACAGCTTCAGCCGCCGGACGCCGGCAAGCGGCCAGAGCCCCCAGAGCAGGAGCAGCGGCGCGAGCTGGATACCCAGCGCCAGGTTGATCGCGAGATGTCTGGGATCAGGCCAGTGATAGATCGCCGCCTGCGCCAGGCCCGCGCCGGCCAGCGCGAAGACCGCGGCGGTCAGGGCGCCGGCGATGCGGGCGTTGGCGAGCCTCACCATCGCCAGGCCGAACCCCGCGCCGGCGAGCGCCGTCATCACGCCGGCGGTAAAGACGCCAGCGTTGAAGATCAGCGGATGGGTCGCAGCGGGGCCGCCGAGTTCGCTGAGATACTGCCGGGCCGGATTGAATCCCGGAAAGGCGGCCATGGCGGCCAGCGTCGCGGCCAGCGCCAGCAGGGGCGCGACGACGCCACAGACGAGTAGCGGCCGCGCAATCCGTTGCACCTGTGGCGGCCGCAATGGGTCTAGGTCAGGCGGAAGTGGGTGCGGGTCGGAAAGTCTTCCTTCAGCTCGGCCCAGCCCGGGTGAGTGGAGCTGGCCGCGGTCGGCGACTTGTCCTTCAAGGCCACGGCCTGCAGCCGCTTGATGCGGTCCTTGGTGCCGGGGTGGGTGGCATAGAGCGAGGTGGTGGCCTTGGTGTTGGGCGGCACCAGGCGCAGCAGGGTGTTGTAGAAGTCGCTGGCGTGGGCGCTGTCGTAGCCGATGGTGTGGAACACCGGCACGATGTGGCCGTCGGCGGTGTATTCCAAGTCCTGCGAATAGCCGCTGGTGATCATGTCATAGACCGGGCCTTCGAAGGCGGTCAGCACTTCCTGGGTGGCGAAGGCGCCGACGGAGCCGGCCTTCTTGGCCGCCAGGTCGACGACCTGCTGCTTGGCGATGCCGCCCATGCCCTGGACGAACTTCTTGTTCTTGATCTGGGCGACCCCGTGGCTGAACTCGGCGTGGGCCAGTTCGTGGCTGATCACCGCCGCCAGCTCCTCGGGCGTCGCCACATAGCGGATCAGGCCCTTGTGCACAGCGAGCTTGCCGCCCGGCAGCGCCCAGGCGTTGACCGTCTCGTTGTCGATCAGCGCGATTTCAAACTTGAAGTTGGGCCGCTTGGAGGTGCCGATCAGCGGCTCGGCGAAGCGGCGAAGCGCGTCCTGGGCGTTCTGCGAATTGTAGAGCCCGCCCGACTGGTCGATGAACCGCTCGTAGTAGTTGGTCCCCATCGAGATCTCGTCGGCCTCGGAGATCTGCATGCTGGCCAGCACATTGGCGGCCTGGCCGGCCAGGTCGACCATCTTGCTGGCGCCGGCGGGCAGGGCCGGCATGCCGGGCAGGCTCGGCAGCCCGCTGAACTGCGCCAGCGCCGGCGTCGCGCCAACCAGACCCGCGGCGGCCACGCCGGTGAGCAGGCCCCGGCGGCCCCAGTCTGCCGGGTTGGAGTCTGCGGGATGGTCCATCAGCTTGCCCTCACTTGTGGGTCATCGTGAACTCGCCCTGCCAGTCGGCGGGCGGCGGCGTCTCAGAATAGGTCTCGCAGCGCTGCGCGTACACCGCCGATGGCGGGTCGCTGGGCGCCAGCGCCAGGAACAGCGCGCGCGCGGCGGTGAAATCGCGGGCGTCGTGCAGGGCCAGGCCCTCGTCGAACCGCGCCAGCCGCGCCAGGACGTCGTCGGCCACGGCGCCCCGCCGGCCCACGACCTCGAAGACGATAGGGGGTCCCGATTGCGTGCCGTTTGACACACAAATCGACTTTAGGACGCGGCAGGCACAGTCTTTTTCGATTCAACAGGTATTGAAGGGGATTTCCCGCAACGGTGACAATCGCCCGCGCCCAGCATCTCTTACCGCGCAAGAGCCGGATCAAGGGCCCGCCTAGGGTCGAAGGCGGACAAGGTCGGGTCCGAGGGTCCGTTTTCCGGCCCGGATCCAACTTCCGCAAGTGGTGCGTCGGTGACCTGGTTCGGCGTCGCCGCGGCATACTTCTGAGATCTGTAATGGCGGGAACGTAAGATGCGCCGGGCGGCGCCTAAAAGCCTCGGTGGATTGCGGGCCGTCAGAAGGCGAAGAAGGGGGTGGCGGCGGTGGTCCCGTTCACAGTCGTACCCTCGATCGATGTGTAGACGGAGCGCCCGTAGAAGAATGGCAAGCCGTAGTCGAAGCTCTGCGCGAAGAAACTCGGGTCGATGTTCGGGTAGAAGACGCTCGAATTTCCGCCGAGGCCCGGTAGGACTGCATTGTTCGAATTGAACAGGATCTGGGCGCTGTAGAGGGTGAAGGCGCCGGAGACCGTGGCTCCGTTTAAGCCGGTGATCGTCGGCGTCAGGGAAATAGGCGAGGCCGGGCAGTAACAACCATCGAGGTCCCCCGAACTCGGACAGCGCGTGATCGTGCCGTCTTCGAAATAGTAACCGGCGCTGCCGCTATCGAGGAAGCTGTACTGGAGAGCCGTCCCTTTGTAGGTGACTGTCAGAAAACCCGGGCCCAACTGACTCGACGAACCCGTCACCGTATAGGCTTGAGCCGACCCCAAGCCGTTGTTGGTCTGGGTGCCAATGCCGAAATATAGCGTGCCGGCTGCGCTGGGCGCGCCGGTCGATGGTGCAGACGGCAGCACCAGCATAGTGCCGTTATTGTCCACGGCCATGCCTGCGACCGGGTTGATCACCTGGTGAAAGGGCGCGCTGGTCGAAGCCGGGAGCGCAATTGCAGTCCTGCAGCCGCTCGCGGGGCAATCGTAGTAGATGGGATTGCCCTGGCTCAACTGGGCAGAAGTGCCGCTTGAACAGTAGGAACCACAATCGGTCGCGGTCACACCGATGCCGATAATGCCGTTCGCCCCGAAAGCCTGGACCGAAATCCCCTCGTTGGGTCCGCCCACGGCGGAGCAACTCGCGGGCACGTTCGAGAAGGCGCTGCTCGAAGGGTCGGCGAGCACGTTCACCGGCATGTTTGAGATCTTCTCACCTTGCCCGGGTCCGGGGTTCGCGCCGCCGATGTAGAGATCTACGTAGCGGACCGAGCCGAACACATAGCCGTCGATATATTGGTAGCACTCGCCCACCGGGTTGGACGATGCGTCAGTCTCCGGCGTCAGAGAGGTGAGCAGGCTGGAGTTCAGCGCGGGGCCGATCAGCCGGACGCCGACAGATCCCGTGTCCACCGAGACGTGGTCGAGGGTCTGGCAGTTGGTCGTGCTGCCGGGCGCGCAGATGGTGACGGAGACGAAGGCGACGTTGTTCGACGTGTAGCCGTTGGGTCCGGCCTGCAGGGCCGCGGGGCCGTTATCGACTGTGACAGACACATAGTTGTTCAACGTAGCCGGCGTCCCACCGCCTCCGGAGCTGGGCGTGGTGGTGGTGGTCGCGGCGCCACCGCCACCACCACCGCCGCTGCAGCCAGCCAGCAGCAGGACCGCCGCGATCGCGCAGAACGTCTTGAACATGGTCCCGCCTAGTTCCTCAGTTCGCCGGAGGGGAAGTCCGCTGGGATCTGCTGGGGCAGGAAGGCCACGCCCCAGAACCCTCCCGGATGTCCTCCCGTCACGATGACGAGGTCGGAACGATGCACGCTCAGCTGTCGCCGGGACCGTGGGCCAGGGCGGACGTTGTCGGCCTGCAGCTTCTGGAAATGCTCGCCCAGAAGGCTGCGCAGATCCGGTCGTCCCGCCCCACGCCATGTCACCGCAAACACCGCGCCAGCGCCGGCGCCCGTGAATTCCTTGATCTGCCCGTGGTTGGCTAGGGTCAGGGCGTGGACGGAGTGGGTCGCAGTCGCGGTGGACTGCAACGCGGCGCCGAGCCGAACGCTGTCCGCTTCAACGCTCGCATAAGGACCCCCGAGATGGGCGCAGGCTGGAAACGCAAGGACGAGGCTTCCCACGCCGATCAACAGGCCCTGAGCAGCACGCACCGCGGATTGAAGCCCCATGAACGTCTCCGACGTCGCAAGCGACTTCGCTATGAGGTCGAACCATGTTCAAAATCGGTCGACCGTTCTCACTTGCTGAGCAAAGCGAAGTACATTGGAACTGACATTCCCCAGATGGACGGCCCGTCCGGCCTTCTGGATCCGCAGAATGGCGGATATGGCCGCATTGTCGAGTCCCCTTTCGTAGCCTTTGGGCCAATCCCGCCCGACCGGCGTCATCCGAAGCGGCCCGGGTGCCC
>CAIJOB010000023.1 GCA_903822175.1 uncultured Alphaproteobacteria bacterium
CCACGACACCATCCACGGCTCGCAGGACGCCGGCATCGACCGGATCCTGAACTTCAGCGCCGGCCACGACGTGGTGGAACTGGACCCCGGGACGACCTTCAGCGTCAGCCAGGTGGGCGCCGACACGGTGATCGACATGGGCGCCATCAACGGCGCGCCCAATCAGATGATCCTGGTGGGGGTCTCGATGAGCTCGCTGACCGCCAGCACCATCTTCCTGGGCTGACGGCGCCCAAGGGCCCGCACGGCATAATCCCGTTTCCACAAACGCTGATCCGGCCTATAGAACGCGCCACACCGCCCGGCCGAAAGGCCGGGCGCCTTCATTTCCGACACCCAAAAACCACGTAGAGTGGGGATTCTGAACCATGAGCACCGACGTCCTGATGCCCAAGGCGACCGCCGTCTGGCTGGTCGACAACACCTCGCTGACCTTCGAACAGATCGCCGAGTTCTGCGGCCTGCACCCGCTTGAGGTGAAGGGCATCGCCGACGGCGAAGTGGCGCGCGACATCCGCGGCGCCGACCCGATCGCCAACGGCCAGCTGACCCGCGAAGAACTGGACGCCGCCGAAAGGAACGCCAAGCACCGCCTGGTCGCCCAGAAGAGCCGCCACGCGGAATATCTGAAGCCGCAGAAGAAGACGCCGCGCTACACGCCCGTCTCGCGCCGCCAGGACCGCCCCGACGCCATCGCCTGGTTCCTGCGCAACCACCCGGAAGTGGCCGACGCCCAGCTCGCCCGCATCCTCGGCACCACCAAGGCGACCATCGATCAGGTCCGCAACCGCACCCACTGGAACTCGGCCAACATCAAGCCGGTCGACCCGGTGACCCTGGGCCTCTCGACCCAGATGGAACTGGACGCGGTGGTCAAGAAGGCCGCCGAGAAGAAGGCCCGCGATGACAAGCGCAAGGGCATCGTCGAGCCGGAAGGCGCGACCCTGATCCCGGCCTCAGAGACCGGCGTGGTCGAGGAAGAAGAGCCCGCCGAAGAAGCCGCCGAGACGCACGACGACCACACCGCGGAATCGGTCTTCCACGACGACGATGACGAAGACTAGTTCCTCCTTCCCTCCCCGTGCCGGGGAGGGTGGCGAGTGAAACGAGACGGGTGGGGATGTCTGGGCCAGCGTTCTGACTCAGCACTCCATCCCATACCTCCCTACCCTGACCGCTGCGCGGTCTGTCCCTCCCCATCGGGGAGGGAAGATGAACGCTAGTGCATCTGGCCGCGCAGGGTTTCCATCTCTTCCTTTAGTTTGAGCTTCTGTCGCTTGAGTTCCTTGAGCCTGATGTCGTCCGAGGCGGGCCTGCGCATTTCGTCCTGAATCGCGTCTTCGAGGGACTGGTGGCGGGATCCGAGTTCACGGATCCGGGCTTCCAACGCCATGACGAGTGGCCTCCTTGCTGTTGGAAACCACAGTGAACACCCGCTATGCGCGGCTGTCAGATCACATATGTTTGCAAACGGTGGAGCTGGGACTCGTCCGCCGTTCGCGCGTTAGGGACCGCTTATGCCGCAAAGCGACCAAGCCAGGCTGATAGTGGGCGTCTCCGGGGCTTCCGGGGTCGTCTATGGCCTGCGCGTCTTGGACGCCTGCCGCGACCTAGGGATCGAGTCCCATCTGGTGATGAGCAAGGCCGCCGCGCTGACACTCGCGCAAGAGACCAGCCTGTCGGTCGCCGAGGTCAACGCCAAGGCGAGTGTCGTCCACAAGGTCTCCGACGTCGGCGCCTCGATCGCCTCGGGCTCGTTTCGGACGCTGGGCATGATCGTCGCGCCCTGTTCGGTTCGGACCATGAGCGAGATCGCCACGGGCGTGACCTCCTCGCTGCTCAGCCGCGCCGCCGACGTGGCGCTGAAGGAGCGCCGCCCCCTGGTCCTGATGGTGCGCGAGACCCCGCTGCACCTGGGCCACCTGCGCACGATGGTCAAACTCGCCGAGATGGGCGCCGTCATCGCCCCGCCGCTGCCCGCCTTCTACGCCAGGCCCGCCAGCCTGGAGGCCATGGTCGATCAGTCCGTGGGCCGCGCGCTCGACCTCTTCGGACTGTCATGGACGCCGGTTAAGCGCTGGGGCGAGGATGTCGGTCCAGTTGGCGCCGATCCGAGCCGGACGGAGGTCTGAGTGGGACTCTGGGACTGGGCGCTACGGGCCTATGGCCAGGCTGGCGTGCCGGAGGCCTGCCTCATGCTGCAGGACGAGCACGGCCAGAACAGCTCGCTGCTGCTCTGGGCGGTCTGGGCCGAGATCGACGACCCCGCCGTCCTGGCCCGCGCCGCTGACATCGCCCACCGCTGGGACGCGCTGGCGCTCACGCCGATCCGCACGGTGCGCCGGGCGCTGAAGCCAGCCTTCGCCAGGGTGGATGACCGGGCCCGCGAGGGGCTGCGCGAGGATGTGAAGGCCGCCGAGCTTCGTGCCGAGCGCGCGCTGATGGAAAGCCTCGAACCCCTCGGCAAAAATGGCGGCGCGCACGCGCTGGCGGCGCTGGAGGCGGCCTCGGCGGCCTGGGGCAAGCCCGCGCCGGCCAACGCCCTGGCTGCGCTGGCCGCGGCGCTGGGCTAGGATCGCGCGCTCATGAACGACGACCTCTCAGATTCGGTGCTGGAAGCCAGGCTCAGCGATCTGCGGCAGGATCACGCCGACCTCGACGCCGCGGTCGCGGCGATCTCGGCTACGCCCATGCCCGACATGCTGCTGATCGCCCGCCTCAAGCGCAAGAAACTGGCGCTGAAGGACGAGATCGCCCGCATCGAGGACCAACTGAACCCGGATATTATCGCGTAGCGCTACGCGCTCTTCCGCTGCCGCTTCTGCGCGTACATCGCCTGGTCGGCGTCGGTGACCAGCGTTTCGGGCTCAGCGTCCTGGGTGATCTCGCGCACGCCCCAGGAGATGTGCAGCGGCGCCGACCATTCGCCGAACTTCAGCGGCTCGGCCTCGATGGCGCGGGCCAGCGACGCGGCCTTGGCTTCGGCGGTGGCGCGGTCGGCCTGGGCCAGGATCACCGCGAACTCGTCGCCGCCCATTCGGCCAACGATATCGCTCTCGCGCACATGCAGCAGCAGCCGCTCGGCCACGGCCTTCAGCGCCGCATCGCCCGCGGCGTGGCCCAGCCGGTCGTTGACGCCCTTCAGGTCGTCCAGATCGAAATAGACCAGGCTGGCCGGCGAGCCGTAACGCTGGGCGAAGGTGCGGATGCGGCCAAGCTCCCGCAGGAAGGCCCGGCGGTTCAGCAACGGCGTCAGCGCGTCGCGGTCGGCGAGGTCCTCGATCTCGGCCAGCCGGCCCTTCAGGCGGCCCACCTCGCCGCGCAGGTCGTCGATCTCGCCCAGCAGGCCCTGCACCGCGGCGCTCACCGCAGGCGTCATCTCCGCCTCGCTGATGCCAAGGATCTCCACCGAATCCACCGGCGAGGCGCCGCGCACCTGCGCCCCGGCCTGCGCCAAGGCGCGTCGTCGCATGGCCGAAAACGGTTCGTTGCGCGCGCCGGTTATCTTCATGGTCTGGTCCCGAAGCTGGGCTGTAGAATCAAAGACGCGACAACAGTTTGCCGAATCTAGCCGTCCTTGGTTGCCCCTGCAAAGTCGGCGCCTATACTCCGCCGCCTTCGACATGGGGGCCGTTAGGACATGAGCGCGAAGTCAGCGCCCGTCGCCATTATCATGGGCAGCCGCTCGGACTGGCCCATCCTGAAGCATGCCGCCGACATGCTGGACAGCCTTGGCGTGGCCTACGAGGCCAAGGTGGTCTCCGCCCACCGCACGCCCGAGCGCATGTACAGCTTCGCCAAGGGCGCCAAGGCCGCGGGCTTCAAGGTGATCATCGCCGCGGCCGGCGGCGCCGCCCACCTGCCCGGCATGACCGCCTCCCTCACCGAACTGCCGGTGCTGGGCGTGCCGATCGAATCCAAGGCGCTGAAGGGCATGGATAGTCTGCTCTCCATCGTCCAGATGCCGGCTGGTATCCCGGTGGGCACCCTGGCGATCGGCGAGGCGGGGGCCAAGAATGCCGGCCTGATGGCGGCGAAGATCCTGGCGCTGTCGGACGAGGCGGTGGCTGAGCGCCTCGCGGCCTTCACCGCGAACCAGACGAACAGCATTCCCGAGACCGTGGAGGACGCGTGAGCGTAGCCCTGCCGCTGCCGCCCGGTTCGGCGATCGGCATCCTGGGCGGCGGCCAGCTTGGCCGCATGCTGGCGCTCGCCGCCGCGCGCCTGGGCTTCGACGTGGTGGTCCTGGAGCGCGAGGCCGACAGCCCGGCCGGCCGCGTGGCGGTGAAGCTGATCGTCGGCGACTACACCGACGAGGCGGCGCTGGCCGAACTGGCCGCCGCCACCAGCCTCGTCACCTACGAATTCGAGAACGTGCCCTCGGCCGCGGTCGATTGGCTGGTCACCCACGGCATTGAGGTGGCGCCCGGCGCTCGGGCGCTGGCCGTCGCCCAGGACCGCTTCGAGGAAAAGACCTTCCTCAACGCCCACGGCGTGCCCACCGTCGCCTTCGCCGCCGCCAACACGCCCGATGAGGCGGTCGCCGCGGTAACCGCCCTTGGCGCGCCGGCCCTGATGAAGACCCGCCGCGAGGGCTATGACGGCAAGGGCCAGCGCTGGATCGAACACGCCCCAGACGCCGCCGCCGCCTTCGCGGAGCTCGGCGGGGTCCCGGTGATCGTCGAGGCCGCCGCCGATTTCGTGCGAGAGCTCTCGATCATCGCCGCCCGGGGCCGCGATGGCGCCACAGCGGTCTATCCGCTGGCCGAAAACCACCACGAGCGCGGCATATTGCGCCGCTCCATCGCCCCGGCGCAGGTCTCGCAGGCGACCGCCGACCAGGCCGAGCGGATCGCCGCCCGTGTGCTGGCCGGCCTCGACTACGTCGGCGTGATCGGCATCGAGCTCTTCGAGATGGCCGACGGGCGGCTGCTGGTGAACGAGTTCGCGCCTAGGGTTCACAACACCGGCCACTGGACCCAGGACGGCTGTGAGGTCGACCAGTTCGAACAGCACATCCGCGCCGTCGCCGGCTGGCCGCTCGGGCCGACCAAGGCCATCGCCCAGGTGGAGATGCTGAACCTGCTGGGCGAGGAGGCCGACGCCTGGGCCAAATACGCCGCCGAGCCGGAGACCCGCCTCCACCTCTACGGCAAGCGCGGCGCCCGCCCTGGGCGGAAGATGGGGCATCTGAACCGGGTCAAGCCGCTCTGAGCCGTCTCCCCTCCCCGTTCCGGGGAGGGACAGATCGCGCAGCGATCAGGGTGAGGAAGTGTGGGCCGGCGTCCTGAGTCAGCGCTTGAACGCGACTTCCCCACCCGTCTCGCTATCGCTCGCCACCCTCCCCAGAACGGGGAGGGGTACTACGACCGATACCGCATCCGGCTCAGCGCGCCGGCCATGTCGTCCATGAACTTCGACGGCTTCAGCCGGGTCGTCCGCTTCCACGTCTCAAACGCCATGACGTTGGCGATGCGGCGGTCGGTGAAGGCCAGCGCCGCGGCGGGCCCCGACGACAGACGGATGGCCATGGCGCCGGCGAGGATGCCGCCCAGCAAGGCCCGCTTCGTATAGTGGTTCTCGTCGGTGGCCGTGTCGCCGGCCCAGCGCCACAGGACGTCGGCGCTCTCCCACGCCAGCCGCGCGCCCAGCGCCGCGTGGCTCGGCAGCGCCAGGAACCCCGCGCAGCGGCGCACAGCAGCCTCGTCGGCCGCCGCGGTGTTCAGACGGGCCTCGACGGCCCGCGCAATGCGTTCGCGGATCTTCAGGGCGGCGGGATCGATAGCGCCCAGGGCCTCCAAGGCGCTCGCGTCATGGCGGCGCGAGAGCAGGGCGGCGAGGTCGGCGGGCCCCTGCGGCAGCAAAAGCTCGGTCTCGCCGGCCGAAAATCCGCAAGCCTTGCCCGCTAAGGTCGCCATCAGGGTCGTCCAGCCCTCGGTCGGCGCGATCTTCAGCGCCGCATCCAGCACCTGCTGCTCGGCGGTGGCGGCCCAATCGGGTGCGGCGGTCTCTTTGGGAGTGGCTTTGGCCATGTCACCCCTTTACCGCACCTTCTCGCTCAGACGAAAAGCCTCTCGTGCGGCGTGGACATCGCAAGGCTCTTCTGATATTTCGCCGCGCTCAATCCGGTAGGCTCTCGCCTGCGGGACCTAATTTCTTTTTGTTCGCTCGCCGCCGCCCCTCAACCAGGGACGTTAGGGGGCCGGGCGCCGAACGACCAATAGGAGAGAGACCCCTGGTTCAGATTTTCGTCCGCGACAACAACGTCGACCAAGCCTTGAAGGCGCTGAAGAAGAAGATGCAGCGCGAAGGCTCGTTCCGCGAAATGAAGCGGCACGTCCATTACGAAAAGCCCTCGGAAAAGCGCGCTCGCCAGAAGGCGGAAGCCGTGCGCCGGGCGCGTAAGCTGGCCCGCAAGCGCGCTCAGCGCGAAGGCCTGATCGCCGCCCCGAAGAAGCCGACCACCGGCCCTGGCGCCCGGTAGCGCTTAATTCAGTAAATTCATGCCTATCTAAGGGCCGCGTCCTACCGACGCGGCCCTTCGTATTTGGGGTCGTAAGCGTGGTCTGCCGGGGGTTTAGGCGCGGTCTTAGGTCGCGCGGCGCCCGGTCAACTGGTGAAACGGCGTCGAGGCTCCTATCTTAGGCGTCTAGGCCCCAAGTTTTTCTATCGAGGCGGTCCAACCGATGAATCTGCGCATGCTCGCCATCTGGGGCGTCATTATCGTCGTCCTGATCGGTCTCTATTCGATGATCACCGGCGGCGGCTCCAAATCCGTCAGCGCCGGCGAGATCACCTACTCGCAGCTCTTGAGCAAGGTGACCTCCGGCCAGGTGAAGAGCGCCGAGATTCGCGGCGCCCAGGTGATCGTCACCGACGGCGCCAACAAGTCGTTCTCCGCGACCACGCCGAACAACCAGGATGAGCTGGTGCGCCGCTTGGAAACCCAGGGCGCCAACATCTCGGTGAAATCCGCCGGCGGCGGCCTCGTGGGCCTCTTGCTGCAGAGCCTGCCGGTGCTGCTGCTGGTCGGCGTCTGGATTTTCTTCATGCGCCAGATGCAGGGCGGCGCCCGCGGCGCCATGGGCTTTGGCAAGTCCAAGGCCCGCCTGCTGACCGAAAACAAGAACCGCATCACCTTCGACGACGTAGCCGGCGTCGAAGAGGCCAAGGAAGAGGTTGTCGAGATCGTCGACTTCCTGAAGGACCCGCAGAAGTTCCAGCGCCTGGGCGGCAAGATCCCCAAGGGCGCCCTGCTGATCGGCCCTCCGGGTACGGGTAAGACCCTGCTGGCCCGAGCCATCGCCGGTGAAGCCGGCGTGCCGTTCTTCACTATCTCCGGCTCCGACTTCGTGGAAATGTTCGTCGGCGTCGGCGCGAGCCGCGTGCGCGACATGTTCGAGCAGGCCAAGAAGAACGCCCCCTGCATCATCTTCATCGACGAAATCGACGCCGTCGGCCGCCACCGTGGCGCCGGCCTGGGCGGCGGCAACGACGAGCGCGAGCAGACGCTGAACCAGCTGCTGGTTGAGATGGACGGCTTCGAAGCCAACGAAGGCATCATCCTGATCGCCGCCACCAACCGCCCCGACGTGCTGGACCCCGCCCTGCTGCGTCCCGGCCGCTTCGACCGCCAGGTGGTGGTGCCGAACCCGGACGTGACCGGCCGCGAGCGCATCCTGCGCGTACATATGAAGAACGTGCCGCTGGCCGCCGACGTCGAGACCAAGGTCATCGCCCGCGGGACGCCGGGCTTCTCCGGTGCGGACCTCGCCAACCTGGTCAACGAAGCCGCCCTGATGGCCGCGCGCAAGAACCGCCGCATGGTCACCATGCGCGACTTCGAAGAGGCCAAGGACAAGGTCATGATGGGCGCCGAGCGCCGGTCGATGGTCATGACCGAGGACGAGAAGAAGAACACCGCCTACCACGAGGGCGGCCACGCCCTGGTGGCGCTGACCGTCCCCTCCTCGGACCCGGTGCACAAGGCGACGATCATCCCGCGCGGCCGTGCGCTTGGCATGGTGATGCAGCTGCCGGAAGGCGACCGCTACTCGATGAACTTCGAGCAGATGACCTCCAGGTTGGCGATCATGATGGGCGGCCGCGTCGCCGAAGAGCTGATCTTCGGCAAGGACAAGGTCACCTCCGGCGCCTCCAGCGACATTCAGGCGGCCACGGGCCTCGCCCGCAGCATGGTCACCCGCTGGGGCTATTCGGATAAGCTGGGCCTCGTCTCCTACGGCGACAATCAGGAAGAGGTCTTCCTCGGCCACTCGGTGTCCCGCACCCAGAACGTCTCGGAAGCCACTGCCAATATCATCGACGCCGAGGTGAAGCGTCTGGTGGACAACGGCTACAAGGAAGCCAAGCGGATCCTGACGGAAAAGCTCGACGACCTGCACACGCTCGCCAAGGCGCTGCTCGAATACGAGACCCTGAGCGGCGACGAGATCATCGGCGCCCTGAAGGGCGTGGCTCCGAACCGCGAAGACGCCGACGCCAAGCGCCCGACCGGCCCGGCGGTCGCCGTGCCGATCTCGCCCAAGCCCGAGCCGGCGTAAGCTTAGGCCACAATCGACCCGATCAAGGGCGGTCTCCGGCGACGGGGCCGCCCTTTTTCATTATCTAGCCGGACCATGAGCCGAGCCTCCCAGCCCGCCAACGCGCCCGTGAGGGTGATGGGCGTCATCAACGTCACGCCCGACAGCTTCTCCGACGGCGGGCGGTTCGCCGACCTCAGCGCGGCCATCCTGCAGGCGCGCCGGCTGATCGCCGACGGCGCCGACCTGCTGGACATCGGCGGCGAGTCGACGCGCCCGGGCGCGGACGCCGTCAGCGAGGCCGCCGAGATCGACCGCGTGGTCCCGCTGATCCGGGCGATCCGCGCCGAGAGCACGATCCCGATCTCCATCGACACCATGAAGCCGGTCGTCGCCCGCGCAGCGGTCGCGGCCGGCGCCACCATGTGGAACGACGTCACCGCGCTGCGCCACGCGCCGGACAGCCTGACGACCGCCGCCGACCTCGGCTGCGACGTCGTACTGATGCACATGCAGGGCGAGCCCCAGTCGATGCAGGACGAACCGCACTACGACGACGTGGTGGCCGAGGTGGCGGCCTTCCTGGCCCAGCGCGCCGAATCCGCGATGGCGGCCGGCGTCGCGCGCGAGCGCATCTGGCTCGACCCCGGCGTCGGCTTTGGCAAGCACCGCATCCGCCACAATCTACCGCTGCTGGCCGGCCTCGACGCCATCGTCGCCCTGGGCTTCCCGGTCTTGCTGGGCGTCAGCCGCAAGAGCTTCATCGGCGCTCTCGATCGCGGTGACCTTCCCGCCGATCAGCGCGTAGGCGGCTCCATCGCCGGAGCCCTCTGGGGCGCCCAGGCCGGCGTCGCCGCCGTCCGCGTCCACGACGTGCGCGAGACGGTGCAGGCGCTGCGGGTGTGGGCAGCGATTGAGGGCGCCCGCTAAACCGCCCTCCGCCGGAACAGCAGCAACAGTCCGCCCGTCTGCCCGCTCTGCAGCAGGCTGGAGCGGAAGAGGCGGCTGATCAGCACGAACTCCACGGCGATGAAGGCGGCCAGCAGCGCCCCTGACCCCGCCAGCTCCCAGGTCGGAACCCCGCTCCCCAGCCGCGCCATCATCGCGAAGGGCGCATAGATCGGCACCCAGGACAGGATGCGCGGCAACGGCCCGTCGGGGTTCAGCAGCACCGACTGCAGGATCAGCACGAAGGGGATGGTGATCCCCAGGATCAGCGGCGTCAGATAGGCCTGGGCGTCGCGCATGGAATCGCTGACCACGCCGACCGCCAGGAACAGCACCGAGATCGCCATGTATCCAGCCAGGAAATAGTAGACGAGCGCGACCGCGATCACCGGCGAGCTCAGCGAACTGAGCGCCGGGCGCAGGAAGTCGGCAACCACCCCCTGGACCGAAAAGGCCGCGCCGACCGCGACGGCGACCCAGGTCCCGATCATCAGGATCGCGACCCCGATCACCCCGATCAGCTTGCCGAACAACAGGTCGTCGGGGGTCACGCAGGCCAGCACCGATTCCAGGAGCTTGTTGGACCGCTCCTCGATCAGCCCCTGCAGCATCCACGAGCCGGACATCATGATCGACAGCAGCAAGAGGTAGGCGAGCGCCAGCGGCAGCGCCGAGCGCAGCATCACCTTCTCGCGGCTGCCACCCTCGGGCGGGGCCGCGATATCGATGGGCGCGCGCACGCCCTGGATCTTGGCGAGCGCCGCCATGTCGATGCCCGAGGCCTTCAGCGCGTCGGCCCGCTGGATCGCGGTCAGCTCCTGGCGCACGGAATCCACCAGCATCGGGCGCGGCGTCCCATCGGGATAGAACCGCGCGACCACGCCGGGCGCGCCATAGTCGGCGGGGATGAAAACCCCGAGTCCGATCTTGCGCAGGCCGGCCGGGGTCGCGACCCTCAGCTTCATCTGCGGGGTCAGCGAGGCGGCGAAGGCCGCGGCGTCCTTGTCGGTGACTAGGCCCGCGGGCGGCGCGACCTGCATCGTCCCGGGCTTTGGAGGGCTGAAGTCCGGCGCGCCGGCGGGCTTCACCCGGGCCAGTTCCGCCTGGGCCGTCTTCAGGCCGCCGGCCGCCTCGAACGCCGCCACATCGGCGGGGGTGAACAGCCTGGGACCTTCCGCCCAGACATCGCCCGGCCCCCACTTTTCAGGCTTGGGGGCCGCCACCTTCCACTTGGACGCATAGGCCCCAAGATCGCTCAGCACCTCCTGGTCGCGGTCGTAGGTGAAGCGCTGCTGGATGGCGCCCTGGTAGCGGCCGGTCTGGTCGACCACCACCACCGCGACGCCCGGCGGCGGCTGCAGCAGGCGCACGGAAAGCTGGCTGATGGCGATGGCGGCGGGCACCAGCAACAGCGTCAGCCAGAAGCTACGCGTAGACGTGATCTGGCGGAATTCGCGAAGCGCGACGAGCAGTTTGGCGTTCATGCCGCGACTCCTGCTTGGCCGGACTTTGTCGGGGTCGCCTCGGCATCGCCCACCAGGTGCAGGAAGACCTCGTGCAGGCTGGCGCGGTGGATGTCGAAGCGCCGCAGCGCAAAGCCCTTCCCCGTGCAGGCTTCCAGCAAGGCGCCGGCGTCGCCGCCGGGCGCGAGCGTGATCGCCCAATCCGTCCAGCCGTCGCGGGCGGCGCCCTGCGCCTGCGCGCTCTGCACGCCCGGCAGTTTGCGCGGGTCGGCCCGCGCGGTGAGCGTCAGCCGGGTCGGCAGTTGCGCGCGCGCCGCCTCCTGGTCGCCCTGGAACACCTTCCTGCCCTTGGCCAGCAGCAGCAGACGGTCGCAGAGCCGCTCGGCGTGCTGCATGACGTGGGTGGAAAACACCACCGTCGCGCCGGCCTTGGCGCGCTCCAGCACCACGTCTTCCAGCACCGCCTGGTTCACCGGGTCGAGGCCCGAGAACGGCTCGTCGAGGATGATCAGGCGCGGGCCCGTCACCAGGGCGGCGGCCAGCTGCACCTTCTGGGCCATACCCTTGGAAAGCTGCTCCACCTTGCGGTCGGTGAAGGCGGCGAGGCTGAAGCGGTCGAGCAGGCCCCGCGCCGCGCTCTCTGCGTCCCCCCGGCTCATACCCTTCAGCCGCCCGAAGTAGATCACGGTCTCCAGCGCGGTCATCTGGCGATAGAGCCCGCGCTCCTCCGGCAGGAAGCCCACCTCGCCGTCACCGCGCCGTCCAGGGGCCGCCCCCAGCACCTCCAGCGTGCCGCTGGTCGGCCGCAGGATGTCCAGCGCCATGCGCAGGGTCGTGGTCTTCCCCGCGCCATTGGCGCCCAGGAAGCCGAAGATGCCGCCCTCCGGCACCTCGAAACTGAGATTGTCGACCGCGGTGAAATTCTCGAACCGCTTGGTGACGCCGTCTAGCCGAAGCACTGACACTGGCCGACCCCCCCGAGGTCCTTGAAGCGGGGCGGCTCTGATCGGCCGCGTCCCGGACGGCACTGAACGCCAAATCCCGCCCGCGGCCAAGGCGTCCGATCAGGCCTGAGGCAAATTCCCGTAGAGCTTGGCGTTCTCGCGCTCGCGTTCGGCTCGCCAGGGCGCGGCGACGCCGTCGCAGGCGCTCGCCAGGCCTTCCAGATGGGTGTGCCAGCCCGCGGCGACATCTTTCAGGGGCGCGGCGCTGAGGCCGCTTTGGCGCAAGGTGAGGCGGCAGCCGTCGCCGTCCGGCTCCAGGCTCCAGCGGACCACGGACTGCGGGTGCTCCGGCGACGGCCAGGTCCAGGCGAAGACCCTTAGGTGTTCAAGCTCGGTGATGACGCCGGCCATCCGGTAGTCGTGGGTCGGCCAATAGAGCTCGAAGGCGCCGCCGACCCGCAGATCGACCCTGGCCTGCGCCAGCCAGTCGGCGAGCCGCTCGGGGACCGTCAGCGCCGCCCAGACCTTCTCCACCGGCCGGGCGATGCGGCGTTCGAAGGTGATCTCATAGAGATCGCCAACCCTGCGGACCTCGCCCGCCGCCGCGTCCAGCAGGAGGCTCATGCCGACAGCGCCGGATAGCGGCCGGCCAGCGCCTGCTCGCGGGCGGTCTTGGTCTCCCAGGCTGTGGCGCGGCCTTCCAGAGCTTCGGGCAGGGCCTCCAGGTGGGCGTGCCAGCCGGCGCGTACGCCGCCGTCGCGGGCGCCGTCGAGGCTCAGGCCCGAGTGGGTGAGGGTGAGCGCGCACCCGCCTCCACCGTCGGACGCCAGGTCGAAGCGCACCAGGGTGTCGCGCTCGCCGATGGTCCAGCGCCAGGCCAGCGCCCGGGGCGGCTCGCAGACGGTGATGGTCATCTCCGCCCGGTGCGTTCCCTTGTTCCAGTTCAGCCGGATCGTGCCCCCGACCCGCAGGTCGACCTGGGCGTCGGCGAACCAGTCGGCCAGACGTTCCGGCGTGGTCAGCGCGGCCCAGACCTTTTCGACGGACTGGCGGTAACGCCGATGGAAGACGATCTGGCGGCTGTCGCCGGCGGTGGTGACTTCGCCAAGAGCTGCGTCGCTCAACAGGGCGGGGGTGGAAACTGCGGTGCTCATTGTTCTTTCTCCAGATGCGCTTCCAGGGCGTCGAGACGCTCGGCCCAGAAGACGCGGAAGGGTTTCAGCCAGGCGTCGAGCTCGGCCAGTTCGCCGGCCTCCAGGCGATAGAGCCGCCGCTGGCCGTCGGGGCGGACGCTGACCAGACCGGCCTCGCGCAGCAGTTTCAGGTGCTTGGAGACGCCAGGCTGGCTCAGGCCCATGGCCTCCACCAGCTCGCCCGCCGGCCGCTCTCCACCGCGCAGGATGTCGAGAATCTGGCGGCGATTGGGTTCGGCGATGGCTTCAAACGGGCTCATGAATATAAATAGCCATACAGAAATATAACTGGCAAGGAATTTTATTCGGACACCAGAAACCTCGGTGCAAATGGGACGGCGGCGCGCTATCCGGAGCCATGACCCCACGCGGCCGAGTCCTGATCATCGCCGGCTCGGATTCCGGCGGCGGCGCGGGCGTCCAGGCCGACATCAAGACGGTCACCGCGCTCGGCGGCTACGCGGCCACCGCCATCACCGCAATCACCGTGCAGAACACGCTGGGCGTCAGCGCCATCCAGTCGATTACGCCCTCGATGGTCCAGGCCCAGGCGCGCGCCGTGCTGGACGACATCGGCGCCGACATCATCAAGACCGGCATGCTGGGCGACGCCGAGATGGTGCGGACGGTCGCCAGGCTGCTCACCGACGCAGGCGTCCCGGCGGTGGTCGATCCGGTGATGGTCGCCAAGGGCGGCACGAGCCTGCTGGACGGCGTCGCACTCGCCATGGTCCGCGAACTTCTTGTGCCGCGCTCGGCGCTCTTGACCCCCAATGCGCCGGAAACCGAGGCGCTCACTGGCATGGTGGTGGAGACCACGGACGACCTGCGCCGCGCCGGCGAGGAACTGCTGACCATGGGCGCCGGCGCCGTCCTGATGAAGGGCGGCCACATAGAGGGACCGCGCGTCACCGACATCCTGATGACCCCCTATGGCGAGACGGTCTTCGAGGGCGAACGGATCGACAGCCGCCACACCCACGGCACCGGCTGCACGCTCGCCTCAGCCTGCGCGGTCGGCCTGGCGCAGGGGATGTCCCTGGAGACGGCGGCGGCGCGGGCCTGGGACTACGTCCACCAGGCGATCCTGCAGGCGCCGGGCCTCGGCGCCGGCCACGGGCCGCTCGATCACGGCTGGCCGCTGCGGGGTAAGCGGTGAGGGGACGCCGATGACGCCGGAGCAGCGCCTGGAGGAGATCGTCCGCACCGGCCCCACCCTGATGCGCGTGCTGACCATCGCCCGCGACCTCGACCTCCCCGACTGGCTGATCTTCTCCGGCGCGGTCTATCAGCGGGTGCTGAACAGCCTCACCGGCCGCGACCTGGACTACGGGATCAAGGACTACGACCTCGGCTATCACGACGCCTCGGACATATCCTACGAGGCCGAGGACGCGGTCATCCGCCGCGTCGCCGCCGCCTACCCGCCGCCGCTCGACGCGCTGGTGGAGGTGCGCAACCAGGCCCGCGTCCACATTTGGTTCGAAGGCAAGTTCGGCGAGCCCTACGCCCCGCTCGCCCGCACCGCCGACGCGCTCGACCGCTTCACCAGCGCCACCTTCTCCGTCGGCGTCCGCCTCGAACCCGACGACCGCCTCACCGTCGTCGCCCCCTTCGGCCTCGACGACCTCTTCGCCCTGCGCCTACGCCCCAACCCCACCCGCCAAACCCACGGCTTCGCCCGCACGGCCGCCGCGGCCAAGGCCCGCTGGCCGGAGCTGACGGTGATGGGGTAGGGCTCGCGTCGCGAAATGACGCGTTCGATCGGACGTGCTGCTAAGCCTTCGGACCTCGCCTAGGTTCGCGGTACAGCGCCCACAGAACCAAGGCGCTTAGACAGAAGATGCAGACGCTCGTGGCTATCCCATCGCCGCCGGCGCTAGCGCCCCAAACGACGACGTGGATTACTCCGCCGATCGTCGTTGCGACCCCAAACAGGCAGCCTAAAATTGCCGCGATGAACAGCACGGGCCGGAAGACGGCGCCGCGCGCGGGGCGTCGTTCAGGTCTCAGCGATGGCTCAAGCGGCTCTGGAAGGGCGACGACGATCTCTTCTCGGGTCCTCGTGTCGCCGATCTCCTCCGGCTCCGGCGGACCGTCTTCCATCGATCGCCACTCGACGTATTGAAAACGGGAATCCTGGTCGAGTGCACCGGCAAATTTTTGCCAGATCTCGGCGTAAGCTGCGGCGTTCTTAGTTCTTGTTGCGTGCGCGATCGCCGGGTCTTCGAAGAGCAGATGGAACGCCGGGTGGAAAGAGGTCACTTGGCACCAGAACCGGTGGCCTTCGTAGTAGACCTCAAACTCCCAACCCTTCAGCCCGGCATACTCCAGCGCGGACGCTTGGCATCCCAATTCGGTCAGTATTTCGCCAAGCGCCACCGCGACATTCCGGCCGCCAGTGATCTCCATCTGGCCGGGACTGCCCCAGACAATGTCGTCCGGGAAGTCCGCGATAAACCCGGCCCACGGTGTGTCGGTCATTGAGGAACGCCCGGATTCAAGCCGTCGTAAATGCCCAGTCCGATGGCAGCTGATCCTCCTCCAACTGTGGCTTTGAGAGGTAGGGGCGCACCACGCCAGATGCGGCCTGCCGGACTATATCTCTCAAGTCCGAGCCGATTTCCGCTCCAGCCTCGCCCGCCGTCCACGTCGCCTGGTAGCCTTGCACCGTACATGCGGTCGTCCATGCGGAAATGCTCCTCATAGAATTTGCCTCGACTAATGCCGGGTGGCTTCCAGACATTGAGAGGGCCGTCCATGTAGGCTTGTGGCAACAGCGGCTTGCCGACCAAGCCTTCTGGAAGCGGAATCCCCATCAAGGTCTCTGGAAATTTCGCACGGCGCGGCACGAAATGCGCACCGGCGCCGTCATACGGCTCGTTGAGGTAGGCCTCCAGTTGGGGAGGAGCACCTGGCCTGAGATATCCGGGAGCCTCAGCGACGTCGGACAAAGCTTCAGCTGCCTTGGCGCCTTTGACCAATGCGCCACCTGCCACAAGAGGCCCGAGATCGAAGGCTCCTTCGCCCCAGTTCTGGCCGACCGAAAGGCTACGGCGAAGTTGGTCGCTTAGCCTCGGCGACCTCGCCGAACGCCAACGCCAACCCGAACGGGCTCTGCGACGTCTTCACCGGCATGGTGCAACGCCCGCAGGACCTGAGCGGCAACAGCCTGCCGCAGATTCCCCGCAATAAGGTCTCGCTGGCCGTGACCTACGCCTTCGAGTTCGAGGCGGGCAGCCTGACGCCGGAAGTCAGCTACGTCTGGCGGGACAAGCAGTACGGCACGCTGTTCGAGCGCTCCTACAACGAAGCGCCGTCCTGGGATCAGACGGACCTGCGCCTGACCTGGAAGGACAAGGACAACCGCTACACGGTCATCGCGTTCGCCAAGAACGTGTTCGATCAGCTGGGCTATGACGGCGGCGCCTCCGGTTCCCGGATCACCGGCGTCTACTCGGCGGCCACCATCGCGGCGGCCGGCCTGACGCCGGGCCTCGCGGCGACGATCCCGGGCGGCGGCTTCAACGCCGTGCAGCGCAACTCGACCTTCAACGGGATCGACACGAGCTACAATCTGACCCCGCCGCGCACCTTCGGCGTGGAGTTCCAGTACCGCTTCTAAACGCCGCAGAATTCCGGGGAAGTCCCCGGTCTGCCGAGACTTTCAGGGGCGCGTCCGCGAGGGCGCGCCCCTTGTTTTTGGGCCTCCCCCAGGCCTTTTTCTTGGCGGCGAAGCCTTGTTTCTTTGGGGCGAATCTGTGGCGGCCATGCCGACTTTTTGAATATTGCGCGGGCGAAACACCCAAAAGGCGTTGACGCTGCGCTGGCCCTACCGCAGTTTCAGCGAACAAGCGGATCGGACGGTTGCGGATTCCACCGCAGAAACGCCCGGCGAAAGCCGCCAAAAGTGCGGCAGGGAGAACGTTTATGGGGGCAGGGGGCGGTCTTCAGGCTGAGCTCGCGGGCGTGAAAGCGCATCGCTGGGCTATGGCTTGCGCGTCCTTCACCCGACTAATCCCAACGAAATCGATGATGTCCATGGCGGCGCCGCCAGCCGGGTCCGCAACCTTCAAGGTTGCGCGCCAGGTCGCCGAACATGGATCGACGCACAGGAAACATTGAGTTTAATCAAGGGCCTATTCGGCCACTGGGGAGGTTAAGTTGCAACACAAGGTTCGCCTTTTGGCGTCAAGCGCGCTGCTCATCGCCGCCGCTCTCGGGTCATCCGCCCACGCCCAATCGAAGTCCGGCACCACGGCCGCGGCTTCCAACACCATCGAGGAGCTGGTGGTCACCGCCGAAAAGCGGAGCCAGAACCTGCAGGACGTGCCGGTGGCGATCACCGCGTTCACCTCCGCCAACCGTGACCTGGTGGGTATCAACACCATCCAGGACATGACCAACTTCACGCCGGGCCTGGCCTATTCCAGCGGCAACGACCGCACCACGCTGCGCGGCATCGGCCGCCTCTCGAACCAGCAGGCTCTGTCGACATCGGTCGCCGTCTATGACGACGGCATCTTCACCAAATCCACGGTGACCGCCGGCAAGTCGCCGATCTTCACCGACCGGGTCGAGGTGCTGGCGGGTCCGCAAGGCACCCTCTACGGCCGCAACTCGATCGGCGGCGCGATCAACGTGATCTCCAAGCACCCGACGGAAGATCCCTACGCGGAAGTCCGCGCCCGCTTCGAGAACTACGACCACTTCCTGGTGGAAGCCGCGGTCTCCGGTCCGCTCGCGCCCGACCTGCAGTACCGCCTGGCCGCCAACTGGGAAAAGCAGAGCCAGGGCTATTTCACCAACGTCGTTCCCGGCATGCCTTCTGAAGGCAACGTGATCGACACCTACTTCGTCGAAGGCCAGCTTCAAGCGAAGTTCGGTGAGCATGCCGACGGCTGGATCAAGGCCGATATCGCCGGCTGGAACAACGGCGGCGGCGGACCGGGCGCGCGCGCCGGCTACGCGCCGGGACCGTTCAACTTCGGTGAATTCGGCGGCTTGCTCGGCAACGCTGCGTTTGTCTGCTCGCCCGGCAACGTGGTGACCAATGTGGTCAACACCTCGCCGCTGGGCTGCGTTAACCCGGCCTCGAAAGATCCCCGCAAGTTCGCCAGCAACATTGCTCAGAGCGTCTCGCTGGACGACACCTACATCATCAGCGCTAACTTCACGTGGCATGCTGACGGCTTCGACGTGAAGTACATCGCCGGCGGCAACAACTATCACTACACGCTGATTTCGGACAACGGCTCGGGATCCATCAGCCAGTACACGATCCCGGTCAGCGGCACGGGCACCTGCTCGTCCCTGTTCGTGTCGCTGGGTGTCTGTACGCCCCTGACGATCTTCCCGCGCTACGACCAGACCTATCAGGAGAACTTCCACAACGTCAGCCACGAGGTCGACTTCTCCTCGACCGGCAACGGCGCGCTGCAGTGGCTGGGCGGCCTCTACTACTACCGTGAAGGCATTCGCCAGCCGGAATACACGACCCTGCAACAGCAGCCGCAGTTCACCAACGGCTCGGCCGTGGTCGCCTCGGTGTCGGCGCTCACCGGCGCGGTTCCCGTGCCGACCGCCAGCCGGTTGTTTGACGACAGGTCGTCGTTCCAGAACGAATCCTACGCGGCGTTCGGCCAGCTCGACTGGAAGTTCACCGACACCTGGAAGGCGACGCTGGGGCTGCGCTACACCCACGACCACCTGTTCGGGCAGGAAGACAACCGCACCCTGTGCTTCGCCACCACGCCCTGCGGCACCACCCCGGAATCGCTGGGCAGCTTCACCCCCATCGTCGACATCACCGCCTCCCTCGCCTACGGGCCGCTGCAGAGCCTGCTGGCGGGCGGCGCGCCGATCGCACCGCCGAAGGGTGTGGTTGGTGGGGCTCATGCCACCACCGCCGGCGTCTGGTTCACGCCGGACGGCTACGGCCACCGCAAATATGACCTTGAGTCGGAAGCGACCACCGGGACCGTCGGTCTGCAGTGGGAACCGACCAAGGACGCCATGATCTACGCCCGCTACAACCGCGGCTACAATGAAGGCGGCTGCGCCGTCGGCGTGACCACCACCCTGGGCTCGAACGCCTGCGTCGATCCCGAGCACGTGAACGACTACGAAGCCGGCTTCAAGACGACGATCGGCCACAACCTGCAGGTCGACGTGGCGGCGTTCTACTACGACTTCCAGAACTATCAGGCGCCGCTGACCGTGGTGAACAACACGGGTCAGTTGGCGACCAGCGCCAGCGGTTACATCGATATCCCGAAGGCGGTTTCCGAGGGTATCGAGATCGAGTCGACCTGGACGCCGATCGAAAACCTGCGGATCCTGTTCACCTACGGCTTCAACCCGACCAAGGTCGTCGGCCTGACCAACATCGTCGATCCGGCCGACCCGTTGGCCCTACAGCCCGGCGCCAAGCCGGTGACGCCCGGCGCGCTGGTGCATTGCACCGGTTCGTCCGCCACGCCGCTTCTGATCAACGGCGTCAATGTCAACACGGCGCCGAACCCGCTTTGCGACGCGGCGACCGGCTTTGTGCAGCGCCCGCAGAACCTCGATGGCAACTCCCTGCCGCAGGCGTCGCGCAACAAGGTGGCGGTCAACTTCCTCTACACCTGGAACTTCGAAAAGGGCTCGCTGTCGCCGTCGGTCAGCTATGTGTGGCGCGACCAGCAGTACTCGAGCTTCTTCCAGCGGTCCTATGACGCTTCGCCGTCGTGGGATCAGGTGGATGCGCGGATCACCTGGAAGGACAAGGACAACAAATATACGATCATCGCCTACGTGAAGAACGCCTTCGATCGTCTCGGCTACGACGGTGGCGCCGGCGGCGGGCGCAACTCCGGCCTCTACAACAATGCCGTGATCGCGGCGAGCCAGGGCACCAGCAACCCGATTGTTGCGGGCAACCCGAGCACCGCCACCACCACCAACGGCCTGCTCACCGGCACGGGCATCGGGCCGGGTTCGATCACCCAGTCCTACGCGCTCACCCCGCCGCGGACCTACGGTATCGAACTGCAATACCGCTTCTAGACCTTCTTAGAAGTTCCGGTTCAGGGGGCGCGTCCGCAAGGACGCGCCCTTTGTATTTGTGGGATAATCCAGCCGCGTCCAGCCACGCGGAGCAACGTGTCTACGATGTAAGATCAAAACCGTTGACGCCCCTGTGAGGCTACCGCACGGTCCTCGAACAATGATCGGGCAGGCGCCGCGACGAGGGCTCCGAAACGTCCGACGACAGTCGCGGGGGATGCGACAGGAGGACGGTATGGCGTCAAGCGTAAGGGCCGCGGCCCCCGGATTTCACCGAGCCCAACGACCGTGAGCCTGTCGGTCGCTCCGCCACCGCTTTCAACCTCGATCAAGATCACCTACGGCGTCGGTTCCGTGGCCATGGGCGTGGTCCTGGCAGTCCTCTCCGCCTCGGTCGTGCAGCTCTACTTCAGCCGCGTGCTGGGCGTGCCGGCCATCTGGGTGGGCTCGGCCTTCCTGATCTCCATGGTGGCCGACGCGGTGATCGACCCCCTGATCGGTCAGTGGACCGACAATCACCGATCCAAGCTCGGACGGCGCCACCCCTTCATGTACGCCGCGGCCCTGCCGGCGGGCCTGTTCTTTTACATCCTGTGGCATGTGCCGAGCAGCCTGGGCGCCACGGCGATCTTCGGCTTCTCCATCGCGCTGATGCTGGCCGTGCGCCTGTCGCTGTCGCTCTACGAGGTGCCGTCCAACGCGCTGGCCCCGGAACTCGCGCCCGATTACGACCAGCGGACCTCGCTGTTCGCCTGGCGCTGGTTCTTCCTGATCCTCGCCACCGCGGCGATGGAGTTTATCCTCTACTACGTGTTCCTGGCGAAGAGCCCGGCCAACCCCACCGGGGTGATGAACCGCGAGCGATACGCCGAGTTCGGCACCCTTGGCGCCGCGGTGATGATCGTTTGCATCCTGGTGTCGTCGGCGGCGACCCACAACCGCATCCGCTACCTTCACCAGCCCCCGAAGCGGCAGGTCACCCTTGCCGTGACGCTGAAGGAGATCTTCGGCGCGGTCCTCAATCCGGCGCTGCTGTCGGTGATATTCGCCAACATCCTGGGCGGCGCCTCCTACGGTATGCAGACAGGCCTTTCGACCTATTTCTACCTCGACCTCTGGAAGCTCACGCCGCAGACCATCGCCTTCCTGGCGCCGGGAGGGCTGATCGCCTCAGTCTTAGGCGTGTTCGCCGCGCCTGCGCTGTCTCGACGGTTCGGCAAGAAGACGACGATGATCGTCCTGTTCACGGTCACGCTGCTGGTGCAGGTCACGCCGATCTCGCTCAAGCTCCTGGGCTTCATGCCGCCGAACGGGTCGAAGGGCCTGTTCGTCGCCCTGTTCGGCAGCGTGCTGCTCACCTACCTGCTGGCGCTGATGGGCCTGGTGGTCCTGTCCTCCATGGTCGCAGACGTGGTGGAAGATCAGGCGGTGAAGTCCGGCACGCGGTCGGAGGGCGTGGTGTTCGCGACCAACGGCCTGGTGCCCAAGATCACCGCCGGGCTTGGCGCCTTCCTGGCGGGCGTCCTCTTGACCCTCGTCCACTACCCGCTAGGCGCGGCGCCCGGGACGGTGCCCTGGGACGATGTCCGGCATCTGGCGATGATCTATCTGCCGCTACTGGCGCTGCTGACCGGCTCGTCCATCGTGGCGCTCAGCTTCTACAAGATCGATCGCGCGACCCACGAAGCGAACCTCGACCGGCTACGAGAGGTCGCCGCCCTGGCGACGGTCCAGGAGCCGCCGCTTTAGTGTCCCGATTCCGAAGTTCGCCGGCGCTTGTGGCAGGCTCGAACGAACTTCGGAATCGATGAGGACACTAGGAAGTCTATGCTTCTAGTGTGCTTCTTGGATCTGAAGTTCGCTCCGAGCTCGATCCAACAAGAGGGCGAACTTCAGATCCAGCACGCTAGGGCCTATCGCTCGAAAATGCCCATCATCAGTGGGCGGGCGAACACCGCCGGCGCCGCCTTCTGGCTGACGTCCGGCACCCAGAAGCTGAGCTCGGCGCAGGCGTTGACCATGGCGTTCAGCATCTGGGCCGCCAGGAACGGGTCGACCGGCCGCACCGAGCCCTCGGCGATGCCATCGGAGATCATCGAGGCAAAGCGGTCAGAGACCTTGTCGCAGTGCTGCACCATCTGGCGGCGGATCTCTTCCGGCAGGGCGGCCAGCGCCGAGCTGCGCAGCAGAGGTCCGTGTTCGGAGAGTTGGTATTCGGCGAGCGCCGCGGCGGCGCTGGAAAGCCTCGCCCACTGATCGCCAGGCAGGATCAGGGACAGCCGCTGCACCCTCGTCATCACGTCGAAGGTACGCTCGAAACAGGCTACCACCAGGTCATCCTTGGCGTCGTTGTGGTGATAGAAGCTGCCCTTGGTGACGTTGAGTTCGGCGGAGATCTTGTCCACCGAGGCGCCGCGGTAGCCCCGCGCGTTGATCAGCTTGGTGGCGGCCATCAGAAAGGTCTCGCGGGCCATCTCCTGGCGGCCGCGCGGCGCGACCTCGGCCACTGGGATCGGCTGCGGCGCCCAGCCCGAGCCGACCGCGGCGAGGCCGCCGGTTAGGATGTCGTACATCCGCTCGCAGACCCGGCCGTAGTCCTCCGGATCGTATTTTGGAAGCCAGGCCGCGGCCCAGAACAGCTGGGCGAGCAGCAGCTGGGTCCTGGCCGTGCGCCGGCCCCGCGTCAGCCAGTCGAACTCCGGCGCCTCGAAAAGCTGCCGCAGGCGGCGGAACATCTTCATGTAGGCGGCGGAGACCTCGCCCCGCTGCGGCTGGGCGAGCGCGCGGATTTCGGAGAGTAGCGGCAGCGGCGCGGCCTCGCCCAGCGCCGCGCGGCGCATCCGCTGCAGGTAGAGGTCGAGCAGGGAATGCAGGCGCTCGGCCGTCGTCGCCTTGGCCATGGCGACATTGACGATCTCGCTCAGGCACGCGACGCCGCGCATCATCACCGCGGCGGCCAGGTCGTCCTTGCGCCGGAAATAGTAGGTGACGCTGGTGGTGGAGAGGCCAACCGCGGCGGCGGCGACGCCGAGCGTCAGACCCTTCACGCCACGACTGTTCAACAGCTCGGTCGAGGTATCGAGAATCGACTCGCGCTTACGCTCGAACCGGTCCGTGGACTGGACCGCAACCTGAGCCATGTTTCGTTCCCAGCGTTTCTATCGGGAACGTGTTTCATTCCCGTTATTTTGGGGAATTAGCGCATGGATTTTGCCGTTGCGCCAGCGACTTACGCATGCCCGACTTGAAGCAATCGACGGCCGCGGCACAGCTTGTTCGGCGACTCTGTTCTCTGAAATTCATGTCTCGGAAAAGCCGAACGGCAGGCTGGTGCGGCGGATGTCGTCGGGCAGGATCTGGCGCCCGATCGGGGGCTCCGAGCGCGCCGTGCATTCGGTCCGCTGGCAGAGCCGACAGGTGACGCCGATGGGGGTCGCGGACGCCTCGCCGGCCGGCGCGCTGGCGGTGTAGATCAGCTTGCCCGCATGCTCGGCCGCGCAGCCCAGCGCGATGGCCCGCTCCACCCTGGGCGCCCCAAACGCGCCGCCGCCGGCGGTGACCGTGCGCGCGATGGAGAAGAACCGCTGACCGTCAGGCAGCTCCAGCCACTGGGTGACGATCTCGCGCGGCGTGCGGAAGACGTGGTGGATCGACCACAGCGGACAGCCGCCGCCGTGCCGCGCGAAGGGAAAGCCGGCCCCATCCAGCCGCTTGGACACATTGCCCGCCGGGTCGACCCGGATGAAGAAGAACGGCACACGCTCCTGGCCCGGCTTCTGCAGGGTGGTGAGCCGGTGCGCGGTCTGTTCGAAGGAGCAGCCGAACTGGCGGGCCAGCGCCTCGACGTCGTAGCGGCGGGCTTCGACGGCGCGGGCGAAGGCGGAATAGGGCATCAGGACCGCGGCCGCGGCGTAGCTCGCCAGCGCGCGCCGCGTCAGCCGCTCGCCGCTCTCGCTGGCGAAGGCGCCGCCTTCCAGCACCGCGTCGATCTCCGGCGCGAGCTCAAGGTAGCAGAGCTGCAGCGCCAACTGGAACGCCTGGCTGGCCGCATCCAGGCTGTCGTCCAGCAGCACCTCCTGGCGGTGCCGATCAAGGCGGCGCGTCGAGCCGGCCATGAAGCTCGCCGGCACGCGCCGCACACGCAGGCCGTGGCGGGTCTGGAAATAGCTGGTGACGTTGTCGCGCGCGCCCACCTGCTGCGCCAGGCGCTCGGCCGCGTCGTCCAAGGCCGGAAAGCTGTTGCGCCGCGCGGCCAGGAAGCGCCGCGACTCCGCCACCGGATCGGACGCATCGTCGGCCTCTCCCGCGCCGGCCGCCGCGCCCCGGTCGGCGAAGGCCAATTGGCCTTCCTGGTAGGTGGTGTAGAGCCTTAAGAGCGCCTCGGTGACGCCCGGATAGTTGGTGGCCATGTCGGTGAGCTCGCCCGCCGCCCCGTCGATGCCGGCGAACACCGGGTCTTTCAACACCGCCTGCAGGCGCGCGGTGTCGTCCGCCGCGCCGCTGCCAAGGCTGCCCAGGTCGACGTCATACGTCTGGGCGAGTTTGAGCAGCAGACCGGCGGTCAGCGGCCGGTTGTTGCGTTCCAAAAGCGCTATGTAGGAGGCCGAGACCTCCAGGGCTGCGGCCATGTCGGCCTGGGTCAGGCCAAGGTCGCGCCGCATCCGCCGTAGCCTGGGCCCCACATAGAGCCCGCGTTCCGTCGCCATAGGTCCGCCCACTGAAAACTTACAGCCTTACATCATAATTCTGTAAAGTTTTACAGCTCAACCTTGAGCGGACTCGCCGCGCCCTGCCCCCGCGCGTTAGGGCAAGGTCAAGTTCGAGGCCTCCCCGCCTCGACAGCATGGAAACCGCGTCATGGCCTACCAAGACCACATCATCGAGATGAGCCAGCTCATCAAGGGCAAGTCCGGCGCCTGGGACGGCATCAATGCCGAGGGCGTGGCGCGCATGCGGCTGCAGAACCGGTTCAAGACCGGCCTGGAGATCGCCAAATACACCGCCGGCATCATGCGCGAAGACATGGCCGCCTATGACGCCGACCCGGCCAACTACACCCAGAGCCTCGGCTGCTGGCACGGCTTCGTCGCCCAGCAGAAGATGATCTCGATCAAGAAGCATTTCGGCTCGACCAAGGGGAAGTACATCTACCTCTCCGGCTGGATGGTCGCCGCCCTGCGCTCCGACTTCGGGCCCCTGCCCGACCAGTCGATGCACGAGAAGACCTCGGTGCCGGCGCTGATCGAGGAGATCTACACCTTCCTCAAGCAGGCCGATGCGCGTGAACTCTCCCTGCTGTTCCGCGACCTCGACGCCGCGCGCGCCGCCGGCGACACCGCCAAGGAACAGAAGCTGATCGACGCGGTCGACAACTTCGAGACCCACGTGGTTCCGATCATCGCCGACATCGACGCCGGCTTCGGCAACGCGGAAGCCACCTATCTGCTGGCCAAGAAGATGATCGAGGCCGGCGCCTGCGCCCTGCAGATCGAGAACCAGGTCTCCGACGAGAAGCAGTGCGGCCACCAGGACGGCAAGGTCACCGTCCCGCACGAGGACTTTTTGGCCAAGGTGCGCGCCTGCCGCTACGCCTTCCTGGAGCTGGGCGTCGACAACGGCGTCGTCGTCACCCGCACCGATAGCCTGGGCGCGGGCCTGACCAAGCAGATCGCGGTCAGCCATGAGCCGGGCGACCTGGGCGAGCAGTACAATTCCTTCCTCGACTGCGAGGAGATCTCGCCGGCCGACATGCAGAACGGCGACGTGGTGCTGAACCGCGGCGGCAAGCTCCTGCGGCCCAAGCGCCTGCCCTCCAACCTCTTCCAGTTCCGCGCCGGCACCGGCGAAGACCGCTGCGTTCTGGACTCGATCACCTCGCTGCAGAACGGCGCGGACATCCTGTGGATCGAGACCGAAAAGCCGCACATCGAACAGATCGCCGGCATGATGGACCGCATCCGCGCCGTCGTCCCGAACGCCAAGCTCGCCTACAACAACTCCCCGTCCTTCAACTGGACGCTGAGCTTCCGCCAGCAGATCTACGACGCCTACAAGGCGGCCGGTAAGGACGTCTCGGCCTACGACCGCGAAAAGCTGATGAGCATCGACTATGACGCAACCGCGCTGGCGGTTGAGGCTGACGAGAAGATCCGCACCTTCCAACGCGACGCCGCCAAGCGCGCGGGCATCTTCCACCACCTGATCACCCTGCCGACCTATCACACCGCGGCGCTGAGCACCGACAACCTGGCCAAGGAGTACTTCGGCGACCAGGGCATGCTGGGCTACGTCAAGAAGGTGCAGCGCGAGGAGATTCGCCAGGGCATCGCGTGTGTGAAGCACCAGAACATGTCGGGCTCGGACCTGGGCGACGACCACAAGGAATATTTCGCGGGCGAGGCGGCTCTGAAGGCCGGCGGCGCGCACAACACCATGAACCAGTTCGCGTAAGCTCGCGGATTAGGTCGACGAGACTTGGCTCCCGCCGCAAGGCGGGGGCCTTTCTTTTATTAGGCGCGGCTGCTTTCTGGGCGACGTGCCACTTTGAACGCCAGCGGTCATCCCATGGACATTTCGCCTAAGCTTTCGGTCGACGACATCCTGGCGGGCTTCGTCGAGAACGAGCTGTTGCCCGGGACCAGCGTGGGCGCGGCCACCTTCTGGTCGGCGCTGGAATCGATCCTGGCGGACTTCACGCCGCGCAACGCCGCCCTGCTGGCGCGGCGCGATGAGTTGCAGGCCCAGATCGACGCCTGGTGGCGGGCGCGCAAAGGCGAGGCCTTCGACGTCGCTGAAGAGACCGCCTTCCTGCGCGAGATCGGCTATCTGCAACCCGAGCCCGCGCCCTTCGAGATTTCCACGGCCGGCGTCGATCCGGAGATCGCCAAACTCGCCGGACCGCAGCTCGTGGTGCCGGTCTCCAACGGCCGCTTCGCACTGAACGCCGCCAACGCCCGCTGGGGCAGCCTCTACGACGCGCTCTACGGGACGGACGCGCTATCGCCGCCGACCGGCAAGGGTGGCTACGATCCGGCGCGCGGCGCCCAGGTGATCGCCTACGCCAAGGCTCTCCTCGACCGAGCGGCGCCGCTCTCGACCGGAAGCCATGCCGACGCGACCGCCTATCTCGTCGGCCACGGCGGCCTGATCGTTCAGCTGGCCGGGGGCCAGGAGACGGTGCTGGCGGACCCGATCCAGTTCGTCGGCTGGCGGGGCGAGACCACCGCGCCCGACGCGGTGCTGCTGGTCCACAACAGCCTGCACCTGGAAATCCAGATCGACCGCGCCCATTCGATCGGCAAGGACGACACGGCCGGGGTCGCCGACGTGCTGGTGGAAGCCGCGCTGACCACCATCCAGGACTGCGAGGACTCGGTCGCCGCGGTCGACGCTGAAGACAAGGTGGGCGTCTATCGCAACTGGCTGGGCCTGATGCGCGGCGACCTGACCGCGAGCTTCACCAAGGGCGGCAAGACCGAGACCCGGGCGCTCGCCGAAGACCGCGTCTATTCGACCCTTCGTGGCAGCCTGACGCTTCCGGGCCGTTCCCTGATGCTAGTGAGGAACGTCGGCCACCACATGACCAACGATGCGGTGCGCTACGCGGGCGAGCCGGCCTTCGAGACCGTGGTCGATGCGCTGATCACCGTCACCGCCGCCCTGCATGACCTTAAGCGTGACGGCCGCAACTCGACTGCCGGCTCGGTCTACATCGTGAAGCCCAAGATGCATGGGCCCGACGAGGTGGCGCTCGCCGTGCGCCTGTTCGGCCTGGTGGAGGAGGCGCTGGGTCTGGCGCCGAACACCGTCAAGCTCGGCGTCATGGACGAGGAGCGCCGCACCAGCGCCAACCTGGCCGCCTGCATCCACGCCGCGCGCGAGCGGATCGTGTTCATCAACACCGGCTTCCTCGACCGCACCGGTGACGAGATCCACACCGCCATGGAAGCCGGCCCTGTCGTGCGCAAGGACGCCATCAAGGCCGAGCCCTGGCTGCCGGCCTATGAGAAGCGCAACGTCGAGATCGGCCTGGCCACGGGCTTCCCTGGCCGAGCCCAGATCGGCAAGGGCATGTGGGCGGCGCCCGACATGATGGCCGCCATGCTCGCCGCCAAGATCGGCCACCCCAAGGCCGGCGCCAACACCGCCTGGGTGCCCTCGCCGAGCGCCGCGGTGCTGCACGCCCTGCACTATCACGAGGTCGACGTGCCGGGTCTGCAGGCGACGATGGCCAAAGCCGGTGAGAAGAAGACCGGGACCGACGCCCTACTGACGCCACCGCTGGCGAAATCGAACTGGAGTCCCGCCGACGTGCAGGAAGAGCTCGACAACAACGCCCAGGGTATCCTGGGCTACGTGGTCCGCTGGATCGACCAGGGCGTCGGCTGCTCCAAGGTGCCGGACATCCACGACGTCGGGCTGATGGAAGACCGCGCCACCCTGCGCATCTCCAGCCAGCACATCGCCAACTGGCTGCACCACGGCGTCTGCACTGAGGCCCAGGTGCGCGAGACGCTCACCCGCATGGCCCAGGTGGTCGACGCGCAGAACGCCGGCGACGCGGCCTACTCAGCCATGAGCCCGGACCCGGACAAGAGCATCGCCTTCCAGGCGGCGCTGGACCTGGTGTTCCAGGGGCGCGCCCAGCCCAACGGCTACACCGAGCACATCCTCAGTGCGCGCCGTCGGGAGCGGAAGACCCAGATCGCCAGCTAAGCTCGCGGGCTAGAGCCCGCCCGCCATCGCGAGCGCCACGCCGCCATCGACGGCGATGGTGTCGCCGACCACATAGTCACCGGCCGCGCTCGCCAGGTAGATCGCCGCGCAGGCCATGTCCTCGTCCTTGCCGATCCGGCGCGACGGGATGCGCTTGGCCACCGCCTCGCTCTCGTCGCGGGCCACCCGGTTCATCTCCGACGCAAAGGCGCCGGGCGCAATCGCGGTCACCGCGATGTGGTCGGCGATCAGCGTCGCGGCCATGCGGCGGGTCAGGTAGATCAGCCCGGCTTTGGAGGCGTGGTAGCTGTAAGTCTCCTGCGGATTGAGCCGGATGCCGTCGATCGAGGCGATGTTGATCACCTTGGCCGGCCGCTCGTGCGTCCCGGACTTCTTCAGCGCCCCGTGCAGGGCCTGGGTCAGAAAGAAGGGCGACTTCAGGTTCAGGTTCAGCACCTTGTCCCAGCCGCTCTCCGGGAACTCGTCGAAGGCAGCACCCCAGGCGGCGCCGGCGTTGTTCACCAGGATGTCGAGCTTGTCCTCGTGCTCCAGATAGCGGCCGGCGAAGGACTTGATGCCTTCCATCGTCGACAGATCCTGCGGCAGCGAGATGCAGTTTTCGCCGAGCTCAGCGGCCGTCTCGTCGCATTGGCCGGCCTTGCGGGAGGTGATGTAGACCTTGGAACAGCCGGCCTCGAGGTAGCCGCGGGCGATCATCTTGCCGATGCCGCGCGAGCCGCCGGTGACGATGGCCGTGCGTCCCTTCAGTGAGAACATGTCGAGCATCATGGCGCTTCCCCTTTTGATTGGTGCGGCCATGCCGCTTTCTCTCGGCAAATCCCCTCGCACATTTGACTTGGAAGGGTCCAGCGCGGCCTGTAACAAGCGTTTGAATTTCGGGGCCGCCACCCCAATTAGAGAGCGGTCCGCCAGCCATAGGGATGCCACGGCCATGACCGAGATCAATTCGGTGACCACCCTGACCCGCGACGGCGACATCGCCGTCATCACGCTCAATTCGCCGCCGGTCAACGCGCTCTCCGCCAAGGTCCGCGAAGGCCTGTTCGAGGGCTTCAAGGCCGCCGGCGCGTCCGACGCCAAGGCCATCGTGCTGATCTGCGAAGGCCGTACCTTCATCGCCGGCGCCGACATTTCCGAGTTCGGCGGCGCCATGGCGGGGCCCAGCCTCTTCGACGTGCAGGACATGATGGAGGGCTCGCCCATCCCCGTCGTCGCCGCGATCCACGGCACGGCGCTGGGCGGCGGCCTGGAGGTCGCGCTCTGCGCCCACTACCGCGTCGCCGTGCCGTCGGCCCGCGTGGGCCTGCCGGAAGTGGCGCTGGGCCTGCTGCCCGGCGCCGGCGGCACCCAGCGGCTGCCGCGCATCGTCGGCGTCGAAGCCGCGCTCGACATGGTCACCTCCGGCCGTCACGTCCCAGCCAAACAGGCGCTGGCCATGGGCCTCGTCGATGAGCTGGTGGAAGAGGGCAAGCTGCTCGAGGGCGCGCTGGCCTTCGCGCGCAAGGCCGTCGCCGAGAACAAGCCGCTGGTGAAGGTGCGCGACAACAACGCCAAGCTGGAAGCCGCCAAGGGCAAGCCCGAGATTTTCGCCGATTTCCGCAAGGCCAACGCCCGCAAGTTCCGCGGCTTCACGGCCCCGGAAAACAACATCAAGGCGGTCGAGGCGGCGGTGAATTCAGCGACGTTCGACGAGGGTCTGAAGGCCGAGCGCAAGCTGTTCACCGAGCTGATGATGGGCGCCCAGTCGGCAGCCCAACGCTACTACTTCTTCGCCGAACGCCAGGCCAACAAGATCCCCGACGTGCCGGACGACACCCCCATCCGCCCGATCAAGAAGGTCGGCATCCTCGGCGCCGGCACCATGGGCGGCGGCATCGCCATGAACTTCCTCAACACCGGCATCCCGGTGACTATCGTCGAGGTGCAGGAAGCCGCCCTCGAGCGGGGCCTGGGCGTCATCCGCAAGAACTACGAACGCTCGCGCACCGCCAAGCCGGAAGAGACTGAGGCGCGGATGGCCCTGCTCTCCGGCTCCCTCGACTTCGAAAAGCTCGCCGACTGCGACCTGATCATCGAAGCCGTCTTTGAGCGGATGGACATCAAGAAGGACATCTTCGCGCGCCTCGACAAGGTGGCGAAGCCCGGCGCGATCCTGGCCTCCAACACCAGCTACCTCGACATCGACGAGATCGCCTCGGTCACCAGCCGACCCCAGGACGTGATCGGCCTGCACTTCTTCTCGCCGGCCAATGTCATGAAGCTGCTGGAGATCGTGCGCGGCGAAAAGACCGCCAAGGACGTCATCGCCACCTCGATGAAGCTCGCCAAGCAGATCGGCAAGATCGCGGTCCTGGCCGGCGTCTGCCCGGGCTTCATCGGCAACCGCATGCTGAGCCAGCGCCAGCGCGAGGCCCAGAAGCTGGTCATGGAAGGCGCCATGCCCTGGGACATCGACCGGGTGCTCTACGACTTCGGCTTCCCCATGGGTCCCTTCGCCATGAGCGACCTCGCCGGCCTCGACATCGGCTGGGTGAAGGAAAACTCGCACGGCGAAACCATCCGCGACGTGCTCTGCGAGATGGACCGCCGCGGCCAGAAGACCGGCGCGGGCTACTACGACTACGACGAAAAGGGCGCCGCCAAGCCCAGCCCCGTCACCGAGAAGATCATCAACGACTTCATCGTCAAATCGGGCGCCAACCCGCGAAAGATCAGCGACGAGGAAATCCTCGAACGCTGCGTCTATCCGATGATCAACGAGGGCGCGAAGATCCTCGAGGAGGGCAAGGCGATCCGCCCGTCCGACATCGATGTGGTCTGGGTCAACGGCTACGGCTGGCCGGTCTACCGCGGCGGCCCGATGCACTACGGCGACCTCGTCGGGGCCGACAAGGTGCTGGCCAAGATGAAGGAATTCCAGGCCACCATGGGCGACGCCTTCGCGCCCTCGGCCCTCCTGGAAAAGCTCGTCGCCGACGGCAAGAAATTCTCCGACATCAAGGCCTGAGCGCCGCTCCCACTCTCACCAAGCAGGACCCAATTCCATGCGTGAAGCCGTCATCGTCGCTGCCCGCCGGACCGCCATCGGCAAGGCCTACCGCGGCGCGTTCAACAACACCTACGGCGCGACGCTGGGCGCCCACGCCATCTCCGCCGCGGTCGAGCAGGCCGGGATCGACCCGGGCGAGATCGACGACATCGCCATGGGCTGCGCCTTGCAGCAGGGGACGACGGGCAACAACATCGCCCGTCAGGCGGCGTTGCGCGCGGGCCTTCCCAACACCGTCTCGGGCATGACCATCGACCGGCAGTGCTCGTCAGGCCTGATGGGCGTGGCGACGGCGGCCAAATATATCATCACCGACGGCGCGCCGATCGCCATGGGCGCGGGCATCGAGTCGATCAGCCTCGTGCAGAACGGCCACATCAACGGCTTCATGGCGGTCGATCCGTGGCTGAAGGAAAACGTGCCGGAGCTGGGCACCTCGATGCTGGAGACCGCCGAAGTGGTCGCCGAGCGCTATGGCGTCAGCCGCGATTACCAGGACGAATACGCCCTGCAATCGCAGCAACGCACCGCCCAGGCCCAGGCCGAAGGCCGCTTCGACCGCGAGATCGCACCGATGACCACCATCATGAAGGTGCTGGTGAACAAGGAAACCGGCGAGACCGCCGATAAGGAAATCACCATCGGCGCCGACGAGGGCAACCGCCCGCAGACGACGCTGGCCGATCTCCAGAAGCTGACGCCGGTGTTCAAGGGTGGCCGCTATGTGAAGGAAGGCAAGTACATCACCGCCGGCAACGCATCCCAGCTGTCGGACGGCGCCGCCGCCGTCCTGATGATGGAAGGCAAGGAAGCCGAGAAGCGCGGGATGGAAGCGCTCGGCGTCTATCGCGGCATGGCGGTCGCCGGCTGCGGTCCGGAAGAAATGGGCATCGGCCCGGTGTTCGCGATCCCTAAGCTCTTGGAACGTAACGGCCTGAAGATCGACGACATCGACATCTGGGAGCTGAATGAAGCCTTCGCGTCGCAAGCGCTCTATTGCCGCGACAAGCTCGGCATCGATCCGGCGAAGTACAATGTCTCTGGCGGCTCGATCTCCATCGGCCACCCCTACGGCATGACCGGCGCCCGCTGCACCGCGCACCTACTGTACGAAGGCAAGCGCCGCGGCGCGAAGTACGGCGTCGTCACCATGTGCATCGGCGGCGGCATGGGCGCGGCGGGCCTGTTCGAGATTTTCTAGGCCTTCGCGCCGAGCCAAAACTGACGAAGGGCCGCTCGCGAGGGCGGCCCTTTTTCGTCGTCGGCGAAGCGCCCTCCTGGGCGCACCTGCTACTCCATCAGAAGGAGCCGATGCCGCACACGACGACAAAGCGCCGCAATTTGTCTTCTGAGAACTCCAACCTGAGCTTGTCCTCCGGCTCGTTGCAAAGCGACTTTGAAACGAATTCCCACTCGACCAGCCCCTCAAGTTTTGAGGGATCGGGGCAACCCGAGAAGAACACCGCGTCGGGTCCTGATGCCGCCCCTGCAGACGGCGTCCTGGCGCCCGAGAACGTCCAAAACGTTCTCGACGCTAGATTTTTGCAGGCCACCGCCAAGGCTTCCGACCTGCTCATCCCCAGACGGAAGTTGAGCACCTGATCAGATTTCGTCGTGCATACAGATGAGAAGTGATTGCCGGAACACTGAAACGTTCCGGCCACCGGGCTCAGCGGTATCGGCAAGAGGCACCCAGACAGCGGCGCCGCGATGACAGCAATCACGGCGGTCCGAATTGCGATCTCGAGGTGTCGCATGTGTCTTTTACTCACCCCTCCTTATCGATCTCCGCGAACGTCAGCCCCTTGGTCTCCTTGGCCAATAACACCGCCAACAGGCTCACCGCGCAGGACCCCGCCAGGTAGATCGAGATCGGCAGGGACGAGTGGTAGTGCTTGTAGAGCGCCAGCGAGATCAACGGCGCCCAGGAGCCCCCGACGATGGTGGTCACCTGGTAGCAGAGCGAGGCGCCGGAATAGCGGATCCGGGTCGGGAACAGCTCGGCGATGAAGGCGCCTTGTGGGCCGTTCATGGCCGAGTGCACGGTAACACCCACGGCCATGGCCAGCACGATCATGGCCGGACTCTTGGTCTCCAGCAGCGGATAGAAGGCGAAGGCCCAGACGATCAGCCCGGCCGCGCCGAAGCCATAGACCGGCCGCCGCCCGATCTTGTCGGAGAGCCAGCCCCACAGCGGCATGGTCAGCGCGCCCAGCGCCGCGCCGGCCAGCACGCCGTTTAGCGCCACGCTGCGCGACAGGTGCAGCATCTCGGTGATGTAGGTGATGCCGAACGCGGTCATCAGGTAGAAGCTGATGTTTTCCCCGAACTTCAGGCCGCCGCCCAGCACCACCTGCCAGGGCCGGCGCTTCAGCGTCTCCAGCACCGGGGCTGCGTGCGCCTCGGACGCCGCCAGCGCCGCCTCGAACACCGGTGTCTCCTCCAGCGAGACGCGCACCCAGAGCCCGATGCCGATCAGCACCACCGACAGCAGGAACGGGATGCGCCAGCCCCAGGCGAGGAACTGGTCCGGCGGCAGGGTCGCCGCCAGGATCGCCAGCACCAGCGTCGCCAGGAAATTGCCGAACCCGCCGCCCGCCTGGGTGAAGCCGGTCCACAAACCCCGCCGCTTGGCGTCGCCGAACTCGGCCGACATCAGGATCGCGCCGCCCCACTGGCCGCCCAGGCCAAAGCCCTGGGCCAGGCGCAGGATGATCAACATGATCGGCGCGGCGAGCCCCGCCTGGGCATAGGTCGGCAGAACCCCGATCAGGAAGGTCGCGATCCCCATGATCAGCAGGCTGATGGTCAGGATGCGCTTGCGGCCCACCCGGTCGCCGAGGTGGCCGAAAATCACCCCGCCGAACGGCCGCGCCAGGAAGCCCACGCCATAGGTCGCGAAGGCCAGCATCGTCCCGGTGAGCGGCGAGGCGGCGGGGAAGAAGACCTTGCCGAACACCAAGGCCGCGGCAGAGCCGTAGAGCAGGAAGTCGTACCACTCGACCGTCGTACCGACGGCGCTGGCGAAGATCACTTTGCCACCCAGACGCGGCTTGGCGGGCGCGGTGTCGGCGGTCACAGCTGTCATCGGATCGCGTCGATCTCAGCGAAGCTCAGGCCTTTGGTCTCGCGCGCCTTCAGGGCGGAGAAGACGCTGATCGCGCCGGCGATGGCCAGGTAGATGGCGATCGGGACCCACGACTTGTATCGGTCGAGCAGGAAGACCGCGATGATCGGGGCCAGCGAGCCCGCGAAGATCGAGGTGCCTTGATAGGCGAGCGAGGCGCCGGAATAGCGCATCCGCGTCGGGAACAGCTCGGCGATGAAGGCCGCCTGCGGCGCGTACATCAGGCCGTGACAGATCAGGCCGCCGACGACGGCGAGCACGATCAACGGCATCTGCCCGGTGTCGATCAGGCGGAAGAAGGCGAACCCCCAGACCGCGATCCCCGCCGCGCCCAGGACGTACAGCGGCCGGCGGCCGATCTTGTCGGAGAGCGCCGCGAAGATCGGGATCATGACGACCTCGACCGCCGTGCCGATCAGCATGGCGTTCAGCGCTGTCCCGCGCGTCAGGTGGGCGTGGTCGATGATGTAGGTCAGGCCGAAGGTGGTCACGACATAGAAGGTGATGTTCTCCGCCACGCGCAGGCCGGCGCCGATGGCGATGCCGCCCGGCCGCTCGCGGATGGCGTCCATCACCGGCGCGCGCGGCGGGGCGCCGGCGTCGTCCAGCGCCTGCTGGAACAAGGGGCTTTCGGCCAGCGTCGTCCTGACCCAATAGCCCACCGCCACCAGCACCGCCGACAACAGGAATGGCACGCGCCACCCCCAAGCCAGGAAGTCGGCGTTCGACTGCACGGCCGACATGATCGCGAGCACCGCGGCGGCCAGCAGGTTGCCCGCCGGCACCCCCGCCTGCGGCCAGCCGGCCCAGAAACCACGCCGCTTGGCCTCGCCATACTCGGTGACCATCAGCACCGCACCGCCCCACTCGCCGCCCACCGCGAAGCCCTGCACGAGGCGCAGCAGGAGCAGCAGCAAGGGCGCGAACAGCCCCGCCTGAGCGAAGGTCGGCAACAGACCGATCAGCATGGTCGAGCCGCCCATCATCACCAGACTCAGCATCAACAGCTGCTTGCGCCCGATCCGGTCGCCGAAGTGGCCGAACACCAGCCCGCCCAGCGGCCGGGCCACGAAGCCGAGCGCGTAGGTGGAGAGCGCCAGCATCGTGCCGACGTGCGCGTCGGACTTGGGGAAGAACAGCTTGTTGAACACCAGGACCGAGGCCGAGCCGTAGAGGAAGAAGTCGTACCACTCGATGGTGGTCCCGATCATCGAGGCCAGCACTACCTTGCGCAGGGTGGCCGGGGACGCCGGCGCGGCGGCTTCAGTGCTCAAGCAAAACCCTCCCGATACGGCCCACTCTGACGGCGGGTTCGCCGGAGAGATGAGCGCGGATGAAGGTTCGTTACAAGAGCAGCTTAGGCGAAGTCCTTGGCCAGCTCCGCACGGCTGGCCGGCGTCAGGCCGGCCAGGTGGCTGTACTGCTCGTGGTCGCAGCCGACCAGGATCTGCGTCGCCGGATCGCGGAAGCGGGCGATCTGGTCGGGCGTCAGGACGAAGCGCAGGAAGTGGACCGACGAGGTCTTGCCGTCCTCTCGGGTGCGCTCGACGTCGCCCTCCGGCTCGCCAGGCGCGCGGGTCTCGCCGACCTGGATGAAGAAGCGGTCCTCGACGCCGCCCAGACGAGCGAGCGTGGCTTCGCGTCTGACCTCGTCATCGATCTCGAACATCACCGTCGCCACCAGCTCTGAGCCCTGCGGGATCAGCGGATTGTAGGCGGCGAGTTCATCAGGGACCTGCTCGGCCCCGCCCTTCTCGGTCAGCAGCATCTCCTGCACCTGGAACAGCATGGTGTCGTAGTTCTCGAAGATGAAGGTGCAGACGGGCCCCAGCGGCACGCGGCGCAGGCGTTTGACCGGCAGCAGCGCCGCTCGCCGCTCACGGCGTTCCTTGGCGTAGGCGGCGTCGGGGATCAGGTCGGCGGGCGTGATCTGGCGGGCGGCGGCGGGCATGACGTAACGGCTTTCTACAGCGCGTAGGCGCGGGCGAAGATCTCGATGGGATGGGCCTGACGGGGCGCGGCGTGCGCCTCGGCCCCCGTCGAACTAGGGGTCTCGGCGATGAGCAACTGGCCCAGGTGCTTGCAGGCCAGTGGGCAGTCCGAGCAGAGGTTTTCTGTGGCCTTGGCGGCGACCTGTTTGGCGGCGGGACGTCCGACCTTACGCGCGACCGGCGCGGTGGCTTTCATCACGCCGAAGGTGCCGCCGTGGCCGGAGCAGCGCTCCACCAGTTCCACCCGCGTATCGGGGATCAGACGCAGCATCTCGGCGGACTTCGCGCCCATGTTCTGCGCCCGGGCGTGGCAGGCGTGGTGCAGGGTGACGCCGCCCTCGACCGGCGTCAGGCCCGGCGCCAGGCCATAGGCCTTCTGCAGCTCGACAACATATTCGCAGATGTCCTTGGTCGCCGCTGACAGGGCCACGACCTCTTTGTTCGCCGGCTCGATCAGCGGCCACTCGAACTTCATCATCAGGCCGCAGGACGCGGTCAGCGCGACGACGTCATATCCCTCGGCGATCAGCGGCGCGAAGACACCGGCCACACGGCCCGCGCGGCCCGCCACATCGGCCAGATCGCCGGCCTCGAGCTGAGGCATGCCGCAGCATTCCGGATAGACTAGCTTCACCTCGACGCCTTGCAGGGCCAGCACCTTGGCCGCGGCGACCGCGGTGTCGGGCTCGTTGTAGTCGACGAAGCAGGTCGCATAGAGCGCCACCTTGCGCTGGCCGAACGCGGGGCCGGCGGGGTTGGGCGCGAGCGGATTCTTCAGGCGGTCGGTGGCGGTGCGCGAATGGTATTTCGGCAGCTCCGCCTCAGCGTCGATCTCAGCGATCGCCTCCAGAAGCTTGCGCAACGGCGTGTTCGCCCGCGCGCTCATGGCGTTGACGACGCCCGCGAATGGCTTGGCGAGTTTGCCGTTGCGGTCGGTCTTGCCGAGCTGTTCGCGGACGAACTCCCGGTGGCCGGCTTTCCGCTTGGCGGCGCGGTAGCGCAGGATCAGGTGCGGGATGTCGATGTCGAACGGGTGCGGCGGCACATAGGGACACTTGGTCAGGAAACACATGTCGCAGAGCGTGCAGGCCTCATCGACCTTGGCGTAGTCGCTCTTCGCCACGCTATCGAGCTCGCCGGTCTTGCTCTCGTCGATCAGGTCGAACAGCCGCGGGAAGCTGTCGCACAGATTGAAACAACGCCGGCAGGTGTGACAGACGTCGAACTGCCGCTCCATCTCCGCCTCGACCGTGACCAGGTCATAGTAGGCCTCGTCCTGCCAGGCGATGGGATGACGGAACGGCGCGTCGAGGCTGCCCTCGCGCGCCACCTTTTCCTCGCGGGGGGGACCTTTGGATTCGCTCACGCTGGACCTGTCGCGCTAGGAGCGGCGGCGACCGTTCTGGCCGCCGCCTGAAGAGGACCTCAGTCCAGGGTGTCGAGCGCGCGCTGGAAACGGCCGGCGTGGGACTTCTCAGCCTTGGCCAGCGTCTCGAACCAGTCGGCGATTTCGTCGAAATTCTCGTCGCGGGCAGTGCGCGCCATGCCCGGATACATGTCGGTGTATTCGTGGGTCTCGCCGGCGATGGCGGCCTTCAGGTTCAGGGCGGTGCCGCCGATCGGCAGGCCGGTGGCGGGGTCGCCGACGGCTTCCATGAATTCCAGGTGGCCGTGGGCGTGGCCGGTCTCGCCTTCCGCGGTCGAGCGGAACACCGCGGCGACATCGTTGTAGCCTTCCACGTCGGCCTTCTGGGCGAAGTAGAGGTAGCGACGGTTCGCCTGGCTCTCGCCTGCGAAGGCGGCCTTGAGGTTGTCGAGGGTCTTGCTGGTGGCCAGGCTCATGGTCGTCTCCGTTGAAGTCGGGATGCCTCAATGCCGCACCATGGGCCCTCAGATAAAATAGGGATAATCGTTTTATTCTATCCCATTCATTGATCTGCTCTATCTGGAACCGGCCAACCATCGCCGGGGTTACGCCTCCAGGCAACCGGAGGCTTGGCCATGACCGACAAGAGCAAGATTCAGGGCGAGGGCAATTACGACGCCGCCCGCAAGTTCGACGCCGAGGAGCGCGCCTTCGTGCAGTCCGGCCAGGTCGCGCAGAAGGCCAAGGAAGCCGAGGAGGCCCTGGACGGCCCGGAAGGCGAAGAGCTGGAGGCCGCCCGCAAGGAAGCCGACGAGCACGGCAAGATGGGCGAACGCTAGGCGCTAGACTCTGCGTTCCCGGCGACCCAGGCTGGTGGGCCTAAAAACAAGCCCAGCCTGAGGAAGCGCCATGTCCATCGACTTTGAGATCCCGCCGGAAGCTAAGGCCGTCCGCGAACGCGTGCGCCAGTGGGTGAAGGACGAATGCATCCCGGCGGAAAAACGGATCACCGACAAGGACAGCTACAAGTCGGTCCTGGCGGAACTTCGGACCAAGGCCCGCGCCCAGGGCCTGTGGCTGCCCTTCGTGCCCAAGGAATATGGCGGCATGGGCCTGGGTCCGCTGGCCAATGCGCTGGTGCAGATGGAGCTTGGCCAGAGCCACCTCGGCGCGCTCTCGATGAACAGCCAGGGGCCGGATGACGCGACCATCCTGACGCTCTTGGCCCATGGCACCGACTATCAGAAGGAGAAGTTCCTCAAGCCCCTGCTGAACGGCGAAAAGCGCGTCTGCTACTCGATGACCGAGAAGGCGTCGGGCGCCGACGCCACCGGCATGCGTACGACCGCGGTCAAGGACGGCAACGAGAACTACATCCTGAACGGCGAGAAGTGGTTTTCCTCCGCGGCCAGCGCCGCGGATCTCGCCTTGGTCATGGCGCGCACCGACCCCGACGCGCCGCGCCACCAGCAGTTCTCCACCTTCATCGTCGAGCTGCCCAACCCCGGCTACAAGATCAAGCGCGACATCCCGACCATGGCCGTCCACGGCCCGCTGGCCGAAGTGATGGGCGGCGGCCACGCCGAGATCGAGATCAAGGACCTGGTGGTCCCGGCCGAGAACCTGCTGGGCGGCGAGGGCCGGGGCTTCGACATGGGCCAGCACCGGCTGGCTTACGGGCGCCTGCGCCACGGCATGCACAACGTCGCCATGGCGCAGCGGGCGCTGGATATGGCGACCGCCCGGGTCACCGACCGCGAGACCTTCGGGCGCAAACTGAGCGACCGCCAGGCGGTCCAGTTCATGCTCGCCGAGTGCGCGACCCAGCTCTACATCTCGCGCCTGATGCTGCTGCACATCGCCTACAAGGCGGAGAAGGGCATGGACATGCGGCAGGAAAATTCCATCGCCAAGGTCTACCTGGCTCACATGGTCCACCACGTGGTCGACACCGCCATCCAGCTGCACGGCGCGCTCGGCTACAGCCTCGATACCCCGCTGGCCTCCTGGTACACCCACATCCGTAGCCAGCGCCTGGTCGACGGGCCGGACGAGGTGCACCGGTGGACGGTGGGCCGCAACGTCATCAAGGCCTTCCAGAAAGACGGCACCACGGCCATGGCGGCCGGCGGCGACCTGCTTTAGGCGGCGGCGAGCATCATCCGGCGACGGCGGCGCACCAGGGTCCCGACGCCGCCGAAGCCCAGGATCATCAGCGCCCAGGTCCCGGGTTCCGGCACGGCGCCCGGCCCTGCGCCGTTGCCGCCGCCTGAACCGGGCGGTGGCGTGGGTTCGGTCAGGAACTCCGTGACGGGGAACGGGTCGATGCGTACGCCCTTCGCGCCCGACCCGATCGTATACATGGCGCCCAAGGTGGCATCAGCGATGACCGCGTCGACCGTCAGGTTGGTGAAGTTCGTGGGGGGCAGGAACAGGTCCAGGACAAGATCGCCCTCTGAGGGATCGTAGGTGAACGGCGTCGTGAAGTTGAACACGATGGTGAAGCGCCGGGCCTGGCCCGTACCGACTTCGGCGTCCTGGTCGTAGGGGCCGCTCAGCACGGTCACGGCGTCGGATCCCAGATTGTTAGCGAAGGTCGCGCTGCGGTCGGCGATGTCGCTCGTCGCCGTGCCGAGCTCGATCTTCAGGGACGAATCGAAGCTGCTCAGCCCGTTCCTGGCGCCGGAGTTGGAGACGTTGCCATCGTACCGGAAAGCCACACCGTCGAAGGTCGTCACCCCGGAGAAAAGCGACGCCGAGTACTGGTATTGAAGATGCTCGGTGTCGAGCGTCCGGGCGATTCCCGAATTAGCCGGTCCTTCCGTCCCGGCGTAGTCGCCGGGGACGATGATCGTGCCGGCCTGCGCGGCCGAAGCCAGGCCAAGGGCGGCGACCGCAGCCAGGATTGCAGCTCGCATAGAATTAGGCCCCAACAAAAACGGGGCCGCGGCGAACGCCGACCTAGTGCCCCAACCAGAGGCCCAGGATAGAGCCCGGGGAAAACGCGAGAATGTAGCGGCGTTCCAATCGCTTTGCCTCACGTCCCATCTTCGCGTCGGCCCGGTCATGAAAAAGGGCCGCTCCGGGGGAGAGCGGCCCTTCTCTTCATCGAAGCCTTTGGGGAGGAGGAACGCTCAGGCGGCCTTAGCCGGCCTTGAACTCGGCTTCGATGGTGAGGGTGACCTTGTCGCTGATCGCCGGGACATAAGCCTTGATGCCGAAGTCCGAACGGACGATCTCGGCCGTGCCGGCGAAGCCGAGCTCGTACTTCTTGTCCATCGGGTTCGCGCCGCCCTGGTTGAAGACGGCATGCACGACCACCGGCTTGGTGACGCCGTGCAGGGTCAGTTCACCGGCGATGTCGGCGGTCTTCTCGCCGGTCACGGTGACCTTGGTCGACTTGAAGGTCGCGGTCGGGAAGGCGGCCACGTCCAGGAAGTCCTTCGACTTCAGGTGGGTGTCCAGCGCGGCGTTGAGCGTGCCCAGCGACGTGGTGTCGACGGTCACATCCACGGACGACGCGGCCGGCGCCTTGGGATCGACCTTCAGGGTCGCGTTCACGGTGGAGAACTGGCCGATGTAGGTCGAGAAGCCGAAGTGGGTCACCGACCAGGTGATCTTGCCGTGGGCCGGATCAAGCTTGTAGGTCCCGGCCTGAACGGCGGCGGGCGAGGTGGTCAGCTGAGCCTGGGCGGCGCCGGCGGCGGAGAGCGCCAGGACGGCGGCGAAGGCTGCGGTTTTGAAGAGGTTCACGGGCGGATCTTCCGGTTGATTGGGTGACGCCAAGGTAACCCTCTCGCGCCGGATGTTAATCGCTCGGCTTGGCCACAAACTCATTCCGAATTGGAAATTATGGGACGGGCTTCTGCAGCTTCGCAATGTACTCCCGCACCAGGGCCAGGCCTTCGTCGTGGACAATTGAGCGGCCGAGTTCGGGCATCATCACGCCGGGATCGGTGGAGGCCATGCGGAAGGCGATGATCGAGGCGTCGGGACGGCCGGGGACGAGATCGGTCTCCAGGTCGCCGGAACCCTTGCCAGCCGCCACCGGGCGCTTGCCGATGCCGTACCTGGCCGGCCGCGCCTCTTCCAGGTTGAGGAACAGGCCGGTGTTCGACGCCATGCCCTTGGGGTTGTGGCAATGGCCGCAATTGCCGTCGAGATAGGCGCGGCCCCGCGCGGCCAGCGGCTCGGCCGGATCGTCCCAGACCGCCGTGCGCGGCCACTTGTCGGACGCCGGCGCGCCGGTGAGCAGGCCGGTGCGCGTCCAGTGGGCGAGCTGGTTCTCCGGCCCGTCCGGATAGGCGAAGACCCCGTTGAGGTTGCGCGCCTTGACGCCGATCGGCGCGATGCGGCCGGACAGAGAATGGCACTCCTTGCACTGGTTCTGGTTGGGCACGTGGTAGTCGACCTGGCGGGCCTGACCGTGGGCGTCGATGAAGCTGACGTCGAACCGCTTGCCGGCCCGCTTCAACACCGCTTCGGTCTGCCCTTCGTTCCAGACGTAGGTCAGCGCCACCCAGCCGCCGCGGCGATGGATCAACAGGCGGGTTTCGACCTTGCGCACCTTCTCGCCCGGCCGGCGCAGATCCGCGGGATAGGCGAAGGTCTTGATCAGGGTCGCGCCGACCGGCAGCTCGACCGCGGCCTCGGCCTTGTACGTCGCGTGGGTTCCCGGCGGCAGGTAGAGGAAGCGGCTCTTCTCGGCATAGTCGCTGAACAGCGGCGTGTTCAGCGCATAGGGCGTGACGCCGGCGTTGGCATGCCCCGCACCATCGTCCGTGAACAGACGATAGGCCGCGAGCGTCGGCGCGGGCGTGCTAGCCAACAGCGCCTTCAGCGCCACGCCGCCCGCGTCCTGAGCGGGCAGCGGCGCTGCGCCGAGCAGCGCGAACGCCACCGCTCCACCCAGGATATGGGCGGCGAGCGCCCGCCTCATAGGCCGGCTTGCGCCTTGGGCAGGACGACGGGCTTGGGCTCCGCGATCGGGCCGTCATCCAGCGTCGGCTTCACTTCCGGCTTGGCGCTGAACACATTGCCGGGGGCTGCGAAGTGAAGGTTGGCCACGGGCCCATCGGTGAAGTGGACGTGCACCGCCACCGGCGCCGTCATCCCCTTGGGCGTGAAGTTGGTCACCCCGTCCCAGACCACCGGCGGGATGGTCCCGCCCATCGCCTTGGCGATCACGTCGCCGCCCGGGAACTGCGGCGCCCAGCCGTTCTTGCCGATCTTGTTGTCGTGCACGGCGATGTCGCGTGGCAGGGGATTGTAGGTCAGGTCGTCGTAGTTCTGGGTGTAGCTGACGATCATCACCGCGGCCGTCTGGTTCTGGTCGATCTCGTTGTCGAAGACGTGGATGTCGCGGTTGGCCATGACCATGACCCCGGTGCCGGTCGGCACGTCGCCGACGATGGCGCCCTTCTTGGCGAAGTTCTTGGTGTCGTTCTGCACGACCTTGTTGTGGAACACCCGTGTCGAGTGGCCGCCCATCTGCGGCAGGTTCGGCAGGTCGAACACCAGGATGCCGCCGGCGTTGTGGGTCGACAGATTGTCGTGCACGTCGGCGTTCATCGAGTTCTCGATCTCGATGCCGGCGACGTTGAACTCGGCGGTCGAGTTCTTGACCACGATGTTCTTCGACTGCCCGACATAGATGCCGGCGTCCGAGGCGCCGTTCACGGTCACCTTGTCGATCAGCACATTGGTCGAGGACACCGGATAGACGCCATAGGCGCCGTTGGTCGACCTCGGCCCGCCGGTCCAGACGACCTTCAGATTGACGAAGCTGATCTGGTCGACGCCCTTGGACTTGATGCCGTCGCCCTTGGAATCTTCCATCGACAGGTCGCGGACCGTCACCTTGTTGGAGGTGATCAGGAAGCCCTCGCCGGAGCTTTTCTGGCCCTTGAAGGAGAGGATCGTGGCGTCCGGCCCCGCGCCCTTCACGGTGACATTGGCCACGTCGAGCGAGAGGCCATCGGTCAGCTCATAGCGGCCCGCCGCGATCGACACCGTGTCGCCGGGCTTGGCGTCCAGCAGCGCGGTCTGCAGCTTTTCCTGCACGTCGCCGCCGGGGGTGACGGTGAGAGTCTTGGCCTGCGCCGACCCCGCCAGCAGAGCCGCCGCGGCCGCCCCGATCCACAGTCCCCGCATGTGAAGCCTCCTCGCCTGTCGCCGGCAACGTGACGCGCCGTTCAACTTTCTATGGGCCCCCGACGCAGGGGTAATCAAGCCGCGTGGTCGGCGCGGAAATTGCGGAAGGTGATGGAATAGCGGTGCGCCGTCACCGGCGGGATCGAATGCTCCCAGGCGGTGCGCGCCTCGCCGGCGATGCGGTAGATGGAACGGGGACTGAGCTCCAGGCTGGCGCGCTGGAAGCCGTCGCCGACGCGCTGGCGCAGGCGGAAGGTGGCCGGCGCGAGCAGCGAAATCCCCACCACCTTCTCGAAGATCGGCCGGTCGCGGTGCCAGCCGATCGGCGCGCCGGGCAGGTATTCATTCAGCAGGCATTGCTGCAGGTCGCCTGGCGCCAGGCCCGCAAAGGCGGCGGCGCGGGCGCGGACCGCCAGCAACTCGGCCGGCATGTCGTCGGCCTTCTCCAGGTGGCTGCGGGTGAAGTCGTAGCGCCAGCCGAACGAGATCACCCGGCGTTTGCCTTCATAGCCGCGGAACTGGAAAGGCTCGAACGGCAGGGTGGCGAGCCAAGCCGCGAGCGCCGCCTCCTGGTCCCGGGACAGGAACTCCGGCTGGTAGACAAAGCCTTCGGGCAAGCCGGCCGGCGCCGTGGGCGCCGCAGCCTCTTCGAACAGCGACGGTTGACGGGCGAGCGGCATCACTTGCCATGTAGTGCGCGATCCGCCCGCTGAAAGCGCCCCATGCAGCTTGAGTGCTTCCCGACCCTCCCCGATCCGCCGCGGATGATCCCAGGCCGCCCCGACCGCCCGTGGATGGACGCGTTTGGCGGGCGCTCGCCCTACCGCTGCCTGCCGCTGACCATGGCCAACACCACCGGCTGGGAAATCCTCTGCCCCTTCGGCTTCACCGCCGAGTGGAATGGCGGCCCGACGGTCGCGGACCTGGTCATCATCCCCGACGCACCAGCGGACGATCTTGGACAGTTCGTCAGCTCGCACTTCGCCTTTGGGACGCTCACCTTCCACACCGGTTACCTGTTCCGCACCCCAGCGGCTGGGCGACGCAGGTCACCGGCGCGCCGAACCAGATCAAGCACGGCATCCGCGCGCTGGATGGTCTGGTGGAGACCGATTGGCTGCCGTTCCCCTTCACGATGAACTGGCTGTTCACCGGCCCAGGCCGGGTGCGCTTTGAGAAGGACGAGCCCTTCTGCTTCGTCAATGTCGTGCCGGTGAGCGCCGCCGACCGGATCGAGCCGGTGATCCGCAGCCTGGAGTCCGAGCCGCAGCTGAAAGACCAGTACGAGGTCTGGTCGCAGTCCCGCTCCGAGTTCAATCAGAAGCTCGCCGACCGCGATCCAGCCGCGCTGAAGGAGTCCTGGCAGAGATTCTACTTCAAGGGCGCACCGCCGGAGCGCGGCGGCCCGGCGCCCAAGGCGCACATCAACAAGCGGCGGCTCAAGAAACCGGAGCAGCGATAAATGATGCCCGGCGACGTCTGGTGGGCGCGGGTCGGCGACGTGCTCCCCGTGGTGCTGCTCTCGGCGCCGCAGGAACGCGAAATCCGGGCCGTGTTCGTCGTCGAGCCGGCGCGGGTGAACATCGACGGCGTCTGTGTGGAGCTTCCGATCGGCCGGGACGAAGGGTTGCCCGATGCGCGTGTCGTGCGGGTGGCGACGCCGCAGGAGGGCGCCATCCCCTGCAACTGGCTGGTCACCCTGGGAGAGGACGATCTCGTGGAGCGTGCGGGCGCGCTCTCTGCTGAGAAGCTTCAGGAGCTGATGCGGATGATGACGCGCGCCGGGCTCGACTAGCGCCGGCTATCCCAGACTCGCCACTGCCTCGACCACTTGCGCCGTCTTCTCCAGGATCACCATGTGGCCGGCCTCGGGGATCGAGACCAGTTGGGCGCCGGCGATGCCCCTCTTGAAGGCGTGGGCATAGGTCGGCGGGATCAGCCGGTCGCTGTCGCCCCAGACGATGACGGTCTTGGCCTTGATCCGATACAGCCGCTGAGCGAGCCCGCGTTCTGGAATCGGAAACAGGATACGCCCCGCCATGCCGAGCTGGCGGGCGTTGGCCACCAGATAGGCCTGCAGGAACCCCGGGTCCTCGACGTCGCGCCCGGCGGTGAGGATCGCCGCCCCGGCCACCGCGTCGTGGAACAACAGCTGCGGCATCTCGAAGGGCAGGGTCGCGAACATGTCGACCACCGGATGGTCGTCGTCCCACAGGCCAGCCGGGGCGATCAGGGCCAGGCGGCTGACGTCATGCGGCGCGATGGCGGCCATCTCCGCGGCGATCATGCCGCCCATGGAGTGGCCGACCAGGATCGGATCTTTCAGCCCCAGCGCCTCGACCACATCCCAGCTGTGCAGGGTGAAATCCAGCATGTCGCGGATCTCAGGGCATTCCTCGCTGTCGCCGTAGCCGGGGATCAGCGGGGCGTAGACGTGGTGCTTGGCGGCCAACGCATTGAGGAACGGATCGTCCGCCGTGACGCCTCCCGCGCCGTGCAGGAAGACCAGCGCCGGACCGGTCCCGCCCTCGAAATAGCGGACCGGGACGTGCTGGGTCTGGACAGTCTTGAGCTCGATCATTCGCCGGCCTCCAGCGCATAGGTCTTGGCCAGATCGGCCGAGGTCGGCGCCTCTTTCGGCAGCCGGCCGGAGGTGACGCGCTTGTCCAGCGGCGTGGTCCAGAAGCGGTTGTCGCTCTCCCAGTCGGGGAACATGTTCCGCAGCTTCGGCATCACCTTCTCGGCGAACAGCTTGGTGGAATACATGCACTTGTCGGCCGGCATGTTCCCCACGTGCATCAGGCAGAAGATGTTGCCGACGTTCAGGCCCTTGATCAGCTCCTCCATCCGCTGACGGACGGTCTCCGGCGAGCCGGCGATCACGTGGCCCTGCTCGGTCAGCTCCTTCCAGGTGAGCTGGGTGTAGCCGCCGCGCGGCGGGGCGTACTGGCTGAGTGCGCCGGTCTGGATGGTCTTGATGGTTCGGTAGCCGGGCGCATCGGCGAAACCCGGATAGACGTGCAGGCAGCGGTTATAGAAATAGCTGACGTGCTCGGAATAGAGCCGCTCAGCCTCTTCGTCCGTATCCGCCACCAGGATCGTCTGGGCGAAGCCCGCGCGGTAGGGGCTCTTGTCGACGCCGCGCTCTTCCACCCGCTTCCAGTAGCCGTTCATCAGGGCCTGGGCGCGTAGGTAGCCCGAGAAGCTGAGGTAGGAATACGAATAGGTATTGTCGATGCAAAAGTCGTAGGTCTCCACCGACCCGCCGCCCGGGATATGCACCGGCGGATGCGGCTGCTGAATCGGGCGCGGCCAGATGTTGACGTGGCGCAGCTTGTTGTAGCGGCCGTTGAAGGCGAAGGGCTCGCGCGTCGTCCAGGCCTTGATGATCAGGTCGTGGGCTTCCTGGTACTTCTCCCGCGTCAGGCTCGGGATCTGGCCGTAGCAGTAGTTGGTGTCCATCGAGGTCCCGACCGGGAACCCCGCCACCAAGCGCCCGCCGGAAATGCAGTCCAGCATGGCGAATTCCTCGGCCACCCGGACCGGCGGATTGTACAGCGCGATCGAATTGCCCAGCACCACGATCGCCGCGTCTTTGGTGCGGCGCGCGAGACCCGCGGCGATGATGTTGGGGCTGGGCATGATGCCGTAGCCGTTCTGGTGATGCTCGTTGACCCCCACGCCGTCGAACCCGAGGGTGTCGGCGTATTCCAAGAGGTCCATGTAGGTGTTGTAGACCTCGTGGCTCTTGGCCGGATCGAACAGCTTCTGGTCGATGTCGACCCAGACGGACCGGTTCTTCTCCCGGAAATCGTCCGGCAGATAGGGCCACGGCATCAGGTTGAACCAGGTGAACTTCATGGGCTCGTCCTCCGGGACCAGCTCTGCAGGCCAGTCTCCTGAACGACGATAACCCTTGTGCGCCGGGCGCCAACTGCGGAATCGGCGCAAGGAAATGCGATGGCCGACCCAACGCGCTTCTACACCGGCTGGCTGGTCGATCCGGCGCAGCGTGCGGCTCTGCTGGCGGCGTTCCCGCCCCGCTACGCCGTCGTGGTGGCGCACCATGTGACGCTGAAGTTCGGCGATGCGACCGCCGACCCGCCCGGCGAGGTGTCGGCGCAGATCGTCGGCCAGGCCGATGACGGCTCAGGCGTTCAGGCGCTGGTGGTGGCGATCGGCGGCGCGACGGCCCGTCCGGACGGCGGGGTCTTCCACATCACCTGGTCGCTGGCGGAGGGCCGCGAGGCGCGGGAGAGCAACGACGTCATCGCCCGCGGCTGGACGCCCTTGGAGCGCCCGGCCGCGGTGCGATTGATCCCTAAGCCCTAAGACTGTCGGCTCAACGGTATTCCCAGTGGCAGACGCGGTGGGTGTCGTTGTGCTTGGCGACCTGGTGGCCGATCACGCCGCCGGCCACCGCGCCCAGAATGGTGCCGCCGGTCTTGCCGCCGCCGTGGGAAAGCGCGTTGCCGGCGAGTGCGCCGCCGACAGCGCCGATGGCCGTGCCGGTGTTGCGGGCCCCGCGGCTGCTCACGTCGCGGCAGACGCGGACGCGGTGACGCTCAGGCTGGGCCTGGCTGAAGCTGGGAACGGCTGAGGCCACGGCCAGCGCCGAGCACAGCAGGGTCGCCGACGCGATGAACTTGTTGCGCAC
>CAIJOB010000024.1 GCA_903822175.1 uncultured Alphaproteobacteria bacterium
CCCACCTACCTCTCCGCGGCGCCTCCCTATATTCCTCCGTACGAACCTGCTTTGCGCGTTGCAGCACAGGCGTTAGGTTCGCGCGTTCGTTCGGAGACCCCATGGCGCAAGACCCGCCCGCCCAGGATTTGATGCGTTATGAGGCGATGGCCCAGGACGCCTTGCGCGGGGTCGTGAAGACCGCGCTGAAGCGCGCCGCCGCGCCGGAAGGCCTGCCGGGCGCGCATCATTTCTACATCACCTTCAAGACCGACGCGCCGGGGGTCTCGGGGCCGCCTGACCTCTTGGGCAAGTACCCCGACGAGATGACCATCGTGCTGCAGCACCAGTACTGGGACCTGGCGCCCGGCGAGACCTTCTTCTCGGTGACCCTGCAGTTCGGCGGCCAGCCCAAGCGGCTGTCGGTGCCCTATGCGGCGGTGACCCGGTTCTACGATCCCAGCGTGCAGTTCCTGCTGCAGTTCGAGGCGCCGGCCGCCACCGACGCCAAGCCGGCGGAGATTGAGCCCAAGGCCGCCGACACCGACCCCGAGACGCCGCCCGCCGATGGCGAGGCCAAGGTCGTCTCCCTCGACCAGTTCCGGAAGAAGTGAACCCGCCGCCCATGGATGATGTCGCGTCCGCCGAGCCGCTCGCCCTCACCGACGAGGCGATCCTCGAACGCTTCCTGCGCACCAAGAACCAGCCGACCGGCTCCCAGACCCTGGGCTTTCGGATGCTGTCGGTGAACCAGGCGACCAAGACCGTCGAGGTCGAGTTCGACGCCAAGGCCGAGCTGCTGCTCAACCCGATGAAACAGATCCAGGGCGGCTATCTCTGCGCCATGCTGGACGAATGCATGAGCGTCGCCTGCATGGTGGCGTCCGGCATGACCTCGGTCGCGCCGACGCTGGAGATGAAGACCAGCTTCTTCCGCCCCGGCGCGCCCGGCAAGTTGCGCGGGGTCGGCCGGGTCGCCAAGTGGGGCCGTCAGGTGGCCTTCACCGAGGGCGAGCTCTACGGCGAGGACGGCAAACTCCTGGCCAAGGCCACCGGGACGGCCATCCCGACCCCCTTCCAGACCTACAAGAAATAGCCGTGCGGCTGGTCGCCCGCCTCATCTGGCTGGTTGGCTTGCTCTGCCTCGTCGTCACCGCGCCGGCGGCCGCCTCGCCGTTCAGCGACTGGGCGGCGGTGGTGGTGGCGGGCGACTGGCACGCCCACTCCGGGGCCCCGTCGGAAGCCTTCGACAACGCGCGTCGCGACGTGACCCAAGCCTTCGAACAGGCGGGCTTCGATCCGGCCAACCTGCGCCAGTTCTCCGTGCGGCCTGAGCTCTACAAGGGGGTCGCGCTCACCAAGTCCGATCCACCGGCGATCGGCCAGGCGCTGATCGATCTCACCGCCAAGGCCCAGGGCGGTTGCCTGGTCTATTTCAGCTCACATGGCGCGCCGATGGGCGTGGTGGTCGACCAAGGCTTCCTGGCGCCGGGCGTGCTTGCCGGCATGCTGGACACCACCTGCGGCAAGCGGCCGACCGTGGTGATCATCTCGGCCTGTTTCTCGGGCGTCTTCGTCGGGCCCCTGGCGGGATCCAACCGCATGGTGCTGACCGCCGCGCGGCCCGACCGCACCTCCTTCGGCTGCGGCGAGGCGGACAAGTATCCCTACTTCGACCAGTGCGTGCTGGAGTCGATGCCCAAGGTCGGCGACTTCGCCAAGCTGGGCGCCACGGTGCAGGCCTGCGTCGCCGCGCGTGAGATCAAGGAGGGCATGAAGCCGCCGTCGGAGCCGCAGCTGTTCATCGGCCCGGCGCTGAAGCCCATGCTGCCGCTCTACGCCTTCGACCCCCCAAAGCGAAACTGACGGCCGCGCCTCCTATTGAGTAACCCACAAAGCTTGGAATGACTCGGCGCGGCGCCTACAACCGGATGAGCCTTCAGCTCGGTCCTTAGGTTTCCTTGATGCGGTCCACCGTCTTCGCCGTCGCCGCCGCCCTGGCGTTCATGCTGTCGCCGCTGGCCGGCGCGCAGGCCCAGGACGACACCGCGGCCGCGCCCAAGCGCGAAGCGCCGGCGGCGAGCCTGCCCAAGGCGCCGATCCCCTACACCAAACTGCACCCCAAGCCCGCCAGGCCGAAGCCGCATCCAGTGGACGTTTCGTCCGGCGCTTCGTCCGCCACAACGCCCAGGCGGCCGCCGGCCGCGGCGATCGTCCACACCGAGGCGCCGCCGCCCGCCGCCGAGCCAGCGCCCACTCCCGACGCCACGCCGTCCGTCGAGGCCGCACCCCGAGCAACTCCGGTCGCCGCCGCGCCGCCGCCCGCGCCCGGTGGCCGTCTCACCGTCGGCCAGGCGATCCCGCCGGTCGAGCTGGAGGCCTTCGTCGACGGCATGCTGAAGGACGCCATGGCCCGCGAGCACATCGCCGGCGCCACCGTCTCCATCGTCCAGAACGGCCAGGTGATCCTGAAGCGCGGCTACGGCTTCTCGGGCCTGAGCCCGCAGCGTCCCGTCGATCCGGACCGGACCCTGTTCCGCGTCGGTTCGATCTCCAAAACCTTCACCTGGATCACTCTGATGAAGGAGGTGGAGGCCGGGCGCATGCGGCTGAACCAGCCGGTGAACCTCTACCTGCCGGAAAAGGCCCAGGTGAAGGACCAGGGCTACGATCAGCCCGTCCGCGTCGCCAATCTGATGGACCATTCGGCCGGGTTCGAGGACCGCGCGCTCGGCCAACTGTTCGAGCGCAACTACAGCCGGGTACGGCCGCTCGATCTCTACCTGCGCCAGGAACGGCCCAAGCGCGTGCACGCCCCGGGCGCCGTCTCCAGCTATTCGAACTATGGCGCGGCGCTGGCCGGCGAGGCGGTGAGTTACAGCTCCGGCAAGCCCTATGAGCGGCTGGTCGAGGACGAGATCCTGGTCCCGCTCGGCATGGGCCACACCACCTTCCGCGAGCCGCATCCGGTCAAGGCGGGCTTGCCGGCGCCCATGCCCGCGGCCCTGGTCGGCGACATCTCCGACGGCTACCGCTGGACGCCTGTCGGGTTCCAGCGCCGCGACTACGAATTCATCGGCCAGATCGCGCCAGCCGGCGCGGGCTCGTCCACCGCTGGCGACATGGCGCGCTACATGATGATGCAACTGGGCGACGGCCAGTTGAACGGTGCCGGCATCTATGGCCCGGTCACCGCTCAGGCCTTCCGCACGCCGCTGCGCAAGATGCCGGTCGGGGTCAACGGCTGGGCGCACGGCTTCATGGTCTTCGACCTCCCGGGCGGCCACCGCGGCTACGGCCACGGCGGGGCGACGCTGTCGTTCCTCTCCAACATGGTGGTCGTGCCGGACCTGGGGCTGGGGATCTTCATCTCGACCAACACCGACACCGGCCGCCCGCTGGTGAACCGCCTGCCCGACGCCATCGTGCAGCACTTCTATGCGCCGCCCGCGATCTTCCCGCGGCCAGGCTCGCCGGAGCTCGTGCAGCGCAGCGACGAGTTCGCCGGCTACTACATGACCACGCGCCGCGCCTATTCCGGCCTGGAAGGCTTCCTGGATCAGCTGCGGGGCGGCGCCGAGGTCGGGGTCACCCATGACGGCCAGCTGACCGTCAGCGATGGCTCAGGCCTGCGCACCTGGGTTCCGGAGGGCGCGCTGGACGACGGCGGCTTCATCCGCACCCAGGGCAATGAGCGGATCGCCTTCGACACCACCGACGGCGCGCGGGCCTTCCATGTCGGCAACGGGACCCAGGTCTTCCAGCGCATCGCCTTCTGGCGCCAGCCGCGGGCGCTGGAGCTCCTGACCGCGCTGGCCGCCGCGGCGGCGATCGCCACGCTCGCCGGCATCGCCGTGCGCAACCGCCGGGAGTTCCGCGAGAACCAGATCCAGACTCGCGCGAGCCTGGTGCAGAACATCCAGGCCGTGCTCTGGCTGGTGGCGCTGGGCCTCTATGCGCTCTGGATGTCGAAGACCGGCGACGAGGCGCAGATCATGTACCGCTGGCCGGGCATATTGATGATCACCGCCTCAGCCTGCGCCCTGGTGGCTGCCGGGCTCACCGCCACCACCTTCCTGGTGATGCCGGCGATCTGGCGGGGCGGCCGCCGCGTCGACAGCTGGAGCCCGCTGCGCAAGGCCTTCTTCAGCCTGACGGTGCTGATCTACGCCGCCTTTTCGGCCGATCTGGCGCTCTGGGGCGCGCTCAGCCCCTGGAGCGGCTGACCTCCAGAGTCTTAAGGCCCGCCACGTAATTGGCCGGCGTCTAAACCCCGCGTTTACCAAGCACTGGGTAAATCCTGCCTAGCGGTAGGCAATTCCTGCGCCCGCCGCTGCCCGTATGGCTTGGAAGGACGCAAGGCGTTGAACCAGATTCTGGCTGCGCTTCAGAGGTTCGGGATCGGACGGCTCGCCGCCATCCTTGGCATCGGCGCGGGCGTCGCGGCGGCGCTGTTCGCTGTGACCATGGGGCTGGGCCAGCCCAAGGCCCTGCTCTATTCCAACCTCGACCTCAAGGAAGCCGGCACCATCACCCAGGCCCTCGACCAGGGCGGCATCAAGTATGAGGTGAAGGGCGACGGTTCGACCATCATGGTGCCGCGCGACCAGGTGGCCTCGACGCGGCTGATGCTGTCGTCCAAGGGCCTGCCGACCGCCGGCTCGGTCGGCTACGAGATCTTCGACACCCAGAGCGCCATGGGCCAGACGGACTTCGTCCAGCAGCTCAACCGCCAGCGCGCCCTGGAAGGCGAGCTTGGCCGCACCATTCACAGCCTCGACGGCATCACCTCGGCCCGCGTTCACCTGGTGCTGCCCAAGCGCCAGCTGTTCGAGGAAGAGGCCGACCAGCCCTCCGCCTCGGTGACGCTCGGCGTCGGCGGGCGTGAGCCCGGCCCCGACCAGGTCCGCGCCGTGCAGAACCTGGTGGCCGGCGCCGTGCCCAATCTGAAGCCCGACCGCGTCACCGTCATCGACCAGCACGCCAAGACCCTCTCCGGCGGCGACACCGGCATGGCCGCCGAGGCCGACGGGCGCAAGACCGAGGTCGAGCAGCGCATCGCCAAACAGGTGAAGACCCTGGTGGAAGGCATCGTGGGCACAGGCAAGGCCCGCGTGAACGTCACCGCCGACGTCGACCTCGCCCACGTCACCACCCAGAAGGAAGCCTTCGATCCCGACGGCCAGGTGGTCCGCTCCGAGAGCACCACCGACGAGAAATCGCAAGAAGGCCAGACCGGCGGGTCCACTCAGGCCTCGGCCGCGGCCAAGGTCCCGGGCGGCGCTTCGGTCGACCAGGGCGGCGACACCTCGAACAACTCGGGCAAACAGGAATCCACCACCAACTACGAGATCACCAAGACCACCACGACCCAAGTCACCGAGCCCGGCGCGGTGAAGAAGATCTCCGTGGCCGTCGCCGTCGATGGCGCGACCGGTCCCGCCGACAAGAAGGGCAAGCCCGGCCCCTACACGCCGCGCTCGGCCGCCGAGATCGCCCAGATCGAACAGCTGGTGCAGGCCGCGGTCGGCTACGACCAGGCCCGCGGCGACGTGGTCAAGGTGATCAACGTCAAGTTCCCCACCAATGAAGATCCCGACGGCGTCACCGCGGCCAACCCGCTGATGGGCTTCGACAAGAACGACATCATGCGCGGCGCCGAACTGGGCGTGATGGCCATTGTCGCGATCCTGATGATGCTGTTCATCGTCCGCCCGCTGCTGCGCGGCGCGCTCGGCGGCGGCGGCGCGGCGGGCGGCGGACAACTGGCGATCGGCCAGGGCGTGACCCGCATGGTCACCAGCGCCGATGGCCAGCCGATGCAGATCACCGTCGACCCCGCCACCGGCCAGCAGATGCTGCCGAGCCCCGTCAACGAGGGCCTGGAACAGAAGATCGACATCGCCCGCATTGAGGGTCAGGTGAAGGCCAGTTCCGTCAAGCGCGTCGCCGAGTTCGTCGACAAGCACCCTGACGAGTCCGTCGCGATCATCCGCGGCTGGCTGCATGAGTCCGCCTGACTATGGCTAAGGGCAAGGGCGTCCAGGAACTCTCCAAGCTCTCCGGGCCTGAAAAGGCCGCGGTAGTGCTGCTCGCGCTCGGCGAAGACCACGCCAGCGTCTGGCGCGGCCTGGACGAGGAAGAGATCAAGGTGATCTCCCAGGCCATGGCAGGCCTGGGCCAGGTCACCGCCCAGATCGTCGAAGACCTGCTGGTCGAGTTCGTCTCCGGCATGGGCTCGGGCGCGATCACCGGCTCGGTGGAACTCACCCAGAAGCTGCTCGCCTCCATCATGCCGGAGGACAAGGTCGACACCCTGATGGAGGAGATCCGCGGTCCGGCGGGTCGCACCATGTGGGACAAGCTCGGCAACGTGAACGAGGCCGTGCTCGCCAACTATCTGAAGAACGAATACCCGCAGACCGTCGCCGTCGTGCTGTCGAAGATCAAGTCGGAGCACGCCGCGCGCGTGCTGACCTGCCTGCCGGAAGATTTCGCGCTGGAGTGCGTCACCCGCATGCTGCGCATGGAGCCGGTGCAGCGCGAGATTCTCGACAAGATCGAGCAGACGCTGCGCACCGAATTCATGTCGAACCTGGCCCGCACCTCGAAGCGTGACAGCCACGAGATGATGGCCGACATCTTCAACGCCTTCGACCGCCAGACCGAGACCCGCTTCATCACCGCCCTGGAAGAGCGCAACCGCGAGGCGGCCGAGCGCATCCGCGCCCTGATGTTCGTCTTCGAAGACCTCTCCAAGCTCGATCCGGGCGGCGTCCAGACCCTGCTGCGCACGGTCGAAAAGGACCAGCTGGCCCTGGCGCTGAAGGGCGCCTCGGACAGCCTGCGCGACATGTTCTTCTCCAACATGAGCGAACGCGCTGCCAAGATCATGCGCGAGGACATGGAGACCATGGGTCCCGTGCGCCTGCGCGAAGTCGAACAGGCGCAGATGGCCATGGTGCAGGCCGCCAAGGACCTGGCCAACAAGGGCGAGATCGTCCTGGTCGGCGCCGGCGGCGACGACGACGAGCTGGTGTACTGATGACCGGCCCGGCTCACGAGAAATTCCTCTTCGGCACGGTCTTCGATCCGACCGGCGAGGTGCTGTCGGCGACGCCGCGTCCCAAGCGCAGCTTTTCCTCCGAAGAGGTCGAGCAGATCCGCAGGGCCGCCGAGATCGCCGGCGAAGAGCGCGCCATGGCCGGCATCGCCAATCGCCAGGCCGAGGCGCTGGCGGTGATCGGCCGCGCGGCCCAGCAGGCCCTGCCGGGCCTCGCCGCCGTCGCCCACGAACACCGCGTCGGCTCCGCCGAGCTGGCGCTCACCTGCGCGCGCGCCATCGCCGCCGCCGCGCTCGACAAGTTCCCGCAAGCCCCGGTGCGCGCCGCGCTTGAGGCGCTGGCCCGCGAGGTCGAGGCGGCGCCCCGCCTGATCGTCACCGGCGACGCCGAGCTGCTCGACGGCCTGCAGGCGGTGCTGGAAGAGACCGCCACCGCGGTAGGCTATCCCGGCGCCATCCAGGTCCGCGTCGATCCCCTCGCCGGCCCGCACGCCTTCACCCTCGACTTCGGCGACGGCTCGGCGAGCTTCGATCCCGCCGCCGCCGCCGAGCGCGTCTCCCAGGCCCTCCACGCGGCGCTCGCCGCCGAGGGCCTGCACGCCGAACCCCTGATCCCGGGCGCTACCGCCCCCGATGCTCAAGAGCCCGAAAGCTAGGCCATGTCCGAGACCCCTGACGCCCCCGCAGAAGAGCTGAAGCTCGACGAGTTCGCCGCCGGCGAAGGCGCGCTTCCCGAGCACTTCGGCGACGAGGAAAAAACCGCCACCGATCTGGCGCCAGTGTTCGACGTGCCGGTCAACATCTCGGCCGTGCTCGGCCGCGCCAGCCTCTCGGTCGCCCAGCTGCTGCAGCTCGGCCAGGGCAGCGTCCTCGAACTCGACCGCAAGGTCGGCGAGGCGATCGACATCTATGTGAACAACCGCCTGGTGGCGCGCGGCGAGGTCGTCATCGTCGACGAACGCCTGGGCGTGACCATGACGGAAATCATCAAGGACGGCGACGGCCAGTCTTAGGTCTGGTTGTCGAAGGGAGATAAGCCAATGCGGCTACTGGTAGTCGGAAAACTGAACGGGCAGCTCTCAACCGCCGTGAAGATGGCGATGAGCGCGGGCGCCAAGGTCAGCCACGTCGAGACGATCGCGGCCGCGACCCACGCGCTGCGTGCGGGGCAAGGCGCCGACCTGATGATGGTCGACTACGAACTCGACATCGAACTGCTGATCGCCACCAACGAGGCCGAGCGTATCCGGGTGCCGGTGGTGGCCTGCGGCGTGGGCGCCGGCGCCGCGGGCGCGGCCGCCGCGATCCGCGCGGGGGCCAAGGAATTCATCCCGCTGCCGCCGGACGCCGAGCTGATCGCCGCGGTGCTGTCCGCCGTCGCCGACGACAACCGCCCGATGGTGGTGCGCGACCCCGCGATGCAGGCGGTGATCACCATGGCCGACCAGATCGCGCCCTCCGACGCCTCGATCCTGATCACCGGCGAGAGCGGCGTGGGCAAGGAAGTCATCGCCCGCCACGTCCACCAGAAGTCGCGCCGGGCGTCCAAGCCGTTCATCAGCGTCAACTGCGCCGCCATACCGGAGAACCTGCTGGAGAGCGAGCTGTTCGGCCACGAGAAGGGCGCCTTCACCGGCGCCGTGGCGCGGCGCATCGGCAAGTTCGAGGAAGCCAACGGCGGCACGCTCCTCCTGGACGAAATCAGCGAGATGGACGCGCGCCTGCAGGCCAAGCTGCTGCGCGCCATTCAGGAGCGCGAGATCGACCGGGTCGGCGGCGCCAAGCCCGTGCACGTCGACATCCGCATCCTCGCCACCTCTAACCGCGACCTGGCCCAGGCCGTGCGCGAGGGGACCTTCCGCGAGGATCTGCTCTATCGCCTGAACGTCGTGAACCTGCGCATCCCGTCGCTCCGCGACCGGCCGGGCGACGTGCTGGCGCTGGCCGAGTTCTTCGTGCGCAAATACGCGGCCGCCAACGGCGCGCCGGAGCGTGCCTTGTCGGCAGAAGCCAAGCGCCGCCTGGCCAGCCACCGCTGGCCCGGCAACGTGCGCGAGCTGGAAAACGCCATGCACCGCGCGGTGCTGATGGCCTCGGGCGCCGAAATCGAGGAGGACGCCATCCGCCTGCCGGACGGCCAGCCCTTCGCCGCCGCCGATCCCCACGCCCGCGCCGCGCAGACCGCGTCCCTGGCCGCCGAAGCCGCCAGCCGCAGCTACGTCGGCCAGACAGTGGCCGCGGTCGAGCAGCAGCTGATCATCGACACCCTGGAGCATTGCCTGGGCAACCGCACCCACGCGGCCAACATCCTGGGCATCTCGATCCGCACGCTTCGCAACAAGCTCAAGGAATACACCGAGGCCGGCATCTCGGTGCCCGCGCCCCAGATGGGAGCGGCGTCCGCCGCCTGATGAGTTCCTAGATGGCCGACGCCTCCGTTCCCTCCCGTTACGGCCAGACCCCCACCGCGCGTGAGGTGCTGGGCTGGGTGGCGCGTGGCGAGGTGGCGCTGGCGCTGGGCGTCGTCGGCATCGTCGTCCTGCTGATCCTGCCGATCCCGGCCTTCATGCTGGACATGCTGCTGGCGATCTCGATCACCAGCGCCGTTCTGATCCTGATGACCTCGCTGCTCATCAAGAATCCGCTGGAATTCACCGGCTTTCCGATGGTGCTACTGGTCACCACCCTCTTCCGGCTGGCGCTGAACATCGCGTCGACCCGCCTGATCCTCGGCCACGGCCACAAGGGCGTGCATGGGGCGGGCCACATCATCGAGGCCTTCGGCAAGCTGATGACGGGCGGCAGCTTCGTCATCGGCCTGATCGTCTTCGCCATCCTGGTGATCGTGAACTTCACGGTGATCACCAAGGGCTCGGGCCGTATCGCTGAGGTGGCCGCCCGGTTCACCCTCGACTCCATGCCCGGCAAGCAGATGGCCATCGACGCCGACCTGTCGTCGGGCCTGATCGACGAGACCGAGGCCAAGCGCCGCCGCAAGGAGCTGGAGCAGGAGTCAACCTTCTTCGGGGCCATGGACGGCGCGTCCAAGTTCGTGCGCGGGGACGCGGTCGCCGGCCTGATCATCGTCGGCATCAACATCATCGGCGGCATCCTGATCGGGGTGCTGCAGCATCACATCCCGATCGGCCAGGCGGCCACCACCTACACCCTGATGACCATCGGCGACGGTCTGGTGAGCCAGATCCCGGCGCTGATCATCTCGATCGCCGCGGGTTTCCTGGTCTCCAAGTCGGGCGTCGAGGGTTCAGCGGACAAGGCGCTGGTCACCCAGCTGGCCATGAACCCGGTGGCGCTGGGCATGGTCTCAGCCGCCGCCGGCGTAATCGCCATCGTGCCCGGTATGCCGATCCTGCCGTTCTCGGCGATCTCCATCGGGGCCGGCGTGCTCGCCTGGCGCCGGTCGCAGAAGGCCATGGAGCCGCCGAAGGTGGAGATCGTGCCGGATACGCCGGCGCAGGAAGAGCCCATCGCCCAAACGCTGGCCATCGACGAGATCAAGATCGAGCTGGGCTATGGTCTGCTGGGCCTCATCAACGACCTCGAAGGCCGCCGCCTCACCGACCAGATCAAGGCGCTGCGCAAGACGCTGGCCGCCGACTACGGCTTCGTAATGCCCAGCGTCCGCATCCTCGACAACATGCGCTTGGCCTCCCAGGGCTACTGCATCCGTATCAAGGAGATGGAGGCCGGCGCCGGCGAAGTCCGCCTGGGCCACATGATGGCCATGGACCCGCGCGGCGGCCAAGTCGAGCTGCCGGGCGAACACGTCAAGGAGCCCGCCTTCGGCCTGCCCGCCACCTGGGTGGACGAGAACCTGCGCGAGGAAGCCACCTTCCGCGGCTACACCATCGTCGATCCGGCGACCGTCTTGACCACGCACCTGACCGAGATCCTCAAGGAGAACATGCCGGACCTGCTCTCCTACGCCGAGGTGCAGAAGCTCCTGAAGGACCTGCCGGCCGAACAGAAGAAGCTGGTCGAGGACCTGATCCCCTCGGTGATCACCGCGACCACGGTGCAGCGCGTCCTGCAGGCCCTGCTGCGCGAGCGGGTCTCGATCCGCGACCTGCCGGCGATCCTGGAAGGGATCGGCGAGGCCGCGCCGCACACCTCATCCGTCACTCTGCTGGTCGAACAGGTCCGCGCGCGGCTGGCCCGGCAGCTTTCCTTCGCCCACCGCGGCGAAGACGGCGCCCTGCCGATCGTCACGCTGACGCCGGAGTGGGAGAACACCTTCGCCGACAGCCTGGTGGGCACAGGCGACGACAAGCAGCTGGCGCTGGCCCCGTCGCGCCTGCAGGACTTCGTCCGCGGCGTCCGCGACGTCTTCGAGCGTGCGGCCCTGGCCGGCGACAGCCCCGTCCTGCTGACCAGCCCGACCATCCGGCCCTACGTCCGCTCGATCATCGAGCGGTTCCGTGGACAGACCCCGGTGATGAGCCAGAACGAGGTCCATCCCCGCGCCAAGCTGAAGACCGTCGGCACGATCTAGGCTAGCGTTCTCGGCGATTGCGCCGGGGGGCCGACGACTATGATCCATAATCTGCTGTTGGCGGCGCTGACGATCGGGACCGTGCTGTTCGCGGTGGCCCTCTTCCAGGCTTGGCGTAGGGCGCCCGTGAGCCCGTCACCCGAGGGCGTCGCGATGAGCGCGGTGTCCAACTTCTTCGACACCCTCGGCATCAGCTCCTTCGCCTCGACCACGGCCTATCTTAAATTTCGCAAGCTGGTTCCGGACGAGCTGATTCCCTGCACCATGATGGTGGGCTATGGCCTTCCGGCCACCACCCAGGCCTTCATCTTCCTGAACGTCGTGAAGATCGACCCGCTGCTGCTGGGTCTGGGCATCGCGGCCTCGGTCGTGGGCGGCCTGGTCGGAGTCTCCGTCGCCGCCTGGTTGCCGGTGCGCCCGATCCGGCTTGTCATGGGGATCGGCCTCCTGATCGCGGCGGCCAGTTTCGCGGCCTCGGCGCTCGGTCTGATGCCACCCGGCGGCACGGCGACCAGCCTGCCGCTGATCCCTTTCCTCATCGTGGTGGCCGCGAGCTTCTTCCTGGGCGTGCTGGTGAATCTGGGGGTCGGCAACTTCGCGCCCACCCTGGTGCTGGTCAGTCTCTTGGGCATGGACCCGCGCGCGGCCTTCCCCCTAATGATGGGCTCCGCCGCGCTGCTGGTGCTGGTCGCGGGCGTGCGGATCATCCGCGCCCGCCCGCTCAACATGGCGCTCGTCCTGGGCATGATCCTGGGCGGCATCCCCGCGGTGCTGGTGGCGGCCTTCATCGTCAAGTCACTGCCGATCGAGCAGCTGCGCTGGGGCGTGATCGCCGTCGTCACCTATGCCGCCGCGGTGATGCTGCACGCGGCGGCGGCCCCTCCGCCTCGCGCGGCGGCCGAGCCGGCCTGACATGCGCTCCGCCCTCCTCGCCGTCGCCCTACTCGTCGCCACGCCAGCCGTCGCCGAGCCGGCGGGCGCCCGTGGCTTCGAGGTCTCCGGCGTCGTCCCCGCGCCGCCGGCCGAGGTGTTCGCCGCCTTCACGACGCCGCAGGGCTGGAAGCGCATGGGCGTCCCCTTCGCCGCCGTCGACTTCCGCCTCGGCGGGACCATTGAGACCAACTACGAAGCCACCGCCCATGTCGGCCAGGCCGACAACATCAAGAACCAGATCGTGGCCTTCATTCCGGGTCGGATGCTGGCGCTGCGCAACGTCCAGGCGCCCCCGACTTTCCCCTATCCGAAGGAGTTCGCGGAAACGGCGACGGTCTTCGAGTTCCGGCCAGAAGGCGCGCATTCGACCCGTCTCTTCGTGACCGGCGTCGGCTACGGCGAGGGCCCGGCCTATGATTGGCTGCTGGACAAGTTCAAGCAGGGCGACGCCTGGACGCTGAAGGAACTGGCCGACAGCTTCGCCGGCAAGGCTCAGGCGCCGGCCAAGACCGCGCCGAAGTTCACCAAGCCGCCACAACCTTAGGCCTTGGACCCTAGCCCTTCCGCTCTGGCTTCAAGGCCTCGTCAAGGAAGGCGAGAAGCTTGGGCCAGGCGTCGGCCCGCATCGCCAGATTGCCTTCCGCCGTGCCGCCGAGCTGGGCGAGCATGGCCGGCGGCACGACGGTTCCCGGCGGCAAGGGTTCGCCAAAGCCCGCATGGCCGGCGTTGTCGTAGGCCAGGTTATTGTGCGGATAGCGGAATTTCGCCTTGTCCAGCCGTGCGATGACCTGATCCGCCATGGCCGCGGAGGGCCAGAGCTTGTCGTCGCGAGCCGAGACCAGCAGCACCGGGCCGTTAATGCGCTCGACCGGGATCACGGCGTCGGGCGCGGCCTTGGCGAGACTGCGCTGATAGAGATCGAGGACGCCGGTGAACGGGACCGATCCGTCGTAGGGGACGTAGGGGATGGGCTTGCCGCCCAGGATCCAGGAGGGCCCTGGGTTGATCGGGTTCCTGGGATTGTAGCCCTGCCAGGCGACGCTGGATGGCACCCCGGCCACGACCGCCTTGATGCGTGGATCGCGCGCGGCGATCAGCAGGGCCGCCTCCCCGCCCTTCGAGCCGCCGAAGACGCCGATGCGCGTTTTGTCGACAGCCGGATGTGTGGAGAGCCAGTCAATCGCGCGGGTGAAATACTCCAGCGGCACGTTCTCTAGCGTGGCCGGCAGGCCGGGGTCGCCGAAGTAGGCCAGGCCCAGGCTTGCGAAGCCGCGCTTGGCGAAGGTCTGGGCGAAATGGAAGGCCGGCCCGTGCCCGCCCTCCGACCCGCCCAGGATCAAAAGGCCTGGCGCACGGCCGGCGCCGTCCGGCAGATGCAGCTCGCCGACCAGGGGCGGCGGCGCGGTCACCACCTTCGGCGCGGCGGCCTGGGCGCGCGCAAACTGCGGGATCAGGCCCATGCAGGCGCTGGCGGTCAGAAACGATCGGCGGTCCATCACGCGGCGCTCCCGGCGGCCTGCAGCCGCGTCCGTTGCCGGCGGCGAATACGCCAGCCGCTGATCGCGGTCGCGGCCATGAAGATCACGATCAACAGCAGCGCCGCCAGCATCACGGTCATGTGGGTCATGCCCACCACGGGCCCCACCCGAGGCACGATGAAGTGGCGCAGCGCCGTGACCCGCAGGAAGGTCTCGTTCACGCCGCCGCCGACCAGCACGTAGTAGCTGAGGATCATCCCGGCGATGTGGCCGTACTTCCACGCCGCGCCCTTGCCGTGCCAGCGGCCGAGCGCGAACCCTGCGCCCGCGGTGACAATGGCCATGACCGCGAACCAGTGGGCGGCGGTGAACGCGTGGCGGGTGTAGATCGTCAGGCTGGAGACGCTCGCGAACATGATCGCGCCGACGTACCAATCGCCTAGCTGGCGGTGCCGCGGCGTCCCCTTGCGCGCGACCATCATGTAGGGGCCCAGCGCCAGCGCGATCACGCAGGCCAGGGTGTGGAACACGCCGATGACGGACATCGAGAGGTTCATGCGGGGGTCCTCGTTGGAGCCGCCTTATCGGCGTCACGCAGAATACTCTGCCTCACAGAGTATTCTGTCAATCGTCTGAAATCCTCCCCCAGGGCGGAGCCCGATTGAGGGGGAGGTGGATCGGCGCGGCACGCGCCGAGACGGAGGGGGTTCAAGCCCACTCCGTCCGCTGCTGCATGCAGGCGTTGGGCCGTGCTGGCGCTAACTGCTTTCGCTGTTGAGAGGGGAGTGGGCTGCAACCCCCTCCGTCGCATCGCTTCGCTTTGCGACACCTCCCCCTCAAGCGCGCTACGCGCTGGGGGAGGATCTAGAAATTGGTTGGAGCCCCTACTCCTCCTCCGGAACCCCGCCTTCCAGGATGTCGCGCAGATAGGCCAGGTGGCCTTCGTAGGCGCGGCGGCCGGCGCGGCTGATGCGCACCTGGGTGCGGGGGCGCTTGCCGACGAAGTCCTTTTGGATCTCCACGTAGCCGGCCTTCTCCAAGGTCGCGAGGTGGGCGCCCAGGTTGCCGTCGGTGGCGCGGGCGATGGCTTTCAGGCGCTTGAACTCCAGTCCCTCGCCGGCCGGCAGCGCGTTCAGCACCGACATCAGCTTCAGCCGCGTCGACTGGTGGACGATCTCGTCAGGTTCGTTCATGTGCCGGGCGCCTCAGGCCGTCCGGAGCCACAGGCCGCTGAGCACCAGGCCGCCGCCGCCAGCGAAGGCCATCCACAGCATGAACTGCTCGCGCGCATAGACCCAGCCGCCCAGCGTCAGGGCCACCATGCCCAGGCCCACCGCGGCGATCCGCAGGCCCTGACCGGCGCCGAGCGCCATGTAGACGCAGCCGACAGCGAGACCGGCGATCGCCTGGCCCTGGGCCGCGGTCTGTACCGGTGCGACCGTTGAAATGCCCAGGCCAAACAGGCCGATGGAGAAAGCGATCAAGAGCGCGCCAACCAGCCCCCGGGCCGGATAGCCGCCGCCGGACCGGCGCTGCTTCATGCGCATGCCGAGCAGGACGCTGCCGCCAAAGCCCACCGCGTCGCCGGCCAGCGACAGCCAGTCCCCCGTCTTCGGACCCAGGTAGTAGCCGACATCCATCACCGCCCAGACCAGACCCCAAAGGATCAGGAAGCCACTGGCCCCGCGATAGCCGTGCAGCCGTTCGGAGCGGCCCGCGGCCTCCTCCGCGGCCTTCAGCGCCTGGGCGGCGTCCTCGCGTCCAATGCTCATCGGGCGATCCTTCGACTCTGCCGCGCAGAGTGAGGCCGTGGGACGGACTGTCAAGCCGACGGGCGCGGCCAGAAATCCCGTGCGCCGCCGCCGCGTTCGACGCTACCGTCCAGCGCCGCGGCGAACGGGGGTCTGGCCGATATGATTCTGATCCTGCTGCTCACCGCGCTGGGCGTCGCCAGCGTCGCCTTCGCCGTCGCCCTGGCCATCCAGCTTCGCAAGCACCCGACCCGGCCCTCTCTGGAGGGCGCGGTGATGAGCGCGGTCACCAGCTTCTTCGACGCGCTCGGCATCGGCTGTTTCGCCCCGACCACCGCCTATCTGAAGTTCCGCCGGCTCGTGCCCGACGACCTGATCCCGGCGACCATGGTCTCCGGCTATGCCCTGGCCGCGGCCGTCGAGGGCTTCGTGTTCATCACCGGCGTCGCGGTCAATCCGGCGTTGCTGGGCGCGGCGATCGGGGCCTCGGTGCTGGGCGCCTTGCTGGGCGTCTCCATCGCCGCCCGCCTGCCGATCCGCCCGATCCGCCTGACGCTGGGCCTGGGCCTGTTGATCGCCGCGGCCACCTTCTCGCTCTCCAACCTGGGCCTGATGCCACACGGCGGTACGGCCACCAGCCTGCCGCCCCTACTGTTCGCCGTGGTGGTGGCCGTCAGCTTCGTGCTCGGCGTGCTGATGAATCTGGGCATCGGCAATTTCGCGCCGACCCTGATCCTGATCAGCCTGTTGGGCATGGACCCCAAGGCCGCCTTCCCGATCATGATGGGCTCAGCCGCGCTGCTGATGGTCACCAGCGGCGTGCGGATCGTCGCCAAGCGGCCGGTCGATCTGGGGCTGGTCCTGGGGATGGCGCTCGGCGGCGCACCAGCCGTGCTGGTCGCCGCCTTCATCGTGAAATCCCTGCCGCTCGACATCCTGCGCTGGGGCGTCGTCGCCGTCGTCACCTACACAGGCGCGGTGATGCTGCGTGCGGCCCTGACCCGGACCGCGGCCGCTCCGCCCACCGGCGAGGCCCGCGTTGAGGCGCCCAGCTAGCCCGCCATTGCCGCAACCGGCCATTGCTCGCGGTGTTCCGGGCTGGTAGCGGTGCGGACTGTGGAGCGACCGTCAAAGCTCCACCCTCGAGTGTCTTGGGAAACGGATGCGGCGACCTCTCAACCAACCGAAGGGCGCGGGTTCGGCCGTCCTGTGGGACCTGCTCACCTTCGAGCACCTGATGACCAATCAGGTCATCCACATCATCTATTGGGCGGGCCTGGCCCTGATCGCGCTGGGCGCGTTCGGGACCATGGGCGCGGCTGTGGGCCTGGTGATCCGCGATCCGTCGGTGATCGGCCTGTTGCTGGCCATCCCGGTGCTGATCGGCGGCTTCCTGGTGATGGGCGCGCTGGTGCTGATCTGGCGTTCGTTCTGCGAGTTCTACGTGGCGATCTTCCGGATCAGTGAGGATCTGTCGGTTCTGCGCGCAAGCGTCGACGCCGAACGCGCGAAGACCGGGACGCCTGGAACGCGGGCGCCCTAGTCCGCCACACGGCAAGGCTGAGGCTTTCGCGGGACCCGAAAGAACAGGGTTCTTGGCGCCGGCCATCAAATCATTGGATATTCGAAGCATGAGCCCGGCGCAGCACGCCTCTGTGGATCCGGCGGACGAGTTTCCGTTCGCGGTCGACGACTATCTGCTGCACCTGATCGTGGCGATCTATCAGTTCCGCGACTCCAAACTGGACGGCGCGCTGCGGGGCCTGGGCCTGAACGTCAGCCGCTATCGCGTGCTGGGCGTGCTCGAGCGGTTCGGGACCAGCACCATGACCGAGCTGGCGAGCTTCACCGCCATGCAGCGCACGACGCTCACCCGGATCGCCGATCAGCTGGTGGCCGCGCGGCTGGTCGATCGGGCCGGCGAGACCCGCGACCGGCGGCAGGTGATCCTCACCCTCACCGACCTGGGGCGCGAGACCCACGGCCACGCCATGGGCGTGGTGCTGACGCTGAACGAGCGGCTGCTGAGCCGGGTCCCGGAGGCCGAGCGGCGGTCAGCGGCGCGCGTGCTGGTGGAGGTGCTGGAGAACCTTGCCCCGAGCCGGCTCGCCCGCGACGGCATCATCCATTTCAGCCGCGAAGGTCTCGACGCTTCGGGATAGGCCTCAGGCGCTCCTACGCGCCAGACGCATGCCCACTTCGTCGAGCTCGGCGTTCTCGCGGCGCTTGGCTTCCTTCGCATCGGCGACGCGGGCGCTTTCGGCCACCTGCTCGTATTTCTTCTGCTCTTCGAACGCCTGGGCCAGCGCGTCACGCGCGCCGCGCTCCTCGGCCTGGATGGCCTCGATCTCGGCCTGCAGGGCGGCCTTGCGCACCTTCAGGCCCGCGGAATAGCCCGCCAGGTACCAGCCGGCCTCGGCGTCCAGGCCGGCGTGCTTAGTCTCCGCCTCGCCCTCGGCCACCAGCACCGCCAGCCGGATCTCCGCGTCGGCGAGGCGCTTGGTGATTTCGGTCAGCCGCAGCTGCCGGTTCTCCACTTCGTAGCCCGCGAGTTTGATCAAGGACTCTGTCCAGCTCATTGGGAAAAACCTACGCCGGTACGCTGTTCAAAATGCCGCTCAGCCGTTCAAAGCCGGCGTCGAGACTGGTGACCTCGTCCTTGTCCTGCGCGAGGAAGCCCTCGAGCGCCGGGTTGAGGGCGATGGCCCGATCGACCTGCGGATCGGCGCCGGCGCGATAGGCGCCGATGCGGATCAGCTCTTCCATATTGGCGTAGGCGGCCAGCGTCTGGCGCGCCTGGGTGACGATCTCGCGTTCGTGCGGGCCGTGGCAGCCGGGCATGGTCCGGCTGATCGACTTCAACACATTGATCGCCGGGAAGCGGCCGCGCTCGGCGATGGCGCGCTCCATGACGATGTGGCCGTCGAGAATGCCTCGGACAGCATCCGCGATCGGCTCGTTGTGGTCGTCGCCGTCGACCAGCACGGTGAAGATGCCGGTGATCGGGCCGGCCTTGGTGCCGTCGGGGCGGATCGGGCCTGGGCCCGCGCGCTCCAGCAGCTTGGGCAGTTCAGTGAAGACGGTGGGCGTATAGCCCTTGGTGGTCGGCGGCTCGCCGGCGGCCAGGCCGATCTCGCGCTGGGCCATGGCGAAGCGGGTGACGCTGTCCATCAGGCAGAGGACTTCCATGTCCTGGTCGCGCAGATATTCGGCGATGGCCATGGTCATGTAGGCGGCCTGGCGGCGCTTGAGCGCCGGCTCATCGGAGGTGGCGACCACCACGATGGCGCGCTTCAGGCCTTCTTCGCCCAGCGTCTCTTCGATGAATTCGCGGACTTCACGGCCCCGCTCGCCGATCAGGCCGACGACGACGGCGTCGCAGTCGGCGTTCTTGGCCAGCATGGAGAGCAGCACCGACTTGCCGACGCCCGAGCCGGCGAAGACGCCCAGGCGCTGGCCGCGGCAGCAGGTGGTGAAGACGTTCATGGCCCGGACGCCCAGGTCCAGCCGCTCGCCAACCCGCGCGCGGGCATGCGCGCTGGGCGGCGCGGCGCGCAGCGGATAGGCGGCCAGGCCCTGGCCTAGCGGACCCTTGCCGTCGATGGGGTTGCCGAAGGCGTCGACGATGCGGCCAAGCCAGGCCTTGGTCGGGCGCACGGCCGAGCCCAGGGGCTCGATGCGGATCTCGGCGCCCGGCGCCACGCCCTCGACCGGGCCGAAGGGCATCAAGAGCGCTCGGGCGTCGCGGAAGCCGACCACCTCGGCCGACAGGGGCTTTTCGCCGAAGCGGACGATCTCGGCGCGGGCGCCGACCGACAGGCGGGTCAGCCCGCCGCGCGCCTCGATCAGGAGGCCGTTCACAGCCGCCACGCGGCCGGAAATCGTCAGGGGATCGAGCCGCTCAACCGCAGCCACAAGACTCTTCAAGAACAGCCCTCGAATTCGAGGCCCTAGAGTCGGGTGATCGCGCTTAAGGAGGGGTGAAGATCAGGGCAGAACTGTCCCCGATCTGGGGGTTAGACCCGAGCGTGAATCTCAGGGCGAGCAAAAGGGCCTAGCGCAACGCCTTGGCCAGTCGGGCCGCCTGTTTGGGATGTTTGGCGACGATTTGGGCAGCCAGGAGCGGCCGGCGCTTAACCACCCCTGTCAACACTGCCCGCCCGGCGCTGGCTATCCTTGGCCGCGCTGCCGCGGCTGCGCCGGCGATCCGGCCGCGCCCGAACCAGAGCGCCGCGCCGGCCACCGCCAGCAGGCCAACGCCCACCAGGACGCCCGGATGTTTGCGCACCTGGGTGACGGCGGTCAGGCTCTTGCCCTTGGCGGCGACCGCCATCTCGCCCATCGGCTTGGCGATGGCGTGCAGAGCAGCTTCCGCCGCAGCCTTGGCCGGGCTGTCGTGGCGCCAGTCCTTGGGCAGCTTGATCAGGGTGGCGGCGATCCGGCCCTTGGCCTGCCGCAGTTCGGCGCGCGCGGCCTTGTCGATCCGCTGACCGAAGGCGACCAGGGCGGCGGACCCCTCGCCTTCGCCGAGGTGCTTGGCGAGCGCCTGGACCGTGGACACCAGGGCGGTCTCGGCGCCGCTGGCCTCGATCCAGCTGTCGATGCGGCCGAACCGCGCCACGGCGGCCCGCGCCACACGGTCGCAGCCATCGGCCGTGCTCAAATCGGCGGCCACCGGATGGCAGCGCCCGCCGATTTCCGCGCAGGCCGTCCGGACCGTGGCTTCGTCACCGGCCGACAGCACCACCGCCGCGCCGGCCTTGGCCGCCAGCCGGGCGATCGTCAGGCCCAGGCCCGAGCCCGCGCCGGTGACGACAATCACTTGGCCCTCAAGGGGTTTGAACCTGGCGCTCATGACGATCTCCCGGGGATGCGACGACACATATCTGGGGACCAAACGGGGCAGGTCCAAGGCGCGTTCCCGATTGGCTTGCGCGCCGCCCGGCGAACCGCCGCATTCGGCCCGGCTGTCCAATCACGAAAGATTCAACAGCCCTGCGACTCCGCGGCATGACTGCGACTCTTGATGCCGATTCCGCATCGGATTAACGATTCGGTTCAGACGGACACCCCGGATTAACCAGTCTTAAATTAACTCGGCGGCAGGTTAACGGCGAGGTCCGCGGCGGATTCACTGAATTCGTGGGGCACGCGGAAACGCACTAGGAGAGACAGATGCGGGTACTGTTGATCGAAGACGACAGCGCCACGGCACAAAGCATCGAGCTGATGCTGAAGTCCGAGGGGTTCAACGTCTATACGACCGACCTGGGTGAGGAAGGCGTCGATCTGGGCAAGATCTACGACTACGACCTGATCCTGCTCGATCTGAACCTGCCGGACATGAGCGGCATGGACGTGCTGCGCACCCTGCGGGTCGGCAAGATCAACACGCCGATCATGATCCTGTCGGGTTCGGCCGAGATCGACACCAAGGTGAAGACCTTCTCGGGCGGCGCCGACGACTACATGACCAAGCCGTTCCATAAGGACGAGCTGGTGGCGCGCATCCACGCGGTGGTCCGCCGCTCCAAGGGTCACGCCCAATCGGTCATCAAGACCGGCGAAATTCTCGTCAACCTCGACGCCAAGACCGTCGAAGTGAACGGCCTGCGCGTCCACCTGACGGGCAAGGAATACCAGATGCTGGAACTCCTCTCGCTGCGTAAGGGCACGACCCTCACCAAGGAGATGTTCCTCAACCACCTCTACGGCGGCATGGATGAGCCGGAACTGAAGATCATCGACGTCTTCATCTGCAAGCTGCGCAAGAAGCTGGCCGCGGCCGCCGAAGGCAAGCACCACATCGAAACGGTCTGGGGCCGCGGCTACGTGCTGCGCGACCCGCAAGAGATCGGCGCCGTCGTCGCGGCCTAAGGCCCAAACGACCTGTCGCTGAAGGAAGGGCGTCCCGCCACTCGCGGGGCGCCCTTCTTCTTTGGGCGGAACGCTACAGCCCCGCGAGCAGGGCCATCCGCACCAGCTCCGACAGGCTCTTGGCGCCGGTCTTCATCATCATGCCGGCGCGGTAGACCTCGACGGTGCGCGGGCTGATGCCCAGGTCGTAAGCGATGACCTTGCTGGTTTTGCCGACCACCACCTGCTCCAGCACCTCGCGCTCGCGCTTCGAGAGGCCCGCGAAGGCCGCCCGGTAGCGCTGGCGGTCGCCCTCGTCCTGCTGATCGCGGGTCTCACTGTTCAGCGCCCTTTGGACGGCGGCCAGCAGCACCTCGTCCTTGAACGGCTTTTCCAGGAAGTCGACGGCCCCGGCTTTCATCGCCTCGACCGCGAGCGCGATGTCGCCGTGGCCGGTGATGACGATGGTCGCGAGCGGCAGGCGTTGCTCGCTGAGCCGCCGCACCAGCTCGATCCCGTCGATGCCTGGCATCCGCACGTCGGTGATCACGCAGCCAGGGGCCAGACCCGGCGCCTCGGCGAGAAACGCTTCGGCGTCGTCGAAGATGCGCGACGGCAGGCCCGCGGTGCGCAGCAGGAACGACAGTGACTTGCGGATCGCCTCGTCGTCATCGACGACATAGACCTCAGACGAGTTCGCCATCAGCCATCTCCTGTTCGTGCACGGCGCGGACGGTGAAGTGGAACGTCGTGCCCTTGCCTGGTTCGCCTTCGGCCCAGATGCGGCCGCCGTGCGCCTCGACGATGGTCCGCGAGATCGACAGGCCCACGCCCATGCCGTGCTGCTTGGTGCTGACGAAGGCCTGGAAGAGCTGCCCGGCGATCTCGGGGCTTAGGCCCGCGCCGGTGTCGCGCACCGACACCTGCACCATCTCGTCGGCCGCTGTCGCCGCTGAGATGGTCAGCTCGCGCACCGGCGTTTCGGCCATCGCCTCGACGGCGTTGCGCATCAGGTTCAGCACCACCTGCTGAATCTGCACCTTGTCGACCATGACCAGATTGACGCCAGGCGCGATGTCGTAGGCTAGCCGCACACCGCGGTCCTTGGCGCCGACCATGGCCAGCCCGCCGGCTTCCTCCAGAAGTTGCGGCAGGCTCTCGATCCGCCGCTCGGTCTCGCCCTTGGAGACGAAGTCGCGCAGGCGCCGGATGATATCGCCGGCGCGGAACATCTGGTCGCCGGCGGCGGTCAAGGCTTCGGTGATGACGGCCCGGTCGACCGGCTCCTCCCGGAGCAGCCGCAGCGAGCCCTGGATGTAGTTGGCGGTGGCCGACAGGGGCTGGTTGAGCTCGTGGGCGAGCGCCGAGGCCATCTCGCCCATCGCCGAGAGCCGCGACACGTGGGCCAGTTCGGCCTGCAGGTCCTGGAACCGGCGCTCCGCCGCACGGCGCTCGGTCAGGTCGCGGACGAAACCGGTGAAGAACCGGCGCTCGCCCCCGATTGCATCGCCTTGGCGCATCTCGCCCACCGACAGTTCCATCGGGAAGGTCGAGCCGTCGCGCCGCTGGCCCACCACCACCCGGCCGATGCCGATCACCCGCCGCTCGCCGGTTTCGAGATAGCGCCGCAGGTAGCCGTCATGGCCTTCGCGGTAGGGGCTGGGCATCAGCATGGCGAGGTTCATCCCCACCGTCTCGGCCGCCGGCCAGCCAAATTGCCGCTCGGCGGCGGCGCTGAAGGACTGGATCACACCCCGCTCGTCGATGACGATCATGGCGTCCGGCACCGCGTCGAGGATCGAGCTCAGGTGCGCCTCGCGTTGGGCGAGGTCGGCGAAGGCGCGCTCCTTGGCCGCTCGGTTCTCGATCAGCTCCTCGATGTCGGTGCAGGCCCCCTCCCAGCGGCAAACCCGACCGTCCTCGTTGCGCACCGGCAGTGCGCGCTCCAGGAACCAGCGCGGCCCGTTCTGGCCGACCAGGCGGTATTCGATGCCATAGGGCTCGCCGATCGAGATCGCGCGCCGCGCATTGGCCTCGACCCGGGCGCGGTCGTCAGGATGGATTCTCTCCAGCCAGCCCCAACCCTCGTCAGCCCTGCCGTCGTCGCTTGGGCCGGCCTCACCTACAAACTGTCGCCAGCGGTCATTGTAGACGTCGCGCAGCCCCTCGGCGTCGGCGGACCAGACCAGCGCCGGCATGGCGTTGGCGATGGAGCGGTACTTAGCCTCGGAGTCCGCCAGCGCGTCGCGGGTGGCGTAGGTCTCGGAGATGTCCATGGTCAGGCCGGCCACGCCGATGATGGCGCCGTCGCGATCCCGCAGGGCGAACTTGGTCGAGCGATAGATCTGCTGCGCGCCGTCCGGCGAGGTGAAGCGCTCCTCCGAGGTATGGGTCTGGCCGGACCTGAGCACCTCGCGGTCGGCGACGTCGTGCTCGCCCTCCACGTTGTCGTGGATGACGAAATCGGCCCTGCGCCGGCCCAGGATCTCGTCGAGGGGCCGACCGATGACCGCCACCGCGGCGGGGTTGAGGTAGACGTACCGCAGGTCTCGATCCTTGGCGTAGATCATGTCGGGCGTGGCCGTGCCGATGCCTTCCAGGAAGGCGGCGTTGCGGCGGGCCTCGATCTCGGCGGCGGCGCTGAGTTCGCGGGCCCCCCGCTTCGGCGCGCGGTCGGACCGTCGGATGCGGCGCAGGAACAGGACAAGCGAGGCCAGCCAGCTCCTTCGGTGGGCGTCGTTCATCCGACCCTCCGCGAACGCCGGCGCCCATCAACGGCCGACGAAGCCCGGCACTATGGTCACAGGATGCGCGGGAGAGTTGCCTAATTCCCTTCGGGGTTGAAGGAGCCCCAACTCAGACGCGTATCGTGATGCGGCGTTTTGCCGAGTCTCAGGCGCCGGATTCTCGTCGGTTGGCTGGTCCTATATGATTGATTTTTAAATCAAATAATCAACAACGCAGACACGCCGCTACGTAATTCTACCTAGGTAGCGCTCCCAAATTCGGGGCGGAGTCGGCGGGTGGTACGCCCAAGCTGCGGACGCAGGATGCGCTCCGGACGTCACGGCGGCGCACGATGGATCCTCCGCACAAGACCGTCAGGGGCGAGGCCCCCAAGGCCGGCCCGCTGATCCTGCTGGTGGAGGACGACGCCTCGGTGCGCCAGGCCCTGACCTTCGCGCTGCAGATCGAAGGCTACCGCGTCGAGGTGCACGAGACCGCCCAGGCCCTGCTGGAGGCCTCCGAACCGCCGGCCGCCGCCTGCCTGGTGTTCGACCAGAACCTGCCGGGAACGCTCGGCATCGACGCGCTGGAGGTCCTGCGCGGCCGCGGCATGACCTGCCCGGCCATCCTGATCACCACTCAGCCGAAGCCCGAGGTGCGGGCCGCGGCCGATCGCCTGGGCGCGCGCATCGTCGAAAAACCCCTGCTCGGCGGCGAGCTGCCGCTTGCGATCCGCGAATTGCTGGCCGGCTGAGCCCCTAACCGGCGGATTGGCGAACGCCTTGCGAACGGCGTTTTCGTTTTCCTGAGCGACACGATAGGCTCCCGGCAAAATCGCGTCGGAGGGACGTCTTGGGACGATTGCTTGCGCTGGTCGCGACGCTGCTGGCCGCCCTTACCATCGTCTGGTTCGGCGATCAGGCCCCGCAGCCGGCGCCAGCCTCCGCCCCGGCCGACAGCTTTTCCGCTGACCGCGCGTCGGCCGATATCACCACCATCGCCTCGGTTCCCCACCCGATCGGCTCGCCCGCCGACCGCGCCGCCCGGGACGCCCTGGCCGCGCGGATGACGGCGCTGGGCCTGTCGCCCCAGGTGCGTCCCGGCGTGGGAGTCTGGCTGGGGCGCGGCGGCGCCGACCGGGCCAACGTCGGCTTCGTGGACAATCTGGTGGGCGTCCTGCCCGGCAAGGACCCTGCCCTGCCGGCGCTGGCGCTGATGGCCCACTACGACAGCGCGGTGAGTTCGCCCGGCGCGGCGGACGACGCGATCGGCGTGGCGTCCGCGCTGGAGACCGTCCGCGCGCTCAAGGCCCATGGCCAGCCGGCGCGCGACGTCATGGTCATCCTCACCGACGGCGAGGAGGCGGACCTGCTGGGCGCGGCGGCCTTCTTCGCGAGCGACCCCCTGGCGCGGCGGGTGGGTTTCCTGATCAACCTCGAGGCGCGCGGCTCCAAGGGCCGGGTGCAGATGTTCCAGACCGGCAAGGACAATGCCGGCACAGTCGCGCTGCTCAGCAGGCTCGCGGGCCGCCCGTCGGCCTCGTCCCTGACCGGCTTCATCTACGCCAACATGCCCAACGACACGGACTTCACCGTTTCGCGCGGCGCGGGCGTGGCGGGTCTGAACTACGCCATCATGGACGGATTGTTCGACTATCACTCGCCGACCTCGACGCCAGCTGCGACCGACAGGGGCTCGCTGCAGGACATGGGCCAGCAGGTGCTGGCCGTCTCCACCGCGGTCGCCTTCTCGCCCACCCTGCCGGCCAAGGCGCCCGACCTGGTCTACGGCCAGACGCCTGGCGGACTGACCATCGCCTATCCCGCCGCCGCGGGCTGGGCCGTGCTGGCGCTGGCCGCGGCTCTGCTGGCCTGGAGCGTGATCCAGGCGCGGCGGGCGAACGCCTTCCCCTGGCTCGACATGGCGCGCGGAGCCGGCGCGGCCCTGTTCGCGGTGCTCTCGGCCATCACGGTCCTTCACTTCGCCCGCAAGGTGACCGGCGTCGATGTGGGCTGGTTCGAAGGCCGGTTCCTGCTGGCCCAGGCCGGACGGTGGGAGGTCGCGGTCATGCTGACGGGCCTGGGCACGGTGCTGCTGGCCATCGCCGAGACCGCGCGCGGACGGCGCAAGTCGGTGCTGCTGCCGTTGGCCGCCGGCCTCGCCTGCTCGGGCATCGCCTGGTCGGGCGGACACGGTCTCGACCCGATGGGCGCGGGCCTGGGCGTGGGCGCGGCGATCATCGGCGCGCTCGCCTATGGACGGCCGGTCAGCCGCACCGGGGCCTGGGCCGGCGTCCTGCTGCTGGGCCTGGTGCTGGCCTGCGTCGCCCAGGCGCTGGCGCCGGCCGTCGCCTTCGTGCTGGCCTGGCCCGTGGCGCTGGCGGCGCTGGCCGCGGCGCTCACCGGCCTGTCGGGGCGGTCGGGCGTCACGGCGCTGGCGATCCTGACGGTGACCGCCGCCCTGGCGCTGGCCTTCGCGGGCTCACTCGCCCACCTCAGCTTCCTGGCGCTGGACCTGCCCGAACTGATGGCCATGCCGGCCATCGTCGCCCTCTTCGGTCTCTGGCCGCTGGCCCAGCCGGATGAGGGCGCCCCGCCCGCGCGGCTGATCGGGCCGACCCTGATCCTGGCGGGCCTGGCGCTTACCGCTGTCGTGCGCCTGAGCCATCCCTATGACGCGCGCCACCCGCAAGCGACCGCGGTGATCTATCAGATCGACCAGGACGCCCGGACCGCCTGGCGGGTCAGCGAGATGCCGACGCTCGACCCCTGGAGCGAAGGCGTTCTGAGGACCGGCGGCGCCAAGCCCGCCAAGCTGTCGCTCTGGCGGTTCTACAACCCGGTGGACGCCGCGCCCGCGCCCTACATCGACTATCCGGGCGCGCAGATGGCGCTCACCAAGACCGCGACCGGCGACCTCACTCTGCACGTCACGCCACCACCCGGCGCACGGACGCTGACCTTGAAGCTGACCTCGAATACCGTCGCCCCGGTGGTCGCCATCAATGGCGTGCCTGTGCGCCTGCAGGCGCTGCCGGGCAAGCCCGCCCAGCTGTCGCTCAATGCGCCGCCGGCGGAGGGCTTCGACATCACCCTGCGCCCAGCCGGACCCGGCAAGCTCGAGGTCAAATATTCGGCGACCCTCGACGACTGGCCCAAGGCGGCGGCGCCGCTGCCGAAGCGGCCAGCCAATGTGATGCCCTTCGACATCTCCGACACGACGGGTTTGACCGGGACCAGAAGCCTGAGCTGGTGACCTTGCTCAGCCACATCGGGCCGCGCTAAGCCCGATCCATGAGTAAGGTCACCATCTTCCACAATCCCGCCTGCGGGACCTCGCGCAACACGCTCGCCCTGCTGCGCGAGAAGGGGATCGAACCTGAGGTCGTGGAATATCTGAAGGCCGGCTGGACCCGGCCGCAGCTCGAAGACCTGGTGAAGCAGATTGGCCGGCCGGCGCGCGAGCTATTGCGGGTCAAGGGCACGCAGGCCCACGAGCTTGGCCTCACCGACCCGGCGGCCTCCGACGCAGCGGTGATCGCAGCCATGATCCTCGATCCTATCCTGGTCGAACGCCCGATCGTGGTGACGCCCAAGGGCGCGGCGCTCTGCCGCCCCGCGGATCTGGTGCTCACGCTGCTCTAGCGTCCCGCGACACATCGCCGTGATCGCGGCTGGCCAAGGCCTTCCCGCCTTCTTTTGGCCGCCGAAGCTGCGGCGTCTGGCGGCAGGCGTCGGGGTTGGCTTTGCGGCGCGCAGGCCTTAACCAGATCGGCTTCAAGCTCGGGGGCTGGATGCAACTCAACGACCTGCGGCCGCTCCTGGCGCGTCACGCCCGGCCGATCGTGGCCGGCGTCACTGTGGCGGTCGCGCTCACCGCCGGCGCCGCTGTCGCCATCCTGCATAGTTCACCCAAGGCCGCCGCACCCCTCGACACCGCGGCGATCGCGGCCTTGCAGCATACCGCCTTCACCCGCGCCGAGGCGCTCGCCGGTTTCGCCCCAGCGCAGAACGTGCCGGTCAAGCTGCAGCGCGGCGAGACCCTGGAAGGCGCTGTGCGCCGCGCCGGTGTCGGTCCCGCCGAGGCCGAGCTCGCCGTCCAGATGCTGTCGAAGGCCATGGACACCGTCCACATCAAGGCCGGCATGCTGATCGAGACCGCCATCGCCAAGCCGCGCTCGGAGGCGGGAGAAACCAAGCTGATCGGGCTGTCGCTGCGCACCGGGCCCGCCAGCGCCATCACCATCTCGCGAAGCTTCGATGGCGCGCTTCGCCTGCGCGAGCTGGACGAAAAGTTGCGCGACGAGACCGCTGTCGCCGACGGCGCGATCCAGGGTTCGCTCTACGAAAGCGCCGAGCACATCGGGGCCACGCCGCAGATCACCGCCAAGGTCGCCGAGCTGTTCTCCCACAAGATCGACTTCCAGCGCGACCTGCAGCCGGGCGACGCCTTCAAGCTGGTGTTCGACCGCAAGGTCACCGAGGCCGGCCGCACGGTGGAGGCCGGCGACCTGCAGTACGCCGAGATCCACGGCGTCAAATTCTACCGCTTCGCGCGCGGGAATGACGTCGAGTACTTCGACGAACTCGGCAAGAACATCAAAGGCTTCCTGCTGAAGACCCCGGTCGACGGCGCCCACATCACCTCGCTGTTCGGCATGCGCAAGCACCCGGTGCTGGGCTACACGCGCGCCCACCAGGGCGTCGACTTCGGGGTGGGCTGGGGGACCCCGATCGTGGCCGCCGGCGACGGCGTGGTGGCCCAGGCCGGCCCCTGGGGCGGCTATGGCAACTGGCTGCGCATCCGTCATTCGGAGGGCTGGGACACCGGCTACGGCCACATCTCCCGCTATGCCGCCGGCATCCATCCGGGCGTCCATGTGCATCAGGGCCAGGTGGTGGCTTACGTCGGCGCCACGGGCCTCGCGACCGGCCCGCACCTGCACTACGAGATCTGGAAGAACGGCCAACGGGTGAACCCGATCGGCGCCAAGGTCCCGCAGGGCTCGGCGCTGGCCGGCGCCGAGCTACAGCGTTTCGACGGCGAGAAAGCCCGCATCGACGGCCTGCTGGCGCATGGCGCGCCGCGCGCGCTCGCCGTCGCCGACACCCACGCCGGACCGCCCGCGCTCCGGCGCTGAGCCCCGCCATGGCGTCTAGTTTCACCTCCCAATACGCCGACCTCATCGCGCAGCGCACCAAGGATTGGCCCGAGAGCGCGGAGATGGAGGACCTCGAGCAGGCGCTGCGGCTGCTCGGGCGCTGGCGCTCGCACGTGCTCGCCAACACCTTCATCAAGGAGCAGGGCGCCAGGATCTGGAGCGGGCCCTTCGCCGGCATGGACTATGTCAGCCAGGCCACCGAAGGGTCGCTGATCGCCCGCCTGCTCGGCACCTATGAATCCGAACTCCATCCCTATCTGACCGCCATCGTGGCGGCCGGGCTCGACTGCGTGATCGATGTCGGCTGCGCCGAGGGCTACTACGCCGTGGGCATGGCCCGGCTGGCGCCGGAGGTCACGGTCTATGCCTACGATATCGAGGAGCAGGCCCGCATCGCCTGCGCCGACCTGGCTGAGCGCAACGGCGTGGCGGACCGGGTGATCGTCGGCGGCGAGTTCGCGCCCGACGGTTTCGAGGCCTTCGCGGGGCGCCGCGCGCTGGTGATGGTCGACGCCGAGGGCGCCGAGGTCGACATCCTGCAGCCGGAACTGAGCCCGTCGCTCGCCCGGATGACGGTGATCGTCGAGACCCACGACCTGATCCGCCCCAACACGCTGGCCACGCTCGTCGGCCGCTTCGCCCCGACCCATCAGATCGTCCGCGTCGACCAGGCGCCCAAGAGCTTCACGCCTCCGCCCTGGTTCGCCTGGCTCTCGCACCTCGACCAGCTGCTGGCGGTCTGGGAGTGGCGGGCCAAGCCGACTCCCTGGCTGGTGATGACGCCCAAGCTGTAGACAGACCTGCTTGCGCTTCGGCGTAGCTGGTCGTTTGATGCCTGGGCGGCCCACAAAGAGGCCAACGGAGGATTTGAGCGATGGCGGACGACCTGGCGCTCGCGCCCCTGACCCACAGCGAGGTCGTGGCCACCTCGAACGGCCCGGTGCGCGGCTATGTCGAGGATGGCCTCGATGTGTTCAAGGGCCTGCGCTATGGCGCGGCCCCGGTGGGCGCCGCCCGCTTCAAGCCGCCATCGCGCCCCGCGCCCTGGACGGAAGCCGCCCAGGCGACCGCCTATGGCGCGCCGGCGATCCAGTCGGGCCTCGCGCCCGGCGAGCGGCGCACCTCGCCCGGCGACCCGCCGGCGCCGGATGAGCCCGCCTCGTCGGAGGACTGCCTGTTCCTCAACGTCTGGACGCCGGCTTTGGACGCCAAGGCGCGGCCGGTGATGGTCTGGCTGCACGGCGGCGGCTTCGCCAATGGCTCGGGCGGTGCGGCGATGTATGACGGCGGCGCCCTGGCGCGAAAAGGCGACGTGGTCACGGTCACCGTCAACCACCGCCTGAACGTCTTCGGCTACCTGCACCTGGGCGAGGTTTTCGGGCCGGACTACGCCCAGTCGGGGATGGCCGGCATGCTGGACATCGTCCAGGCCCTGGAATGGGTGCGGGACAACATCGCAGCGTTCGGCGGCAACCCTCGCGACGTCACCATCTTCGGCGAAGGCGGCGGCGGCTGGAAGGTCAGCCTGCTTCTGGCCATGCCGGGTGCGCGCGGACTGTTCCACAAGGCGGTGATCCAGTCCGGGCCCGGCCTGACCGGCAAGCCGATCGCGGCCGCCGACAAGATCGCCCGCCAGGTGCTGAAGGAGCTGAAGGCCAAGACGCCCGGCGATCTCGCCGCGCTCTCCACCGAGGCGATCAGCCACGCCAGCGTCAAGATCCCGGGCGAGCCGATGCGGCTGTTCACGCCCGTCGTAGACGGCGCCGCCCTGCCCCGCGACCCGTTCGAGCCGGACGCCTCGCCGCTGAACGCCGACGTGCCGGTGCTGATCGGCACCAACAAGGACGAGTCGACGCTGTTCATGCTGGGCCATCCAAGGTTCGGCCATTTCGACGAGGCCGATCTGGAGAAGCACGCCAAGTCCAGCGCCGGCGACAAGGCGCCGGCCGTGACCGCCGCCGTCCGCGCCGCCTATCCGGACTACAACCCGACCCACGTCGCGTCAGGCGTCGCCACCGCGGTGGGCATGTGGGCGGGCTCGCTGAAGCTTGCCGAGCGCAAGGCGGCGCAACAGGCCGCGAAGGTCTGGATGTACCTGCTGACCTGGGAGACGCCGGTGGCGAAGGGGCGGCTGCGCAGTCCGCACGCCATTGAGATCCCGCTGATCTTCGACAATGTCGAAAAGGCCCGCAATTTCGTCGGCCGGGGCGACGAGCCGCAGGTGGTCGCCGACCAGATGTCAGCCGCCTGGCTCGCCTTCGCCAGGACCGGCGATCCGGGCTGGCCGGCCTATGACGCACAGACGCGCGCCACCATGCTGTTCAACCTGGAAAGCGGCGTCGTGAACGATCCGCTGCCGGGCGTGCGGGCCGTCGTCCAGAGCTAGGCGTCGAAGACGATGACCGAGCGGGCCAGTTCGCCCTTCTTCATGTCCTCGAAGCCCTCGTTGACCTGCTCCAGCTTGATCCGCTGGGAGATCATCTGGTCGAGCTTCAGCTTGCCGGACATGTAGAAATCCACGAACCGCGGCATGTCGACCGGGAAGCGGTTGGAGCCCATCAGCGAGCCTTGCAGCTTCTTCTCACCGAGGAAGGCCGCGCCCATGATCGAGACCATCTGTCCCACCGGGATCATGCCGATGATGTTGGCGGTGCCGCCGCGGCGCAGCATGTTGAACGCCTGCTCGGCGGTCTTCGCCAGGCCGATGGCCTCGAAGGCGTGATGGACGCCGCCCTTGGTCATCTCGATCACTTCCTTCACCGCGTCGGTCTCGGACGCGTTGACGAAGTCGGTGGCCCCGAACTCCATGGCGAGGTTACCCTTGGTGGCGTTCATATCGACGGCGATGATCCGGCTCGCGCCGGCGATCGCCGCGCCGTTGATCGCGGAGAGGCCCACGCCGCCGCAGCCGATCACCACCACGGTCTCGCCGGGCCGCACGTTGGAGGTGTGGATCGCAGCGCCTACGCCAGTGGTCACCGAACAGCCGATCAGGGCGGCCACGTCCAGCGGCATGTCCTTGCGGATCGCCACGCAGGCATGCTCGTGGATCAGCATGTGCTCGGCGAAGGAGCTGAGGTTCAGGAACTGCATCATCGGGCCGGTCGGGGCCGACAGGCGGGGTTCTTCTTCCTTGCCGCGCTTGGTCTCCGGCGAGACGCAGAGGCTCATGTGGCCGGTCAGGCAGAATTCGCAGTGGCCGCAGAAGGCCGAGAGGCAGGTGATCACGTGGTCGCCCGGCTTCACGGTGCGGACTTCCGAGCCGACCTGTTCGACGATGCCCGAGCTTTCGTGGCCCAGAACGGCCGGCAGCGGGTGCGGATAGGAGCCCTGAATGAAGTGCAGGTCCGAATGGCACAGGCCGGCGGCGGCGGTGCGGATCAGCACCTCGTGCGGGCCGGGCTTGTTGATCTGGACCTGTTCGATCTGAAGCGGCTGACCCACTTCGCGCAGCACGGCGGCCTTCATGGCGGTTCCCTCGGATGGAGCCCGCTGGCCGGGCCTTTCGGAGAGAAGCCTTATCGCCGATCAGATGGGCCGGCCAAGGGCTTTCGCGCGCCGCCGCCGAAATCCTGCCGTGGTTAAGGTATCGACAGTTTGACGCCGTAACCGCAAGACAGGGTTGATGAACGAGACGCCGCCGCCAAGTCGCGCCGGGACCGAAAGCGCCTGGGAGGTTTTCCGGGCGTTCCTGGTCCAGGGCCTCACCGCGTTCGGCGGGCCGGTGGCGCACATCGGCTATTTCCGCCGCGAGTTCGTCGAGCGGCGCGCGTGGCTGAGCGAGGCGGCCTTCGCCGACCTCCTGGCGCTCGCCCAGTTCCTGCCCGGACCGGCTTCGAGCCAGCTCGGCATGGCGATCGGGCTGCGGCGCGCCGGTTACGCCGGCCTGCTGGCGGCGTGGTTGGGATTCACCCTGCCGGCGGCCGCGGCGATGATCGCGCTGGGCTATGTGACGCCGCATCTGGACGGGGTCTGGGGCGAGGGCGTGCTGCACGGGCTGCAGATCGCCGCCGCCGCGGTGGTGCTGAACGCGCTGGTCGCCATGGCGCGGACGCTGGCGGTCGGGCCGATCCGCGCCGGGATCGCCATCGGCGGCGGCCTTGGCCTAATCTTCGCCCACGGGCCGGTGGCGCAGATTCTGGTCCTGCTGGCTGGCGCGGCGTTCGGGGCGGCCTTCCTGCGCGAACCGCAGGGCAACAGTGCGCCCGACGATCCGGCGACGCACCGCGTGCCGCTGGAGGTCTCGACCGGGGCGCTGGCGGTGTTCGCCTTGCTGCTCGGTCTGTTGCCGTTCCTGGCGGCCCTGCTGAACAGCCCGAGCCTGGGCCTGGCCAGCGTCTTCTACCGGGCCGGCGCCCTGGTGTTCGGCGGCGGCCATGTGGTGCTGCCGATGCTGCAGAGCGAGGTGGTGAGCCGGGGCTGGCTGAATCTCGACGACTTCCTGGGCGGCTATGGCGCTGTGCAGGCCCTGCCCGGCCCGCTGTTCAGCTTCGCAGGCTTCGTGGGCGCGGCGCAGGAGGTCGCGCCGGGCGGCTGGCGGGGCGGGCTGGTGGCGCTCAGCGCGATCTTCCTGCCGGGTCTGCTGCTGGTGCTGGGCGTGCTGCCGCTCTGGGACCGGCTGAAAGGTCAGCCCTTGGCGCGGGCGGCGATGGCGGGGCTGAACGCGGTGGTGGTGGGCGTGCTGGCCGCGGCGCTGTGGAACCCGCTCCTGATGACCGCGGTCCGCAAGCCCAGCGACTGGCTGCTGGCGGCGGGCGCCTTCGTCTTCCTGTCGGTCGCCAAGCTGCCGCCCTGGCTGGTGGTGCTGGGTTCGGCGGCGATCTTCGGCCTCCTGGCCAAGTCGCCGATCTAAACCCCTCTTCCGTCCTCAGGCGGTCTGGCTGGGCGCACCCAGGCCGAAGACGCCCGGCAGGCTGATCGCCGGCAGTTTCGGCCAGCGGAAGGTCCAGGGCTGGCGGGCCGGAATGCAGGCTTCCAGCGCCGCGATCAGCTGTTCGGCGGGCCCATCGTTCAGGAAGTGGTTGCCGCCCGCGGTGCGCACGAAGTCGATCGGCCGGCGCGTCACGGTCTCGGCGGCCAGGCGTTCAGCGACCTCAATGGGGGCGAAGTCGTCCTTGTCGCCGTGGATCATGTGGATCGGGATCGACAGCTTGGCGAGCGCGCGCTTGGCGTAGGCCAGTTGCGGCCGCTGGCCGGTGCATTCGATCACCGCGTGGCGCAGGTCGCGGGGCAGCAGCTTCAGCGCCTTGCCGCCCATGTCCAACAGCCAGCGCGCGGTGGCGCCGGGCTCGGAGAAGAAGCCGGAGAGCAGCACCAGGCTTTCCACCTTGCCGGGATTGGCCTCAGCCATCAGCGAGGCGATGGCGGCGCCATAGCTCTGGCCGACCAGCATGATCTTCTGACCGCGGGCGGCCTGCAGCAGAGGCGCCAGCGCCTGGGCCTGGACGCGGATGTCGCGGACCGGCTCCAGCGGCTGCGACGCGCCATAGCCGGGCCGGTCGACGACGATCATCTCGCGGTCCTGCGGCAGTTCGGCGAGCGTCTCGGCCCAGTATTCGGCCCAGGAGGGCGCGCCGGTGATCACCACGATCTTCCAGGGCGCGGGCGTGGCGCGGGGCGTCTCCAGCGCCGCGATCCGCCAGCCCAGGCCGCCGCCGGCCAGGAAGCTGGTGCGGCGCACCACGGTGTCGGGATAGCTGGCCGAAGTCGGCGCGTGTTCGGTGCGGCCGCGCGCGGCGCTTTCGATGGACGCCCAGCCCATGGCCAGGACGCCTTTTGGTCTTTTGCGGGAAATGGCGGTCATCGTCATGGCAGCGTCTCCTCAAGTCCGCCAGAGCATGACCTGGGTACGTGGAACGCCGTCTGAAAGGCTTGGTTCGCTCCCGTTCAGCTTGATTGACGCGAAACCGCGCCAGGCGTGGCCAACTGGTCACGCAATTCGCGCTTCAGCACCTTGCCGGTGGGCCCGATGGGGAGCGCGTCGACGATCCGCACCTCGTCCGGCGTCCACCACTTGGCGACCCGGGCGGCGACGTGGGCCTTGAGGTCTTCCGGGTCCGCCGTCTGCCCGGGCCGCAGGGTGACCAGCAGCAGCGGGCGCTCGTCCCATTTGGGATGCGGCACGCCGACGGCGGCGGCCATGGCGACAGCCGGATGGCTGCAGACCGCGTCCTCCAAATCGAGCGTCGAGATCCACTCGCCACCGGACTTGATGACGTCCTTGGCGCGGTCGGTGAGACGCAGGTAGCCCTGGGCGTCGATGGTGGCGATGTCGCCGGTGTCGAACCAGCCGTCGGGCGTGAACACCTCGCCGCCGTCATGCTTGAAATAGGCCCCGACGGTCCAGGGGCCGCGCACCTGCAGGGCGCCGCTGCTCTTGCCGTCGCGGGGCAGCTCGGCGCCATCCTCGCCGACGATGCGCAGATCGACGCCCCAGAGGCCCCGGCCCTGCTTCAGCTTGCGTTGCGCGGTGGCCGCCGCGTCCTCGCCGGCGTGTTCCGGGAGCGCGGTGTTGATGACGCCCAGCGGGCTGGTTTCGGTCATGCCCCAGATCTGGCGCACCTGGCCGCCCAGGCGATCCTCGATGCGGGCGACGAGCGCGGCGGTCGGCGCGGAGCCGCCGACAGCGATGGTCTTGACCGAGGTCAGCCGGCCGCCGGTCTGGTCGAGGTGGTCGGCGACGCCCACCCAGATGGTCGGCACGCCCAGCAGGAAGGTCACGCCCTCGGCCTCGATCAGTTCAGCGATGCTCGCGCCGTCCAGTGCGCGCCCGGGCAGCACCAGGGTCGCGCCAACCAGGGGCGCCGCATAGGGCGTGCACCAGGCGTTGGCATGGTACATCTGGGCGCAGGGCATCACCACGCTGCGCGCCGAAAAGTCGAAGGCGTCCGGCATGGCCAGCGCCATGGCGTGCAGCACCGTGGACCGGTGCGAATAGAGCACCCCCTTGGGGTTGCCCGTGGTGCCGGAGGTGTAGCAGAGGCCGGACGCCTGCTTCTCATCGATCTCCGGCCAGACGAACTCGGGGGCGTTGGCGGCGATCAGGTCTTCGTAGATCAACGCATCGCCCGGCGCATCGGACGGCAGGTTCGCGGCGTCGGTCATGGCGACGAACGCCTTCACCAGCGGCATGCGGTCCTTCAGCTCGGCGACCTGGCCGGCGAAGCTGATGTCGAAGAACAGGAACGCGTCCTCGGCGTGGTTCGCCACCCAGACGATCTGGTCCGAATGCAGCCGCGGATTGATGGTGTGCAGCACCGCGCCGATGCCGGTCACCGCGAAATAGAGCTCGAAATGCCGGTGCGTCGACCAGGCGAGCGTCGCCACCCGGTCCCCGGGTTTGACGCCCATCGCGATCAGGGCGTTGGCCATCCGCTTGGTGCGGACCAGCGCGTCCGCATAGCCGTAGCGATGGATCGGCCCCTCGACGGTGCGGTCCACCACCTGCCGGTGCGGATGGTACTGCGCGGCATATTCCAGGATCGAGGGCAGCGTCAGCGCCCGGTCCATCATCAGGGACTGCATGGCGCGGCTCCTACTTCTGGGCGTCCCAGGCCTTCTCCGCGACAGCCACCGCCGCCGCTTCGATGTGGTCCTCCAGCGGCGTCGGCTGGGCGGAGTGGGGATTGGCGTCGAAGTGCATGTAGGGGGACGCGGTCTTGGTGACCGGGGCCCAGTTGGCGGCGCCCTTGCCGTTCGGGTCGCCGGTCTTGGCGAAGCGGGTCCAGTAGTCGCCCATCAGCTGGGACACGTGGCGGTCCTGATCGTCCCAGACCTCCTTGTCGATGCGGGTGCCGAACAGGAAGCTGAGCTCGCCGCCGTGGTCGGTCCCCTTGGCCTTGGCCCGGTCGGAGCCGGCCACCTCGTCGAAGTAGTAGGAATAGGACGGCAGGCCGAGGGCCGCGTTCTTCTGTGCCAAATAGCGCGACGACTGGATCGCCGCACTCTGGGTGATCAGGTCGGACTCGGGGCCGGCCTTGGTCGGGTGCGGTTGCGCCTTGGCCTCCTCCAGGATCGCGGGATAGGCGCTGCCCAGGCCCGCCTTGGCGACCGCGGCGTTCTCGCCGAACAGGCTGGCCTCGTGCGAGTTGCCGCCGATCATCAGGCCGACCTTGAGCTGCTGGCCTTTGCGGTAGGTGTCGCCGGGGCTGCGCAGGATCATCACGCCATCGACCATCGGGCCGGCCGGGCCGGTCTTCAGCACATCGGCGGCGGGGATGGCGCGCAGGTTCGCGGGCGTAGGATCGGTGACGCCGGCGCCCTTGGCCCAGGCCGCGCCGACCGTCTCATAGGTCAGGCCCGGACCGCGGATCGCGGCGGCCGCCGCCGTGCCGCCGCCGGACTCCGCGATGGCGCGCACGAAGAGGCCCTTTGCGGCCTGCGTGGTGGTCAGCATCTGGACGGCGACCGCGCCGGCGCTTTCGCCAAACACGGTGACGTTCTTCGGGTCGCCGCCGAACGCCGCGATGTTCTTCTGCACCCACTGGAGCGCCGCGATCTGGTCCATCAGGCCGTAGTTGCCCAGGCGCCCGCCATCGGCGTTTTCGGCGGTCAGCGCCGGGTGGGCGAAGTAGCCGAACCGGCCCAGGCGGTAGTTGATGGTCACCACGATCACGCCGCGCTTGGCCAGCGCCGTCCCGTCATAGAGCGGCACCCCGCCGGAGCCCCGGATGAACGAGCCGCCGTGAATGAACACCATCACCGCCTCGGGCGCCTTCGGTTTCGCGGCCGGGCCGAAGACGTTGAGGAACAGGCAGTCCTCGCTCTGCGCGCCCACCTGAGCCCAGGGGTCGTCGCTGAGATGCGGCTGCATGCAGGCCGCGCCATTGGCCGTCGCCGGCCGCACGCCCGCCCAGGCTTTCACCGGCTGCGGCGCCCGCCAGCGGAACGCGCCCGACGCCGGGCCGGCGTAGGGGATGCCGCGATAGGCCGCCACGTCGCCCTGCGCCGAGCCTTCGACCGTCCCGGCGTCCAGCTTGGCGGTGGGTCCGGCGTGAGCGGCGGCGGCGATGGCGGTCGCGGCGCCGGCGGCCAGCAGCATCTTGAAGGTCGTCATCTGGTCGTTTCCCCGTTTCGCGCAGCCTAGGGCGGCCCGCCGCCCGGCGCCAGTTGCGCGCTGGGGGAGGAGCTTGGCATCGCCAAGTCGTGGGCGTCCTAACCCCCGCTGGCGGCGGGGAGGATGCGGGCGTGCATGGCCAGGACGGCGCCGTAGCATTCGCAGGCGCGGTGGCGCAGGCCGTCGTGGTCGAGGATTTCGAGCTGGCCGCGGCTGTAGCGGATCAGGCCTTCGTCCTTGAGGACGCCAGCGGCGCCGCTGACGGTCGTGCGCTGTACGCCCAGCATGATCGCCAGATATTCCTGGGTGATCGGCAGGACCGGCGTGTTCAGCCGGTCGCGGCAGATCAGCAGCCAGCGGGCCAGGCGCCGCTCGATGGTGTGGAGCGCGTTGCAGGCGACGGACTGTTCTTCCTGGGCCACCAGGGTCTGGGCGGAGCGCAGCAGCAGTTCGAGTAAGGCGGGGCTGCGGGCGGTCTGATCGCGAAGGGCCGTGGCCGAGATGGAGATGCCGGAACCGGCGAGCTGGACATAGGTGCGGCTGGACGACGGCGCGCCGCTGAGCGCCGGCAGCAGGCCCACCGCGCCCTCATAGCCGACGGTCGCGCATTCGACCTCGACGCCATCGGCCATGACCGCGACGAGAGAGAGGCCGGCGCTGCTGGGAAAATGCACCTCGGTCACCGGCCCGCCGATCTCATAAAGGCTGACGCCCGGCCCCCAGGTGACCTCGGTCATGTGGGGCATCAGGGCGACGAGATCGGCCTTATCGACGAGGGTGAGAATGCGATTGCGGAACAGCACGGGGGCTCTTGTTCAGAAATTGAATCCCCTGCTTAGAGCAATAGGTTGAGGCCTACACCTGTATTAAGCGGTTTATTCGCCGTTACACTTGCAATGTACTCAAGTGCACTTTGAATGTAATTCTCGTGCATATTGTGTCGTAACATGACCTAGTGGACGTCGAGGCCTAAAATGCAGACGTCCAATCACCTTCTTCTATCGCTCGCGCCTCATGATTATGACGCGCTGGCCCGCGAAATGCGGCCGATGACGTTCAGGACAGGAGAGGTGCTGTATGAGCCGCAGGACCCGGTCGACTGGATCTATTTCCCGGAACAGGGGCTGATTTCGCTGCTGTCGGTGATGCTGTCGGGGACCGCGGTGGAGACCGCCGTGGTCGGCAACGAGGGCGGGGTCGGCTTCCTGGAAGTCGCCGGCGCCGGGGTCACCTTTTCCCGCGCCCTGGTGCAGATCGACCTCCTGGCGCTGCGGGTGCCGGCGGCGGCCTACAACGCCGCCTTCGACGCCAGCCCGTCGCTGCGCCAGCAGGTGTCGAGCCACGTGGAGCTGCTGCTGGCCGAGTCGCGCCAGATGCTGGCGTGCCAGAGCTATCATTCCCACGAGCAGCGGCTCGCCTGGTGGCTGCTGGAGTGTCAGGACCGGACCGGCGGCGCGCCCCGGCTGGCCCTGAAGCAGGACTTCCTGGCGGCCATGCTGGGGATCCAGCGCTCGACGGTTTCACATGTGGCCGGCGCGCTGAAGGCCGACGGGCTGATCGATTATACGCGCGGCGAGATCCACATCCTGGATCGCGCGCGCCTGGAGCGCCGATCCTGCGAGTGCTACGCGACCACGGCGCATTATCGGAAGCTGATCGAGACCCGTCAGCCGACGGCCTTGGTCGAAGGCTGAGCCGCCTCAGGCGTCCATGCGCCGATCGAACCGCCGCACGACGCGCTTGCCGCTCCAAAGCTCCATGGCGCGGCCATCATGCTGGGCGGCGGCCTGCTGTTCGGCTTCACCGTCGTCCTCTCCGAGCCATTCGGCGTGGTTGACGATGTGGCCCTGGTCATCCAGGAAATAGAGACGGTAACCCGACATTTTACGCACGCCTCCGCACACAGGCGGGAGCACGAATTGTCTCTCTGCCGCCGGCGCCCAGGGGACGAAACCAGCGATAGGTCGACAGCTAACATATTATGTCGGCTGAATCTTTTTATTCGGGTGCGGCATAAGGGCTGGTTCGGCCGAGACCTAGCACGATGGGGGGACCCCGCAGGGTCTGGGTCAAACACGGTCGGGGCAGCCGCGGCACGCAGCCACCCCCATCGCGTCACCGGAACCCCAAGGGGGAGAAAAGGGTTCGGTGGCTGCGCAACGTCAGGCGCTATGACATCAGCTAACATAGTATGTCGGGAGAGTCGGTTGGCGCGTCGCCATCGCACGCCGAAGTGATGTGGGGGTCAGGCGCCCGCGCTGCGTCTGGCGATGTCTTCGGCGATCGGGATCTTGGGGTCGCGGGCGCAAAGCTCGCGGATGCCGGCGGCCAGGGTGATGATCAGGCGGTCGCAGATCGCCTCGAAATCCAACGACGAGACCTTGCCGCCGGAGAGCACGTCGATCCGGCCGGTCTGGCCGATGGAGAAGGTGAAGGCGCCGGTGAAGAAGTGGTAGCCCCAGTAGATCTCCAGCTCGTCGGCGTGCGGCAACGCGCGGCGCATGAGCGTGATGACCCGCTGCGAGGCGACATCGAAATTGGCGCTCATCACCTCGCGCAGCGCGCCGCGCGATGAGTTGATGTAGGCGACGATGGCCGCGTAGTTCTGCCAGCCCTCGTCGGCGGCGATCAGCCGGAAGGCGGGGCGCGTGAAGGCCTCGATGATCCCCTCCAGCGTCATGGCGTCGCCCATGGCCTCTTCGTAGGCGTCCAGCGCGGTCAGGCGGATGGCATTCACCTCGTGCGAGCGGCGCTGCAGGACCGCGTCGAACAGGCCGTCCTTGTCGGTGAAGTAGTACCGCAGGAGCGCGGTGTCGGCGCCGGCGGCCTTGGCCACCTCGTGCATGGTCGTGCCGTTGAAGCCGTTGGCCGCGAAGATCGTCTCGGCGGTGTCGAGGATCTTGGTCTCGGACTCCTGGCGCCGGTCCGCCTGCTTGCGCCGACTTGGCGGATTGGGGGTTGACTGACTCTGATCCATCTTCCGCACAACTAGATCGGGAGGCGCGGGACGCCCCCGCAATTCTTCCAAGATTCGGAAACAAGTGTAGCAGGCGCGCCGGCCCAAGGCCCAGCTTGGATCGGCGCGCCCTCGCCGTCAGACGTCCGCCATCAGAAGTCCCGCGTCAGCCGCACGCCCACCTGCCGCGGCGGGGCGGCGTAGCGGAGCGTCCCGACGGAGGCCAGGTACCGCTGGTCCGTCAGGTTGGTGGAATAGAGGCTGACCACATAGTCGCCGCGCTGCCAGGCGAGCTGGGCGTTGACGATGTCCCGCGCGGTCAGCCGGTCGGTGGAGGCGTGGAACAGCGTCGCCCACTGGGCGGCGATATGGCTGTAGTCGAGCCGGGGCGTCAGCGTCGCGCTGGAGCCCAGCGCGAAGACGTACTGCGCACCCAGGTTCACCGTGAGCGTAGGGGCGTAGGGCAACTCGCGGCCGCTCAGATTGAGGCAGCCGCCGCCCGCCGGTCCCGTCGCGGTGTTGCAGGCTGCGACCTGCGGCGTGCGCGTGTCCACGGCGAAGAAGTCGCCCAGGCGGCTGTGCGAGACCGACAGGCCGCCGTCGAACGAGAGTGCGCCGAACACCGCCTGGGCCGAGGCCTCGACGCCGTAGATCTTGGTGCTGGAGGTAACGTTGAGCTCGGTGCTGACGGTCGGCGCGGCGGGGTTGCCGATGCTGACCTGCAGGTCCTGGTAGTCGTTGTAGTAGGCGCCCAGCTGGGTCTTCACGTGGCCGTCCAGCCAGGTCGACTTCCAGCCGGCCTCGTAGTCGGTCACCGATTCCGGGCCGAAGGTCGGCGGCAGGGTGAAGCTGAGCGGGACGTTCAGGCCGCCGGATTTGAAGCCGGTCGCGGCGAAGGCGTAGAGGAAATTGTCGGCGTCGAGCTTCCAGTTCAGCGCCACCTTGCCGGTGAGCTTGGAGCTGGCCGCGGTCTGGTTGTCGGGGATGGCCAGGCCGAACTGGGTGATGCCGATGGTGGCGTGGTTGGTGGAGCGGACGTCGGAATAGCGCAGGCCGATCTGCAGCTCGAAGTCGTGCGGCAGCTCGAAGCTGGTCTGACCGAAGATCGCCTTGGTCTCGTTGGGGTTCTTGCCGACGATGGTCTCGTCCAGCACGCCGCGCGGGGCGCCCACCAGGAAGCCGCCGGTCGGGTAGACGAAGGCGTCCTTCTGATAGTAGAGCCCCGCGACCCAGCGGACGGGTCCGCTGTCCGGCGAGACGATGTTGAACTCCTGCGAGGCGATGTACTCGTTGACGTGGTTGTAGAGGGTGAAGTTGGCCAGGGCCGTGCCGTCGGCGTCGACGTGGGCGGCGCTGCGGCCCTGCTGGTAGCCCGAGACCGAGCGCAGGGTGACGCCGTTGTCGAGCACGTAGTCCACGTGCAGGACCGAGCGCATCGTGCTGTCGATCGCCAGGTTGTCGGCGTTGTTGGTGATCTTGAACGGGTCGTTGGTCGCCTTGGCCGGATCGGCGGGATAGCCGCCCTGATCGATGTAGTTGAGGTCGGTCTTGAACAGCACGCTGAGCGGGGCGATCGGCTGCCAGAGCAGGCTCAGCCGCGCGCTGCCTTCCTGCAGCTGGCCCGGGTGGCCGGTGTGCGGGCCGGTGACGTCCCAGAAGCTGTCGCGGCGCTCGGTGTTGAAGGCGACGCGGGCGGCCAGCGTGTCGCTGATCGGCAGGTTCACGGCGCCCTGGAGGCCTGCGTCGTCGTAGGTCCCTGCCTGCGCGCGGATGTAGCCGGTGTAGCCGCCGTTCAGCTTGGGGGACTGCTCGGTGATTAGCACCGCGCCGCCGGTGGAGTTCTGGCCGACGAAGGTGCCCTGCGGCCCGCGCAGGATCTCGACGCTGGCGATGTCGTAATAGGGCTCGGTCTGGAAGAAGCCCGGGAAGGTCGCCACGCCATCGCGATAGGTGATCACCCCCACCGTGGTGCCGGTGTTGTTCACTTCCTTGCCGATGCCGCGGATGTTGAAGAAGTTGCCTTGGCCGAAGCTGGAGACGGTCACCGACGGCGACACGAACTGCAGCTGGTCGACGGTGACGACGCCCTTCTTGGTCAGGTCCGCGCCGGTCAGCACGGTGGCGGCGATCGAGGTCTGTTGCAGGTTCTCGCCGCGGCGCTCGGCGGTGACGACCACCTCCGCGACCTTCGCCGTTCCGTCGACGGCGGCAGCGCCGCCTTGGGACTGCGTTTGCGACTGGGCGTGGGCCGCGCCGCACCACGCCAACGTCAGGGCCGACACCGTCAGCAGCAACCTGTTCATTCCGTCTCCTCCCGCTGAATCGCGCCGGCGTCTGTCGCGTCGGCCCTGATCCGCTGGGCCGGGAACCTCGTCGCTGCCGGCTGGCCTGTCAATATCTTTCCTCTTGAGAAAGGAAATAGTTGCATGGCGCATCCGGGCAGGGTTGAGTGGCAGGATGAAGCCGGCGCCTTGAGTCCGGCGCGGGAGGACGACGCATGACGAACTGGAAGGCTTTGGCCGGAGGCGCCTGTCTGGCCGCCGTCATCGTGGGGTCGGCCGCCGCGCAAGGGAGCGCGCCCGATCTGGCCGCCCAGGCGACAGCGGCGGGCGCACAAGGCGTCACCGTCACAGCGCGCGCCGACGGCGGGACGCTGATCAACGGGCGGCTGGAGGGCCGGCAGTTCGCCGTCGACATCCCCAAGACCTGGAACCACCAGTCACTGGTGTTCGCCCACGGCTATTCGACGCCGGACAGTTCGGTGGACGTGTCGAAGGACCCGGTCGCGCAGGACCCGAGCCTGGGCCTCTTCCCCACCGCCTATGGCCAGGGTTTCGCGGTCGGCCACAGCGCCTATGACAAGGCGGGGCTGGGCATCGAGGCCGGCGTAAAGGCGACGCTGCGGCTGCAGCAGTTCCTCGCCGCCCTGGGCGCGAAGAAGAGCTACGTCGGCGGCGGGTCGATGGGCGGCAACATCGTCGTCGCGCTCATCGAACAGCACCCGGATGCGTTCGCGGGCGGCTTAAGCGCCTGCGGCGTGGTCGACAGCTTCGAGACCGTGGTCGGCGGCGTCGTCGACATGCGCGCGGTCTACAACCACTTCACCCGCGGCACGCCCTATGCGCTGCCCGGCGAGCAGGACATCGCCCGCTCCGCCATCCAGACCAGGCCGCCGGCCGGGACGACGACCCCGCTGGCGCTCTACCAGTTCCAGCAGACCGCGCTGCTCGCCGCCCCGATCAAGAAGCTGTTCGAGGACGCGGCGCGCGAGCCTGAAGGACCCGCCGCGGCCATCGTGCGCAAGGTCGCCTCGGTCTCCGACCGGGCCCCCGACGCCGGCAGCTTCCTCTTTCCCATCGTCACCGCGGCCATGGCGATGGACGACATCCGCACTACCGCCGGCGGCGCGATCTACGGCAACCGAGCGAAGCACTACGCCGGCGCTGCGCTCACCGCCGCGGAGACCGTGGCGCTGAACAGGGACATCCAGCGGATGGACCCCAGCCCCACGGGCTTGGCCTACATCCGCCAGTGGCACACCGCGTCCGGGACCTTCCACACGCCACTGGTCGCCATCCACAACCAGATCGATTCCTTGGTGCCCTATAGCCAGGCGCTGGGCCTGGAGGCCAAGGTCGCCGCCCATGGCGATCCGCGTCGCATGGTGCTGATCACCGTGCCGGCGGTGCGCATGGCGATCCCGGGGCTGGGCGTCACTGGCTACATCCATTGCGGATTCGAGCCCAAGCAGCTCGCTGACGCCTGGGCGACGCTGCGGCGGATGAGCGGCGACTGAGCTAGGCCGCCATCCGCGCCTTGAACACGCCGTCCGGCAACCGCGCGGCGCGGGCCGGGTGGATGAAGAAGTAGTCCTTCCACGGCTTGTCGGTGACCACGTCGAAGCGTTCTTCCAGCCGGTCGCCGTTCAGCGCGAACATGCGGTAGCCGCGGCGGGTGAAGAGCTCGATCACCTGCTCGGCGGTGCCGCCGAAGCGGGCCGCGAGCATCTTGGGGTGGATCTCCAGCAGGACGTGCGGGCGGTCGCGGTCGAGGATGTGGGCGGCGCCCTTCAGCGCCATCAGCTCGGCGCCCTCGATGTCCATGCGGATGAAGTCGACCTTGCCGATGCCGCGCTCGGCGCAGAAGGCGTCGATGGTGGTGACCGGGGTCTTCTGCAGCTCCATGCCGGTGTCCTGCAGATCGGGGCGGACCTCGCCCACCGGCGCCTCGTCGGCCACGAAGGCGTAGGCGCGGCCCATGCGGCCGGTGATCTTGCGCGGAGTGACCAGGAGCATCTCACCGGCCTTGTCGCCCACCGCGGCGTGGACCGGAGTCACCTGGCTGCCGATGCCGTGCCAGGCCACGGTGAGCTTCAGGACCTCGAAGGAGAAGGCCGAGGGCTCGATGGCGTAGATCGTCGCCTTGGGCGCGACCTGGGTCATGACATAGGAGTGGCGCCCATCGCTCGCGCCCACGTGCAGGCACACCGGCGCGCCGGACAACAGGTCCGCCAGATAGGGCGTCTCAGGTTCGTGCTTGCGCCAACGCAGATTGCGCCGCCAGGCCCGGAAGGCGTGTCCGAGCACGCGAAACGAAGGCATTGGTGATGAGTGCTCCCCGGCCGTGGCGATTGTTAGGCCGCGTCGGGCAGTAGGGGCAATTGAGGTCGCTTGTGAGGCGATTATTGGGCGGCGCGTCAGGCGTGGGGGGTGACGGTCATCATGTAGTTGATGTCGGCGTCGTGGCTCTGGCTCCAGCGGCCGGTGACCGGGTCGAAAACCACGCCGTAGGGGCCGTCGACGGTGAGGGGCTGGCCCTCCAGGAACCCGCGCAATTCCTCGGGCTTGAGGAACTTGTTCCAGTCGTGGGTCCCGGCGGGCAGCCAGCGCAGGATGTACTCCGCGCCGATCTTGGCCAGCGCGAAGGCCTTGAGCGTGCGGTTCAGGGTGGCGACGATCATCAGGCCGCCCGGCTTCAACATGGCGGCGCAGTCGCGCAGGAACTGGCCCGGGTCGGCGACGTGCTCGATCACCTCCATGTTGAGGATCACGTCGAACCGTTCGCCGGCCGCCAGCAGGGCCTCGGCGGTGGCGCAGCGGTAGTCGACCACAGCCCCGACCTCGGCGGCATGCGCGCTGGCCGTGCCGATATTGCGCTCCGAGGCGTCGACGCCGGTGACCGCGAAGCCCAGGCGGCTCATCGGCTCGCTGAGCAGGCCGCCGCCGCAGCCGATATCGAGCAGGGTGAGCCCCTCGAACGGGCGGCGAAGCGCGCCATCGCGGCCAAAACGATGCAAGGCCTGGTCGCGGATGAAGGCCAGTCGCGTCGGGTTGAATTTATGCAGCGGCGCGAACTTGCCCTTCGGGTCCCACCATTCGGCGGCGATCCGCGAGAACCGCTCGACCTCGGCAGGATCGATGCTCGAATGGGCGTGCGCTTGCGAAGCCATGCCTTCCCTTAGCCTGCCCACGCCGCGAAGCGAAGGTGCGAGAGCGTTGCGAGGCGCGAGCGACGCCGCTATTAGGCTCCGCCCTTCGCAAGCGCAGCAACAAGGCCCCACGCGTTAGACCCATGTCCCGGCTGGTGATGAAATTTGGCGGCACGTCCGTCGCCGACCTGGAGCGGATCCGCCGCGTCGCGCGGCTGGTGAACGCCGAGGTGGCGGCCGGGCATCGGGTGGCGGTGGTGGTCTCGGCGATGGCTGGCAAGACCAATGAGCTGGTCGCCTGGACCGACGGCTCCGGCGCGGCGGCCGACGGCCTGCCGATGTCCGACGACGAATACGACGTGGTGGTGGCGAGCGGTGAGCAGGTGACCGCGGGCCTGCTGGCCATGGCGTTGCGCAACTCCGGCACGCCGGCGCGGTCCTGGATGGGCTGGCAGATTCCGATCATCGCCGACGACGCCCACGGCCGCGCCCGCATCGACGACGTGGAGCCCGAGAAGCTGATCGCGGCCATGGACTCCGGTCAGGTGGCGGTGATCGCCGGCTTCCAGGGCGTGACGCGCGACGGGCGGATCGCCACGCTCGGCCGCGGCGGCTCGGACACCAGCGCGGTGGCCATCGCCGCGGCGGTGAAGGCCATCCGCTGCGACATCTACACCGACGTGGACGGGGTCTACACCACCGACCCGCGCATCGAGAGCAAGGCCCGGCGCCTGGCCAAGATTTCCTACGAAGAAATGCTGGAGATGGCGTCCCTGGGGGCCAAGGTGCTGCAGACCCGTTCGGTCGAGCTGGCCATGGCGCAGAACGTGCCTGTGCGGGTGCTGAGTAGTTTCGTGGAGCCGGGAGAAGCCCCCGGTCAGGGCACCATCGTGTGCGACGAGGATGAGATCATGGAAAAGCGGATCGTGAGCGGCGTGACCTTCAGCCGCGACGAGGCGAAGATCAGCCTCTTCGGCCTGCCCGACCACCCCGGCGTGTCGTCGGAGATCTTCGGCCGGCTGGCCGACGCCAACGTCAATGTCGACATGATCGTCCAGAGCCACGCGCGCACCCAGAACACCGCCAATATGGAATTCACGGTCGGCAAGCGCGACGCCAGCCGCACGGTGGAGATTGTCCGCGCCGCCCAGGCGCAGCTCGGCTTCGACGACGTGGCGGTGAACGAGGAGGTCTCCAAGGTCTCGGTGATCGGGGTCGGCATGCGCAGCCACACCGGCGTCGCCAAGACCATGTTCGCTGCGCTGGCGGAAAAGGGCGTCAACATCCAGGTGATCTCGACGTCGGAGATCAAGATCAGCGTGCTGATTGACTCGGCCTACACTGAGCTGGCGGTGCGCGCCCTGCATGCGGCGTATGGGTTGGATCAGCTCTAGGCGGTCTCAGCACTTCCGGTCAGCCGGAACGCCGCCCAGGTCCCGGCGAGCGCCAGGGGGATCACCGAGACGAAGACCCAGAACGAGATCGCCTGGCCGTTGTGCGCGGTGATGCCGCCAGTGAAGCCTGCCAGGTTCGCCGCCACGCCGCTGATCGCCGAGCCCGCCGCGGCGCCGGTCTGGCGCACCGCAGTGATCGCGGAAGAGCCGATGGCGCGGTCCTCGTCGGAAAGCGCGGCCAGCAGGCGGCGACTCATGAACGACCAGGAGAAGCCGAACGCAGCCCCCATCAGGGCGCCGCCGGCCAGCACCCACCAGAACGGCCCATCGGCCATGCTCCAGGCGAGGATCCCCAGGCTGGCGATCAGCAGCAGGGTCCCGATGCGGATCCAGCGGCCGTCCCAAAGCCCCGTCGCGCCGGCCACCAGCATGGCCGCCAGCGTCCAGGCCGCCGACTCCGAGCCGATGGCGTAGCCGGCCCCGAGCGGCGAGAAGCCGCGCAGGGTCTGCAGCAGCGGCGGGGCGTAGATCGCAAAACCCATGGTCGCCGCCGTGAGCGCGAACATCGAGAAATAGCCGGACCCGCAGACGGTCCTTAGGTCCCCTGCCCGATGCGGCAGCAACCGCACCTTCGCCCGATGGTCGATCCAGATCACCAGGGTGAGGATCGCCAGGCCCAAGACAACCAGGCCAACGGCGAACGCCGGCGCCTTGACCACATCGGCCGCGGCGATGGCCGCGACGCCGACGCCCAGCACGCCGAGTTGGGTCCAGGGAATGCCAGGGCCTCCTCCGGCCTTGGCCGAGCCGCGCAGCAGAAAGGGCGCGGCGGCCGCGAAGACCCCGGCCTGTAGGGCGAACAGCCAGAAGACGTCGCGCCAGTTTCCGGCCTGCAGCACCGCGCCGCCGAACAGCGGCCCCAACACCGTGGCGATCCCCCAGATGAAGGTCACGCTGGCGAACACGCGGGCCAGATGCCGCTCGGGGAACAGGAGCGCGATGGCGACCATGGCGAAGCCGCTGATCCAGCCGGAGCCCAGACCCTGGATCAGGCGGCCGACCAGGAAGGTGCCGACGTCGGGCGCCAGAGCGCTCATCACGCAGCCGGCGGCCATCAGGGCGCCCGCCGCGGCTGTGGCGCCGCGCAGGCCGAAAATCTCCGAGACCCGGCCGGAGCTCGCGCCCGCCAGGATCGCGCCGACCAGGAACCCCGCCGTCGCCCAGCTGAAATAGGCATAGCCGCCGAGCTGGGCGCCGACACTGGGCATGATGGTGGCGGTGACCAGGCTGTCAGCGGCGTTCAGCCAGACGCCCAGGCAGATCAGCGCAAACCGCGGCAGCCGGCCATCGGCCAGCAGGTCGGCCCAGCTGTTCTCGTTACGCGCCATTTCGACAACCTTTGCCTTGTCGAATTTGGGTAGACCGCCTCGCGGAATATTGCAACAATACGATTGTCAAATCGGACGACGGACCTTGCGCAGCCCCACCGAGCAGATCCTGCTGACCCTGAAGACCCGTGGGGCCCAGGAAACCCTGGCGGTCGCCGCAGGCCTGGGCGTCAGCCGCCAGGCCGCCCTGCAGACCCTCGAACGCCTGGCCGCTGACGGCCTGATCTCGCATTCCACGGAGCGCCGAGGCGTCGGACGCCCGCGCCGGCTCTGGGCGCTGACCGACAAGGCGCAGGGCCGCTTCCCCGACACCCACGCCCAGCTCACCGTCGAGATGCTGGCCGCCGTGCGCGCCGAGTTTGGCGAAGACGGCGTCGACCGGCTGATCGCGCGGCGCGAGCGGGACGCGGAGGCCGCCTACGTCCAGGCGCTGGAGCCGGCGACCACGCTGGAGAGCCGCCTCGCCCGCCTGACCGCGCTGCGCGTCGCCGAGGGCTATATGGCCAAGTGGTGGCGCGAGGACGACGGATCCTGGCTGCTGGTCGAGAACCATTGCCCGATCTGCGCGGCGGCCCTCGCCTGCCAGGGCTTCTGCCGCGCGGAACTGACCCTGTTCCGCAAGGTGCTGGGCCCCGGCGTCGCCATCGAGCGGACCGACCACATCCTGGCCGGCGCCCGCCGCTGCGCCTACCGGATCACCGCCCAGGCCTGAAGCGGGGTCGACCTAGTCGCCGAAGCCGACGAACACCGTCGCTTCCGCCACCGCCTTGCGTTCGGAGACGACCGCATTGGCCGGGAAGCTGTCGTCGGGCCAGCCCAGCGCGATGCTCTTCATGATCACCTGATCGTCGGCGATGCCGGCGTGCTCACGCACCACCGGCGACTGCATGATGCCCTGGCTGTTGATCACGCAGCCCAGGCCCCGCGACCAGGCGGCGTTGACCAGCGCGGTCGCCACGGCGCCGCAGTCGAAGGGTGTGTCGTCGCTGTCGGCGAGTTCCTTGTCGTAGGTGATGATCACGCAGACCGGCGCGTCGAACTGGCGAAAGCCGCGCAGCACCCAGTCCTGGCGCCCCGCCACGTCCTCGCGGGCGATCCCCATGGCGCCGAACAGCTGCTTGGCCACGCCGACCTGCCGGTCGCGGTGCGGGCCGGCGAAGGCGTGGCCGGTGCGGAACTCGCGTGAGTGCGGCACGCCGGCCAGATTGCGCTCGGTGTTGCCGGCGCGGATGCGGTCCAGCGGCTCGCCGGTGATGATGTAGAAATTCCACGGCTGGGTGTTCATCGACGACGGCGCTCGCATCGCCAGGCCGATGATTTCCTCGATCAGCGCCCTGGGCACCGGCTCGGGCTTGTAGCCGCGGATGCTGCGGCGGCCGAGAATGACGTCGTCGAACTGCATGGATGGACCCTAGGAATCGTTGGCGCGCAGCGGCCAGTGGAACTCTGTCGCCTACCTCTTTCGCACTGACTGCGGAGGTTGCGAAAGCCCCCAAAGGTCGGAAGCGGACACGGCAATCGCCGGCCGCTAGTCTTCCCGCCGCCTGTCGGAAAGCCTGCCCCCGGTTCGTCCTTAGGGCAGGAAGCGCGCGGAGGACGACCGATGAACCCCACCATCACCGCCTTCAAGGCCTCGCCCGACCGCGGCCGGGGACTGGCGCGGGACATGCGCGTCCGCTGGGCGCTGGAAGAGGTGGGCCAGCCCTACGACGTGCGTCTGGTCACCTTCGAGGAGATGAAGCAGCCCGCTCACCTTGCGCTCAGTCCGTTCGGGCAGATCCCGACCTATGAAGACGGCGATCTGGCGCTCTTCGAGTCAGGCTCGATCGTCTTCCACATCGCGCAGCGCCATGCCGCCCTGTTGCCGCAGGACGCGGCCGGCCGGGCCCGGGCGGTCACCTGGATGTTCGCCGCGCTCAGCACCGTGGAGCCGCCGCTGGTCGAGCGCGGGATGGCCGGGCTGCTGGAGCGCGACAAGCCCTGGTTCGAACAGCGCCAGCCGATGCTGGAAGAGCGCGCCCGCAAGGTGCTCCGCGAGCTTTCGGCCCGCCTCGGCGAGGCCGAATGGCTGGAGGGCGCCTTCACCGCGGGCGACCTGATGATGGCCGGCGTTCTGTTCCGGTCGAAGCCGTCGGGAATCCTGAACGAGTTCCCCAACCTCGCCGCCTACGTCGCCCGCGCCGAGGCCCGGCCCGCCTTCCAGCGGGCCTTCGCAGCCCAGCTGGCGGTCTTCCAGGCCGCTTCAGCCGCCGAAGGGACCTAGCGCGCCCTCGCCGCTGCGCCTCCCTGATTGCGGCACCGGTCCTGCGCCCAGCTGGCTAAGCGGGAGGGAGGCCTTCGCGGCCCACCGGAACCGGATCGCCTGCCGGGCGGCACCGAGACCTCGTTCCGACACTCCCACGATGCGCAGGAAGAGTGGGGCGACGCCGCAGCGCCTAGCGACCAGCGCCTCCGCCATTGGCACAAAGCCGGCCATGAAGATGCAGTCAAAGCCGTGGCAGTCGATCCGGCTATAGACGACACCGCCATTGACCCGCGCCGCGCTCATTCGCGCCAAGGGTTGCGCCACGAAGTCGTCCGTCGGATTCGTCTCGACCCTGGCGCCGAGGCGTTCGATGTCCGCCCGCTCCGGATGACGAGGCGTGCCGTCGGCGTTCACAACCACATAGATTCCACCGGGTTCGCTTACCGACCCATAGACCGGCGGAAGCTCGAATGCGCCGTGATCCTTCAGAAGCCCCAAGCAGCGGGCACGCGCCTGAGCGTCGGGAATCTCGTCCGAAGCCGCCACAGGGGCGGCGGCTAGCAGGGCCGCCGCAGCAACAAGCACATGGAGCCGTCGTCGCATGCCTAGCGTGCCCTCGCGGCCCCCGGCGTCGGCAGCTTGAAGCCGGGATACCAGTGGGTCGCGGTGCCGGCGGTCACATACCAGCTGAGCAAGAGCGCGCAGATGAGCGCACCCGGCACGTAGCTGTTGGTGCGCCGGTAGGTGATCGCCGCGATCGCCCCGATCACCGCCAGCAGCGGCACGAACTGGATCGCCACGATGGTGTTCAGGGGCTCGGTCGGCGTGAACAGGAAGCCGGTGCGGAACAGGGTCGAATATTCGACGATCAGCAGCACGAGGAAGCCTAGGGCTGCGGCCAGCTTCCAGGCGCCGCTCTGGACGATGAAGCCCTCGCCCTTGACCGCCAGGTTCGCCGCCATGGCCCGCAGAGCGACCAGGAAATAGACGCCCCAGAGCAGGGCGTAGGGGATCGCCATCAGGGCGTGGCGGCCATCCAGCGGATGCAGGCCCAGCACCCAGAAGCGGTAGTCGACCTTGAACACCGCATCGACGATGACCAGCGACAGATAGCCCACCGCGATGGTCGCCGCCGCGATCCCCGCCGATTTCAGCCAGTTGTGGGTGAAGACCGGCTTGCCGCCGCGCAGGACGAAGCTCAGCGCCAGCGAGATCAGCGCGTTGGCCAGCGCCCAGACGATCAGCTGGTTCTGGATCGACTGTGGGAAGAGCTGCATCGGGAAGAACAGCACGCCCACCTTCATCACCGGATAGAAGGTCAGCGCCGGGATGGCCGCGGTCAGCAGGGCCGCCAGCCACCACTTCCAGCCACGCCGCTCGGCGACGGGCTCCATGGGGTGATTCAGGCTCGCGAAGACCTTGGTGGTCAGCAGGACCTCGAAGGTTCCGATCAGCAGCAGCACGAAGCCGATGAAGCCGATCGCCGTGCCGATATCCTTCCAGAGCCAGATCTGGTCGCCCGGCGGCAGGGGATTGGCCTCGCCCACCAGGGTCTTTTCGAACCAGTCGACAGCCCCCCCGACGCCGGCGTGGCTGAAGTGTTCCCAGGGGTGGGTCACCGGCGGGTTTTCCAGGATCCGGGCGCTGCCGTCGGCGATGGTTCCGTAGATCTTGCCGACCAGGATCGGAGACGGCTGGCCGAACACCTTGGCGAGCTTCTTCGAGGTCGGGACCAGCGAGCCCTTGGGCACGCCCCACATCAAGGGCGCGAACTCGTCGAACTGGCCGTAGACGACGGCGAGGTTGCGATAGGTCGCCGGGCCCTTCACGCCCAGGAAGCTCGGCGTTGAGCCTTCGAAGACGATGGCCTTGTAGCCGTCCGGCTGAGCGCCCGCCGCCGTGGTGATCGGCACCCCGCCCATGGAGTGGCCTTCCAGCCCGATGTTGGTCTTGTCGACCATCGGCAGGCTCTGCAGGTAGGTCAGCGCCGCGGGGCCGCCCAGGTCGCGCACCTGGCCCACCGCGCCCTCGGAATAGCCGTGGCCGACCATGTCCATGGCCAGGACCACAAAGCCGCGCCGGGCCAGCTCGATGGCGAACGGGCTCTGCATCTCGCGGGTGTTGATGTAGCCGTGGCTGACCAACACCGCCGGAGCGGGATGGGCCGCTGTTGCGCTGGCCGGGACGTAGAGCAGGCCGGCTTGCGTCAGACCCTTATCGCCCGCGAAACGCACCTCGCGCAGCGAGACGTGACCCGCCGTCTCGATCTGATGCGCCAGGAGCGATCCGCCAAGGATCAGCACCAGGCCCAGGATAAAGAAGCCCCATTTGCGCAGCATGACGTCCCCCCAAGGACAGTGTTTTCTGTTCGTTGGGCGCGACGATGCGTCCGCTGGAGAGAAAGCTCAAGCGCAGGCGCCCGATTGCTGTGCAAAGGGGTCAAACGGTGGAAACGTCCCTTTCCGTCTCCGTTCCGCGACACAAACCTGCTAGGAGGCGGAAAAGAATGAGGGAGAATCCGGAAGGTCGATGGCTCAGCCTGGGGTAGCCATACGCGGTCAGCGCAGTCTGCTTCGGCAGATCCGGGAAGCCCTGGCAGGCGGCGGCCCGGCGCAGTCGCGCCTGGACATGGTGGTGCGGATCATCGCGCGCTCCATGGTCGCCGAGGTGTGCTCGCTCTACATGCGCCGCTCGGCCGGCGACATGGAGCTGTTCGCCACCGAAGGCCTCGACCCCGCCGCCGTCCACATCACCCGGATGAAGCCGGGCGAAGGCCTGGTCGGCGAGATCATGAAGGCGGGCCGGCCGCTGAACCTGGCCGACGCGCCCGAGCACCCGGCCTTCTCCTACCGCCCGGAAACCGGCGAAGACCCCTACCACGCCTTCTTGGGCGTGCCGCTGCTGCGCGGCGGGCGCGCCATCGGCGTGCTGGTCGTCCAGAACCGCACGGCGCGCAACTACACCGACGACGAGGTCGAGGACCTGCAGATCGTCGCCATGGTGCTGGCCGAGATGGTCGCCGCGGGCGAGCTGGTCGGCGAGGCGGCGCTGAAGGGCGTCGAAATCACCCCGCACCGGCCGGAACGGCTGAAGGGCTCGCGGTTCGGCGACGGCCTGGCCTATGGCGTCGCGGTGCTGCACGAGGCGCCGGTCGCGCCCAGCCAACTGCTATCCGAGGACGTGGCGGCCGAGGAACGCCGCCTGGCCGCCGCCATCGCCAGCCTGCAGGCCCAGATCGACAAGATGCTGGAGGGCAACGCCGGCCTGGTCGACGCCTCCTTCGAGGTGCTCGACACCTACCGGATGTTCGCCCACTCTCAGAGCTGGCTGCGCAGCCTGCAGGACGCGGTGAGCAACGGCCTGACCGCCGAGGCCGCGGTGGAACGCGTGCGCTCCGAGCACCGCGCCCGCCTGGGCCAGGCCCGCGACCCCTATCTGCGTGAGCGCCTGCACGACCTCGAGGATCTCAACGACCGACTGCTGCGCCACCTGGCGGGCGACGGCCACGAGGCGCGCGAGCTGCCCGACAACGCCATCCTGATCGCCCGGAACCTCGGCCCCGCCGACCTCTTGGAATACGACCGCACCAAGCTGCGCGGCCTGCTGCTCGAGGAAGGCTCGGCGGCCAGCCACGCGGCGATCGTGGCCCGCGCGCTCGACATCCCCTGCGTCGGGCGCCTGCCCGGCCTGCGCGACGCGGTCTCCGAAGGCGACATGGTGATCGTCGACGCGGAAACCGGTGAAGCCTACCTGCGCCCGCGCACCGACGTGGTGAAGGCGATCCAGGCGCGTATCGACGTGCGCCATCAGCGCCGCGCCGAGTTCGCCAAACTGCGCGACACGCCGGCCTTCACCCGCGACGGGGCGAAGATCACGCTGTTGATGAACGCCGGCCTCGACGTCGACCTCGACATCCTGGCCGAGACCGGGGCGGAGGGCATTGGCCTGTTCCGCACCGAGTTCCAGTTCATGGTCGCCGAGGAGATGCCGCGCTTCAACGCCCAGACCGCGCTCTATGGGCGGGTGATGGACGCGGCCGGCGACCAGCCGGTGACCTTCCGCACCCTCGACCTCGGCGGCGACAAGGTGCTGCCCTACATGGAGGCCGAGCGGGAGGACAATCCCGCGCTGGGCTGGCGGGCGATCCGCATGGGCCTGGACCGCCCGGCGCTGCTGCGCCTGCAACTGCGGGCCCTGATCGCCGCGGCGCGCGGGCGGGAGCTGCGGATTATGTTCCCGCTGATCGCCAACGTCGACGAGTTCCGCGCCGCCCGCGCCTGGGTGGATGTGGAGATCGCCTGGGCGCAACGCCGGGGCCGCGCCGCGCCCTCGCGCCTGCACGTGGGCGCGATGATCGAGGCGCCGTCGGTGGTCTGGCACCTGGACGCCCTGTTGCCGCTCACCGACTTCGTCAGCGTCGGCACCAACGACCTGATGCAATATCTGTTCGCCGCCGACCGGGGGAACCCGCGGATGGCCGAACGCTACGACCCGCTGTCGCCGCCGGCGCTTAGGGCCCTGGAACAGATCCAGCGCGCCTGCGCCGAGACCGGCACGCCGGTCAGCGTCTGTGGCGAGATGGCCGGCCGGCCGCTGGAGGCCTTCGCCCTGGTGGCGCTGGGCTTCGAGCGGCTGTCCATGCCGCCGGCCGGGGTCGGTCCGGTGAAGCAGATGGTGCTCTCCTGCGACCGCGAGGCGGCCCGGCGCGGCGTCGCGGCGCTGTTGAAAAGCAGCGCGGGCTCGGTGCGCAACGAGATCGAGACCCTGGCCCGCAAGATCTCCGCGGCGGTCTAGGCAAGGTCACGCGGTCTTGGCTCTCGACAACACTCCGCCCGACCTGCACTTCGGCAGCGACATCGGCCAGGCGCTAAAGGCCGTCCGCGAGTACCGCAAGCTGTCAGTCGAGGAGGTCGCCGACCTCACCCGGGTCCGCCGCGCCTACCTCGCCGACATCGAGATCATGCGGCTGGACCGCCTGCCCTCGCGTCCCTTCACCATCGGCTACATCCGCGCCTACGCCGAGGCCATGGGGCTGGACGGCGAGGCCGCGGTGGAGCGCTTCAAGGCCGAGGAGCCGAACCTCGACGAGCCGCTGCGCGCCCCGGTCGGCGTGGTGCAGGCTGGCGATCCGCGTGTGGCGGCCGTCGTCGTCGGCATCGTCATCATCCTGACAGCCATCGTGCTGTGGAACGTCGCCCAGCGGGCGATGCTGGCCAACGCCCCGCCGCCGCCGACCGCCTCGGCGCGCTCGACGGCCAATGCGCTGGCCGCCCAGAAAGCCACCCCGGTCGAGCTCGGCGCGCCCCTGCCGGCGCCGGTGGAATCCACCGTGCCGCCGCCCTACGAGACGCCGGGCATGCCCATCCTCAATTCGGACGGGACCTGGACCAAGCCGACCAGCGTCGCCAAGCCCGGCGTGGCGACCGACACGATGCCCGTCGATCCCAAGACCCTGTCGCCGGTGTTCGTGGCCCAGGGCAAGATTTATGGCGCGGTCGCTCCGCAGCCCTCGACGGTCACCCTGCAGGCGCTGAAATCGGCCTCGCTGATCGTGCGCGGCCAGGACGGCCAGATCTACTTCGCCCGCCAGTTCGGTCCGGGCGAGGCGTACCGCGTCCCGCAACTGGCCGGCCTGACCGCCACCGTCTCGGCGCCGGCCAGCTTCCAGGTGTTCGTCGCAGGCCAGTCCAAGGGCGTCTTGCCCGCCGCCCAGGTCTCGCTCGGCAAGCTCGCGGAGCCGCAGGGGTAGATAGATGCTCCCCTTAGGGGGAGCTGTCCGCGAAGACGGACTGAGGGGGTTGCAGCCCACTCCGCTAACCGCTCTGCGTGAAACCCCCTCCGTCTCGGCGCTTCGCACCGAGCCACCTCCCCCTCAATCGCGCTGCGCGCTGGGGGAGGATCTTGATATGCAGCCTTGGGTTCGGAGCCTGAAGCGCCTATTTTCGCAGGACCATGAGCGCCAAAGACCACGTCCAGGACCACACCGCCCTGCGCCCCTGGCGCGCGATCCAGCGGCGCAAGAGCCGCCAGATCATGGTGGGCAACGTGCCGGTTGGCGGCGATGCGCCGATCACCGTCCAGTCGATGACCAACACCCTGACCTCCGACGCTCAGGCGACCATCAACCAGGTCCGCCAGCTTGAGGAGGCCGGCGCCGATATCGTCCGGGTGTCGTGCCCCGACGAGGACTCGACGCGGGCGTTCAGGGACATCGTCAAGGCGTCCAAGGTCCCGCTCGTGGCCGACATCCACTTTCACTACAAGCGCGGCATCGAGGCGGCGGAAGCCGGCGCGGCCTGCCTGCGGATCAATCCCGGCAACATCGGCAGCCCCGACCGGGTGCGCGACGTGATCCAGGCGGCCCGCGACCACGGTTGCTCCATGCGGATCGGGGTCAACGCCGGCTCGCTGGAACGCGACCTCTTGGAAAAGTACGGCGAGCCCTGCCCCGACGCGATGCTGGAAAGCGCGCTGCGCCACGCCCGCATTCTGCAGGACCACGACTTTCACGAGTTCAAGATCAGCGTGAAGGCGTCGGACGTCTTCATGACCGTCGCCGCCTATAACCTGCTGGCCGAGGCCATCGACTGCCCGCTGCACCTGGGGATCACCGAGGCCGGGGCGCTGCGGACCGGGACGGTGAAGTCCTCGATCGGCATGGGCAACCTGCTGTGGGCCGGGATCGGCGACACGATCCGCGTGAGCCTCGCCGCCGACCCGGTGGAGGAGATCAAGGTCGGCTTTGACCTCCTGAAATCCCTCGGCCTGCGTCATCGCGGCGTCAATATCATCGCCTGCCCGTCCTGCGCACGGCAGGGGTTCAATGTGATCAAGACCGTGGAAGCGCTGGAAGCACGCCTCGCCCACATCGCCCAGCCCATGAGCCTGTCGATCATCGGCTGCGTGGTGAACGGCCCTGGCGAGGCCCTGATGACCGACCTCGGCTTCACCGGCGGCGGCAAGGGCTCGGGCATGGTCTATGTGGCCGGCCGCCCGGACCACAAGATGGACAACGACCAGATGGTCGACCACATCGTCGGTCTGGTCGAAGCCCGCGCGGCCGAGATGAAGGCCGCCGAGGTCCCGCAAGCCGCGGAATAGCGGCCTCTAGGAATGACCGCGCCGCGCACGTTCCTCGAAATCCGAGCGAGCTATCCCGACGATTGGGAGGTTCTCATCCTGGCGGATGTGCACTCCGTCTGCGGCGACGGCGACACCCTGCTTCACCGGGTTGCCTTCAAGGGCGCCCGCCAGGACGTGCGCGATCTGCTGGCTCTGGGCGCCGACGTCAATGCGGCGGGCGACATGGGCCACACCGCACTCCACTACGCGGCCATGAACGGCCATCTGCTGGTGGCGCTGGCGCTGCTGGACAGCGGGGCCACACTTCATACCAAGAACGACTTCGGGCAGACGCCCGCCGACTGCGCGGGCCTGGGAAAGCATTTTCAGCTCGAAGCGGTGTTGCGGCGCTCAAAGACCTGAAGCCCGCGCCGCCAAAGGCCGCCGCCGCCCGCTTTAAGCAGCGCCCCTCCCCTGAACGGGAGGGATGATTTTCATAAAAATGACGCCCGCGTCACTCTTGCGCAGCTCTCGCATCCGCGCTTAGGTGCCGCCACCTTTTTTGGGAGCGAGACCATGGCCGCAGCAGACGGAAACTGGAAGATCACCATCAACACGCCGATGGGCGCCCAAGTGGTGACGGCTTCGATCACCACCAACGGCGACACCTTCACCGGCAAGACCGTCAGCCAGATGGGCGATGGCGACGTCTCCGGCAAGGTCGACGGCGACACCCTGACCTGGAGCACCAACATCACCTCGCCGATGCCGATGACGCTGGAGTTCTCGGCCACCGTGGCCGGCGACGCCATGACCGGCAACGTCAAGCTCGGCGCCTTTGGCAATGCGCCGCTGAACGGCGTCCGCGCCTAAGCTATTCCCCGCTTTCGGGCGTGAACTCATAAGGGCCTCCCCCAGCGATGGGCGGAGGCCTTTTTGCTAGTGGGAGGCGGCGAGCGCCGAGGACGCGCTCGACACCGCGTCGGTGCTCAGCGGCTCGCTGCGCCGGGCATGGAGCAGCAGGAGCACGGTGAAGCCCACCAGCACCGCGGCGATCAGGCCGATCAGCACGGCCTTCCCGCTCAGTCCTGTCCGTTCGTCGTCCATCGTAGTCTCCAGGCGCCCGCGGCGTCTTAACGGGCGCCCGGCAGCGATGTTCCGGCCGTTTGGCAAGCGCGCTGTTTGGCAAGCGGATTGGGGAAGGCTAGAGGAAGCTCCCGTTCCCCAGGCGTTTGACTCCCCGTGCGACTTCCCCAGGCCAGACTCGATCAGGTGCTCGACCGCTTCCGCGAGATCGAGGCGCGGATGGGTGCGGCCACCGATGGCCAGGAGATCGTGCGCCTGGGCAAGGAGCACGCCGAGCTGAAACCGGTGGTCGAGGCCGTCGAGGCGGTGCAGCGCGCCCGCGCCGAGGCGCCCGACCTTGAAGCCATGGCCGATGGCGACGACTCCGAGATGGCGGCCATGGCCCGCGACGAGCTGGACGCCCTGAAGGCGCGGCTGCCGCTGCTGGAGCACGAGGTCGCGCTCCTGCTGGCGCCCAAGGACAAGGACGAGAACGCGTCCGCCATTCTTGAAGTGCGGGCCGGCACCGGGGGTGACGAGGCGGCGCTGTTCGCCGGCGACCTCTTCCGCATGTACCAGCGCTACGCCGCCGAGCGCGGCTGGCGGGTGGAGATCGACAGCCTCTCGGAGGGCGACGCCGGCGGCTACAAGGAAATCATCGCCGCGGTCACCGGCGACGGGGTGTTCGGCCGCCTCAAGTTCGAGAGCGGCGTCCACCGGGTGCAGCGCGTCCCGGCCACCGAGGCGCAAGGCCGTATCCATACCTCGGCCGCCACCGTCGCCGTCCTGCCCGAGCCGGAGGACGTGGAGATCGACATCAAGACCGAGGATATCCGCATCGACACCTACCGGTCGAGCGGGGCCGGCGGCCAGCACGTCAACAAGACCGACTCCGCCGTGCGCATCACCCACCTGCCCAGCGGCATCGTGGTGACCTCATCGGAGAAGTCGCAGCACCAGAACCGGGCGCGGGCCATGAAGGCGCTGAAGGTCAAGCTCTACGACCAGCAGCGCGAGGCGCTGGACACCGCGCGGTCCGACGCCCGCAAGAGCCAGGTGGGCTCCGGCGACCGGTCGGAACGCATCCGCACCTACAATTTCCCGCAAGGCCGGGTGACCGACCACCGCATCAACCTGACCCTCTACAACCTGCCCAAAATCATGGAGGGCGAGGCGCTGGACGACGTCATCAGCCCGCTGATCGCCGAGGACCAGGCGGCGCGGCTGTCGGCGCTGGAAGACGAGTTTGGCTGAGGCCTGTATTCATGGCGTTGGCCGCGACGGTCGAAGCGGTCTTTTTGCCAGGGTAGTCACGCGATGACGCTTTCCTGTCTCTGCGGTCACGTTAGCCTCACGGTGGAGCGGCGGCCGGACTACATCAACGAATGCAACTGCACGCTTTGCAGCAAGGCGGGCGCGCGCTGGGGGTATTTCCAGCCGTCGGAGGTCCGCGTCGACGGCCCCACGAGAGGCTACTGCCGAGCCGACAAGGACGCTCCGAACGCGGAAGTCCACTTCTGCGCCGGGTGCGGTTCCACGACCCATTTTGTTCTGACCAAGGGCGCGGTCGCGAAATTCGGCAATACGCTGATGGGTGTAAACATGTGGCTGGCGGCGGAGCGAGACCTGTCCGGCGTCGAAGTGCGCTACCCCGACGGGCAGGCCTGGTCTGGCGTCGGCGATTTTGACTATGTCCGGGAATCCCGGATCATCGGTTGAGGCGCAGCTAGCGCTTGGCGTCGCCCAGGCCGACGCCCCAGCCGAACTTGATGTCCTTGGCGCCGGACCGCTCAAAATAGTCCTGCCAGGTCGCTTCGTGCGCGGGGCCCTGCAAGCGGCGCAGGCTCGGGCGCAGCAGGTAGTGGACGCGCACGCTGGCGCCCTTCAGGTCGGGGCGGAACACGCCGAGTTCGGTCGGCAGCGCGACCTGCGAGCCCTTGTTCTTGTACTGTGAGAAATTGGCGCTGTTCTGAGCCATGTCGGAGATGATCACCAGGCGGCGCTGGCCGACGCCCGGGCCGAAATCTTCCTCGCGCGAGATGTTGCTGATGGTCTCCACCAAGGGCGAGGTCTCCGCCTCCCCGACCCGGGCCAACGAGTCCAGGTAGCGCGCCATCGGCTTGCCGGCGACGGTCTCGAAGCGGTGCGCGACCTGATCCTCGTTGACGGCGATGCCATAGACCTCAGCGCGTTTCTGCACCCGGCAGAGCTTGAAATTGCGCAAGGGCGTGTCGGCGTTCTCGCCGACGCCGCGCACGGTCAGCAGGTCGTAGCGATGCAGGCGGTCGTATTCGTAGAGCAACACCGTCTTGGCGTAGGTGATCTGGGCCGGCGTGAAGCGGTCGGTCTGGTCGATCACCAGCACCGTGTGGGCCTTGGGCAGCAGCTGGTCGGTCTCGCAGCCGGTGGCCACATCCACGGGCTTTGGCCTGGCGAGGATCGCCAGCAGGACGAGCAGCGCCGCACCGACCACCACGACGGCATAGAACTTCAGCGCTCGCTGGGTCTCGGCGACCCGCTCGGCGGACGCCGGGCGCCGGCGCGATGACAGGAGGCGCCGCCGCGGACCCCGGCCCAGCGCCATGCCTCAGGCGACCCGGCTGGTGGGGATGGCGGCGGCGGCCAGTTCCCGACGCTGCGAGACCTGCCGGTCGGCGACCTGCAGCACCTCGGCCTCAATCTCGCGGACGCCATCGCCGAGGGCGGCGAGCAGGCCCTCGCCATGCAGGCGCAGGCGCTTGGCGATCCGGCCGTTCTCGGCGGCCACTTCGTCGGCGGCCTTCAGATGGTCGCGGAACGCCGCGAGGCGCGCCTCGACGGTCTGTAGCGAACCGTGCAGCTCGGCCTTCTCGCCCGCCTCGCCGAACCGGCCGTCGCGGTAGTCGGCGAGGCTCGGGAAGGTCCGGAAATAGGCCGGCGCCGTGCCCTCGTGGCGCACCTTCAGGTTCTCCTCGCGATAGGCCTGCAGCAGCGAGGCGCCCTGCCGCACCCATTCGGCCTCCGCGGCCAGGGCCTCGCTATGGCGCTGGTGGGCCTGGTCGTTGACATAGCGGGTCTCGGCCCCCGCCTGCGCGCTGTCGGCGACCGCCGTGTCGAGGTCGGCGAGGGCCTCTTCCATGGCGGCGCGGGCGTTGTCCTCGACCTCGGCCATGGCGTCGGCGAAGGCGTCGCGGGCGTGCTGATAGCGCCGGTCGACCTTCATGTAGTCGAAATAGCGGTCGCCGAGATGGTCCCAAGCCTCCTTGCTGACCAGCAGATGCGCGCCTAGGCCCAGCACCAGCAGCGCCCAGGAGTACATGGTGTGCAGGCCGAGCACGCCTTCGCTGCGCACATGGCGCCAGGCGTCCAGCGCGGCCTGCGGCAGGGCGCCGGCGGCATATTGGCTGGCCGCCAGCTCGGCTACCTCGCGGAAGTGGGCGATGTAGATGTTCCAGACGACGGCGGCGGCCAGGCAGGCCCCGCTGACGGCCCCGCCCAGCAGCTTGGTCTGCCACCGCACATGGCCCATCAGCCGCCAGCCGAACCCGCCGGCGGCGATGCCGAGCGCCAGGTTCACCGCGCTGATCAACAGCGCGATGAAGATGCCGCCGATCCAGCCCTCGTCGGAGATCTTGCGCAGCAACAGGCCGTTGAAGCCGGACTCCACCAGCATCAGCAGCGCCAGCAGCGAGGCCAGACCATGCGGCGAGGCGCGATAGACCGCCGCCCGCTGCAGCCGGTTGTTGGCGCGGAAGTAGCGAAGGTCCAAGAGGGCGTCGAGTTCGCGCTCTTTCAGGTCGATCAGCTCGGCGCGGTGCTCGGTCAGCGAGCGCGTCACCACCTGATCGATGCGAGTTTTCTCCAGCTCCTCGTCGATGCCCAGCGGGCGCAGGCCGGCCAGCAGCTGGGCCGCGCGGGCCAGCTGTTCGGCCAGGAAGCGATGCACCGAGGCTATGCCTCGGAAGATCTCCTCGCAGATCCGCCGCTGCATGGCGTTCAGGTCGTGGTCGTCTTTGTGCGGCAGGCCGTGGGCGCCGTCGTCGCGCGCCTGCTGCTCCAGCTTCAGCTTCTGCTTGAGCCGCTCGTGGTCGGCGACTTGCTCGCGGCCGAGCAGCGGAATGGCCAGATGTTTCGGCCACTTGTCCGACGCACCGCCGCCCAGCGGCAGGATTCCAGCCTTGTTGTCGTTCGTCGCCATGGCCTTGCATGTAAGATCGCGGCGAGCGCCAGCGCAACGCGCCTCAGGCCCCTCGCGGATTACATCGCGACAATGTTTGCGGCCCTGGTTACGGCGCAGAGCGAGCTGAAGGCTCGGCGCCGACCTGGTCTTCCAGCTCGGAATTGAACTCCGCGCCGGCCAGGACGATGGTCAGCGACAGCCAGATCCAGGTCATGAAACCGACGATGGCCCCCAGCGAGCCGTAGGTGCGGTCATAGGTCCCGAAGCGGCCGACGTAGAAGGAAAAGGCCACGCTCATCCCCATCCAGGCCACGGCCGCCAGCACCCCGCCCGGCGTGATCCAGCGCCAGCGGGCGCGCGGCCGCGACGGCGCGAAGCGGTAGAGAATCGAGAGGCCGCAGACCGCCACGACGAACAGCGCCGGCCAGCGCAGGAGGCTGGCGCTCGCCCAGGCCCGCAGGCCCAGCCAAGACAGCACCTCCGGCGCCGCGACGACGGCGGCCATGGCGGCGATGCTGAACAGCAGCGCACCGGCGGTGAAGGTCAGGGAGACCAGGTTGAGGACGAAGAAGTTGCGCGTCTCCTTGCACTCGTAGGCGACGTTCAGACCACCGATCAGCCCCTTCATCCCGGCGTTGGAGGTCCAGACCGAGAGCAGCAGGCTGATGAGGAAGGTCGCGCCGAGGCTGGCGTGCGAGGTGACGGCCAGCCGCGTGATCTGCTCGGTCAGCACGCTGACGCCGCCGGCCGGCAACAGGCCCTGGAAGTCGGCGATCTCGCGTTGCGCTCCCTGCAGATCGCCGACCAGGCCGAACAGCGAGACGAAGACGGCCAGCGCCGGGAACAGGGCCAGCAGCGCGTAGAAGGCCGAGCCCGCCGCTACAGCCGGGATGCGGTCGGCGGTGAATTCCCTGAGCGTGCGCTGGGCGATCCGCTTCCAGCTCCGCGGTGTGACCTCGGTCAGGGTGTCGGCGGGCTGGACCGTGGCCAGCGCGCGGGCCTTGCGCAGCGCCGCGTCGGCCGCGACCGTGGCGAGACCCACCGCCGCGCCGGCCAGAAAGGCGCTCCACCGGCCGAAGCGCCGCGGCGGGTCGCTCGGCCCACGGAATCGGGTTGGATCGGCCGTCATGAACGCCCCGGAAATGGTCCTGAAGCGTGAAGGCGAACCTGCGCCGTATGGTTCCAGCCTGGACGCCAAGACCGAGCCGCTCGACCTCGCGAAGCCGGCGTCCAGATCCATCGCCGGCGAGCTCAACGGAGGGCCGCAATTGCGCCCAACCCCGAAACCGTTGTTAACTGTGAATCGGGGGGAGCGACGCGAATGTCGAGCCATGTCGAGGTAAGCGCCACCGGAGGGATTGGGCCCGAGCTGATCGCGGCCCTGCAGCCCTCGTTGACCCCCTTCGCGGTCGAGCCCGGCGAGCTGTTGTTCCGCCAGAACGACCCCGCCGACGGCATGCATGTGATCGCGCAAGGCCGCATCCGTGTGCAGGGCCGAACGCTCGCCGACGGCCTGGTGCAACTGGCCGAGGTCGGGCCGGGCGACATCGTCGGCGAGTTCAGCCTGATCGACCTGGGCCGCCGCTCGGCCACCGCCGAGGCTGTCGAGGCCACCCAGGGCCATTTCCTGGCGCGCGAGCAGTTCGAGCGGCTGATCTTCATGGGAGACGCGGCCGCCACCGGGCTCGCCCGCCACATCCGCCACCTGGCCTGCGCGCGCACCCGCAGCACCATCGCGGCGATCGCGCAAACCCCGCCGGGCGCCGCGGAGATGCGCCCTGCCCCACCGGCCCATGCCCCGCCCAAGCCGCGCGCCAAGGACGGCGCGGCGGCCATGCTGCAGGCCTTGCACCAGTTCAGCCATTTCCGGCCCGAGGAGATCGCCCAGCTCATGCGCGCGGCGAGCGTCACCGATGCGGCGCGGGGCACGGTGCTGGCCGCCCCGGCCGGGTCGGCGGTCGGGCTCTATGTGATCCTGCGGGGCGCGGTGCGCACGGGCCTGCCGATCGGCGGCGGCATCGAGCAGCTGCTGATCCATGGCCCCGGCAAGATCGTCGGCGCCATCGCCGCCCTCGACGGCGGCCCACAGCCCGCCCAGCTCGACGTGCGCGAAGACGCCATCCTGATTCACCTGCCGCAGGAGCGAATGGCCAGGCTGGAGGCCGATAGCGGGTCGGGGTCGGTCAAGCTGGTCGACCTGGTCTCCAAGCAGCTCACCGCCGACCTGCGCGCGCTCTCGCGCCGCCAGGGGCGCCAGCGCAGCATGGCCGCGCTCAACGCGGCTGGGGAGACAGCGCATGTGTAGGATGCTGGGCTACCTTGGGCCGCCGGTGCTGCTTGACGACCTGCTCTATGCGCCGGACAGCTCGCTTCTGAAGCAGACCGTCGACGCGCAGATGCTGGCCATGCTGAACTTGGCCGGCTTTGGCTTCGCCGCCTGGGACCCGGACTGGCCCAAGCCTGAGGCCCCGCTCTGCTACCGCAACACCCAGGTCGCGATCTTCGACCGCAACGTCCAGGCCATGGCGCGCAAGCTGCAGGCCCGCGCCGTGGTGGCGCACCTGCGCGGCGTCCCCTACCGCTCCGACACCCAGGTCAATATCGAGAACGTGCACCCCTTCCATTTCGAGGGCCTGCCGATCGTCATGGCCCACAACGGCGACCTGTCGGGCTTCAACCAAATCCGCTTCGACCTGGTCGAGCACATCAAGCCGGAGTTCGCGCGGCGCATCCACGGCTCGGCGGACTCAGCCTGGATCTACGCCATGGTGGTGTCGGCGCTGGAAAACCCCGAGGGGCCGCTGACCACCACCGAGATCCTGCGCGCCATCGAGCAGACCCTGACGACGCTGCGCAAGATCCGCGAGCGCCACGGCATCCATCGTTCGTCCTCGGTCAACCTGATCTTCGGCGATGGGCGCAATCTGGTGGCCACCCGCTTCACTTTCGATTTCGGCCGGTTCGATGTGGCGCCGTTCCAGGGCGGCATCGAGTTCCTGAGCCAGTGGTACACGCTGGGCCGCGATTACGGCCTGCACGACGGCGAGTGGAAGATGATCGGCGGGCCCGAGGGCGCCGACGCGGTCATCGTCGCCTCCGAGCCGCTCACCCGCGACGTGGCCACCTGGGTCGAGGTGCCGGAATATTCCGCGCTCAGCGTCACCCGCAGTGATGGGGCCCTGCGCGGCGAGGTGGTGACGCTGGACGCCTGAGGCGCTTTGCGGCAAGGCGTGGCGCATGAACGGTCACGTCGCGGCCATCTTCCGCCACCCGGTGAAAGGCTTCACGCCCGAGCCTCTGCGAGAGGTCGCGCTCGCCCCCGGCGAGGGGTTTCCGTTCGACCGGCTGTGGGCGGTGGAGAACGGGCCTAGCGGCTTCGATCCCGCCGCGCCGGCCTTCGTGCCCAAGCAGAAATTCACGGTCCTGGCCCAGATCGCCAAGGTGGCCGCCGCGGGCACCCGCTATGACGACGCCACCGACATGCTGCGCGTCACCGGCCCCGACGGGCGGGAATTCGCCGGGCGGATGGCCGATCCTGCCGCTCAGCTCGCCTTCGCCGCCTGGCTGACCGACCTCTTGGGCGAGGACGTCCGCGGTGAGCTCAAGGTGCTGAAGGCGCCGGCCGAGCACCGCTTCACCGACCACCCGCTGGGCCAGGTCTCCATCGTCAACCTCGCCAGCGTCCGCGACCTGGGGCAGCGGATGGGGGTCGAGCTCGACCCGCTGCGCTTCCGCGCCAACCTCTATGTCGAGGGCTGGCCGGCCTGGGTGGAGAACGACTGGGCGGGCAAGCCCCTGATGGTCGGCTGGGCGCGGGCGCAGGTGTTCAAGCCGATCGTGCGCTGCGCGGCGACCCATGTGGACCCGACCAGCGCTGAGCGCGACCTGGACGTCTGCAAGGCGCTGTTCGACAACTATGGCCACCTGTTCTGCGGCATCTATATCCGGGTGACCTCGGCCGGCGCCGTCGGCCTAGGCGATGCGGTGACCGCGCCATCTCTCGAGCCCGTTTCCGAGGACGCTGAATGAGCCTGAACCTGCTGCAGGCCTGGCAGACCGCCAAGAAACGCCTGGAGACCGCCGGGCTCGCCGGCCCGGTGATCGATGCGCGCCTCTTGGTAGAGGCCGCCGCCGACGCCACCCGTGCCGACATCGTCGCCGACCCCTACCGCGCGCTGACGCCGGAGCAGGAAGCGAAGCTGGAAGACTACCTCAGCCGCCGCGAGCACCGCGAGCCGGTCAGCCACATCCTGGGCCGCAAGGGCTTCTGGAAGATCATGCTCAACGTCACGCCCGACGTGCTGACACCGCGTCCGGACACCGAGACTGTGGTGGAATGGGTGCTGCGCGACTTCCCCGAACATGCGGCCTGGTCGGTGCTGGACCTCGGCGTCGGCTCAGGCGCGATCATCCTGTCAATCCTGGCCGAGCGGCCGGCCGCGAAAGGTCTGGGCATCGACGTCTCGGAGGAGGCCCTGGCCGTGGCGCGCGACAACGCCGCCCATCTGGGCCTGGCAAGCCGGCTCGCCCTGCTGCGCGGCGACTGGACCGCGGGACTTGGCGAGAACAGCTTCGACCTGGTGGTCTCCAACCCGCCCTATATCGCCAGCCACGTCATCGAGACTCTGGAGCCGGAGGTGCGCGACCACGAACCGCGGCTCGCGCTGGAGGGCGGCGACGACGGCCTGATGCACTACCGCGTGCTCGCGCCGGAGATCCTGCGGGTGCTGAAGCCCGGCGGCCGCTTCGCCGTGGAGATCGGCTACGACCAGAAGGACGCTGTCGAGGCCCTGTTCCGTGAGGCCGGCGCGCAGGGCGTCCAGACGCTCAAGGATCTCGGCGACCGGCACCGCGTTGTCGCGGGTGCGAAAAAGACCTTGGAAAGCTGAGGCCGACTCGTTACTTAGAAAGCGTCTCCACCCAAATTGTCGGCTTCAGGTAGAGGTGTCCCGCGAAGGACGCACACTGGTCCCGACAGGCGCGACGGCTCCCAAGGCCTCTCGCTGAAAGGCTCCGGGCGGAGACGGGGAACACTCAAAAGTCTTCGACATTCGAAACACGGGCTAAGGCCCGATCCCGCTGAAGGCTAGCGCAGGCCGACCTGAACAGGGTCAGGCCGTAGGGAAACCAAGACGGTTATCAAATAATGAGAGATTTCAAGGGTATGAAGCGTCAACGCGGTCGCAATCGCGGCGGCGGAAGCGGTGGCGGCGGGGGCGGCGGCAAGCCGCAGGCCCAGAACGCCAACCGGGCGTTCGATTCCAACGGCCCCGAAGGCTCGAAGGTCCGTGGCAACGCCCAGCACGTCTTCGAGAAATACCAGCAGCTCGCCCGCGACGCCTCGGCGGCCGGCGACCGGGTGCTCGGCGAGAACTATCTGCAGCACGCCGAACACTATTTCCGCCTGCTCCGGGCCATGCAGCCCACCCGCCCGGCCAGCGAAATCCTTGGCCGCGACCACTTCTCCTCCGGCTTCGACATCGATTTCGAGGACGAGACCGCCCAGGCGCAGTCCGAAGCGGCTGACGCGGCCTCCGCCGAGGCCGGCGACACGCCTGAATCCTGGCAGGCCCGCGAGGCCAATGGCGGCAATGGCGCCAATGCCAACGGCGGCGAACAGCGGCCCAGAGACGCGCAACGTGATGGGCAACAGCAACAACAGCGCGACGACCGGCCCAGGGACGATCGCCCGAGAGACGACAGGCCTCGCGATGGCCAGCAGCGCGACGACCGTCCCCGCTACGAGAACCGCGACCGCAACGACGGCAATGGCCAGGGCCAGGGCCGCCGCGACCGCCCCTGGCGCGACGAGCGTCCCAGAGACGGCCAGCGTGACGGCCAACGCGACGACCGGCCACGCGATGAACAGCCTCGCGCCGAACGGCCCCGCTACGACGACCGGCCCAGAGATGATCGCCCCAGGGATGATCGCCCGAGGGACGATCGGCCGAGAGACAGCCAACAACGCGACGACCGGCCCCCGCGCGAAGATCGGGCCCCGCGCGAGGATCGCCCGCGCTACGACCGCAGCCGCGACGACCGGCCGGAACGCGATCCGCTGGCCGTGGTCGAACCGCAGGCCCAGGCTCCGCTGGCCAAGCCGGCGCCCGAGCGCAAGGCCCGCGTGCTGCGCGACGCCGAGGGCGGCGAAAGCCACGCGCCGGCCTTCCTGCAGGCCCCGGCCAGCCGCGCGCCCGCGCCGGCTGACGCCGGCGAGGCGCCCAAGCCCAAGCGCCGCCGTGCGCCCCGCGCCGAGGGCCCGACCGAGGACGCCTAGGCAGGCCTAAGCTCACCAGACACGGAAAAGCCCGCAGGATCGCTCCCGCGGGCTTTTTTCGTCGCGCCGGAAGAATGTTGCGGCGGGCCTGCCGGGGGCGTTAGCTGACAGCCATGCATTCGGCGGACTGCCAGCACGAAGACGGCGCCCATCCGGGCCTGAAGGGCCATGCCCTGCGTCACGCGTTGGCCGACGCCGAGCGGCGCTGCGCGCACACCCAAGAGCGGCTGACCGCGCCGCGCCGCCGGGTGCTGGAGCTGCTGCTGCGGGCTGACGGGCCGCAGAAGGCCTATGACATGATCGCCGCCTACGGCGAGGGGGGCGAGCCCGCCAAGCCGCCCACCGTCTACCGCGCCCTGGAATTCCTCGAACGCCTGGGCTTCGCGCACCGGATCGAGAGCTTGAACGCCTACGTCCCCTGCCGGCTGGAGGGCGAGAGCCACGCCGCGGGCTTCCTGATCTGCAGCTGCTGCGGCGCGGCCGAAGAGTTCGAGCCGGACTTCGCGCCGGGACGCGCCGCAGCCGCCGCCCGGGGCTATGCCGTCTCCTCGGTGACCCTGGAGGCCCGCGGCCTCTGTCCGGCCTGCCAGGCGGGCTGAGTTCAGACGGGGTGAGGAAGCAGATCTACCTGGACTGCGACGGGGTCCTGGCCGATTTCGATAAGGCCGCCACGGCGATCTTCGGCATGTCCCCGGAGGCGTTCGAACGACGCCGCGGCGTGGCGGCCTTCTGGCAGGCGCTGGCCCGGGCCGACGGCTTCTTCGAGCACCTCGAGCTGATGCCCGACGCCATGCAGCTCTACGAGGCCGTGGAGGCCAGGAACCCGATCATCCTGACCGGTATGCCACACGGCAAATGGGCCGAGCCGCAGAAGCGCGCCTGGGCCCGGCGCCACTTTCCCGGCGTCCCGATGATCACCACGCTCGCGGCCCTGAAGCGCGAGCACTGCGCGCCCGGCGACGTCCTGGTCGACGACCGCCGCCAGCACCGCAAGCTCTGGGAAGACGCCGGCGGCCTGTTCATCCACCACACCAGCGCCGCGACCTCGATCGCGGCGCTGAAGGCGGCGGGCTACATCGACTGAGCTACCAGAACATCCCACGGACCACCTGGACGACGCGGCCGGTGTAGCGGTCGATCATCAAGGCGTCGGGGCCGACCCGCACCCAGGTGAAGCCGGGCGGCGGATAAGGCAGGTCGAAGTCGAGGAAGTCGTCCATCCAATAGTCGCGGGCGAACCAGGGCCTGGGCAGGAAGTCGCCGAAGCCCCAGGCGCGGGAATAATAGCCATAGGGCGGCCGGTAATATCCGCCGCGGAAGCGGTTCTGCGCCGACATGACCGGCGGGAAGCGGCCCGGCTGCCAATGCTGCGGCGCGCCGCGCGGCCCACCGAACTGGCCGTTGAATTGGCCGCCGCGTCCATCGGCGCGGCCGCGATCGGCGCCGGGCGGGATCACTTCGCCGCGGCGTTGGTCGAACTGGCGCGGTGCGCCGGGGCCGGGACCTTGGTCACGGTTGAAATGCTGCGGGGCGCCGGCCGGGGCCTGCTGAGACCGCTCCTGGCCCTGCCCGCGGCCGCCGCCCTGTGGCGGGCCGTTGCGCTCGACATGGTCGCCGGGCCCTGGACCGCGCTGGGCCCCGTCCGGGCGGGGCGGGCCGCCACGCTCGCCGCCGATGTGACCGCCGACGCCCGGAGGCGGACCGGCGTGTTGCGGTTGCGCCTGGGGCTGCGCTTGGGGTTGCGGGTGGCTCTGCGGCGTGGCTTGGCCCCGCTCGCCACGGTCGGCGTGATCGCGGTCCTGCGCCATCGCCGCCCCGCTCGCGCCGGCGAGCAGGAGAATGGCGAGCGCGGTGGTGAGTTTCGTCTGCATGGTTAGCCTCCAAGAGCGGCAGGCGCCCAAAGGTTGCGTCCGTCGTGTCCCGACTATTGCAGGCCGCGCTGAACCGCGCTTGAACGGGGCCACTCGCCCTTCTGTCAGACTTGGGGCCGGTCACAATAGGAGCCCAACTGCGTGACGGCCCATCCCAACGACGTGGTCGGCTTCTGGCTCGGGGCCGGTCCGGACAAATGGTTCAAGAAGGTCGTCGCCTTCGACGAGGCGGTCCGGCTGAAGTTCGAGTCGACCCACCACAAGGCCGCGCGCAGCGAATACGACGCCTGGGCCGAAACCCCGGACGGGGCGCTGGCCCTGTTGATCCTGCTCGATCAGTTCCCGCGCAATCTCTACCGCAACTCCGGCCACAGCTTCGCCACCGACGACAAGGCCCGCGCCATCGCGCGCGCCGCCATCGAGCGGGGCTTAGACCGCCAGGTGGACCCACGCTTACGCAACTTCTTCTACCTGCCCTTCGAACACTCCGAGGATATGGCCGACCAGGACTACGGCCTGGCCCTGGTCGCCGAGGCGGGCATCGAGAACGACCTGAAATGGGCCACCATCCACCGCGACATCATCGCCCGCTTCGGCCGCTTCCCGCACCGCAACCACGCACTCGGCCGCGTGACCACGCCGGAGGAGCAGGAATTCCTCGACGAGGGCGGGTTTGCGGGATGAGACGCAATTCCCTGTGAGCAACTGATTCGCCGCGTTTGAGATCGCCGCGAATCACTGCGCTTTTGGCGATGTGAACGCCCACGCCGCCATTCAGCCGATCTATGTGGCCGAGCCGGACCATCCGGAGCGGCAGTATCTCGACCTGCTGGCCGATGTTCTGGCCAACGGCGTCCAGCGCGGCGACCGCACCGGCACCGGCACGCTGGGGGTGTTCGGGCGGCAGATGCGGTTCGACCTTGCCAAGGGCTTCCCGCTACTGACCACCAAGAAGCTGCACAGGAAGTCGATCATCCTGGAGCTGCTGTGGTTCCTGCGCGGCGACACCAATGTCCGCTGGCTGCAGGAACGCGGCGTCAGCATCTGGAACGAATGGGCCGACGCCGAGACCGGCGAACTGGGGCCCGTCTACGGCAAGCAATGGCGGTCCTGGACCGCGCCGGACGGCCGGGTAATCGACCAGATCGCCGCCGTCGCGCACGGCCTGAAAACCAACCCCAACAGCCGCCGCCACATCGTCTCGGCCTGGAACCCGGCCGAGGTGGAGGACATGGCGCTGCCGCCCTGCCACTGCCTGTTTCAGTTCTTCGTGGCCGATGGAAAGCTGAGCTGCCAGCTCTACCAGCGCTCCGCCGACGTGTTCCTCGGCGTGCCGTTCAACATCGCCAGCTATGCGCTGCTGACCATGATGATGGCGCAGGTGACGGGCCTGGAGCCCGGCGAGTTCGTCCATACGCTCGGCGACGCGCACCTCTATCTGAACCACCTCGACCAGGCGAAGCTGCAGCTGTCACGCGAGCCCCTGCCGCTAGGCCAGATGAAGCTCGCCCCGCGCGACGACCTCTTCGCCTTCGAGTTCGAGGACTTCACGCTTGAAGGCTACCGCGCCCACCCGAGCATTCCGGCCCCGATCGCGGTCTGATGAGCGAGCCGCTGACGCTCGGCGCGCTGACGGACGCCGCGGCGCAGATCTCCGACATCTACGCCGGCAAGTACGGCATCGAGCGCGACGATGACTGGTTCATGCTGAAGCTGCAGGAGGAGCTGGGTGAACTCGCCCAGGCGCACCTGAAGCTTTCCGGACGCGGCCGGGGCGGCGCCGAGGCGCAGGCGCGGGCCGACGAAGCCGCCGACGTGCTCTGCCAGCTCCTGCTCTATTGCCGCCGCTTCGGCATCGACCCGGAGGCCGCGGTCCGCGCCAAATGGTTGAGCTGGCTGGAACCCGCGTCCTAGCTCAACAGGGTGAAGTGCACGATCGAGCGGTGGACGTCGTGCATGTACTGATCCGGTGAGCGACGAAGCGTGATCAGCGCGCTGGCCTCCATGGCATTCCACGACAAGAGTGCGGTGATCAGGTTGAAGGCCAGCCGCTCGTCCATTTCGTAGACCAGCCGCGCGCGGTCGCCCTGCCCGATCTCCGAGACGACCCCGGCCTCGTCGTTGTCGGTGGCGAACTTGAACAGTAGCGCGCGAGATGCGTCCGGTCGCCTCAGGTCCAGGTAGATGTCGGCGGCCAGCTCCAGACCCATCTTGGCGCGGCGGACGGCGTAGTTGGCGGCGCATTTCTTCAGCGCGCGGGGCCAGTCGAAGGCCAGGTCGGAGGGCAGCACGGTCTGGGAGAAACTCGCTGCGCGGTCGGCGAGGGTGAGCGCGTAGGCGGCGCGCTCGGCGTCGGTGAAGCCGCGGTGGGTGGCGCGAGGATCCTCGGTGGCGGCCAGCGTCGCGCTGTCCAGCACGTCGCCGGGATAGAGCTTAGCAAGGACAGCGGTCCCCACCTCGGCGGCCAGTTCGCTGGCCAGCGGCTGCGGCAGGAAGCGCGAGAGGCCCGCCGCCTGCCCGCCGAGCACATATTCCCCGCCCGCCGGGATCACCTTCTTGGCGCCCAGCGCCTTCACGTTCTCGCGGAAATTGCCGCGCGTGCGTTCGCGCAGCGCCTGCATCGCCGCGGTCTTGGCCGCGTCGTCGTAGTCGCCCATGCCCATCGGATAGAGCGAGGCCGAGGCGTAGGGCAGCATGGCGATGTCGGGCGCCCCGTACTCGGCCGCGATCCGCGCCGCGTCGGGCGGGAGGATGGTGTTGTCGACGGCGTTGAACAGCCGCGTCCCGTCGGGGTCGTAGAGGTAGATCGAGGTGTCGAGGTCGTAGTCGACCTGGGTCTCGTCGCCGCGGGTGTTGCCGTGGAAGTCCTTGAAGATCACCGCCTCGCAGGCGCCGCGGCCGATGGGCGTGCGGGTCTCGAAGGGGATTTCGGTGATGTTGGCGAAGCCGACAGCGCGGATCGCGTTCCGCAGGTTCGGGGTGTTCAGCTTGCCGATGATCACCGGCGTCGCGTGATCGAAGGGCGCCAGCGTCTGCGGGTGCAGGTGATCGTGGTGCAGGTGGCTGATGTAGATCAGGTCCGGCTTGCTCGCCCAGACCTCGGCCTTGAGCGCCTCGGGGACCGGGGGGAAGTTCCACCAGGTCTGCTGGCAGGGCCCGTCGAACCAGGGGTCGGTCAGCAGGGTCTCGCCGGTCGAGAGCGTGATCAGGAAGCAGGCGTTGGCGATGTAGCGGACCTGCATGGTCAGCCCACGCTCGGCGTGGCGATGATGGTGAGGCTGCGCCCGGCGCCGCAGGCGTAGAAGGCCTTGGCGAGGCCGAGGTAGGCCTCCATCCCCTGTTCGGCCAGCGTCAGGTCGATGTCCATTCTGGCCCGGTGCGCGGCCTTGCCGGCGCTCGGATCGGCCACATAGTTCGAGCCCGGGTGCATCAGGTACCAGTCGATGGGGAAGCTCGCGAAGCCGAGCTTCACCGCAAAGCCCATACGCTCCAGCAGCAGCCCCAGGTTGGCGGCGTTGAAGTAGTTGAGGTGCTGTGGTGGAGCCAGCCAGAAGTCGCGGTCGACGGCGCCGGCCTGGCGGGCCGCGAGCTGGATCGGGCTGAAGTCGTTGGGGACAGTGATCGCGACCACGCCGCCAGGGTTCAGCAGGCGCGGCAGGCGCTCTAGCAGCGCTTCAGGATCGACCACATGCTCCAGCACATGCTCCATGACGCAGACGTCGGCGGTTTCGCCGGCTGCGATCAGGCCGTCGAGAATCTCGAAGGCGTCGCCGAACCGGGCGCGGTCGAGGAACTGCGGATGGAATTTGGCGAGGCCGGCCTGCGAGAAATCCAGCCCCTGCACCGCGTAGCCGGCAGCGTCCGCGGCGGCCAGGAACCAGCCCTCGCCGCAGCCGATCTCCAGCAGCTTGCCGCCGGCCGCCCGACTTCTCGCCTCGCCGATCGCCGCCAACATCAGTCTGGCCAGCAGGTTGCGGTGCGCGACCTCGGTGTCGGAATAGGCCTGGGCATAGGTGCCGTGCGAGGCCTGGAAATACTCTCCGGCGTAGAAGGCCTTCAGCTCTTCAGCGCTGGGGCTCGGCGTGATCTGCCGCCAGCCGTCGGCCTGGACCGCCAGTCCCTCGGTCTTGTGGGCGCTCATCGGGCCAATCTGGCGTGCGGCGGTTAACCCGCGACTAACCATGTTCCTGGCCGCCCGGCCTCTGCTATGAGGCGGACATGCTCCCGATCACCCTCACCGCCGGCCCCATCGCCCGCGCCCGCAATGGCGTTATCGGCAAGGACGGCGGCCTGCCCTGGCGGCTGAAGACCGACCTCGCCAACTTCCGCGCCGTGACCATGGGCAAGCCGGTGATCATGGGCCGCAAGACCTGGGAAAGCCTGCCGAAAAAGCCGCTGGTCGGGCGCACCAACATCGTGCTGTCGCGCGACGGATCCTTCGAGCCCAAGGGCGCGCTGGTCTGCGAGGACTTCACCGAGGCCGTCGCCATCGCCCGCGAGCAGGCGGAGGAGGACGGCGCGCGCGAGGTCTGCGTGATCGGCGGCGCCTCACTCTTCGAGCTGGCGCTGGCCAAGGCGGGCCGCATCTACCTGACCGACGTCGACGCGGACATCGAGGGCGACACTCACCTCTCGCCCATCGACGAGACCCGCTGGACCGAGGTCAGCGCCAAGGCCTATCCGGCCGGCGAAGGCGACGACTATCCGTTCACGATCCGGGTGCTGGAACGCCGCTGAGGCCTTCGCTAGGGTGACGTCCAACAAACAAGAACGACGAGGGGACGTCATGGATATCGCACTGGTCACCGAAGGCCTGGAGTTTCCCGAAGGCCCGATCGCCATGGCCGACGGCTCGATCATCCTGACCGAGATCAAGGGCAAGCGCCTGACCCGGGTCACGCCGGACGGGAAGAAGGAGACCGTCGTCGAGACCGGCGGCGGGCCGAACGGCGCGGCCATCGGCCCGGACGGCGCCATCTGGATTACCAACAACGGCGGCTCGTTCGAGTGGCTGGACAATATGGGCCTGACCATCCCCGGCCCGACGCCCGCCAGCCACAAGGGCGGGTCTCTGCAGCGCTATGACCTGCAGAGCGGCAAGCTCACGACCGTCTATGACAACTGCGAAGGCCGGCCCCTGCACGGCCCCAACGACCTGGTGTTCGACAAGCAGGGCGGCGTCTGGTTCACCGACCACGGCTGCGGCACGCCGGAGGGCCGCAAGTACGGCGGGCTCTACTACGCCAAGACCGACGGCAGCCACATCAGCCGCCAGCGCGACCACCTGATCTCGCCCAATGGCATCGGCCTCTCGCCCGACGAAACCGTGGTCTATGCCGCCGACACCCAGATCGGCCGCCTCTGGGCTTTCGACGTGACCGAGCCCGGCGTGCTGGCGCCTGGCCCCGGCTTCGCGCCTGGCCGGGTGGTCTGCAACCTGCCGGACTATCAGCTGCTGGACAGCCTGGCGGTGGAAGCCGGCGGCAAGGTCTGTGTGGCGACGATCATCAACGGCGGCATCACCGCCTTCGACCCCGACGGCTCCACCGAGCATTTCCCCTTCCCGGACCTGATCTGCACCAACATCTGCTTCGGCGGCGCGGACATGATGGACGCCTGGATCACCGCGTCCTCGACCGGCAAGCTCTACAAGGCCCGCTGGCCGCGGCCCGGCCTCAAGCTCAATTTCAACGCCTAGATTTCCCGGCCAAGACCGTCCGCTCACGGCGCTTGCCGCGGTGCGACATCCCGCCGCTGGGTCTGCCGGGCGAGCGCCGACAGGGTCAACGGATCGTTTACGGCCTATCCGTCGCAGTTCAAGCAGAATCCGACCAACTCGCGTGCAGCGCACAATTTTCGCGCCCGAATTCCCCTGAGGCGCGAAAACTTATGCAAAATCGATGGCTTAAAGCTGCGGCCCGCGGGTTCTACCCGATTCGAAGCCGCCGCCGGGAGCCGCCGGTCAGCCCACGCCGTCCAGATATTCGATCTCCGGCCGCCCCGCCAAAACCGCGCCGAACTTCGGGCCCGCGGCCTTGAAATAGTCGGTGCCGCCGTGATGGGTCAGCGCGTCCTGGTCCTTGTAGACCTCGAGCACCTTGTAGGTGGTCGGCTCGGTGCGGCTCTTGGTCAGCTGATAGGCGAGGTTCCCCGGCTCATTGGCGCGGACCTGCTTGGCGAGTTCGCCGAAGAAGGCCTCGAACTCGTCGGTCTTGCCCTCTTGGATCTTCAGGGTCGCGATGACACCGATGCTCATGCCGTCCTCCAAACGTTTGTTTGAACCGACGGTAAGGCGCGGCCGCGAGACGAGCAAGGCTCACTCGACGTCAGCGGCAACTTCAAAAGAACTAGCGGCTTTCGTTCCAGCCGTAGGCCACCCAGTGGTGGCCGCCCAGGTGGCGGGCTTCGATGACGCCGTCGTTGCGGGCGCGGGCCGTGCGCCGGGCGCGGAGCGCCAGACCGGCGAAACCCAGCAGGGCCGAGGCCATCACCGCGATCACCGCGACGGTGGCGGTGAACACCACGAGCAGAACCGCGCCGACCACGACGGCGGCGACGGTGGCCAGAAGGCCGACGAGCACAGCCAGGCTGCGCAGGGCGGATCCGTGCCGAACGGCGAACTCTTTCACCATGGCTTCCTCATCGGCTCTGTGGCTGAGCCTAAAGCAATTATGTCGTCCCAAGGTTGCGGAACGTCAACCATAGACACCCCGAAACGGGCACGAAAACGAACTTATGCCGCACCTTGCAAGGACAATGCGCGCCGCTCGCCCATGGCCGCATCGAAAGCGGCGTTGATTGCGGCGGCCTTGACCTCGGCCACCTCGACGAACTCGGCCGGCAGACCCCGCGCCCGCGCCCGGTCGGGATGCGCCTCGGAGAGCATGCTCCGCCGCGCGGCGCGCAGCTCGGCGTCGGAGCAGTCGTGGCGCACGCCCAGCACGGCGTAGGGATCGCCCGCCTCGGGGCCCAGGTGCGTCGCCTTCAGGCGGCGGAACACCAGCGGGCTCTGGCCGAACAGCTCTGACACGCGCTCCAGATAGGCCAGCTCATCGCCGGTCACCACGCCGTCGGACTGGGCGATGTGGAAAAGCCCGTCGACCACGTCTTCCAGCAGTTGCGGGCAGGCGTGGTAGCGTTTCTGCAGGCGCCGCGCATAGCCCTCGAAGCCGCGCGTGGTCTGCCGCGCCAGCTGATAGAGCCGCCGCACATTGCCTTCGCTGCCCTCGTCGGACTGGAAGACCTCGGAGAAAGCGAGCCACTCGCCGGTGTCGGCCTGGCCATCGGCCTTGGCCAGCTTTGCGCCAAGCGCGGTGACCGCGGTCGAGAACGCGGGGTCCTCGCCGGGAAGGCCCGGGGGGCAGACGTCGCACTCGGCCTCATCGAGGTTGCGAGCCGCGAGGCCAGCTATCTTGCGCCAGAAGCTCATTGGGATAAGCAGCCATACGAGCGTGCAGGCCTGAAAACAATCGCGGGACGGGTTAAGTTTTGGACAGGTCGTGGCGCTTCTGGATCGCCCCCTTTTCTGCGGAGCGCCGATAGGTGGTCGAAACAACCTGGCGCTTCTGGATCGACAGGGGTGGGACCTTCACCGATGTGATCGGTCAGGACGACACGGGCGCCGAAACCTCGCTCAAGCTGCTGTCCGCATCGGCGGCCTATCCGGACGCGGCCGTCGAGGCGATGCGGCGCATCCTGGGCGCCGGGCCGGGCGAGCCCTTCCCGGCGAAACGCGTCGACGCCATCAAGATGGGCACCACCGTCGCCACCAACGCGCTTCTGGAACGCGCCGGGGCGAAGACGCTGTTCGTCACCACCCAGGGCTTCGCCGATTCGGTGCTGATCGGCGACCAGGCGCGGCCCGACCTCTTCGCGCTGACCATCGTGCGTCCAGCCCCGCTCTATTCCGGGGTGATCGAGGCCGACGAGCGGCTGGACGCGCAGGGCGGCGTTGTCCGCGCGCTCGACCGCGAGGCGCTCAGGCGCGAACTTACGGCCGCCGCGGATCAAGGCTTCACCTCCGTCGCCATCGCCTTCCTGCATTCCGATCTGAACCCGGCGCACGAGCTGGCGGCCGGCGAGATCGCTAAGGCGCTCGGTTTCCCATTCGTTGCCTTGAGCCACGAGGTTTCACCCCTGCCGCGGTTTATTCCGCGCGCCGAGACCACCATCGCCGACGCCTATCTGACCCCGATCCTGCAGGACTATGTGCGCCGGGTCGCCGGGGCGGTGGCCGGAGCGCCGCTGTTCTTCATGACCTCGGCCGGCGGCCTGGTCCGCGCCGAGGCCTTCCGCGGCAAGGACGCGGTGGTCTCCGGCCCGGCCGGCGGCGTGGTGGGTGTCGCGCGGACGGCGGCGCAGGCGGACGCGCCCGCCGTGCTCGGCTTTGACATGGGCGGCACCTCCACCGACGTCTGCCGCTACGCCGGCCAACTGGAGCGCCGCGACACCGCCAAAGTCGCCGGCGCCAAGATCCGTTCGCCCATGCTCGACGTCGAGACGGTGGCGGCCGGCGGCGGGTCTATTCTCACCTTCGACGGCATGCGCGCCCGCGCGGGCCCGGCCAGCGCCGGCGCTGACCCTGGCCCCGCCGCCTACGGGCGCGGCGGCCCGGCCACCGTCACCGACGCCAACCTGGTGCTGGGCCGCCTCGACCCGCGCTTCTTCCCCTCGGTCTTTGGCCCCAAGGGCGACGCGCCGCTGGACCCCGGCGCCGCCCGCGCGCGGCTGACCCAACTAGCTCAGGCCATGGGCGCGGCCAGCGTCGAGGCCGCCGCCGAGGGCTTCGTCGCCGTCGCCGTCGAGCAGATGGCTCAGGCCGTGCGCCGCATCTCCACCGAGCGCGGCTTCGACCCCAGGGACCACGCGCTCACCGCCTTCGGCGGCGCCGCCGGCCAGGTCGCCTGCCAGACCGCCGAGGCGCTGGGCGTGGCCGAGATTCTCTGCCCAAGGTACGGCAGCGTGCTCAGCGCCTGGGGCATCGGCCAGGCGCAGGTGACGGCGCTGCGGGAAAAGAGCCTGGAAATCCCGCTCGACGAGCGCGGGATGGGTCCGGCCTACATCAATCTGGTCCTGCTGGAAGGCGCCGCTCTGTTGGCGCTGAAAGAGCAAGGAGCCGAGGCCGGCGCCGCACGGTGGAGGATGCGCCTGCGCTACGAGGGCGCCGACGCTGAACTTCACGTGCCCTATGCCGACCTTGCCACCGCCAAGGCCGCCTTCGAGGAGGCCCATCAGCGCCTGTTCGGCTTCATCGAACCCGCCCGCACCATCCTGATCGCGGCGGTGGAGGCGGAGGCCGCCAGCAATCCTTCTCCCCCTGTGGGAGAAGGTGGCAGCCGAAGGCTGACGGATGTGGGGTCGAAAGCCCTATCCGCGCCGACCGCCGCATCGCGCGGAGAGCGGAGCGAAACCCCACATCCGACCGGCTCCGCCGGCCACCTTCTCCCACAAGGGGAGAAGGACAGTGTCAGGATGTTCGCCCACGGCGCCTGGCACGATGCGCCGGTCATCGCCGCCGATGCGTTCCGCGACATCGAAGGCCCCGCCCTGATCGTCCGCGCCGACACCCAGATCGCGCTGGCCCCCGGCTGGCGCGCGACCGCCGAGGCGGACGGCCTGATCCGCCTCACCGCCACCGGCGCGGTCCGCAGCCACGCCATCGCCCTCGATAAGCCCGACCCCGTCACCCTCGAACTCTTCAACCGCCGCTTCATGGGCGTGGCCGAGGCCATGGGCGCCGCCCTCGAACGCACCGCGCACTCGGTGAACATCAAGGAGCGGTTGGACTTTTCCTGCGCCCTGTTCGACGCCGACGGCGGGCTGGTGGCCAATGCGCCGCACATGCCGGTGCATCTGGGGAGCATGGGCGCCTCCGTCCGCGCCGTGCGCGACCGCCATCCCGTGCTGCACGCCGGCGAGGCCTTCGCGCTCAACAACCCCTACGCCGGCGGCACGCACCTGCCGGACATCACGGTGGTCATGCCGGTGTTCATGGCGCCAGATGATGCAGAAGCCAGCTTCTACGTCGCCGCCCGCGGCCACCACGCCGACGTCGGCGGGGTGCAGCCGGGCTCGATGCCGCCCTTCTCGCACACTATCGACGAGGAGGGCGTCATGCTGGACGCCTTACCTATCATGCGCGAGCACCGCTTCCTGGAAGCGGAGACCCGCGCGGCGCTCGCCTCCGGCCAATGGCCCGCCCGCAACCCCGACACCAACGTCGCCGACCTGAAGGCGCAGATCGCCGCCTGCCAGGCGGGCGCCTCGGCGGTCTCGGAGATGATCCGCAGCTACAGCTCGGCGGTCGTTGCGAGGTATATGACCTTCGTGCAGCAGAACGCCGCCGCCGCCGTGCGCCGCGCGGTGGGCAAGCTGACCGACGGTTCGGCCCGCATCCCGGTCGATGGCGGCGGCGAGATCGTGGTCACCACCACGGTGGACGCTGAAGCCGGGACGGCGACGCTGGATTTCCGCGACAGCGCCGATCAGCTCACCACCAATTTCAACGGCCCCTCGGCCATCGTCGACGCCGCGGCGCTCTATGTCTTCCGCACCCTGGTGGACGATGACATCCCGCTCAACTCCGGCTGCCTGGAGCCGCTGAAGATCCTGACGCGGCCAGGCTCCATGCTCGATCCCAGGCCGCCCGCCGCCGTGGTCGCCGGCAACGTCGAGACCAGCCAGCACGTGGTCGACGCCCTCTATGCGGCGCTGGGCGTGATGGCCAACTGCCTGGGCACCATGAGCAACTTCACCTTCGGCGACGAGCAGCGGCAGTACTACGAGACGATCTGCGGCGGCTCCGGCGCCACGGCCAGCGCGCCCGGCGCCAGCGCCTGCCACACCCACATGACCAACTCCCGCCTCACCGATCCGGAGATCCTCGAGCGCCGCTTCCCGGTGCGGGTGGAAAGCTTCGGCGTTCGGCACGGTTCGGGCGGCGTGGGCGCACAGGCCGGCGGCGACGGCGCGATCCGTCGCATCCGCTTCCTACTCCCGATGGAGGCCGCCCTGCTCTCCTCTCGCCGCATCAACGCGCCCCAGGGCCTGAAGGGCGGCGGTGCAGCCAAACCCGGCGCTCAGCGTTTGATCGCCGCGTCCGGGGTGGTTACAGACCTCCCCGGCTGCTTCGCCGTCAACGTCGAGGCCGGCGACATCATCGAGATCGAGACTCCTGGCGGCGGCGGCTTCGGTCCCGCCCCCAAATCGCCAACCGCCTGATTTTCGGCGAAATCCAAGGTATCAGTCGCGTTATGGCTCCCCTCGCACTCGCTCTCGCCCTCTTCCTGCAGGCCCAACCTGCGACCACGGACCCGGCGACCCTGCTGGGCGCGCCGCCGGAGAAGGCTGGCGATGCGATCGCCGACAAGCTGGCCGAGGCGCCGCCTGCCGCCGAAGAACCCGCACCAGCGGAGGAAGACCGCTTCCCGGCCGGCGCGCCGCACGACGACTATCAGTTCGTCGCCTGGTGCTACGGCAACCTGCGCGCCTACCTCGACCTGCATGATCAGGTGATGCCTGAGGTGACCCGGATCGAAAGCACCTTCCGTCCGCCGGACCGTAAGCTCTCCGACGACCTCAAGGTCTATGCCGACATGCAGAAGGAGGGCCGGGTCCAGCTGAAGCAGTTCCGCGCGGCCCTGACCGCCGCCGAGAAGGCCAGCCTCAAGCCGATCAACATCCAGGGCGCCGCCGCCGTGACGAAGGGACAGGAGGTCTGGCGGGTCACGCCGGACATCACGCCCGCGCGCCTCGCCCAGGCCTGGATGAGCTGGGACCTGCCGAGGCGCTGCGAGGTGACCTCGAAGAACCTGCAGGCCAAGGCGACCCTGATGGGCGGCGCCTTTAAGATCAACGAAGAGCCCGCGGCTGAAGCCCCGCCCGCGGAAGCGCCGGCTCCCGCGGAAGCTCCGCCGCCTGCGCCCGCGCCGGCGGAGACGCCGCCCAGCCCGTCACCGAACTAGCCGCCGAGGTAGGCCCCCAGCCGCCTCAGACCCTCGGCGTTCTTTTCCGGGCGGTTGGCGAAGCACCAGCGCAGCCAGCCCTCGCCTTCTGGCCCGAAGGCGGAGCCGGGGGCCAAGCCCATGTCGGCCTTGGCGATCAGGTCCTTGGCGAGCGCCAGGGAATCGCCGCGCCCGTCGATGCGGAAGAAGGCGTACATGCCGCCCTCCGGCTCCGGCGCCTCGACGCCCGGCAGCGCGCGCAGGCCGCTCAGGACCAGGTCCTTGGCCGCCGTCAGTTCGGCGCGCAGTTCGGCGATGTGCGGCTCGCCATCGCGCAGCGCCGCGATCGCCCCGCTCTGGATGAAGTCCGGGGCGCAGGAGGTGTTGTACTCGATGATCACCCCCATCGAATCGACCAGCGACTTTGGCAGCACCATCCAGCCCATCCGCCAGCCGGTCATCCGCCAGGCCTTGGAGAAGGTGTTGGTGGCCACCACCCGCTCATCCTCCTCGGCCAGTGGCAGGAACGAGGGCGCGCACTTCCCCGGCCCGAAAATCAGCCGCTCGTAGGGGTCGTCGGTGATCAGCCAGATGCCGTACTCGCGGCAGCGCGCCAGGATCGGCGCGCGGTCCTCCGCCGGCAGGGTCCAGCCGGTTGGATTGTTCGGCGAATTGAGGAACAGCGCCTTGGTGTCGGGTGTCAGCGCATCCATCAGCCGGTCGAGGTCGAGCCGCCAGCGCCCCTGCGCCGGGTCCAGCGGGACGGTCTCGAGCCTGGCCGACAGGATGCGCGGGATCTCCACGATGTTCGGCCAGGCGGGCGTGGTCACCACCACCTTGTCACCCGGCGAGACCACCGCCTGGCTGACCAGCATCAGCGCATTGACCCCGGCGCTGGTGATCGCCAGCCGCCCGACACCGACGGGCCGTTCGTGTAGGCGCTCAAGGTAGTCGGAGAGCGCCTCGCGCAGGTCCAAGCGGCCGAGGTTGTGGGTGTAGTAGGTCTCGCCGGCCATCAGCGCCTTGGCGGTGGCCTCCCGGATGAAGTCCGGCGTTGGGCGGTCGCTCTCGCCGACCCAGAACTTCAACACGTCCTGGCGGGCCATGCCGGCGTTGGCGACCTCGCGGATCTGCGACATGCGCAGCGCCAGCACCTCGGCGCGCGCGACGGCCGGACTTTTCGGATCGGTCATCAACCCTCGCCCGGCCGCACCAGCTTGTAGGGCTGATTGACCGCCTTGAAGGCCGGCAGGGCCTCGCACATCGCCGCGTGGGCCTTCAGCGCCGGCCACTTCGCCCAGTCGAACTCGTCAGGCAGGGCGCCGGTGATGAAGCCCCACATGGTGGTCAGCATGACGTCGGCGTGGCTGAGCGCGCCGTCGAACAGATAGGGCGTCGCACGCCCGGCGCGTTCGGCCTCGAGCAGGTCCAGAGTCTCGACGATCTGCGCCTGGCAGCGTTCGACCCAAAGCGGGAAGGCCTGCTCGCGCAGCACCCGCTCGTAGAGCAGGCTCACGCCCTTGTCGGCGACGCCCGCCGCGAAGCCGCAGATCTGCAGCGACTCGTGGCCCTGGGCGCCCGGACGCGCCAGGCTTGCCCGCGCCGGGCCGGCTATGTCGTCCACCACGACCAGGATGGAAGCTGAGTCGACGTAGGCCTTGTGGTCGTCGGTCACGAGGGTCGGCACCCGGCGCAGCGGGTTCAGCTTGGCGATCTTGTCGGCGTCGCCGAACGTCGACCAGGGCTTGTGCTGGAAGGCCATGCCGTAGGTCGTCAGCGCGATCCCCACCCGCCGCACGAACGGTGAGTCATATTGCCCGATCAGCATCATGGCGCGCGTCCCCGAGGAGTCCCGAAGACGTCTAGATAGCCGTCACAGCAATTTCCGGAAGGGCGCCGAACCCAAAAACCTCCCCTACTTGCCGTCCGGCGCGGTGATCGGGCGCGCGTCCTTCCACTTGTAGGGGAGCGTGTCGGGGATCACCGAGACCTCGGTGGTGAATTTGAACGGATAGGCCGTGCCGCTGCCGGGATAGGTCAGCTCGACGAAATAGGCGGTCCAGCCCGCGGCGGGCTTCTCGACCTTGCCGACCCAGGTCCCGTCCTTGCCGGGCGTCAGCACCGTCGAGGTGAAGGCCTTGCCGATGGTGTCGACGCGGAAGTCGCGGGCCTTGGGATCGGTCCCCTGCCAGAGGCGCACCTCTGTCGGCTTCACCGCCGACTTGACCACGATCGCCCCGTCCGGCCGCACCACCCACGAATAGTTCGGGATCGGCGTCCTGTTGAGGATCGCGGCATAGAAGGCGGTGATGCTGTCGGAGATATCGGTGCCGGCGGTCGAGTGCTTCGAATTGGGGATCATCCGCAGCCGCTTCACCTGCGGCAGCAGGTGGTAGGAGAACTTCGTGTTGTCCGGCGGGAAGTACTCATCGCCGACCGCGTTGATGATGTACTTCGGCATCTTCATCGCCGGCCGGTCGCGGTAGTTCAGCGGGTCCTCGATGCGGTTGACCTCGTTCATCCCCGGCGAGCCTATCAGCCCCGGGATCAGGCCGTTCTGCACATAGTCGCCGAGCGCCGGGGAGAAGTAGCCCATGGCCTCCCAGTGGTGCTTGGCCGTGGCGTCGACGTCGAGGACGTTGATGACGATCGGGATGATCGCCTCGACCCGCTTGTCGATCGCGCCGACCAGCCAGGTCACCCAGGCGCGCTTGGAGCCGCCGGAGACGACGAACTTGTCGAGCGTCGGGCCACCGCTCACGCTCGCCAGATATTGCTGGATGGCGGTCATCCCCTGGGTCCCGCTCTTGACCATCGGCAGGCGCACCAGATCGAGCGGATTGCGGTCCTTGGCGAACTTCGCCTGCTGGTAGGCGATGATCCCGTCCTCGGAGCGGGGCTTGGGGTCCTCGGCGAAGCGCAGCGGCTGGTTGGGCACGTCGTCGACCTCGGAGACGATGGAGTTGGTCTCCAGCGCCATCTTCACCCAGCGTTCGGGGGCGTCCTTGGGGGCTGCGTCCTTGTTGCTGCCTCCGGTGATGTAGAGGTAGCCGGTCTTGTGGGTCACCTTGTCCGGGACGATCACCGTCACCCAGTTCTTCCAGACCGGCTTGTCGACTTGCTTGTCGGTCAGCCAGGTCTGCGAGGTCATGTCCAGCACCGCGCCGTGCCAGCCGGGGCCGGAGATGGTGTGATCGACCTTCCAGGCAAAGGCCGGATCGGGCTTGGCCACATAGGCGTCCAGCGCGTTCTTCGGATTGGCGAGCGCGGGCCTAATACCGGCGGAGACCGAAACGAGCACCGACAGCGCCAGCGCCCCGCCCAACAGCTTCCTGAAACCCATGTCCCGCCTCCCGCACGGCCCGTCCACGCGCGCCTTGGGGCCACCATGGCTCACGTCGCTGACGGGACCAAGCGGACGACGCCGAGCGCTAAGGGCGACTACGTAGTTCTACCAGCCGGACGACTACGCTGTGACGCCCTGCCACGTTACCGACTCGGTAGTATTCGCAGCAATCTGCGGTTGCTCGACGGCTTTCCAACCACACGGCGAGCAAACGAAGGGGTCGCCCGGAAAATCCGCGGCGGCCCCCTCCCCTTTTTGAGCCTCAGCTTCCCCGTCTTAGCTTCTGGGCATCCGCCGCTGCGCCAGCGCCGCGCAGGCCGCCGAGCCAATGGGCCCCTGCTCGTCGTAGATGAAGCATTCGCCGATCGCGACGCCGTCGGTCGCGCCGTGGTTGATCACCTCGTAGCCGATCCAGTCACCCACCGGCTCGCGGTGCAGATAGACCGTGACGTCGGAGTTGATGAACTGCAGGCCCGCGTCGCCGATGTTGGCCGCCGGGCTCACGAAATCCGCCGAGCCAGTGACGCGGACGAAGGGCGTGAGCGGCCGGCCCTCGACCAGCTCGCGGATCTCACGGACCCACACCCGCTTCTGCACCGCCTGGGCGAAGTCGCCGGTGATCCGCCGGGTCTCCCACATGCCGCCCATGGGCGTCCGCGCCGGGTCGGGCGGTGGCAGGTCGGCGGGCTTGGGTACGTCCCAGACCGGGGGCTTCCAGACATTGCCGGAGGGGTTCTCTGTCCGCTTCAGCAGCTGGCAGGTCGCGCGCCCCGCGCTGACCCCGCCGGAAATGAACTCCGCGTCGATCACCCGGATGCGGTTCCCAGCGCGCACCACCGTGGTGGTCACCTCCACCGGCGACAGGTCCGGCAGGCGGTACATGTCGACCGTCAGCCGCGCCGGGATGAACTCCGGGTCGCCGTGCAGCCGCTCGATCTCCGCACCCAGCAGGCCCGCGATGACGCGGCCATGCAGGGAGTTCGGGTTCCAGGGGCCACGCGCGGCCGGGGTCGGGACGTAATGCGTCCCCTCAATCGTGAAAAAGGGTTCGTTCGCCATGGCTAAGCTCGGTAGGGCTCAGGGCGAAATCAGGCAAGCCCGGCGGCAAACCTACAGCAGATAGGGGATCAGCCGGCCCCTCACCCGCCGGGCATAGTCCACATAGCCCGGCAGGTTGGCGCGCAGATAGGTCTCCTCCATGGCGATCCGCGCGACAGTGGCGATCAGCAGGACGACGAGACCGCCCAGCGCCGCATAGCTGCCGAGCCAGACCGAGAGCCCGCCGAACAGCCAGAAATTGCCGGAATAGATCGGGTGGCGGATCAGGGCGTAGACGCCGCTGTCGATCACCTTCTGCCCCTGCGCGCTCTGGTCCTGCAGGTTCGGTGTGGCGAAACGGTTCTGCCAGACGGCGAGGTTGATCAAGGCCGCGCCGATCAGCGCGCTGACCCCGCCGGCGGCCATCGCCAAAGGGCCCGGCGCCGCCAGCAGATGCAGGTCGAAGACGTCCAGGGGGATGAAGGCCAGCCAGCCGGCGGCGAAGACCACCAGCACCGCCGAGCCGACGGCGTCGATCAGCGGCTGGTTCTTCTGCCGCGCCGCCACCACGCTCTCCTGGCGGACCTTGAAGTTCAGAGGCCGCAGGACGGCGAGGCCGGTGGTGCTGGCTAGCGTGATCGCGCCATAGACGCCCACAAACCACAGGCCGTGCGGCCAGACCCAGGTCCCGCCGGGAACCATCCCTGCCGGAACCAGCAACAGCGCCGCCAGCAGCGCCACCTGCGCCAATCCGGCCGTCAGACCCCGCAGCAACGACATCGCGCCCCTCCGCGTCCGGAGAATTTAACTCTGTAATTTTCGAAAAGTCCAACCGGTGTTTTCCCACGCCTATGTTGCGGGTTTTGCGGATTGAAACCGATCGCGCCGATTTGGCCGGTTCCGTTGCGCCATGCCGAAGCTTCCTTGTCCGGCTGACACCCAGTCCGCCCAACCCGGCCTCTTGCCGCCCAGGTCCGCCCCTAGCCAGGACCTCGGAAGGGGCGCTGATGATCGGCCAGCAGGCTAGGCAGGACGGCCCCACGTCAGGTCCGTCGTCGACGTTTGCCCGCGGCGTCAGGCTGGAACGGGCCGGCGACCTGGCGGGCGCGCTCTCGGCCTATGAAACCGCCCATGTCCGTGCGCCCGAAGACCCCGACATCCTGGCCGCCCTGGCCGCGCTCGCCGGCCGCCTGGAGATGCGCGAAGCCGCCGCCCGGCTGTGGGCCGAGGTGGGCCGGCTGCGGCCGGAGCGGCTGGAGGCCACCGACGGCCAGGCCCGCGCGCTCCGCGAGCTCGGCCGCTTCGACGAGGCGGTCGATCTACTGCGCCACGCGCTCCTGACCCACCCCGAGGAGGCGCGGCTGTGGAACAGCCTGGGCGTCACCCTGACCCAGGATGGCCAGGCGCAGGTCGCGATCACCTTTCTCGACGAGGCCGTGCGCCTCGATCCGCGCTTCGCCGCCGCGATCTACAACCGCGGATCCGCCCGTTTCGACCTCGGCCAGCTGGCGCTCGCCCACGAGGATTTCAGCCAGGCCGCCCGGGCCGCGAAGATCCCCGCCGAGGCCGCCGCCATCGCCTTTGCGCGCTCGACCCTGTTGCTGGCGCGCGGCGATCTGGCCACCGGCTGGGACGCCTATGAGGCGCGGCTCTCGCGCCGCTGGCCCAAAGCGTCGGTCTTCGAGGCGCCCGGCCGCCGCTGGCGCCCCGCCGACGCACTGTCGGGAAAACATCTGCTGGTGGTCGCCGAACAGGGCCTGGGCGACGAGCTGATGTTCGCGGGCGTCCTGCCGGACGTGACCGAGGCGCTGGGGGCTCAGGGCGCCTTGAGCCTCGCCGTCGACCCGCGCCTGGTTGGCCTGTTTGGCCGCAGCTTCCCCACGGCCCAGGTCAGCGCCCATGCCACCGATCGGCTGGGCCCGCGCAACCGGCGGAGCGCCCCGAACGCCGCCGGGCCCCGCGACGTCGAGCCCCGTGACGTCGATCTCTGGGCGCCGATGGGCTCGCTGCCCCGCCGCTTTCGGCCCAGCCTGAAGGATTTCCCAGAGACGCGCGGCTACCTGCGGCCGGACCCGCAGCGTGTCGCCCACTGGGCGGCCTGGCTGGGCGCGGGCTCGCCCGCCGTTGGGATCACCTGGCGCAGCGGCAAGCTGGCCGGCGACCGGCGCCGCCAGTATCCGGCGCTCAACCTCTGGGCGCCTCTGTTGCGCACGCCGGGGCTGCGCTTCGTCAACCTGCAGTACGGCGATTGCGCCGAGGAGCTGGCCAACCTCGCCCAGCGCGCCGGCATCACGATCCTCGAGCCGCCCGGCCTCGACCTGCGGGACGACCTGGAGGGATTGGCCGCGCTCACCGTGGCGCTCGACCTGACGCTGGCGGTGTCCAACGCCACCGCCGCCATGGCCGGCGCCTGCGGCGCGCCGCTGGCGGTGATCGGCGGCCCGGCCAACTGGACGCGGCTGGGGACCAGCGCCTACCCCTGGTATCCCCAGGCCCAGGCGCTCACGACGGCGAGCTTCGATGACTGGGCGCCGGCCATGGACGCCGCCGCCGAGCGGCTTGGCGCACTCTCGCGGTCATCGAGGGCCTAGACGGCCGCCGGCTCGCCTCTCGCCAGCATCTTGGTGATCGCCATGTCGCCGGTGACGTTGCCGACGGTGCGGAAGATGTCGGGGATCACCTCCACCGCGATCAGGATCGGCAGCAGGTCGACCGGCAGGCCAAAGCTCAGGCAGATGGGCGCGATGGAGGCGAAGAACGACACCTGTCCCGGCAGACCGACCGAGGCCATCGAGGTCGCCACCGCCACGAAGGTCGCGCCCAGGTACTGCATGGCGGTGGGATGCAGGCCGTAGACCTGCACCACGAACAGCGCGACGCCGAAGTTGGCCACCGGCCCGGTAATCCGGAAGATCGACACCGCCAGCGGCAGCACCAGGCCGCTCACCCGGTCCGGCACGTCCAGTTCGTCGCGGCACCGCTCGATCATCGCCGGCAGGCAGGCGAGCGAGGACTGGGTGGCGAATGCAGTGACCTGCACTGGCGCCACCGCGTTGGCGAACTTTCTGAGGTTCACGCCGGCGATCAGCGCCATGACATAGGCCACCAGCGTCATGCCGAGATTGCCCAGCACGATAGCGGTCACGTAGTGGGCGATCACCCCCGCCGCGCCCACGCCGGCCCTCAAGCCCACGCCGAGCGCCAGCGCGAACACCCCGATGGGTGCGGCGAACAGCACCCAGCGCACGATGCTGATCATCACGTCGCCCAGACTCTGGAAGATGGCGGTGAAGGCCGCGCGCCGGTCGTCCGGCAGGCGCGTCACCGCGAACCCGAAGAAGGCGGCGAACACCACCAGCGGCAGGATCGCATCCTGCGAGGCGGCTTTCAGCACGTTGCCGGGCGCGAGCCCGCTGACGAAACCCACGAAGGTCGGCGCGGCCTTGGCCACATCCGGCGCCGCCGTCGCGCCGGCCCGAAGCGCCGCCGCCGCCGCGCCCGTCACCGGCCATATCGCGTAGAACACCTGGGCAAAGCCCAGCGCGAAACAGGCGCTCACCACCATCATGAAGGCGATCAGCAGCAGGGCCCGTATGGCCAGCCGCCCGGTCGCCGCCGCGTCCGCCACCCCGGCGATGCCCGTCACCATCACCGCGAAGATCAGCGGCACGACGGTCATGCGCAGCGCGTTGAGCCAAAGGCTGCCCACCGCCTCGACCATCTCGATCACCGACTTGGTCTGCGGCCCGCCGAACGCCGCCGCCGCGGCCGCGGCCCCCAGGCCCAGGCCTAGCAGCAGGGCGATCACCACCCGCACGCTCAACGATCGCAGCATCTGGGCTCCTTGCGGTGCAAACCTCGACCTTAGCTATCGCGCCCCATAAAGGGGAAGGCAGGATTGTTAGAGGATCACGCCATGGCCGGCCTGAAGGACAAGCGCGGCTTCATCGACAAGGAGCGTCTCGACCTCTCCGAGCGCAAGGCGGTCGAATACTGGATGAAGCGCTGGGGCGTGACCAAGGATCAGATCACCGCCGCCCACCGCAAGGTCGGCCGCCTGACCAAGGACATCGCCGCGGAACTCGGGAAGAAGCGGTAGGCGCGGCATTCTCCGCGAGGAGGCGAGTCATGGATCGAACCTTGGCCTTGGGCGTTATATCCATCCGCCCCAAAAGGAGTTTCGATGCCGCGCCTGCGTAAACAGCTTCCGGCCCATCTGGGCGCCGGCGAACTTCACTACCGCGGCTTCACCGGCGCTGTGGACTACGAGATTCAGGGCGACCCCGCGACCTTGCGCCTGGGCCCGCTGCGGCTGCGCGGCTCGTTCACCGCCACGCCGGAGGTCGCCGCCGACGCCTTCCGGGCCGGCGAAGCCGATCTGAAGCTTGAGGACGGCACGGGCTATCGCGTGATGATCGTCGGCCACTCGACCGGCTCCAACGTCGCCTATTTCGAAATGCGGATCTGAGCGGGCCTAAAAGCGCTCTGGGCGGTCAGCTGGAAAACGGCCGCCCGGCGGACTCGCGCGGCAGGCTGAAGATCAGCCGCTCGTCTTCCCAGACCTCGGCGCGCACTGCATCGCTGCGTTGCGCCATCAGCCGTGCGGCGGAGTCGATCGCGGGACCCCGCGAGGTCGCCGGCAGGACCTCCAGGTGCGGCACGCCGCCGGTCTGACGATGGATGTAGCAGAAGTAGGTCATGGCGTTCGTCGCATGTCGTCGCCGGCCACGGCCAAGCTGCGCCTGACGACTGCTGTAGAGCTTGCGCCGAGATGCGCCGTTTGCCTAAGCAAAATTGAGAGATGAGTAAGTAAATCGCACCTGAGCGTTGGGTACCCGACATGGTCTCGGCGCATCCTGACCTTGGCGGTGGGTGAATGGCGGCCTGGGCTCAGGCGCGCGCCTGATAGCGCATGGTCAGCGAATAGCTGAGATCGGCGTCGTCGGTGCGGTCTTCGCGCAGCCGCTCGGCGATGTCGCTCAGCGCCTCTTCCTGCTCGGCGTGACGCGCGAGCTCGACGCCGTCCCGGCGCACGATCCAGCCGCCGTCGTCTTCCAGCACTTCAAACTTCATGGAGCCCCGTCCAAACGCAACCGATGCGATACCGTCGCAAGGGTTAAGACACCAAGGGCGTGTGATCACCTCAGCCCTGCGCTCTGATGTCGCACGTCAGGGTTGTCGAACAGCGATCTGCAAGTCGCAGACGCTGAACCTCGCCCCGAGCCGCGTCTTGGCCCGGGCTGCGGCGGCCTGGAACGCCGGCCCGGCGGTGTCGGTGACCTCCAGCCGTGGCCGCTCGGCCGGCGGCAGATCGGCGGCCAGGCGCACGCGGACCATGCGGTCCGGGTCGGCCGGCGGCTCGCCCACCTTGATGGCGCGCACCACGTCCAGACCCTGCACCACGCGGCCCCAGACGGCGTAGTCGTGGTCCAGGCGGCGCGCCGGCGAGCGCATGAAGAAGATCTCCGAATTGGCGGTGTCGATCCCCGCCTGCCGGCCCATGCCGGCCACGCCCTCGCAATAGGCGCCCCAGACGCGCGGGCGATGGTCGGACCCCAGCCCCTGCTCCTTGACCGACACGCCGGCCACCGGGATGGAGCCTACGAAGCCCTCGATCCCATCGCTGCGGCTCACCACCGTCGTCACGGCGTCGGCCGCGACCCGGGCGCTGAATTCCGCCGGCAGGTCCGGATAGGCGCTGGTCCCGCCGTCGTGGTTGTTGGGGTTGCCGGTCTGATCGACGAAGCCCTCGATCACCCGGTGGAACAGCAGGCCATCATAGACGCCCTCCTTCGCCAGCCGTTTCACCCGCTCCACCGCCTTGGGCGCCAGCGCCGGCGCCATCTCCACCACGATGCGGCCCTTCGATGTGTCGATCACCAGCGTGTTTTGCGGATCGAGCGGCCGCCAGTCGGCGTGCGGCTTGGCGGCGCCGATCGCCAGCACAGCGGCAACCGCTAGGATTGAAGAAAAACGCATCCCCACCTCCGCTCATCCCCGCGAAGGCGGGGACCCAGGCTTTTTTCGTTGCGGAGCTTAGGCTTGCAAGGCCCCAACTCGTCCAGCCACCGAAACACAAAACACCTGGGGCCCCGCCTTCGCGGGGATGAGCGGATTATGGAGAATTCCGGAAACAATCTTCCGCCCAACCCCGGCTTTATCTCCCAAAATGGAAGCTTATCTTCCCCCTCGAAACGGCGCCCCCTCACCAACCGAGACGCGTGGCGCCAGGAGGACCCAAGATGATCGACAAACGCACATTCGCCAGCCTCGGCGGCGCCGACCACGGCTGGCTGAAGGCCAAGCACCACTTCTCGTTCGCCAACTACTATGACCCCAAGCGCATGGGCTGGGGCGCCATCCGCGTCTGGAACGACGATGAGATCGCCGCCCAGTCGGGCTTCCCGCCGCACCCCCATTCCGACATGGAGATCATCACCTACGTTCGCGAGGGCGCGATCACCCACAAGGACTCCATGGGCAATGAGGGCCGCACCACCGCGGGCGACGTGCAGGTGATGAGCGCCGGGACCGGCGTGCGCCATGCCGAGTACAATCTGGAGAGCGACGCCACCCGCATCTTCCAGATCTGGATCGAGCCCGACACCGCCGGCGGCCCGCCCGCCTGGGGCGCCAAGCCCTTCCCCAAGGGCGACCGCGCCGGCAAGTTCGTGACGCTGGCGTCCGGCCTGCCGGGCGATGAAGACGCCCTGCCGATCCGCAGCGCCGCGCGCGTCGCCGGCGCCACCATCAAGGCCGGCGAGACCACCGACTATGCGCTGGACGCCAGCCGCCACGCCTACCTGGTGCCGGCCACCGGCGCGGTGGAGGTCAACGGCGTGCGCCTCGACGCCCGCGACGGCGCGGCGATCACCGGCGAAACCAACCTGCGCATCACCGCCCTGGAAGACGCCGAGGTGGTGCTGGTCGACGCGGCCTAGTCTGCGATATTGTCGGACGGCGGCGGGCCGGTCTTGCGGTCCGCCGTCTTTCGGGACGCCGCCATGAAGCTGATCCTCGCGCTCGCCGTCGTCGCCTTCGCGCTCGCTGGGCCATCGCTGGCGCAGGACCAGGGCGGCGTGGCGATCCCCGGGCCGGCCTCGATAGGGAGCGCTGACAACGGCGTGTTCCAAAGGCCGGGCCATGCGGTGGACCTGCTCGCCGCCCGCTACAATCTGCGCCGGGCCTGCGTGGCCGACATGCTGGCGCGCTGCCCCGGCAAGGACGGCGGCGCCGCCGACCGCTGCCTCGAATACCATCGGCTGAGCTTCACGCTCCCCTGCCGCAAGGCCATCGCCGCCTTCGAACGCGCCGCCCCGCCGCGCATGCCCTACGAGACCCTGGCGTCGCTGGCCCCGATCAGCGGCCCCATCCCCCCGGCCAGCGAGCGCGAAGCCCCGTCGCGCCCGGCGCCCCGCAACGCGACCGGCGACTGATCCGACGACAGCGCAGGGCTTGAAGCGCACCGTCTAATCCCCTAGCCACGGCGTCCAGCGGCGCGTCACAAAGTGACGCCCAAAGAGTATGTTCGGGGGAGAGTTTCGATGGCGGGTCTGGTGTTGGCCTTGGCGCTTGCGGCCCAAGCGGCGGCGACCCCGCCGGCCGCGGTTCACGACTACCGCGACGTGATGATCTCGCCGGACGGGGCGAAGATCGCGGCCATCGAGGCCGACGACCCCTTCGCCTCCGAGGCCGAGCCCCATCCGGTCGTCGTGGTTCGCAATCGCGCCGACGGCGCGATCCTGGCCACATACGATCCCTGCAAAGCCTGCTTCTACGGCGGCGTCGCCTGGTCGCCGGACAGCCAGGCCCTGGCCTTCGTCGCCTCCAACCGCAAGGCGCGCACCGCAAGCCTGGAGATCGTGCGCGACGGCAAGATCGCCTCGATCCTCGACTTCGGCGGCCTGGTCGAGACCCCGCGCTGGTCGCCGGACGGCCAGACCCTGGCGGTGCTGGCCACCGACCGGCCCCGCAAGATCTCCGGCGCGACGCAGGCCGGCGCCCCCATCGTCGGCGAGATCGGCGGCGCCACCGACGAAGCGCGCATCGCCATCCTGCCCGCGGTCGGCGGCGCGCTGAAGTTCCTCTCGCCCGCCGACACCTACATCTACGAGTACGACTGGGCCCCCGACGGCAAGGCCTTCGTGGCCACCGAGGCCAAGGGCGACGGCGACAACAACTGGTGGATCGCCAAACTGGCGGCCGTCGGCATCGACGGATCGTTCCGGGTCATCGCCGACCCGGGCGTGCAGATGAAGTTCCCGCGCATGTCGCCGGACGGCAAGACCGTGGCCTTCATCGGCGGCCTGCACTCCGACTTCGGTCCGGTGGGCGGCGACCTGTGGACCGTGCCATTCGCGGGCGGGACAGCGGTCAACAAGACCCCCAACTACAAGGGGAGCTTCTCCTCGCTGATCTGGCGCAAGGCCACCCTCTTCGCGACCGCCATCGAGAGCGACCACAACAGCCTGCTCACCGTCGATCCGGCGACCGGCGCGACCAAGTCCCTGCTGTCCGAGGTCGAGACCTTCTCGGCCGGCGATGGCCGCGTCTCGATCAGCCAGGACGGCAAGGTCCTGGCCGGCGTGGGCGAGGATTTCACCACCGGCCCGCACATCGCCGCCGGCTCGCTCACCGCGCCAAAGACCATCACCCACGAGAACGACGCGCTCACCGCCCAGGTCACCGCCAAGTCGGTCACCTGGAAGAGCGACGGCTTCAACGTCCAGGGCTGGCTGACCGGCCCGCTGAACCCGGTCCCCGGCAAGAAGTATCCGATGATCGTGCTGGTGCACGGCGGCCCGAGCTCCGCCGTCCAGCCCACCTACATGTGGAAGGGCACGACAAACGACCTGGTGCAGCACGGCTTCTACGTCTTCCAGGCCAATCCGCGCGGCTCCTTCGGCCAGGGCGAGGCCTTCACCAAGGCCAACGTCAAGGACTTCGGCGGCGGCGACCTGCGCGACATCCTGGCCGGCGTCGACGCGGTGGAGAAGGTGGCCCCGATCGACGACAAGCGCCTGGGCGTCTACGGCCACTCCTACGGCGGCTTCATGACCATGTGGACAGTCACCCACTCCAACCGCTTCAAGGCTGGCGTGGCCGGGGCCGGCATCGCCGACTGGGTCAGCTACTACGGCGAAAACGGCATCAACCAGTGGATGGTCCCGTTCTTCGGCACCACCGCCTACAAGGACCCGGCCGCCTACGACAAGTTCTCTCCGATCCGCTACATCAACGCCGCCAAGACCCCGACCTTCATCTATGTCGGCGAGCGCGACGTGGAATGCCCCGCCGACCAGTCCCTGCAGTTCCACGCGGGCCTGGATGCGGTGGGCGTGCCCAACAGCCTGGTGATCTACGCCGGCGAAGGCCACGGCATCCGTGAAGCCGAGCACAAGGCGGACCTGAAGAAACGCATCCTCGGCTGGTTCGACCACTATCTGGGTCAGCCGTAGGGGAACGGGCATGCGCGCGCTCGCCCTAACCCTCGTCTTTGCCGCCCTCGCCATTCCGGCCTTGGCTCAGCCCGCGACGCCCAAGGGCACGCTGGCCGACATCGGCTTCCTGGTTGGCGACTGGACGAGCGGAACCGGCAAGGTGGCCGACACTGGCGACACCGACCGCGGCGGCTCGAAGATCACCGTCGAGGCCGACGGCGCGGCGCTGCTGCGCCAGGACCACACCGAGATCTTCGACGCGCACGGCAAGGCCACCGGGGCCTTCCACCAGATCATGCTGATCTATCCGGAGGGCGGGACGCTGCACGCCGACTATTCGGACGGCGAGGGCCACGTCATCCACTACGTGCGGGCCGAGGTGGTCGCCGGCAGGTCGGTGGTGTTCACCGCCCCGGCGCAGGCGGCCGCACCCGGTTTCCGCCTCACCTACACCCTCATCGCCAAGAACCAGCTCGGCGTCCTCTTCGGCCTGCTGCCCCCTGGCGGCGCGCCGTTCCACGAGATCGCCTCGGGTTCGCTGCACAAGGCCAACTGACATGTCCCGCAACATCGTCTCCACGCCCAACGCCCCCAAATCCCCGGTCTACAGCCAGGCGGTTCGAGCCGGCGGCCTGATCTTCGTCTCCGGCACCGCGCCCGCCGACCCCACCACCGGCAAGATGATCGAGGGCACGGTGCAGGAGCAGGTCGCCCAGTGCCTGCGCAACATCTCCGCGATCCTGGAAGCCGCCGGCTCCAGCCTCGACAAGGCGGTCAGCGCCACCCTGATCATCGCCGACGAGGACGACTTCGCGGCGATCAACGAAGAGTGGCTGCGCTGGTTTCCGGTCGATCCGCCCGCACGCCAGGGCGCCAAGCTGCCGGTCCGCATCCCGGGCCTGAAGGTCTCCATTGCGATGATCGCGCAGGCTTGAGCCGGCGCCGGCCACTCAGCTCTTATGGATGGGGTCGATCCACTTGACCCCTTCCGGCTTTTCCGCCGGCTCAATCTCCAGGTTCACCACCACCGCATCGCTGTCGCTGCGCACCAGCATGCAGAACAGCGTCTCGTCGGACGAGGCGTTGATCTCCTGGTGCGGCACGAAGGGCGGCACATAGATGAAGTCGCCCGGCCCCGCCTCGGCGGTGAACTCCAGCTTTTCGCCCCAGCGCATGCGCGCGCGGCCGCTGACCACATAGATCACGCTCTCCAGCGGCCCGTGGTGATGCGCGCCCGTCTTGGCGTTTGCGTGGATGTGGACGGTGCCGGCCCACAGCTTCTGCGCGCCCATCCGCGCCCGGTCGATGGCCACGTGGCGGTCCATGCCGGGCGTCGTCGCGGTGACTTCGCCCAACTCGCCGCCCGGCACCACACGCACGCCGGAATGCTTCCAGCCGTCTTCAGGAACTTCGGGGGTGTCGGTCATGGCGGAAGCAGACGACAGCGACCTTCTCTTGGCAAGCTACTCGCGGGCCAGAACGTAACGCAGGGCGCGCGTGCCGAAGGTCAGCGTCACCGCGGCGATCAGCAGATCGTAGCTCAGATGCCTGGCCCACCCCTCGACCAGGAACTCCGCCGCCATCAGCGCGCAGAGCAGGGCCGCGATGACGCCCAGCCAATGGATGAAGCGGCCAAAGGCGCCGGCGGGGCCCACGCGGCTGCGCTTGGGGTTCGGCCAGATGAAGCTGGGCAAGGGGGAGTCTCCTGCGGGCTGGCCAGTCGCGGCGTCCAGGCTTGCTCGCAGGTGATCGGGGCCTCAGTCGGGCGCCTCTGTTTCAGACCATCCCGCCTCCGAAACGAAGCGCGGCCATGGATGTCCGGCGCCGTGCAACAGCGGTCGCAGGCCTCTGCGCCGGAAACGCTGTGTCAGTGCAGCAGGGGCGGTCCGATGACCTGTTCGTCCCATTCGCCACGGTCGTCCTGGATCAGCACGTGGCGCGGCTCGCGGTCGAGCACGGCAAAATCGCCGGCCGCCTTCAGGGCCTCGGCCTTGGTGGCGAACTCACCGAGCTCGCCTTCGGCTTCGTCGACCAGCAGCCACCGGCCATCGAACGCCACAACGGTGAGATCGAACATCCGCGCTCTCCTGCCCCAGTTCGCTCGTGCCTAGGGTTGGCCTTATTTCACCGAACGCGGGCCGATGACCCATGTCCGATGGTCGCAGGTTACGCATGCATCTCCTCACCCGAAGGTTAAGAGCTTTCAGCCGGCGTCGCGGAAATAGGGCTCGACCGGGCCGGAGAGCTTGATGGTCAGCTGCTTGCCGCGGCGGTCGAGCGTCTTGCCGACCGCCAGTTTCACCCAGCCCTCGGAGACGCAGTATTCGTCGACATTGGTCTTGTCCTCGCCCTTGAAGCGCACGCCCACGTTCTGCGCCAGGATGTCGGCGTCATAGAACGGGCTGTCGGGATCGGTGGAGAGGCGGTCGGGGAGTGTGTCGGTCATGGCGTCCGCCTCGCACAGCCCGCGCGTGGGTTCAAGATGCGAGGTCCTTGGCGGCGCCCTAGGGTAAGGGGTATAATTCCAAGGTTCGGTATTTTTCAGAGTCCCCAGATGGACCGCACCGGCGATGGCGCGGGGAGGCGCCGACCATGAACAAGATTGCGATCCTGACCGCCGCGAGCCTGTTGGCCCTCGCCGCCGCTGCCGCCACCGCCTCTTGGGCCGCGCCGGCCGCCGCCCCATCCGCCGCGCCCTATCACGCGCCGAAAAACGCCTTTGGCCAGCCGGACCTGCAGGGCAACTGGACCAACGCCACCATCACCCCCTTCGAGCGGGACAAGAAGTACGGCGACCGCCTGGCGCTCACCGACAAGGAGGTGAAGGAGCTGGAGGGCGCCAACGCCGCCATGGTGGCCGAGGGCAACAAGCCCACCGATCCCAAGGCCAAGGTCACCGACCTGCCCACCGACTGCGGCCGAGGCTTCACCGGCGTCAACTGCGGCTACAACTCCGCCTGGGTCGATCCGGGCACCGCGATCATCGACATGGGCGGGATCAAGCGCGCCTCGATCATCGTCTCGCCCGCCGACGGACGCCTGCCGGCCATGCGGCCCGAGGCCCAGGCCGCCCTGCGCGCCCGCTTCGCCGGCGCGGGCGGGCGCGGCGGCGCTGGGGCCGCCGACAACCCCGAGGGCCGCTCGCTCGGCGAGCGCTGCATCATGAGCTTCGGCTCCTCGGCCGGGCCGCCGATGCTGCCGCTGCTCTACAACAACAACTACCAGATCGTGCAGACCAAGGACGAGGTCGCCATCGAGGTCGAGATGGTCCACGACCTGCGCCACATCCGCCTGGCCGGGAGCCACCCGCCGGCCGAGGTGAAGCTGTGGATGGGCGACAGCGTCGGCCACTGGGAAGGCGACACCCTGGTCGTCGAGACCACCAACATGCGTCCCGAACAGACCTTCCGCGGCGGCGGTTCGCCGGGCGCCAAGATCGTCGAGCGCTTCACCCGCGTCGCGCCCAAGCAGATCAAGTACAGCTTCACCGTCGACGATCCGCAGATGTACGCGGTCCCCTACACCGGCGAGGTGGCGCTCAACGCCACCAAGGGCCCGATCTACGAATACGCCTGCCACGAGGGCAACTACGCGCTCCCCGGCATCCTCGGCGGCGCCCGGCTCGAGGAGAAGGAAGCCAAGGCGGGCAAGAGCGGGGCGGCCGGCGGGAAATAGCCTCGGCCCTCTCCCTACCCTCTCCCTCTCCGCTTCGCGGGGGGAGAGGCGTGGATGCGACGCCTAAGCCTCCTCTCCCCCGAGCGCAGCGAAGAGAGGGAGAGGGTAGGGAGAGGGCTTAGGTGCGAGAGGGCCTTCTACCGGCACCCATCAACCACCTTCTCCAGCTCGCTCAACCGCCGTTCCCGCAGGATACGGCCGGCGGCCATCAGCTGATAGCGGTCCGCGGCCCCGCCCGCGTCGCGTAGAGCCGTGTCGGTGTCGGGGTATTTCGGCGCCTTGGGCAGCGTCTTGGGCACGCAAGCTTTCTTGACCGGCGCGGCGGCCTTCGCGACCACGGGTGCTGGGGCAGGCTTGGCGACAGGGGCCGGCGGAGGCGCGATGGCCGTCACCGGGGCCACCTTGGGCTTCAGGCTCTGGCACGCGCCCAGCAGCAGGCCGCACGCCGCCAGCCCCACGGCAGTTCTCAACGCCACACGGCTCATCGAAGCGTCTCGAGCACAGCGCGGTCGGCGCTTTCCATGCGCGCGCAGACATCGAAGCCCTGCGGCGAACCGCCGGCCAGGCGCTGCGCCCGCTGTTCGGGCGTCAGATTGGCGTTGGTGAGCCGGCTCTTGGCCAGGTCCGCTGGTCCGCCCTCGCAGGCCGCCAGCCGCGCGTGCAGGGCGATGCCGTTCTTCTGGTTTTCCGCCGTCAGCACTGAGATCTGGCGCATCATCGCCTGCTCGCTGTGGTTCGCCGACGTCGCCGTGGCGATCAGCAGGCCGCACAGGATGAAGGCGAGCGCAAAACCCACCGGCCCCGCGGCCGGGCTGGTGAACGCCTGGATGACAGTCCGGAGCATACTCAAAAGACGCCCTTCCTCCCCTGATCGCCCAGCGTGGAACGCGAAGCTTGGCCGTAGTTATTGTCAACGCGCGAGCCGGGCGAAAGCTCCGCCATAACTAAGGCGCGGGCATGACGGAGCGGTCGTGAGCCCGACATACCCCTGTCGCTTCGGGGGTCTCTAAGCCGCTCTGGGGCCTGAACGGAGCAGAGATCATGGCCGTCTACCGCATCTACCTGGTCCACGACGACGGACGCCTGGAGCCCGCGGAGAGTTTCTACTGCACGGCCGACGAAGAGGCGGTCTCCCGCATCGTGCCACCCACCCGCTCCGACATCCGCGCCGAGCTCTGGCAGGGCGGCCGCTTCATCGCCGCCGCCGGCCACCGCCGGCCGTCTCTGGACCGCGAACGGCCTCACGCCGACGGCTGACGCGCTTCGTCAGTGCATCGTGCCGGCGACGATCTCCAGCTTGTTGCCGTCCGGGTCGAAGAGGATCGCGCCGTAGTAGTCGGCGGCGATGTCGGGGTGGGCGCCGGCCGCCCGCACGCTGGTCGCGCCACGCGAGAGCGCCGCCGCGTAGGCCTGGTCCACCGCCGCCCGGCTGTCGGCGGAAAACGCGATATGGGTCCCCAGGCCCGCCACCTGCTCGCCGCTCACCGGATAGAGGTAGAGCTGCGCGCCCATTCCGCCCGGGCCATAGCCGAGCTCGCGGTCGCTGGCGTGGGTCTGGGCGTGGCCCAGCGGCTGCAGGAAGGCGTCATAGAAGGCGCTCGCCTGGGCCAGGTCGCGGACGCCGACGGACAGGTGGTCGAACATGGCTGAGGTCCTCATGAGGCGGTGAAGCTGCGCCTGCGAACATGGGGACGCGTCCATGGTGGCGCTATCCACAGCTAAGATTTCGCCTGACGGGGGAATTGGATTGTCGGATTCCCGACGCCTGTTAACCATTCCGGTTACGCCGAATAACGGCGTAATGGGGAACTACCGATATGCGTCTGACCGCTCTCACAGCCTTTGCGCTTGCGCTGGGCGTCGGCTCCGCCGCAGAGGCGGCCGGCCCCAACCTGGTCACCAACGGTAGCTTCAACACCCTCAACCCGGCCGGCGCCAACAGCGCGCCGACGGCGAGCGGCATCGAGGTCGACGGCGCCTTCAATGACGCCAACGCCGTCACCGGTTGGACCTCGGCCGGCGGCACGACCTACAATATCTACTTCTACGGCAACGGCCTCGAAACCGGCGGCGCGGGCGCCCTCGACCCGGCGAACCGGTGGGGCGAGGACGGCCAACGGCCGAACGTCAACTTCACCGGCAACAGCCCCGACGGCGGCGCCTATATGGTGCTGGACGGAGACCCGGGCTTCTCCGGCGCGCTGAGCCAGACGATCACCGGCCTGACGTCGGGCAACATCTACAAGCTCACCTTCGACTGGGCGGGCGGCGAGCTGTACGACCGCACTGGGTTCTTCACCTCCCAGCTGCAGGTGAACTTCGGCGGCGCTCCGGCCCAGTTTACGGCGAACTACTCCAACACCAACCCGCCGAACGGCAATCTGTGCAACAAGTGCGGCACACCCGGCAGCTTCTCAGGCTGGTCGCAGGTGACCATGTACTTCAAGGCCGACGGCCCAAGCGACGTGATCTCCTTCCTGTCGATCGGGACCCCCGCCGCCAACCTGCCGCCGGTGGCCTTCCTCGACGGCGTGTCGCTCACCGCCGTGCCGGAACCCGCGGTCTGGGGCCTGATGGTTCTGGGCTTCGGCGGCGCGGGCGCGATGATCCGCCGTCGGCGCAGGCTGGCCACCGCCTGACCCCTTCCCTTGGGCTGATCGCCGCGCGATGACAGGCCCATGATGTCGTCGCACTTCCTGCAAGCCTTCGGCCTTCAGGTCTTCAAGCTCGTCGTCTGGCTGGCGCTGCTGGCGGTGATCTTCGCCCCGCTTGAGGCGCTGTTCGCGCTGCATCGCACGCCGGGCCGCTGGAAGACCGCGCCCGCCGACATCGCCTTCTATTTCCTGAACAGCCTGCTGCCGCTGGCCATTCTCGCCCCGCCGCTGGCCCTGCTCAGCGTCGGCCTGCGGCTGGCGACGCCGCACGCCTACACCGCCGCCGTGACCGCGCTCCCCATCTGGGCCAGGCTCGCCGCGGCCCTCGCGGTCAGCGAGGTGGGCGGCTACTGGGGCCACCGGCTCAGCCACGAGATCCCGCTGCTCTGGCGCTTCCACGCCGTCCACCATGCGCCGCGCCACGTCGACTGGCTGATCTCCAGCCGCGCGCATCCGGTCGACCAGGTGTTCGAGAAGCTCTGCGCGCTCGCCCCGCTCTACATCCTGGGCCTGGTGCAGCCGACGCCCAGCGGCGCGGGCCTGGCCGGGCTGATCGCCATTTTCGGCACCCTCTGGGGCTTCTTCGTCCACGCCAACCTCCGCTGGCGGCTGGGGCCGCTGGAGTGGCTCGTCTCGACGCCGGCCTTCCATCACTGGCACCACACCAACGATGAGCACCGCGACCACAACTACGCGGCCCTGTTCCCAGTAGTCGACCGCCTGTTCGGCACCCATCACCTGCCCAAGGCCTGGCCGCCGACCTATGGCGTCGACGCGGCCACGCCCGCGGGCATGCTGGACCAGCTCCTCGACCCGTTCGGGCCGGTCAGGCCCGCTAGGCCAGAGGCATCGAAAACGTAAAGCGCGTCTGCGCGTCGTCCGAGGTCACGCCCAGCGTTCCGCCATGGGCGCGGGCGATCTCGCTGGCGATATAGAGGCCCAGCCCCAGCCCCTGCTGCCCGTGGTGATGCTCGGCGCGTTCGAAGGGCTGGAACAGCACCGCCTGGCGCTCAGGCGGGATCGCCGGCCCGGGGTTGGCCACCGACAGCTCGAAGCGGCCGCCGTCGACGCGCCCGCGCACCTCGACCACGCCGCCCGCCTCACCGTGCCGCAGCGCATTGGCCAGCAGGTTGGAGAGCAGCTGCGCCACCCGGCCGGAGTCACAGGCCACCGGCTCGTCCAGCACCACGTCGATGGCGATCTCGCGATCGGGATGGGCCAGCCGCAGCTCGTCCACCGCCAGCAGGATCGTCTCGCGCACATTGGCGTCGGTCCGCCGCTCGATCTCGAAGCCGCCGCCCATCCGGGCGCGGGCGAAGTCCATCACATTGTCGATCAGGCCGGCCATCCGCATGACGCTGGCCTGCATGCCGCTCACCAGCATCCTGGCCCGCTCGTCCAGCGCGGTCTTGCCGAGCAGCCGCCCGCCGGCCTGGATCGAAGCCAAAGGATTGCGAAGGTCGTGCCCAAGCACCGCGATGATCTGCTCGCGAAGTTCGGCCGCGTGACGTTCGCTCATCAGCTGGGCCTGGCTCTCGGCGAGCCGATCCTGGCTCTCCATGTGCTGGGCGATCAGCTCGGCGAAGAGCTTGAACATGCCCATCACCTGCGGGTTCTTCAGCTGCGCGGGCTTGGGATCGATGGCGCAGAGCGTCCCGAAGAACTGCCCGCCGCGGAAGATCGGCTGGGAGATGTAGCTCTGGAAGCCGTACTGCGCCGGCGTGTGGTGGTTACAAAACGCCGCGTCCTGCGCCACGTGGTCGATCACCACCGCCTCACCGCTCTGGCGGATCTCGTCACAGATGGTGGTGCCCACTTCCAGCTCGCCGCCGGGGACCAGTCCAAAGGCGATCTCATCGCGCACCGCGCACGCGATCCAGCGGTCCTCGGTCACCCGCGCCACGGCGGCAAAGCCCATCCCGGTGGTGCGGCACACCACCTCCAGGATCATCGGCACGGCCTCGATCCGGCCGACCCTCTCGACGTCTTCAGCGATACTCACGCGCAGGTGTTCCCAATCCCAGTCCCTCGACTCGTAACGGATCACAGGGTTTGCGATCTGTCGCGCCGGGGGCCGACATAGACGTCAGCACGCGGTAATTTCCCTACGTCCCCGGCACGGCGCCGAAGATGGGCTCAACTCTCCAGCGGCGCGGCGGCGTCGTGGGCCTTGAAGCCGATGGTCTCGTGACTGCCGTCGCACCAGGGCTTGGTCTTCGAAGCGCCGCAGCGGCAGAGGAAGATCCGCTTCTCGCCAGAGACGTCGATCACCTGGCCCGTGGAGTCCGTCAGCTTCAGTTCTGACAGGTCCCCGCCCACGGCGATCGAACCATCTGGCGTGAGCATCATCTTGATCGGCATGTCGGTGTCCCCTCCGCGCGGGCCTCCTTCGGCGGCGCCCGGCTCTTGGATGCCGGGC
>CAIJOB010000025.1 GCA_903822175.1 uncultured Alphaproteobacteria bacterium
CGGGCCCACATCAAACGCCAGACCATCGAACATCGGCGCTTGCAGCACCGCAAAATCGCCGCCTAAATATCAACCCCAGATGAGGTCCACTCTCCGCTAAATCCGAACCCCAACTGTCTCAAAACATCTGACGACGTACAGCACGAGGCTTATTGGACCTTCCACGAGAACGTGGCCGCGGTCCGCGGCTTGGGGGAGCGCCAACTCTAGGGGAAGTCCATCACGGTTTTCGAACACGACGAAGCCTGAACCAAACTCCCCCTTGTAGGCTGAAGTGCTTCGAACCGTCGGATGTGGTCCCAGGCCGCCAACCGTTGCGCGAACGGTCCTGTTGAGGAGTTCGCCGACCATTTGGGACCAGCCGTCCGATCCCCTGGCGCTCGCCTTGCGCCCGCCGGCGCCTGTCGTCATGGCGGCAAGAGCGGCGCCCAGGCTGCCTTGTGCACGGACCCTGCCCGTTCTTGAGGGCGCGGCAAGAGTCCATGCCGACGCTTCGCGCGTGAGGTCGATCTCAGCGAAGCATCCCGCAGGCTTGGCATCCGCGGCCTGAAGGTCACGCACGCCATCGCCGTAAGCATCGTCCGTGAACCGGAAGGGCGGCCAGTCCGCATAGAGCCGCCGCTGGGCCGGTCCCGCTTCGTCGCCTCGAAGTCGCGAACTGAGGAGCAGCGCGCGGCGATCCGGAACCCGACCCGTGAGATCGTCAGCGATGACCAGCAGCGAACCGAGATCGCATCGCCGCGCAGGCCCGTTGCCGACAAGTTCCACCTTGGGGCAGCCGAACGAGAAGGCCGCCATCACATTGACCCTCACGCCCAAAGGTTGGAGGACACGGCGCCAGGCATCGCCGGCCGCAGGAATCGCGGTCGACACCGTGGCGCCGATCGCCTCGAGGAGATTGGCGGCGGCGGGCACGCCCGCCTCGCCCGCGAGCGTCCTGCGGATTGCGGCGTCGGCCAGGTTCGCCAGTTCCACCCGTTGCGAGGGCGTGAGCTTCAGCACCTCGTTTGGCGCCAATCCGCCGCGATCGCGAGACCCTGGAGCCTGGACATTGACGCTATCGATCCAGCGCATCCGGCCGCTGTAGGCCGGTGAGCACTTGGTAGGACTTCGAGATGGCTTCGAGTTCTCCCGCAGCGAAGACCTCTTCGACGCGGCCGAAGCCCTGCGGCGCGCGCTCCTCGGCCAGTTGCATGCATTGCTCCGGGCCGTTGCCACGGTTTGCGCCGACGATCGCCGCGGTTGCCGCAAGGCGATGGCCTTCGTAGGCGGCGAGCGCCGCCTCGGGCGACGCCTCGCGCGACAGCGCCCGCCCCAAGGCGTCGGCGTCAAGGATCGCCTGGCTCGCGCCGTTGGAGCCGACGGGGTACATCGGATGGGCCGCGTCGCCGAGCAACGTGACCCTTCCATGGGTCCAGCCTGGGAGCGGATCGCGGTCCACCATCGGGAACTCGAACACCGCGTCGGCGGATCGGATGAGCGCCGGGACGTCCAGCCAGTCAAAGGTCCAGCGTTCGAAGCGCGGGAGGAAATCGTCGAGAACGCCGGGCCGGTTCCAGTCCTCCCGCTGCAACATCTGGGGGACCGGCAGCTCGGCGATCCAGTTGATCGGCTGAAACCCGTCGGCCCGGACCGGCCCGATGGGATAGCAGACGAACTTCTGGTTCTGGTGGCCGGCCATGATCATGCTGGCGCCCGTCAGGAAGGGCCGTGAGTAGCTGATCCCGCGCCACAGGACCCGCCCGGAATAGGCCGGCGGGCCTTCGTCTGGGTAGAACTGGGCGCGGATCCTGGAATGGATGCCGTCGGCCGCGATGAGCAGATCGCCCTCGACCTCAGCCGTCGATCCGTCCGGCCATTCGGCCGTGACCCTGACCCCAGACGCGCCCTGATCGACCTGTGTAACGCGATGGGCGGTGACGACCTTGGAATCCCCAAGCTGCGCGCGCACCGCCCTCAAGAGGCCAAGCTGCAGGTGGCCGCGGTGCAACGAAAGTTGCGGCGTGGCATGGCCTGCGTAGCGGCCGCGGGGTTCGCTCCAGATGCGCTGACCGTGGCGGTTGAAATAGACCAGTTCGCGGGTGGCCATGGCGCCGGCCTCTAGCGCGGAAAGCAAGCCGAGGTCCGCGAGGATCTCGCCAGCGTGCGGGAGGAGATTGATGCCGACGCCGAGCGGGCGGATGACGTCTGCCGCCTCCAACACGATCACCTCATGTCCGAGGCGATGGAGGCAGAGCGCGCTGGTCAGGCCGCCGATGCCGCCGCCGGCGACGATCACGCGCATCGTCCGCCTCCGACGCCGGCCGAGGTTGTGGTGCGCCAGGTGCGAAAGCCCTCCATGGTCAGGCGCGGCGCGCCACGACGGCGATGGTCAGCCGCGCAATGCACGTCGGACGGCCCTCCCCGTCCTTGATTTCGATCCCCCACACCTGGCTGGTGCGGCCCAGATGAAAGGGCTTGGCGACGCCGGTCACGTAGCCGTCCGTGACCGCGCGCAGGTGGTTGGCGTTGACCTCCTGGCCCACGCAATAGGCCTTCTCGGGATCGACACAGAGGTTGGCCGCGGCGCTCGCCAGGGTCTCGGCCAGCACCACGGAGGCGCCCCCGTGCAGGATGCCCATCGGCTGACGGGTACGGGCATCGACCGGCATCCGACCTTCCAGCCAGTCGGGGCCGTGGCCGGTCATCTCGATGCCGAGATGGCCGTTGATGTCCCCCGCATGCCGCGCGTTCAAGGCCTCCAGGTCGACATGGGAGAACCAGATTGGCTTCACCATGGGCGTGATCAGTCCGCCCCCGGCTTGGCTTTGGCCGTCGCGACGTCCTGTTCCGCCCGCCGGGCGCCGGCCAGGATGGCTGGCAGCGCGTAGTTGCCTTCATGGCAGGCGTATTCGTAGACGATGCCCTTCAAGGGCGAGAAGTTGTATTCGCCGCCCCAGGGCTTGTCCCAGGTGTCCGGGTCTTCCACCTGGAACTGGTAGTTGATCCGGGTGGGCGAGATGCGGGTGAAGCGTTCCGTCACCTTCAGGTTCTTCCACGAGCCCATGAAGTTGTTCGCCTGGGGCACGTTCGTGGTCTCCACCACAAGGGTGTTTCCCTCGTAGCGGCCCACCGAGTCGCCCAGCCACGACCTTATGCCGTCGGTCCGGTGGTGGTCGTTCAGCCGCACGATCCTGACGTCGTGGATGTGCTCCACCTGGATCGCCACCGAGTCCCCGGTCTGCACGATCTGATAGTTGTTGTTGTAGTAGCCGTTGGGGAGCATCGGGGGCGGCGCGTTGCGGGCGAAGCTGATGCAGCGCTCACCAAGAGGCCGGTTCTCATAGCTATCGTAGACATCGCGAAATCCGCCTGGGCCACCCCCGGCCCCGCCGGACTTGCGCGGCGGGATCTGTCCATTCGGGGTGGTCAGGATGGAGGTCCTGAACTGGCCGTTGATATCCAGCATGTGGGTGCCGGGATCGAGCCAGAAAGTGTTGTATCCGCCGACGTCCCCGCCCGCGCTGGCGAAGTCGGCGCGCGCGCTGATCAGCTTGGCGTCCTTGGCCTTGTCGTCGGCGTTGCCTGGCAGGGTGTTGGGGTCCGCCTCCGCGTCGCGCGCGGCGAGCGCTTCAGTGAAGAATCTCTCTTTCGCGTGCGCCTCGGCCGGCGACAGGGTGAGCTTGTCGGTGATCCGCAGGTCGCGCGTCAGCGGCGTCAACGTCACATTGGTCCACATCCCCGATAGATCGGGCTGGCCCCAGGCGTTCTTCGGCGGGCGCCAGTTCGGCTGCCGGACGTTGGGGTCCGCGGCGACCACGGCCTTGGCGGGCGCGGCCGCGGACGAGGCGGCCAGCCCCAGCGAAATCAGTGACACTCCCAGCGCGAGTGCGATTGCCCGATTCATAGCGGCCTCCCACGGCGCCGGTCGCGATCTTGTCCGACCGCTTGTCGAACCGGCCACGGCGCCGGGTCTTGGCCCATTGGACCATTGAAATTGAGCGCACTCAACTTTCATCTGCGGCGAGCCGCAAAGGTCGCAGGGCTGGGTCGCTAGAGATCCGGCGTCGGGGCGAGCCCCAGAAGATTGCGGCCGTGGTGCTGGAGGCTCTGGTCGTAGTCGGACCCGGTGTGCAGGCGCGCCGTATGACCGTCGCGCCAGAAGCGCTGCATCGGATTGAAATCGGCGATGGCGCTTGAACCCGCGCCCAGGAACAGGCGGTCCAGGACCTGACCCGCCCGGGTGGTGATGAACGGGAATTTGGTCTGCATCTCAAGGAACTTGGCCTCGGTCAGCCGCTCGCCGGCTTCCCCGTGCCGCTGCATGACCTCCAGCAGGTGCCTGTAGTAGACCGAAAGCGACTCCAGCTCATGGACCGACTCCGCCAGCCGCATGTAGCCGGCGGGGTTCAGAATGCCCTGGGCGCCGGTGTAGGCGTTCTTGCGCGCGCGCTGGCGGGTGGTGAATTCGCTGACCATCCCGTCTGCGCAACCGAGCGCGATCGCGGGCAGGAACACGCCGAACAGCAGCGGGAACGGCACCCGGCTGATCCAGCTGTCCACCGTGCCCGCGCCGTGGCTGTAGTTGAACATCACCGCGTCCATCCGCTCCATGCGGCGGAAGGGCACGAAGTGATCCTTGAACACGAGGTCCTTGGAGCCGCTGCCCCGCATGCCGGTGGAGTACCAGGTGTCGTCGATCGTGAAGTCGCCGCGATGCGCCATGAAGAGATGGTCGCGGTAGGTCCGCTGGGGATATTGCGCGTCACTGGTGTCCGGGACCTTCACCCCGACCACGGCCCATTCCGCATGATCGCAGCCGCTGGACCAGCGCGCCTTGCCGGACACAAGGATGCCGCCATCGGCCAGCTTCGCCTTGATGGCCGGAGATCCCGACGAACAGATGATGGTGTCGGGCCCGGTGGCCAAGACTTCCTTCTGAACGGAGACGTCGTAGTGCGGCAAGGCCGCCTGGTGGACGTTGAGCACGCCCGTCACCCAGCCCGTCGAGGGGCAGGCGCTGGCCAGGGTCCGGACACCCTCGCAATAGTCCCAGAGGTCGCGCTCGTCCCCGCCGAGCGCCGCCGGCAGCAGGGCGCGTACGAAGCCCGCCTCCCGGATCAGCTCGATGTTTTCGGCGGGAACGGTCCGGGCGGCCTCGGTCGCCGCCGCGCGCTTGGCGATCGCCGCCAGGTGCGGCCGGATCCGGTCCGAGAGGCTCTCGCGCACGGCCGGTTTGGGAAATGTCTTCGCCTGAGCGTTCATGCTCGCCTCCCCGCGCCTAGGCGGCCAGCCGAGCGACAACCGCTTCGGCGTTGCGGATGATGTCCGGCGCCTCGTCCACACGCTGGCGCACCCCCTCGGCGCGGATGAACGACACATCGAAGAGGCCCAGGAACATCAGGAGCATGCGCAGGAGCGGCTCCTGGAAATCGAAGCCGCTGAACGGCAGGTCGGCATAGTCACCACCGCGGGCCTCGATCACGAAGACCTTCTTGCCGAACAAAAGCCCCTTGGCGACGCCCGGGGCGGAATACTGGAAGGTGCGTCCGACGATCGTCACATGGTCGAACCAGGCCTTGAGCTGGGTGCAGATCGTGAAATTGATCATCGGCGCGGCGATAACGACGATGTCCGCCGCCTCGAGTTGCGTGATGAGGCGATCCGAAAGTGCGACGGCGGCCTGCGTCTCAGGCGTCCAGCCCTCCGGCGGGTTCGCGCCGGCTTGCAGGATGTCCGCGCCGAAGTGCGGCAGGGGATCAACCGCCAGATCGAGCACCTCGACGTCGACGTTGGCGTGGTTGGCGGTCCAGGTTTCCACGAACTTGGTGGACAGGGCGCGGGTGATGGAATTGCCCAGGTTCGGGCTCGATTGGATGTGCAAAAGACGCGGCACTCTGTCCTCCCAATTTTTATGGCTTGGAACGACGCTACCGCTCGATCATTCATCCGAAAAATCGATATATGCGAACTTGTACATCAGATCGCTCGATGTAAGTTTCCCCAAAAAGCAGATGGAAGCGCGTCATGTCGGTTCGGACCATCAACCTCAACTTGATCCCCATCCTGCAGGCGTTGTTGCGGGAGGAGAGCGTCGCGCGCGCCGCGGAGCAGGTCGGCCTGTCGCAACCCGCGATGAGCGGCGCGCTCGCTCGGTTGCGGGAAACCCTGGACGATCCTCTGCTGGTAAGGGTCGGCCGCGCCATGCGGTTGACGCCGCGCGCGGAACGGATGCGCGGGCAGCTGGACCAGATCTGCGGCGACATCGAGCGGTTGTTTCAAGCGGAAGGGTTCGACCCCGCGACCGCTGAACTCAGTTTCATCGTCGCGGCGCCGGACTACCTCGTGTTTCTGCTGAGCGAGCTGTTGCTGGCGCGTTTGCGGGTGGAAGCCCCTGGAATCCGCATCCGGTTCGTGGATGTACCGGTCGATCTGCCGAGCTGGCTCGAGGAATCGAAAATCGACCTCGCGGTCTGCGGAAGCTTCGGCTTCTGGCCTGAACTGAAATACGAACACCTGTTCCGCGACCGCGTCGTCGCCGCGGTCGCTCACGACCATCCCCTGCTCCCCCGGGTGCGCATCACCTCGGCGGAGCTGATACAGTTCCCGAGCCTCAACTACGACACGCGGTTCACCGCTTCAAAGCGGGAGAAGAAGGTGACCACCGGCATCCCCAGCCTCGACTGGGCGCCGCAGATCAGCACCAGCCAGTTCATCGACGCGGTGCTGCTGGCGGCAGGCTCCCCCACCGTGGCGCGCGCGCCGGCCTCGATCGTGGAGCGGCTGAGCCGGCTCCTGCCGCTGGCCACCCTTGAGCTCTGCGACGAAGCGACGGAGTTCGACACCGGCATGTTCTGGGCGCCGGTGCTGCAGGACACCCAGGAACACATGTGGCTGCGGGGTCTGGTGACCGAGTGCCTTGCCCCGTTCGCCGATCCCGAGCGGGAACGACGTCGGGCCGCCTAGAAGCGTGTCCTCAGTTCCACGCCCCATTCTCGGGGCCGCCCGAGGTCGAGTTCGCGGGTGCCCACCGTGTAGCCGGCGGCGAAATCCACCCCGCCGACCAGGTAATAGGCGTCGGTGAGGTTTGTGCCGAAGACCGCCGCGCTCCACCGTCCGCCGGGGGCGTCGTATTGCAGGCGCGCGCTCAACAGGCCGTAGGCCGGCATCACGACGGCGTCGGCGATAGTGACGGCGCTGTTCTGTTTGGCCGTCCAGGCATAGTCGAGGCTCGCGACGACCTTCGAGTCGCCCGCCAGCGGGACGGTGTAGCGCCCGCCCACCGAGAACTTGGTCTTCGGCGCCCGCTGCAGCGGCGTGTCGAGCGTCAGGTTGGGCAGCGTCAGCGTTGAGCCGGGGAGGATCTGACCCGTGGCCGGATTGGGGAAGGTCGCCAGGTAGCCGAAGGGATATTGGAACCGGATCAGGTTGCCGACCCGGCTGTATTCAGCGTCGAGCAGCGAGAGCGATCCGGTCAACAGCAGCCGGTCCGTCGCCGCGAACTGGCTCTCGAGCTCGAAGCCCTTGATGTGGGCGTCGCCGGCGTTGTCGGTGGCCGCGACGACGGTCGACGGCGTCGGGATGAGGACGTTGAACTGGATGTCCTTCCAGTCGGTGTAGAACACGGTGGGATTGATCCGCAGCCGTCGGTCCAGGAACTCCAGCCGGGCGCCGGCCTCATAGGTCCACGCGGTTTCCGGCGCATAGGCCAGGCCCCCGCCGGGAAGGGCGGCGTTCGGCGTGATCCCGCCCGCCCGGAAGCCCTTGGACGCCTTGGCGTAGAGCAACGCATCATCGTTCAGTTTGAAATCGACGCCGATCTGCGGCGAGGTGTTCTCGAAGGTCGCCGACACCGGCGCCGACTGGCCCTGAAGCCAGCCTGAATTCTTCTCATGCGAATAGCGCAGGCCCGCCGTCAGGGAGAGGCGATCGGTCAGGTCGTAGGCGCCCTGTCCGTACAGGGCTTCGGAGGTGATGTCGGTCGCCGGATTCCCATAGGGGAACATGGTGGGGCCAAGGCCCAGCACAATACCCTGACCGGGATCGTCCCGTTCCTTGCTGTCGTAATAGTAGGCCCCCACGGTCCAGCGCAGATGGGCCGCCGGAGACTGCCGCGACAGCTGGACCTCCTGGGTGAAGACCCCGAGGTTGTCGCCGGCCGGCGACGAGGCCAGGATCGGTAGCGGCGTGTTGTCGAAATCCTGCGCCAGCCGGCTGCGGGACGACGAATAGGCGGTGATCGATTTCAGCGCGATCTCGTCGGTGAGCTTGTAGGAGATGACCGCCTGGGCTTCCGCATAGTTGAAGCGGAAATAGTCCGGCGCATTGAAGCCCGCGAAGCTGTACTTGCCGGTGGAGACGTAGCGGCTGTCGAGCGGCTGGGTTTCCCCGAACAGCTGCGCCAGGCCCACGAACTGGGCGTTGGGATTCACCGCCGCGACGGTGACGGCGCGGCCATTCGTCCGCTCACTGATGATCTCACCCTTGAGGTCGACGGTCAGGCGGTCGGTGGGGGTCCAGCGCGCCTGGATGCGCCCCTCTCGCGTTCGGTCGGCGCCGCGTTCCACGTCGTTCAGGACATCGCGGTCGAAGCCGCTGCGGATGGCCGATGCGCCGGAAATCCGGATCGCGAGGGTATCCCCCAAGGGGACGTTGAGGGCGCCCTGAATGTCGGCCCGACCGTAGGATCCGCCGATGGCGTCGAGGTATCCGCCGAAGTGCTGGTCCGGCTTTGTCGTGACGTACTGGATCGCGCCGGCGATGGTGTTGCGTCCGAACAAAGTGCCCTGCGGCCCGCGCAGGACCTCGACGCGATCCACATCGAAGAGACTGAGCAGATTGCCGGCCCCGGACGGAAGGTAGACGTCGTCCACGTAGATGCCCACCGCGGCCGAGGACGCCGTCGCATCTACGCCCATGCCCCGGATGGACACGCCGCCATTGGCCGTGGAGGTTCCCGACCGGCTCCCGATGGAGAGGCTCGGGACATAGCCGGAGATGTCCAGGAGCGAGGTGACATTGCGGTCGCGCAGCGCCGCGCCGGACAGGGCCGTAACCGCGACGGGGGTCTGCTGGAGGTTGGTCTCCGTCCGCTGCGCGGTGACCACCACTTCTTCAAGTTGGGTTGTCTTGGACGCTGGCGCATCTTCAGCCCGTGCCGCGGCGGCAGACATCAAGGCGATCGCGGCCCCACAGCACAGGGCTCCGGTCCTGGTCATTCGTTTCCCCTTTGCCTGCGATTCGAGCGCAGCGCTTGACCCGGATTGGGCCTTGATTGGATGAAGACAAACGGCCTCGGGCCACAAACTGGCCCTTGGAACGCTAGACTCCGAGTAAAACCATAGGCGTCGCTAGAACATCAGAGAAATCGATAGTTCGGATGCAAAACATCAGCGTGGCGGATATCTGAATCAGCATCGCGACAACGACCACACGGCGCCATCAGGAGCCGCTCACGCCCGAGGAGTGGCCCCTGCAGCGCGTCTAGACTTGTCGGCCGTAGAAGAGCGGCGTCTCAGCCAGACGCGCGGTGCGACGAGCGTTCTGGCGCGAAATTGACGGGCAGATGGGTGATGGCGTTGAACCAGATCGACCGCAGCCATCGCGGCTCGCCATCGATCTGGAACGCCGGACGGCGCGTCAGGAGCTGCTTGAACAGAGCCTGCAGTTCCAGGCGCGCCAGGCGCGCGCCGATGCAGACGTGCGGCCCCGTCCCGAACGCCAGGTGCTTGCGCGCGTTGGCGCGGGTGATGTCGAAAACCTCGGGGGTCTCGAACACGGCGGGGTCGCGGTTGGCCGCGGCATAGGACATGTAGATCTTGTCCCCCGCCTTGACGGGATGGCCGCCGATCTCGGTGTCCGCCGTCGCGGTTCGCCGGAAGTTGGTGGTCGTCGAGGTGTAGCGAAGCACCTCCTCGATGGCGTTTTCCAGGTGGGCGTCGATATCGCTCAGCAACAGTTCGTACTGCTCGGGGTGGGTGCTCATCAGGTGCATGAAGTGCGCCGCGGTGCTTCGCGTGGTCTCGTGACCGGCGATCGAGAACACCAGGAAAATCATGTTGATCTGCAGCTGGCTGAGCCCAAGCGTCTCGTCGTGCACGAGCGTGCTCAGGAGCGAGCGGTCCGGATGACGCCGCTTCTCGTCCGAAAGCTGTTCGGCGATCGCGAACAGCTGGAAATTCGGATCGAGACTGTGCTCGCTGCGCGTCTCGACGTCGGCCATGGCGTTGCCCAGGTCGACCACCTTGGCGCGCAGCGCTTCGGGAATGCCCATGAGTTCGCAGAACGCGTAGACGGGCAACTTCGAAGCCACGTCGAACACGAACTCGCAGGTCCCGTCTCCGGGTATGGCGTCGACGATCTCAGCCGCCAGTCTGTCGAGCTCCGGGACCATCGCCTGCATGGCCTTCGGCGCGAAGGCGGGCAGGACAACGTGCTTGACCGCGGCATGCTCCGCCGGCCTCATCCCCATGAAATTGGCCCGATGCAGGGCCAGTTCCTGCGCCTCGAGATCCCAGATGACGAAGCCTTCGTCGTAAGAGCTGAACCGCTCCTGATCGCGGGAGACATCGAACACATCCTGGTATCGGGTCAGCACCCAAAAGCCCTTGGTCATCGACGAGGCCGGGATGGTCGGTATGTAGTCCGAGGTCGCGGGATTCCAGTGAACGGGGTCGGTCTCGCGCCAAGCGTCGAATAGGGCGTGCGGCGGCCCCTTCTCCGACGGAAAAATGTTGGGATCCAAGATATTGGCGTCTGGCGGCCGGCGCTTCATCCTTGGGTCCCCTCAGGCCGCGACGTGGACGCGGCCGTATTGACCCGCGAGGTAGGCCAGCGGCGGACCTTCGCGACGTTCGAAGCGTTCCACCTGGCCGAGAAAGACCTCGTGATCTCCCGCCCGGCTGACCGTCAGGATGGAGCACTCGAAGACCGCGGCCGCAGCCTCGATGATCGGAGCGCCCCCGAGGCCGTCGCGGATCGATACGCCCAGCAGGCGTTTTTCGAGCGGCCGACACAGATCGCTCAGCAGTGAGCGCTGGTCCTCGGACAGCACGCTGACGGCGTAGGTGGACGCGGCCGCGAAGACCGGGCGGCTGCGCGACGAAAGCCCGAGGCACCAGAGGACCATTGGCGGCGCGAGCGAGACCGAGGTGAAGGAGTTGATCAGCAGTCCCGCCGCCTCGCCATCCGGCGACCGGGCGGACACGAACGCCACGCCGGTCGGGACCCGCCCAAGGGCCTGGCGGTATTCACGGGCACAGTGGTCGGCGTTCGCCTCGCGAGCGTCCACAGGCGTCATCAGACGGGCTCCAGGCTCGCGTTGACTTCCATTCCCGGGTTCACGACGCCCTGCACCGGCGCGTGGCCGAAGGTATCGCGTTGATAGAACTCGGACTGGTGCGTCGAAGCCCGCGCGCCCCAACCGATCTCGGACATGAAGCCTGAGGGGTTGATGAAGTAGAATGAGTACATCTGGTCGTTGGCATGCCGGCCGGGCTCAATGCCAACCGGGATGCCGGCGCGCTTCACCGTCTCGTAGGCCAGGCCCACATCATCGAAATTCTCCACCTCGAACATCAGGTGGTTGATCCGCTTCTTGCCCGGCGCGGTGAACGCCAGCGTGTGGTCGCGGTCGTTGCAATGCATGAAGGTCAGATCGACCGGTCGCGGAAGGTTCGGCACCGGCACCCGGTACTCCACGCCGCCGCGCATGCCGAGCAGACGATAGAAGGCATAGGTCTTATCGTAGCCGGCGCTGTTGCCGACCATGATGTGCCCCAGGCCGCCTGTTCCGGTCTTGAACGGCCCGTGCATGCGCCGTCCCGGGTAGAAGGGCCGGTTGGCCTGCACGTGGGGACCGTGAAAGATCTCGAGGTGATGACCGCTCGGATCCTCCAGCATCATGACCTCAAGGACGTGGCGCTCGGCCGCCTCTTCGAAGGACCCGATGCGCACCGGTACGCCCGCATCCGTCAGCCGTTTGGCCATCTCGCCGAACTCGTCCTGCCCCGCGACCCGAAGGCCCAGCAGCATCAAGTCGTCGGCGTCGTTCTCTTCCAGCACGATGCGATGGTGCCAATAGTCCATCCGCAGGAAGACGCGACCGGGAAGGTCGCCCTCGACCACCTCGAGACCGAGGATGTCCGACGCGAACTCTTTCCACCGGGCGAGACGCTTCACGCCGAGGGTCAGATAGCCAAGCTCCGTGACTTGCGTCATATCAGGCTGCTCCTGCAAACGAGCCCTTGCGGACCGCGATGTTCTTGATGTCGCTGTAGAAATCGAAGCTCCAGATACCGCCTTCGCGGCCGATGCCCGAGTGCTTCGAGCCGCCGAAGGGCGCCGCGAGTTCGCGGATGAAGAAGCAGTTCACCCAGACGGTGCCGGCGACCACGGCCGAGGCGATCCGCATGGCGCGCGCTTCGCTGCCGGTGAAGAGGGTGGCGGCCAGGCCGTACTCGGTAGCGTTGGCTACCTCGATCACCTCGTCGTCCGTCCGGAAGGTGTTCCAGGTCAATACCGGACCGAAGACCTCCTTCTGGAAGATCTCGTGATGGCGCTCGGCTCCGGCGATCAGGGTCGGCTGGAAATAGAGTTCGCCCTGATTGTGACGCTCACCTCCCCACAGGATCTCGACGCCGTCCTTGCGGGCCCGGTCGACGAAGCCCTGCACCCGGTCGAAGTGATCCGGATGGATCAGGGGCCCCACCCGCGTCTTCGAATCCCGCGGGTCGCCGACGGTCATGTGGGAGACCGCCTCGCGCACGTGGTCGAGGAAGGTCTCGGCGATCGACTCCTCCACGAGGACCCGCGTGCCGGCCAGGCAGACCTGCCCCGCGTTGATGTACTGGCCAGCGACCGTCTGCGCCGCGGCCTTCAGGTCCGCATCGGCGCAGACGATGAACGGCGACTTGCCGCCGAGTTCGGAGCTCATGGGGGTGATGCTGCGGGCCGCGCCCTCGCCGATGATGCGCGCGGTGTCGGTCGAGCCGGTGAAGCTGATCCGGTCGATGTCCGTCCGTTGCGTCAGCGCCGCGCCGGCGTCCTCGCCAATCCCCTGGACGACGTTGAGGACACCGGCGGGCACGCCCGCCGCGTCGGCGATGTCGGCCATCATCGAACAGGTGAGCGGCGCCCATTCCGGCGGCTTCACCACCACCGTGTTCCCCGCGGCGAGCGCCGGCCCGACCTTCCAGGTCGTCAGCATCAACGGCCCGTTCCAGGGCGTCACCAGCACGGCGACGCCGGATGGATCGTAGCGCACGTGGTTGACCACCTCAGGCGAGTCGATCGTGTGCTCGCCCAGCGTCAGCGCATGCTCCGCGAAATAGGAGATGTTCAGCGCCGCGCGCGGCACGACCCGATGGGTGTTGCCGGTCAGCAGCGATCCATTGTCCAGGGTCTCCACAGCCGCGAGGTCCGCGACCCGCGCCGAGATGCCCTCGGCGAAGCGGCGAAGGATCGGCGCGCGGCCCTCCGGGCCGAGTGCGGCCCAGGCGGGGAAGGCCCGGCGCGCGGCGTCGACGGCCATGTCGGCCTCGGCCTGACCGCCCGCGGAGACCTCCGCGAGGGCGGAGCCATCAATGGGTGACCGGTCGAGGAAGCGCGCCTTCGAGGCGACCCGCCGGCCGTCGATGTAGTGATCGGTGGAGACGTCCACCCCTGCGACATTCACGCGGCCTTCGGACACGACTGGCCTCCCTGGGTGGTGGTTTCGGTTTCGAGGTTGAGGAACTGGTCCACCAGGCGGTCGGCGCGGGTGGGGTCGAAGAACATCTCGTGGATCTGGCGGTTGCGGGCGCCGGAGGCGAGGTAGAAGCGCTCGTACTGCTCGTTGCGGCTGGCGAGCCCACTGCCGACGAAGTCCCAGCCGAGGCGGAAGACCCGTACGCGCTCCTCGGCGCTCACGTCCCCGGCGCCGCGGAGGTAGCGGTCGACGAGCGGCTTGAGCTCGGGGTCGCGCATCTGGGCCAGCGTTGGCGCGGCGAAGACGTTGTGCGAGCCCAGCAGGCGAATGATCTCGTTGACCCGCGGGAACCAGTACGGGAGCGACGCGCGCAGCGCATGGAGAGGCCGCACATCTGGGAACCAGACACCGCCCGGATATTCCTTGGCCTGCATCTCCGAGGCGTAGATCGCCGAGCGGGCGAACTCGGAGAACGCCCAGATCTCACCGAGCATTTCCTGGGCCGCAGGCTGCTTGCCGTTGATGCACTTGAGCATCCGGTTGGCGATGCCCCAGGCGAACTCCAGCTTGGTCTGCGCCCGGATCATGGTCTGCTGCATGATGTTGGGCGACCAGGAGGTCCGCATCACCGCGTTGTAGGCAGCGATGTTGGCATCGATGAACAGCCGATCTTTCGGAACTTCGACGTCGTCGAAGATCACGAAGGCGTCCTGCTCGTCGAAGCGACCCGACAGGGGATGGTCATAGGCGTGCTTCGGCTGCGAGAAGCTGTCGCGGCAGAGGATCTTCATCCCCGGCGTGGTCATCGGAATGCTGAAGGACAGCGCGTAGGCGTCAGCGCCTTCGCCCAGCGGGAAGGCCGGATAGACCGCCATCTCGTCGGCGAAGGGCGAGAGCGTGGCGAGGATTCGCGACCCGCGGACGATGATGCCGTGTTCGGTCTCGCCCATCTTGTGTAGCGCCACGTCGTTGCCCGGCTTCGGCACGTCGCCTTGCGCCTTGTCCACCGTCGGATGGATGATGGTGTGGGTCAGGGAGAGGTCCTGCCGGCGCATCTGCTTTTGGAAGGCGATGAGGTTTTCAGCGCCCTGCGCATTGTCGCCGAGCGACCACTCGTCGGGACGCGCCGCGAAGCCCGCGAAGGTGACGTTCATATAGTCCGGCGTCCGGCCCATCAGACCCACGCTATGCTCGGCGCAGACTTCGAGGGCGGCGTGCCGCTTGAAGAGGTCCTCGCGGGACCTCGGGATCAGGTGGCTGGCGTTGATGGGTTCGCCCGTCTCCGGGTCGGGGACGAGACAGCGGTCGGCCTCGGCGTGCTGCAGATCGAAGACGGCGGCGAGTTCTTCAGCCGCGCCCCGGAACGCGGGGTGCGAGGCGACGTCGGTCACCTTGTCCGTTCCCACGTAGATGTCGCGGGGCTCTTTCAGGCCGTCCAGGAACTGTCGCCCTGTTCTTGCAGGCATGGGAATCCTCCCGGCGGTGTGGGCCGCCCTCTGTTGGTCTTCAATGGAATGGGCCGCCGGTGTGGTGGGTGATCAGCCCAGGCCGCGCAGCAGTAGTCCGAGGTCGGTCCTAAGGTTTCGGTCGAATTGCGGTCGGTCGAGATATCCGCTGAGCAGCCCGCCCAGATGGAAATAGTAGATCGCAAACAGGCTTCGAGCGGACGGCAGAAGAGGGCTCGCCGCGGCGACTTCGCCTCTGGCCTTGGCCGCCTCGACGAGTTGCGCCAGGCGGCCCAACACCCGCGTCATCAGCTCGCGAACCAGCGCCCGCTGGTCATCGCCGCCCACATAGCCAAGCTGCCGCATCAGGGCGTGGGCCAGTGGCAGGTCACGCTGGTGATAGGACACCATGGTCTCGAAGTAGACGATGACCTGATCGACGAGGGCGCCAGACCCGCGAGCCGCCGCGTAGCCGCGCTCGGCAACGTCCATCATCTCGTCGTGGAAGACCAGGATCAGCAAATCGTCCTTGGTCTTCGCGTAGGTGAAGATCGTCCCGCCCGCGACGCCGGCGGCGTCCGCGATCTCCTGCGAGGTCGTGGCGTCGAAACCCTTGTGCGTGAACAGCGCTCGAGCCGCGGCGATGATGCGCCCGCGCTTCTCAAGCTTGTTCTGCTCGCGACGTCCGATCGCTGCGGCGGCCAAGGGTGTCTCCTGCCTGTCGTTTTCCTGTTCTCAGTTTCAGCATCTCGCTCTCTGACACGCTCGTCAATAAAATAATTGAGCTCGCTCAGTTTTTGTGGTTTCCATCATTTCGTGACCCGCAGGTAGAAGCGGGCGCGCTTCAAACATGACTGCGCTCAAAATTCTGGGAGGTAAGACTCGATGCGGGCCATTCAAGCGCGAGAGCTGCTGGCGCAGGGGCGCACGGTCCTGAACGGGTGGTCGGTGATCCCCGGAGGCTTCCTCGCCGAGGTGATGGCCTCGCTTGGATGGGATGCGCTCACCGTCGACATGCAGCACGGCATCATCGGGCAGGCCGAGATGATCGCCATGCTGCAGGCGATATCGACGACGGCCCTCACCCCCATGGTGCGGCTCGCGGCCAATGACGCGACGCTGATCGGCCATGCCCTCGACGGCGGCGCAATGGGCGTCATCTGCCCCCTGATCAATTCGCCTGAGGAGGCGGCGAGCTTCGTGGCCGCCTGCCGCTATCCGCCCCACGGCGTTCGCAGCTCCGGCGCCACCCGGGCGATGATCTACGCGGGCTTCGACTACGGCGGCGCAGCCGACGCCCAGGTGCTCAAGTTTGCGATGATCGAGACCGCTGACGCGCTGCGCCGCGTGGACGAGATCGCAGCGACGCCGGGCCTTGATGGCCTCTACGTCGGACCGTCCGACCTGTCCCTCGCGCTGGGCGGAACCCAGGGCTTCGACAAGGACGAGCCCCACATGATCGAAGCCTACCGCGCGATCGTGGAGGCGTGCCGCAAGCACGGCCTGACCGCCGGCATCCACACCGCCAGCCCCGCCTTTGCCGGCCGAATGGCCGAGATGGGCTTCCGGTTCATCACCCTGGTGGGCGACTTCAACTTCATCCTCGCCGGACGTGGTTTGGTTCGTCAGGCCCGCGAGCGCCTCGACCAGACCGCTCTGGAGAGCCCAACATCCCCTGCCCTGGCAAGGGCTTAGGAAGGACACCGCGCATGACCGAGAAGCCCAACATCCCAACCGTCTTGGACGACAGCCTGATCGCGGCCCTGAACGGGATCTCCACCGCGACGCTGACGCACCAGCTGCAGATGCGCGGCATCCGCAGCACCTTCATGAGCAACTTGAAGCCGCTTCACCCCGATAAGCGGATGGTCGGGCGGGCGCGGACGCTGCGTTATGTGGCCCTGCGCGAGGATCAGCAGCCGCGCCTGGCCGGCGGGCTCAACGCCCAGAAGCGCGCCGTGGAAGCCATCAAGCCCGGCGACGTCCTGGTGATCGAGGCTCGCGGCGTGCCGGATGCGGGCACCATCGGCGACATCTTCGCGACGCGCCTCTCCGTCCTTGGCGGCGTCGGGATCGTCACCGACGGCGCTCTGCGCGACACCCCGGCGATCGCCGACATCGGCGTGCCCGTCTACCACCAGGCCTCGCACGGGGCGACCTATGGCCGCCAGCACATGCCGTTCGCCGACGACGAGCCGGTCACCTGCGCCGGCGTCTTCGTCATGCCGGGCGATGTGATCGTGGGCGACGCCGAGGGCGCGGTGGTGATCCCGGCCGCGCTGGTCGGCGAGGTCGTGCGCGACTCCCTCGTCCAGGAGGAAAGAGAGACCTTCGCTCTGGAGAAGGTCGCGGCCGGCCAACCGACCCTAGATCTCTTCCCGCTGGCGAAGGAGCGGCTCCCCGAGTTCGAAGCCTGGAAAGCGGCCAAGGAAACGCAGAAATGAGCGCCCGCAAGAGTATTGCGATCGAGGGACTCAGCCACCTCACCGCCATTCCCGTGGCGACCCGGATCGGACCCCTGGTCGTCTCCAGCGTGATCGCGCCCTTCGACTCAGGCACCCGGACGGTCCCCGACACGATCGCGGCCCAGTACGCGAACATCTTCCACCATGTCGGCCTGATGCTGAGCGCGGCCGGGGCTGACTGGCGGCACGTCGCCAAGATGGAGTTCTGGACGCCGCCGGTGGATCGCGAGGCGCTGGACCCGTTCTGGATCGAGAAGTTCCCCGACGAGGCCTCCCGGCCGGCGCGTCACACCCACGTCGGCGAAGCCAAGGTCGTGACCGCCAACTTCATCGCCTACGTCACCGATTGAGGACGCGATGCTGACAGACGAGCAGATCAAGCAGGCCGCCGAGACCCTGTGGCAGGCGGAACAGACCCGCGAATGGGCAGAGCCCATCTCCATCCGCTTTCCCGAGGCCGACATCGCAGACGCCTATCGCGTCAGCTTGGCGGTGCGCGACATCAAGCTGGCCAATGGCCGGACGGTGAAAGGCCACAAGATCGGCCTCACCTCCAAGGCGATGCGCGACCTGACCGGGGCGAACGAGCCGGACTATGGGTTCATCTTCGACAACTGGTTCGCCCTCGAGGGCGAAGCGGTGTCGCGCAGCGCCATGAACCGCCCGCTGGTGGAGGTCGAGTTGGCCTTCGTCATGGGCAAGGAACTGAAGGGCCCGTCCGTCAACGCGGCGGACGTCATCCGGGCGACCGATTTCATCCTTCCGGCCCTGGAGATCGTGGACTCCCGATACAAGGGCCGCGGGAACAACCTCCTGGTCGACAGCATCTCGGACGCCGCGACCTGCGGCTTCGTCGTGCTAGGCGGCAACCCGGTGAAGCTCACCGACGTGGATGTCCGCCGTCTCAGCGCGTCGCTATCGATCAACGGCCAGGTCATGGAGAGCGGCTCGGCCTCGGCGGTCATGGGCAATCCGATCAACGCGGTCGTCTGGCTCGCCAACAAGCTGCACGAGTTCGGCGTCGCCATGCAGCCGGGCGACGTGATCCTCTCCGGCTCCTTCGTGAAGGCGATCCCCTTCGGCGCCGGCGACACGGTCATGGCCCTCTATGACCAGCTGGGCGAAGTCATTCTGCGGGTCACCGAATGATCGACCTGTCCGGCAAGATTGCCTTCGTGACCGGCGGCGGCTCCGGCATCGGCGATGCCGTCGTGCGCCAGTTCATTGCGCTCGGCGCCAAGGTCGGGGTCGCCGGCCGGCGGACCGCGGTGCTCGAGGCGCTAGCCAAAGACTGCGGCGCCCTGCCTCTGACCTGCGATGTCAGCGACCCGAACGCCGTCGACGCCGCGGTCACGGCCTTGGTCCAGACGCACGGCGGCCTGGACATCGTCGTCAACAGCGCCGGGATCACCCATCGGGGCAACGCCGAACAGATCTCGCCCGAGGACTGGCGCCAGGTGCTGGATGTCAATCTGACGGGCGCGCTCAACGTCTGCCGACGCGCCCTCCCCGAGCTGCGCGCGCGCGGCGGCGGCGCTATCGTCAACGTCTCGTCGGTCGGTGGGCTGACAGCTGCGGCGTCCGCCGTGGCCTACAGCACCTCCAAGGCGGGCATGCTGGGCTTGTCACGATCCCTGGCCAAGGACTTCGGCAAGCACAACATCCGGGTCAATACGGTCTGCCCCGGCTGGGTGGACACCCCGATGGTCAAGGGCGCGCTGGACGCCCTGTCGCGGATTCACGGCATTTCACGGGACGAGGCCAAGGGGCTCCTGAGCCGCTGGTCGCCGCTTGGCAGAATGGCCGAGCCGGTCGAGCTGGCCAACTGCATCACCTTCCTCGCCTCGGCCATGGCGTCTTTCGTCACCGGCGCGGTGCTGGTCGCCGATGGCGGCCAATCGATCGTCGATCTGGGACTGCTGCCGCTCGATCCAGACGCGGGGGTCCGCTGATCGGCGGGCGACGAAAGCGTGGCCAATCCGGGATCAGACCGCATCATGGACTGGCGCCGAAGGCTCGCGGACTACAACAGCGCGCAGGCCGCACACGTCAGCGCCGAACGCCTCCTCGCCGCGGCCGTAGATGCCGGCGAGACGGCCCTCCAAGCTGGGAGTCAAGCGACCGGTTCGGTCGTGCTTGGCGTCGCCTTGGCGCGCAAACGGGTGCTCCGGGCGCGCCGCCGGCTGGCGCGCGCAACCCTGGAATTGACCGGCGGTCGGCCTCTCGAAGAGGTCCTCTGGTCGCTGCCGGACGACATTTAGCCGGCGGTCCGATCTTTCGACAGCGGAGTCGCTCCCAAGGCCCGCCGCTCGGAAGTCGACCGTCGCGTGCGATGCCTGCAGTGCGCCAATCGGACCGGCTCCCCGAGACTGTTCTGTGGCAATCCGATTGACGTCCCGAGAACGGGAACGCGCAGGCGCCGACGAATTGCGGGAGCCAAGGCGGGCCTTCGCGGAACACGACCGCGCTGCGATGGGACGTTCGAAAGGCCTCGCGCAGCGCTTTGACCCTTTCATTGAGATCGGCGACCTGCGCGGCCGTCATCCGCGCCTTGCTGTAGAGGGCGTCGGCCAGCGTCCTGGCCTCTGCACGGACGGCGCGCCCCTGTGGGCTACGGCCTAGCGGGCGAATGGCGCTGATAGTGAACCGGTGAGGTCCCGACCAATTCTTTGAACCGCTTGGACAGGTGGCTTTGATCGGCGAAGCCCGCTTCCAGCGCGGCCTGGGAGGCCGGAAGCCCTTCTCGCAAAAGCCGCTTGGCCAGCGCCACGCGGAGCTGGGTCTGCAGGGCGTGCATGGGAATGCCGACGTGGCGCCGGAACTGTCGCATCAGGTGGTAGGGGCTGACCTCGACGGCGGCGGCGATGTCGAAGACGGAAAGGTTCTCCGTAAACCGCGCCCGGACCATCGCATGGGCCGCACGAACCTGCCGCGACGCCTCGGCGAGGGACTCATCGCGCGGCTTCCAAGTTGAGCCGTGCCCCCGGGCCAGGGCCCGAAGGGCGTCGAATCGGACCTGGTCTCGCTGCAGGCGGCTCGTCGCATGGACAATCGACGCGTGCAGCCGGCCGAGCTTCTCGAACAGCGGGGCGTCTCGCAGGACGCCGGAGCGGAAGCCCGGCGCCTCGCCGGACCTGCTCTCGCCTGTGACCTCGGACAGGACGGACACCGGGATGTAGAGCGCCCGGTACCGGAGGTGTTCGCCGTCCGCCCGGCTGCCCGTGTGCAGGTCGCCGGGGTTGACGATTGAGATCGATCCGGGTTCGGCGATGAAGCCGCGGGTCTCGCGCAGGAAGGCCTTCGCGCCGGCGTCGATCAGGCCGAGCATCAGGCCATCATGAGTATGCGGCCGGAAGCTGTGGTTGCGGAACCGCGCCGCCGCGGCCTCCAGCCCCTCGCACTCCGGGTCCGTCCAGAACCTGACGCTGTCCGCCGGCGCAGGGCTGTTCCCATGCCGGTGGCTGTTGGCCGCCGCCTGTGTGGCGTTCGGGGCGATGAGCCTGATCTTCGGCAAGTTCATCGGCGGGCTGGAGTTTCTACCCTCGCAGGGGGTGTCGACGGCGCCCTGGGCGCTGGTGAACGGCGGGGTGCTGATCCTTGCAGGGCTGAGCCTGACCCTGGACCGCACGGCGCGGGCGGGCGCGCTGGTGCTGGCGGCGATGTTCGGATTCACCGCGATCGTGCTGCACGGCTGGCAGCTGGTCGGGCATCTGAAGGAGGCGGCCGACGACGTCTTTCACGTCCTGGGGATCAGCGCGGGCGCGCTGGCGCTGGCGGCGAGCATTGGGCGGACCGGCTGGAGCGCACGCGCTGGGCTGGCGGCGCGGCTGGTGTTCGGGGTCTGCACCATCGGGCACGGGGTGATGCACTTCGTATATTTCAAGTTCACGGCCGACTTCATCCCGGCCTGGATTCCGGGGCACGAGTTCTTCGCGGCGGCGACGGGGATCGCGCAGATCGCCGCGGGCCTGGCGATCCTATCGGGCGTGCTGGGGCGGCTGGCGGCGATCCTGACCGGGGCGATGTACCTGAGCTGGTTCCCGCTGGTGCATATCCCGCGCGTCATGGCGCACCCGGAGATCCACCAGGAATGGGTCAGCCTGGCCATCGTCGCGGCCTTGAGCGCCAGCGCCTTGCTGGTCGGCGGCGTCCTGGCTCAACGCAGAGGCAGCGCCTGACCCACACTTCCCCACCCTGATCGCTGCGCGATCTGTCCCTCCCCATGGGGGAGGGGAGTCAGGTTCGCTTGATCTTCGGGACGAAGGCCAGGAAGCGGCGGGGGTTGTCGTACATGATCCTGTGCAGGTCCGCCTCGCTGGCGCCGGCCGCCTTCAGCTTGGGCACGAAGACGGTGAGGGTCTTGGCGTAGCCGCCGGTCTGCGGGTTGTTGCGCTTGATCTCGCGCGGGCTGGAGAGGTCGGAGGAGAACATCAGGTGGTCGGCGTAGCCCTGGGCGATCAGGCTGGCGACCATGGGCACGACCTGGGCGTCCTGGGCGCCGCCCTGGCGGTCGATGCCGACGAAGGCGCCTCGGCGGATGATGGCGCGCTGGATCTCGGTGTTGGGGTCGACGAGGTTGCCCAGGTGGCCGATGACCACCCGCCGGGGGGCGACGCCGGCGTCTTCCAGGATGTCGAGCTGTTCGAGGGCCGATTTCCCCGGGATGCCGGTGTGGGTGAAGATCGGCAGGTTGGTGAGGCGGTGGACCTTGCCCACGGCGCGGAACACCTTGCGCTCGTCCTTGGAGATGTAGTCCCAGGAGCCGATCTCGCCCAGCGCGCCGGTGGGGTTGGCGCGGACCTGGCCCATGATCGCGTCGACGATCCTGTCCTCGCTCCAGGTGGCGATGTCGGGCGGATAGAAGGGTTGGGTGTAGAAGCCGGCGCTGGCGACGATCGGCAGGCCGGAGCGTTGCGAGATGCGGCGCAGGAATGAGACGTCGCGGCCCATGTCCGGGTGGCCGGCGTCGACGATGCAGCCGATGCCCTCGCGCCTGGCGATGGCCATTTCGTCGGCCATCAGGTCTTCGTCGATCAGGAAGTTGGGGGCCGGCGCCGCGCCAGCGCCTCCACCACCATTGGGGCCGGCGGGCCTCGGCGGAGTCCCAGGCGCCTGCGTCGCGGCGCGGGTCTCGGCGGCGTGGCGCAGCCAGTCGACCATGAAGCCGTCGCGCAACGACATGTGCTCGTGGAACAGGGTCGCGCCGCCGGCGAGTTCGGCCGGGGCGTAGTCCTTGGAGAGGGTGCGGATCACCGCGCCGGGCGGGAAGTCCGCTTCGGCGGCCGTGGCTGTCGAAGCCGCGGCGATGGCCGCGCCGCCTAGCATACCGATCGCATCACGCCGGCTCAGGCCCGCGCGCGCGCTCTTTTGCTGTCCCATGATCTCTCCCAGTCCCGCATCTGCTGTGCCGTTGACGCAGCATCGGCCAACAGCGCGGGTCTTAGAAGAGTGTATTCGCCTTAGGCGGCGACGAGGGCCGCGCGGCGGCGGCTGCGCAGCACCGCGCCAACGCCGCCGAAGCCCAGGATCATCAGGGCCCAGGAGGCCGGTTCCGGCACGCCGCCGGTCACCGAGACGGTGTCGAAGAAGACGCCGGCGTTGCTGTCGGTCACCGCGGCGAGGCGGATGGTCGAGGTGGCGCCGGTGGCGACGAAGGTGAAGCCGCCGTGGGCCCAACCCATGTGATAGGGGCTGCCGAAGAACGGGTCTTCGTAGCTGACGCTGACCAGCTGGCTCTGGTCGCCGGCGGCGACGGTGGCCTGCACCGGGTCGTTGGGCGAGCCGGCCTCATTGCGGCTGTAGGCGTAGGAGACGGTGTAGGTCGCTCCGGCGTGGGTGGCGAACTGCTGGCTGATCGTGCCGGCGCTCCAGCCGTTGATGTCCAGCGAGTAGGGACCCATGTCGGCCGGGCCCCAGCCCGAGGTGGTGGAGGTCAGGTCGACGCTGCCGGCCTCGACCGTCCAGCCGGGGAGCGCGACGTTACCCGGGTGGGTGCCGTCGGTGTAGTAGGTCAGGCCGCCCCAGCCTTCCGGAACCGCGCCCACGCCGATCGAATCGAACCCGCCGTTGACGAGCAGGTTGGTCGACGCCTGGGCGGCTTGCGCGCCAGCGACGGCGGCGGTCGAAACGGCGATCAGCATCTAAAGGTCGCTGTTCCGACCACGCCGCGTTGATCGGCATAGGCCCGCAAGAGATCCGAGAGTTCGATGATTTCGCGATCGCCCTCGCCGGGCAGTTGGGGGCGTCGCCGTGCGTACAGATCCATCGCGAGGATCGTCTCTTCGCGGGTCCAATCGGGGTTGCGCGGAGCGTTTCCGCTTCCGGTGTCGATCTGGAATCCAAGCTGTTCAAACTTGGCTTTGACCGTCGCTTCGCCGCCGCTGAAGTCTGATGCCTTGAGCGGTCCCTCGCCCGGGAACTGTTTGCCAACAGCTGCGCCAGCTAAAGCCTTGCTGTCGTAGCGGCGCCCTTCCTGCTGCACGAAGTAGGAGCGCGCCGGCCCGAACTGATATTTTGCCAGGAAGGCGTCGCGGCCGATTTCGTCAAATTCGGCCATGGCTTGCAGCACGGCCGCGCGATCCGTAAGCGCCGAAAGCGGCATCAATTCCCCCTGGCCGATTTCCGCATCGGAGGCTCTCCGCCGGGTCGCGTCAAGGTGCGCCCGGTCGCCGTACAGCCGGCAAACGAGCTTGATCCTAATCTCGGACGGCGTGGCGTCGGGCCGGAGTCGCTTGAACGCCTCGGGTTGGCTCCACTACGCCCGGTGGTCGCAAGCCTCGCATCTGAACTTGGGCGTTTGGGCCTCTGGCATCATGCGCCGAAGGTTCTGAAACATGGTCATCGCCGGCGCGGGTCTTTCCGCCAGGCCATCAGGACGCAGCCGCGGAGCATTCGAACCGCTCGCCGTTCGGCAGGTGGCCCCCGATAGGGTTGACGACGCCAATGGCGATCGATGCGTCCAGATCGTCAGCGCGCACCTGGGATCGGCCCACCAGAGCGTGGTCGGCCATCTCTGACAGGCGCGCCCAGTCGTGCTCGCTGATGCTGGCGATCCAACGGGCGTGGCGTTCTCGGCGCCGGCTCGCCTTGTCCTCAGGGTCGGCCCAGGGATCTACGCCCGAGCGAAGCTTGGCAATGATGCAACCGTCACCTAGTCTTCGAAACGCTGGTCGGGGGAATTGATATGCGGCGAATTTGCCTTGCGCTTCTCATTGGAAGTCTAGTGCTCACGCTGGGGGCCTGTAACAAGGCTAGCCCGCTGGATTGTTCGAGTGCAGACGCTCAGAGCACAATTGCGAGTATCGTCAGCGACGAGATACTGAAGGCCACAAAGTCTTCGCTCGGTTCATCGGCGGACCCGGCTGTCAGTGCGGAATCGAAACTTCGAGCGACGGTCGCGCTCCTCAAAATCACCATCGACGATGTCCGGACCACAAAGAGCGATCCGAACAGCACCAAGCGGTACTGCGAAGGCACCCTCAAGGTTGTCATGCCCTTGAGCATGATCAACGACGCGGACCAGACGCGACAAAGCGCTCAAGTCACGACAGTCGCAAGACTTCTCGAAGGCGCTGGGATCGAGCGATCAGCCGATACGCTCACTCACCGGCTGAGCTACAGCGTCCAACCGACCGACGACCATCAAAAGGTCTTCGGCGAGGTCGAAGATTATGGCGACCTCTTCAACGTGTTTGGTGAAATTGTCGCCTCTCACCTCTTGCTACCCACGCTTCAAGCCAATCAGCAGGCAGCAGCGGTGCAGGCGAACAACGCACAGGTCCAACAGGCTCAGCAGGCAACCGCTGCGAACCAAGCCGACCTCGAAGTAGCTACCGCCGAGAATAAACTCGCGAACCAAACCATCGGGGAGATTTGGAAAGCCATTCCTGACGGAACGAAAGCACAGGTCATTGATATTCAACGGGCTTGGATCAAGAAGAAGACAGCTGACTGCAACATCAAGGCCGCCGAAATGTCGACTGACCCGGTGATAAAAGAGGCGGCGCGTCTTCGGTGCGACACTGAAATGACCCGCAGCCGGTCGGCTGAACTACAGCAGTTAATCAACAGATGAGAGTTCTGATCGGGGCCGCGCTGGCAGCATGTCTGGCGACTTCTGCGTCAGCGCAAATGACTGCCGCTCAGAAATTCGATTGGGCCACGAGCCTGTGCAGGGCTTCGCCTACTCCACCAACTATCTGATCGACCTCGATCACGCTGTAATCGTGGATGTAGAAGCGACGACGGCCATCCGGCAGGCGGAGGTCGGGGCGGCACGCACGATGATCGAACGGGTCAAGGATCGGCACAATCTCTGGCCCGAGCGGCTCGCGGCCGACACGGCCTACGGCTCGGCGCCCATCCGCCGACTTCTTCAACACAATCGGCGCAAAACCGACCTCCATTCCGCTGAGGTTCTGCGGACAGGTGGCCGTCGCACTTCGGGATGGCGCGCGTGGCCGTCCTCGTGGTGGTTGCCGGCATGGGCGGCTGCTCGGGGGCGTCCACGCGCCAGTTGATCGCTCAATGCGAGATCGACGCTGAGCACACCTACTCGATCGCTCACGAATACGAACCGGATAGCCGGGAAGCCCTCATGGGAACCTACGTACTCAACTGCATGCAGGCGCACAGCTATCGGTTCCAGCCGTCGCCGGACAGAATTGGACCCTGCATAGCGGGCAAAAATGCACACCATCACGTCATGAAGTTCTAAGAAGGGGGGATAGCGGTCCTAAGCCCCGAAGATCCAGTGCAACCGCCCTGGCGGCGTCCCGATGGACCGCGATTTCCGAAAGCCTGAGGTCGGGCTCCTGTCTGTCTGGGCGACTTCAGCCTCTATCTCGGTAGACTTGCCGAAGGGTCCCGATGCGGCGCATATCGATAAGAGGCAGCTAGTCCTTGGGTGCAGTTCAATCTATCCAGGATGACAGATGCCCGGCACCCAACCGCTTCCCGAAATCCTTCAGACCCCAGAGTCCTGCTTTGAGGGAATTACGGATTACCCTTGGTCACCAAGCTATCTCGAAGTCGAGCCTGGTTTGAGGATGGCCTATATAGATGCTGGCCCGTCCGACGCCCGCGAGACCCTTCTTCTGCTCCATGGCGAGCCTATGTGGGGATATCTGTACCGGAAGATGATCGGCCCCTTCGTGGCGGCCGGTTATCGGGTAATCGTTCCTGACCTGATCGGATTTGGTCGGTCGGACAAGTTTACCGATCCCTTGCGCTATAGCTACAGTGCCCACGTTGGGTGGGTCACCAGTCTGATCCGCAAGCTTGACCTGAACCATATGACGATTTTCGGTCAGGACTGGGGCGGTCTGATCGGTGGACGCGTCCTTGCAGAAAACATCGAGCGGTTTTCCAGGGCCGTGATGTCGAATACTGGCCTTCCCGGGCGCGGGGCGGGAATTCCGGGACTGACCGCCCAGAGCCCACTTTTACCAGAGACCCTATTAAGGCAGTTTGGCACCGACTGGCGCGAGACCGTGGAGGCTAATGATCAAATCAACCCGGAAAAGATACAGGCCCTGATCGCCCGTGGCCCTTCCCTCTATTTCCTTTCCTGGCGCGTCTACAGCCAGACGGTGGCTGAGCTCAAGACGTCTAAGATCGTTCCGGGCTGGTGCCTGCATCCGATGTCTGAAGCGACACGGGCGGCCTATGACGCTCCTTTTCCCGACGAAAGTTACAAGGCTGGCGCGCGGCGTTTTCCCATGCTGGTCCCGATCACGGTCGATGACGTCGAGCGGGAGCATAATGAAGCGGCCTGGGAGGTCCTGCGAAAGTCGGACATACCGTTCCTGACGCTCTGGGGTGACCGCTGCCCGTTCACCTATATGGACAAGGGCGCGGAATTCCGATCGCAGATCCCGGGCGCTAGCCTTCCGGGGGTCGAACATAAGGTTTTCGCCGCCGGCCACTATTCCCAGGAAGATGTGGGTGAGGACATGGCGCGTGAGATGATTGCCTTCATCAGCCGGTTCAGCTGAGGTCCTTGCCGTAAGGCCTTAGACCACCCGAACAGATAACCAAAAGGCGGACGTCCTGGTCTCTCGACAGGTATTACAACGGCTCTGGGCTGGGGCCCTGGTCCTTTTATTTGGCGCATTTTGCTTGTGGTACGGCGGCTCGGGTCAGCCCATAGGGCTTGCCGAGGGGCGTGTTTTTCTAGACCAGGTGCGGGCGAGTTCTGCGGCCGCTGAACAGCCAGACGTCGTGGCAGCCATAGCAGGGTTGATCGCTCACGATGACGGTCGCGAATTCTACATGATCAATCTTGAGCAACTGAAAACTGGCCCTGAAGCCGTCAAGCAAGATAGGGCCTATGCCCGTGCCGTTCTTCCGGCCCTGCTGCGGCACGGGTCCATGCCTGTCTATGTTGGTCACGTCCGGGGGCTGCTATTAGGGCGTGACCCCACAGACTTCGCGCGGGTGGCCCTGGTCCGCTACAGATCTCTGCGCGATTTTTTGGTCATCTTCACCGATCCTGCCATGCAGTCGGGCGTGGATAACAAGTTTTCGTCCATGGCCTATACCGAGGCCCGCCCGACCTCTCCGGTCATATCCCTGCTGGCCATCAAACTGATCATGGCGCTTCTATTGGCTCTGGTCGGGGTGCTGGGTTGGATCCGTATCGGAAACCACGCACCTTGAGATAATTCTGACCCACAACAAGGTGGCTGGCCGCATGGTCAGTTGTCCCAGAAGATGAAGTCCTGACCCTTTTTCTGGGATTGTCCCCCCGGATGATCGACAAAGATCGGTGCCCTCACAAGTGACGGCCAGATTGACTTGGCGCTCTGGTCATCCTGGGTCTTCAGCAGGGCCAGCATGGTGCGAACCCGCGCGGGTTCGACCGTTGAAAGTTCATGCTGCTCGGTTGGGTCCGTGGCCAGATTAAACAGCCAGACCTTATGCTGGGCCTCGCTGGACTGCAGCTTCCAGTCTCCGTCTAGCACGACCTTGTAGGCACCAGACCGCCAGAACAGAGTCTGGTGTGGTCTGCCGGTCGCCTTGCCCTGACATCCTGTGGCCCTACCCTGAACAGGCAGATACGTATTGAAGGCTAGCGCATGGTGTTCCCCGGCACCATGCTTGGGTGCAGGGCGGGTTTGCGTGCTGCCACATTATGCAAGGATAAAGACGCCGTGAATGCCCCGTACGTTCTCTATGGCTCCTACGCGTCCTATTACACAGCAAAGACGCGGTCTTATCTGCGCAAGAAGGGCATAGCCTTCATTGAACGCCTGCCGAGTCATCCAAGGTTCCGGAGCTATGTCAGGCCTGCTTCCGGTAGCCACCGTATCCCCCAGCTAGAAACCCCTGATGGACAGGTCTTTCAGGACAGTACGGTCATTTTTGACGCTGTGGAGCAACTTTGTCCGGAGCCGGCCGCATTGCCGCAAACGCCCAGGCAAAGGCTGATCGCCCATCTCCTAGAGCTCTTTGCCAGTGAGGGTCTTGTCCACCTAGCTTGGCGTTATCGCTGGTTTTTTGAGGAAAACCTTCACTTTGTGAAGATGGATTTCGGACGTTCATTCCGCCCGCAGGGCGACGATGCAGAGTTACTGCATTATGGCCAGGTGATCGCAGACCGTATGCTGTCTCGGGGTGGGGTCATCGCACCCGATGCGGACCTGCTAGCCGCGATGGAACAAAGCTATGTCCATCTTCTGAAGGTGCTGGATGCCCATTTCCGGGTTTGTCCCTACATTATGGGTGGGCGGCCTTCCGCAGCTGACTTTGCTTTCATGGGTGCGCTTCACGCGCACATGGGGCGTGATCCGGTACCGCTGAGGGTGATGCAGAACAACGCCCCAAGGGTCTTCCGGTGGGTTGAGCACATGAACACCCCTGATCTCCAGTCCCCGGAATTTTCTGACACGCCTCTGGTCTTTCCGAACGACGATGCCATCCCCGAGACCCTCCTGCCTGTCCTGGCCCATCTGATTTCAGACCAGGGAGAACGGATCATTCTTGAAGCCCTGGCCTATGAGCAGTGGGTTGAAGAGACCAATCCGGACCCTGACGAACCCCTCGGCGACCAACAGGACCAGCCTATCCTTCCAAAGGTGAAGGTCGATCGGAACGGTGTCTCGGTGTCCACGAGCGCCAGCCTGCAGACCATCTGGCTGCTACAGCGTTCACTGGGCTATTATGCGACCCTCGGCGATGCAGACCGAGAGGCCTGTGAGGACCTATTTGCGCAGTTTGGCGGTGCTGAGCTCCTGACATTGCGGCTCTCGCGGCAAACCGTCAGGCGGAATAATCGCTTTCATATCGCAGCACCCTAACCGTCCGATCGGAGGCTTAGTTTCGTAACCGAAGCCGCCCAGCCACAAGATCCAGGGTATGAGGACTGGATTTGAGATCCAGCGAGCTCTGATGTTCTGAATTAGAGTCCGGCCAACACACCACCGTCGACATAGACGGTCTGTCCGTTCACGAAGTCCGATGCTCCAGAGGCAAGGAAAACGGCGACCCCTACAAGCTCCTCAACCCGACCCCAGCGGCCGGCAGGTGTCCGTGCGCGAATCCAGCTGTCGAATGTCGGATCGGCCACGAGCTGCGCTGTAAGCTCCGTCGCGAAATATCCCGGGCCAATGGCATTGATCTGCAGGCCCAGGGGTGCCCATTCGACGCACATGGCGCGGGTCAACATTTTGACGCCCCCCTTGGCTGCCGCATAGGGTGCCGTTCCTGGTCGGGCGACTTCGCTCATCAAGGAGGCAATACTGATGATCTTGCCATGGCCCCTAGTGATCATGCCCCGCGCAACCTCACGGCTGACCGAGAAGACGGCGTCGAGGTTCGTCGACATTACGGCCCGCCAGTCGGCGTGATCCAGGTCCAGCAAGGGTCCGCGTCGTTGGATCCCGGCATTGTTCACCAATATCTCTATGGGACCGATCTCGGCCTCGCACTGCATGACGGCCTGGCTCACCTGTTCGGGGACAATCAAAGCCCATTTGGGAGGTCACACCTGCTGCCGGGGCCATGCCGTTTCCAGCCCGCAGCAGGCGGTGGCGAGCGGCTAGGATGTAGCTGTTCGACCGGCATACTTGTGCAGCGGCGTGGAAGAAGGACCCCCTTAGCGGGGTGATCGGCGCCGAAGAGGGACCCCTCATTCCGATGGTTTAGGCACGGCGGCTTGGTTTCAGCCAGGCGGTCAAGTTCGGGATGTTGGTGGTGGAGACAGTGGTTCGGATTCGCCGTGAGTATGCGGCGGGCAAGCCGATCAAGGCGATCTGTCGGGACCTGAGATTATCGCGCAAGGTGGTGCGCAAGGCGATCCGGGCGGAGGAAGGCGCGTTCAGCTATCAGCGCACGACCCAGCCGTTCCCGAAGATCGGTCCGGTGCGCGAGCGGCTGGAGCAGCTGCTGGTCGAGAACGAGGCGCGGCCCCGGCGGGACCGGCTGAAGCTGACCCGGGTCTGGGACCTGCTGGTCCGGGAGGGCTACGACGGCTCCTATGACTCGGTGCGGCGCTATGCGGCGCGCTGGCGCGAGGAGACCAAGGCGGCGCCGGGCGATGGCGGGGTGGCGTTCGTGCCGCTGATGTTTGCGCCAGGCGAGGCGTTCCAGTTCGACTTCAGCCACGAGGACGTGGAGATCGCCGGCCAGCCGCTGCGAGTGAAGGTGGCCCATGTCCGGCTGTGCGCGTCGCGGGCGATCTATCTGCGGGCCTATCCGCGCGAGACCCAGGAGATGGTGTTCGACGCCCACCAGCGAGCCTTCGTGTTCTTCGGCGGCGTGCCCATCCGGGGCATCTACGACAACATGAAGACCGCGGTGGACGCGGTGTTCGTCGGCAAGCAACGGGTCTTCAACCGCCGCTTCCTGCTGATGGCCGACCACTACATGTTCGAGCCGACCGCCTGCACGCCGGCCTCGGGCTGGGAGAAGGGCCAGGTCGAGAACCAGGTGAAGATCAGCCGCGATCGGTTCTTCAAGCCACGCCTGCGGTTCGCCAGCCTGGAGGAGTTGAACGGCTGGCTGGAAGCCGAGTGCCGCCGCTGGGCGCGCCAGCATCCTCATCCGGAGCAGGGCGGGATCACCCTGGCCCAGGCCCTGGAGGCCGAACGGCCGGCGCTGCAGCCGATCCTGGCCCCGTTCGACGGCTTCCACGAGGCCCAGCACGCCGTCAGCGGGACCTGCCTGATCACCTTCGACCGCAACCGCTACTCGGTGATGGCCAAGGCCGCCAAGTGTACGGCCCAGGTGCGCGCCTATGCCGATCGGATCGTCGTGCGCTGCGCCGGCGAGGTGGTGGCCGAGCACGCCCGCTGCTTCGGCCGCGGCCGGACGATCTATGATCCCTGGCACTACCTGCCGGTACTGGCCCGCAAGCCCGGCGCCCTGCGCAACGGCGCGCCGTTCCAGGATTGGTCGCTGCCGCCGGCCCTGACCCGGCTGAGGCGCAAGCTGGGTCGCGGCGACGAAGCCGACCGGCGGTTCGTCCGCGTGCTGGCCGCAGTGCTGGACGATGGCCTAGACGCGGTCGATGACGCGGTCCGCGAAGCCCTCGACGCTGGCGCCGCCAGCGACGAGGTCATCCTCAACATCCTGGCCCGGCGGCGTGAGCCACCAGCGCCCCAGCCGATCACCACTTCCGAGGCCCTGGCGCTGCGCCATCCGCCGATCGCCGACTGCGCCCGTTACGATCAACTGCGAGGCTCCCATGCAGCGGCATGAGATGATCGAGGCCTTCTCCCAGCTGGGCTTGAAGGGCATGGCCGGGGCCTTCGACGAGACAGTCACCACGGGCCTGCAACGCAATCGCACGGCCATGGAGATCCTGGCCGATCTGCTGAGGGCCGAGACCGCCCATCGCCAGGCCGCCTCGATCCGCTATCGCCTGACCGCCGCGAAGTTGCCGGTGATGAAGGACCTGGCCGCCTTCAGCTTCGAGGGCGCACCGATCAACGAGGGCCTGGTGCGCTCACTGCACGCCGGCGCCTTCCTGGCCAACCATCGCAACATCGTCCTGGTCGGCGGGACCGGCACCGGCAAGACCCACCTGGCCATCGCCATCACCGCCAACGTCGTGCGCGCCGGCGCCCGTGGCCGCTACTTTAACACCGTCGATCTGGTCAACCAGCTGGAGGACGAGGCCCGCCGCGGCAAGGCTGGGACCCTGGCCGCCCAGCTCTCCCGCCTCGACCTCGTGGTCCTCGATGAGCTGGGCTACCTGCCGCTGGCTCAGTCCGGCGGCCAGCGGCTGTTCCATCTGGTCAGCAAGCTCTACGAGAAGACCTCAGTGATCATCACCACCAATCTGGCCTTCGGAGAATGGCCGACCGTCTTCGTCGACGCCAAGATGACCACGGCGCTGCTCGACCGGCTCACCCACCACTGCGACATCGTCGAGACCGGCAATGACAGCTGGCGGCTCAGGAACCGCAACTGATCCAGCGCCCCCGCCAAGTTATCCACAATCCGTTCAACCTCCCCCCAGACCCCCCTCCGGGCGCAGCTGAACCGCCCGTGGCTCACCCCGCGGCGACGCGCTGCGCTCGCTGATGGCTACGCGCCTCGCCGCTGATCCGGGTATCGAAGAGGGGTCCCTATTCGGCGCCGATAGGGGGTCCCGATTGCGCGCCGTTTGACAG
>CAIJOB010000026.1 GCA_903822175.1 uncultured Alphaproteobacteria bacterium
CCCGCCAAATCGGCTGCCATTGGTCAAGGGTTCGAATTCAAGGGGGAGGTTGAAGGTGGCGCCTTATCGCATCGTGCTGTTATCGCCCGACGACGCTCCGCGCGAGGAGCGCATGATCGAGTGCGAGCATGATGACGTGGCTGATGAACTAGCGGATCTCCTGAACCTGAGAGCCGATCGTGGGGTGCTTACGGTTCCTCAATGAGCGGCTCAGGTCGATGGACACCACGTTCATTGGCCGGGCCAGGTATTGTCGATCTGCGGTTGACCCGCGCAATGGTAGCTGTCCGCAAATTGCCCGGTTTCTACACCGCGGCAACGCCATTCCATGTTGCCGTAAGCGCCCCTGAACCCGTCCCATCTCCACTGATAGTCTGCGGGAGCCCCGTATCCGCCCCCTCCGCCCTTTGAGGCAGCCACGGCGAGAGCGGCCACTCCGACCACAATGAGAGCGCCCAACGCTATCTTGCCCCACGGTATGCGAGACTTGGCTGGCTTACTGACCGCAGTGGCACCATCCGGCTGGGCATAAGGAGGGGTGGAAGCGAGTTCAGGTCGCGGTGGGAGAGGCGCATCGAGGGCTTTCAACCTTTCGCTTGCGACCCGGTGCAGTGGAGATGCCGGCAGTGTTCCTGTCATAGCCGAGGCATAAAGTCGGGCGGCTTCTGGGTTGTTCTGTGGGACGCCGAGACCGTTGGCGAAAAGGTCGCCTAACCTGATCTGCGCAGTGGCGTCCCCTCTGTCGGCGGCGGGCTTCAGTTGGCTGAAGGCTTCTAGGTAGTCCTTGCTGTCAAACGCTCTGAGCCCGTCGGCGGCGGAGTTGTCGCGCGGTTCCCAGGGATCAGGCAGAGCCCCGAACAGGGTTCTCTGAGTGGCCGCTTGGCTTCGCAACCTAGCTGCCTCTTCAGGGTTGGCTGGCACGCCGGAGCCGTCGGAGAACATTTCCGCGAGCAGTTCGGTCGCCTTCGGCTCGCCCGCCGCCGAGAGAGGTTTTAGGACCGCAAAGGCATCGAGGTAATCGTGCCGTTCGTAGGCCGCGACACCCTTCGCCAAGGCCGACTCCTGCTGTGACCAAGCAGGCGACGATACCGTCGAGAGTGCGCCAATCGAGGCAAGCAGCCCTCGCCAATTCCTAGAACTCATTTGGCATCCCCCAACGCCTGATCAAGGATGCTAGAACGAATGGCAACGCTTGGTCAGATAATTCGAGGGACTAGGGTGGCCACATCGGCCAGCGGCGTTCAGACGTGGTGCGATTGGGACGCCAGCATATCCGTGATGGAGCTATCCAGGTCACGCAGCAGAAGACCGGAACATCCCTATCGATCCCTATCCACTCGACCCTGAAGGCCGAGATCGACAGGTGGCCAAAGGACAATATGACGTTCCTCGTCACCGCTAGCGGCAAGCCATTCAGTCCGGTTGGGTTTTCGAATTGGTTTTCCGAGTGCGCTGCGCAGGCCGGTCTGCCTAAGCATTCAAGCCCACACGGTCTCCGAAAGGCCGCCTCACGGTGGTTAGCTGAAGCGGGCTGTTCGTCGCTCGAAATTGCCGCGATCACCGGCCATGCAAGCCTCAGGGAAGTGGAGCGATATACCAAGAGCGCGGCTCAACATCGCCTTGCAAAGGCGGCTATCAGCTCCTTGGCGCACAGATAGCGAACCAAGGCTGTCAAACCTCTCTGTCAAACCTCGGACTCGTTGTTGAATTTCCTCAACATTGTTCCGCAGATGGCGGCCCGGGAGGGACTCGAACCCCCGACCTTAGCTTTAGGAAAGCTCTGCTCTATCCGGCTGAGCTACCGGGCCACGCGAGGCGCGTGATAGCCTAACCGAAGGGGCGTGGAAACGCCGGGAGTCGGTGACGTTATCGGGGGCTTGGTCGGCGCATGGGTTTCTTGCGGGTTTTCCGTCAGCTCTGGGTGCAGGTGCTGGTCGCCACGGCCTTGGGCGCGGTGGTGGGTTGGCTCTGGCCGCATTTCGGCGCCTCGCTGAAGCCGCTGGGCGACGCCTTCATCAAGCTGGTGAAGATGGCCATCGCCCCGGTGATCTTCTGCACCGTGGCCGCCGGCATCGCGCGGATGGGCGACCTGAAGGCCTTCGGGCGCCTGGGCGCGCGGACGTTGATCTATTTCGAGGCGGTCTCGACCTTCGCCCTGTTGATCGGCTTGGTGGTCGGAACCGTCCTGCACCCGGGCGCGGGCTTCAATATCGATCCCAAGACGCTGGATCCCTCGATCGGCGCGGGCTACGCGGCCAAGGCGGCGCACGGCGAAAGCCTGATCGACCACCTGATGAACCTGATCCCGGACACCTTCCTGGGCGCGTTCGCCGGTGGCGACCTGTTGCAGGTGCTGCTGATCGCCATCCTGACCGGTTTCGCCTGCACGGGCCTGGGCGCATTCGGCGACAAGACGGCGGGCGTGCTGGAGGGCATCGCCAAGCTATTCTTCGGGATCATCGGGGTGATCGTGCGGCTGGCGCCGCTGGGCGCATTCGGGGCCATGGCCTTCACCATCGGCAAGTTCGGGGTGGCCTCGCTGGTGCAGTTGGGCGCGGTGGTGGGGACCTTCTACCTGACCAGCCTGCTGTTCGTGCTGATCGTGCTGGGGACGATCGCCCGGCTCAGCGGCTTCTCGATCCTGAAGTTCCTGGCCTACATCCGCGACGAGCTGCTGATCGTGCTGGGCGCCTCGTCGTCGGAGGCGGCGCTGCCGCTGATCATGGCCAAGCTGGAGCGGCTGGGGGCCGGCAAGACCACGGTCGGACTGGTGATCCCCACCGGCTATTCGTTCAACCTCGACGGCACCAACATCTACATGACGCTCGCGACCCTGTTCCTGGCCCAGGCGACCAACACCCCGCTCAGCCTTGGGCAGGAGGCGACCCTGCTGGGTGTCGCCATGCTGACGTCCAAGGGGGCGAGCGGCGTGGCCGGCGCGGGCTTCATCACGCTCGCCGCGACGCTGGCGGTGATCCCCGACCTACCGATCGCAGCACTTGCCCTGCTGGTCGGCGTCGACCGGTTCATGAGCGCCTGCCGGGCGCTCACCAACTTCGTCGGCAACGGCGTCGGAACCCTGGTCATCGCCCGCTGGGAAGGCGACCTCGACCGCGAGCGATTGACCGCCGAGCTGGACCGCGGGCCGAGAGATGAAGTGGCCCTGCTGGACAGCGTCTAGGCGGCCTACGCGACGATCCGCACCGGCAAGGCCGTGTAGCCCTTCACGAAGTTGGATTGCAGCCGGCCTGGCTCGCCCACCACCTCGATGCGTTCGAAGCGCCTGAGGATTTCTTCCCAGACCACGCGCAGCTGCATCTCGGCCAGCCGGTTGCCGACGCAGCGGTGGATGCCGAAGCCGAAGGCGACGTGCTGGCGCGGCCGCTCGCGGTCGATGATGAAGCGGTCGGCGTCGGCGATCACCTCGTCGTCGCGGTTGCCCGAGACGTACCACATGATCACCCGGTCGCCCTTCTTGATGGCCTTGCCGCCAAGTTCGGTGTCCTGCGTCGCGGTGCGGCGCATGTGGGCCACCGGGCTCTGCCAGCGGACGATTTCCGGCACGGCGCTGTCCAGCAGCGCCGGGTTGGCGCGCAGCCGGTCGTAGGCGTCGGGATAGTCCTGGAAGGCCATCAGCGCGCCGGTGATCGAGTGGCGCGTGGTGTCGCTGCCGGCCACGGTCAGCAGCATGAGGTTGCCCAGGTAGAGCTCCGGCGTGTCGTTCTTGCGGGTGGCGGGATCGTGGCTGAGCAGCGAGATCAGGTCGTTGGCCGTGGGCCCGTCCTTGCGCTCATTCCACAGGCCGATGAACGGCATGATCAGCGGCATGAACTCTTCCTGCCGCGCCACCATCTCTTCCATGGTCATCTCGGCCTGGGTCGGACCGCTCAGCGCCATGTCGGAGAGTTTCACCAGGTTGCGGCGCTGGTCGAAGGGGTAGTCGAACAGGGTGGCCAGCATCTGGCTGGTCAGTTCGACGGAGACCTTGTCGACGAAATCGAAGGTCTCGCCGACCGGCAGTTCGTCGAGGATGGCCGCGGCGCGCGATCGGATCAGCGGCTCCATCTGCGCCATGCTGGTCGAGGAGAAGGTGGGCGTGACCACCCGGCGCTGGTCGTCGTGGTCCGGCGGGTCGAGCCCGATGAAGCTGGACTCGGCGCGGGATTCCTTGGCGTCGGCGATCATGATGCCGCCGATCTCGGCCGACGAGGAGAAGACCTCGTGGTTGGAATCCACCGCCACGATGTCCTGGAACTTGGTCACCGACCAATAGGCGCCGTACGGGCTGTCGGCGCAGTAGTGCACCGGGTCCTCGCGGCGCAGGCGTTCGAACCAGGGCCAATGGGTGTCGCTGGTGAAGTGCTCGATGTTGGAGACATCGAAGTCCTTGAGCGGCGTCGAATAGGCCCGCTCGCGAGCCTCCTTCGCCAAGGTGTCCCGGGCGATCGCGCTGGCGTCGTCAGCCATGGTCCTGGTCTCCCCACCGTCCGTTGTTAGCTGGAGCGCCTCGCCGGACAAGGGGTCAAACGAAAACGCCCGGGACTAGCCCGGGCGTTTCCAGATTCAATCTGTCGAGGGTCTTAGGCGGCGACCGCCTTGATCAGCGACTTGTTGAGGATGCCGATGGCGGCGTCGCGGTCGATGCGCTCGATGGCGGCGACTTCGCGGGCCATGCGGTCCAGGGCCGATTCGTAAAGCTGACGCTCCGAATAGGACTGTTCCGGCTGGTTCTCGGCGCGGTGCAGGTCGCGCACCACCTCGGCGATGGAGATCAGGTCGCCGGAGTTGATCTTGGCTTCGTATTCCTGCGCGCGGCGCGACCACATGGTGCGCTTCACCCGGGCGCGGCCCTTGAGGGTCGTCAGCGCCTGGGTCACCACATTGGTTTCGGCGAGCGCGCGCAGGCCGGAGGCACGGGCCTTGGCGGTCGGCACCCGCAGCGTCATCTTCTCGTGGTCGAAAGTGATCACATAAACTTCGAGCTTCAGACCGGCGACTTCCTGGACTTCGATCCCCTGCACCTGGCCAACCCCGTGGGCCGGATAGACGACGTGATCGCCAACCGAGAAATCATGACCGCTCTTGCTCATAGAAAACCCTCTTCATAATGCTGGGCCCGGACGAACGCGGACCGCTGACGCGCTAACGCCAAGCGACAAAGCCATGCTCTCCGCGAAAAGGCCGCGGCGGCATCGTCGTTTGGGGCGGAAGTAGACCTCTTAAGACACCCTTCGCCTGTCGCCGGAGCTATCCCTCATGGACTGCGCCGCAACGGCGTTTCTCTAGATCGATGAGCAAGGCCTAAGTCAGCCTGTGCGCCACATCGTCCCTAACGGTAACATAAAATGAAGCCGAATGAAAGGCTTGCCCCGGCAGGGGTGGCGCCGCGTTCTGACGCGGGGCGTCAGCTCAGGAGCCGCGGCCGGGCTTCTCGGAGAAGTATTTCTCAAGCTTGCCGGTCTCGCGCTCGAAGTCTTCAGCGTCGGCCGGGGCCTCGCCCTTGACCGTGATGTTCGGCCAGACCTTGGCGTATTCGGAATTGATCCGCAGCCACTTGCCGTCGGCGTCGTCCTCAGTGTCGGGCTTGATCGCGTCGACCGGGCACTCCGGCTCGCAGACGCCGCAGTCGATGCATTCGTCCGGATTGATCGCCAGGAAGTTCTCACCTTCGTAGAAGCAGTCGACCGGGCACACCTCCACGCAGTCCATGAACTTACATTTGATGCAGGGATCCATCACGATGTAGGTCATGGCGGGGCGGCGGCCTTCGATACTGTCGAGGTAGGGCGCGGGTTTTTCACGGTCCGGCGGCGTGATGTCAATGGCGCCAGACCAAGCGGGCTTTCGAGGAATTCTCTAAGCGGGTGGCCCGTGCGTCAGGCGGCGTCCAGCTTGGAATAGAGCGCCCGCGCTTCCTTTGGGTTTCCGCGGCGTTCGCCCAGCGATTCGATCTTCACCGCGATCAGCTTGCCGCCGAGCGCGAAGACCAGGGCGTCGCCGACCTTCAGCGAGCGCGCCGGTTTGTCGACGCGGTTTTCGTGGCCGGCGCGGGTCAGCCGGATGCGGCCTTCCTCGATGAAGTCGGACGCGAGCGTGCGGGTCTTGAAGAAGCGGGCGCGCCAGAGCCAGGCGTCGGCGCGGGTGGCTTCCGTGGGGGCGGGCTCGCTCATGAGCGGGCCGTCCCGGTCCGGCGGCGCCGTCGGGGACGGCGCACGGGCGCGGGCTCGCCCTGCAGAGCGGCGAGGGCGGCAAAAGGCGAGTTGGGGGCGATGATGGGACGATGCTCCAGGGAGAATTCACGCTCGGCGCGACGCCGCCAGGCGGTGGCTTCGCCGCTGCGCTTGATTGCAGCATAGCCCAGACCCTTGAGAATTTCGCGGGCTTCGTCGGGGCTCCAGCCGAGCGCCTCCCGCGCCTCATCGGAGAACACCACGCCGCCGCCCTGTTTGACGCCCGCGCGCAGCAGTTCGTCCAGCCGTTCCAGCTGCTCCACCGGCACGGCCAGGCTCCGCACCGCGCGCAGGCCAAAGGCCGAGAGCGCGCGGGGTGAGGGCGCCTGCGCCGGCAAGCGACTCGGCTTGTCGGCGACAGGCCGCCAGCCGGGTACGTCGCGGGCGGCAAGCGCCTGGGTCAGGGCGCGGGCGTCGGGCCGCAGCAGGGACGGCATGTAGACGCTGAAGGCGCCGAGCTTCACGCCCAGGCCGCGCAGCATCCGCCGCTCCACCTGGCTGAGCGCCCGGGCCTCGGCGCGGACCTGGGCGCGGTCCAGCACGCCGCCGGCCTCGATCAGCCGGAAGGCGAGGCCGCGCGCCAGGCCCTTGATCTTGCCGTCAGCGACCGCGGCCTCGAGCTTGCGAAGGCCCGAGAGCCTGCGGCCCGCCTCGCCGGCCACGAAGGCCTCCAGCCGGTGCGCCGCCCGCTGCCGCGCCGCGTCGTGGCCCAGCTCGCCCAGCAGCCGCACGCGCGGCCGGAACGGCTCGCCGCCGGCCAGCACGCCGGCGGCCTCGCCCTGCCACAGCACCACGCCATCGGGCGTCAGGCTGAAGGCCTCGTCCGGCTCGGCCGCCAGTCGGCCCAGGCGCCGCGCGATCTCCGGCCCGACAGCGTGGGTCGCAGCGGCCCGCAGCGCCTTCTCTTCCAGCACCGATGAGCCCTGCGCCGCCTCGAACCGCACGCCGGTCAGGCGACCCACGAAATGGCCCTCGACGGTCACCGCCCCATCGGCGCCGACGCCGGCCAGCATGTCCTCGCGCACCCGCAGGCCCCGCATCAGCGCGCTGGTCCGCCGGTCGACGAAGCGGGCCATCAGCTTCTGGTGCAGGGTGTCGGAAAGCCGGTCCTCCAGCCCGCGCAGGGTTCCCTGCCAGGCCGCCGCGTCCACCAGCCAGTCGGGGCGGTTGGCGATATAGGCGAGCGTGCGGACGCTGGAGAGCCGCGCCGCCAGGGTGTCGATCTCGCCGTCAACGCGGTCGAGGTGGCCGTACTGTTTGGCGATCCAGTCCTCGGGAATCCGTCCTTTTCCGGTGGTCAGGTGGAGGAAGAATTCCTTGGCGAGGCTGGTGTGCTCGTCCAGCGCCAGCTTGCGGAAGTCCGGCGTCTGGCAGCATTCCCACAGCCGTTCGATGGCGGCCTTGTTGCGGGCGCGCTCAATGACGTCGGGGTCCTGCACCAGCCGGCGAAGGGTGATCTCGTCCAGCGCCTCGGCCGACAGCTCCAGCCCCGCGCGGTCCGGGGTCTTGGCCAGCGACTTGAGCAGGGCCGGGACTGTGCCGAACTCCAGGTTGGAATTGCGCCATTCCGCGCCGGTGACCGGCTCGAAACTGTGCTCTTCGACCGAGCGGACCAGGTCCTCGTCCATGTCCGGCGCTTCGCCGGTGACCCCGAAGGTGCCGTCGCGTTGATAGCGGCCGGCGCGCCCGGCGATCTGGCCGACCTCCTGCGGGTAGAGGAAGCGGGTGCGCTTGCCGTCGAACTTGTGCAGGCCGGCGAAGGCCACATGGTCGACGTCCATGTTCAGGCCCATGCCGATGGCGTCGGTGGCCACCAGGAAGTCGACCTCGCCGGACTGGTAGAGCGCGACCTGTGCGTTGCGGGTGCGGGGCGACAGCGAGCCCATCACCACCGCCGCCCCGCCGCGTTGGCGGCGGATCAGCTCCGCGATGGCGTAGACCTGGTCGGCGCTGAAGGCGACGACGGCGGAGCGCCGGGGCAGGCGGGTGAGCTTCTTGGGGCCGGCATAGGTGAGCGCGCTGAACCGCTCACGGGTGACGATCTCGGCGTGCGGCAGCAGGCGGCGGACCAGGGGCGCCATCGTCCCAGCGCCGAGAAGCATGGTCTCGGCCGTGCCGCGCGCATGCAGCAGCCGGTGGGTGAAGACGTGGCCGCGCTCCGGGTCGGCGCAGAGCTGAATCTCATCGACCGCCAGGAACTCGACCTCGCGGCTGAGCGGCATGGCCTCGACCGTGCAGACGAAATAGTGCGGCCGCGGCGGGACGATCTTCTCCTCGCCGGTGATCAGGGCGACGGCGCGCACGCCTCTGAGCTTGACGATGCGGTCGTAGATCTCGCGGGCCAGCAGCCGCAGCGGCAGGCCGATCATGCCCGACGCGTGGCCCAGCATCCGCTCGACCGCCAGATGCGTCTTGCCGGTGTTGGTGGGGCCGAGCACGGCCACCAGCCTGGGAGGGGCCACGCCTGTGGTGCGGTCGCTCATGTCCTGAACTTGGGGTCGCGCAGGGAGTCGGGCAAGCGGCAGTTAGACGCGGGGGGCCTTCGCGGGGTCCAGGCGGAAGCCCAGCGGCAGCAACTGCTCGATGGTGCGCGTGGCCAGTTCGCCATTCGGTCCGATGGCGACGATCTCGCAGCCGGCTTGCGAGAACTCAAAGATCTTCTGGCGACAGCCGCCGCAGGGCCAGACCTGCTCGGGCAGGGAAGAGGCGACATAGACCCGCCGGATGACGGTCGGCCCCTGGGTGACCGCGACCGAGATGGCGCTCGCCTCGGCGCAGACCCCCTGCGGATAGGCGGCGTTCTCGACGTTGACGCCGTAGTAGAGGCGCCCGTCGGTGGTTTCCACCGCGGCGCTCACATGCACGCCGGAATAGGGCGCATGCGCATTGGGCAGCAGACGCTGCAGCTCGGCGACGATCGCGCGGGTGTTGGCTCGGCTCATTGTGGGGGGTCGTGTCCCGAACAAATCAAGGGACGGATGAGTCTATCCAGTTCCTCCCCCGAAGGGAACACTTCGGGGGAGGGGGGCCACGAAGTGGTGGAGGGGGCGCTGCTGGTGCACTGAGTTCAGCGCACGGCTCCAGCGCCCCCTCCGACCCTTCGGGCCACCTCCCCCGCGAGCGGGGGAGGAACTGAGGTCAAGCGTCTGCGGCCAACAGCGCCAGCAGGTCCAACACGCAGAGGGCCGAGTTGTGGGCCGCCATCTGGGCCATCTGCGGATAGGTGAGGTGGCTTTCCGCGCCGGCCAGGTCGGAGAGGGTGCGGATGACGTAGAGCGGCGCGTCCCAGGCCTGGGCGACCTGGTTGACCGCGCCGGACTCCATGTCGATGGCCTGGGCGGCGAATTGGGCGTGCAGGGCCTCTCGGGTTTCGGCACAGTTCAGGAAGTAGTCGGCGGTGACGATGCCGCCCACCCGCACGGGGGCTTCCAGCTGGGGGGCCAGAACCTCGGCCAGCCGCCGCAGGGTCTCTCGGACCGCCGCCGGGACCGGCGACAGGGCCTTGAGCTCCGGCGCGCCCAGCGGCACCAGGCCGGACGCGGTCGAGGTCAGCCGGCCGCCCACCATCACCCCGTAGTCGTGGATCGCCATCCGGTCGGCCAGCAGCACCGCGCCCACCGGCAGCTCCGGATCGAGCCCGCCGGCCACGCCGCAGAAGATCAGCCGGGTCGCATCGAAGACGCTGAGCAGCAGGGTGGCGGCCGCCGCGGCGTTGACCTTGCCGATGCCGGCCTGCGCCAGCACCAGCGGCTCGACGCCAAACCGTCCCCGCCAGACCCGCGTCGGCCCGTGCCGCTCCGGCTCAGCGTCCACGTCCAGCCGCGCCCGGAGCGCGGCGATCTCCTCGACGGTGGCGCACAGGATGCCGAACACGACTTGATCCTGAAGAGTATGGCTAACGGCGTGGGATAGGTGGCCCGGAACAGGGGCGAAACGAATCAGGACCGAATCAGCTATCTCGCCAGATTCAGCCTTTGTTCACCGCAACATATTGTATCTCAACGAGCTTCAGCCACAAGACCCTTAACCTTGCGCGCGCAGTCGCTGGGCCAGGGCGGCGTATTCGGCGGCCTTCTGAGGATCGCCCAGGGTCTCGTGGAAGGCGGCCAGGTTGTGGGCCGCCAGGTGGCCGCCGCAGCCGAACACCGCGCCTTCCAGATCGGGCCGCTCGCCGATTTCCAGGCAGCGCTTCCAGGCGGATTCGGCGATTGGCAGGAAATGATCCTTGGCCTGGCTGGGCGCCTCGCCGGCCGCCTCCAGGTAGAGATGTCCGACGATGAAATAGAAGTCGGGCGAATCCGCCCAGTTGGCGACCTCGGCGTCGGCGAGCGTCAGGGCCTCGGCCAGCTGCCCATTGGCCTTCAGCATCATCAGGGTGCGCACCACCAGGGGATGGCGATAGCCGGCGTCGGGCGGGGCCAGCCGCAGCGCCTCAGTGAAGCAGAAGGCGGCCTGGGGAAAGCGCTGGCGGGCCTGATGCTCCTTAGCGAGCTGGAACCAGAGATAGGGGTCGTCAGGCGCCGCCTCGAGCTCGCGCATCAGCAGCATCTCGTTGCGGGCGCCTTTGCGCTCCAGGTTCTCGGCGGAGTAGCCGTCGTGGCCGATCTCCAGGGCGAGCGGCCGCTGCGGCAGGTCGCTGACCGGCTGTTCGTGGATCCGGCCGGCATAGCCCACGCCGCGCGGCAGGACCCGCGCGATCCAGGCCTGGCTGGCCGCGCCCGGCTGGTCGTCGATCAGACTGCGGACCCGGATCGCGCCCAGGAAACCGCCGCCGCCGGGCGGCAGGACCTCGGCGCTCAGGCTCTCCGTCCCGCCGGCCAGCCATTCGTCGGCGTCGAGGATCAGGTTCCAGTCCGCGTTGGAATGGCTGAGCGCCGCGTTACGGGCGGCGGCGAAATCGTCGCACCAGGCGAACTCGTGGACCTGCGCACCGCAGGCACTGGCGATCTCGCGGGTGGCGTCGGTCGAGCCGGTGTCGAGCACGATCATCTGGTCGACGTGGGCGCGGGCGCTCTCGAGGGCGCGGGCGATCGAGCGCGCCTCGTCGCGGGCGATCATTACCAGGGCCAGCCGGGTCACCTGCGTCGTCCTCCACCCATCCCTACGCACCCGTCCGTGTATAAGGAGGCTCGCGGCCGGAGGGAAACTTCGCCCAAGGCGGCGCCGAATGGCTGGCTCACCTTGACGCGGAGCCCGCCCTTCCTCTATATCGCCCGCTCTCGCGCGGGGCCCGCCCCGCTGCGTCCCTGTTCTCGCGAAGGTTTTCGTCCCATGTCGCGTCGTTGCGAACTCACCGGTGTCGGCCCGATGGTCGGCCACAATGTGAGCCACTCGAATATCAAGACCAAGCGCCGCTTCCTGCCTGCGCTGTCGCCCGCGACGTTGCAGTCGGACGCGCTGGGTCAGTCCTATCGCCTGCGCATCACCAATGCGGCGCTGCGGACCCTGGACTTCCGCGGCGGGCTCGACCCGTTCCTGCTGAAGGCCAGCGACGACGAGCTGTCGCCCAAGGCCCAGAAGATCAAGCGCCAGCTGAAGGCCAAGCTTGCCGAGCAAGCCGCCGCCTAAGCCGCGCTGAACGAAGTGTCGTTCCGGGAAGGGCCGCTGGCGACAGCGGCCCTTTTTCGTGGCCGGTAGGTCGCGGCGGCTACTTCAGCGTCTCATCGAAGAGCGCGACCAACTCAACCCAGTGCCGCTCGGCGGCGTCCTTGTTGTAGACGGGCATGTCGGTGGGGACCCAGCCGTGCTTGGCGCCCTGCCAGATGGAGACCTCGGCGTCGACGCCGGCCGCCTTCAGGGCCGCGTCCAGGCGTTCGCACTGCGCCGCGTCGAAGCTGCGGTCTTCGTCGGCCCCGGCGATCAACAGCCTGGCGGTGATCCTGGGCGCGAGCCTGTGCGGGCTGTCCTCGGCGTCGGTGGCCATGTTGCCGCCGTGGAAGGAGGCGGCCGCGGCGATGCGGTCGGGGAAGGTTCCCGCCGCGCGTAAGGCAATGCCGCCGCCCATGCAGTAGCCGGTGACGCCGACCTTGCCGGCCTTGGCCTTGGGCTGCGTCGTCAGCCAATCGAGATAGACCCTGGTGTCGGCCATCTGCTTCTCAGCGTCGGTCGAGGCGCGTAGCTTCGCGAACAGGGCCCCCATCTCCGGATCGCCGGCGCGGGCCTTGACGATGTCCAGCGGCGGGTAGGGGCCGGCGCGCCAGAAGACGTCGGGGAGCAGGACGTAGAAGCCGGCCTGGGCCAGCCGCTCGCCCATCTCGAACATCGCTGGCCGGATCGCCGGGGCGTCCATGTAGAGGATGGTCGCCGGCCATGGGCCGTCGCCGCTGTCGGGGGTGAAGAAGAAGGCTCGGGAGTCGCCGTCGGGCATGGTGATGGTGACGTCGGTCTTCATCGGCGGACTCCCTTAAGCGCGTTATGTCTTTAGGCGACCGCTCGGCGAACTTCCTTGAAGGTCGACCGCTTCGGCGGACCCGACGGCCCCTGCGTATTCGGCGGCGGGGCGAGCAGGTTGGCGTTGCGGCGGGTGACCGCGCGCGGCTCTTCCTCGAACAGCTCGGCCAGCTGATCGGTGATGGCGCCGGCCAGTTGCTCCACGTCGACGATGGTAACCGCGCGGCGGTAGTAGCGGGTGACGTCGTGGCCGATGCCGATGGCGATCAGCTGCACCGGGCTCTTGCCCTCGATCTCGCCGATCACCTCGCGCAGGTGGCGCTCCAGATAGTGGCCGGAGTTTACGCTGAGCGTCGAGTCGTCCACCGGCGCGCCGTCGGAGATGACCATCAGGATGCGCCGCGCTTCCGGGCGGCCGATCAGCCGCTGGTGCGCCCACATCAGGGCCTCGCCGTCGATATTCTCCTTCAGCAGCCCCTCGCGCATCATCAGGCCGAGGTTGCGGCGCGCGCGGCGCCAGGGCGCATCGGCGGCCTTGTAGATGATGTGGCGCAGGTCGTTCAGCCGGCCGGGCTGCGGCGGCTTGCCGGCCTTGAGCCAGTCTTCGCGCGACGAGCCGCCCTTCCAGGCGCGGGTGGTGAAGCCGAGGATCTCGGTCTTGACCCCGCAGCGCTCCAGGGTGCGCGCCAGGATGTCGGCGCAGACGGCGGCGACCATGATCGGGCGGCCGCGCATGGAGCCGGAGTTGTCGATCAGGATCGAGACCACGGTGTCGCGGAACTCGGTGTCCTGCTCTTCCTTGAAGCTGAGCGGCGCGGTCGGATCGACGATCACCCGGGTCAGGCGCGCGACGTCGAGGATGCCTTCCTCCAGGTCGAAGGACCAGGAGCGGTTCTGTTGCGCGAGCAGCTTGCGCTGCAGGCGGTTGGCGAGGCGGCTGACCACGTTCGAGAGGCTGGCCAGCTGCTGGTCGAGGTAGGCGCGAAGCCTGGTCAGCTCCTCGGCGTCGCAGAGTTCCTCGGCGGCGACGATCTCGTCGTGGGCGGTGGTGAACACCTTGTAGGTGACGACCTTGCCCTCGCCCTTCATGTCGGGGCGCGCGGGCTGTTCGCCGTCGCCCATGTCGGGGGGCTCGTCGCTGTCCTCGGCGTCAGGATCGTCCTCCGCCTGCATCATCTGGCTGTCGGCGTCCTCGCTTTCGCGGTGGGTCGCGTCGTTCTCATCCATCGAGGCCTGCTGCGGGGACTTGCCCTCGCCGTCGCCTTCCTCGTTGTCCTCGCTGGCGTCGGGTTCGCCCTCTTCGCTGGAGCCGTCCTCGTCGTCCGGCTGCTCCGGCGCGTCGGACATGTCCTCGCCCATCTTCAGGTCGCGGATGATGGCGCGGGCGATGCGGGCGAAGGCCTTCTGGTCCTGGACGGCCTCGGTCAGGCGGTCGAGGTCGGCGCCGGCCTTGGCCTCGATCTCGTCGCGGAACAGGTTGACCAGGGGCTGGGCCATGGCCGGCGGCTTGTCGCCGGTCAGCCGCTCGCGGACCATCAGCGAGACGATGTCGGCGTAGGGGGGATTGGCGAGCGCCTCGACCTGGTTGAAGGCGCGCTTGGCCCAGGCCTGTTCGTGCACGGCCTTGAGGTTCTCGCGCACGCCGCCGAGCGCATTGGCGCCGATCGCCTCAAGCCTAGCCTGTTCGATGCCGTCATAGATCGGCTGGCCCTGCAAGGTGTTGGGCCGCGCCTTGGCGTGGGCGGCGGCGTCGTGGTGCGCGATGCGCAGCGCCATCTGGTCGGCGAAGCCGCGGATGCGCGCGGCGTCGATGCTGGTCAGGTCGCGGGGCGGATGGGGCAGCACCGCGCGGTTGCCGCTGAGCTGCGGGCCTTCGCCGGAATAGACGATCTCAAGGTCCGGCGACTCGGCCAGCGAGCGCGTCGCGTTGATCAGCGCGCGCTTGAAAGGCTCCAGCGGACTTTCCGGGTTCTTGGCCATCGTAGGGTCGTCTTAGAACAGGCGGGCGGCGGCGAACAAGGAGAACCGGCGCCGCGTGGCGCTTTGGGGAACGCTACGGCCAAGCCTGCGTTTGGCTCCCAGGTCCCGCGATCCGCGGGCGTTTTTAGGAGAGCGCGTCATGCTGAAGTGGGCTTTGATTTTCGCCGTTGTCGCCCTGATCGCTGGGGCCCTGGGCTTCGGCGGCATCGCCGGCGCGGCGGCTGGTGTCGCCAAGATCCTGTTCGTCCTGTTCGCCATCGGCTTCCTGGTCTTCGTGGCGCTGGGCCTCATGGCCGGCAAGAAGATCGCCGGCGACTAAGCGAAGCCGCCGACCAGATCGAGGGCGCGGGCCGCAAGGTCCGCGCCCTTTTTCGCGCCCACCATCTGGGTTCCTCTTGTCTGCTTCCCTATCGCTGCTAGTTTCCCTTGCGTGAGCCGCCCATGACGAGGCGGCCGCTAGGGCAATGGAAATGGGGAGGGCGCGCCAATGCGGCGACTTGCGACATTCATCAGGAACATCGGGCTGGCGGCAGCCGGCCTCGTGGCGTTCGGCGCCGGCGCAGCGGCGGCGCAGACCGCGCCGCATACCCTCTTGGGCATCGACTGCAACGCGCCGGCGGTCTGGCACTGCCCGGACGCCGATTGCCCGAGCGCCCAGATCACCCAGGAGGGCACGACCGTCGAAATGAAGTCGCGCCGGCCGTTCTTCCTGGACTGCCCGAAGGACTATCACCCCGGCGAGAAGGTCAATGTGGTCCTCGCCCTGCACGGCGCCGGGTCCTACGGCAACTGGCAGCGCAACTACTTCCCGGCCATCGACGTGAAGGACAAGTACCGGCTGGTGATCATCACCCCCAACTCGCCCACTCGCGTGTGGTCGGAGGCGGACGATGAATACCTGCACAATCTGGTCGACCTGGTGGTCGGCACGCTGGGCAAGGAGAACGTCGAGCGCTTCATCCTGGCCGGACACAGTCAGGGCGGCCTGACCTCGAACCGGATCATCTGCACCGACTATTTCAAGGACAAGGTCGACGTGCGGATCAGCCTGTCGGGCGGCCGGGTGGGTCCGACCACGCCGGCCGGCCGCGGCTTCGGCGCCGGCACGACGCCGGTCTACAAGTCCGGCGGCCCGCCGCCGCCCGCCGCCCCGCCGCGTGCCTTCCCGCCGGCCGGCGCCGGCCCGGCTGGGGGCGCCTGCGACTACAGCTTCATCTTCTCCAACGGCGAGTATGAGTCGATCCCGGCGGCGACCTCGCCGCTGGCCGACAAGTTCGGCTGCGCCGCCCGCGAACAGCTCCCCGACATCATCGATCCGAAGGCCGGCTATGTCTGGGACTCCAGCCGCCAGGACCCGGGCACCGACGGCTGGGGCCACTATCCCAAGTCCGGCCGCACCCAGGTCTTCGACTTCCCGCACTGCAAGGACGGCCGCGTGGTGGCCGACTTCGTGAAGATGCAGAAGGGCCATACCGAGGGCTACGAGCCCAACGTCACCGACGCCATCATCGGCATGGCGGTGAAGGCCAAGGGCGGCAAGATCGCCAAGGGTGCGTGGAGCCCGCCACCGCCGCCGCCCCCGCCGAGGGGATTGTTCGGGGACTGATCCTTATCGCGATCCTCCTCCCCTTGTGGGAGGAGGTGTCGGCCGAAGGCTGACGGAGGTGGGGTTTTGCTCCGCTATCCGCGCGATACCAAGCTTTGGGCGAAGCTGAAGGTTCTGAGAGACCCCACCTCCGACCTGCTTCGCAGGCCACCTCCTCCCACAAGGGGAGGAGGCGCGCTCGTTGCTACTTCTTGACCTTCGCCAGGTACGCCTTCGACTCCGTCCCGACCACGTCGACCAGGTTGCCCATCATCAGGTTGGCGTCGATCAGGTGCAGGCCCCAGTCCTCGCTGATCTTGCCGTTGGCCACCACGTCGCCCTCGATGGTCTCGGTGCGCGGGCCGCCCGAGACGGCGTTGATGTGCACTTCCAGATAGGAGAAGCCGTTCTTGTCGACGCAGGTCCCGGTCAGCAGGCCCGGCACCGAGATGAACGGCGTCGTCGGGTTCGGCTTGCCCTTCACCCAGACGGTCTTGGGGGCGGCGGCGCCAGAGATCGGCGCGCCGTTCGACAGATAGGCGTGCAGCGCGCCCTTGCCGCCGCCCAGCGCCGCGGCGTTCTCGCAGGCCGCCACCTGGGTGTCGCTGGGCGCCTTGCCGAAGCGGCTGTTGGACGGCGGCGGGACGGTGTCGCGGAAGCTGGAGTAGGCGATCACGCAGCCGGTCTGGCTGGGCGACTTGCACTGCGGGATGGTCTTGAAGAGCCCGGTTTCCGCGCCCTTGTCGATCGGCAGGCGGGTGCCCATCAGCAGCGCCGAGACGATTTTGTCCTTCACCGGCTTGCCGTCGATCTCCTTGCTGATCAGCTGGGTCAGCACGCCCGAGCCCTGGGAGTGGCCGATCAGCACGACCCCGCGGCCGTGGTTCTCGTTCGCCAGGTAATAGTTCCAGGCGTCGAGCACGTCGTTGTAGCCCACGGCCCGCGACGCCGGATCGCGCGCGCCCGGCACCACCTGCCCTGCGATCCCAGCCCGTAGCGCGGTGAGTGTGAACTGGCGGTACATGGGCGCATAGATTCGGCACTTCGACCCGAAGCGGGCGAGCTGCGCCTTCACGACGCTCAGCTCCTCCGGCCCGATGTTCATGGTGCTGACCGCGCCCGGGTCGTTGGACACCGTCGGATAGACGTAGAAGCAGTCGACCGGCGCCTTGGGGTCGGCCTTGAAGGTCTCGACGCTCTCGCTGCCGTCCGCCTTGATCACCGTGGTCGTCAAGTCGATGGCGCAGGCGTCGCCCGGCTTGCCGGTCCAGCACAGCCAGTTGGCCTTGTTGGCGTAGTCGTTCTTTGGGTAGGTCACCGCCCCTTGCGCCGGGGCCTGGGCGTGGGCCGCAGCGCCCGCCATGGCGATCGTCGCCCCGAGCGCCAGCGCGCCGAGCATCTTCCTGGTCATCAGGTCCCCCTCAATCGTTGGTCAGTGTTGACTGTAGGATCGCGCGAGGGGCGGACACGGTCCAGCGCCAAAGTTGCTCCCCATCGGGGGAGCTGTCACCGAAGGTGACTGAGGGGGTCCTCCACGATCTGAGCGGAAACCCCCTCCGGCGCTTCGCGCCACCTCCCCCAATGGGGAGGAATTTCGTCTAAGCCACCCGCACCCGCGCCGTGCTCTCCGGCAGGTCGGTCCCGAACGCGCGCTGGAAGAACTCGGCCACGGTGCCGCGCTCCAGTTCGTCGCACTTGTTCAGGAAGGTCATCCTAAAGCCGAGCGCGATGTCGCCGCCGAAGATCTCGGCGTTCTGGGCCCAGGTGATCACGGTCCGGGGGCTCATGACGGTGGAGATGTCGCCGGTCATGAAGGCGTTGCGGGTCATGTCGGCGACCCGGACCATGGCGGCGATGGTGCGCTTGCCGTCGGCGGTGTTGTAGGTCGGCGCCTTGGCCAGCACGATCTCGGCTTCCACGTCGTGGGCCAGGTAGTTCAGCGTGGTGACGATCGACCAGCGGTCCATCTGGCCTTGGTTGATCTGCTGGGTGCCGTGATAGAG
>CAIJOB010000027.1 GCA_903822175.1 uncultured Alphaproteobacteria bacterium
GCGGGCCCACATCAAACGCCAGACCATCGAACATCGGCGCTTGCAGCACCGCAAAATCGCCGCCTAAATATCAACCCCAGATGAGGTCCACTCTCCGCTAAATCCGAACCCCAACTGTCTCAAAACATCTGACGACGTACAATCACTGCAGACTTACATCCTTCTATCGCTAGTCCTGGTCGCCGTGTGCGTGTTCGCCCTGTGGAAGGGTGGACCGGCCGAGCGGACGGGCGCCGCTGTGATCATCGTGCTGGTGGTCCTCGAGCGGCTGGCCCACGCCCTGCCCCAGGGCTGGTGGCCGATCATCAGCCTCTGCGGCGACGCGCTTACCGCCCTTGGCCTGCTGGTCATCGCCATCCGCTACGCGAGCTTCTGGCTGGGCGGGGTGATGCTGCTCTACGCGGCCCAGTTCACCCTGCATTCCTTCTATCTGGTGACCGGCCGCTCCAGCGACACACCGCTGCACATCATCATCAGCGACCTCAATTTCGCGGCCATTCTGGTGTGCCTGACCGCCGGCACGACCATGGCCTGGCGCGCCCGCCTTCGCGCCGCGAAAGATGCCCCCGCCGCGTCCTGACCGGCCTGCGCCATAGCGTCGCCTGACGGCGCTTGCAGAAAACTTCCGCTTGATCCGGATCGCAAACCCGGGCTTTTGGCGCGCGGGCCACGCCCTCCCAACGGGGCGCAGTCCATCTGTAAGGATGGGAGACATCGATATGACTGACCTCGCCCCTAATCATGGGCAAAAGCCGGCGATGCGCCCCGCGCGTCCCGAGTTTTCCTCCGGCCCCTGCGCCAAGCGCCCAGGCTGGACCCCGCAAAATCTCCAGAATGCCGTGCTCGGACGCTCGCACCGTTCCAAGCTCGGCAAGGCGCGCCTCACGGAGGCGATCGACCGCACCCGTGAGGTGCTGGAGGTTCCCGACGACTTCCTGATCGGCATCGTGCCCGGCTCCGACACCGGCGCCGTCGAGATGGCCATGTGGTCGATGCTGGGCCCCAAGCCCGTGCAGCTGCTGGCCTTCGAAAGCTTCGGCAAGGACTGGGTGACCGACGTCACCAAGCAGCTCAAGCTCGATGCGCAGGTGCTCGACGCCCCCTATGGCGAACTGCCCGACCTCACCCAGGTCCGCCCCGACGCCGACCTGGTCTTCACCTGGAACGGCACCACGTCGGGTGTGCGCGTCCCCAACGGCGACTTCATCGCCGCCGACCGCACCGGCATCGTGATCTGTGACGCCACCAGCGCCGCCTTCGCCCAGGACCTCGCCTGGGACAAACTCGATGTGGTGACCTTCTCCTGGCAGAAGGCGCTGGGCGGCGAGGCCGCGCACGGGGTCCTGATCCTCTCGCCCCGCGCCGTGGCCCGCCTGGAAAGCCACACGGCCGCCTGGCCGATGCCCAAGCTCTTCCGCATGACCTCCAAGAAGGACGGCGTGAACAAGGTCACCCTCGACATCTTCGAAGGCGCGACCATCAACACGCCCTCGATGCTGGCGGTGGAAGACGCGGTCGACGCGCTGAAATGGGCGGCCTCGATCGGCGGCCTCACTGAGATGAAGCGCCGCGCCGACGCCAACCTGGGCGTGCTCGAGGCCTGGGCGCAGAAGACCGGCTGGGTCGCCTTCCTCGCGGCCGATCCGGACACCCGCTCCAACACCTCGGTGTGCCTCAAGGTCATCGATCCGGCGATCACCAACCTTTCCGACGACGCCCAGGCTGACTTCGCCAAGAAGCTGGCCGCGCTGCTGGAGAAGGAAGGCGTCGCGCTGGACGTCGGCGGCTACCGCGACGCCCCTCCGGGCCTGCGGATCTGGTGCGGCGCCACGGTCGAAACCTCCGACCTCGACGCGCTCACCCCCTGGCTCGACTGGGCCTTCGCGTCCGTCTCCGCCGAACTCCAGGCGGCCTGAACCCCGGCGCGTTCGCGCGCCAGCCCCCGATATCAGACCCTTCCCGCGCGTCGGGGAGGGCTATCCCAAGGATATTCCCATGCCCCGCGTTCTCATCGCCGATAGCCTCAGCCCCGCCGCCGTCGACATCTTCAAGCAGCGCGGCGTCGACGCCGACATCAAGACCGGCCTCTCCAAGGAGGACCTGATCAAGATCATCGGCGACTACGACGGCCTGGTCGTCCGCTCCGACACCAAGCCCAACAAGGACGTCATCGCCGCCGCCACCAACCTCAAGGTGATCGGCCGCGCTGGCATCGGCGTCGACAACATCGACATCCCCGCCGCCACCGCCGCCGGGATCGTGGTGATGAACACCCCCTTCGGCAACTCGATCACCACCGCCGAGCACGCCATCGCCATGATGTTCGCGCTCGCCCGCCAGATGCCCGCCGCCGACGCCTCCACCCAGGCCGGCAAGTGGGAGAAGAGCCGCTTCATGGGTGTCGAGCTCTACGGCAAGACCCTGGGCCTGATCGGCGCCGGCAACATCGGCTCCATCGTCGCCGACCGGGCGCTCGGCCTGAAGATGAAGGTCGTCGCCTACGACCCCTTCCTGAGCGCCGAACGCGCCGTGGAAATGGGCGTCGAGAAGGTCGAGCTGGAAGACCTCCTGCCCCGCGCCGACTTCATCACCCTGCACACCCCGCTCACCGACAAGACCCGCAACATCCTGTCGGCCGAGAACCTCGCCAAGACCAAGAAGGGCGTGATGATCGTCAACTGCGCCCGCGGCGGCCTCGTGGACGAAACCGCCCTGCGCGCGGCTCTGGAAAGCGGCCAGGTCGGCGGCGCCGGCTTCGACGTCTTCGTCACCGAGCCGGCCAAGGAGAACGTCCTCTTCGGCGCCCCCAACTTCGTCGCCACCCCGCACCTGGGCGCCTCGACCAACGAGGCGCAGGAGAACGTCGCCCTGCAGGTCGCCGAACAGATCAGCGACTATCTGCTGACCGGCGCCGTCACCAATGCGCTGAACAGCCCCTCGGTCACCGCCGAGGAGGCCCCGCGGCTGAAGCCCTTTATCGCGCTGGCTGAAAAGCTCGGGGCCTTCGCCGGCCAGATGGTCGACTTCGGCATCAAGGCCATCGACATCGCCTACGAGGGCGACGTCGCCAAGCTCAACGCCCGGCCGATGACCGCCGCGGCGCTGGCCGGCGTCATGCGGCCCATGCTGCCGGAGATCAACGTGGTCTCGGCCCCGGCGGTGGCCAAGGAGCGCGGCATCACCGTCTCCGAGAGCCGCCAGGACGACAGCCCCATCTACGAAAGCCTGATCCGCATCACCGTCACCACCGAAAAGGGCAAGCGCTCCTTCGCCGGATCGGTGCTGGCTGGCACGCCGCGCGTCGTCGAGGTCAAGGGCATGGACCTGGACAGCCCGTTCAGCCCGACCATGCTCTACGTCAACAACCTCGATAAGCCGGGTTTCATTGGCGCCCTGGGCAACCTGCTGGGCGAGGCCGGTGTCAACATCGCCACCTTCAACCTCGGCCGCGTCTCCGCCGGCGACGACGCCATCGCGCTGGTCGGCGTAGACCAGGCCCCCAGCGAACCCCTGCTCGCCAAGCTCCAGTCCCTGCCCCACGTCAAGGAGGCGCGCGCGTTGGTGTTTTAGGGACGGCCCGCCGGTCTCTCCGCCGCCGCGTCAGCGGCAACGAAGATTTGGGCCACGGAAAACACGGAAAGAAACACGGAAGCCGGGCCGATCTCCCCTCCGTGCTCTTTCTGTGTTTTCCGTGGCCATCTTTTCTTCCGCTTCGCGGCCTCGTGTTCCCACCGCACCCGCTGCATAAGCTTGCCGTCACCGGCGTCACCGCCCACTGCCGACAGGAGCCCCCATGTCCACCGTCCTCATCACCGGATGCTCGTCCGGCTTCGGCCTGGATAACGCACAGGTCTTCCTCGACCGCGGCTGGTCGGTCATCGCCACCATGCGCACGCCGCGTGAGGATGTCCTGCCGGCGTCCGACCGCCTGCGGATCCTGCCGCTCGATGTCACCGACCCGGCCAGCATCGCCCAGTGCGTGGCCGCCGCCGGCCCCTTCGACGTCCTGGTGAACAACGCCGGCGTCGGCCAGATGAGCCCGCTGGAAGGTGTCTCGATGGACAAGATCCGCGAGCTCTTCGAGACCAACACGCTAGGGACCATCGCCATGACCCAGGCCGTCATCCCCCAGATGCGGGAACAGGGCTCAGGCGTGATCGTCAACGTCACCTCCGGCGTGACCTTCCAGCCCCTGCCGCTGATGTCGATCTACACGGCCAGCAAGGCGGCGGTGAACGCCTTCACCGAGTCCGTGGCGCTGGAGCTGGAGCCGCTTGGCGTGCGCGTCCGCATCGTCATCCCCGGCCGCGCCCCCGAGACCCCCTTCGGCGACAACGCCCGCGCCCGCATGGGCCTCAATATCCCGGAAGCCTACCAGGCGCTCGCGGCCCCGATGATGGGACGCTTTGGCGCCGGCGGCGACATCACCACCTCCCGGGACGTCTCCGAAGCCGTCTGGCGCGCCGCCACCGACCCCGCCTGCCCCATGCGGCTTCCCGCCGGCGCCGACGCGGTCGCGCGCTTCAACGCAGCGAAGTAGCTCCGGTCTACGCGGCCACCGCGCCTTCGAGTTGCTTCGGCAGCCAGCCGACCATCAGCGCCAGCCCCTCCGGAAGCGTCGAAGGGCTCGGCCGCGGATGCGGCCGAGCCCACATGAGTCTCGGTGGAGAGGCTAGAGCTTGGAACCGCCGTCGACGCGCAGGGTGTCGCCGGTGATCCAACGGGCGGCGTCCGAAGCCAGGAAGACCACGGCGCTGGCGATATCGTCCGGTTGCGCGACGCGCTTCAGGGCCTGCAGGCTGAGCGTGAAGTCGCGGCCCTCATCGGTCTTGGCGAAGCTCGACATGTCGGTGGCCACCACGCCGGGCGCCACGGCGTTGACCCGCACGCCCCGCTCGCCCAGCGCCTGAGCGAAGTGCTTCACCAGGGTGTCGATCGCGCCCTTGGTCGCCGCATAGGCGGAGAGTGTGCCGACCGTCGCGTGGGCGGCGAGGGAAGATACCAGCACCACGCTGGAGCCTTCACCCAGGATCGGCATCAGTTGTTGAACCAGGAAGAAGGGCGCGCGGACGTTCACGGCGAACAGGGTGTCGAAGTCCTCGACCGTATAGCCCTCAACAGGCTTGGCCCCGGCGACGCCGGCGTTCGCGAACAGGATGTCGAGGCGCCCGCCGACGATCCCACGGACCTCGGCGGCTAGCTTGTGGGCGCCGTCGGGGGCGGCCAGGTCGGCCTGCAAGGCCTGGGCGCGACCGCCGGCGTCTGTGATCTGCTTCACGACGGCGGCGGCTTCGTCGGCGTTGCGGCCATAGTGCACCAGCACCTGGGCGCCGGCTTCGGCGAGCGCGATGGCGGTGGCGCGGCCGATGCCGCGCGAAGCGCCGGTCACCAGGGCGGTCTTGCCGGAGAGCGTGTGAGTTTGGGGCATGGCTGAAGTCCTTGTCTGAGGAGCTGTGGGGCCGTCCCCATCGCTGCTGGGACTGTTGGTATTCCCGGTCTCTCTCGTGGAAAAAGACTTTGCAGGTCTCCACCTATGCCTCAAAAGCATGGACATGGAGCTTCGGCATCTTCGCTACTTCATCGCCGTGGTCGAGGAGGGCGGGCTCACCGCGGCTGCCGAGCGGCGTCTGCACACCTCCCAGCCCTCGCTCAGCCGGCAGATCCGTGACCTGGAGTACGAGGTCGGCGTACCCCTGTTGACCCGCACGCCGCATGGGGTCGAGCCGACCCCGGCGGGCGTGGCCTTCCTGGATCATGCCCGGCTGGCAGTGGCCCAGGCCGCCGCGGCCGGCGAGGCCGCACGCCGCGCGGGCCGGACCTCCAAGCCCAGCTTCTCGGTCGGTTTCCTACTCGGCGAGGAGGTGGACTGGCTCACCACCGTCACCCGCGGGCTGGGCGAAGACCTGCCCGGCCTGGAGCTCAGAATCTCCAGTGGCTACTCACCTCAACTCGCTGAGGAAGTCGCCCAGGGCAAGCTCGACATCGCCATCATCCGCCGCGAGCCGCAGGCCGAACTGGCCTATCGCCTTTTGGGTCGCGAACCCCTGGTCGTGGTATTGCCCAGCGATCATCGCTTGGCTGCCCAGACCGCCATCGACATCGCCGATCTGGTTGACGAGCCCTACGTCGGCTTTTCGGACGTGCCGCGCGTGCTGCGCGACGTGGTCGAGGGCTATTTCCGGGAATGCGGCGCAGCGTTCGAACCGGCGCATCGGATCGATAACTTCGCGATGGGAATCTCGCTGGTGGCCTCCACCCGCGGCTTCGCGATCTTGCCGACCTACGCGACCAACTACCTTCCCTGGTCAGTGGTTAGCCGGCCGCTGGCCGGGACCGCGCCGACCATCGATCTGATGCTGGCCTACCACCGCGCGAACAGCTCGCCGGTCGTGACGGCTCTGCTAGGCCGGCTGAACCAGCCCGCGGACTAGTCGCCGCCCGATCACTCCCCGCCCTTGGCCGCCGCGGCCGTCGCCGCCTCCTTCAGGCGGGCGCCGCGCAGGATGCCTTCCATCGCGTAGTTCCCTTCATGGCAGGCATATTCGTAGATCTGCCCCTTGGCCGGCTTGAAGGAATATTCGCCCGACCAGGCCTTGGTGTAGTGGCCCGGATCGTCGACCGTGAACTGATAGAGCAGCTCGCCCTTGCCGATCCGCGTGAACCGTTCCGTCACCGTGCCCTGGGCCGAGACGGGCGTCATGGTGCGGCCTTCCTGAATGGGGTGCACGTTCCGGGTCTCGGTGACCATGGTGTCGCCCTCCCACCAGGCCACGGTGTCGCCCAGCCACGGCCGGATCACCGGCGGATTGTGGTGGGCGCGGGCCTCCTTGGCCGACGCGAAGATCGGGGCGATCCGCAGGTCGTGATTCATCTCCAGGTCGATGACGAAATAGCCGGGGGTGACGAAGAAGGCGTAGTTGTTGTTGTACAGCGCGTTCAGCATCACCGGTCCGCCGGCGTCGCTCTGGGAGATCAGGCAGCGTTCGCGCAGCGGCAGGTCTTCGGGGTCGGTGTAGGCGCCCCGTCCCGACTGATACTCGACCCCGTCGCGGTTCATCAGCGCCAGGCTCTTCGCGCGGTTCTTGAACGGCATCTTCCCATCGGCCGGGCTGATGATGAACGAGGACCGCGCCTCGCCGCGCACCCGCATCAGCCCGTCGCCGGAATCGATCCAGAACGAGTCGTAGCCGGCCGTGGCGTTCTCATCCTTGAAAGCGCCCTTGCTGAGATCGGAGGGCCGGTTCGCCGCCGCAACGCGTTCGGTCGTCGCCTTCGCCACCGCCTCCGCCTGTTCCTTCGAGACGGCGAGCTGGGAAAAGTTCGCGGGCCGCTCGAGCCGGGTGACCGTCGCGTTCGTCCAGACCCCCTCAAAATTGCGCGCCAGGTCCTTGGGCGCGGCGGCTTGGGGTGCAGCAGCCTGACCCTGTGATTGGGCGAAGGCCGGGCCGCCGAGCAGCACCGTCATCATGGCGGCCGCCGAGATCACGCGTCTTCCTGTCATCGCATCGTCCTCCTCGGCCTCGCCGCCTTCGCTCTCAACTGGCGCGTGGCAAGGCCTTGCAGGAAGCTACGCCCTCCCAAGCCAGGATGGATAGCCACCACATGAGATTTGACCGCCCCGGACGTCTCCGAAGCCGTGTGACGCGCCGCCGCCTACGCCTTGATCTTCCACCGCGCATATTCCTCGTCGATACGCGGCGAGAGCAGGCGTGCGGAGGCGGCGTCGGTGTCGGCGCTGGCGGCCTTGCCGGTCTTGCGTTCGATGGCGGCGCGCAGATACAGCGACGACGCCTCCATCGGGTTGCGGTCCAGGGCGGCGTTGACGTCGGCCAGGGCCTCGCTCATCCGGTTCAGCCGGAAATAGACCATGGCGCGGCTGTCGAGCGCGGCGACATTGTTTTCGGTGAGCTCGATCGCGCGCGTGCAGTCCTGCAAGGCGCTGTCGAGCTGCACGGACAGAGTTCCCTTGATCCAGCAGCGCTGGTTCAGGAACGATGCGTTGGCGGACTTGACGGCGATCGCCTTGTCGATGGCCGCGATTGCGCCATCGGAGTCGCCCGCGCGGGCCAGGAGCTCGGCCTTGGCCGCCTCCCAATCCGGCTTGTCCTCGTCTGCGCTTTCCAGGTGCTGGTCGATCGGCGCCAAGGCGTCGTCCTTGCGTCCCGCGTCGATCTGCAAAAGGCCCAGTTGCGTGAGCGCGAGCTTGGAGGAGGGATCGAGGCCGAGCACCGCCTGAAAGTCCGCCGCGGCTTTCGCTTTCTGCCCCACGTCCACGAGCATGATGGCGCGGAGCAGCAGCGTGCTCGCATTGCCGTCCAGCGACACCGCCTTGTCGAGATCGGCCAGCGCCAATTCGCGCTGGAAGCTGTTCTCGTAGAACACGGCCCGATTGATGTATCGCGCCGAGTCGTCGGGTTTGACCGCGATGATCGTGGCGTGCAGCGCGGCAAGCTGATCGAGCTTGTGGGCGCGTGCGGCGGCTGCGACCTGCTGATAGGGCGGCGCGTAGTCCGGTCCGGTCGCCAGGCGCACGGTCCGGCCCTGGGAGGCGGCGAGTTTGCCCCGCGTCGCGGGCAGCTGCGCGGCAGGCAGTTCTTCCCCAGTGCTGGTGCTGCGTTCCTCGATGGTCAGCAAACCCTCGGCCAGCGTCGCCTTGCGGAGGTAGCGCCGGCCGGCGACATCAAGGTCCATGCCGCCGTCGCCCTCCAGGGCGATCCCGCGGCCGCCGTCGGGCAGGCGAAGGCGCGTGGTGACCACCGTGTGGTTCGCCTCGCCCAGGGCGACGGGAATATCCTTCCACGCCGGCCTGGCGCGATCGGAATTCAGGCTGAGGTTCGAAAACGTGCTGGCCGGCCGCAGGCGCCAGAGGTGATCCTGCCGCCGCCAGCCCGGCCGTGCGATCCCGGTCATCGAGATGGTCACGGTTCCGGCCTCGGCGTCGAAGTCGAACTTCTGCGTGGCGACGGCGGCGCTCGGTCCCGCGGCCCCCGCCAGGCTCGTCTGCGCGAGCGACAAAAGCTTCTCGTTGTCCAACTGAGAGACCGTCGCGCGCAGCGCGTCCGCCTGGCCGCCGTGCAGGACGACCGTCGCGGTGAACGGGGCGCCGATGCCGAGCGCAGCGCTCTCGTCGATGTCGACGGTGGTGATGCGGGTCGGCCGCGCCGGCGCCTTGGCCGGAAGCTGCAGCAACGGCGCGCCGCCGCTCCGCAACGGCAGGACAAAATGGAACGGAGGCGGATCGTCCATGTCCTCCTGACGGGTGCCGCGCGCGGTGCCGTCGAGCCACAGGTCCTCTGTGCCGACCTTGGCGTGGACGAAGATGTGGTTGAACGCCTCCGGCGCGGGCAGGCGCACCGCGACCAGATCCCCCTCCCCAATGTTGGCCAGGACCGGCTCGGCCTCGATATCGAGCCCATGCAGGATGGCCAGCAGCAGCAGCGTCTTGGCCTTGCAGTCGCCATAGCCGGCCGACCAGGTCCGCTCCGGCGACTGAGGCACGTAGTTGCCGCCGTTCATGCCGTCGGCGAAGTAGCGGACACGGTCCTGCACCAGGGAAAGCGCGGCGGCGACGCGGCGCCGGGGATCGCTCTCACGCGCGCGGATCTTGGCCACTTCCTGCGCCAGTGGCGTCCCGGGCTTGATCAGCCCTTGAGTCTCATAGAGCGGTATGAATACCGCCGACACGGCGGGCCAGTCGGCGAAACTGGCCGCCTCGATCGCCTGGAACGGCCGAAAGCGTTGCGGCGCGTCGCCGGGCACGTCCGGCTGCTTCGCCGCCGGGAGCGTGAAATTGACCTCGTGCCAGCCGGCGGCGTCGCTCTCCGTGGCTTTCAAGCCGGTCGGATAGGCCTTCCACTGAATTTGCGTGCCGGTGGGCCACATCATTCGGGCGCGCGCAAAATCGACCTTGAAGGGTTCGGCCAGAGCCGCGGCGGCGGCTTGGACGCCGCCTTTCAGGGCCGGATCCTTCACCGACTCCGAATAGGCGATGTCCAGCACATCGCCGACTCTCAGCCCCTCAACCTGCAGGGTGGCGGTCAGCACGCCGTTCATTTCGAGCTGCTCGAGCCCCTGCTCGCGCCGAATGACATCGAACTTCTGGCCGGCCTTCAGGACGTCGATGTGTTGGCCATCGCGGACGATGTCGACGCGGTGGATGATCAGGTCGCCATGAAAGGGCTGCCAGTTCAGCGTCACCGTGCCCATGCGCGCTAGCGCGTCGGCTGAGATCGCGCGGGTGCCGAGTTCGCGATAGCTCCACACCACGCCGTCGGCGATGCGCGTTTGCTGATCAAGCATTGCATAGAAGGGCAGTCCTGCGCCTTGTTTGATCGGCGGCGCTGGCGCCACCCAGGCTGGCGCTGGCTCGTAGCGCGGCGTTTCAGAGGCCCACGCGGGCGTCGCCGCGCCCATCAACAGCAGCAGTCCAAGCCTAAGACGCAACGCTCATCTCCCCGATAGGCCCGCCGCAGGCGATCGCCCGCAGTGCGCACCCCGACTCATTATGACCCTACCGTGAGTGGAGAATTGCGGCAGCGTCGCCAGCATCTAGCCGCGAGGACTATAGCCAGTTCGGCGTCGACCGCGAGGCGGGAGGAATTCGCTAGGCCTTGCGGGGATCCGGCGTCGTCGGCACGGCGTCCGCGATCATCCGCACCATGTCGCCGCGATAGTCGTCGACGACCTTCATGTCGTTGTTGAACACCATGGTCGAGCGCTTGGATCTCTCGTAGGCCGGCCAGTGCGGGATCAGGCTGTTGTTCGGGTCGCCCGAGGTCGCGAAGGCCACCCAGGTCGCCGCCAGCCGGTCGCTCATCTGCCGGCCGGGCTTCATGCCGGCGCCGCCGATCGGGTTGCGCGACAGGTGGAAGCTGGCCTCCACATCGTGGCCGTGCACCGCGCCGAACTTGCCGTCGAAGGCCGGCGTCTCCCAGTCCCAGACGTACATGTAGGTCGCCGCCTTCCCGAGCGCCGCCTTGCGCAGCGCCTGGATCTGGGAGTTGCCGCGCGTGGCGTCGGTGAACGCCTCGGCCTGGGTCAGGTAGTACGACTGTCGGCTGTTGGCCTGCCGGTAGGCGGCCAGGATGGCGGGGCCCTTGGCGCCGAACCGCTGGCTGAATAGCGCCGCGCAACCGGCCTCGTTCAGGTCGAAGTTGGTCAGCCGCAGCGCCGCGTCGTGCAGGGTCGTCGAGATGATCACCGGCACGTCGGCCGACTCCTCCGGCGCGCCCGGATCGAACGGATGGTGCGGCAGGGTCTTGTCGCCGATCGTCGGGCGGAAATTGGCGTTCGACTTCACCTGGGCGTCCAGCAACTGTTGCCAGCTGACCTTCTGGATCGCCGCAGCATTGCCCTTGGCGATGCCCAGCGCCTTCAACAACTTCTCGGCCTCGGCCGCTGTCTCCTCCGACGTGCCTTGCCGTAGCGTCGAGCCGGACTGCACCGCCGCCCGATGGAACAGGCCCTTGGCCGACGGGACGGCCAGCAGGGTCGAGGTCTTCGAGCCGCCGCCCGACTGGCCGAAGATCATCACCCGGCCCGGGTCGCCGCCGAACCGGCCGATGTTGTCCCGCACCCATCGCAGCGACGCGACCATGTCCATGACGCCGCAGTTGCCGGCGTTGGCGAACTCCGCCGGCGCGCCGACGCCCGCCAGGTTCAGATAGCCGTTGGCCGCCAGCCGGTGGTTCACCGTCACCACCACCACGTCGCCGAGCCTGGCCATCTGCGCGCCGTCGTACATCGGCCCGTTGCCCGAGCCGGTCGCCCAGCCGCCGCCGTGGAAGCTGACCAGCACCGGGCGCTTGGCGTTGTCGTTGACGCTCGGTGTCCAGACGTTGAGGTTCAGGCAGTCCTCGCCCATGCCGCCCGGACCCACGTGCCGGTCCCAGGCGATCATCATCGAATAGTCGCTGTCGAGCGACGCCGGGGTCTGCGGCGAGATCGGGCCATAGCCGATGCAGTTGCGCACGCCCGCCCAGGGCGTCGGCTTCTTCGGCGCCATGTAGCGGTTCTTGCCGCCGGTCGAGGCGCCGTAGGGGATGCCCTTGAACTCCTTGACCCGCCCATTGGCGATGCCCTGAACCTTCCCGGCGGCGGTCTCCACCGTCCAGAAGATGCCGCCCACCGGCGAGGCGTTGCCAAGGATGCGCTCCGACGCGGGCGCCGGCGGCTGGCCGAGCGCCGGCTGGGCCTTGACTGAGGTGGCGGCCACAGCGCCGGCGGCGGTCGCCGCGATCGAGGCGACCTGGATAAGATCGCGGCGGCTGAGGCTGTCGGTCTTCTTGGCTGACATGGTCGGTCCTCCCCTAGCCGCGCGCCGTGGCGGCCGGCGGATTGGCGTCCCACCAGGCGCGGATCCCGGCGCGCGGATCGACTTCCTGGCGCGTGTCGTTGTCGAACAGCATCACGTTGCGCTGCGCCTCGCTGTAGGGCTTCCAGGGCGGGATGTGTGGGTTGTTCGGGTCGCCGGTCTTGGCGAAGGCGGCGAAGCTCGAGGCCAGCCGGTCGGCCATCTTCTTGCCCGACGTCGAGCCCGCGAAGAAGCCGTCGCGGACCGAATGGAACGACGCCGAAACGTCGATCCCGTGCACCGCGCCGAACTGGCCATCATAGCCCTGGGTCCGCCAGTTCCACTGGTAGACATAGGCCGGCGCGCCACCCGCCGCGGCCTTGCGCGCCGCCTGCGTATAGGCCGCGCGCCGCGCCCCGGAATCGGTGAAGGCCTGGGCCTGGATCAGGAACGGCGTGGCGATCGGGTCGTAGCGCCGATAAAGCCCGACCAGCTCCTTGCCCTTGCCCGGCCAGCGCCGGTCGAAGAGGGCGGAAAGTTCGGTCTCGGTGAGCGTGAAGTTGGTCAGGCTGAGCGCCGCGTCCTCCAGGCAGGTCGACACGATGATCGGCACATTGGCCGACTCCGGCGGCGCGCCGGGATCGAAGGGATGGTGCGGCAGGGCGTCGGTTCCGATCACCGGTGAGAAATTGCCGCCGGCCGCGGTCTGCGCCTCCAGGATCTGCTGCCAGCCGATCTTCTGCAGGTCGCCCATATTGGCCTTCCCGATGCCGAGCTGCTTCAGGAACTTGTCGGCCGTCGCCGCGCCGGCCTCCGGCGTCGTCAGCCGCAGCGCCGAGCCCGACTGCACCGCGGCCCGATGGAACAGGCCCTTGCCGGGCGGCATGGCCAGCACGGTCGAGGTCTTCGCCCCGCCGCCCGACTGCCCGAAGATCATCACCCGGTTGGGGTCGCCGCCGAAGCTCTCGATATTGTCCTTCACCCATTGCAGCGAGGCGACCAGGTCCATCACCCCGCAGACGCCGGCGTATTTGAACGCGTCCGGCGCTCCGGCGCCGACCAGGTCGGTGTAGCCGAAGCTGGCCAGCCGATGGTTCACCGTCACCACCACCACATCGCCGTAGTAGGCGAGGTTCTTGCCGTCGAAGCCCGGCGCGTTGCCCGAGCCGGTGGCGAAGCCGCCGCCGTGGAAACAGACCATCACCGCCTTCTTGGCCGAGCGGTCGACGTTGGTGGTCCAGACGTTCAGCGACAGGCAGTCCTCGCCCATGCCGCCGACCTGCCGGTCCCACATGATGAACTGGCCGTACTCGCCGCGGATGTCGGCCTGGGTCTGCGGGCAGACCGAGGTGTAGGCGAAGCATTCGCGCACGCCTTTCCAGGCCGCGGCCTTCTGCGGCGGCATCCAGCGGTTCTTGCCGCCGGTCGGCGCGCCATAGGGGATGCCGCGGAACTCCCAGACCGGGCCGTTGGCGATGCCCTGCACCTTGCCCGTGGCCGTGTCGGTGACCTGGAAGATCTTCGAAGACCCGCCGCCGGCGGCGAGGCCGGCGGGCGCGGCGGCCGGCGGGGTCGGCGCCTGGGCCGCGGCCTTGCCGGCGACCGCGGCCGTGGCCGCCATGGCCGCGCCGGCGATCAGCACGGTCCTGCGATTGGAATCCCCGATGCCCTGGGTCATGCGCCTTCTCCCAGCCAGTTTTTTGCTTATCCGGGGTGCGCGATCTGGCCCTCAGCGCCCCCGCTTTTTGGCGTCACAAGCTTAGGCGCAAATCCTATTTGTGGTCAATCTTGCCTACAGGCGACTCCTAGGACGTCGGGGCCGGCGACTGCAGGCTGTCGACCAGGCGCTGGCGGATGGATTTGAGCAGGGCGAGCACGCGCGCGGCGTCCGGCGACTCCCGGCCGATGAACACCGAATCCATCGCCAGGCCGTTCAGCGCGACGCGGGTCAGGTGCGCCACCGCCTCGATCTCCTCCAGCCGCTCCGGCACGCCCAGGTTCTCGGCCATGCGCACGCGGGCGCGGTGCAGGGTGGCGTCCAGGTCGCCGGCGAACTCCGGATAGCGCTCGGCCAGGTCCGGGTCGCTGCGGGCGGCGATGGTGACCTCCATCAGCGCGATGGCGGCGGGATCGTGCAGCGAGGCCCAGACCGCATCGACGCCATGCAGGAAACGGTTCGCCCCGTCGGGATAGGGCGCCAGGTGCTCGCGCACCTTCAGGCCGCGCGCGTTCGAGGCGTACTGCGCCACGCCCAGGATCAGGTCGACCTTGGTCGGGAACTGGTGCAGCAGCGAGCCGCGGCTGACCCTGGCCATCTTGGCCACCAGCGGCGTCGAGGTGGCGGCATAGCCGAACTCGGCCAGGCAGCGCACCGCCGCCTCCATGATCTTGGCCCGCGTCGCGGCTCTGCGCTCCGCATTGGGTCCGCGCGGGACCCGGGGCTTTTTCGCGGTCGTCATGGCGCAACCATGGCGGCCCAAAGCCCTGCCGCCAAGCCTCAATGGAAATCGCGGCTACGGACCAGGCGGTTGTCGAGGCGGGCGTGGGGTGGCGCCGGCGCGGCGGCGGGGCCGTCTTCGTGGTCGCGCATTTCGCCCAGTCTGGCCGAGAGGTCGGTGAAGCGCTCGGCGACCACGTGGATGACGCCCTCGGCGGCCTGCACCCGGCCATGGACCACCAGAAAAGCCGAGCCCATCACCACGCGGCGGTTGGCGGTGAAGATGTCCTTCCAGCAGACGATGTTGGCGATGCCGGTCTCGTCCTCCAGGGTCAGGAACACCACGCCTTGTGCGGTGCCCGGACGCTGACGCACCAGGACGAGGCCGCCCACCGCAACGCGCGCGTTATTTCGCAGGTCCTTGAGGGTCTCGCAGCGGACGGCGCGAAGCACTGCGAGATCGTCGCGGTAGAAGCTCACGGGATGCTTCTTCAAGGACAGGCTGGTGGTGCGATAGTCTTCGGCCACTTCCTTCGGCAGAGTCATGAAAGGTAGATGGACCTGGGCTTCCCTGACGCTCTGGCGCGGGACCAGGGGCGCGGTCGTCTCGGCCCCCACTTCGTCGGCCATACCCTTCACCGCCCACAGCGCCTCGCGGCGGGACACACCAAGTGGGCGGAAGGCGTCGGCCTCGGCCAGCAGCTCCAAGGCTCGCCTCGACAGGCCCGAGCGCAGGACATAGTCCTCCAGCGTTGAGAGCCCCGCCGCGCGAACCGTCATGAACGTCTCGATCTCCACCAGCTTCAGCCCCTTCACCTGCCGCAGGCCCAGCCGCAGAGCGCGGCGCGGCGTTCGCGGATCGTCCGGAGGTTCCAGCGTGCAGTCCCAGTCGCTGGCGGCGATGTCCGGTGCGCGCACCTCGACCCCATGCTCCCGCGCGTCGCGGACCAGCTGCGCCGGCTGGTAGAAGCCCATGGGCTGACTGTTCAGCAGGCTCGCGCAGAACACCTCCGGGTGATGGTATTTCACCCAGGCCGAGACATAGACCAGGATCGCGAAACTGATCGCGTGGCTCTCCGGGAAGCCATAGGAGCCGAAGCCCTCGATCTGCTTGAAACTGCGCTCGGCGAAGTCGCGCTGGTAGCCGCGTCGGGACATGCCCTCGATGAACTTGTCCTTGTAGGTCCACAGCCGCCCGTCGGCGCGGAAGGTGGCCATCGAGCGCCGCAGACCATCGGCTTCACTGTCGGAAAAGCCGGCCGCATCGATGGACAGCCGCATGGCCTGTTCCTGGAACAGAGGCACCCCGAAGGTCTTGCGAAGCACATCCTTCAGCTCGTCCTTGTTGCCGTGTTCCGGCGAGGGCGAGGGATAGTCCACCGGCTCCAGCCCGCTGCGCCGGCGCAGGTAGGGGTGCACCATGTCGCCCTGGATCGGACCTGGCCGCACGATCGCCACCTCCACCACCAGATCGTAGAACTTCCGCGGCTTCAGCCTCGGCAGCATCGACATCTGCGCCCGGCTTTCCACCTGGAAAACACCGACCGAGTCGGCCGCGCAGAGCATGTCGTAGACCTCCGGATCGTCCTGCGGGATGTGGGCGATGTCGGTGATCACCGTGCCGTCCGCGAGCGGCGGCAGCATCTCGAAGCTCCGCTTCAACGCGGTCAGCATGCCCAGCGCCAGGATGTCGACCTTCATCAGGCCGAGCGCCTCGATGTCGTCCTTGTCCCACTCGATGAAGGTGCGGTTCTTCATGGCCGCGTTGCCGATCGGCACGGTCTCATCCAGCCGGCGCTTGGTCAGCACATAGCCGCCGACGTGCTGCGAGAGGTGCCGTGGAAAACCGATCAGCTGCTCGGCGATGGCGGTGGCGCGGCGAATTTCCGGATTGTGCGGATCGAGCCCGACCTGGCGGATATGGTCCTCGGCGACATTGTCGCCCCAACTGCCCCAGACGGTGTTGGCCAGGGCCGCGGTGATGTCCTCCGTCAACCCCATCGCCTTGCCCACCTGTCGGATCGCCATGCGCGGCCGGTAGTGGATCACCGTGGCGACGATGGCGGCGCGGTCGCGGCCATAGCGGCCGTAGACGTACTGCATCACCTCCTCGCGCCGCTCGTGCTCGAAGTCGACGTCGATGTCCGGCGGCTCGTTGCGATTCTCCGACAGGAAGCGCGAGAACAGCAGGTCCTGGTCCTCCTTGGTGGGGTCCACCGCGGTGACGCCCAGGCAAAAGCAGACGCAGGAATTGGCCGCCGACCCGCGCCCCTGGCAGAGGATCTTCAGGGTGTTGCGGGCGTGGTCGACGATGTCGTGGACCGTGAGGAAATAGTTCGGGACATCGAGCTTTTCGATCAGGTCGAGCTCATAGGCGACGAGGTCGCTCACCTTCTTCGGCACGCCGTCCGGATAGCGCCAGGCGGCGCCGGCCCAGGCGAGGTCGCGCAGGTGCTGGATCGCGGTCTTGCCGGGGGGCACAGGCTCGTCGGGATACTCGTAGCGCAGTTGGCCGAGGTCGAATTGGATCCGCTCAGCGATTTCGGCGCTGCGTTCCACCGCGCCGGGGAATCTGGCGAACAGGCGGGCCATCTCGGCCGGGGATTTCAGGTGGCGTTCGGCGTTGGCCTCCAGCCGCAGGCCCGCCTCCTGGATCGTGCAGGTCTCGCGGATACAGGTCAGAACGTCCTGAAGGGCTCGGCGTTCGGGGCCGTGGTAGAGAACGTCGTTGGTGGCGACCATCGGCGCGCCGTGAACCTGGGCCAGGGCCGAGAGCTGCGACAGCCGTTGCAGGTCGCGCGCGCCGTAACGCCGCGACGCCGCCAGCCAGACGTTCCGGCGCAGAGTTCCAGCGAGAGTCCGCAGGCTGGCCTCGAAGCTTTCGTCCAGATGATCCGGAGGCACGACCAGCGCGAGCTGGCCTTCGGCGTGGTCGAGGAAGTCGCCCCAATGCAGCTCACACTCGGCCTTCTTCGCGCGCCTCTGGCCGACCGTCAGCAGCCGCGTCAGCCGCCCGTAGGCCTCGCGGTCCGAAGGATAGACCAGGAGGCTGGGTGTCCCGTCCGCGAAATCCAGCCGGCAGCCGGTAAGGTCGCGGATCGTCGAGCCGCCTCGCGCCAGGTCCCTCTTCGCCCTCCAGGCCCGCGCCACGCCGGCCAAGGAATTGCGATCGCAGACGCCGAGCGCCTGCAGGCTCAGCGCGTCAGCAGCGACCATCAGTTCGTGCGGATGTGAGGCGCCGCGGAGGAATGAAAAGTTGCTGCTCGCCTGTAGCTCGGCATAGCGGGGGCTCATCCGAACACCCCGTGCAGCCACCACTTCGGCGGGACGTCCGGGTCGCCATACAGGCCGGCTCGGAACAGCCAGAAGCGGCCGCCGTTGGCGTCCTCCACCCGGTAGTAGTCGCGCACATGGCCCACATCGGCGTCCTCGATGGCGCCCTTCCACCATTCCTCGCCGATCCGTTCCGGCCCCTCGGCGCGGCGCACGCGGTGGGTCTGACCGCGCCAGCGGAACTGGCTGGGCGGATCATCCGGCGTGATCGCCAGGACCATGTCTACCGGCTCGGGACGGCGGAAGAGGCGCGCCGGGCGCGGGGTCGCGGGGTTCCACGGGCGGGCCTCTTGGGAGTCTCGGGCGGAGGATTTGGCGAGCGGGCTTGAGAGCGGTTTGGCGCGGCCCACGGCCAGTTCTGGCACGTGGCTTTCCACGGGTTGGGCGCGCCAGACGCGGTCCTCGCCCAGGCGGTTCATCAGCCGGTCGACCAGTGGCGCCAGGCCTTCCTCCACCGTCGTTTCGCGCCCGGCGTCGAGCCGCGCCTGCCGGCCGGAGATCGGCTCCACCCCCTCGGCGGTGATCGTCACCACCTCGATCCCGAAGCCAGGGTCGATGGCCTCCAGCTTTGGGGCGAACAGCTTGCCGATGCGGGCTGCGTCGCGGCCGGGTAGGGCCAGGCCTACCTCCACCGGCGCGGCCTGGCCGTCCACCCGATGGAACAGGATCTCGAAACGCCTGGCGCCCAGACCCTTGGCGTCCAGGCGCGCGCAGAGCTGAGCGGCCACGTCATGGGCGACGCGGGCCATATCCTCCGGCGCGCTGATCGGCTCGGCGAAGGCCAGGCGCGCGAACCAGGCGCTGGGCGGCCGGCGGAAGGTGAGCGCCTCGGTCTCGCGGCCGAGCGCCTGGTCCACGCGGGTCATGGCCGCGCGGCCGAACCGCCGGGCGAAGGGTCCGCGCGGGATGGAGAGAAGCTGGCCCACCTGGCGTATGCCCAGCCGCTCGACCTGCGCCCAGGTCGCCTGATCGAAGCGCAGGGCGGCGGGCCGGAGCGGGCTCAGCAACTCCCCCTGGCCGCCGGGCGGGGCGATGGCGCTCTCTTTGCCAAAATGGGCCTCACCATAGTGCGCCAACGCCCAGGCTGCGCCCGGCGTGTCGGCGATGGCGCAACGGAACGGCAGGCCGTTGGCGGCCAGCCGCTTGCGGAAATCCGCTAGCAGGGCGGGTTCGCCGCCCCACAGGTGGTCGACGCCGGTCACGTCGAGGAACAGCCCGTCCGGCGCATCGATCGCCACAGCCGGCGAGAAGCGCACGCACCAGTCGGCGAGCGCGGCGAGCGCCGCAGCGTCGGCCTCCGGTTCGGCTTCGGCGGTGACGAGCTCGGGGGCCAGCGCCATGGCGTCGGTGGCCTTCTGCCCGACATGCAGGCCCAGTCGGCGGGCCGCCTCGCTGACCGCCGAGAGACGCCGGACCGCACGCACGGTCTCGATCAGGACAAAGGGCTCAACCGGCGAGTCTGATGGGTTGCGCCGGCGCCAGTTGGCGATCGCCCAGGTCGGCGACCAGGCGCAGAGGATGCGCGACATCGGTCATCTCCAAATCATAGGCGCCAGAGTCGTAGGCCTGGGCGGCCTCGAGCAGCCAGGCGCCGGTCCGGCCGCCGCGGCAGCGTTCCAGCGCCACGCTGAACCTGGGCGCGCCCAGGCCGAACTCCCCGGCCGACGGTTCGGACGGCGCGGATGAGACCCGCCATCTCGTGGCCGCCGCCGAGCCTGTCGCGTCGCGTTTCGCCGCCCCGCCATAGGGCCGCCTGTGGATCACGAAGCCGGTGGCGCGGCGCTTCTCGCAGGCGAGCTGCAGACGCCGCCCGGCGGTGAGGTCACAAGCCTCGACCTCGCCCACCACGGCCGCCACGCCGACGGTCGCCAGCGCGTCCTCCATCACCGAGAGCGCCTCGGCCTCGTCGCGGGCGCAGACCTGGATCAGCCGCTCGGCCGGAAACCCCAGGCCGGCCAGTCCCGGCGCCCAGAGGTCGTCGCGGCGCAGCACCCAGACCACCTCGCCCTGCCGGGCGAGTGGCGCGGCCATCAGCGCAGTGAAGGCGGTAGGCGCCGCCGCGGTCTCCGTCTCCATCCCGTCCGCGCAGACCTCGTGCCAGCGGCCGAGCGGCAGGCCGCCGCCGGGCAGGCAGCCGTCGATCCGCGCATCGCCGAACGGCAGGACGCCGGCGTCGGGCCGTCCGCTGGTCTCGATGGCGGCGATCTTCGCCCTTAAGGCGCGAAAATCGGACATGGCTTTGCGGACTCCTTTCGTTCCACTTTTGTTCTAGAACTGGAGTGCGGAGAGTCAAGGTCCTCGCGAAGCCGCCGTTCGCCGCCTTACCGCGATTTAACTGGGCGATCGCGAGCCCCGGCTTGACCCTGGGGCAGCACACATCGAGCGGGGCCTTAAGCCGATGCGGAAATTCCTCGACGGGATGGTGATCTTCGGCGCGGCCGGGTTCATCGCGATCCTGGCGCTGTCGGCGATGTTCGACCACACGATCATCGTGCTGCACGCCTTCCAGGCGCTGATGTATCTGGCGGTGATCGCGCTCGTCTCGCGGCGCAACCGCTGGGGCTATTTCCTGGGCGCGGCGATCGCGGGGTTCTGGAACTACGTCAATTTATTCGTCACCAACTTCTTCGAAAGCGGCCTGCGCGCGCTGCAACACCTGGCCGCGACGGGCCAGCTCACCCATCCCGACCTGCTGGTCGCCGTGGCCGCGGTGGCCTTCCATCTGCTGATGATCGCCGCCTGCCTGGTCCGCATCGTCCAGACCTCGCGCAAGGCCGGCGCCGACCTTCGGGCCTTCCTCATCACCCTGGTGGCCTCGACGGCCTATTTCGCCGCCATCGTCGCCCTCTTCCAGCCGCGCTATCTGCAGATCTTCCCCAGGCTCCTCCACCCGCACGGCCTGGGCTGACGCGCCCCGCTTGACCAGGCGCCAAGCGCCAACCAATGCTCCGTTCCGCCGGCGTTCAGCCGGGGAGGGATGTCCATGCTGCGGATCGCCGCCGTTCTAGCCGCCGTCGCCGCGCTGACCGCCGGAGCGGCCCAAGCCCAGGCGCCCACCGCCAAGATCGACACCGGCCCGCTGATCGGGGTGACCGAAGGCCCGGCCAGCGTCTTCCGCAACATTCCCTATGCCGCAGCCCCGGTCGGCGCGCTTCGCTGGGCGCCGCCGCAAGCCGCCAAGGCCTGGACCGCGCCCCGCGCCGCCGCCGAGGCCGGTCCTTCCTGCCCACAGCCGATGAACGCCAACGGGACGCCCAACTCCGGCGGCGCCAACGGACCGACCTCCGAAGACTGCCTGCAGCTCAACGTCTTCGCCCCGAAGAACGCGAAAGCCGCCCCGGTCATGGTCTGGATCCACGGCGGCGGCCACGTCACCGGCGCCGGCTGGATCTACGGCGGCGAAAACTTCGCCCGCGACGGTGTCGTGGTGGTGGCGATCAACTACCGCCTGGGCGCGCTCGGCTACTTCGCCCACCCGGCGCTCAGCAAGGCCGCCAAGCCCGGCGAGCCGCTTGGCAACTACGGCCTGATGGACCAGATCGCGGCGCTCAAGTGGGTGCAGCGGAACATCGCGGCCTTCGGCGGCGATCCGAAGAACGTCACCGTCTTTGGCGAAAGCGCCGGCGGCATGAGCACCCTGGCCATCCTCGCCACGCCGTCCGCCAAGGGGCTCTATCAAAAGGCCATCGTCGAGAGCGGCCTGGGCTGGACCACGCCCTCGACGCTGGCCGATCAGGAGAAGATCGGCGCCGCGGCGCTGGTGAAAGCCGGCGTGCCCGCGACGGCCACCGCTGCCGACCTGCGCGCGCTTCCCGCCGACAAGCTGGCGGCGGTGGGCGGCAACTATGGCCCGTTCATCGACGGTAAGCTGATGACCGAGACCGACAGCCAGGCGATCGCCCGCGGCCACGTCCCCGACGTGCCGCTGATCATCGGCTCCAACTCCGGTGAGGACTCGCTGATGGGCCCGATGACCTTGCCGGCCGCGGCGCTGGCGCGCATCCCCGACGCCGTAAAGCCCGCCTACGCGGCTGAGGCCGCCGCGGGTCCCGACACCTTCGCCCGCGCGGTCTTCACCGACCGGGTGATGGGCGGCCCAGCCCGCTGGGTGGCGGCGGAGACATCGGGCGGCAAGCCCAGCTTCCTCTACTACTTCTCCTACGTCGGCTCGTTCTTGCCGCCCACTCAGACCCGCGCCAGCCACGCCGGTGAGATCCAGTACGCCTGGGAATACTGGGGCCGCCGCACCCCGATGAGCATGGTCAAGCCCAAGGACCAGGAGGTCGCGACCCTGATGCACGCCTGCTGGGTCAGCTTTGCCAAGACCGGCGCGCCCAAGTGCGGGACGCAGGCCTGGCCCGCCTACACGCCGGCTGGCGACCAGCTGATGGAGTTCGGCAAGGAGAGCGGCGTGCGCACCCACTTCCGCAAGGCGCAGCTCGACGCGGAGCAGGCGTCCAGCCTGCCGGCGCTGCAGCTCGGCGGGAAGTAGCCGGCGCCTACCACGCGTGTGTCGCGGTCGGCACGACCGGCGTGGAAGAGGGGCAAATCCATCCGCGGCTGGCCCTGCGGCCGCCGTGGTATTGGCAGCCGGCGTGGAGCCGGTCGTGGATCGTCACCGCGGCGAACAGAGCGACCAGGCCTAGCGCGATAAAGGCGATCATCTGAGGCCTGGCCATGGTCCGCTCCCGCACGTCGGGAGCGCATCGTCAGATGCCACCCCGCCTTAAACCTCATGGTCAGATGCGAGCCTTGAAGCCAAGGCCCCAAGGCAAACTGGCTGCCATGAGATTTAAGCCGCAGTCTCGCGGTGGCCCTCCGGACGCTTCCGAACTGAATCGAGCGGCCCGCGTTTCTTGAATCGCATCAGGGGAGCACCCACACCATGGCCACCCGTCCGACCTGGCAGGGTCACCTGCGCCTCAGCCTCGTGAGCTGCCCGGTGGCGCTCTACACGGCGACCTCGCGGGGCGGCGAGGTGCATTTCAACATGCTCTCGAAGGCCACCCACAACCGTATCCGGATGATCCCCACCGACCCTGAGACCGGCCCGGTCGAGCGCTCCGAGATCGTCAAGGGCTATGAGATCGAGAAGGGCCGCTACGTCGTGGTGACCGGCGAGGAGCTGGAGAATGTGCGGCTGGAAACCACGCGCACCCTCGACATCGAACGCTTCGTCGACGACGGCGACATCGACCGCCTCTATTGGAACGACCCCTACTTCCTGGCGCCCGACGGCGACATGGCCGCCGAGGCCTTCGCGGTGATCCGCGAGGCGATGAGGAAGGCTGGCAAGGTCGCGCTGGGCCGGCTGGTCATGCACCAGCGCGAGCGGCTGATGGCGCTGGAGGCGCACGACAAGGGCATCGTCGCCTACACCCTTCGCAACCGAAGCGAGGTTCGCCAGGCCGACGACATCTTCGGCGCCATCAAGGCCGTGAAGCCATCGCCCCAGATGATCGAGATCGCCGCCAAGATCATCGACCAGCTTGAGGGTCCCTTCGATCCCACCCAATTCAACGACCGCTACGAGGACGCGCTGCGGGCGCTGATCAAGGAAAAGCAGAAGGGCCACACCGTCGAGGCGCCGGAGGAACCCCGTGAGGCCGAGGTGATCGACCTGATGGACGCGCTCAAGCGCAGCCTCGGCCAGTCCGGCGGCGAGCGGCGCAAGCCCGCGGCGTCCGCGGCCAAGAAGCCCGTGGCCCGCCGCAAGGCCCCGGCCAAGAAGCGGGCCTGACGCCGGCCCTTAGCCCCGCTAGGTTCGCGGTTCGGTTCAGCTCAGTTTTGGGGGAGCGCGCGCATGGCGGCCTATGTGGTCAACGAGATATGGGTGAACGACCCGGAGACCTTCCAGACCTATGTGGCGCAGGTGCCGGCGATCCTGGCCCAATATGGCGGTCGCTATGTGGTGCGCAGCGGCGCCACCGAGGCCGTGCACGGTGATCCGCCGGGGCGCATCGTGATCCTGGAATTCCCCGACCGCGCCGCAGCCCTCGCCTGGCGCTCATCGCCCGAATACAGCGCCATCCTGCCGATCCGCGACGCCAGCTCGACGTCGCGGGTCTATGTGGTCGAGGGCTACGCGCCCGCCTGAGCGGACAGCCCTACTTCGACGCCGTCGGCGAGGCGCTGGCGCCGGCTTTCACTTCCGCCTCCTGCCAGTCGAGCTGGGCCTTCAGGAAATGGTCGTGCGGCTGCGCGCCGGCCGCCGAGAAATCCATATAGGTCTCGTTCGGCGCGAACTTCGGCCAGGCCGGGCCGCCGGCGCTGGCCGGATTGCCGCTCTTGATGAAGGCCGCCCAGTAGGCGTTGACCGCCTTGGCGAGCGGCAGGTCGACGTCGGCGAACTGCTGCTTGGGGCCGGCGAAGGCGTATTTGATCTCGGCGGTGTGCGGCGCGCCGAACGGCGTCTGCGCCTTCGCCGCCGGGGTCACGTAGGAGAAGTAGTAGGTGTAGACCGGCACGCCGGCCTTGGCCTGCGAGCGGCTGATCGCCCGGTCCGGCTCGGTGATGTAGACCCGGGTCGCCATGTCGTTGGCCATCTGGGCCTTGTTGCCGCCGTTGGCAGGATCGAAGGCGGCCATGGCGGCGGCCTTGCGGGCGGCGGGGATCGCGTCGACGGCTGTGGCCGCTGGGCGGAACAGGCTCGCCTCGTTGGAATTGCCGCCGATCAACAGCGGCACCTTGGCCTGCTTGCCTGCGGCGAAGCCTTCGGCGATGCCGCTCTGCACATAGCGCCCATCGAGGATGGGGCCGGCGCGGCTGGTGAAGGGGCCGGTGTAGGGCATGGCCTGCAGCGGCAGCTTGCGCAGCGCCGCGGCGGCCGCGGCGTCCTCGCCGCTGACGCCGGCGGTCTGGGCGGCCTTCAGGCCCGAAGCCTGGGCGTCGGCCATCGAGGTCGGCTCAAGCCGGCCGAAGCTGGATTCGCCGATCGCCTTCTGGAACAGGCCGCGCGCGTCGGGCGCCAGCATCAGCTCCAGGACTGAGATGCCGCCCGCGCTCTCGCCGCCGATGGTGACGTTGGTCGGGTCGCCGCCGAAGTTGGCGATATTGGCCTTCACCCACTTCAGCGCCGCGATCTGGTCCATCAGGCCGTAGTTGCCGCAGGAGCCTTCCTTGCAGAGCGCCGGATGAGCGAACCAGCCGGCGCGGCCCAGGCGATAGCTGACCGAGACGGTGATGATGCCTTCCTTGGCGAACTGGATGCCGTCGGTCTGCGCGCCGAACGCGCCGGGGGCCGAGCCGATGGTGAAGCCGCCGCCGTGGATCCAGACATAGACCGGCAGCTTCGCGCCGGGCTTTGCGCCGGCGGGGCGCGTCACGTTGGCGAACAGGCAGTCTTCGATCTGGCTGCCGTCGCGCGCCGGCTGGCAGGAGGCGCCGGCCTTGCTGGCGTCGCGGTCACCCGTCCAGGGCGCGGCGGCGGCCGGCGGCTTCCAGCGCAGGTCACCCACCGGCGGGGCGGCATAGGGGATGCCCCAGAATTCCTCGACGCCCTCGACCACGGCGCCGGTCAGCGCGCCCTGCTTGATCTTGGCGGCCGGCGCGCCTTGCGCGGCGGCGGCGAACGGCAGGCTGAGCGCGGCGAGCGCCAGCGCCGCGGCGGTCAGTTGGCGACGAACGATCATCCGTATTCCCCCCAAGGATTTCGCCGGTCTCTAAGGCGCGGCTGTTGCGCGATTGTGTCTCGGAAATCCGGTATGGGCCAGCGCCTTGACCCGCCCCGCCGCCGGTGTTGACCTCAAGCCCAGATCATCGCGAAGAGGCGTCCCCCCGTGTTGAAGACCGCAACCGCCCTGGCCGTGATCCTGGCGTTCGCCGCCGGCCCCACCTTGGGCGCCGAGCCCGCGCCGCTGAAGTACGGCGCCTGGGGCTTCGACCTCACGGCCCAGGACCTGAAGACCAAGCCGGGGGATGATTTCTTCCAGCACGCCAACGGCGCCTGGCTCGACCGCACGCCGATCCCCGGGGACAAGCCGGGCGTCAGCCTGCGCCTGCTGGAAAGCGACCTGGCCGAGGCGCGGCTGCACGCGATCATGGAAGACGCCGCGGCCAAAGCCGGTCACGAGCCCGCGACCGTCGAGGGCAAGGTCGGCGCCTTCTACAAGGCGTTCATGGACGAGGGCCGGATCGAGGCCTTGGGCGCCCAGCCCATCGCGCCCGAACTCGACGCCATTCGCGCGGCCACGACGCGGGATCAGCTCGGCGGCCTGATGGGGCGCACGGTCAGGGATTTCGAGACCTCGGCCTTCGGCGTCGGGCTCGACATCGATTCCAAGGACATCGCCCACTACGCGATCTTTGTCGGCCAGGGCGGCTTGGGCCTGCCTGACCGCGACTATTATCTGCAGGCTTCGTTCGCCAGGCAGAAGGCCGCCTACCAGGCCTATGTGGAAAAGCTGCTGAGCCTCGAGGGCTGGCCCGACGCCGCCGGCAAGGCCGCCGCCATCGTGGCCTTGGAAACCCGGATCGCCGAAGCGAGCTGGACCAAGGCGCAGGAGCGCGACCCCGACACCACCTACAATCCCTACACCGTCGCCGAGCTGGAAAAGGCCGCACCGGGCTTCCCCTGGCGGGCGTTCCTGGAGGGCGCGGGCCTTGGCGCGCCGGCCAAGGTGGTGGTGATCCAGAAGACCGCCTTCCCCAAGCTGGCGGCGATCTATGCCGAAACTCCGCTGGACGTGCTGCAGGCCTGGCTGGCGTTCGGGGTGGCCGACAACGCCGCGCCCTATCTCTCCAAGCCCTTCGCCCAGGCCTGGTTCGAGATGCGCCAGAAGACCCTCTCCGGCCAGGCCGAGCAGGAGGTGCGCTGGAAGCGCGGCGTGCACGCGGTCAGCGGCGGCGACTACGCCGCCGGCGGCCGCTACGACAGCTTTGGCAATCTGGGCTGGGCGGTGGGCGAGCTCTACACCGCCCGCTACTTCCCGCCCGCCGCCAAGGCCAAGGTCCAGGCGCTGGTCGCCGACCTTAAGACCGCCTACGCCGCGCGGATCAAAAAGCTCGACTGGATGAGCCCGGCCACCAAGGCCGAGGCGCTGAAGAAGCTCGCCGCCTACAACGTCAAGGTCGGCTACCCCGACACGCCCCGCGACTATTCCAAGGTGGCGATCCGCGACGACGACCTGGTGGGCGACGTGCGCCGCGCCGCCGAGGCGGACTGGGCCTTCTACACGGGCCGCCAGAACGGTCCGGTCGACCGCAACGACTGGGGCATGACCCCGCAGACCAACGACGCCTACAACGGCAGCCTGATCGACATCGTCTTCCCGGCGGTGATCCTGCAGCCGCCGATCTTCGACCCCAGCGCCGACCCGGCGATCAACTACGGCGCGGTGGGCGGCGTGATCGGCCACGAGCTCACCCACGGCTTTGACGACCAGGGCCGCAAGTACGACTCCAAGGGGACGCTGCGCGACTGGTGGACGCCGGCCGACGCCAAGACTTTCGAGGCCCGCGCCAAGGTGTTCGGGGCGCAGTACTCGGCCTATGAGCCCCTGCCCGGCGCGCATGTGAACGGCGCGCTGACCATGGGCGAGAACATCGCCGACCTGGGCGGGCTGACGCTGGGCCTCGACGCCTATCACGCCAGCCTGCACGGCAAGCCGGCGCCGGTGATCGACGGCCTGACCGGCGACCAGCGGGTGTTTCTGGGCTGGGCCCAGGCCTGGCGGGGCAAGGTGCGCGACGACGCGGTCCGCCGCCAGGTGGTCAGCGATCCGCACTCGCCTCGGCAATACCGGGTGAACGGCCCGGTCCGGAACATCGACGCCTGGTACGCCGCCTTCGGGGTCAAGCCGGGCGACAAGCTCTACATCGCGCCTGACCAGCGCGTGCGGATTTGGTGATGGCAGGCGACGAGGGCAGGACGGAAGCCGTGGAGGAAGAAGACAAGATCCGGCTCGTGGCCCGCCTGTCGGCGGACTACATGCTGCGGTCGCTGAAAATGATCGGCGAGCTGGCGCAGGGCGAGCTGCTGACCGGTCTCGTCAACCTCGCCCTGGTGCAGGCCAAGGTCGGCCACCTGGACCGCATGGGGAGCGGCTTCAACAGCCTGGACGCCATCCCGCCGGACGAGGTGCGCCGGCCGGTGAGCGTGCTGGCGCTGTCGGCGAGCCTGGGCCTGCCCTACGAGACCACGCGCCGCCACGTGGCCAAGATGGTCGAGACCGGCCAGTGCCAGCGCGTCAAGGGCGGCGTCATCGCGCCGACCGCCGCGGTCGACGACCCGCGCCGCGCCGAGATGCTCGAACAGAATCTGATCAACCTGAAGCGCCTCTACCGCAACCTGAAGGCCGCCGGCGTGGCGCTGGACTAAGCGGGCTAGACCTCGACCGGCTTGCCGCCTGGGACGGGCCAATGGGCGGGCGTCCTGCGCTGGGCGGCCTGCAGCATCATCCGCCGGTTGGCGAAGGCTTCCGCCAGCCGCCGTGCGAAGGCCGAGACGCTGAAAGGCTTGACCAGGAAGCTGTTGGCGCCCGCCGCGCCGGCCTCCATCACGCGGGTTTCAGTGGCGTGGGCGGAGACCATGACGATCACCACATTGGCGATCCGCGGGCTCGGCGAGGCGCGCACTTGGCGGACGAACTCGACGCCGTTCTCGCCGGCCATCTCGATGTCGGCGAACACCAGGTCGATGCCGCCGGCCTGCAGCATCATGCGGCCGGCCTGGGCGCTGTCGACCTTGAACACCTTGTGGACGCCCAGGCAGCGCAGCACCTCGGCGATCAGGTTGCGCATGTTGGCGTTGTCGTCGACCACCAGGACCTTCAGCGCCGTGAGGTCGAGATGCTCGCCGATCATCGGTCCGATGGTCACAGAAACGCCCCCGAGCAGCCCCGCCGCGAGGTGCGGTGAAGCTTGGGCCACCCTCGCGGCCGAGCCTCCTAACGATCGTCTAACGGCGATGGGGCGGCGGCCCCGCGGCTACCCGAAACGGGTAACCGCGGGGTCTAGGCCGCCAGGGCTTCCTCCGGCGGAATGACCGTCTCCAGCGACAGCAAGGTGACGATGCCGTCGTTGGTGGTGATCACGCCGCGCACGAACTCGTGCACGCGGGGTTCGCCGACGTTGGGCGCCGGCTGCAGCATTCCTTCGCCGAGCGTGAGGATGTCGCAGACCGCATCGACCATCAGCCCGACCAGCCGGTCGCCGATCTCGGTGACGATGACCACCGAGGCGGTGTTGGGCTCGCTGTCCCCAAGCCCCAGGCGCGAGGAGAAGTCGACCACCGGCAGGACCGAGCCCCGCAGGTTGATCATCCCCAGCACATGAGCCGGCGCCTGCGGCAGGCGGGTGGAGGCGCACCAGCCGCGGATCTCGCGCACCGACATGATGTCGATGGCGAAGCGTTGGCCGCTGATCTCAACGATGATCAGCTCATGGCCGGCGTTGACGCTCAGTGGGCTCGTCATGCTCAGAACTCCGACCACTCTGCGTTCTTGATCTGATCGGTGGCGATCAGCCGGGCGACTTTCGCCTGCTGCGCGCGGACCGGGCTGGCCGCAGCGGGCGCGCCGTCTGTGCGGAAGCGGGCGACCAGATTGCCGAGTTCGCTGGCTTCGCCGCGCAGGCTCGCCGACGCGGCCGTGGCTTCTTCCACCATGGCGGCGTTCTGCTGGGTGACCTGGTCCATCTGGTTCACCGCGACATTGACCTGGGCCAGGCCCGTGGCCTGCTCCTGCGCCGCCTGGGCGATCTCGGAGACCAGCGCGTTGATGCGGCCGACCTGATCGACGATCTGCTCGAGCGCCTGACCGGTCTCACCGACCAGTTTCACGCCCTGGCCGACCTTGGCCGTGGAGTCGGAGATCAGACCCTTGATCTCCTTGGCGGCGTCCGCCGAGCGTTGGGCGAGCGCCCGCACCTCGGAGGCGACGACCGCGAAGCCCTTGCCGGCGTCGCCGGCGCGGGCCGCCTCGACGCCCGCGTTCAGCGCCAAGAGGTTGGTCTGGAAGGCGATCTCGTCGATCACGCTGATGATCTGGCTGATCTTCTGGGCGGAGCCCTCGATCTCGCTCATGGCGACCATCGCCTCGGCCACCACCTGGCCGCCGGTCTCGGCGCCGCTCTTGGCGGAGACCACCACGTCGCGGGCTTCCTTGGCGCCCTCGGCGGTCTTGCGGACCGTCGCGGTGATTTCATCCAGCGCCGCGGCGGTCTCTTCCAGCGACGCCGCCTGTTGTTCGGTGCGGCGCGACAGATCGTTCGAGGCGGTGGCGATCTCGTCCGAGCCGCTGCGGATCCCGCCGGTCGCCACCGAAATCGTGCCCATGGCCTCGCTGAGGCTCGACGCCGCGGCGTTGAAGTCGGACTTGATCTGGGCGTACTGGCCGTCGAAGTGGGCGTCGATCCGCGCCGTCAGATTGCCTTGCGCCAACTGGCTGAGGCTGGCGGCGAGGGTCTTCACGACCGCCGCCTGCTCGGCTTCGTTCTTGGCGCGCTCGGCCTCGCCACGGCTGCGTTCGGCCTCGGCGTCCTTGCGCAGGCGCTCGGCGTCGGCTTCCAGCGCCTTGGCGGCCAGGCCGTTGTCCTTGAAGACCTGCACGGCCTTGGCCATGCCGCCGACTTCGTCGCGGCGCTGCTGGCCCGCGACGTCGACCGTCAGGTCGCCGCCGGCCAGGGTTCCCATGTTGGTCGAGAGGTTGGCCAGCGGACCGGTGATGCCCTTGCGCGCGATCAGGATGCCGACGGCGATCATCAGGGCGGTGGCCGCCAGGGCGCCGCCGATCATCAGCATGGTGTCCTGCTTGTTCTGCACGGTGATCGCGTCGGACCGGGTGTGGACCTCCTTGATCAGCTCGTCGCGCAGGGATTTCCCGCTGTTGATCAGGTCGGCGATCTGCCTGTCGGCGATGACCTCCGCGGCCAGCGCTTGCGCGTCCTGGTTCTTCTCGCCGAAGGCTAAGGCCGTGTCGCTGAGCTTGGAGACCTCGGCGAATTTGGCTTGCAGGGCTTCGATCTTGTCGGCCCGTTCCGGCAGCAGCTTCAGGGCGTCGGCGAGGTGTTGCTCGCCCTTGGCCTTGCCATCGACCTGCAGGCTCTTGCCGAACTTGGCCTCGGGGGTCGCGGCGTCCAGCGCCACCATCATGTAGGTGCCGTAGCCGATGTTGGTGAAGTCGCGGTTGGCGATGGCGATGTCGAGCGCCGCGCCGTTCTGGTGGTCGATGAGCGAGGTGTAGGTGTCGTCCAGCACCTTCAGGCGAAAGGAGCCGTAGACGGCGATACCCGCGGCGACCAGACCCATGGCCATCAAGAGCGCGATGATCTTGGTTCCGATTTTGGTGTTTTCCAGCAGTCCCATTGCGACAACAGATCCTCGTTCGGGCCGTCGACACGCTCGACCGGCCTATTTCACGAGGCTTTTCCCAGCCAGAACCTGCGTTTCGGTTAATTGTGGGAAATTTGGGAATTGCGGGGGGCCAGCAGACCGACTCGGCCGCGCCGACTATCGGCCCTTGAGCTTCTTGATGGCCGGGGTCAGCGGCTGTTCGGCGTCGCAATAGTCGGCCCAGGCCTTGGTCTTCTTCAGGAGCGCCGGCGCGGTGCGCAGGGTGTAGGCCTTAGGGTTCAGGCCGGGCTTCACCTGGTTCCAGGTCAGCGGGAAGGAGACCGGCGCGCCGGGCCGCGCGCGGGTCGAGAGCGGGGCCACGGCGGTCGAGAGCCGGTCGTTGCGCAGATAGTCGAGGAAGATGCGCCCGACCCGCTTGGCCTTGGCCATGTTGACCACGTAGCGGTCGGGCTGGTCGGCGGCCATGGCCAGGCAGACGTCCTGGGCGAAGGTCTTGGCCATCGGCCAGTCGGTCTTTCCCCTCCCACCCTTAAGCGGCGTGACCACGTGCAGCCCCTTGCCGCCGGTGGTCTTGCAGAAGGCGACCAGACCCAGGGCCTCCAGCCGAGCCTTCACGTCCAGCGCGGCCTCGATCACCCGGTCGAAAGGGATGTCCTCGTCGGGGTCGAGATCGAAGACCAGGCGGCCTGGCGTCTCCGGCTGGCCGGGTTGGCAGTTCCAGGGGTGGAACTCCGTGGCGCCCTGTTGGGCGAGCGCGATCAGCGCCTCGATGCGGTCGATTTGCAGATAGGGCTTGTGGTCGCCGACCACCTTCACCTCATGGATCAAGGCCGAAGAGCCCTTGCCCACGTGGCGCTGGAAGAACCGCTGGTCGCCCTCGATGCCGTCCGGGGTTCGGATGATCGAGCAGGGCCGGCCCTTGATGTGCGGCATCATCCAGGGCCCGACGGCTTCGAGATATTGCGCCAGGTCGAGCTTGGTCACAGGCTGGCCGTCGCCGCCATCCGGCCACAGCGCCTTGTCGGGATGCGACAGGGTCACGCCCATGACGATGGGTGAGGTGGCTTTCTTCACCGGCTGAATCTTGGCCTTAGGCGTTGGTTCGGCAAGGGCCGTCGTCGAGGCCGGCGCCGGCGTCTCGGCCACGACATCGGCCGCCGGCTTGTCCTCGCGCAGGGCCTTGAACGCCGCCTGACGGACCTTGCCCTCGCCGGTGAAGCCCGCGAACTCGATCTCGGCGACGAGATCGGGCGTGGCCCAATGGACGTTCGTTTCCTTGCGCGGCGCGCCCGGGCCAGCGAACGGGCTGACCTTGGCCTCCAGTTTCGCCAGACGCGGCAGGACGCGGGCGACCTTGTCGCGCCCGAACCCCGTGCCGACCCGGCCGACATAGACCAGCTTGCCGTCCTTGTTGACGCCGACCAGCAGGGAGCGCAGCTGGCCCGCCTCGCCGGTCCAGCCGCCGATCACCACCTCGTGGCCCGCGCGGCACTTGGACTTCAGCCAGGTCTCGCTGCGGTCGGAGCGATAGGGCGCGTCGAGCCGCTTCGACACGATCCCTTCCAGCGACATGCGGCAAGCCGACTGCAGCACCGCGTCCCCGGCGATCTCGAAATGCTCGACGTAGCGGATGCGCTTTGCGGTGCTCGGCTTGGCGACCAGCAGATCTTTCAGCCGGTCCTTGCGGGTGCTGAGCGGCAGGTTCCGCAGGTCCTCGCCCCCGCCGCCTTTTTGGGGGGCGAACAGCAGGTCGAAGGCGAAGAAGATCAGGTCGTCGGTCTTGCCGTCCGATAGCGCCGCCTGCAACGCCGCGAAGTCCGGCGAGCCGTCGTGGTTCAAGGCGCAGGCCTCGCCGTCGATCAGGCAATCGGGCAGGGCCTCGCCGTCCTTGCCGATCGCCTTGAACTTCGCGGTCCAGTCGAGGCCCGAGCGGGTCTTCAGCGTGGCGCGACCGCCCTCGACGCGCAGTTGCAGCCGGTAGCCGTCGAACTTGATCTCATGCGCCCATCCAGCGCCCTGCGGCGGCCGGTCCACCGACTTGGCGAGCTGTGGTGCGATGAAACCGGGCAGGGCGGCGGCCTTCAGCCTCGGCGCCGGCGCGGCCTTCAAAGGCTTGGCCTTCGCGCGCGCCTCCGCCGCTTCACCCTTGCTTGAATCCCAGACCCTTTTGCCGCCCGCCCGCGCCTTGCCGGTCATGAAGCGGGTCGCGCCCTTGCCCTTGCCCTCAGCAATCGCCTCCATCGGCCGCCCTGAAGCCACCGAGGTCGTCTCGCCTTCGACCAGGGCCCCGCCATGTCCCTCCATCGCCCAGCCGTCATGGTGCTTGATCAGCAGCCAGTTGTTCTTCTTCTCGCGCTCCCGCCGCTTCATCCGCACCAGGACGAAGCCGCCCTTCAGCCGCTCGCCGTCCAGCACGATCTTCAGATCACCCGACTTCAGGCCCTTGTGCGGATCGGTCCCCGGCTCGGGCTCCCAATAGCCGCGGTCCCACAGCATCACCGTGCCGCCGCCGTACTGGCCCTGGGGAATCGTCCCTTCGAAGTCGCCGTAGTCGAGCGGATGGTCCTCCACCTCGACCGCCAGCCGCTTGTCCGCCGGGTCCATCGAGGGCCCTCGCGTCACCGCCCAGGACTTGAACGTCCCGTCGAGCTCCAGCCGGAAATCGTAGTGCAGGCGCGTCGCCGCATGCTTCTGGATCACGAAGCGCAGGCGGTTGGAGCGAACCGTTTTCTCCGCGCCGCTCGGCTCCTCGGTCGTCGAGAAATCCCGCATCGACCGGTAGCGCGCCAACGCTTTGTCGGCGGGGACTTTGTCGGTGGAGTCGCTCTTCTTCGCGGCCAAAACGCGCTCCTAGCCGGCGAGCGCCGTGCGCTTGACACGCACCCCGGCCAGCGCGGTCACGAAGGCGTCGCGCCAGGCGGTGACGTCCTCGCGCTGGACGTTGTCGAACAGCGCGCGCCAGCGGCGAATGCGCTCGGCCTTGTCCATGCTGAGCGCGCGCTTCAGCGCGTCGGCGATCTCTTCGGGACTGTTGGGATTGATCAGCAGGGCGTCGGTGAGCTGCCGCGCCGCGCCGGCGAAGCGCGAGAGGATCAGCACGCCGGGATCCTCCGGGTTCTGGGCGGCGACGAACTCCTTGGCGACCAGGTTCATGCCGTCGCGCAAGGGCGTCACCAGGCCCAACCGCGCCGCGCCATAGATGCCGGCCAGCTCGTCGCGGCGGTAGTTCTTGTTCACATAGCGGAATGGGTTCCAGTCGACGTCGGCGAATTCGCCGTTGATCCGGCCAGAAAGCGCGTCCAGCCGCCCACGGATCTCCTGATAGGCGTCGACGCTCTCGCGGCTGACAGGCGCGATCTGCAGCATCAGCACCTCGCGGCGCATGTCGGGATTGTCGGCCAGGAACCGCTCGAAGCCCATGAACCGCTCTTCCAGGCCCTTGGAATAGTCCAGCCGGTCGACGCCCACGACCAGGTGGCGGAACACCGTGGTCGCGGTCATCAGGTCGCGCATGCGCCGCGCCTTGGGACTGTGCAGCATGCGCGCGAACTCGGCGGCGTCGAGCCCGATCGGAAAGGCGCCGACCTTCAGGCTGCGGGCGAAGGCCTTGAGCGTGTCGGGGTTGAGCTGGGCGCCGCCCGCCTCGACCAGCACATATTCCTCGAAAGCCTGCAGGTATTCCGCGGTCTGGAAGCCGACGAGATCGTAGTCGAACATCGCCTCCACTAGCTGGCGGTGCCGGGGCAGCGTCGTGAACACCTGATGCGCCGGCCAGGGCACGTGCAGGAAGAAGCCGATGCGGTTCTTGATCCCCAGCATGCGCAGCTCGCGGGCCAGCGGGATCAGGTGGTAGTCGTGCACCCAGATCAGGTCGTCGGGCTGGATCAGCGGCGCCAGGGTCTCGGCGAACCGGCGGTTCACCCGGGAGTAGCCTTCGCCATAGACCCGGTCGTAGGCCACCAGGTCGGTGCGGTAATGGAACAGCGGCCAGAGAGTCTTGTTGGCGTAGCCGTTGTAATATTCCTCGAGGTCGGCCTCTTCGAGATCGACGACCGCCGAGGTCACCCCGTCCAGCGTCTGGGTGTCGAGCGCCCCGGTGAACGTCGGCACGGTCTTGCCGCTCCAGCCGAACCACAGGCCGGAGTACTGCCGAAGCGCCGCGGCCAAGGCCATGGCCAGGCCGCCGACGGTCTCCTCGCCCGCCGCGGTCGGCGGATTGACCCGGTTGGAGACGACGATGAGGCGGCTCATGACGCCGCCTCCAGCCAGGCCAGCGCCGCCTCGACATCGGCCAGGCGGAACCGCGCCGCGGTCACTCGTGTCGCGCCCACCACCACGCCGACGCCGCCCCGGGCCTGGGCGGCGGCGAAGCCATCCTCGTCGGTGGCGTCGTCGCCGACGAACACCGGCCGGGCGCCGGCGAACAGCGGTTCGGCCATGAAGGCGCGGACGGCGTCGCCCTTGCGGGCGCCGGGCGTACGCAGCTCCTCCACCATGTCGCCTTCCTGCAGGCTGAGCCCGGTCTCGGCGGCCAGCGCCTGGGCGCAGGCCCGCGCGGGCCCGGCGCAGCGCGGCGCCAGGCGATAGTGCAGGGCCACCGACAGGCCGGCCTTCTCCTCGACGAGCAGGCCGGAATCCTGGGCGGCGAAGGCGCGGAAGCCCGCGACGGCGCGCGCCATGGCGGGATGCTCGGGCGTGCGGAACACCTGGCCATCCGGATCGCGCCGCACCAGGCCGTGGACCGCCGCCACACTGGTCACGCAGGTCTCCAGGATGCGGTCGACGTCGGTGAGCGTGCGCCCGCTGATCACCGCCAGGCGCCCATCGAGCCGCTCGGCCAGTTGCTCCAGGAGGCTGGTGCGGCGTGGGTCCGGCCGCACGTCCTGCGGTCGCGCGGCGATCGGCGCCAGCGTCCCGTCCAGGTCGAGAAACAGCGCCGTCTCGCCCAGCCGCAACGGCTTGGGTTTTGGCAATCCTGCGATGACCTCTTGGATCGACATCCGGCACGCACGCCCCAGCTGTGATGCCGAACGCGCAAACCGAAGCTTCGATCCTTTCCCGATGGTGGGAAAGGATGGGCGCGCTTGACGTTTCCTAAGCAATCCGCGCTATGCGACGGACCGCTTGAGCCCCACAGGAGACACCGCCCGATGGCCCAGACGCCGCAGGTTGAGACACCGCTCGCCGATGCGATGGTCCTGTTCGGGGCCACCGGCGACCTGTCGCGGCGCATGGTGATCCCATCGCTCTATTTCCTCGACGTCGACGGTCACCTGCCGGCCGACTACCGCATCCTGGGCACCGCGCGCGCGCCGCAGACCCGCGAGGGGTTTGTCGAAGAGGTGCGCCAGCTCCTCGCCGCCCGGCCGGATCCGATCGACGAAGGCGTCTGGAACCGCTTCTCCCAGCGCCTCGACTACGTCGCCTGCGATGCGACGACGAAGGAGGGCGGGGCCGAGCTGAAAACGCACCTGAAGGGCGCCAAGCGGCCGATGTTCTTCCTGGCGATCTCGCCCAGCCTCTACGCCAAGGTCTGTGGGGCGCTGGCCGCCTCGGGCCTGGCGACCCCGGAAAGCCGCATCATTCTGGAAAAGCCGATCGGCCGTGACCTGGAGACCTCGCGGGAGGTCAACCGGGCGGTGGGCGAGGTGTTCGACGAGGAGCGGATCTTCCGGATCGACCACTACCTGGGCAAGGAGACGGTGCAGAACCTGATCGCGCTTCGGTTCGCCAACACCCTGTTCGAGCCCCTGTGGAACAGCCTGACCATCGACCACGTGCAGATCACCGTGGCCGAGACCGAAGGGGTCGGCGACCGCTGGCCCTACTACGACGAGTACGGGGCGCTGCGGGACATGCTGCAGAACCACATGCTGCAGCTGCTCTGCTTTGTGGCCATGGAGCCGCCGGCCGACATGGACCCGCGCTCGGTGCGCAACGAGAAGGTCAAGGTGCTGCGCTCGCTGCGCCGCTTCACCCGCGCCGACGCCCAGAATGCATCGGTCCGCGGCCAGTACACCAAGGGCGTGGTCGGCGGCAAAGAGGCGCCCAGCTACGAGAGCGAGCGCGGCCAGGCCACGGCCACCGAGACCTTTGTGGCGCTGCGGGCCGACATCGACAACTGGCGCTGGGCGGGCGTGCCGTTCTTCCTGCGCACCGGCAAGCGGATGCCGGAAAAACGCACCCAGATCGTCATCCAGTTCAAGCCGGTGCCGCACTCGATCTTCGGTAACGCCGCCAACGAGGACCTGGTGGCCAACCGGCTGGTGATCGACCTGCAGCCGCAGGAAGACATCGCGCTGACCCTAATGAACAAGCTGCCGGGCGTCTCCAAAGGCGGCATGCGGCTGCAGTCCATGCCGCTGTCGCTGTCGCTGCTGTCGACCTACGAGGGGCCGGGCGCACGGCGCAGGATCGCCTATGAGCGGCTGCTGATCGACGTGCTGCACGGCGACAACACCCTCTTCGTCCGCCGCGACGAGGTGGAGGAAGCCTGGCGCTGGGTCGACGGCGTCGCCGACGCCTGGACCGAAGCCGGCCTGAAGCCGAAGCCCTACGCCGCGGGCTCCTGGGGTCCCTCAGGCGCCTTCGCGCTCATCGAACGGTCGGAACGGGCCTGGCTGGACTAAGCCGGGCCTAGGCTGGCCGCGCCTTTTTCATCTGGCGCACGCAGGCCTGCAGCAGTTGCGAGCGCTCGGCGCTGAGGTCGCGGGCCTTCAGTTCGGCCAGCGCCCCGTCCAGGGGCTCGCCCCGGTGGCGGACGCCCAGCTTCCAGACTTCGGCGCGGACGTCAGCCTCGCTGGGGCCGCCGGGCAGCCAGGAAAACAGGTTCATCAGACGGCGACCGGCAGCACCACGGCGGCGAGCGCCGTGTGGGTGACGCGGACGCTGGTCCCGGGATCGGTGGCGATCACCGCGACGGCGGCGCCGAGCTGTTTGGCCAGCGCCTGGACGATGCTGGTGCCGAGCCCGGCCTTGGCCGGCTCCAGGCCGGTGGGCATGCCGACGCCGTCGTCGCTGACCGAGAGTGTCCAGTCGGCGCCGGACACCTTGTAGGTGACCAGGATGTGGCCACCCCGATCGTTGGGAAAGGCGTGTTTCAGCGCATTGATCACCAGTTCGGTCACCACCAGCCCCAGGCTGACCGAGACCTCCGCCGGCGCGGAGACGTCATCGGCCACGACCTCGAGGGTCAGGGCTTTCCGGTCGTGGATCATTGAGGCGGCGATGCTCTGGCACAGCTCGGTGAAATAGCCGCGCAGCTCCACGCGACCGCCGTTGGAGGCCGCCAGCTGGCGCTGCAGGGCGGCCACCGACATCACCCGGCTATGAGCGTCGAAGAGATAACTCTTGGTCTCCTCCGACGGCACCCGGCGTGCGCTCTGCATCAGGACGCTGGCGATGATCTGCAGGCTGTTGGCGACCCGGTGCTGGAGTTCCTGATGCAGGACCTCCTTTTCGCGCAGCAGGTCGTCCTTCAGCCGCTCGGCCAGCCGCGCGTCGGTGACGTCGGACACCGCCAGCAGCAGCCGGATGTGCTCCGGATCGCCGTATTCGAGAATGTGGGCGGTAAGCACCAGCCGGCGCACGGCCTGGCCCTCGCGGCGCAGGTCCATCTCGTAGGCGTCGATATGGGCGGCGCCGGACAGTGTCGCTCTCATGAGCGAGCGCAGTTGGGCCACGTCCCATTCGCCCGCGCCCAGGGCAAACAAGGACCGGCCCTCTAGATGATCAGGCTCGATCTGGAAGGCGCGGGCAAAGGAGGCGCTGGCGGCGATCACCATCGAGGCGCCATCGAGCAGCAGGATCGGCGCATCGGACGTCGCCACCAACGCCAGCGCAAGGCTGTGCGTGACGATGGGTGAAACGGGTAAATCGTTGGCCATCGCGGCCCCAAGCGCCCGCCGGAGACTCGCGAAGCGAAAGCCATTCCCGGCGCTAGTGTCGTGTCGTCAGCAGGGACCCTCAGCAGGGACCCTCAGTGTCTCAAGGCCGACAATGTAGCACGTTACTGTCGAAACCCCGCCGCCTATCGCCTGGACTGCCGCGACATCTTGGTGCGGACTAAACGAGCCGCAGCATCGGAGCGATGATCGCGGCTGGCCCGCCCACGACCGCCACCGAACCCAGGAAAATCGGCCTCTCCGCCATCGCGCGCCACTGGGCGGCCATCTTGAGGAACTCCAGCGCCACCGGCGGGCTTACCGCCAGGCCGGCGTTCGCCGCGCAGACCCCGGCCCGCTCGTGGCATTCCGCGGCTGTCACGTGAGCGACTCTCTTGGCCATGCGGTCCAAAGACTGTGGTTTGTCATAACGTTCCCTACAGACGCTCATTTGCGCCGGCCGGCCACCTCGCAGCGCCGGTCGCCCAAAATGGCCGCCGTTGGCTAGCGAACGCTCGACCACGGCCGCGACAGTAGCGTGGCGCAGTTAATGAGGCCGACCAGGGAGTAGGTCTGCGGGTAGTTCCCCCAAAGCTCCTTACCATCGAAGCTGATGTCCTCCGACAGCAGGCCCGCGCGCGTCCGCCGGCTCAGCATCTCCTCGAACATCTCGCGCGCCTCCTCGGTGCGGCCGGTGAGGTGCAGGGCCTCGATCAGCCAGAAGGTGCAGAAATTGAACGCCGTCTTCGGCTCGCCGAAATCGTCGGGCAGCGCATAGCGCAGCATGAACTCGCCGCGCCGCAGGCCCTTTTCCACCGCCGCGATGGTGGCCAGCATGCGCGGGTCGTCCGGGGCGCAGTAGCGAACATCCACCAGCTGTAAGAGGCTCGCATCCAGCTGGTCGCCGCCGAAGGTCGAGGCATAGCGGCCGAGCTCGGCGTTCCAGGCCTTGGCCTCGATGGTGGCGCGGATCTGCGCGGCGCGGCCGTTCCAGTGCTCGGCCCGGTCGGCCAGGCCCAGCTGCTGGGCGGCGTTGCCCAGCCGGTCGCAGGCCGCCCAGCACATCACCGAGGAATAGGTGTGCACCGCCTCGCGGCCGCGGAATTCCCAGAGGCTGGCGTCCGGCTGGTCGTGCAGCTCAAAGGCCCGGTCACCGACCCATTCCAGTGCACGGAAGTCCTCCACCGAGGCCGGCCGGATCAGCCGCTCGTCGAAGAAGGCCTGGACGGTCGACAGCACGATCTGGCCGAACACGTCGTACTGCATGTGCTCGTGCGCCTGGTTGCCGACCCGCACTGGCCCCATTCCGCGGTAGCCCGGCAGGTCCGGCGCCACCCGCTCGGTCAGCACCGGCTCCAGGCCCACGCCATAGACCGGCTGCACGCGCCCCAGCCTGACCGTCTGGTCGACCAGGTTGCGCAGGTAGGTCAGGTAGTTCTCCAGGATGTCGGCTGCGCCCAGCCGGTTCAGCGCCTGGACCACGTAGTAGGCGTCGCGCAGCCAGCAGTACCGGTAGTCCCAGTTACGCGCGGCCTCGCCCGGCTCGACCGCATGCTCGGGGATCGAGGTGGTCATGGCCGCGACGATCGCGCCGGTGTCCTCATGGGTGCAGAGCTTCAGCGTGATCGCCGCCCGGATCACCGCCTCCTGCCATTGCAGCGGCACCGACAGCGTCCGCACCCAGTGGCGCCAATAGTCGGTGGTCTCGCGCAGCATGCGCAGCGTCGTGGTCGTGATGTCGTTCTCGAAGCCCTCGTCGGGGCCCAGGAACATGGCAATCGGCTCCTCCAGCCTAAACGTCCGCTCGTCGGCCACGTGGCTCACCGGCCCGTCGGTGGTCAGCCTAAGCGTTGTCTCCCCGCCCACGTAGCGGATGTGGTTCGAGCCCACGGTGGTCCCGGCCGCCGCCGCCCCATAGCCGACCATCGGCCGCAGCCGGATGCGGATGCGCGGCGTGCCTTCCACCGGGCGGATCAGGCGGATGAAGGCCAGCGGCCGGTAGATCCGGCCGAACTGGCGGTAGCGCGGACAGAAATCGATGATCTCCAGCTTGGCCCCGGCCTTGTCGGTGATCTCGGTGACCAGGATCGGGGTGTTGCGGCGGTAGGACTGGGTGATCCCAGCCTGGTCCTCCACCTCCACCGACCAGAGGCCGAAGCAGTCCTCATGGCCCGGATCGCCGCCGCCCAGCAGGGCGGAGAAGAAGGGGTCGCCATCGATCCGCGGCGCACACGCCCAGACATAGCGGCCCTGACAGTCGATCAGGGCGCTCGCCGCGCAGTTGCCGATCGGGAAGAGTTCGAGGCTCTGGATCAAACGGCTTGGCCCACCATCAATGGCTTCGTCATGCGCAAGGCCCCGCCCATCCTGTCCAGCTTGGCCATTAACGCGCTGGGGCGCGCTTGGCTCCGCGCCTTAAGTCGCGATGTCGACTTAGGCGCCCTAGCGGTCAGGGCCGTGGATGGTCACCAGCCCCGGGCGCGCCTCGGCGGTCACCGCGATCCGCTCGCCGTGCCGTTCGAAGGCCAGGTTGACGACCTCGGCGCCGACCTTCAGGCCGTCGATCCACAGCCGGTCGATGCCGATCGGCAGGTGCGGGTCGACGATGGTCACGGCTTCCTTCAGCGCATCGACCGTTACGCCCAGGCAGGCCTGCAGCATCATGAACACCGACCCCGCGGCCCAGGCCTGCGGCAGGCAGGCGACCGGATAGGCCACCGGGGGTTCGCCGGCCACGCGCGGGAAGCCGCAGAACAGCTCCGGCAGCCGCATCTCGAAACTGGCGGCCGTCTCGAACAGGGCGGCGGTCAGCTCGACCACGCCCTTGCGCTCGCCATAGTGCGACATGCCCAGCGCGCAGAGCGCGGTGTCGTGCGGCCAGACCGAGCCGTTGTGATAGCTCATCGGGTTGAAGCGGGCCTCGCCGAGCGCCAGCGTGCGCACGCCCCAGCCGGGCGCGAAGTCGCGCGCCAGCAGCTGCTCGCCGACCCGGCGCGCCCGCTGCGGCGCGACCAGCCGGGCGAACAGCAGGTGGCCGGGGTTGGAGGCGCGGACCTTGCAGAGCTCGCCCTGGCCGTCGATGGCGATGGCGTAGAAGCCCTTGTCCTCCATCCAGAAGCGTTGCTCGACCGCCTGGCGAATTTGCTCCGACCTGGCGCGCCAGGCCTCGGCCTGCTCCTCCTCGCCGCGGTGCTGGGCGAGATTGGACATGGCCCGGTAGGCGGCGAAGGCGTAGCCCTGCACCTCGACCAGCGCGATGGGGCCGGTGGCGAAGCGGCCGTCGGCGTGGAAGACGCTGTCCTGGCTGTCCTTCCAGCCCTGGTTGGCCAGGCCGCTCGAGGCGCCGCGGGCGTAGTCGATCAGGCCGTCCTTGTCGGTGTCGCCGTAGTTTTCGATCCAGCCCAGGGCGGCGCAGAGGTTGGGCCACAACGCCTCGATCAGGGCCATGTCGCCGGTGCGTTCGGCATAGGCGCCGGCCAGGGCCACGAACAGGGGCGTGGTGTCGACGCCGCCGTAGTAGCGGCCGAACGGCACTTCGCCCAAGGCGGCCATCTCGCCCAGGCGCGCCTCGTGCATGATCTTGCCGGGGGCGGAGTCGCGGAAGGCCGAGACCTCCGTCGCCTGATGTTCCGCCAGGAAGGACAGCACGCCCTTGGCCAGCGACGGGTCGAGCCACAGGACCTGATAGGCGGTGATGATCGCGTCGCGGCCGAAGGTGGTCGAGAACCAGGGGATGCCCGCGTAGGGATAGGGTCCGGTCGGCATCTCGGTGGTGAGCAGCGCGAGGTCGGCCTTGGACTTCTCGATCCACTCGGAGAACAGCCGCCCGGAACTGCGCACCTTGGCGCCGTGGCGGCTGCGCGCCCGCATGGAGAACCGCGCCCGCGCCGCGTGGCTTCGGAACCGTTCGCGGGTGGGTGTCGGGCCCGCCTCGGCGCCGATCTCGATATAGAGCTCGAGATGGCTCTCCGGCCCCAGCGGATACATGAACTCCGCCTTGTGCTCGCTCATCCGGAAGGGCGGGTCGGAGAAGCTGACGACGCTGGTGCGGACCACGTCGTCGAGGCCGGTGTAGCGCAGCGTCACCGAGCGGCCGTCCATCTCCGGCGGGTGTTTGACGCCGCGCTTCGCGCGCTTCAGGCCGCGCACTTCGAACATGTCGCGGAAATCGGCGTCATATTGGATGACCAGCGGGATGATCACCGCGTCGCGGCTGTAGTTGACCATGCGCACCCGCTCGAACAGGCGGTTCTCCCAGAGGAAGCGCTTGCGCACGATGTGCAGTACGCCGGGCGGCGCCACCGGACCGCCGGGAAAGGGCAACTGCTGGTTGGCGGTGTGCGAGGTGAAGAACACATTGTCCGCGCCGATGGCGGCCGACAGCAGCGCCGGCGCCTCGGAGCCCAGCGAAAGCTCGAACCGCGACAGGATGCGGGTGTCGTCGTGGAACAGGCCGTCGCCCGCGCCACGAACATCGCCCAGCGCATCGGCCACCAGGAAGATGTTGCGGTCCTTCAGCGCGTAAAGCCGGTGGGGCGTGCGCGGCTCGGCGGTTTCGCCCAGCGCCGCGGGGGCATGCGGCGTGTCTTGCGGGCCAAGCGGCGCTGTCGTCGGAACAGGGGGCGGCCCGAGGTCGTCCATCTAGGCTACCTCATTCGGCGGCGAGGCTCACGCTCGCCGGCCCGGTCATTGCCAGCCGATCGTACAGATCGACATAACGCCGCGCCATGGCCGTGGCCGAGAAGCGCTCCTCGAACCGCTGGCGGATGGCCGCGCGGCTGAGCGTCGGCAGCCGGCTCACCGCGCCGATCGCCTCGACCCCGCTCTGCACGATGAAGCCGGTCAGACCGTCCTCGATCACCTCGCGCACCGAGCCGCAGTCATAGGCGATCACCGGCGTCCCGCAGGCCATGGCCTCGATCATCACCAGGCCGAACGGCTCCGGCCAGTCGATGGGGAACAAGAGCGCGTCCGCTCCACCCAGGAAGGCCGACTTCTGGTCGTCGCCGATCTCGCCGATGAATTCGATCAGCGGGTGATCCAGCAGGGGCTCGATCTGTTCCTCGAAATAGGCCCGGTCGGCGGCGTCCACCTTGGCGGCGATCTTCAGTTTCCGGCCCGTCGCCTTGGCGATGGCGATCGCCCGGTCGGGGCGTTTCTCCGGCGAGATGCGGCCGAGGAAGGCGAGATAGCCGGAGGGCTTGGGGCTGAAGTCGTAAAGGTGGGCCGCCATGCCGTGCTGCACGGTCGCCGCCCAGTTGGCGAAGGGGAGCGGGCGGCGCTGATCGTCGCTGATCGAGACCAGCGGAAAGCTCGGCCAGCGCTTATAGACGCCCGGCAGGTCCTTCAGGTCCAGCCGGCCGTGCAGGGTGGTGACCGTCCGCTCCGCGCGGTCCTCGAAGAACGGGAAGTGGATCATGTCGGTGTGGAAGTGGATCACGTCGAACTGATCCTGGCGCCGGCGCACTTCGCTCAGCATCGACAGGTGCGCGGCGAGGTCCGACTTCAGGGGCGCCGGGTCCAGCCGGATCGCCTGATCGCGAACCGGCACCAGATGGGCCTTCGTCACCGCCTCGGCGCTGGCGAACAGGGTGACATCATGGCCGAGCTCGACGAGCGCGTCGGTCAGGTGCGCCACCACCCGCTCGGTCCCACCATAGAACCGCGGCGGAACAGCTTCGTAGAGCGGAGTGACCTGGGCGATACGCATGATGGAGAACTCGGGGTCTGGCCGACAACAACGCGAGCGCCATCGCGCCCCGCCGAGATGCCTTATGTTCGAGCCCGCCTTTGGTTCCCCGATCGCGGCGCTATTTCTCCCCGTCCGCCGCAGCCTCTGGGCGCGGACTGGGTTATGAGCAGGCGATGCCTGAAGTCTTTGCAGATCAAGCCAGCCTCGCCGATGCCGCGGCCGAAGCCATCGAGACCTGGCTGAGCGCCGGCCTCGATGCGCGCGGTCGCGCCAGCCTGGTCGGCACTGGCGGTCGATCGCCCGGCCCGGTCTACGACCGCCTGAGCCAGGCCGATCTCGACTGGGCGCATGTGGCCGTGACGCTTTCGGACGAGCGGCACGTCGACGTGAACTCGCCCAACGCCAACGCGCGGCTGCTGCGCGAGCGGCTGTTCGTCGGGCGCGCCGCCGCCGCCCAGTTCCTGCCGCTCAGCGACTATGCCGAGGGCGTGCTGCGCAAGCTGTTGCCGTTCGACGCGGTGATCCTGGGCATGGGCGAGGATGGCCACATCGCCTCCCTGATCCCGGGCAGTCCCGTGCTGGAGCTTGGCATGAATCCCAACGGCGAGGCCCTGACCGCGGAATCACCGCAGGGCTTCGGGGACCCGCCCGTGCCGCGGATCACGCTCACCCTGTCGGCCTTGTTGCAGAGCCGCGCCATCTTCCTCTTGATCGCCGGGGAGGCTAAGCGGCAGGTGATCGATCAGGCCGCCGCCGGCGCCGACTATCCGGTGCGCGCGATCCTTAACCAGGACCACGTTCCGGTGCGGGTACTTTGGGCGCCGAACTGAGGAACCGAGCCATGCATCCGGTCACGGCGGAAGTCACCGAACGGATCGTCGAACGCAGCCGCGAGACCCGCGCCGACTATCTGGCGAGGATGGAGGCCGTGCGCTCGGCGGGAACCGGCCGGGCCAAGCTCTCCTGCGCCAACTGGGCCCACGCCTTCGCCGCCGAGAGCGACGGGACCAAGGCGACCATGCGCGACCCGACCGCGCCCAACGTCGCCATCGTCAGCGCCTACAACGACATGCTCTCGGCCCACCAGCCGCTGGAGCGCTTCCCGGCGATCATCAAGGCGGCCGCCCGCGAGGTCGGGGCCGCCGCCCAGTTCGCCGGCGGCGTGCCGGCCATGTGCGATGGTGTGACCCAGGGCCGCCCGGGCATGGAGCTCTCGCTGTTCTCCCGCGACGTGATCGCCATGGCGACCGCCGTCGCCCTGACCCACGACGCCTTCGACGCCGCCCTGATGCTGGGGATCTGCGACAAGATCGTGCCCGGCCTGACCATGGGCGCGCTCAGCTTCGGCCACCTGCCGGTGATCTTCGTCCCCGGCGGGCCGATGACGTCGGGTGTCTCCAACCACGAGAAGGCCCGCGTGCGCGCCCTCTACGCCCAGGGCCAGGCGACGCGGGAAGAGCTGCTGGACAGCGAGATGGCCTCCTACCACGGCCCCGGCACCTGCACCTTCTACGGCACCGCCAACTCCAATCAGATGATGATGGAGATGACCGGGCTGCATCTGCCGGGCTCTGCCTTCGTGCATCCCAATACGCCGCTGCGCGACGCCCTGGTGGCCGCCGCCCCCAAGCGCGCCATCGAGATCCGCGACGGGACCAACGCCTACACGCCGATGGGCCGGGTGGTGGACGAAAAGAGCCTGGTGAATGCGCTCGCCGGCCTGCTGGCCACCGGCGGGTCGACCAACCACACCCTGCACCTGATCGCCATGGGCCGGGCGGCGGGCGTGCAGCTGACCTGGGAGGACTTCGACGACCTCTCCCGCGTCACGCCTCTGATCGCCCGGGTCTATCCCAACGGCTCGGAGGACGTGAACGCCTTCCAGGCCGCCGGCGGCATGGCGTACGTGATCCGCCAGCTGCTGGACGCCGGCCTCGCCCACGACGACGTCATGACCGTCGCCGGCCCCGGCCTGCGCCGCTTCCAGACCGAACCCTTCCTCGACGGCGGCAAGCTGGTCTGGCGCGAGGGAACGGCGAAATCGCTGAACGACGACATCCTGCGCCCCGTCGATAACCCCTTCCACGCCGAGGGCGGGCTTCGCCTGCTGAACGGCCCGCTTGGCCGCGCGGTGATGAAGACCTCGGCGGTGAAGGCCGACCACATGGTTATCGAGGCTCCCGCGGTGGTGTTCGACGACCAGGACGCCCTGCACGCGGCCTTCCATCGCGGCGAGCTGAACAAGGACTTCATCGCCGTCGTCCGCTTCCAGGGCCCCAAGGCCAACGGCATGCCGGAACTGCACAATCTGACGCCGTCGCTGAGCGTCCTGCTGGACAAGGGCTTCAAGGTGGCGCTGGTCACCGACGGGCGGATGTCGGGCGCCTCGGGCAAGGTTCCGGCCGCTATCCACTTGACTCCGGAGGCCGCCGATGGCGGACCCCTGGCCTACATCCGCGATGGCGACGTGATCCGCGTGGATGCGCTTAAAGGGACTCTGGAGATCAAGGTGGACCGCAACCAATTGATGGCCCGCGAGCGCGCCATGGCTCCGGCGTCCGCCGCCGGCTATGGCCGCGAGCTGTTCGGCTGGATGCGCCGCGCCGCCGGCCCCGCCGACGCCGGCGCCTGTTCCCTGTTCGAGGCCGCCTGAAGATGAAGCCGCAATACTCCGGCCTGGTCGGCGACGTTGGCGGCACCAACGCCCGCTTCGCCCTGATCGATACCGAAGGCCGCGTCCGCAACCTGCACATCTATCCGGCCGCCGGCCATGCCTCGCTCAGCGAGATCATCGCCGACTATCTGGAACGCACGCTCGGCAAGGGCCGCCGGCCGCCACGCGCGGTGATCGCGGTCGCGGGCCCTGTGCTCGACGGCGAGATCGAGTTCACCAACCTCGACTGGGTGGTCTCCGAGGGCGAGCTGCTCGTACAGTTCGAGTTCGAGGCGGTGCGGCTGATCAACGACTTCGCCGCCCAGGCGCTGGCCTGCCCGATGCTGGGCCCCGACGCCCTCAGGCCTCTGGGCCCGCAACTGCGCGGACCCTCCGACTGTCCGATGCTGGTGCTGGGCGCCGGCACCGGCTTTGGCGTCGCGGGCCTGGCCCGCAGCGAGCGCGGCGACGTGGAGGTCTCCACCGAGGGCGGACATGCCGCCTTCGCCCCCTCCGACGACGTGGAGGTGGAGATCTGGAGCCAGTTCCGCAAACGCTACGGCCGCGTCTCCATCGAGCGCATCCTGTCGGGCCGTGGGCTGTTCGAGCTCTACGGTTTCCTCGCCGCCATGCGCCAGCAGACCCCGACCTTGCAGGACGAGAAGCAGGTGCATGACGCAGCGGGCAAGGGCGACGCGCTCGCCGCCGAGACCCTGGATCGGTTCTGCGGCATCCTGGGCTCGGTCTGCGGCGACCTGGCGCTCAGCTTCGGCGCGCGGGGCGGGGTGTTCGTGTCCGGAGGTATCGCGCCGCGCCTGGCCGACCGCCTGGCCACCGGCGACTTCCGCGCCCGCTTCGAGGACAAGGGCCGCCTGAAAACCTACATGCAGCAGATTCCCACCTCACTGGTGATCCATCCCTATCCGGCGATCATCGGCGCCGCGCGGGGTCTCGGCATGATGGAGCGCCTGTGACCGCCCCACTCACCATCGATGAGATCATGCGGCTCAGCCCAGTCATTCCGGTGCTGGTGATCGAGGATATCGCCCACGCCGTGCCGCTCGGCCGCGCCCTGGTGGCCGGCGGCCTGCCGGTGCTGGAGATCACCCTGCGCACCCCGGTCGCCATGGACTGCATCGAGCGGATGGCCGGCGAGATCGAGGGCGCGGTAGTCGGCGCGGGCACGGTGATCAGCCCCCAGATGCGCCGCGCGGCCGCCGCGGTCGGCGCGAAGTTCTGCGTCAGCCCAGGCCTCGTCCCAGGTGAGACGGCGGGCGGCCCAGCCCCCTTGCTGCCCGGCGTCGCCACGGCCAGCGAGCTGATCGCCGGCCTCGCCGCCGGCTTCACCCGGTTCAAGCTGTTCCCGGCCAATGTGGTCGGCGGCGTCGATGCGCTCAAGGCCTTCGCCAGCCCCTTCCAGCAGGCCAAGTTCTGCCCCACCGGCGGGGTCAGCGCCAAGAACGCGCCGGACTATCTGGCGCTCCCCAACGTGATCTGCGTCGGCGGCAGCTGGGTAGCGCCGGCCGATGCGGTCAAGGCCGGCGATTGGGGCCGGATCACCGAACTCGCGCGTCAGGCCGCCGCGTTGGTTAGAACGTAGCAATTTCCCGTTCGTCATTCCCGGCCTTGTGCCGGGAACCCAGATGCGCCGACGATGCAGGTAAATCCCTGCCGTCGGCGTTTCTGGATGGCCGGGACAAGCCCGGCCATGACGGTCAGAAAGAAGCAATTCATGGCTCAGCAGACCAACGAACAGCTCCGCTGGACCGTCTCAGCCAAGGCCCGGCCAGGCGAGACCGGCTCGGCGATCGTCAGCGTCGTCGGCGCCAACGCCATGGTCCCGGAAATGGCCTTCGACATGCTGGTCGATTGGCATCCCGGCGCGGAAACCCCCGACGTCGAGGGCCGCGCCCTGATCATCCTGTCACTGCTCTTCAAGGAACTGGCCGCCGAGTGCGAACGCGTCGCCGGCGCGCGGTTCGAGCGCGGCTGACCCCAGAGCCTTCGACTCCGGGCCGCGACCCGCGCGGGGTCGCTCGCCTTCTGGGGGAAGAGAGTCGACACAGGCCAGCCGTGGAACGAATGTGTGTTCGAACGTGGGTCACTGACCGGCGATCGGTTTCGAGCGCAGTCACGTCGGGCAAGGGGAAACAATCCATGAAAAGCGCGTTAGCAGCTGCCATCGTCGCGGCAGGACTCACGGTTGCCGTCGCTGGAGCGGCCACCGCCTCAACCGCCGCCTTGACCGGGTTCAGCGGCGGGTTTGACGCGACTTCGGGCAGCGACCAGCTCTACGGCTGGTTCTTCAACACCAGCGCCGGCATCGACGTCGACGCCCTGGGCGTGGGCGATGCAGACGGGCACGCGCTCTTCGTGTCCCATGACGTGGGCATCTACGATGTCAGCAGCCAGAATCTCCTCGTGTCGACAACGGTGCCGTCGGGTTCCGGCGGGACGCTTCTGAATGGCTTCCGGTATGAGGACATCACCCCGTTCCATCTCGCCGCCGGCTCCTACGTCATCGTCATGACGATGCCGCAATTCAACAACGACACTCAGTCCATCCTCGACACGACAGTCACCACCGCCTCGCCCGTCAGCTACGTGATCTCCGCCTTCGATACCGGGTCGTCGCTCGCCTTTCCGGGCAGCTCCGGCATCTTCGAAAAGGGCATGTTTGGCCCGAACTTCACCTTCGAGGGCGGCGCCGTCCCCGAGCCCTCGACCTGGGCCCTGATGCTGATCGGTTTTGGTGGTCTCGGGGCCGCGATGCGCTCGCGCCGCAAGGTCGTGGCCGCCTGATCCATCCGCTATCTGTGAGACCACAGCGCCGTCGGCCAGGAGGCCGGCGGCGCTCTTCGTTTTCGCGAGGCCGAAGACCCGTCACCGTCCCTTGAAAACCCCTACCCGCCGCTCGGTGACCGAGAGCACGCCTTCCTTGTAGTCCTCGGTGTCGCGCAGCCAGCCTTGCTCCTTGGCTTCCTTGTCGGTCTGGGCGCGGACGGCGGCGGCCATCTCGCCGCGCAGGGTCGCCCGCGTGGAGATGGTGGCGAGCGGCGCGTTCTCGGCGATCTCCTGGGCGAGGCGCAGCGCCGCGGCGCGCAGGTCTTCCAGCGGTACGATCTCGTCGACCAGGCCCCAGGGCAGGCCATCCTCGGCCTTCACCCGGCGGCCGGTGAGGAACATCAGTTCGGCCTTCGAGCGGCCGATCAGTCGGGGCAGGGTGTAGGTCAGGCCAAAGCCCGGATGGAAACCCAGCTTGGTGAAATTGGCCGCAAACCGCGCGTCGGGCGAGGCGATGCGGAAGTCGGCCACGACCGCCAGGCCCAGGCCTGCGCCGACCGCCGCGCCCTGGATCGCGGCGACGATGGGCTTCTTGGCCGAGAACAGCCGCACCGCCTGGTCGTAGAGCGGATTGACCGCGCCCAGGCCGCCGGCGCTTTCGCTGCGCACCAGGTCGGCCCCGGCGCAGAAGTTCTTGCCCTCGCTCTGCAGCACCGAACAGCGCAGCTCGACCTCTGCGTCGACGGCGTCGAAGGCGTCGGCCAGGTCGCGCATCAGATCCACCGAGACGTGGTTGTGCGGCGGCTTGTCGATGGTCACGACGGCGACGTGGCCGTCGGCCTTGACCGTGATGTGCTCCCCGAATTGGCTCTGCATTCCTATTTCCTCGTCCCCAAAAGGTTGCGGGCCACGACCCACTTATGGACCTCGGTGGGCCCGTCATAGATGCGCATGGTGCGAAGCTTGGCCTGCATCTGGGCCAGCGGCAGTTCCTTGGTCATGCCCATGGCGCCGAAGGCCTGCATGGCCCGGTCGACCGTCTCATAGGCCATCTCGGTGGCGAACCACTTGATCATCGAGATCTCGTTCCGCACATCGCGGCCCTGGTCGAGCTTCCAGGCGCAGTCGTAGGTCATCAGGCGCGTGGCGTGGATCTTGGTCGCCGCCTCGGCCACCCAGAACTGGATCGCCTGGCGCTCCGATAGGGGAAGCCCGAAGGTCTTCCGCTGCGGGGCGTATTCCACGACCATATCCATGGCCCGCTGCGCCATGCCCACCGACCAGGCGGCCATTTGGATGCGCCGGGTGCCTAGCCGCGTCTGCATCGGCGCGAAGCCCTGGCCCTCGGTGCCCAAGAGCTTCCAGCCCTCGACCCGGCAGTCCTCCAGGGCGATCTCGTAGGTGTAGGCCCCGCCGATCATCGGGATGCGGCGCAGCACGTTGAAGCCCTTGGTCCCCTTGTCCACCAGGAAGGCCGAGATGCCGCCCCGCGCCCGCTTCTCCTGGTCGGTCACCGCCATCAGGATGGTGAAATCGGCGTCGGCCGCGCGGGAAATCCAGATTTTGCGGCCGTTGATCACCCAGTCGTCGCCGTCGCGCACTGCGCGGGTGGTCATGCCGGCGGGATCCGAGCCCGCGCCGGGCTCGGAGATGCCGATCGCCGAGATGGTCTCGCCGGCCACGTAGGGCGCCAGATAGGCCGCCCGCTGCCGGTCATCGACCGTCTGCATCAGCATTCTGAGGTTCGGGCTGTCGGGCGGCAGGGTGTAGGGCGTCACACAGCGGCCCATCTCCTCCTCGACACCCACCATGGCGACCATCGGCAGGTCCGAACCGCCCACGTCCTCCGGCGCGTCCAGGCCGAAGAGGCCGAGCTTGTGAGCGATCTGGTCGAGGCGCGCGTGCTCGTCGGCGCCGACGCCCAGGCCCTTGCCGTCCGCCTCGCGGGCCAAGACGCCCGCCTCCAGCGGCATCAGTTCGTCGCGGACGAAGTTGGCCACCAGGTCCTTGAGCATCCGGTGCTCTTCGGCGATCTCAAAATCCATTGGCGCCCTACCCCTCGCAATCCTGGCCCGTCGCGATACCTGTCGCGATCTTGTAAGGGTGATCATAACGACCGGAAGCGGCGAGGGGAGTGGCTACGTGGCGCGAGCGAAAGAACTGGAAGGCAAGGCGACGGGACCGCTCGCCGGAATCCGCATCCTGGACCTGACCAGCGTGGTCAACGGCGCCTATGGCACCCAGATTCTCGCTGACCAGGGCGCCGACGTGATCAAGCTGGAGGACCCGGGCGGCAACCGCGGGAACGGCGGCGACATCATGCGCTGGGCGGGCCATGTGCCAGACGGCACGCCGCGCGACATGGGCCCGGTGTTCCTGGCCATCAACCGCAACAAGCGCTCCATCGTGCTAGACCTGAAGAAGGAGAGTAGCCGCAAGCTGGTGCGCAAGCTGATCGCCAGCTGCGACGTCTTTGCGAGTTCTGTCCGCTACGACGGCTTGAAGCGCCTGGGCTTCGCCTACGAGGACGTCGCCGCGATCAAGCCGGACGTCGTCTACGTCCACGCCGCCGGCTACGGCTCCGACGGCCCCTATGCCGGCGAGCCCGCCTATGACGACCTGATCCAGTCGGCCTCGGGCCTCGCCGACGTCCTGCCGCGCACCGACGGCAATCCAACCCCGCGCATCCTGCCGACCCTGGTGGCCGACAAGGTCTCGGGCCTGTTCCTGGCCCAGGCGGTGACTGCCGCCCTGCTGCACAAGGCGCGCACCGGCGAGGGCCAGTTCGTCGAGGTGCCGATGTTCGAGTGCATCACCAGCTTCCTGATGGTCGAGCACCTGTTCGGCCACACCTTCGAGCCGCCGACCGGCCAGCTGGGCTACAGCCGCGTGGTCAATCCCAACCGCAAGCCCTTCAAGACCAAGGACGGCTACATCGGCCTGCTGCCCTACACCGATAAGCAGTGGGACCAGTTCTTCGAGGCCGCCGGCTTTGGCGAGACCATCGCCAAGGACCCGCGCTTCTCCGACTATTTCGTGCGGATGAAGCACATCAACGAGCTCTACGGCCTGGTGGCCGAGGCGGCGCTGACCAAGACCACGCAGGAGTGGCTGGATATCCTCAAGCCAATGTCGATCCCGGTGGTGAAGACCAACCGTCTGGACGACCTGGAAACCGATCCGCACCTGGAAGCCGTCGGCCTCTTCGAGCGCTACGACCACCCCGAGGTCGGCGGCTACAAGCAGATGCGGCCGCCGGTGAAGTTCTCCAAGAGCCCGGCCAACATCCGCCGCCATCCGCCGCGCCTGGGCGAGCACACCGACGAAGTCCTGGCCGAGATCGGCGAGACGGCGCCGGAGGGCGAAGAGGCTTGAGGCCATCGTGCGCGGCTGATCGCGCAAGCCTTTCCCATCTGAGAGCGCGGGTTTATCCTGCAGTCAGCGCCGACCGCAAAGAGTCGGCCCCCCAAAGATTTCGGGCGAGGATTTTGATCATGCGCATTCAACACTTGGCGGCCGTTTCCGTAGCCGCCCTCTCCGTGGCCCTCATCGCAACCTGCGCCCAGGCCGCGCCCTACAAGGCGCCGCTGGCCGCCGACGGCCATCCGGACCTCCAGGGGAACTGGACCACGGCGACCATCACGCCGCTGACCCGCGACCCGAAGCTCGGCACCCGCAACGTCCTGACCAAGGAAGAGGCGGATAAGATCGAGAAGGCGACCCAGGACCAGATCGCCCGCGCCGACGCGCCGACCCCGCCGGAAGCCACGGTGAAGGACCTGAAGAACGCCGACTGCGGCGCTGACGGCATCTCCGGCTTCAACTGCGGCTACAACCAGGGCTGGAAGGATCCCGGCACCACCCTGATCACCATCAATGGCGAGAAGCGCGCCTCGATCATCACCTCGCCCGCCAACGGCCAGTTCCCGGCCCGCGCCGGCAGCGCCCCCGACCCGCGCGCCCAGCGCGCCCGCATGGCCGGCCGCACTGACAATCCCGAGGGCTTCAGCCTGGGCGAGCGCTGCCTGCTCTCGTTCGGCTCCTCCGCCGGCCCGCCGATGCTGCCCTTGATGTACAACAACACCTACCAGATCGTGCAGACCAAGGACGAGGTCGCCATCGACGTGGAGATGGTCCACGACATCCGCCACATCCACCTGAACGCCCAGCACATTCCGGCCAGCATGAAGCTCTGGATGGGCGACTCGGTCGGCCATTGGGACGGCGACACCCTGGTGGTCGAGACCACCAACATGCGGCCCGAACAGGGCCTGCGCGGCGGGGCGGCGACCCAGAAGGTGACCGAGCGGTTCCGCCGGATCAGCGCGGATTCGCTCTCCTACCAGTTCACCGTCGAAGACCCCTCGATGAGCGCGCCCTACTCGGGCGAGGTGCAGATGCGCCAGACCAAGGGGCAGGTCTACGAATACGCCTGCCACGAGGGTAACTATGCGCTGACCGGCATGCTCGCCGGCGCCCGGGCCGAGGAGAAGAGCGCCCAGGCCGGCGGCGCCAAGCCCGGCGGCCAATAAAACCTCCCCTGATTTCGGGGGAGGGGGACCACGAAGTGGTGGAGGGGGCGTTGGGGCCATGCGCCGACCGTTCCGCCGAGCCTGAGGCAGCGCCCTCTCCACCACGTTGTGGTCACCCTCTCCCATGAATGGGAGAGGTTTTTCGCGTCAGGCCGGAACCGCCGTCGGCGCCTTCGCCGGTTCGCCATGCGCCTGCGCGATCCGCGTCTGGAACCAGGCCACCCCGCGCTCGTGCTTGGGCGACAGCACGCCGCCGCGATAGACACCCGCGCGCAGGTTGCGCTGCACCTCTTCGCAGACCTGCTTGTCCTGCGCGGTGACCCGGTCGGACGCGACGAACATCTCCCGCAGTTCCGCCCCGCGCTCCGGATCGAAGAAGTAGAAATAGTCGAGCCGCGTCTCTTCCGGGCTCACGGCGACGATCCGCTCGATCATATAGCCGTGGCGATAGGTGTTGATCGCCAGGTTCGGCCAGAGCCACGCCCAGGTGCCGGCGTAGACGGAGGCATTGCGCGGCGGCGCCGACTGGAAGACCACGTCGCCCTCGATCCGCACCTCGTAGTCGCTGACTACCACGTCGGCGTCGAACTCCGGATGCACCATCGGCAGGTGGTAGCCCTCCAGATAGTTCTCCACATAGGCCTTCCAGTTGCAGGCCAGCAGGTGGCTGCGGCGCTCGGTGAGCGGGAAGGCCGGAAACGGCGCCTCGCCCGCCAGCGGCGCCATGGCGTCGGACAGGGGCGTGGCCTCCAGGTCCAGGTTCACAAATACCAGCCCGCGCCAGGTCTCCACCCGGATGGGAAACAGCCCAAACTCGCGCGGGTCGAAGCCCGCCACCGCGCCGAAATCGACGGCGTTCTTCAGCCGCCCGTCCAGGCTGTAGCGCCAGCCGTGATAGCGGCAGACCAAGGCCTCGCCGCAATGGCCTGTCCCATCGGCCACCAGCATCCCGGCCCGATGGCGGCAGACATTGTGGAAGCCGGCCAGCGCGCCGGCCGCATTGCGCACCACCACCACCGGCGCGCCGCCGACGTCTTCGGCCAGGTAGTCGCCGGGCTTGGGCGCCATGGTCTCGTGGCCGACGAACTGCCACGACCGGCGCAGGACCTGGGTGCGGTCCGCACGAAGGGCGTCTTCGCCGCGATAGAGATCGACACTCAGCATCGCTCGACCCTAGCGGCGGCGCAGCCAGAGATACAGCAGGCCGGCCCCCACGATCGCCACCAGCCAGGCGACGAGCTCGACCGGCTTGGCCGAGGCGATCAGGGTGACGCTGGCGGCGATGGCCAGGACGGCGGTCACCCGCGCCGGCCACCGGCGGGCCGGCGCCAGGCGCCCCGACAGCCGGATCAGCGAGCCGCCGGCCAGCGCATAGCTGTAGAGGCTGAGCAGCACGGCCACATCGGCCAGCGTGCTGAACTGCTGGCCGACGGTCGGCGAGGCCGTGGCGACCGCCAGCACGCTCATCACGCCCCCGACGGTCAGCAGGTTGACCGCGGACACCCGCTCGCCCGGCCGGGTGCGGAAGAACCGGGGAAAGACCCCGGCGTCGGCGCCGCCGCGGCCGGTCTCACTGGTCACCAGGATCCAGCCGGTGATGCAGCCTTGCGCGCGCAGCAGGCCGCAGACCGCAATCACCCCGGCCAGGCCCACGCCGATCACGGCCTGGCCGGCGTCGGCGAACGGGGCGCTTGAGCGGCTGAGCACCTCGGCCGGCAACACGCCCATCAGCACGCTGCAGGCGCTGATGTAGAGGGCCGCGACCGCCAGGATGCCGATCAGGCTGGCGCGCGGCACATTGCGCGCCGGATTGCGCACCACGCCCGCCGTCGCCGCCGCGCACTCCACGCCCAGGAAGGCGAAGAAGGCGGTGAGCGCCGAGGGCGTCACCGCCGCCGACAGCGACAGTCCTTTGGGATTCCAGGACGCCAGGAACAGGCTGGGATGGAAGGCCAGCCAGCCCAGGGTGGCGGCGATCGCCACCGGGGCCAGCCCGATCGCCAGCGTCGCGCCCTCGACGCGCGCCACGGCTCTCGGCCCTACCCAGGCGGTCGCGACGCTCACCCAGATCGAGGTCAGGACCAGCATCAGCCGCGGCCCGGGGCCCGCCAAACCAGGGACGAGATAGCCGATGGCCCCGGCTACGGCCAGCGCCACCGGCACCAGTCCGACCCAGCAGGCCAGCCAGTAGGTGGTGGCCACCTGCACCCCGAAGAACGGACCCAGGCCCGCCTCCACATAGCTCGGCAGGCCCCTGGCCTGCGGCACCACGCCCGCCAGCCAGGCGAACACGCCGGCGACCGAAAGCGCCGCCGCGGTGGCGGCGACCCAGCCCAGGATCGAGATCGAGCCGACCGCGGCCAGGCTCGCGGGCAGGACGAAAATGCCGGAGCCCACCATGCTGCCTGCGACCAGCGCTATGGCGCCCAGAAGCCCCACCGAGCCGTGGCGGGCCTTAACGGCGGGAAGCGGCGGAAGCTCTGCGGTGTCGGATACGGCCATGCAACGATCCCCGGCCGAACCGCCCGCTTCTAGGCCGGTGCGAACACCGGCGCCGGCGGGCCCCCCTCGGTCGGTTGGAACTTGACCCTTACCTTCATGCCGATGGCAAGCCCGTCGGGCGCCACGTCGACGAAGTTGGTCAGCACGGCCGGCCCCTCGTTCAGGGTCACATAGCCGATGGCGTAGGGCCCGGTCGGCGAGCGGTGCATGACCGAGTAGGTGTAGATCACCCCCTCGCCAGGGCTCTCTTCCCAGACCGTCTCCGCCGACATGCAGAACGGGCACATGGCCCTGGGGTACCAGAACGCCTTCCGGCATTCCGTGCAGCGCTTGATCAGGAAGCGCCCCTCGGCGGCGGCGTCCCAGAAGGGCTTGGTCTCCACCGACACCATCGGGGCTGGGATCGGGCGGCTCATGTTTCCAGTGGCGCCATTCTTTTCGTGAGAGTCCGACATGCTCAGCCCTCCCTTTCCATGATCACGGTGGCCGACGCGTGCCGGGTGCCGAGCGAACCGCCGGTGCCATGCGCGATGGCCAGGTCGCAGTTGGCCACCTGCACCTTGGGATGCGCCTCGCCGCGCAGCTGGCGCACCGCCTCGATCACCTTGGTGATGCCGCCGCGGTTGGTCGGGTGGTTGTTGCAGAGCCCCCCGCCGTCGGTGTTGAACGGCAACTTGCCGACGCCCGAGATCAGGTTGCCGTCGGCGACGAACTTGCCGCCCCCGCCCTTCTTGCAGAAGCCCAGGTCCTCCAGCTGCATCAGCACCGTGATCGTGAAGCTGTCGTAGATCGAGGCGTACTTGATATCCCCCGGCGTCACCCCGGCCTCCTCGAACGCCCGCGGCCCCGACCAGACCGCGCCGGAATGGGTGAGGTCCAGGCCCTGGCCGCCCAGCGGCGTCTTCGGCGCCTCGCCCGCGCCCAGCACCCGCACCTTCGGCCGCTTCAGCGACCGGGCGACCTCCGGCGAGGTGACGATCAGCGCGCCCCCGCCATCGGTCACCACGCAGCAGTCCAGCAAATGCAGCGGGTCGCTGATCATCCGCGAATTGACCACATCCTCGACAGTGACCACGTCCTTCAGAAAGGCGTGCTCGTTCCATTGCGCGTGATGGCTGGCGGCGACCTTGATCCAGGCCAGCTGCTCGGACGTCGTGCCGTACTCGTACATGTGCCGCATGGCGCACATGCCGTAGGTGTTGTGGGTCGAGCCGCCGTAGATGTTCTCGAACCCGGCCTCGGGCGGCCCGTCGGTCAGCCCGCCGCCACCGCCCGGCGCCATGCCGGCGCCCGGACGCCGTCCGCCATGCCGCGGCCGCCCGGCCAGCGTGATCAGCGCCACCGAGCACTTCCCCGCCGCGATCGCCTGCACCGCGTGGCCCACGTGGACGATGTAGGACGAGCCGCCGGTCTCGGTGCTGTCCAGATGGCGGACGTTCTTCAGCCCCATGTAGTCGACCATCGACAACCCGCCGAACCCCGGCGCGTCCCCGGCGCAGAAGTAGCCGTCCACGTCGTCCTTGGTCAGGCCCGCGTCGATCAGCGCGCCCCGCGCGCACTCGGCGTGGAGCTGCGGGGTGGAGGTGTCCGGCGCGTCGCGCAGCGGATGCTCGAACGCGCCCATGAGATAGGCCTTGCCCTTGATACCCATGATCCTCCCCGAAATATCGTTCGCGATTATGCCTCTGGGTTAGCGCGCCGTCCGCCCGCCGACAATCGGCGCCCCTTGGTTTCCGCCCGCCCAGCGCCTAGCTCAGTCTTCCCCACCAAGTTTGGGCACAGGAGACAGTGTCGATGCTGGACGGCAATCAAGCGGCTCACTTCCAGGCGCGCCAGGAGGGCACGCTGCCCGGCGAACTGGCCATCCAGTGGGACGAGGTCGCCACCGGCCGCGCCGCCGGCTGGTTCAAGGCTGCCAAGCGCCACATGGCGCCCAACGGCTTCCTGCACGCCGCCTCGGTCGTCGCGCTCCTCGACACCGCCTGCGGCTATGCCTGCGTCGCCAGCCTCCCCGAAGGCGCTGCCAATTTCACGACCATCGAGATCAAGACCAACTTCCTGGGCACCGCCAGGGAGGGCGAGACCGTCGCCTGCACGGCCCGCCTGGTCCACGGCGGCCGCATGACCCAGGTCTGGGACGCCGAAGCCATCAACCAGACCACCGGCAAGACCATGGCCCTCTTCCGCTGCACCCAGATGGTCCTCTGGCCGCGCTGACCGATCCTCCCCCCGGGCGCAGCCCGATTGAGGGGGAGGTGGCTCGAAGCGAAGCGGAGAGACGGAGGGGGTTCCAGCCCACTCCGCACGTCGCCGAATGACGCCAAAACCGTCCAATCCTCACCCCTTGCGCCACCGGACCCGGATGAGTAGGTTCCGCGCCTCGCTCAGCGGACCCCTCCATCGGGTCCGATTGCCGGCTCTGGAGAGGTGGCTGAGTGGTCGAAAGCACCGCACTCGAAATGCGGCGTACCTGTGAGGGTACCGTGGGTTCGAATCCCACCCTCTCCGCCAGTCCCCTATTCATCCCCGTTCAAACCCGACCGCGATATCGGCCCAATTCCCTATAATGCAGAGGGAGTTGGAGTGTCGCGCCATTCCCGTCCGTTCGCTTGTGTCCGGCCTCGTTCGCGTCCTACACTAGGGGACGGATTAGGGGACTGAGAAAATGGGACGCAAGGCGACGGCTCTAACTGCGGCAAAGGTCAAGACGGCCGGTCCTGGGCGCTATGGCGACGGAAATGGTCTCTATCTGTTTGTCCGGTCCGCCGAGGCGCGGTTCTGGGTCTTCCGCTACACCCGCAACGGCCGGATGCGCGAAATGGGTCTGGGCCGTGCGGGCGCCGACGATGCGGCGGTCAAACTCGCCGACGCCCGCGACAGAGCGGCCGACCTTCACAAGATGGTGCGGGCCGGTATCGACCCGCTCGACCATCGTGAGGCCAAGGAAGCGGAGGCGGCTGCCGAGGCGCAGCGCGCGGCGGTAAGGGCGATTTCGTTCCGCACCGTGACCGAGCGCTATCTGAAGGCGCACGAGAAATCGTGGCGCAACCCAAAGCATCGGGCGCAATGGCGCAATACGCTCGATACGTACGCCCACCCGCATCTTGGCGACCTGCCGGTCGGCGACGTTGCGACCGAGCATGTGCTGGCCGCGCTGGAGCCGATCTGGCGCGTGAAGCCCGAAACCGCGACGCGGGTGCGCGGTCGGATCGAAGCGGTGCTGGACTACGCCCGCTCCCGCGATTGGCGGACGGGCGAAAACCCGGCGCGCTGGCGCGGCCATCTGGCGAACTTACTACCGGCCCGGGGCAAGGTCGCTCCCGTCGAACACCATGCAGCCCTTCCCTGGGCGGAGATTGGCGCTTTCCTGCCCGTACTGAGGGCGCAGGCGGGCGTTTCAGCCAAGGCGCTTGAGTTTGCCGTCCTGACCGCCGCGCGGACTGGCGAGACGCTGGGCGCGCGCTGGGGTGAAATCGATTTAGCGGCGAAAGTCTGGACCGTGCCCGCCGGCCGCATGAAAGCCGGCCGCGAACATCGGGTTCCGCTTTCCGCGCCCGCGCTGGCAGTCCTCACTGACATTGCGAAGCTGCGGACCACCGACAACGCCGAGGCGTTTGTCTTTCCGGGCGCAGCGGATGGTCAGCCGCTCTCGATCATGGCGATGACGATGGTTCTGCGCCGCATGAAGCGCGGCGATCTGACGGTCCACGGTTTCCGCTCCACCTTCCGCGATTGGGTCGGCGAGGCGACGGCAACGCCCCGCGAGGTCGCCGAGGCCGCGCTGGCGCACACGGTGGCCGACAAGACTGAAGCCGCCTATGCGCGCGGCGACCTTTTCGAAAAGCGGCGCCGATTGATGGACCAATGGGCGAGGTTCACGGCCCTTCCACCGCGCGCTGACAACGTGCGGTCCCTGCACGGTTCGGGGACGACGGCATGAGCGGTGTTGGCGGCACCGATGGACGAGTCGAATCTGAAGCCAATCGCGAGGCCGATGATGCTCAAACGATGGCAGAGCTACGCGCAAGGCTCGATGGCTGGAAACTCGACCAGGGCCCGCGAGCGTTGACGCGCCCTAACGCCATAAGCCTCTTGAAATTGCTATCCGAATGCCTGGGCCCCGCCCTGGATGAAACGCTCGGCGCGCTGGAGACGGGCGAAAGAATTGTAGCCGATCACCCCTCGGTCAATCTTCTAAACGAGCTGATAGACGCGCTGGCCGATTTGGACAGTGGCAAAACACATGACGCGCTCGGGGCCGCCAGACATGGCGCCAATAGGCGGCTGGCAACCTGGCAGAGTCGACTGGACAAGGTGTGGCTCGACACCGTGCTCATCCTGCAGCGGAGGGAGGAGCAAGAGCGGCCGAAGGACGGCCCAAAGGTACTCCGAAAGGCTGCGGAGGAGAAATTGGCGCGCGCGCTTAGAGCGGTGGGCAAGAATCGGCTGGGCAAACCGGTCACGCAAAAGCTGCTGAAAAGTCTTCGAGATCGGCAAGCACACAGAAAATAGGGCGTTGTTTCAACTGCATCTACGCACGAATAGGCCCCGTCGATCTGTGCGGTGATCAGAGGCTTCCTTGGGTAGTTCGAACAAATTCGGACGACGGAGGCCAATAATGACCACCCCCTCTTCAGCTCAAACCCGGCCGTCTCAGTCGGGGGGCGAGCGACCCGCTCCACTTCCTCACGCCCTGGCCTATCGCATTGACGAGGTCGCTCAGATGGGCGGGCCACGTCGGACGAAGACCTACGAGCTGGCGGCCGAGGGCAAGCTTCGGCTGGTCCGCGTCGCAGGCCGAACACTGGTCGATGGCGATAGCCTCCGAGACCTGCTGCGTCACGGATGCAAATAGAAACCGCCCCGGCGCAGTCAACGCCGAGGCGGGTTTGGTTTTCGTAAGAGCCCGATTGATAAGGCAAATTACCAGAATCGAACGGCGCATTCAAGGTTGCTTGCGGCGGGCTGAAAAGGCCCACCCCATGACCATACCCCTTCCCGAACGCTGGCGACTTTTTCCCGTCGCCGGCGATTGCCGCTCGCCCCTGATCGCCGGTGGTTGCCACAGCGCGACCCCTCACCCTGCTGCGGTGGCCAAGTGGCGGGCGAGGGGCTTCAACCTGTCACTCGCCTGCGGTCCCGCGTCCGGTGTTCTAGCGCTCGATATCGACAGAAAGGGCGACGTTGACGGCTTCGCGGCATTTGCTGAATTGGTGGGGGAGTTCGGGCCGCTGCCCGAGACCGTCGAGAGCATCACGCCCAGCGGCGGAGCCCATCTCCTATTCGCCTTTCCAGACGGCCCGGCGCCCGCGAACCGGGTGGGGATCAAGCGCTACGCGGCGGACGGATCGCGGCGGGTCTATCGCGGCCTGGACGTGCGAGGTCACGGCGCGTGCATTTGCCTTCCGCCTTCCCGCAAGCCCGGCGGTTCTTACGCCTGGCGCCGGCCGCCCAGCGACGCGCGCCTTGCGGACCTTCCGCGGTGGTTGCTGGCGCTGTTTCGTTCGGAGCCGCCACCTCGCCCGCCCGCGCCTCCCTTGAACCTGTCGTCACTGGCAAAGACGGCCCGCTACGTCTGCGCCGCGATTGATGGGGAGTGCGGCGTGCTGGCCGCCATGCCGAAGGGCTCAGGCCGCAATCAACGCCTTTTCATCGCGTCGGCTCGCCTGGGCGAATTGGTTGGGGCCGGTCTGCTGTTGCAGGACCGTGCGGAAGACGCCCTTGAGCGGGCAGCTTCCGACTGCGGGCTTGTCCGCGAAGATGGCCTTGGAGCGGTGCGCGCCACTATCGCTAGCGGCATCCGCCGTGGCGCGCAGAACCCGCGCGAGGTGGGTGCATGACCTACGCCCCCGACCCTGAGCGCATCGTGGCACACCTTCGCCCTGCGCGCGGTTCCGGACCGCCGCTGGTTCACGCGCCCGACCTCATGGCACGACCGGCAACGCCCCGGCCCTGGCTTGTTCGTGACGTGATCCCTGGTGCGCAGGTGACGGAACTTCGCGGCGACGGCGGTGCGGGCAAAAGCACGCTCGCCCTGCAGCTTTGCGTGGCCGCTATCACCGGTCGCGCGTGGCTGAATATGCCTGTGGCAAGCGGGCCTGCGATCTACCTTGCAAGCGAGGATGACGCCGACGAACTGCGGCGGCGGCTTGACGCTATCGCGGTGCATTTCGGTGTCACCGACGCCAACCTGTCCGGCCTGCATTTATGGCCGCTGGCCGCCGACGATCCCGCCCTCGTCATCAACTCCGGAGGCTGTGTCGAGCCAACGGCGCGCTTCGACGAACTAGTTGGCCACGTCGAACAGATACGGCCGGCGGTGGTGGTGCTGGATTCCCGCGCCGACGTGTTCGCGGGCGAGGAAATGAACCGTAACCAAGTCCGGGCCTTCATCGGCATCCTTCGCAAGCTCGCGCTTGAAACCCGTGCGGCAGTGCTGGTGCTGGCGCATCCCTCTCTCAACGGGCAGGCGAACCGCACCGGCAATAGTGGATCGACGCATTGGACGAACGCGGTCCGATCCGCGCTCTACCTGCGCCCGCCAGATCATGACTCCGACGCGGCGCCCGATCCCGACCTCCGTTCGCTGGAGGTGCTGAAATCCAACTATGGACCCGTTGCGCCACCGATCCCGCTTCGGTGGTCGGCGGGCGCGTTCGTTGCGGATCAGGACCGAGCACGGCCGGCGAACCGGGGAGAGGCCGACGCGGCGGCTGAACTGATGTTCCTGGACATGCTCGAAGCCTACCGGATGAGCGGGCGCGACGTTCACCACACCACCGGAAACGGCTATGCGCCAAAGGTGTTCGCCGCCGATCCCCGTGCCAAGGGGTTCGGAAAGGCCGCGCTGGCGGGTGCGATGAATCGCCTGTTTGCGAGCGGTGCGGTGGCTGTCGAGAGCTACGGGCCTCCGTCGCGGCCCTACAAGCGTCTGGTTCGCGCGGTACGGCCATGATCTTCGACCGCCCTTCGACCGGTGTGCTGATTCGGCTTCGATCTCCCTTCGACCGGGTGTGTGTGCGCACCCCCACACCCCTATGCGAACGCGCCCCTTCAGGGCGGACGCGGACGCAATTGACCGCTGGAGATCACAACAGCGGAGAGGTCGCCTTCCCTGGTCCCAGATCGGTACTCCGAAGCACAAAATATGCGATGATATGCAATGGCTGGGTTCGGTGGAAAAACGCGCACAAGCGGCCAAGGAAGGCCCAAGGGCGCGCGCAACAAGCGCACCGTCGAGACTGAGGCACGCTTAGCCGAAGCCGCGAACGCGGCCTGTGCCGCGCTCCCGAACGCCTTCCAAGGTGACGCCCACGCTCTGTTGATGCTCGTCTACAAGAACGAGGACCTAGACCTAAGCTTACGCCTGGACGCGGCCAAGGCGGCAATCCGCTATGAGAAGCCCGCGCTGGCGTCGTTGGATTCGAAGGTTCACGCCGAGCTGAACGCAAGGGTGGAAACGGAGACAATTGATCCCGCGGATCTGACGTACGAGGAGCGTGAAGCGATGAGGGAAATCGTTTCGGTTGTGCGAAGGCGGCGTGAGGCGGCGGCATCAGCCTAGGTCAAATTGCTCGCAACCTACATATTGGCGCTACGACTGCGACGCCCACAGGAAAAGCGCAAATCGGCCACCGCTCAACCGCACCAAAGGATCGCGACTTCGCGCGCGCCAAAAAATGCTCCGATCGTCGCGAATACCCTGACACCGGGAAACGTTCAATTGCAGGCCTTGTGTATCGAGCTTGCCCCTTCGATACCCGTTAGTACCGCAGTCAGCGCGGCAAGGGCACCGTCTCCAGACAAATGGTCCCTATCGTCCTGATATTTCGCTCGTGCGTTTGCGCATGCCGCAGCTTTTGCCGCTGCTTCTGATGCCGCCGCCATCCTAGCCATGTATGCATCTTGCGTGGCCTGACGGGCTCTCTGCTCTGACTGCTGTTGAGCTAAAGCGCGTGCCTGTCGCTCAGCTTGTTCAAACTGCGCAGATGCTAGCGCCGCAGCCTCTACTGCCTGCTCTTCCGCGAGCAAAATTCGTTCTTTTTCCGCGACTAGTTTGGCCTCACCGTCGGCGTAGATGGCCTTGAGGCGCTGGTTAAAGCCGCCCCAGTTAAACTTCCTTTGGATCAAGCCAACCCAAGCGTCCTGCTCTTGCGACCGCTCTAGCTTCAAAATCGAGACGATGGCCGGAGCCTTTTCGTTCAGCGCCGAAAACACCGCCGAGTCACATGCGCGAGTAAGCTCTTCGTATTGTGAAACGAGGGGCAAGCCAGTCTTGGTGAGTGAGCTAGCGTCAGCCAGCTGAGCGAGCGTCACGTCGGCTTGCGATGAAGGCATATGCTTGGTCAGTGCGGCAAGCTGCGGGGCCGAACGGGCACTCGACAAGCAATTCATTTGCTGCCTAAGCGCCTCCTCAATAGGGATTTTTGATTGTCCCTCGGGAATATGGACGGGGTTAATCCGCTTTGCGCTTGGCGTCGGCTGGGTTTCGGTTTGAGCGTTGGCTCTGGCGTCCCACGCGTCCTGCCAAGCTTGAGCACTCTGATCCTGAGCGAGCTGCTCTACTCCCAAAAGGCTGAGGCGCGCTTGACTTGACGTTGCGGTCGCAAGGAGTAGCGCGCCGATGAAGATCGGCTTCACTTTGCTTCGCATTGGTGACCTCCCTCCCTCCCCCACGGAGCCGGGGAGTTGGAAAGCCTCGATTAGGAGAGCCGCGCCAGTCTTTAGGCCTCGCGGCCCTGGACATACACTGACGCCTCCCCGACCGCATGGGTCGAGGAGTGCTGGTGACGGCTGCACTCGCGCCGCCTAATCGAGGGGTTTCCATGCCCCAGAGCGGCCTGAGAGCCAGCTCTGCGGGGACGTTAGGGCTTGGGTGAGGGAAGCTCAAGGCAGCGAGGGAAGATGGACTCTCCGAGGCCAACGGTGCAGCGTTGAATAGGGCAAGGAGACTTCGCCATGAAGCTGGTTGCAGGGGCCTTGATCTGGACCTCGCTGGCGTTGGTGCCGGCGAACGCTATCGCTCAACAACAAAAATGCGTCGGGTATGCGGGGCCAGGAGGCCCTTGTTACACTGGACCGGGTGGCGGCCTCTATACGGGTCCAGGTGGGGGTGCCTATACCGGGCCGGGCGGTGGCGCGTACACAGGTCCAGGGGGCGGCGCCTACACGGGTCCTGGCGGCGGCAAATATACCGGACCGGGCGGCGGAGCTTATACAGGTCCCGGAGGAGGCGCTTACACGGGTCCTGGCGGCGGTGCCTACACGGGGCCGGGTGGCGGCGCTTACACAGGCCCCGGCGGCGGTTGTTACACCGGGCCGCCTGCGCCTAGTCAGCCCGCTTATCACGACACGTGGAATCGCCCGAACCCTGCCTGTCAAAAATAGAGGAATTCCGCGGGCTCACGCATCTACGGTGACATGACCGCTTCTGACGCCGCCGGGCTATAGTCAGGGCCCATGCCCGCTGAGCCCGGCCTGCCTCTATCGATCCTAACGAACAACCCACGCTGCGTCGGGGTGAGGTGCGCAACAAGTTCATCGCGTCGGCGACCCTGCTGTGCTCGGCGCTGGCCGTGGCCTCAGCCGTTCCCAGCTTCAGCCAGGCCCAGCCTGAGCGTCACCGCGTCCGCGTCTGCCGCGACGTGAGCAGCCGCGGGGCCCGC
>CAIJOB010000028.1 GCA_903822175.1 uncultured Alphaproteobacteria bacterium
GAGGAGACGGTTCCGGCGCCTCAGCCTCCTCTCCCCCGCGTAGCGAGAGGGAGAGGGTAGGGAGAGGGCCTCTAGCCCTATTCCCCTAGCACCTTGTCGATCACGGCTTTCGCCCCCGGCCCCGCCCAGTCGGCCTCGCCGGAAACCCGTCCGCGTTCCAGGCCATCCTTGCCCAGGATGATCGTCGTCGGCATGCCGTCGGCGTTGGGCTTCAGCGTCCAGGGGAGCTTCGCTTCCGGGTCGTTGTAGAGCTTGAGCGGCGCATTGGCCGCGATGAAGGCCTTGGCGGCGGCCAGGGCGTCCGGCTTGTCGATCGAGATCGCCACGACCTCCACGGGCTTACCGGCATAGGCCTGAGCGAGCTTGGCGAGCGTCGGCATCTCGGTCTTGCAGGGGCCGCACCAGGTCGCCCAGATGTTCAGCACCACCACCTTGCCCTTGAAGTCGGCGGGAACGAGCTTCTTTCCGCTCGCGTCGAAGAACGGATAGGCCGGCGGCGCGGTCCCGTCGGCGGCGTGCGACAGTTTCTTGGCAACGTCGTGGGTCTCGGGCGCGGTGGGCACAGCGCCAGAGCTTCCGGCCGAGGTGGCCACCGCCGTCTGCGTCACCGGCTTGGCCGAGGACTGGGCGATGATATAGACCAGCCCCGCGACGCCTATAGCGGCGGCGCCCCAGAGGGCCCATCTCAGGACCCCGCCCCTGGGTTTGGCTGCGGACTCTTCGCTCATATGACGAACTCTTCCTCTGACGCTCCGAAGTCGCCTGAAGGTCAGGCGATGTGGGGCGGCCGTTTCTCGGACAAGCCGGCCGAGCTGATGCAGGCGATCAACGTCTCCATCGGCTTCGACCGCCGGCTGGCCGCGCAGGACCTGGAGGGGTCTCGCGCGCACGCCGCGATGTTGCAAAAGACCGGCGTCATTACAAGCGAGGACGCCGCCGCGATCCTCGGCGGCCTGGCGACCATCGCCGCCGAAATGGACGCAGGCAGCTTCCCGTTCCGCGAGGAATACGAAGACATCCACATGAACGTGGAGGCCCGCCTGCGCGAGCTGATCGGCCCGGCGGCCGGGCGGCTGCACACCGCGCGCTCGCGCAACGACCAGGTGGCGCTCGACTTACGCATGTGGGTCCGCGAGGCCTGCGACCGCACCCACGCCCAGATCCGCGCGCTTCAGAAGGCGCTGATCGCCAAGGCCGAGCCCAACGCCGCGACCCTGATGCCGGGCTTCACCCATCTGCAGCCGGCCCAGCCGGTGACCTTCGGCCACCACCTGATGGCCTACGTCGAGATGTTCGGCCGCGACGCCTCGCGCTTCGCCGATGCGCGCACGCGGATGAACGAAAGCCCCCTCGGGGCTGCCGCGCTGGCTGGATCACCGTTCCCCATCGACCGGCAGATGACCGCGCACGCGCTGAGGTTCGACCGCCCCACCGCCAATTCGCTCGACAGCGTCGCCGATCGGGACTTCGCGCTCGAAGCCCTGGCCGCGGCCGGTATCACCGCCATCCACCTGTCGCGGCTGGCCGAGGAGATCGTCATCTGGATGACGCCGCAGTTCGGCTTCATCAGGCTGACTGACGCCTTCACCACCGGCTCGTCGATCATGCCGCAGAAGAAGAACCCCGACGCCGCCGAACTGGTGCGCGCCAAGGCCGGGCGGATGCTGGGCTCGTTCACCCAGCTCGCTGTGGTCATGAAGGGCCTGCCGCTGACCTATTCGAAGGACATGCAGGAGGACAAGGTCCCCACCTTCGAGGCCTTCGACGCCTTGGAACTGAGCCTGCGGGCCATGGCGGGGATGATCGCCGATCTGGAGCCCGTGCCAGAGCGCATGGCCGCCGCCGCCGGCGCCGGCTTCTCCACCGCCACCGACCTCGCCGACTGGCTGGTCCGCGAGCTGGCCCTGCCGTTCCGCGACGCCCACCACATCACCGGCGCCGCCGTGAAGCGCGCCGAACAGCTCGGCTGCGACCTGCCCGCCCTGCCGCTCGCCGAGCTGCAGGCCCTGGAGCCCCGCATCAACGACGGCGTTTACAAGGTGCTCACCCCTCAGGCATCGGTCGCCAGCCGGATGAGTTACGGTGGAACCGCACCCGACCAGGTGCGCGCCCAGATCGAGCGTTGGAAGGAAATCCTCGCATGAGCCTTCGCCCCCTCCTGATAATCGGCGCCACGGCGCTGATGGCCACCGCGCTTGGCGGCTGCGGCAAGCTCGGCCAGCTGGAAAAGCCCGGCCCGCTGAACGGCGCCGGCCATGCCACCACCCGCCAGGCCGACGAGGCCAACCGCCAGGCGCAGGACCCGCAGCGGCCTGTCGACACCGTCGATCCCCGCGACCGCATCATCGACCCAGCGCCGCCGCGCGCCGCGCCGATCGAAAGCTCCGGCCAGAACCCGTTCGGCTCCGGCCCGCCCGGCTCGTTCGGCAATCCCTTCACCAACCCGCGATGAACCACTTCGAGCTCGTCCAAGGTTCGGGGGGGCCCGAGCTCGCGTGTGAAGGCGTGCCGCTGGCGAAGATCGCGGAAGCGGTCGGCACGCCGGTCTACGTCTATTCTTCCGCCACCCTTGAGCGCCACTTCACCGTCCTGCGCGACGCCCTCACCGGCGCCGGCCTCAAGGACCCGCTGATCGCCTTTGCCGTAAAGGCCAACCCCAACGTCGCGGTCCTGCGCACGCTCGCCGCCGTGGGCGCTGGCGCCGACGTGGTCTCCGAGGGCGAGATCCGCCGTGCGCTCGCCGCCGGCGTGCCGCCCGACCGCATCGTCTTCTCCGGCGTCGGCAAGACCGAGGCCGAGGTCGCCTTCGCGCTGGAAACCGGCGTCGCCGAGATCAACCTGGAGTCCGAGCCGGAACTGGCGCTCGTCAACCGTGTCGCCCAGCAGATGGGCAAGCGCGCGACGGTCGCCATCCGGGTCAATCCCGACGTCGAGGCCGGCGGCCACGCCAAGATCTCCACCGGCAAGGCGGAGAACAAGTTCGGCGTCTCCTTCGGCGAGGCCGAGCGGCTCTACGCCAACGCCTCGAACATGGCCGGCGTCCGCCCGGTCGGCGTCGCCTGTCACATCGGCAGCCAGATCACCGACCTCGCCCCCATGGAGGCCGCCTTCAAGAAGATGCGCGGCCTGGTCGAACGCCTGCGCGCCGAGGGCCTGTCGGTCGAGCGCCTGGACCTCGGCGGCGGCCTGGGCGCGCCCTATTTCAACTCAGCCACCCCGCCGGCCCCCGCCGACTACGCCGCGATGATCGCCAGGACGATGGCCGGCCTGACGGACATCCAGTTCGCCTTCGAGCCCGGCCGGATGATCGCCGCCAACGCCGGCGTGCTGGTCGCCAAGGTTCTGCACGTCAACGCCAGGCCCGAGGGCCGCAAGTTCCTGGTGCTGGACGCGGCCATGAACGACCTCTTGCGCCCCGCCATGTACGACGCCTTCCACGACATCCGCCCGGTGAAGCCCCGCGAAGGTGACCCTGCCACCTATGACGTGGTCGGACCGATCTGCGAGACCGGCGACACCTTCACCCGCGACCGCGCCCTGCCGCCCCTGGAAGCCGGCGATCTCATCGCCTTCATGACCGCCGGCGCCTATGGCGCGGCCATGTCCAGCGAGTACAACTCCCGCCTGCTGGTGCCTGAGGTGCTGGTGAAGGGCGACCAGTTCGCCGTCGTCCGCCCGCGGCCCACCTACGACGACATGCTGGCCAAGGAGCAGTCCGCGCCCTGGCTCTAAGAAACGACCGGAGGAACGTCCCGATGTCTCCCATCCCTAAGCGCGGCACGGTCGCGGTCACCGGCGCGGCCGGCTTCCTCGGCGGCTGGGTCGTGCGCCTGCTGCTCGACAAGGGCTACCGGGTCCGCGCCTGCGTCCGCGACGCCGGCGACGACAAGCGCGTGGGTTTCCTCAAGGCCATGCCCGGTTACGCCTCAGGCCGCCTGACCCTGCACAGCGCCGACCTCGACAATCCCGGCTGCTTCGACGAGCCGTTCAGAGGCGCCAACGGCGTCGCCCACATCAGCCATGTCTCGGCCTACACCGATCCCGACTACGTCCAGCGCACCTGCGACCACATCATCGCCAGCATCAACGGCTCGGGCAGCGTCACCCGCGTCGTGGTCACCTCCTCGATCGCCGCGGTGATCTCCGAGATGGACCTGGCTGAGATCGTGCGCAGGCCGGTCTTCTACGAGGACCGCTTCCCCGACGAGACCAACCCCAAGCGTACGCCGGAGCGCGGCCAGGGCTATTCCATGGGCAAGCTGATCGCCGAGCGCGCCTTCGCAGAAGCCGCCGAAGCCAGCGGCCGCTGGGACGCCATCACCTGCTGCCCGGGCGACAACGTCGGGCCGATCCAGTCAGCGCACCAGAAGGACATGGGCCCCTGGCAGCACCTGATCGAACAGATGCTGGAGGGCCATTGCCGCCAGACCGACGTCTACCGCCCCTGGATGACCGTCGACGTGCGCGACGACGCCGCCTGCCACATCGGCCTCCTCGAAAGCGCCGAGGTGTGGAACGGCGAGCGCTACATCGCCTGGTCGACAGATACCCGCAACGTCGAGGACATCTGCGCCGACATCGACCGCCTGCTGCCGGAGATCGGCCACGACACGCCGGCCGTCACCGACCCCTTCCCCGAGCGCATCCAGGCCCGCGAGGCCGAGTTCCGCGCCATCTGGGCGCTCGGCGACCTGCGCAACGACCGCATCCGCGCCGTCACCGAGGTCACCTTCCGGCCGCTGGACGACTCGATCCGCGACTGCGTCGAGTCCCTGCTGTCCGTCGCCAAGGTGCAGCCGAAGGTCAGGGCGCCAGGCGCCTGACCCACGCCCTCTACATGTCGCCGCAGTTCTGCATGTAGACCGCGCCGTGCTTGGCCCGGGTCCAGCCGTTCGCCGTCTTGGTGAACTCGGCGACCTGGGTGCCGGACTGGGCGTGCTGGAACTTCGGGTCGAAGCCGTTGTAGGCGACCATGGCCACCACGTGGCCCACCACGCCCTTAGCCTGCTCATCTGGCGTGAGCGTGCGCTCAGCCTTGCAGGCCACCTCGAAGCTCTCGCACTTCTGGTCGTCGACCTTGCTCTGACAGAGAGGGTCGGTGGCGATGATCTCCTTGCGCCAATTCAGGATCTCACCGTCGAGGCCCGAGAACTTGCCCTCGTCGCCCTTCGTCACGGAGGTGACGGAAGACCCGTTGGGACCACAGCCGCTCAGGGCGCTGCCGAAGATCAGAAGGGCCGCAAGCGTGGCCGCGCGTATCGTCAAGTTTCGGCTCCGTAGGTCTGTCATCGGATGTGTCTTAGGACAGGAACGCCCTGGATAGCGCCCAGATGCGGCGCCAGCGTGGCGTCTCTCTAATTGAGCGCGCCGATATAGGGCAGTCCGCGATAGGCGCCAGCCGCATCCATGCCGTAACCGACCAAAAATCGGGCAGGCGCCTCCCAGCCGACGAAATCCGGCACGATCGCGCGCGGCTGCGGCCAGGGCTTTCTGGCGAAGACGCAGGTCAGCACCTCGCCGGCCCCGGCGTCCTTCACCAGCCGCGCGGCTTCCGACAGCGACAGGCCGGTGTCGAAGACGTCGTCCACCACCAGCGCGCGGCGCCCGGCCAGTGGCCTTTGCAGGTCGGCGCGCACCTCGCAGCGCCCCAGGCTTGCCCGCGCGTCGCCGTAGGAGGCCAGCCACAGCGCGTCGAACGCCAGGTTGCGCCCCAGCCGCGACAGCGCCCGCATCAGGTCGGCGCAGAACCACAGGCCGCCGGTCAGCAGGCAGACAGCCACTGTCTCGTCGTCCACATGCGGCGCCATGCGGGCGGCCAGCGCCGCGACGCACTCGGCCACCTCGGCCTCGGAGAGGAGCACGCTCGGAGTCGGAATGGTCATTTGGCGGCCGGTTGGGGCTTTGCAGCAGCGGCGGGAGCGGGGGCGGCGGCGGGCTTGGCCGCCGGCTCGAAGGTCACCTGCAGGTCGTGGATCGCCGCTGGCGGATCGACCAGAGTGATGGCGAAATAGCGCGTCGCGTGCGCCGGCACCGCGGTGTCGATCGGCCGGGCGACCTTGGTGGCCACCGGTTTGCCGAGCCGGTCGAGCAGGCTGACCCGCAGCGCCGGGGCCTGCGCGGCGTCATCGCGCAGATTGTGCAGCTGGCCAGTCACCGACAACACCGGACGCCCGCCCTGGAACGCCGGTTCGGCATGCACCTTTTCGATGGTCAGGGCGGAGACCGGCAGGCCCAGGCCCGCATAGGCCTTCTGGCTGGCCGGCAGCAGATCGACCACCTGGGCGCGGAAGACGATCAGGCCGGCGATCAGGGCGACGATCACCACCGCGCTGGCGCCCCAGACCAGAACCTTGCCATTGGCCTCGCGCGCCGCGGCGGGCCGCCGTTCGGATTTGCGGGAGACCGGCGCCGGCGGCGGCTCGAACACGATCTCGTCAATGACCGGCGGCGTGGGTAAGGGCGCTGGCGCGGGTTTCGGCGGCGGCGGCGCGGGCGCCTCGGCCCCCTCCGGGCGCGCCGTCCAGCGCGCTCCGCAGTTGGAGCACTTCACGGTCCGCCCAGCGCCAGCGATCCGTGAGTCATCCACGAAATAGCTGGTGGCGCACTCTGGACAGGTCAGTATCATGACACTCGAATCGGACGCTCCCGCAGCCTTCTATCCGAGGTCGCCGATTTCGGTCTCCATGTCCAGAAACCCCGTTGCCGCTGCGGCAGGCCGCTCCGCCGAAGATGTCGTCCGGTTCGACGGCGTTTCCATGCGCTACGGCCGCGGCCCCGATGTCCTGACCAACCTCAGCTTCGGCCTCGCGCCCGGCTCGTTCCACTTTGTCACCGGCCCCTCAGGGGCGGGCAAGAGTTCGCTGCTCAAGCTGATCTACCTGGCCGCCAAGCCGTCCAAGGGCCTGGTCCACCTGTTCGGCCAGGACACCACCTCCGCGCCGGCCAGCGCCAAGCCGGGCCTGCGCCGCCGCATCGGGGTGGTGTTCCAGGACCTGACCCTGCTCGACCACCTCTCGGCCTTCGACAACGCCGCCCTTCCCCTGCGCATCGCCGGGCGCAAGCCCGCCGACTACCGCAATGACGTCGCCGAACTGCTCACCTGGGTCGGCCTTGGCCAGCGGATGGACGCCATGCCCGCGACGCTGGCCGGCGGCGAGCGCCAGCGCCTCGCCATCGCCCGCGCCGTGGTCAATCGCCCCGACATCCTGCTGGCCGACGAGCCCACCGGCAACGTCGACCACGAGATGGCCGTGCGCATCTTCCGATTGTTCGTGGAGCTCAACCGCCTTGGCACCACCGTGCTGATCGCCACCCACGACCAGGACCTGATCGCGCGGTCCGGCCGCCCGGTGCTGCTGCTGGAAAACGGCCGGATCACCGCCCGGTCGGCCCCCGAGCCCCGGCCTCCTGAGCCCAGGCCCTCAGGACCCGTGCCGGCATGAGCGAGATATTCGATCCCGCCCGCTGGCGCCCCGCGCCCTTCCTGCCGGAGAAGGAGGCCCGCGACCGCGCGCTGATCTTCGTGGTCGCCGTGCTCTGTTTCCTGGCCTGTTTGACCGCCATGGGCGTGCTCGCCGCCAACCGCGCCGCCGCCGGCTGGACCGGCCAGCTGAACGGCGACGCCACCGTCATCGTTCGCCCCAAGGGCGGCGAGACCCCCGACGCCGCCGCCGCCCGCGCCGCCGAAGCCCTGTCCGGAGCCACTGGCGTGACCGAGGCCCGCGCGCTGGAGCCCGCCAAGGCGTACGACCTGCTCCGCCCCTGGCTCGGCGATGTCACCGATCTGGAGGACCTGCCGGTGCCCAGGCTGGTCGTCGTCACCCTCGATGCCCGCCACCCGGCCAACGCCAAGCAGCTCAACGCCGCGCTGCAGAGCCAGAACGTCGACGCGACCGTCGATGACCACTCGGTCTGGATCAAGGACATCCAGCGGGCCGGCGACTTGGTGCGCTGGCTAGGCGTGCTGGTCTTCCTGCTGATCGCCGCGGCGGCCGGCGCCGTCGTCGCCTTTGCGACCCGCGCGGGCCTGGCGGCGCGGCGCGATGTGGTCGAGGTGCTGCACCTGGCCGGGGCCGAGGATGGCTTCATCGCACGCCTGTTCCTCACCCGCTTCGCCCGGATCGCCGGCCTGGCCGGGCTGATCGGCGCCGGCGCCGCCGCGGCGCTCGGCGTCGGCCTGCGCATCGCCGGCGGCGGCGAGGGGCTGACGCCCGCCCTGCCGCTGGCCTGGAGCGACCTGGCCGCCGTGCTCCCCTGCCCGCTGCTCGCCGCTCTGGTCGCCGCCGTCGCCGCCCAGGTCACCGCCATGGCCTTGATCCGGGACATGCAGTGAGAACCTTAGCGGTCTTGCTGGTCATCGGCCTGATCTGGGTCGCGGGCCTCTTCGCCTTCGCCGGGCGCGTGCAGCGCTCGACGCCAAGTCCGGAGCCCACCGCGGCCGACGGCATCGTGGCGCTCACCGGCGCCAACTCCAACGAGCGCATCGCCGCCGCCGTCCAGCTGCTGGCCGACCACAAGGGCCGCCGCGTCCTGGTCAGCGGCGTCAACCGCGAGGTGAGCCGCGAACAGCTGCGCGTCGCTTCGGGCTCGGTGCGCCGGCTCTACGACTGCTGCGTGGACTTGGGGTTCACCGCCGCCGACACCGTCGGCAACGCGCGGGAGACCGCCGAGTGGGCCAAGGCCATGCGCTTTCAGAGCCTGACCGTGGTCACCAGCGACTACCACATGCCCCGCGCCATGCTGGAGCTGCGCGCCGTGCTGCGCCCGCCGGCCATCCACCTGCAGCTCTACGCCGTGCCGACCCAGGCGCTGAAAACCCGCCACTGGTGGCGCTCGCCCGGCGCCGCGCGCTTGATGGTGGTGGAATATTCCAAGTATCTGGCGATCCTCGGCCGCGAGGCGGTGCTGGGCCTGGGGCCCCGCACGACGCCCGCGGCGCCGAATAAGGGCTGACTTCACTGCTCCTCCTCCGATCCCTGCTGTTCACCGTGGCCTTCTACGTCTGGTCGGTGTTCTGGGTGCTCCTGACCCTGCCTTTGGTGCTGACGCCCAGAATCTGGATGGTGAAGTCCTGGCGACCCTGGTCGCGCGTGGTGATGTGGCTGTTGCTGGCGATCTGCGGCATCCGGGTGGAGTTCCGCGGCCAGCAATACATGCCGACCCAGCGCGCCCTGATCGCCCCCAAGCACCAGTGCATGTTCGACGTCTTCGCCCAGTTCGCGGTCCTGCCCGACAGCTGCTTCGTCACCAAGCGGGAGCTGATGTGGATCCCGTTCTTCGGCTGGTACGCCACGAAGGCTCGGATGATTTCGGTCGACCGGGCGGGCCAGGCCGCCGCGCTGCGCAAGCTGGTCGCCGACGCCAAGGACCGCTTCGCCGATGAGCGCCAGCTGGTGATCTTCCCGGAAGGCCACCGGGGCGAGCCGGGCGTCGCCGGCGACTACAAGCCCGGCATCGCCGCCCTCTACCGCGAGCTCGATGTGCCGGTGCATCCCATCGCCACCAACGCTGGCGTCCACTGGCCCGCCCACGGCGTCCTGCGCCGCCCAGGCACCATCGTCTACGAATACCTGGAACCCATCCCGCCGGGCCTCAAACGCGCCGAGTTCATGCGCATCCTGCAAGACCGCATCGAGACCGCGTCCATGGCGCTGCTGCCGCTCTGAGCCGTCTCCCCTCCCCGTTCCGGGGAGGGACAGATCGCGAAGCGATCAGGGTAGGGAAGTGTGGGCCAGGGTGCTGAGTGGGCGCTTGAACGCGACTTCCCCACCCGTCTCGCTATCGCTCGCCACCCTCCCCATCAGGGAAGGAGAGATTTCTCCACCAACCCCAGCAAAGCCTCCATCGACCGGTCCCGGATGCCCTCCTGCCTCAGGTGCTCCACCAGGTCCTTCAGATAGTCCTCATTGCGCCCCGACAGCCCGACAGCCCCGGAGATCAACTCCGCCTGCCGTTCCAGACTGAGCGCGCCGGCCCACTGCGGATGATGCACGTCCGACAGGAACACGGTGGCCTCGACGCGCCGTCCGTCGGCCAGCCGCACGAATCGCCGTCCCTCGATATAGGTCTCCGTCGGCTGCTCGCGCTCCAGCAGATAGGCGTAGACCTGCGCCCAGTCAGCATCAGCGATCCGGTAGGCCATGCCGCGCACCGAGCCCCCTGGCGCCAGGCCCAGCACCAGGCCCGGCCGCTCATAGGTCCCCCGGTGATGCACCGAATAGATGCAGAAGGCCCGCCGCCGGCCGGCCAGGATCGCTGGAACCCGCTCGGCGAAGGCGAAGCCCGGCCGCCACATCAGGGACCCGTACCCGAACACCCAATGCTCGTCCGCCATCGCGCCCCGCTGTAAGAAGCCATCCATGACTTCTCCTGACACCGACTCTCTGCCCGATCCCGCCACACCCCGCAAATACCGCCGCCTCGGCCTGATCCTGCCGTTCGCGGCGCTGGGCCTGGTGGTCGTGGGCTGGAGCGCCGCCTGGTTCTGGGCGCAGGGGCAGACCGCCAAGCGCATGGACGCGGCCGTGGAGGGGTGGAAACAGGCCGGCTACCAGGTCGCCTGGCGCCAGCGGACCATCGGCGGCTACCCCTTCCGCATGGACGTGACGCTCACCGACGCCACCGCCCGCGCGCCCGGCGGCTGGGGGCTGGAGACGCCCAAACTTGAGGGCGAGGCCTATCTGTTCAGCATGGGCCACTGGCTGATCGCCGCCCCCACCGGGCTCACCTTCGTGCGCCCGCTGGGCGGCCCAGTGGCGGTGAAGGGCCAGCTGATCCGCGCCAGCCTCACCCACCTGCAGTCGCGTCCGCCGAGCTTCTCCTTCGAGGGCGTCAAACTGACCTTCGCGCCCGCCGCCGGCGCCCAGCCCTTCGGCCTCGCCGGCGCCGACCGCGTTGAGTTCCACCTGCGCGCCGGCCCCGACGACGAGGGCGGCGTCTTCGCCAGCCTCGACGGCGGCAAGGCCGGCCCCTCCGGCGTCCTCGCCCAGGTGGCCGGCGGCAAGCCGATTGCCATGGTCTGGAATTCCACCCTCTCAAAGATGAGCGCCTTTGGCGGCCCGACCTGGCCGGACGCGGTGCGCCACTGGACCGCCGGCGGCGGCCAGATGACCGTGCGCAACGCCGGGATCACCGCCGGCGACGCCAGCGTCGGCGTGACTTCAGGCACGCTCAGCGCCGCCTCCGACGGCCGCCTCTCCGGCGCGCTGCAGGTGACCCTGCGCCAGGCGCCGCGCGGCATGACCGCTCTCGCCTCCCAGGGCGTCGTCGACGGGAGCGCGGCCCAGTCCGCCGCGACGGTCATCCAGGCGCGGCAGGGCGCGGGCGACACCGCCCAGGCCGCCATCGACTTCCAGGCCGGACGCACCACGCTCGGACCCGTCGCGCTCGGCGCCGCGCCCAAGGTCTACGATCCACGCTGAAACGGGAAATTCGCGCTGGGGACCCGGTGGTAGCTGGAGGCGGGCTTGAACCGCCGACCTGTGGGTTATGAATCCACCGCTCTAACCAACTGAGCTACCCAGCCATGCCGACCGGGTCCCCGAGCGCGAGGCGCGGGTTATAGGGTCTCACCCCCCAGGCTTCAAGCGGGGGCTTCAAGCGGGGGCTTCAAGCGCTTGAAGCCGCCTCAACTGACGGCCCGGCCAGGCGCCAGCCGCCGCGCGGCTTCAGAACCCACTGGTAGTAGGCCGCCGCCGCCGCCGCGCAGGCGACGCTGACAGCAAAGCTCAGCGCCCCGTCCTGCAGGCTCGTGGCCGCGAACAGCACCAGCAGGACGAGCGCCAGCGCCGGCGGCGCGGGCCACAGCGGCAGCTTCCAGCCCGGCGCGGTCGCGCGGCGTTTGCCGTGCAGCAGGCAGGCCAGCGCCAGCGCGATATAGACCAGCGTCACACTCGACCCCGACAGCGTCAGCAACAGTTTCATCGGCGTGAGACAGAACGCCGCCGACAGCGCCCCCGCCGCCAGCGTCGCCACCCACGGCGCGCCGGTCTTCGGGTGTACGCGCGTCAGCCATCGCCCGACCGCGCCCGGCCACACCCCATCGCGCGCCGTGGCGTAGAACTGCCGCCCGGTCATCAGCACCAGCGCGATCACCGCGTTCAGGATCGCCAGTGCGATCCCCGCGCTGATCGCCCGCCCGAGCGCCGCGCCGCCCACATGGCTCGTAAAGTCCGCGATCATCCCGTCGCCCGCCGCCAGCAGGCCCTGCAGGTCGCTCGCGCCCGCCAGCACCGCCGACAGCGCCGCCATCTCGGTCACCACCGTCACCGCCAGCGCCCACAGCACCGCTCGCACCAGCTTGCGCCGCACATCGGTCACCTCCTCGGCCAGGTAGATGGCGCTGCCATAGCCGTCGTAGGCGAAGAGCCCGACCACCACCCCGGTCGCCAGTCCGCCCAGCCCCACCGCCTCCAGGCCATGCCCCGACGCCGCCAGCTTCAGCGGCTGGGCGATCAGCGCGCTCAACGGCCGCACCGCATGCCGCGCGCCCAGCGCCGTCACCAGCCCCAGCGCCACCAGCTCCACCGCCAGAAACGCGCCGGTCACCGCCGCGCTCGACCGGATGTTGAGAATGCCCAGCCCCGTCCCGACCGCCAGCGCCGCAAAGGCCGCGCCGACCGGCGACACGCCGGGCCACACCGCCGCCAGATAGTCGGCCACCCCCAACGACAGCACGCTCGCGGCCAGGATCATGTTGAAGAGGTTGACCCCCAGCACCGCGAACCCCGCCGCCGGCCCCAGCACCGAGCCCACGATGGCGTACTCCCCGCCGGCAGAGGGAAAGGTCGACCCCAGCTCCGCGTAGGTCAGCGCCATGCACAGCGCCACCAGCCCCGCCGCCGCCATGGAGATCAGCGCCCCCGACCCCGCCGCCTGGATCACACCCGGCAGGATCACGAACACCGAAGACGCCGGCGTCTCGGCCGACAACGTCAGGAACAGCGCGCCCATCACCCCCATGCCACGGGCCAGCGGGCGGACGGCTGAGGCTGTGGAATCGGCGGCGTGGCTCATGCGGCCGCGACCCTAGGCGAGGCTTCTGCCGTAGTCAGCCGGTTCGCTAGGTTGGCCAGAAAATGACGACTGAATCGGCAAAGGGAACTCCAGCTTTCAGCCTTCCCTCATGCACCCAGGCGTCGACCATCGCGCGAGTGACGGCAGGTATGCCGCTTGGGGGTTCTCTCATAACCAGTAGCCTCCCATCGGCTTCCCGGGCGCTATAGACATCGGCTTTGAGCGCTCCGTGCGGGAAGCTGCGCTCCCAACAGATATAGCCGCCCTTGGCGCTGAGCAGCTCGGGCAATTCGTTCGGCGACGCGCTCGCAGGCTTCTCCACGAGAGCATCCAGTTCATCCGCCAACGACGAGAACTGCGCAGCTCTATTGCGTAGATTGGCTCGCAGAGTGACGAACCACTCAGGTGGGACGGGATACGATCTCCCCTCTCGCGCGGCTTGTGCGATGCGCTGCATCGTCCGAGGTGGCGCGCCCAGAAACTGCGCCATCTGTGCAGCCCAGAACAGGTTGCTGAAGAGCGCTATGCCGATGCGATCGAGGATTTGCACATCTGATTGTTCCATCCGTGATCTGTCGCAGATGGCACCAATTGCGTCAAGTGTCGCTAATTACGACAGTTGGAACAATTTACGACATTTCCTCTACCTGTGCTTGAGCATGTCCGACCAGCGCCAATCGCCCTCGCCCATCACCAGCCGCCCGCCGCCCGGCCCGTCATTCAGCGACAGCAGCACCAACCCGTGCACCGGCTGGGCGCGGCAGGCCTCCGGCGCAAAGGCGATCTCCCACATGATCGCCTCGCGCACCGCCGCCAGGCCCGCGCCATCCTGGCCGTGACTGCGCACCCAGTCGCCGTTCCAGACGAACATGGCCTTCCCGCGGTCGCTGCGCGCCTCGGCCACGGCGGCCTGCACCAGCCCGTTGCGCCGCAGCGCCGCCTGCAGCTGGCGGACCATGTCGCAGCGCCCGCCGGCCCCGGACCCGGCGACTGCCGCCGAAGCCACCTGGGCGTCGCTGGCCTCGTCCTCGCCATCGGCGCTCGGGCCTTTGCCCGAAGGCAGCGGCCGCACGTCAGGCGGCGGCGCGCGAACCTGCCGCGCGAGGTTGCGCGGTGGCGGCGGCTTGGCCGGCGGCGGCGGGTCAGGCGTCGGCACAGGGACCGGATCGGCCTGTGGCGCGTCGACCAGCTGCACGACCATCGGCGCCGGCTCCTCCACCTTCGGCGGCGTCCCGCGCACGCTCAGCAACAGGGCGAGCGCGCCCAGGTGCGCCGCGACGCTGAACGCCGCGACCGCCACCGAGCGCCGCCGGTCCGAACGGCGGCCCGCCACCCCTAGTGTCCCGTTTCCGAAGTTCGCCAGCGCTTGTGGCGGGCTTGAGCGAACTTCGGAATCGATGAGGACACTAGGCAAGCTTTCGCTTCCTAGTGTGCTTCTTGGTTCTGAAGTTCGCTGCGGCGCACGACCCATCATGAGGCGAACTTCAGAACCAGCACACTAGGTCAGGACGATCAGCACCACGCGGCGGTTCTGCTTGCGCCCGTCGCGCTTGTTGTTCGGCGCCACCGGGTCGTCGGCGCCATATGAGATCGTCGCGATGCGGTTCAGCGCCACGCCGTGCTCGTTCAGGTACCGCCGCACCGCCTCGGCGCGCTCCGCGCCCAGCCGGTAGTTGGCGTCTTTGGCGCCGGTGTTGTCGGTGTGGCCCTGGACCTCGACATAGACGTTGCGGTTGTCGGTCTTCAGCTTGTCCACGAAGGCGTCGAGCCGGGCGGTGGCCTCGGGCGACAGTGCGGCTTTCGACGGCCCGAACTTCATGGAATCGTCAGTGAGAACCTCGGAGTAGAGGAACTTGCCCTCGGCCAGCTTGCCGGCCGCGGTCGCCCGCTCCAGGGCGTCGCGGGTGGTTCCGTCGAGCGCCGCCAGCCGGGTGTCATGCTCCCCGACCTTGGCGTTCACATCGGCGACCTTGCCGTTCACATCGTCCACCCTGGTGGAGACCTGGCCGACCTGCTCATTGACGAATTTCTTGGTGGCGCAGCCCCCCAGGCTCACAACTCCGAGCACCATGGCCCCTGCGATCAGTATCTTCGGCGCGCGCTGGATCATGCGGTAGTTCCTCCGTGTCGGCGGCTCCCGGCCACCGGCTAAGCTCCCCAGCTGCGACAATCTGGCAGGCTGAAAGGGGCGGTTTTCGGGCGCAGCTTTGCCGTAAGCCCTTGGTCAAGCTTGGCTTTGCCCCGCCGCGCCGAACCGGCTACCGTCTATCCAAACAGGAGCGGCCGCCGCCTTTCAGGACGTCGCCGCCAGGGGAGAGACGCCATGCGAAATCCGAAGAAGACCCTGCTGTGGGCCGGCGCCTGCGCCATCGCCGCGCTGCTCGTCACGGGGTCTGTCCAAGCCGCGCCGGCCCCCGCGAAAACCGCCGCGCCGACCCCGCCGATGGGCTGGAACAGCTGGAACCACTTCGCCGCCAAGATCGACGACGCCACCGTCCGCGCCCAGGCCGACGCCATGGTCTCCAGCGGCCTGCGCGACGCCGGCTACCGCTACATCAACATCGACGACACCTGGGAGGGCGAGCGCGACGCGGGCGGCGTGCTGCACACCAATGCCAAGTTCCCTGACATGAAGGCGCTGGCCGACTACGTCCATTCCAAGGGCCTGAAGCTCGGCATCTATTCCTCGCCCGGCGCCAAGACCTGCGCGGGCTTCGCCGGCAGCCTCGGCCACGAGGCGCAGGACGCCAAGACCTACGCCGAATGGGGCGTCGACTATCTGAAGTACGACCTCTGCAGCCTGACGCCCTCGGTGGAAAAGGCGGCGACCCTGGAGGAAGGCCACGCCATCGAGGCCGCGGCCTACGAGAAGATGCGCGACGCCATAAAGGCCACCGGCCGGCCGATGGTCTACAGCCTCTGCCAGTACGGCATCAACCAGCCCTGGCGCTGGGGCGCCTCGGTCGGCGGCGACCTCTGGCGCACCACCGGCGACATCTCCGACCGCTTCTCGCGCATGGTGCAGATCGGCCTTTCCCAGGCCGGCCTGGCGAAATTCCAGAAGCCCGGCCACTGGAACGACCCGGACATGCTGGAGGTCGGCAACGGCGGCATGAAGGCCGTCGAATACCGCACCCACATGAGCCTCTGGGCGATCCTGGCGGCCCCGCTGCTGGCCGGCAACGACCTCTCCACCATGACCCCGGAGACCCTGTCGATCCTCGCCAACAAGGGCGTCATCGCCATCGACCAGGACCCCATGGGCAAGCAGGGCGACCGCGTCCACGCCGAAGGCCCGCTGGAGATCTGGGCTCGCCCCCTGGCCGGCGGCGCCAAGGCCGTCGGCCTCTTCAACCTCGGCGACCGCCCCGCCAACATGAGCGTCACCACCGCTGAGGTCGGCCTGAAAGGCCCGCACGCCCTGCACGACGTCTGGGCCGACAAGGACCTCGGCAAGCAAGCGAGCTTCAAGGCGGTGGTGCCGGCGCATGGCGTGGTGCTGCTGAGGATCGCCGCGAAATAAGATCCTCCCCCAGCGCGGAGCGCGATTGAGGGGGAGGTGTCGCAGAGCGAAGCGACGCGACGGAGGGGGTTCGAGCCCACTCCGCCCTCCACCACGCCTTCACGCGCCGCGGGCTGCAACCCCCTCCGTCTCGCGGCGATGCCGCGAGCCGCCTCCCCCTCAATCGGGCTTCGCCCTGGGGGAGGATCTGGGAATCGCGCCCTCGCCGACCGAATACCGCCACCTTTTTGCGGCATACACAGGGGCGACGGCGAGGCCTCGTAACGCCACCCCGCGCGAACCTGTCGTCACGGTTTCAGTTCGGACACCAACGACACATGAGCGTCCTTTCCGCGCCCTATTCACCTGCGCCTAAGGGCGCTACATTATAACAGCAGGTAAGGGACGCTCCCGGCGGCCAGGATATCCGCCGCGTGAGCAGATGAGCAAAGCAAAAACGGGACGATGAGCAGCCCTGTCTCCGCGGGATATCCGGCCTTTTGCCGTAAGCGCGTGGCGCCCTTTCTGGGCGTCGCCGCGGCTCTGCTGCTGTCCGCCTGCGCCGCCGGCCCCGACTTCAAGAAACCCGCCGCGCCCGCCGTTGGCGCCTATACGGACCATCCCCTCGCGGCCACCGACGCCACGCCCGGCGTCCCCGGCGGCGCGCCCCAGACCTTCGTCAGCGGCGCCGACATTTCCGGCGACTGGTGGACGCTCTTCCACTCCAAGCCGCTCACCGACCTGATCGACGCCGCGCTCGCCAATAACCACGACCTGAAGGCCGCGCAGGCCGCGCTCACCGTCGCCCAGGAGAACACCCGGGCCCAACGCGGCGCCTTCTCTCCGCAGGTCGCCGCCGGCCTCGCCGCCAGCCGCCAGCGCCAGTCCGGCGACCTCGCGCCCACGCCCGACAACAATGCCTTCGAGTACAACCTCTTCACCCCGCAGGTGAACGTCGCCTACAACCTCGACGTCTTCGGCCTGACCCGGCGCACGGTGGAGAACGCCCGGGCGCAGGAAGAGGCCGCCCGCTATTCCCTGGCCGCCGCCCACCTGACGCTGACCTCCAACGTCGCCGCCGCGGCGTTCCAGGACGCGTCCATCGACGCCCAGATCGACGCTACCCGCCAGCTCATCGACATCGATACGAAGGTCGTCGAGACGCTGAAGTACCAGCAGCAGAAGGGCTACGCCTCAGGCCTCGACCTCGCCGCCCAGCAGGCCGCGCTGGCCCAGGTTCAGGCCACCCTGCCGCCGCTGCTGAAGCAGTCCGTGCAGCAGCACGACCTGATCGCGGTCCTGGCTGGCCGCTACCCCGGCCAGACGCCCTCGCCGAAGTTCGATCTGGCGAGCCTGACACTGCCGGCCGACCTGCCGGTCAGCCTGCCGTCGGCCCTGGTTGAACAGCGCCCCGACGTGCTGCAGGCCCAGGCCAACATGCACGCCGCCAACGCCGCGGTCGGCATCGCCGCGGCCAACCGCCTGCCGAATATCCAACTCACCGGCAACGCCGGCTCCACCTCGGTCGACCTCGGCCATGTGTTCGGCGCCGGCACCGGCTTCTGGGCCTATGGCGCGGCGATCACCGCCCCGATCTTCCAGGGCGGGACGCTGCTGCACCAGGAGCGCGGCGCCAAGGCCGCCTACGTCCAGGCGCGCGAGCAGTACCGCTCCACCGTGCTCACCGCCTTCCAGAACGTCGCCGACACGCTGGCCGCCATCGAGCAGGACGCCGCCGGGCTGAAGGCCAACGCCGCCGCTTTTGACGCCGCCAACACCACGCTCGATCTCTCGCAGCGCCAGTACAAGGCCGGCTACGCCTCCTACCTCACGCTGCTCAGCGCCGAGCAAGGCTACCAGCAGGCCCGCATCGCGCTGGTGCAGGCGCAGGCCGCCCGCTTCGCCGACACCGCCGCCCTCTACCAGGCGCTCGGCGGCGGCTGGTGGAAGCGTGCTGAACTTGCCGAGAAGACCTCCGCCAAGGACGCCCATGCCAACTAGCCCGCCCCGCCTGAGCGCTGTCCTGGCCGCCACTGCGATCACGCTCAGTGCGCTTTCGCTCGCCGCCTGCTCCGGCAAGCCGGACGAGAAGGCGCAGGCCGCCGCGACCACCCCGGCCAACATCACGCTCACCGCCGACCAGCTGCAGCACGTGAAACTCTTCGCCGTCGCCCCGACCAGCTTCCACAAGACCGTCGAGGCGGCCGGCGTCGTCGATTTCGACAACGATCAGGCAACCAGCGTGCTCTCGCCGATCTCCGGCCCAGTGACCCGCCTGCTGGTCGAGCCCGGCCAGAAGGTCGCTCAGGGCCAGGCCCTGGCCATGGTCGATTCGCCCGACTTCGCCGCCACGCTCGGCGCCTACGCCAAGGCGCTGGCCACCGCCAAGACGAACCGCCAGATCGCCGACGCCGACAAGGACCTCGCGCAGCACAACGGCGTCTCCGCCCGCGAGGCCGCCCAGGCCCAGACCGACGCCGCCAACGCCGAGGCCGACCGCGACGCGGCGCTGCGCGCCGTTACCGCGCTCAACCTCGACCCCAAGGCCGTCAAGGCGATCCAGCAGGGTCAGGCCATCGCCCACGTGGAAGGCGCCATCCGCTCGCCCCTGTCCGGCACGCTCGTTGAAAAGCTGATCACGCCGGGTCAGCTGCTGCAGGCCGGGACCACGCCCGCCTTCACCGTCGCCAACCTCTCGAAGATGTGGGTCATGGCCCAGGTGCCGCCCTCCGAACTCGCCTCCATCGCCGCCGGCGATCCGGTCGAGGTCGAGGCCGGCGCCGGCCAGGCCCCCATCACCGGCGCCGTCGACAACGTCTCGGCCCTAGTCAATCCCGACACCCGCGCGATCCTCACCCGAGTCGTGGTCGCCAATCCGGCTGGCCTCCTGAAAAAGCAGATGTACGTCCGCGTCCACATCCGCTCGAAACAGGATTCGACCGGCCTCCTGGTCCCGGTCTCGGCCATCCTGCGCGACGATGAGAACCTGCCCTTCGTCTATGTTGCCGGCGCCGGCGGGACCTTTACCCGCCGCCACGTGACCCTCGGCTACCGGACCGGCGACCAGTACGACATCCCGCAGGGCCTGCAGGCCGGCGACCGCGTCGTCATCGACGGCGGCGTCTTCGTCCAGTTCATGCAAAGCCAGTGAGTGAGCCCACTGCCTTCGCCGCGCCGCTGCCGGAGCCGCGCCGCCCGTCGGTGATGAACCGCATCGTCGCCGGCGCCCTGGCTCAGCCGCTGCTGATCGCGCTCGTCACCGTGATCCTGATCGGCATTGGGATCTGGTCGGTGCAACGCCTGCCGGTCGACGCCTATCCGGACCTCTCGCCGCCGATGGTCGAGCTGGTCACCCAATGGCCCGGCCACGCCGCCGAAGAGGTCGAGCGGCTGATCACCGTCCCCACCGAGCAGGGCATGAACGGCGTGCCGCGCGCCAGCGTCACCCGCTCGATCTCGCTCTACGGCCTCTCCGACGTGGTCATCACCTACCGCGACGGGACCAACCGGGATTCCGCCCGCCAGGAGGTGTTCAACCGCCTGGGCGACCTCACCCTGCCTGATGGCGTCAAGCCTTCGGTCTCGCCGCTGACCTCGCCGTCCGGCCTGATCTACCGCTACGTCCTGCAGAGCTCCGACCGCTCGCCCATGGAGCTGAAGACCTTCGAGGACTGGGTGATCGAGCCCGCCTTCCGCTCGGTCCCCGGTGTCGCCGATGACTCAGGTTTCGGCGGCGGGACCATGCAGTACCAGGTGCTGTTCGATCCCGACAAACTGGCCGGCGTCGGCCTGACGGTCAGCCAGGTCGAGACCGCGCTGGCCGCCAACAACGGCAACGCCGGCGGCGGCTTCTATTCGCAGGGCGGCCAGTTCTACTACGTCCGCGGCGTCGGCCGGCTCGAGACCCTGGAAGACATCGGCAACGTGGTCCTGGCGGTCCACGACGGGGTGCCGGTCCTGCTGAAGGACGTCGGCCGCGCGGTGATCGGCATCGCGCCCCGCCTGGGCGAATTCGGCTTCGAGAAACAGGACGACGCGGTCGAGGGCGTGATCCTGCTGCGCACCGGCGAGAAGACCCAGGACGTGCTGAAGCGCGTCGAGGCCAAGACCGCCGACCTCAACGCCCATGTCCTGCCCAAGGACGTCAGGGTCGTGCCCTTCTACGACCGCACCGACCTCATCGCGCTCACCCGCGACACCGTCCAGGCCAACCTCCTGCGCGGCATGCTGCTGGTCGTCGTGGTGCTGATCTTCTTCCTCTACGACTTCCGTGCCGGGCTGATCGTCGCGACCACCATTCCGCTGGCCCTGCTCTTCGCCTTCACCTGTCTGAACATCCAGAACGCATCCGCCAACCTGCTCTCCATCGGGGCCATCGACTTCGGCATATTGGTCGATGGGGCGGTGGTCATGGTCGAGAACATCTTCCGGCAGATCGCACTCAAGAAGGGCTCGCCCGCGACGGTCGGCGAAATCATCCGCGACGCCGCCGCCGAGGTGGACCGGCCGCTTTTCTATGCGGTCGCCGTGATCGTGGTCAGCTTCCTGCCGATCTACGTGCTCTCAGGGCCGTCCGGCACCCTCTTCCGGCCCATGGCCGACACCATGATCTTCGGCCTGATCGGGGCGCTGATCGCGACGCTTACCCTGCTGCCGGTGCTCTGCGCCTGGTTCATGCGCTCGGGCGTCCGCGAGCGGCGCAACCGCGGCTTTGAGTGGATCAAGGACCGCTACGCCAAGGGCCTCGATTTCTGCCTGGAACACCGCTGGGGCACGGTCGGCGCGGCGACGATCGCGCTCGTCGCCACCCTGCTCCTGATCCCCGCGGTCGGCGGCGAGTTCATGCCGCAGCTCGACGAGGGCGCGCTCTGGGTGCGGGCCACCATGCCCTACACCATCGCCTTCGACGAAAGCGCCAAGCTGACGCCCAAGGTGCGCGAGATCCTGAAGTCCTTCCCGGAGGTGACCACCGTCGCTTCCGAACTCGGCCGCCCCGACGACGGCACCGACCCCACCGGCTTCTTCAACGTCGAGTTCTACGTCGGCCTGAAGCCCTATTCGCAGTGGCACGGGTCCTTCCACTCCAAGCCCCAGTTGATCGCCGCCATCAACAAGAAGCTCGAGGCCTTTCCGGGCGTCACCTTCAACTACACCCAGCCAGCCCAGGACGCTGTCGACGAGGCCGAGACGGGTCTGAAGAGCGCGCTGGCGGTCAAGGTGTTCGGCCCGGACCTCGCGACCCTGCAGACCAAGGGCAAGGCCATCAAGCAGGTCCTGGAAAAGGTCCGCGGCATCAAGGACGTGACGCTCGTCCAGGAGCTCGGCCAGCCCAGTCTGACCATCAAGATCGACCGCGAGAAGATCGCCCGCTACGGCCTCAACGTCTCCGACATCAACGCGCTCGTCACCACCGCCATCGGCGGCGACGTGGCGACCCAGGTAGTGCAGCAGGAAAAGCAGTTCGACCTGGTCGTGCGCCTTGAGCAGCAGTACCGCGACAACCCCGAGGAGATCGGCAACATCCTGGTCGCGACGCCCGGCGGCCAGCAGATTCCGCTGAAGGAATTCGCCTCGATTGGCGTCACCAATGGCGCGGCCTTCATCTACCGCGAGAACAACTCCCGCTACATCGGCGTGCAGTTCTCGGTGGAGGGCCGCGACCTGGCCGGCGCCGTGCAGGACGCGATTGCGCAGGTGAACAAACAGGTCGCCCTGCCGCAGGGCTATCGCGCCGACTGGGGCGGCGACTACACCGAGTACACGGCGTCGCGCGACCAGCTGAAGATCATTCTGCCGCTGACGCTGGCGTTGATCTTCTTGCTGCTTTTCACCCTCTACGCCAACTTCAAGTTCCCCTTCATCACCCTCGCCGGTGTGGCCCTCTCGGCGCCGATCGGCGGCATCCTGGCGCTCTGGCTCACAGGCACCCCGTTCTCGGTGTCGTCGGGGATCGGCTTCCTCGCCCTGTTCGGCGTCTCGGTGCAGACCGCCGTGGTCTACATCTCCTACGTCAACGAGCTGCGCGGCGACGGCATCCCCATGGCCGAGGCGATCCGCGAAGGCGCGATCCTGAGGCTCAGGCCGATCATGATGACCGCGCTGGTCGCCGCGCTCGGCCTCTTGCCCGCCGCGCTCGCCACCGGCGTCGGCACCGATTCCCAGCGGCCCTTCGCGCTGGTCATCGTCTCAGGCCTCTTCACCCGCCTGCTGATCAGCGTCTTCCTGATGCCGGTGCTCTACACGATGGTGGCGCGGCCGGATGACCGGCTGGAGGTCTAGGGTCAGACCCGGATCACATCCCGGCCCACCGGGGCGAGCGCCAGGCCCGCCAGCTTCACGTGCTGCCAGGCGAACGGAATGCCGATGATTGAGATCGCCAGCGGGATAGCCAGCACGATGTGGTGCAGCGCCAGCCACCAGCCGGCGAACACCAGCCACAGGATGTTGAGCACCAGGCTCACCTCGCCATAGTCGCGGTCGACGGCGACCTTGCCAAACGGGGCGTAGCTGAACCCAGCCATCCGGAACGCCGCCGGCGTCCAGGGCAGACCGATCACCGTGATCGCCAGCACCAGGCCGGCCAGCAGCCACAGCGTCCCCGAGATCCAGCCTCCGAAGATAAACCAAAGGACGTTCATGATCGTGCGCATGCGCCCCTCCCTCCAGACCATCCGAGGCCGCAGCATAGGCGCCGGCGGCCCGCGGCGTCTCTTGGGTTCTTGCGTCGGGCGACTAAGCCGTAAGTGTATTTATGACAGCTTCTCGTAAAGGTTGCGCGCCGCCGCGCTCAAAGCTAAGCTAACCCCGTTATCCAAACGGATCGGGGGATCGTCATGATCGACTGGGAGCAGGTCAGGTTCTACGGCGCCGGCGCCGCCGTTGTGGCGTTCAACATTCCCATCGCCATCGCCGCCATCATGACCGCGCGCACCGGCGACGTCACCGCGCAGGTCGGCAACGCGCTGAAGGAAAAGGCCCCGGACGGGACCGCCACCGACGACAACAGCTACAGCCGCGTCACCGGCCTGGTCGGGGCGATCATGATGGCCGCGCTGTTCTGGATCGTCAGCAACATCATCATCGTGCTGGCCATCGTCCATCCGGCGGACGTCACCACCGTCTTGAACAGCGTCGGCAAGCTGTTCCTGGTGGGCGCGGCGCTGTTCCTCCCCTACGCGTTCAACCAGCTCAAGTCCGTGCTGCAGTAGGCGGGTCGGATCATGGCCAGACCTCCAGCCAAGCCGGCGGCCAAGCCCGCCGCCGCCAAGGCGGCGCCGAAGGCCGCTCCAAAAGCGCCCCCGCCGCCGCGCCGCTCGCACGCCGGCCGGATCGCCGCCGCCGCCATCGGCGTCGCCGGCGCCACGGGCCTGGGCGTCGGCCTCAACCACACCGAGCCGCCCACGCCGACGCCCGCGGTCAGCGCCCGCGTGCTGCCCGACCAGGACAAGACGCCTGGCGCCTTCGACCCCGCGGTCACCACCGCCGCCCAGATCTGCGGCAAGACCTGGCAGCCGGGCCCGAAGGATTCCCCGCCGATCCCCGGCGGAACGGTCACCTACTCCCAGGCCGGCCGGCAGACCTCGGACGCGCTGAAGAACCAGGTCTTCGTCACCTACGGCATGGTCAATCCGCGCGACGGCGGCGCCAGCTACGAGGTCGACCACCGCCTCCCGCTGTCGCTCGGCGGTCGCGACGAGCTGCAGAACCTGTGGCCTCAGTCGCGCACCGCGCCCGGCTTCAATGCCTGGATCAAGGACCGGCTGGAGGACCGCCTCTACAACCTCGTCTGCCACCCCAAGCCTGGCGATCCGACCGTCACCCTGCTGCAGGCCCAGGCCGTGTTCCTGGGCGACTGGACCAAGGGCTACGACGTCTACTGCAACGAGACGACCTGCCCGGCCCACGGGACCGAGAACGACACGGCGGGGCAGCCCGCCAACTGAGCCTTTGGGGGGACTGACAACCGTCATCAAGCCCGGCTAGATGGCCCGCTAGGCTGTCGGGAGATTGAGATGCGGGCGTTGGCGATTGTTCTGGCGGCGCTCGCCCTCGGCAGCGTGGCGACCGCCGCGCCCCGCGAGCCCACCAACATCTTCGCCACCAACATGCCCGCGCCCGGCGCGAGCCTGCCGCCGGTGGCCAGCCTCGACAGCGGCGTCTGGATGAAGGGCGACCTGCACATCCATTCGCGCCACTCCAAGGACTCCAGCAACAACCCGGTCGGCAAGATCGTCAGCTTGGCCGAGCGCGTCGGCATGGACTACCTGTGCATCACCGACCACGACAACCACGTCGACGGCGACATCGCCCACAACACCTGGACCGACCCGGAATTCCACTCCGACAAGGTGCTCTTGCTGTGGTGCGCAGAGTGGACCACCCACCGCGGCCACGGCACCTCGATCTCGGCGAAGCCCTATGACCACCAGCGGCTCTACGACGTCCGCGACAAGCGCGACGCGGTGATCGGCCAGACCAAGCGCGACCTCGGAATCCACCTCTCCGCCAACCACCCGGAGAGCGGCAACGCCTTCACCTTCTCCTACGACATCGTCGATTCCGTGGAGGTCTGGAACTCAGCCGTCTGGGCCAACAACGCCGGCAACATCCGCGTCTGGGACGGCCTGCTGAAGTCCGGCCGCCGGCTCACCGGCCGGGGCGGCAGCGACAGCCATCACGGCACGCCCGACACGCCGGCCCAGGCCACCAGCCTCAGCTACCAGGCGCCGGAAAACAACGTCGGCACGCCCACCACCTGGGTCTACGCCAAGACCCGCACCCGCCAGGCCGTGGTCGACGCGCTGACTAACGGCCGCGTCTCGATCGCCGCCAATCCCTACAGCCCGCGCGTCGAATTCTACGCCGACCGCGACGGCGACGGCCGCATGGATATGATGATGGGCGACAACGCTCGCGCCTCCGGCAAGCCGGTCACCTTCCGCGTCCAGCTCACCGGCCCCAACCTCCAGCCCACCGCCAGCTACACGGTCCGCGTGGTCAAGAACGGCGGCAAGTTCCAGACGCTCACCATCAGCGGCGCGAAGCCGGAGGCGCAGTTCACCGACACCCCACCCGCCGATCTGCGCACCTACTACCGCGTCGAGGTCGAGGGCCCGGCCACGCCCTATCCCGAGGTCCCCGGCTCCATGAAGCTCTCCGGAACCATGCTCGGCCTCTCCAACCCGATCTACTTCAACTACGACCCGAAGTTCTGAAGCGGCCCCCGCGCCGTAGTTGACCGTGGCTGCGGATCACGCACCATCGGCGCCATGACCCGCACCATCCTGACCTGGGCGCTCGTCCTGGCCGTGGGCGTCTCGGCGCTTGAGTGGCTGCAGGCTCAGTACCTGACCCACACGCTCAGCCGCGAGCTCTACATCAGCCTGATCGGCGTCGCCTTCGCGGTCGGCGGCGTGCTGGTTGGCTGGCGGCTGACACATCGCCACGCGCCCGCGCCCTTCGCGCCCAACACCGCCGCCCTGGCCTCCCTTGGCCTCACCGGCCAGGAGGTGAAGGTGCTCGAACGCCTCGCCGCCGGCCAGTCCAACAAGGAGATCGCGCGCACGCTCGGCCTCTCGCCCAACACGGTGAAAACCCACATCGCCCACCTGTTCGAAAAGCTCGCCGTCAGCCGCCGCACCCAGGCCATCGGCAAGGCCCGCGACCTGCAGCTGATCCCGTGAGCCGCCTCGCCAAAACGGGCGCCCAGACGGGTTACGGCGCCGATCTCACCCTTTCGGGCGATAGCTTCACCGCGCCGGCCCAGCCAGGCTTGCGGTCCTTACCGACCCAGACGCGAAAGGCGCGCCTCGCATGACCCGCACCATACTCATCTACGGCCTCTCCTCCGGCGCCGTGATCATCGCCGGCATCGGCGCCACCCTGGCGCTCGGCGGCCACTCCAGCGTCATCACCGGCTACCTGATCATGCTGGTCGCGCTCTCGACGATCCTGATCGCCGTCAAGCAGCACCGCGACCGCGAGCTCGGCGGGGTGATCAAGTTCATCCCCGCCTTCCTGATCGGCCTCGGCATCGCGCTGGCCGCCTCGTTCGCCTACGTGGTGATCTGGGAGATCTACCTGGCTGCCACCCACTACAGCTTCATGGAGAAGTACACAGACAGCATGCTGGCCGCCAAACGCGCCGCCGGCGTCACCGGCGCCGCCTACGCCAAGGCCGTCGCCCAGGCCGACGACATGCGCCGGCAATACGCCAACCCGCTCTACCGCCTGCCCGAGACCTTCGTGGAGATCTTCCCGGTCGGCCTGTTGGTCGCGCTCGTCAGCGCCGGTCTGCTGCGCAATCCGAAGTTCCTGCCCGCCCGGTCGCGGCCCTCTTGAAGCAAAGGTCTGGCCTGACACGGCAGCCGACGCCCGCCCGGGACCCGAAGGCCCCGGGCTTGCGCAGGCCCTAAGCCGCCTTCGCGGCCTTGTGCGTCTTCAGATAGTCCAGCACCACTTCGGGGTTGGTCACCGTGTAGGGGTCGTCATCCTCGCCGGCGTCATTGATCCCCGGCTCTTCAAACCAGGCCTCGACCACCCCGTCGTCGACCACCATCACATAGCGCCAGCTGCGGTAGCCAAAGCCCAGGTGCTCCTTGTTGATCAGCATGCCCATGCGGCGGGTGAACGCGCCCGAGCCGTCCGGCAGGAACCGTATGTTCTTCACCCCCAGATGCCGCGCCCACTGATGCACCACGAAGGCGTCGTTGACGGTGACGCAGATCACCTCGTCCACGCCCGCGTCCTTGATCTCGGAATAGAGCCGGTCGAACGCCGGGCACTGCTCGTTGGAACAGGTCGGCGTAAACGCGCCCGGCAGCGAGAACACCACCACCCGTTTGCCCTTGAACACGTCGTCGGTGGTGACGTCCTGCCAGCGGTAAGGATTGTCGCCACCCACGGCCTCGTCGCGCACGCGGGTCTTGAAGGTGACATCGGGAAGCTTCCGGCCTTGCATTGATTTTTCCTGTCGAGGTTCTGCGCCCAAGGCGCCGTCGCCCCCTAAATGGGCGCGCGGCCCCCTCGGGTCCAATCGATCCCCTGAGGGATTTAGATAGGAAAAATCTATGACCTCCTCGCGAAGCGGCGGGAGGTGACCCGCCCCGCCCAACCCGCTAGGTTCGCGGCACACATGAGCGTGCTGCACCTTCTGGGAACGGCCGGGGACGGCGGGGCGGAGACCTACTTCGTCGACCTGGTCACCGCCTTGCGGCGCGCGGGCGTGGACGAGGCGTGCGCGATCCGCCGCCATGCCGGGCGCGAGGCCGCCCTGCGCGGAGCCGGTGTGCCGACCAAGGTGCTGGGCTTCGGCGGACCGCTCGACATCTTCACCCGCACCGCCGCCGCCGGCTACGCCCAGATCACCGGGACCAAGCTGGCGCTCGCCTGGATGAACCGCGCGGCGCGCCATACGCCCAAGGGGCCCTGGGCGCGCATCGGCCGGTTGGGCGGCTACTACAATCTCAAATACTACGCCGGCTTCGAGGAGCTGGTCGCCAACACCGAGGACATCGCCGAGTGGATCGTCGGCCAGGGCTGGCCGGCCGGCCGGGTGCGCCACATCCCCAACTTCGCCGCCGCGCCGCCGCCCCTCGCCGGAAATGGCGGCGCGCCCGCCGACCGCGCGAGCCTGGACACACCCGCTGACGCGCCCCTCCTGCTCGCCATGGGCCGGCTGCACGACGCCAAGGCCCACGACATCAGCCTGCAGGCGCTCGCGCAGTCGCCCGACGCCTACCTGTGGATCGCCGGCGTCGGCCCCGAGGAGGCCAAGCTCCGAGCGCTGGCCGAGGCGCTCGGCGTCGCCGACCGCGTGCGGTTCCTCGGCTGGCGCACCGACCCCTCGGCGCTCTATCGCGCGGCGGATGTCTGCGTCTTCCCCTCGCGCTACGAGCCGCTGGGCAATGTGGTGATCCAGGCCTGGGCGCACGGCCTGCCGGTGGTCGCCGCCGCCAGCCAGGGCCCCGGCGCCCTGATCGAGGACGGCCGCGACGGCATCCTAGTACCCGTCGACGACGCCGACGCGCTCGCCGCCGGCGTGCGCCGCATCCTCTCCGAGCCGAAACTCGCCGCCGGCTTCACCCAGCGGGGCCTGGGCCGCGTCGCTGCGGAGTTCTCCGAGGCCGCCGTCGTCGCCCAGTGGAAGACGCTCTTCGCCGACTACGGAGCCGGCTGATGTGCGGCATCGCCGGCCAGGTCGGCGGGAGCGATTCCCGCGTGGCCCAGATGATCGAGGCCCTCACCCACCGCGGCCCGGACGGCATCCGGGTGGAGGAAACGCCGGGCGCCGCCTTCGCCCACGCGCGCCTGTCGATCATCGACCTGGAGGGTGGCTGGCAGCCGATGCACGCCGCCGGCTCCACGGTCATCGGCAACGGCGAGATCTACAACTACCTCGAACTGACGCGGGATCATCAGCTTACGGACGTTCTGACCACCGGCTCCGATTTCGAACCCCTGCTGCACCTCTACGCCCGCGAGGGCGAGGCCGCCTTCGCCCGCCTGCGCGGCATGTACGCGCTCTGCTTCATCGGCCACGACAGCCGCGCCTTCCTGGCCAGAGACCCCTTCGGCATCAAGCCGCTCTACATCATGGAACACGCCGGCGGCCTGGCCTTCGCTTCCGAACCCCGCGCCTTCTTCAAGGCCGGCCTGATGCAGACCGTCCTGGACGACGAAGCCGCCAAGGAACTCCTCGCCTTCAACTACACGTTGGGCGCCCGCACCCCGTTCCAAGGCCTCCGCCGCCTCGCCCCCGGCGAAGTCTGCGAAGTCCGCGACGGAAGGATCGTCTCGAACTACCGCCAACCCTGGCTCCCCAAAAACCTCCCCCGAGAATCGGGGGAGGGGGACCACAACGTGGTGGAGGGGGCGCTGCCGCCGCACGGCGCCCGCCTCGCCAAGCCCAACGCCCCCTCCACCGCTTCGCGGTCCCCCTCCCCCGTTTTCACGGGTGAGGTAAGCGATCTCCTGACCCAACTCGATCGGGTCCTCGAAAACTCGGTGATGGTCCACCAGCGCTCCGACGTCCCCTACGGACTCTTCCTCTCCGGCGGCATCGACAGCGCGGCCATCGCCACCCTGATGGCCCGCCTCAACGAGCGCCCGGTCACCGCCTACACCTGCGGCTTCGACGCAGCCGGCGCCGCTGACGAACGCGCCCAGGCCGAGCGCGTCGCCCGCGCGCTGAACCTCGACTGGCGCGAGACGACCTTCGGCGAGGAAGACTTCTGGCGGATCGCGCCGCAGGTCGCCTGGGCGCTGGACGACCCCACCGCCGACTACGCGACGCTCCCCACCTACAAGCTCGCCGAGGCCGCCAAGGGCACGCTCACCGTCGTCCTCACCGGTGAAGGCGGCGACGAGCTGTTCGGCGGCTACGGCCGCTATCGCCGCGCGCTACGGCCGGCCTGGCTGGGCGGGCGGCCCGCCGAACCCCGCGGCGGCGGCGCGGCGGCGCTGGAGCGCTGGCGGGCGGAAGCCAAGGCCCCACCCGGCCTGACCCCCCTGCAGCAGGCCCAGTGGGCCGACATCCAGACCTGGCTCCCCAACGACCTGCTCCTAAAGCTCGATCGCTGCCTGATGGCCCATGGCCTGGAGGGCCGTACGCCGTTCCTGGACCCAGAGGTCGCCGCCTTCGCCTTTCCCCTGCCCGACCGCATGAAGGTCCAGGGCCGCTACGGCAAATGGCTGCTCCGCAAATGGCTCGAACGCGCCTGTCCCGCCGCCGAGCCCTGGGCCCGCAAACAGGGCTTCACCGTGCCCGTCGAAGCCTGGATCGCGCCTCGCGCCGCCGACATCGCCCAGCGCCTGGGCGACATCGAAGCGGTCCGCCGCGTGAAGCCCGACGCGGCCGCCGCCTTCCAGGCCGGCGACCCGGGCGTCCGCTGGCCCCTGCTGTTCTTCGCCCTCTGGTCGCGCATCCACCTGGACGGTGCGAGCCCAACCGAGGCGCTCGCCAGCGTCGTGGGGACGGTCTAGCTCAGCGGAACTGCGACGGGTCGACCGCGTGGGCGAAGTAGACGATCTCGTGGTCGGGGAAGGCGTGCGGGTGTCCGGCGAAGCCCTGCTTCAGGCTGGTGACGCGATAGTTGGTGCCGCCCGCCTGGGTGACGTCTGGCCCCTCGGACATCAGCTGGCCACGGCTCTTGGACGCGGGGCGGATGATCACGATGTGGCCCGGCTTGTCGTCCTTGTGGTTCCGGTAGGCGGCGACCACGAACGACCCCTGGTTGGCCTCCGCCTGCGCCGCGGCCGCGTCCGGCAAGCTTCGCCAGCCCTGGCGCAGCCCCTCGTTCCCAAGCCACTCATATTGCGCGTTGGCGAGCAGGGTCTGCGGATGCTCGGGTGGGCGCAGGATGTAGATCCCCGCGTGCATCGCCGCCGACGCCACAAAGGTCGAGCAGTGGGTGTGCTTGCCCTCGTTGGGCTCGGGCCGTCCGTCAGGCACGCCGGTCTTCCACGTCACATGCACCCCGGCCGGCCAGTTGTGCTCGACATCCAGCTGATCGATCATCTTGAACAGCGCCTCGGCCTGCGGCGTCGCCTCAGCCGCGAAGCTGGTCGTCGGTAACAGGGTCAGCACCGCCAACGCGGCCAGGACTTCACGTCTACGCATCACGGTTCCTCCGGTTTTTTCGGGCTAGCGCGCCTTCATGGTGTTGTTCGAGCGGTCGGCGTCGGGCAGGCGGTGATCGGGGTCAATCGTCGCCTCCGCCACCGGTCCGCCGTCGATGGCGTAGGTGTGCTTGCCGGTCTGCATCCAGGTCTCCACGGGAATGCGGATGTTCAGCGTCTTGCCGTCCCGATAGGTGACCCGAAGCGTCGCCGGCAGCACCAGCTGGCCGCGGTTCTCCACCGTCACGGAAGCGGAGGGTTTCGCCGGGTCGTTGACGACGTCGGTCACCTCCATGTCGTGCGACCAGTTGTTGAGGAAATAGCCGCGCCAGAACCAGCTCAGGTCTTCGCCGCCGGCGCTCTCCATCTCGCGGAAGAAGTCGCTGGGCTTGGGGTGCTTGTAAGCCCAGTCAGCGATGTACTTGCGGAACGCCGGATCGAACCGCTCCGGCCCCAGGATCTCCTCGCGCAATAGGGTGAGCCCGAAGGCGGCTTTGAAGTAGGTCACCGGGTGGCGGTACTTCTCGCGGATGGTGTCGGCGCGGCTCAGGATCACCGGCGCGTCCTGATCCTTGATCAGGGTGGCGATCTGGTCGGCGGGCGTGCCGCCCTTGGCGTCCGGCGCATATTCCCCGTCGCGCTTGGGGCCGTACTCGCCCTTGTTGAAGTCGTCGGACTCATAGACGTCGATGAAGGTGTTGAAGCCTTCGTCCATCCAGGCGTCGCGCCGCTCGTCCGACCCGACGATCATCGGGAACCAGCTGTGGCCGATCTCGTGGGCCGCGATGAAGAACAGCACGTTCGTCTTGTCCGGAATGCCGTCAAAGACGATGCCCGGATACTCCATCCCGGTCGCCGGCCCGGCCACATTGATCGCGTTCGGCCAGGGGTACGGGTACCAGCGCGTCGAGAACCGCTCGACGGCGTCCTTCATATATTCCGTCGACCGGCTCCAGGCCTCCTGCCCGACGCTTTCCGGCGGATAGACCGACTGCGCCATCGCCGTCTTGCCGTCCGGCAGATTGATCCTGGCGGCGTCCCACACGAACGCCCGGCTGGCCGTGAAGGCCACGTCGCGGGTCTTGTCCATGTGGAAGCGCCAGGTCTTGGTCGCTCCGTTCGCCGCCGGCGTCGCCGCCGCCTCGTCGGCCGTGCGGATCACCACGGTCTTGTCGCTGGCCTGGGCCTTCGCCCACCGCGCCCGCTGCTCCCCGCTCAGCACCTCGCCCGCGTTCGTGAGCGCGCCCGACCCCGACACCAGCATGTCCGCCGGCACGGTCACCGCGTAGTCGAAGCTGCCGTATTCCAGGTAAAACTCGTTGGCCAGATAGGGCAGCGTGTCCCAGCCCCGCACGTCGTCGAACACCTGAAGTCTCGGATACCATTGAGCTAAATCGTAGATGTCGCCCGACTTGTTCGGCTCCCACGCCATCCGCCCGCCGAACAGGCCGGGGATCGTGAAATGGTACTGCACCCGCACCGCGACCTTGCCGCCGGCCGCCTTCACCGCCGCCGGCAGATCGACGCGCATGCGGGTGTCGGAGATGACCGTGCTGACCGCCTTGCCGCCCACCGTGACCGCGTCGATCACATAGCCCGGCGTCGACTGGGCCGGATCGACCCGGCGCCCGCCCGACATGGCGTAGCCGCGGCTGTCCCGGCGGTAGAGGTTCTGGTCCATCTGGAACCAGAGGAAGCCCAAGGCCTCGGGGCTGTTGTTCGTGTAGGTCACCGTCTCGTCGCCGGTCAGCACATGGGCCTTGGTGTCGATGCTGGCCGCGATCGCGAAGTCTGCCCGGTTCTGCCAGTAGCCCGGCCCCGGCGTCCCGGACCCCGTCCGGATCGAGTTGGCCGGCGCCGGCAGCGTCAGCGGCCCGAAGGTCTTCAGGGGATCGTAGGTCTGGGCGTGAGTTGACCCCGCCAGGACAGTGATCGCGGCGGCGAGCAGAACAGCTAGGCGCAAAGGAATCCCCCGAAGAGTTTGAGCGGGACACCATAGAACTCCTCTCCCCCGCGAAGCGAGAGGGAGAGGGCAGGGAGAGGGCCTAAACCCCCAACCGCCCCGCCACCGCCTCGCCAATGGCCAGCGACGACGTCAGGCCCGGGCTCTCGATGCCGAACAGCGCCATCAAGCCCGGCAACCCATGCACCTCATCCCCATCCAGCTGGAAGTCCGGCTGCGGCTCATCAGGGCCGTGCAGCTTCGGCCGAATGCCGGCGTAGTCGGGGCTGAGCGCCTCCTCCGGCACGGCCGGCCAGAACTTGCGGATATAGTCGGCGAACACCCCACGCATGTTCGGGTCGACGCTGTAGTCGAGCGTGTCCACGTAGGTCAGGTCCGGCCCGAACACCGCCTGGCCGCCCAGGTCGCGGCGATAGTGGGTGCCCAGCGCGCCGTGGATCGGCGGCGGATAGATCAGGTGACTGAACGGCGCCTTGCCGACCAGCCGGAAGTACATCCCCTTGCCGTAGTGGCCCTTGGGGATCTTCGCGGCCGGAAAACCTTCGATGGTCGCCGCCACGTCCTGGGACGACAGGCCGGGCGCCGTCACCAGATAGCGGCAGGTCAGGCTCGCCGGCTCCGCGCCGCCGGCCCGCACCGTAAAACCGCCGCCGTCCAGCGCCGACGCGCCCTCGAACGGTGTCGCGGTCACCACCGCCCCGCCGCCGGCCTCGATCTCACCGCGCAGGGCCAGCATGTAGCCGTGGCTGTCGACAATTCCGCTCTGCGGCGAGACCAGGGCGCCGTAGCACTTCAGCTCCGGCTCCATGGCGATCGCCTGGGCGGCGCTGATCTGCGCCATGCCCTCGACGTCGTTCGCGCGCGCCTGCTCCAGGATACTCGCCAGCCGCGCCTCGTCCTCCGGCGCCGTCGCCACCACCAGCTTGCCGCAGCGATCGTAGTCCACGTGGTGCTTGTCGCAGAACGCATAGAGCGCGCGCCGGCCCTGCACACAGAACCGCGCCTTCAGGGACCCGGTCGGATAGTAGAGCCCGCCGTGCACCACCTCGGAATTGCGCGACGACACGCCCTGGCCGATGGCGCCTTCCTTCTCCAGCACGGCCACGCTCAAGCCCCGCCTGGTCAGCGCATAGCCGCAGGCCAGCCCCACCGCGCCCGCGCCCACGACCACCGCATCGAAATCGAACTCGGCCATGACTCCGGCCTAGCGCGTGTTCGGGCGAAGTGGAACTGGCAAAGAGCGAACCACGAACCCACACAAACGCACACAAACGCGGCGTGCGCGCCGCGAGCGCAGCTCGCCTTCTGATCCGAGGCAATGCCTATCGGAAGAAGGCCCTTCGGGCTTTCAAGCGGCAGGGCGCGTTCGTGTGCGTTTGTGTGGGTTCGTGGTTTCAATCCTCGTCTCCGCAGGCGATAGCTGGCCGCCGAATCCGGGGAGACCTTCGATGACGATGCTGAAGTGGATGGCCGCAGCGGCGCTGGCTCTGACCGCCGCCGGCGCCGCGCGCGCCCAGGTGCCGCTCGATAGCAGCAAGCCGCAGGAGATCGCCGGCATCCTCAACTGGAAGGGCGAGGAACAGGCCAAGGGCTTCCGCGACATCGAGCACATCTACAAGACCAACACCATCAAGCGCGGGACCAAGGTCCACCCCCTGCCGGTCGCCGCCCATCAGATCGACCCGACCTTCAGCTACGACGGCAAGACCTGGACGATCGATGAGTACATGAAGGCCTACCGGGTCTCCGGCCTACTGGTCCTCAAGGACGGCAAGATCGTCCTGGAAAAGTACGCGCTCGGCCGCAAGCCCACCGACCGCTGGACCTCGTTCTCCGTCGCCAAGTCGGTGACCTCGACGCTCGTCGGCGCGGCGATCCAGGACGGCAAGATCAAGTCGATCAATGCGCCGGTCACCGACTACATCCCCGACCTCAAGGGCAGCGCCTACGAAGGCGTCACCGTCCGCCAGATGCTGATGATGAGCTCCGGCGTGAAGTGGAACGAGGACTACGTCGACCCCAACTCCGACGTCGCCAAGGCCGGCAACAAGGTCACCGAGCCCGGCGTCAATCCGATGGTCAGCTACCTGCGCAAGCTGCCGCGCGACCACCAGCCCGGTACGACCTGGCACTACAACACCGGCGAGACCGACCTGGTCGGCCTGCTGGTCTCCAAGGCCACCGGCGAGACGCTGGCCCAATACGCGTCGGAGAAGATCTGGAAGCCCTACGGCATGGAGCAGGACGGCGTCTGGATGGTCGATCCGGGCGACCAGGAACGCGGCGGCTGCTGCATCTCCATGACGCTCCGCGACTACGGCCGCGTCGGCCTGTTCATCGCCGGCGACGGCCTGGCGAACGGCAAGCGCGTCACCCCGCCCGGCTACCTCGCCGACGCCACCCGGAAGGAGATCGACAACGGCGCCCCGACCGCCCCAGCCCCCGGCTACGGCTACTTCTGGTGGATGGTCGGCGACGGCGCCTATTCCGGCATCGGCATCTTCGGCCAGTCGGTCACCCTGTTCCCCAAGGACCACCTGATCGTCGTCCAGAACGCGGCCTGGCCGAAGGCCACCGGTAAGGAGCTCAGCGCGGCGCGAGCGGCGATGTGGGGCGGCGTGCTGGCGGCGGCGAAGTAGGGAGACCGCAGCGCCTACGCCTAGGCCTCGTTCCAACCGCCCAGCACGCAGGCGACCCGCCCGCCCCGCACGCTGACGGTCGCGTGGTGGCCGGGGCCGGGTTCGAACAGGGTCGTACGCCCGCCCACGCTGACCGATACGATGATCGGCTCGCTGAACTGGCAGGCGTAGTAGGCGCGCCGGGTGATGAACGGCCCGTCCGGCACCGAGGCGCAGTCCGCTCCGCCGAAGGGATGGGAGAACGCGACGCCCCCGTAGCTGAAGTTGTGCGGCGCGCGCGACAGCAGGATCTGGCCCCAGCTGTGGCGAGGCGGCGGGCAGGGCGGGCCCTTGATGTCCCAGTCGTGGCGCAGGCCCTGCTGATGGGCGAACAGCGCCGAGACCCCGGCGATCGGCAGGCCGACGATCAAGAGGCCGATGGTCATCAGCCCCAGCTTCGCCGTCGCGCCGCGCTTCGGCTTCTTGTAGATCGCAGCCACCAGGGTCATGGCGTCCATCCATGACATTACAGGTGTAGTCCATGGAAATTACGCCCGTAGCCGGCGGAGTCAATGTTCGCCGGGCTAGACGGCCTCCAGCACCTTCGCCGACTGCTTCTCCCAGCGGCCCCAGAGCGCCTTTTCCTCGGCCTTGGCCGGCGCGACGGAGGCTTCCTTGATGTGGCCGTAGCCGCGGATCTTCTGCGGGATGGCGGCGATCCGCACCGCGGTCGCCAGGCGCTCAGGCGTCAGGCCTGAGACGATCGTCGCCAGGCCCGCCTCGTAGTCCGCGATCAGGCCGCGCTCCATCTTGCGCTCCTCGCTGTAGCCGAAGAGGTCGAGCGGGCCGCCGCGCAGGCCCTTCATCCTGGCCAGCACCGGGAACGCCGCGTCCAGCATCCAGCCGCCGAAGGCGATCTTCTTCGGGCGGCCGTCGGGCCCCTTGCGGGCGATCAGCGGCGGGGCCAGCCACACCTTGGTCTTGCCGCCGGTGAACGTCTGGTCGCGGTAGGCCTGGAAGCGGCCATCGGTGTAGAGGCGCGCGACCTCGTACTCGTCCTTGTAGGCCAGCAGCTTGTAGAGATTGATCGCTACGGCGCGGGTCAGGGCCTCGGAGTTGAGGCCCGCCTCGGCGGCCCGCACCTGGGCCACGCGGTCGGTGTAGCGCTTGGCGTAGGCGGCGTTCTGATAGGCGGTGAGCTCGCGGGCGCGGCGCGCGATCAGGTCGTCGAGGCCCATGGTCTCGGGCGTCGGGACATCGTCCTCGCGCTTGCCGCGCTCGTCCGGATCGACGCAGGCTTTGCGGCCCAGTTCGAAGGCCTGCAGGTTGGCCTCCGCATCGACGCCGTTCAGCTTGATCGCGCGGTAGATCGCCCGGCTGGAGATCGGGACGACACCCTTCTGCCAAGCGAAGCCCAGCATGATCATGTTGCCGTAGATCGCGTCGCCGAGGTTCTCGACCGCCAGGTTCTGGGCCGGCATCGCGTCGTAGGATTTCACCGCAGCGGCGAGGCGGCGGCCCTGCGCATCGGCGTCGAAGCGCACATCACGGTCGGTGACGAAGTCGGCAGTGGGCGCGAAGTCGGCGTTGCCGACGGCGACCGTGCGGTCCTTGGCGTAGAGCGACAGCGCGTCCGCCCCGCCGGCCGACAGCAGGTCGCAGGCGATCAGCACGTGGGTGGACGCCGCCGGCACGCGGCCGCCGACGGTGGTCTCTTCCGTCTCGCCGATGCGGACGTGGCTGAACACCGCGCCGCCCTTTTGCGCCAGGCCCGTCATGTCGACGACGCTGGCGGCGCGGCCGTCCACGTGCGCGGCCATGGCCAGGATCGAGGCGACGGTGGTGACGCCCGTGCCGCCGATGCCGGTGAACAGGATGTTGCGCACGCCTTCCAGCGGCTCGAACGCCGGCAGCGGGGTGCTGTCGGCGGTCAGGGCGGGCATCGACGCGCGGTGCGGGTTGGCGGCGCCTTCCAGGGTGATGAACGAAGGGCAAAAGCCGTCGAGGCAGCTATAGTCCTGATTGCAGGACGACTGGTTGATCTTCCGCTTGCGGCCGAACTCGGTGTTCAGGGGCTCGACCGACACGCAGTTCGACTTCACCGAACAGTCGCCGCAACCCTCGCAGACCAGCGGATTGATCATCACCCGCTTGGGCGCGGCCTCCATGGTCCCGCGCTTGCGGCGGCGGCGTTTCTCGGTGGCGCAGACCTGATCGTAGAGCAGCACCGTGACGCCCGGCGTCGCCTTCAGGCGGTTCTGCACCTCCATCAGCTCCGAGCGCGGGAACACCTCGACGCCCGGGGCCAGGTCGGTGGCGTGCCGGTACTTCTCCGGTTCGGCGGCGACGATGACGATCTTCTCGACGCCCTCGGCGTGCAGCTGGCGGGTGATCTGGGCGGGCGTGAAGCCGCTCTCCGCCTGTTGTCCCCCGGTCATGGCGACCGCGTCGTTGAACAGCAGCTTGTAGGTCATCGACGATTTGGCCGCGACCGCGGCGCGCACGGCCAGCGAGCCGGAATGGTTGTAGGTGCCGTCGCCCAGGTTGACGAAGACGTGGCTCTCGTTGGTGAACGGCGAAGCGCCGACCCAGGAGAGGCCCTCGCCGCCCATGTGGCTGTTCAGGTCGGTCGAGGGGTCGTTGAAGCTGGCCATGTAGTGACAGCCGATCCCGGCCAGCGCGCGGCTCCCCTCCGGCACGCGGGTCGAGGTGTTGTGCGGGCAGCCGGAGCAGAAGAAGGGCTTCCTCTGCTGGTCAGCCGACAGGGTCACCGCGGCCATCGACGCGGCTGAGACCCGCGCCAGATAGTCGTGCACCCGCTCCATGTGCGGGCCCGGCGGCAGGCGGTCGGCGATGGCCAGCGCCACCTCGGCCACTGACAGCGAGCCGATTTCCGACAGCAGCGGATGGCCCTGCTCATCCACCTTGCCGATGATCTTCGGCCGGGCGTGGGCGGGCAGTTCGTAGAGGGCGGCGCGAGCCTGGGTCTCGATCAGCGGGCGCTTGTGCTCGATGACCATCATGGTCTCGAGACCGGCGGCGAAGGCGCGGATGCCCTGCGGCTCCAGCGGCCAGGGCATGCCGACCTTATAGATCGCGACGCCAAGGTCGGCGGCCTCGGCGTGACTGATGCCCATGGCCGCGAAGGCCTCGATCACGTCCTTGTAGGCTTGGCCCTGGCAGACGATGCCGAGCCGGGGCCGCGACGACCCCAGCATCACCCGGTCGATCTTGTTGGCGCGGGCGAAGGCCAGGGCGGCGGGGATCTTCTGGGTCCGCAGGCGCCGTTCCTTGTCCAGCGGCTGGTCCTTCAACCGGATGCCGAGACCGCCCGAGGGAATGCGGAAATTGTCCGGCAGGACGAACTCATGGCGCTTCAGGTCGACGTCGATGGTGACGCCCGAGTCCATGGTGTCGGCCAGCGCAATCAGCCCGACCCACAGGCCGGAATAGCGGCTCATGGCGTAGCCCAGGAGGCCGTAGTCCAGCACCTCCTGCACGTCGGCGGGCGACAGCACCGGCATCTCGAAGTCCTGGAAGGCGTATTCCGACTGCGACGGCAGCGTCGAGGACTTGCAATTGTGGTCGTCGCCGGCCACCGCCAACACGCCACCCTTAGGGAAGACGCCGGCGAAATTGGCGTGCTTGAAGACATCACCCGTGCGGTCGACGCCAGGCGCCTTGCCGTACCACATGCCGAACACGCCATCGTACTTGGCGGTGTCGGGGAACAGGTTCGCCTGCTGGCTGCCCCAGACCGCCGTGGCGGCCAGGTCCTCGTTGACGCCTTCCTTGAAGATGACGTCGGCGGCGGTGAGGAATTTCTTGGCGCGACCCGCCTGCTGATCCAGCCCGCCGAGCGGCGAACCGCGATAGCCGGAGGCGAATCCCGCCGTCTTCAGGCCCGCGGCCTCGTCCAGCCGGTGCTGATCGATCAGCACGCGCAGCAAAGCCTGGACGCCGGTGATGAAAACCCGACCTTCCGTGAGCAGAAACTTGTCGTCGAGCGTCACTTCAGCGTGCCGCATCGCAATTTTCTTCCTTCTACCCCTCGCGCGTGGATTAGAACATCATATAGGATTGCGGGAATTGCTTGCCAAAAGCGTGCCCCCGCCTGTCGGTTCCGGGGCACGAACGAAGCACATAAGGCACTCGTGGGGGAGGAAAACTTGTCTGAGGTCCTGGACGCTGTCGATGCTAAGATACTGGACCTCATCCAGCACGACGCTGGCCTGTCGGTTGCGGAGATCGCTGAGCGGGTCGGGCTGTCCTCCAGTCCCTGCTGGCGGCGCATCAAACGCCTGGAAGACGCCGGCGTCATCCAGCGCCGAGTGACGATCCTCGACCGGGAAAAACTGGGCCTGGGCTTCGAGGTCTATTGCACCGTCAAGCTCAGCCTGCCGACCCGCGACAACCTCGACGCCTTCGAAACCGCGATCACCAAGCTGGCCGAGGTGGTGCAGTGCGCCACCGTCACCGGCTCGGCCGACTATGAACTGCGCGTGGTCACCCGCGACATGCACGCCTTCGACGACTTCCTGCGCGAGCGGATCCTGTCGCTGGGCTTGGTCTCCAACATCGAAAGCCGCATCGTCATCCGCTCGGTGAAGAACACCACCGCCGCGCCGCTGGGTCTGATCAGTCCTTACGTCAGCGCGCAGGGTTAAGCGGCGACCGCCTAGGCCGCGAGCTGGCAGGCCTGGGCGGCGGTGCTGGTCACCTCTTCCGGCGAACGCTCGACGTTGATCCGCTCCACGACCAGGTCGTTGGCGATCAGCACGAAGCGCTGCAGGCATTCTCCCAGGAAATATTCCGGCGCCTGCATGGTGAGCCCAATCTTGCGGCCGAACGTCAGGTTGCCGTCCGACAGGAAGCTCAGTCGCCGCTCCGGGTCCAGGACGTTGGCCCAGGCCTCCATCGCCCAGGGATCGTTGCGGGCCATCACCACGATTCTGTCGAAGCCAGAGCGCAGCAGGGTCGGCGCCTCGCTGACGAACTGCGGAATATGGGTGCGGCTGCACACCGGGGTGAAGGCGCCCGGCACGCCCACGACGATCACCCGCTTGCGCATGAAGAGCTCGCGGGTGGTGGCGGATTTCAACTCGCCGTCGGCCGTCAGCCAGCCGAAGCGGGTGTCCGGCAGTTGGTCGCCAGGAAGGATGCTTTGGTCCACGGACGCCTCCTCTTGGCGCGTCGCAATATCTGCAACTGGTGGATGAACCCTGAACCGGCCACCCTCGCCGGATCGTCACACAGCCGCTGCAAAAGCCTCTAAGGTACGAACCTGCCTGCGAAAGGACGCCCATGATCGAGCTCGTCATCGACCAGCGCCGCAAGGACCTCGGCGGGTTCGAAGTGGGCCGCGTCCTGCCCTTCCACGCGCACCGGATGGTCGGCCCCTTCATCTTCTTCGACCACATGGGGCCGAAGGATTTCCAGGCGGGCTTCGGGAAGAACGTCGACGTGCGCCCGCATCCGCACATCGGGCTGTCGACCGTCTCTTACCTGTTTGAGGGCGCCATGACCCACCGCGACAGCGTGGGCTCCACCGAGGTGATCCGGCCGGGCGAGGTCAACTGGATGACCGCGGGCAAGGGCATCACCCACTCCGAACGCTTCGAGGACCTGCGCGCGCACGGCGGCCGGATGAACGGCATCCAGGCCTGGGTGGCTCTGCCCACCGAGGCCGAGGAGATCGACCCCGCCTTCGCCCACCATGGCCTCGACGACCTGCCGACCTACGAGGGCGGCGGCATGTGGGCCCGCCTGATCGCCGGCAAGGCCTTCGGCGCCAAGGCCAAGGTCAAGACCCACTCGCCGATGTTCTATGTCCACTGGGCGCTGGACGCCGGCGCGACGGCGCAACTGCCCGCCGAATATCCCGAACGCGCCGCCTATGTGGCGCAGGGGATCATCGAGATCGACGGCAAGCAGATCAATGAGGGCCAGATGGCGGTCTTCCAGCCCGGCATGACCGTCCCGGTCACCGCCATCACCCCCGCCATCGTCATGCTGCTCGGCGGCGATCCGGTCGGCGAGCGGCTCATCGAATGGAACTTCGTCTCCTCGTCCAGGGACCGCCTCGAGCAGGCCAAGGCCGACTGGCGCGCCGGCCGCATGAAGCTCCCCGACGCCGACGACCAGGAGTTCATCCCGCTCCCGCCCGACCCGCCGGGCCCCGCGCCTGCGATGAGCTAGGAGTCCAGATCCTCCACCAGCGCGCTTTGCGCGCGACAGGGGGAGGTGGCTCGGTGCGAAGCGCCGAGACGGAGGGGGTTTCACCCAGAGCGGATGGCGGAGTGGGCTGCAACCCCCTCAGTCCGTCTTCGCGGACAGCTCCCCCTCAATCGCGCTTCGCGCTGGGGGAGCATCTTGGAAAGCAATCCGCTAGACAGCGCCCCATGAACGTCAGCGCCTTCGACCTCTTCAAGCTCGGCATCGGCCCGTCCAGCTCGCACACCATGGGCCCGATGACGGCGGCGGGACGGTTCCTCGTCTGGTTGGGCGAGCGGGTCGAGCGGACCGCCCGCGTGCGGATCACCCTCTACGCCTCCCTGGCGCTCACCGGCCGCGGCCACGCCACCGACCGGGCGGTGATCCTGGGGCTGGCGGGGTTCACGCCGCGCGGCCTCGATCCGGATGAGGCCGACCGGGTGGTCACCGAGGTGCGGGCCAACCACTGGCTGATGCTGGCGGGACGCCAGGGCGTCGCCTTCGACGAGGCGACCGACCTCTTGTGGGAAGGCCGCACGCGCCTGCCGCCGCACCCCAACGCCGTGACCTTCGCCGCCTTCGACGCCGCCGGCGCCTTGCTGGGCGAGCGAACCTATTTCTCGATCGGCGGCGGCTTCGTGCGCGACGAGGAGGAGATGGGCGCCAATACGCCGCCGGAAGACTCGGCGCTCGTGGAGGTCCCCTACCCTTACGACAGCGGTGAGGAACTGCTGGCCCTGGCCGACACCGCGGGCCTGACCATCGCCGAACTGATGCGGGCCAATGAACGCGCCCGGCGCAGCGACGCCGAGATCGACGCCGGCCTCGATGAGATCGCCGACGCCATGTACGCCTGCATCGAGCGCGGCATGCGCACCGACGGCATCCTGCCCGGCGGCCTGAAGGTGCAGCGCCGCGCCTTCCAGGTGCACCAGAGCCTGATGCGCGACGCCGACAAGCGCATCGCCGACCCGCTGGCGGCGCTCGACTGGGTCAACCTCTGGGCGCTGGCGGTGAACGAGGAGAACGCGGCGGGCGGCAAGGTGGTCACCGCGCCGACCAACGGCGCGGCCGGCCTGGTGCCGGCGGTGCTGCGCTACTACGACCGCTTCCATCAAGGCACGCCTGCGGGCCGCCGCACCTTCCTGCTGACCGCCGCGGCCATCGGCGCCCTCTACAAGAAGAACGCCTCGATCTCCGGCGCCGAGGTGGGCTGCCAGGGCGAGGTGGGCGTCGCCTGCTCCATGGCGGCGGCGGGCCTGACCGCGGCGCTCGGCGCCACCAACGCCCAGATCGAGAACGCCGCCGAGATCGGCATGGAGCACAACCTCGGCCTCACCTGCGACCCGATCGGCGGCCTGGTGCAGATCCCCTGCATCGAGCGTAACGCCATGGGCGCGGTGAAGGCCATCGACGCCTCGCGCCTGGCGCTGCTGGGCGACGGCCAGCACTCGGTCAGCCTCGACAAGGTGATCGCCACCATGAAGCGGACCGGCGAGGATATGAGTGCGGTCTACAAGGAAACCTCGCTGGGCGGCCTCGCCGTCAATCTGGCTGAATGTTGAATAGGATCAGATAGATGATCGTCGAGATGCGCACCTACACCTTGGCCCTGGGCGCCACGGGGCGGTACTTCAAGCTCTATGGCGAGAAGGGGCTCAGCGTTCAGAAGCGCATTCTGGGCCATCTGGTCGGCTACTACAGCGTCGAGGTGGGCCCCCTGAATCAGGTGATCCATCTGTGGGCCTACGAGAGCCTGGACGACCGGGCCAAGCGGCGCGCGGCCTTGTGGGCCGACCCGGAGTGGCTGGCCTATGTGGCCGAGGTCGGCGGGCTGGTGGCCAAGCAGGAGAACCAGATCCTCAACCCGGCACCCTTCTTCCAGGTCCCGCCGGCCGCCTGAATCCTGCGTCGGTTCCGGCGGCGTTGAAGCGCGTCGCGAACAGATTCCGGCCTCACCGCAACTTCCCCCAAGCGCTCGCGCCGCCGCGGCCCGACAATCGGCCCGTCGAAATTGAGGGAGGAGCCGATGTTGGGTGTGTTTCTCGCGGGCGCGATCCTGGCGGCGGGCGCGCCAGCCGCGACACCCGCGCCAGCGGACGCCAAGCCGGCGGCTGCCGAGGCCAAGGGACCGGTTCCGGACCCCAACCGCATCATCTGCCACTCCACAAATCTGCCCGGTTCGCGCCTGGTCACCCGCAAATGCCTGACCGCCGCGGCCTGGCGCGAGCAGCAGTTGCGGGATCAGCAGGACCTCAACTATTCCCAGAAGAGCCAGCAGGTGATGACGCGCTAGAGGTCGCTCAGCCGTTCTTCAGCGGGAAGTACTGGAAGAACGGCTCGGCCTCGGCCAGCACCCGCGCCACGCTCGGCCGCGCCTTCAGCCGGTCGAGATAGCCGCGAAGCTTGGGCCACGCGTCCAGCGAGATGGCGTAATCGGCATAGTAGAGCGCCGGCAGGGCCGCGCAGTCGGCGAGCGTGAAGGTCTCGCCCATCGCCCAGGGACCGGCGATCATCGGCGCGATCAGGTCATAGCCTTGGCCGACCTTGCCGCGCGCCTGCTCGACACCGAAGGGATCCTTCTCGCCCTCCGGCCGCAGCCGCTCGCTGACGATCCCCTGGAACGGCAGGTGGATGTAGCTGTCGATCAGCCGGTCCAGCAGGCGCGCCTGGCGCCCCGCATCCGGATCGGCCGGAACCAGCGACGCGGCCGACGGATAGTGCTGCGCCAGATACTCCACGACGATCGAGGACTCCGGGATGGTTTGCCCCCGCGCCTCGTCCCGCAGCACGGGGAACTTGGCCAGCGGCCAGACCTTCGCGAACGCCGCCCGGTCATCCGGATCGCCCAGGTTCACGATCCTCGGCTCGAACGGAATGTCGGCGTCATACAGCGCGATCAGCGACTTCCAGCAGAACGAAGACAGCGGGTGATAGTAGAGGGTCAGGGACACGGGCCAACTCCACACCTAGGTGACGACCTAAGTCCCTGGCGGCTTGCGGAGCGTCAACACCAAAAACCTCCCCCGATTTCGGGGGAGGGGGACCACGAATGTGGTGGAGGGGGCGCTGCCGCCGCACAGAGTCCGACGCATGGCCCCAACGCCCCCTCCACCGCTTCGCGGTCCCCCTCCCCCGTTGAGACGGGGGAGGTTTTGAGAGGCCGAGCCCAGGCCCTCTAGGTCAGCGCCTTGCGCGTCTGTTCCCAGTACTGGGCGCCGGTAATCAACGTCACGATCGCGGCGATCCAGAACAGGGTGTGGGCGGCGAAGGTGAAGGGGCCTTCGATCGCCGGCGTCTGCGGCAGGAAGGGGAAGGCGCCCCAGGCCGCGACCACCAGCTCCATCGCAAGCGCCACCATCTGCAGCGTGGTCTTCCACTTGGCCAGCATCGTCACCGGCAACTTGACGCCCTTGCCGGCGCCGACTTCGCGCAACGCGCTGACCGTGAACTCGCGGAACAGGATCAGGCCCGCCGGCAGCAGCACCATCGGCTGCGGCCCCAGCGCCATCAGGCCCAGCACGGCGCCGGCCACCAGCACCTTGTCGCCGATCGGGTCGAGGATCGCGCCCCAGATGCTCTCGGCATGGAGCTTGCGGGCCAGCCAGCCGTCGAAGAAGTCGGTCACCGCGGCGATGACGAAGGCATAGACCGCCCACCGCTCCAGCCCGAACTGTACGGCCGGCGTCAGATGGTCCGACAGCCCCGGCACCGCGCCCGCCGCCGCCGCCAGCGCCAGGAACATGAACAGCGCCAGCACCAGGCGCATGGACGTCAGGATGTTGGGCAGCGACTTCATCGGTGAATCCAGCGCGCCGGCGGGCGCTTCGTTCCGCCAAGCTTAGCGGTTCGCGGCAAGGTGCGTTACGCCAATCGCCGCTACGTCTTCGGCGGCTTGGCCCGGTTCACCGCGACCGCCGCCTGGACCAGGGCCTTGAACGCTGCCTCGTCGATCTTGCCGCCTTCGGGGACGTCGATGGCGCGGCGGACGTTGCCCTCAAGGCTGGAGGTGAACAGGCGCTTGGGGTCGGGGACGGCGGCGCCCTTCGCAAAGGTGAGCTTCACCGCCTTCTTATAGACCTCGCCGGTGGTGACGATGCCCGCGTCGGACCAGACCGGCACGCCCCACTTCCACTCCTCGACGATGTCGGGATCGGCCTCGCGGATCAGGGCGCGCAGGCGGGCGAGTGTCTCGCCGCGCCAGTCGCCGAGTTCGGCGATCCGCGCGTCGATCAGCTCGGACGCCGAGCGCGTCTCATTCGGGTCGGCCTTTCTCGGCATCGCCCCTACTTCTTGGAGGGCGACAGGCGGAGGATCTCGCTGGGGCTCTCGTCGGTGATCACATAGATCGCGCCGTCGGGGCCTTCGCTGACGTCCTTGGTGCGCTTGCAGCGGTCCATGAGCAGCTTCTCTTCGCCGACCACATGGCCGTTCTTCATCTCCAGGCGCACCACCTGGCGGCCAGACATGCCGCCCACGAAGACGTCGCCCTTCCAGGCCGGGAAGGCCTTGCCGTCATAGAAGGTCAGGCCAGAGGGGGCGATCGAGGGCGTCCAGAAATAGACCGGCTGCTCCATGCCCTCCTGCTGGCTCTTGCCGCCGTTGATCATCTCGCCGTTGTTGCGGCGGCCGTAGCTGATCTCCGGGAAGCCGTAGTTGGCGCCGGCCTTGATGCGGTTCAGTTCGTCGCCGCCCATGGGCTCGTTCTCGCCGACCCACAGCTCGCCGGTGGCGGGGTTCAGCGCCGCGCCCTGGATGTCGCGGAAGCCCACGGCGTAGAGCGACGGGATCGCGCCGGCGGTCTTCAGATAGGGGTTGTCCTTGGGGATCGAGCCGTCGGCGGCGATGCGCAGAACCTTGCCGCGCGGGTCGGTCATCGACTGCGGGTTCGGGCCGCGGTCCTGCACCTCCGCCGAGGCGATCAGCAGAGTGCCGTCGCGCGCCTGGACGATGCGGCGCGGGGCCATGAACTGCAGCTCGTAGATAGTCTTGGCGTCCTCGAGGGCGGTGCCGTCCGCCGAGAGCTTCGCCTTCATGATCTTGCCGACGTAGGGCTGGCCCTTGGCCGGCGGGGCGGCGGTGTAGCCGTAGTAGAGGGTGCGGTTCTTCTTGAAGTCGCGGTCCAGCGTCGGGCCGGTATTGCTGGTGCCCATGGCGCCGACGATGTCCGGCGCGCCCTTGATCGGGGCGGAGACCACGCCCTTGGCGCTGACCGTGCGCAGGCCGCCGGCGCGTTGCGAGACCAGCAGGTCGCCGTTCGGCAGGAAGGCCAGGCCGACCGAGCGGTCGAGGCTCGCCACCACCTCGGTGTTGAAGCCCGCCTTGGACTTGATCTGCGGCGCCTTGGTCTGGTCGGCCATCAGGGGCTTGGGATCATAGCCGTCCTTGGCGTTGCGGTTCGCGCCGCAGAGCGCGTTCAGCCGCTCATTCTCGGCGTGCGTGCCGGAGACCCCGGCATAGTCCGCGCCCGGCGGGAAAGACGGGATCGCGGCCGGCGCGGCGGTCTGCGAGAAAGCGCTCGCGCCCGGCAGCAGGGAGAGGGCCAGGGCGACGCCGGTGGCGACTCTGTAGGCGCGGTTGGTGTTCGGCACGGGGCGGTCCTCTCGAAGGTCGGTCGGGATAGGTGAGTGAAGCGTATCGCCGTTCTCTTACGGCAGCTCCCGCACCCAAATATTTCGGAAGCTGAGGGGCGGGCTGGGATCGCCGTGGGCCTGCAGCTTGATCGGCGCTGACGTGTAGGGCTTGTAGTAGGGCTTGCCGATGTAGAGCGTCTCGCCGGTCAGGACGTAGTCGTTCTGGACCAGGGCTCCGTTGTGGAAGGCGGTCACCCGGGCGGGCGACTTCACCGCCCCGTCGGCGGCGAAAGTCGGCGCGGTCCAGACGATGTCGTAGGTCTGCCACTCGCCGTCCGGCCGCATGGCGTTCACCAGGGGCGCGGACTGCTTGTAGATGCTGGCGGCCTGGCCGTTCACATAGGTCGGGTTGTTGTAGCTATCCATGATCTGCAGCTCGTAGCCGGCGTCGGCGGGCCCGGTGGAGGCCAGGAAGACGCCGGAGTTGCCGCGGCCCTGGCCGGTCCCGGTGACATCCTTGGGGACCCGCCATTCGAGGTGCAGCTGGTAGTTCTTGAAGCTCTTCTTGGTCTCGATATTGCCGGCCTTCTTCTCCACGACCATCAGGCCCTTGGAGACGGTCCAGCCGGCGGGGGCCTTGTCCTTGGTGTTGACCCACTGGCTGAGGTCCTTGCCGTCGAACAGCACGATGGCGTCTGACGGCGGTGCGGTCGGCGTGGCGCCGGGCGTCACCACCGGCGGGACTGGGGTATAGACCTCGGTGTCCTGCGGCTTGGCGCCCGGCGTCGGCGAAGGCACGGCCTGGGCCAGCGCCAGAGCGGGCGTCGCCAGCACGACGGCGGCGAGAACGGCTAAGCGCATCAAAGCTCCCATCCCGCGCGGTACTTGCGGCGCAGATACTTGTTGGCGTCGGGGGTGTTGGTCACCTCCATCTTCACCGCGTCGTACTGGATGTAGTGGTCGTTCTGCAGGGCCACGACGCCCAGGTTCATGGTCTCGTTCAGGCGGGTGGCGTACTCGAACGGGCAGGAGATCTTCTCCTCGCCGCGGATGGCGCGGATCCAGTTGTTCTCGTGGCCGCCGATGCCGCCCTGGATGCGGGGGAGCGAGACCGGAATCTTCTTAGCGCGGGCGTCCGTGCCCGCGCCGATCAGCACCGGCTTTTCGCCATAGGTCTCGTGCATCAGCATGCCGTGCTCGCCGATGAACAGCACGCCGCCATCGCCGCTCATGCTCATGCTATCGGGGAAGCCGGGCGGGGTCGGGGGCAAGAGGCCGCCGTCGTACCAGGTCATCCGCAGCGGGGCGCCGGGCTTGATCCACGCGTTCTTGCCATTGCCGAACTCGTAGCGGCTGATGCCGGCCAGCGGATAGCTGGTGATCTCCGGCGGGCGCTTGGTGTCCCACAGGCTCTTGTTGCCGGCCCAGCGGGAGTGGCGGGTCTCGACCTTGGTCGGCAGGCCCGGGTCCAGCGCCCAGAACGGGAAGTCGACCAGGTGGGCGCCCATGTCGCCGAGCGCGCCGGAGCCAAAGGGCGTCCAGCCGCGCCAGTTGAAGTGGGCGTAGTCGGGGTTGTAGCCCCAGTCGATGTCGGCGGGGCCGAGCCAGACCTGCCAGTCGAGGCTGGCCGGCGTCGGCACGGCGGCCGGGCGCGGCACGCCCTGCGGCCAGACCGGGCGGTTGGTCCAGACGTGGACTTCGGAGACCTTGCCGATGGCGCCGCCGCGGATCAGCTCGATGACGCGCCGGCCGTCGTCGCCGGAGTGGCCCTGGTTGCCCATCTGGGTGACCAGGTTCGGGTTGGCCTTGGCCATCTCGGCCAGCTTGCGGCTCTCCTCGATGGTGTAGGTCAGCGGCTTCTGGACGAAGACGTGGTAGCCGCGCTCCATGGCCCGGCGCGCGGCCGGCGCATGGTGATGATCGGGGGTGGCGATCAGGACCGCGTCGATGTCCTTCCGGCTGTCCAGCATCTTGCGGTAGTCGGTGAACCGCTCGGCCTTGTCGTAAGCCGCCTTCAGCTCCGGCTTGTTGATCTTGCCGGTCTTGCTGTCGGTCAGCGCGGCCAGCACGTGGTCGTAGTCGGCGTCGGCGGTGGCGACGATGTTCTGGCCGGTCAGCTTCGACATGTTCGAAGCCCCCTGCCCGCCGCAGCCGATCACCGCGATATTGACCTTGTCGCTGGGCGCGATCTTGCGGGCGGCGAAGGCGGAGCCCGCGAAGGCCGCGGCGCCCAAACCGGCGGCCGTGCCTAAGAACCTGCGCCGCGAGACCCCGCCGCGCCCCAAGGGTCCTAGGGTTTCGATCGGTTCCCCGAACCCGTCAAAGATGGCCGCCATACGCCCCTCCCAAATGTCCTGCTTGCCTTAAGGCTTGGCGCGCATTTCGCCTATCGTTCGCACCGGTTGGCAAGGTCAGCCTGTCGGCGCCGCCGCCTACCAATTCCACATCGTCCCGTCTTCCAGCCGCGCGATGGGAAGCTGGCGGGGCTCATAGGGGTATTTGGCCGCCAGGGCCTCGTCGATCTCGACCCCGTGGCCGGGGACGTCGCCGGGGTGCAGCAGGCCGCCCTCGAAGCGGTAGGCGTGCGGGAAGACCGCGTCGGTCTCCGGCGTGTGGCGCATATATTCCTGGATGCCGAAGTTGGGGACCCAGCTGTCGAAGTGCAGCGCCGCGCCCATGGTCACCGGCGACAGGTCCGTGGCGCCGTGACAGCCGGTGCGCACCTGCCAGAGCGCGGCGAAGTCCGCGATGCGGCGCAGATGGGTGATGCCGCCGGCGCCCACCACGGTCGCGCGGATGTAGTCGACCAGCTGTTCGCTGATCAGGTCCTTGGCGTCCCAGATGGTGTTGAACACCTCGCCCACCGCCAGCGGCGTCGTGGTGTGCTGGCGGATCAGGCGGAACGCCTCCTGGTTCTCCGCCGGCGTCAGGTCCTCCAGCCAGAACAGCCGATAGGGCTCCAGCGCCTTGCCAAGCTGCGCCGCCTCGATGGGGGTGAGCCGGTGGTGGGCGTCGTGCAGCAGTTCGACGTCGGGCCCGACGCGCTGGCGCAGGGCGTCGAACAGCTTCGGCGTATGGGTCAGGTACTTGGGCGTCGACCAGACGGTCTCGGTCGGCAGGGCCGCGTCGGCCGGCTCGTAGAACATCTGGCCACGGCCGACGCCGTAGGCCTTGTCGATGCCCGGTACGCCGCTCTGTGCGCGCACCGCGTGATAGCCCAGGCCCACATAGCGCTCGACCTCGTCGCAGGTCTCTTCGATGTCGGCCCCGTTGGCGTGGCCGTAGACCAGTACGCCCTCCCGGCTCTTGCCGCCGAGCAGGTCGTAGAGCGGCATGCCGGCCGCCTTGGCCTTGATGTCCCAAAGCGCCACGTCGACAGCGGCGATGGCGCGCATGGTCACCGGACCCCGCCGCCAATAGGCGCCCCGGTAGAGCAGCTGCCAGGTGTCCTCGATCCGCCGCGCATCGCGCCCGATCAGCAGCGGACAGACGTGCTCCTCCAGATAGGCCACCACCGCCTGCTCGCGCCCGTTCAGCGTGGCGTCCCCGATCCCGCTCACCCCATCGGCCGTGGTGATCTTCAGGGTCACGAAGTTGCGGCCCGGCGAGGTGACGATGACCTTGGCGTCAGTGATGCGCATGGCTGTCACGTTGTGGGCGTCCGCGCGGTTGGGCAAGCCGCCTTAGGCCAACTTCCCAGTTGCAGAACGCCATTCGAGCGCGCCCGATAGGCCCAGGCCCGCCCCAGTCGGGCGAACGGGAGACGACCATGGGATTTCGCGCCCTCACGCTTGCGCTGGCCTCCGCCGCGCTGACCGCGCTCGCCACCGCCCAGCCTGCCCAGGCTCTCACTGATCCCGCCAGCGTCGCCAAGGGCTATAAGGCCCCGCGCGACGCCTGGGGCCATCCGGACATGGCGGGCGTCTGGTCGCCAGCCACCATCACGCGGCTGGAGCGCGATCCGAAGCTGGGCGAGCGGCTGGTGCTGACCGAGGCCGAGGCCAATGCGGCCGAGGGCGTCACGGCCAAATCCAACGCCAAGGCGGCGCTGCCCACCGACCAGAAGCTGAAGGTCGACGATGTCGACTGCGGCGTGCAGGGCTTCAGCGGCGTCGCCTGCGGCTACAACAATTTCTGGGTCGATCCGGGGACCAAGATCATGCGGGTGGCGGGCCAGCCGCGCGCCTCGATCGTCGTCTCGCCGGCCAACGGACGCATGACGCTGACGCCCGCCGCTCTGGCCTCGCTGCGCGCACAGCAGACCCAGAGCGGCAACTTCGACGGCCCCGAACGCCGCCCGCTGGCCGAGCGCTGCCTGGTCGCCTTCGGCTCCAGCTCCGGCCCGCCCATGCTGCCGGTGCTCTACAACAACCACTACGCCATCGTGCCGGGGAAGGACCTGGTGGCGGTCGAGGTGGAGATGGTCCACGACACCCGCCTGCTGCGGGTCGGGGGCGCGCACGAGGCGGCCAACGTGCGCAAGTGGATGGGCGATTCCGTCGCCCGCTGGGAGGGCGAGACCCTGGTGGTCGACACCGTCAACTTCCGCCCCGACCAGACCTTCCGCGGCGCCAGCGCCAACATGCACGTGACCGAGCGCTTCACCCGCATCTCGCCGGCCCAGATCCTCTACCAGTTCCGGGTCGAGGACCCGGCCACCTTCACCCAGCCGGTGGAGGGCGAGGTCGCCTGGAACCTGACCAAGGACAAGATCTACGAATACGCCTGCCATGAGGGGAACTACGCGCTGCCCGGCATCCTTGCCGGCGCCCGCAACGCCGAGAAACAGGGCAAGGAGATGGAAGGTTCGCGCGGCCAGGTGAAGGAAGAAGGCGAGAAGTAGCGGGCTCCCCCTCGCGCATTGCAATTTCCGCGCGCACCCGACTTCATGGCGCGGGTGATTTCGGGGGAGCGGTGCGGATGAAGACGGCTTGGATGCGCGCGGGCCTGGCGGCCGCGATCGCGCTGGCGATCGGCGGTGCGGCGATGGCCGCCGGGGTCAATCCCGCCCCGCCGCGCAAGCCCGGCGAGGGCCTTGGCCCGTTCCACACCCTGATCATCCACGGGGCGATTCTGATCGACGGCACGGGCGGACCGCCGAACGGGCCGGTGGACATCGTCATCCACGACAACATCATCGCCGAGATCCGCGAGGCCGCCCGCCCTGGCCACGTCGGCGACTCGGCCAAGGGCCTGCCGCCCGCCGACCACGTCATCGACGCCACCGGCCAATATGTGCTGCCGGGCTTCATCGACATGCACACCCACGGCGGCACGCCCGACAAGGCGCCCGACCTGACCTATGTCTACAAGCTCTGGTTGGCGCACGGCGTGACCACGGTCCGCTCCGTCCCCCTGGTGTTCGACAACAACGCTCTGGTCTCCAGCGAGAAGGCCCGCAGCGCCCGGAACGAGATCGTCGCCCCGCGGATCTTCAACTACGCGACGCCGTGCTCGAGTTGGGCCGGCGGGCCGTGCAACACGCCGGAACAGGGCCGCCTTTGGGTCCGCTGGGCGGCCAAGAACAACATCGACGGCATCAAGTTCTTCAACTTCGACCCGCCCGAGGTGATGGCCGCCATGCTGGCCGAGGCCAAGCTGCAGCACCTGGGCAGCGTCGCGCACCTCAGCCAACCCGGCGTCGCGCGGATGAACGCCATCCAGGCGGGGCGCTTAGGCCTGGGCACCGTCACCCACTACTACGGCCACTTCGAGAGCATCCTGAAGGATCACCAGATCCAGCAGTTCCCCACCGACTACAACTACGCCAACGAGGAGGACCGCTTCGGCGAGGCCGCGGCCATCTGGGACCAGACCTTCGAGCCCGGCTCAAAGGAATGGTGGGACTATCTGAAGGAGCAGAAGGCCAACCACGTCGACTTCGACCCGACCTTCACCATCTATTCCGCCGGCCGCGACCTGATGCGGGCCCGCAACGCCGACTGGCACCCGATCTACACGCTGCCGACGCTGTGGGCCTTCTATCAGCCGAGCCACGAGCACCACGGGTCGTTCTTCTTCGACTGGACCACCGAGCGGGAGGTGACCTGGAAGCGGTTCTACACGCGCTACATGCAGCTCATCCACGACTACCAGTCGATCGGCGGGCGGGTGACCACCGGCTCGGACAGTGGCTTCATCTACAACCTCTACGGCTTCGGCTACATCCAGGAGCTGGAGCTGTTGCAGGAGGCCGGCCTGACGCCCCTGGAGGTGGTCCGTTCGGCCACCCTGAACGGCGCCATGACCCTCTACGACCCCAAGGGCGAGACGCCGCCGATGGGCGAGGTGAGCGTCGGCAAGCTCGCCGACTTGGTGATCGTGCCGGAAAATCCCCTGGCCAACTTCAAGGTGCTCTACGGCACCGGCCGCCTGAAGCTCGACGAGAAGACCGGCAAGGCCGCGATGATCGGCGGCGTGCGCTTCACCATCAAGGACGGCATCGTCTACGACGCCAAGGCCCTGCTCGCCGACGTCGCGGCCATGGTGCAGGCGCAGAAGGCGGCGGGGGTCGGCGCGGCGAAATAGCGTCCGCCCTACCGCGCCTCTAACGCCTCCGCCGTGGCCGCCTTCAGCTTGCGGATGCGCTCCTCGTAGAGCCGCACCAGCCGGTCGGGTTCGGTGACCGCGTTGCGGGCCTCGCGCCAGGCGAGCTGGTGTTCCCGCAAAAGGTCGCGGTCCTGATGGGCCTCCAGCGCGCCGGCATAGGCCTCGCGCAGGTCCTTCTGCAGGCGCTGCAGGCGCGGCGTACCGCAGATGATGCGGTCGGCGGGCGTCGGCTGGCCGGCGCAGGCCTTGGCCCCGCCTTGGGCATCGACGGAGGCGACGGCCGCCTTCACCGGGGCCTTAGCGGTGTCGGGCGCGGTCTCTTCGGCGACCTCTACCGGCGCCGACGTGGCCGTGTCGGGCGCGGGCTTGGCCGTGGCGACGGCGGCCGGAATGGGCGCTGAGGCCATCGACGGCGGCGGGGCAGGAATCGGCGTGATGGCGCCCAGCGCGGAGGTCGCGGGCGTCGCCGGCGCGGTCTCGGTCTCCAACGCGATGGGGTCCGCCGCAGGCGCGGCGGCCACCGGCGTCCGAGTCGGCGGCGGCGCCGCAGCGGCCGCCAGCGTCAGGGGCGCGTGTGGCTGCTGCGACACCGACTCGGCCCAGCCGCCCAGCGCCAGGCCGGCGATCAGGCCCAGCGCCAGACCGGTGCTCAGCCAGAGCGCGCGGCGGCGCGGTTTCGGCTTGGGCGGCGGCGGCTCATCGAACTGCGGATCGCGCGGCGCGTGCAGGTAGGTGGCGTCCTCGGCTTCGTGCTTAGCCGCATCCAGCTCCCACTCTTCGACATGTGGATGAACCACCGCCTCCTCCAGCTCCGGGTCCTTGGGGTCCAGCGGGTCGCCGAGGTTGAGTTCTATCACCCGCGCCTCGCCCGGCCGCTTCGTCCCGAACAGACCGCGGCGCGGCTCCGGCTCGCCGCGTTCGCGCCGCACAGCCATCTCCTGCAGGATCTCGTAGGTCACGGCCGCGTCGCCCCGACGCCGCGTGGTGTCCAGCAGCTGGCGGAGCTCCTGGCCCCGAAGTGTGGAAAGGTCGACGTTCAGCATCGCAGGCCATCCCGGGCGCAACAGGCGCTTGGTTCGCCGGCGCCCGTCATCTCACCAGCCCGGCGCCTATTACGCCGAGCCAAGGTGAACGGAATATGAAAGGCCGGCGGGTGCGGCCTTAGGTCTCCGCTTCCAGATCCGCGTAGGGCTTGCCGTCGCGGGACAGCAGGACGGCCAGCGGCCGGGTGCCGGCGAACTCGGCCATGATCGCCATCGAGACCACTGCCAGCGGCGTCGATAGGAAGGCGCCGACCACCCCCCAGACCGCGCCCCAGAAGGCCAGCGCCAGCAGGACGACAATCGGGTCGAGGTTGAGGCTCTGCCCCTGCAGGCGCGGCTGGATCACGTGGCTGACCCCGAAGTGGATCGCCTCCAGCCCGCCGATCAGGATCACCGCCGGCCACAGCGTGGTGAACTCCACCAGGCCGAACACGGCTGGGAACAGCACGCCGATCGCCGCCCCGATGGCCGGGATGTAGTTCGAGAGGAAGATGATCGCGCACCAGAAGCCCACGTGGCTCAGCCCCGTCGCCAGCATCAGCGCCGCCGAGAGCGCGGTGATGATCAGGCCCACCACCGTCTGCACCCAGACGTAGCTTTCGACCCCGTGGCGCACCCGCTCGAAAACCAGCCCGGCCTCCCGCCGTTTGGTGGCGTCGGCGAACAGGCCCTCCGCCTTGGCCGCAAAGCCCCGGCGCGACGCTATGAGGAAGCCCAGGTAGATGAACATGAACACCGCGGCCTCGGCGAAGTGGCTGAGGTGGCCGGCGATGACGCCGGCGTAGCGGGCCGGGTTGACCTCGCGGATCAGGCTGGTGACGGTCGGCGTGACCGCCAGCCCCAGCGTGCCCGCGCCGCTGACCAGGAGCGCGTTGATGCGCTGGGTGTAGACTGGCGTCTGGGCGGCGAAGTCGGTGGCGTTGTCGATGGTCAGCCACAGCGTCAGGCCGAAGATCGCCAGGATCGAGACGATGGCGGTCGGCAACGCCGCGCGCTTTGGAAACGCGGGCACGCGCCGCTCGATGGCCCGCGCCATGCCGTCGATCATGATCAGCAGGAACAGAGCCAGCACGAAGGGCTCAAGGATGCGGCGCAGCACCCACAGCGTGAATCCCACCAGGATCACCGCGATGACGAACATCGCCATCCGCAGCGCCTTCAGATGCGCAACCACCGGGTCCGCCGGTTTCGCAGCTGTCGCCTTACCCGCCACGCGCGTCCTCCGTCATCACCTTCGCCCATATGGGCTCGATTCCTTCCCCGGCCTCCTCCCCTTGTGGGAGGAGGTGGCCTGCGAAGCAGGTCGGAGGTGGGGTCTCTCAGAACCCTCAGCCTCGCCCGAAGCTTCGTCTCGCGTCGAGAACGGAGTGCGACCCCGCCTCCGTCAGCCATCAGGCTGACAACTCCTCCCACAGGGGGAGGAGGATCACTGCCCACGACAATTAGGCGGTTTCGAAACGCGTTCGAAGGCGCACAATGCCCGCAAAGCAGAGGCCACAAGACGCCTCGCGAGACTCGGGAGCAACGTATTATGACCCGCAACACGATGCACATGCGCCGCCTGGCGCTCGCCGCCGGCGCGGCGCTCTTCCTGGCGCCGCTGGGCGCGCAGGCCGCCGACGCCTACAAGGCGCCGCGCACCGCGTCGGGCCAGCCGGATATCGGCGGCTACTGGTCCAACGCGACCCTGACGCCCATGTCGCGCGATTCGCGGCTCGGCGACCGCCTGGCCTACACCCCGGCCGAGGCCAACGCCCTGGAGGTCGACGAGGCCCACCAGGTCGATGTCGGCAACAAGCGCACCGACCCCAATGCCCCGGTCAATGCGCCCAATGGCCTGGAGCTCAAGCCGTCGTTCCTGGCGGCCGGCGGCGACGTGGGCGGCTACAACCGCGGCTGGCTCGATCCCGGCCACGCGGTGATGCGGGTCGGCGGCCAGCCGCGCACCTCGCTGCTCACCACCAAGGACGGCCACGTGCCGGCGCGCAAGACCGCCGCGGCGTCGGCGGCCGGCTACTATTCCGGCGGCGGCGAGGGCAGCCGCGACCCGCTGGGCTCCTACGACAATCCGGAGAACCGGCCGCTTAGCGAGCGCTGCATCATGTTCGGCGGCAACGTTGGGCCGCCCATGCTGCCCAACGGCTTCTACAACAACGACTACAACATCGTGCAGACCGGCGACACGGTCGCCATCCAGGTGGAGATGGTCCACGACACCCGCATCGTCCACCTGGGCGCGAAGCACCGCAGCGACGACGTGCGGCCCTGGTTTGGCGATTCCATCGGCCACTGGGAGGGCGACACTCTGGTCGTCGAGACCACCAACATCCCGCAGAAACAGGCCTTCCAGGGCGCCTGGAAGGACCTGACGGTGACCGAGCGCTTCACCCGCACCGCCAAGGACCGGCTGCGCTATTCGTTCTCGATCAGCTCGCCCAGTTCCTGGGACCAGGCCTGGGGCGGCGAGTACGAGTTCTCGCCCCTGAAGGGTGTGATCTACGAATACGCCTGCAACGAGGGCAACTATGCGCTGCCCGGAATCCTCGCCGGCGCCCGCAACGCCGAGAAGGAACACGCGCAGGCTACAGCGAAGGGGAACGCGGGGGCGGAGCAGTAGGCGGCCGCGCTACCACCTTTTCCCCTTCACTATTCGTCATCCCCGGCCTCGTGCCGGGGATCCAGACGCGCAGACGCTGCAAGCATACGCTGAGCGCCTGCGTTTCTGGATGGCCGGGACAAGCCCGGCCATGACGACCAAAGGGAAGTGAAACCGTAGGCCTTATCGGCCCCCGGCGGTCGGCGTAGAGGCCGCGAGCGGCGCGGCCGGCGGCGGCGGTTCCGGGCGATGGAGGCCCAGCGCCTTGGTGGCGGCGGCGATCTCGTCCTTGTCCAGGACGCCGTCGTGGTTGGTGTCGAGCTGGTCGAAGCGCGGCAGCAGCATCTTGCCGATCAGGCCCTTGAGCTCCGACTTCTCGATCTTGCCGTCCATGTTGGCGTCGAGGTTGCCGAGCAGCGCCCCGTCCCGCAGCTCCTTGTCGTACTTGACCAGGTGCGTCGAGGTCTCGTCCATCCAGCGGTAGCGCAGGCGGGTGAAGAACATCTCTTCCCAGGACTGCGGGCCCCAGATGATCGTCTTGCTGGCGTCGGGGTTGGCCGGATTGGTCTTGGAGTTGTCGTAGGCATAGTGGGCGATCAGCTTCGCGCCGGCCGGCACCAGCACCGGCTCGGCGAAGGTGTAGTAGCGCTGCCAGCCGAACTGGTAGCGCGGCAGCGAGATCAACAGCTTCTCGTGGCCATCCGGATAGCGGATCGACAGGTCCGACGCCGTCCCGCGGTAGTGGGCGTGGATGAAGGCCGCATAGAGCAGGGCGTCGTGCGGGAACTCCATGTAGGCGACCTCCACATGGTAGGGGTCGTTCGCCGGAATCTCGATGGCGTTGTTAGTGAGGTCCATGGTGTGCATCACCAGGCCCGGCTTCTCGTTGTCCTTGTAGTAGTAGAACGCCAGCTTGGTGTGGTCGGTCGTCTCCTTGCCGAACGGCGTGTAGTGGTTCTGGAAGCCGATGGCGCCGCCGGGCGGGATCCAGGTCCCGGCGTTCTTCGGCGCGACCTCGCTCTCGAAGCCGACCGCATAGGTGCCGACCGAGGCTCCCCACAGGTTCTCGAACGCCGGCTGCCCGGCCTTGGGAACCTCGGTCATCAGGCCGGTTAGCACATGGTGCACGCCGGCGCGCGCCTCGACCTTGATGGTGGCGGCCCGCAGCCACTTGCCCTCGGTCCCCGGATTGGCGACCCAGGGATGCTGGTAGTCGACCACGCCCGAGGCGGGGATGGTGTAGGCGGGAATGTCGAGGACGACGTCGGGCTTGCCGAGCGGCCATTCGGCGGCGACCAGATGCTTGGCGCCCAGCGGGTCCTTGCCCTCGCCGCGCGGCGCGCCCTCTTCGATCCAGTGGACGACGGTCTTCACCTCCTGCGCCGACAGCCCGCGGTCGTCGGAGAATTTTCCGACATGCGGATCGGCGTCATAGGGCGGCATGCGGTGGGTGCGGATGACCTCGCGGATCATCGGGGCGAAGCCCTTGACCGTGGCGTAGTTGGTCATGGCGAAGGGGCCGATGCCGCCTTCCTCGTGGCAGGCCACGCAGCGGGCCTCGAGGATCGGCGCGACGTCCTTCACATAGGTGATCTGGGCCTTGGCCGCGCGCGCCGGGAACTCGATCGCAGCCCCCTTGCCGGGCGCCGCCGAGGCCACCGTGACCGCCTGGCCGGCGGTGAGCGCGTCGAGCGCCTTGCCGGCCCCGCCGTCGGCGAGCGCGCCGCGGTAAGCGACCTTCCAGGTCTTCGGGTCGATGACGATCACCTCGCCCGAGCGGGTGACGCCCAGGCTCTCGCCGACCAGCTGGTAGCTGTCCATCAGGACCGGGGTGTCGAAGTCCGCCGCCTTGGCTTCGGCCAGGATCGCCTCGCGGCTGTCCTTGAGGTTCGAGTTCAGCATCAGGAACTGCACGCCCTTGGCGGCATAGGCGGCCTTGAGCGCCTTCAGCGTCCCCGCCTCGCCGCGGATCACCGCGTCTTCGTTCGATTGGGTCACCAGCACCACGGCCTTGCGGTCGCTCATCCGCTGGAGCTCCCAGGCCCGCAGGCCCGCGTCGGCCAGCAGGAAGTTGTCCACCCGCGCTGGCGAGGCCACGGCCTCCGTCGCCGACGCGCCCTGGGCGCCCTGCAGCGCGTTCGGCGCCGTTGTGCAGCCGTAGACGAGAAGCGCGCTGACCGCCGCGCCGAACAGGCCAAGTCTTGCAGACATCCTAGAGCCCCTCTCCAAGTGCGTATTCCAATGACAGCTTAGGCCATGACGCGTCCGCGCTGGGCCACGAAGTGGTCGAGGTCGCTGAGCATGCGTCTCCATGCCGCCGCCATCGCCGGCGTCCAGCCCGCGCCGCAGCTCTCGCCCACCACCTCGGCGACGACGCCGAAGAAGGTGGCGAACACCGTGCGCGGGACGTCGTACCCCTCGTGGGTCACGACCTCGGTCTCGATCAGATTGTGGGCGTAGCTGCGCGGGCCGATGAAATCGAGGATCGCCTCGAACACCTTGGCCAACATCTCGCCCTTGATGGCTCCGTTGGCGTCGCGCCAGAACAGCGCCCGCATCTCCGGCTGGCGCGCGAACAGCCGCGCATAGACCAACGGCGCCAGGTCCCCGCCCCGTTCGGCGGCCAACTCCAGGCTGGCCTCGATGGCGGCGGCGTCGGCGGCTCGGGTGGGCGGCAGGTTGTTCACTTGAGGACAGTCTCGAAGGTCGCCGCGGCGCGTTCGACGAACACCTCGCGTTCGCGGCCGGTCAGCGGCGCTTCGCGGATCAGGCGCTCCACCAGAAAGCCGATGAACACCGCCGCCAGCACCCGCGCCCGCGCCGCGGCCTCATCGCCGCCCAGCCACTCGCCGATTGGGGCCAGGAAGCGCTCCTGCACCGCCACGTTCAGCAGGGGCGCCGTGGTGGGCGAGGTCGCCGCGCGCAGCAGGAACTGGAAGCTCTGCGTCTGCGCCTCGGCGGCGTGCGGGCTGCCGGCCATCATGGCGGCGACGTCACGCGGGAAGGTCGCCCGGTCCCAGGCCTTCAGGCGGTCGGGATGGAACGACGCCTTCAGCGCCTCGGTGAACAGGCCTTCCTTGCCGCCGAAGTAACGCTTGATCAGCGCCACGTCGCAGCCGGCCGCCGCGGCGATGTCGCGCAGGCCCGTGTGGTCGTAGCCGGAGCGCGCGAACTGCGCCTTCGCCGCTTCCAGGATCGCGGCCCGGGTGGCGTCGGCGTCGCGCCGGCGCGGCGCGGCGCGCTCAAGGACGGCGGCGTCGCCCACCCCGATCTCAGGCCCGCGCCGGGATGATCACCGGCAGGGTCTCGAACCCGTGCACGAAGGCGGAGTAGGAGCGCGTCGGTTCGCCCACCACCTCGATCCGCGGGAAGCGCTTGAGGATCTCTTCCCAGATGATGGTCAGCTGCATCTCGGCCACGCGGTTGCCGACGCAGCGGTGCACGCCGAAGCCGAACGAGAGGTGCTGGCGCGGCCGCTCGCGGTCGATGATGTAGGCGTTGGGGTTCTCGATCACGCTCTCGTCGCGGTTGCCCGACAGGTACCACATGACGACGTTGTCGCCCTTCTTGATGGTCTTGCCGCCGACCTCGATGTCGCGGGTGGCGATGCGGCGCATGTGCGCCAGCGGGGTCTGGAAGCGGATGGTCTCCGAGACCATCGAGGTGATCAGCGAGGGGTCAGCGCGCAGCTTGTCGTACTGATCGGGGTTCTTGTTCAGATTGTAGACGCTGCCGGAAATCGTGTTCCGCGTCGTGTCGTTGCCGCCGACGATCAGCAGGATCACCGTGCCGTTGTACTCCGCCGGCTCCATGTTCCGGGTGGCCGGGTTGTGGGCCAGCATGGAGATCAGGTCGATGCTGGGCTCAGCGTTGATGCGTTGGTTCCACAGGTCGTTGAAGGCGCCGAAGCATTCGAACAGCGCCGCCCCCTTCTGCTCCCAGCTGGTCACAGGCCCGTGGCCCGGCAGGTTGGTGACCATGTCCGACCAGTGGGTCAGCTTGCGCCGGTGCTCGAACGGGAAGTCGAACAGCGTCGCCAGCGTCATCGCCGTCAGCTCCTTCGACACCAGGTCGACCCAGTCGAACTCGCGGCCGATCGGCAGGCTGTCGAGGATCTGGCCAGCGCGCTCACGCACCACTGGCGCCATGGCCCCAATGTTAGAGGGCGCCACGGTCGGGCTGACCGCCTTGCGGTGCGCCGCATGCTCCGGCTCGTCCATGGTGATGAAGCCGGCGCCGCGGCGCCGCTGGCCCATCACCCGCTCCTGCTCCTTCACCGCCTCCAGGTTGGCGAGCGCGATCCCGTCGGCCGACGAGAAGCCCTCATGGTCGGTGTCGACCGCCATGATGTCGTTCCACTTGGTGATCGACCAGTAGGGGCCGTACTCGCTGTCCGGGGTGAAGTGCACCGGGTCCTCGGCCCGCAGCCGCTCGAACACCGGCCAGATGGTGTCGTCCTGGAAGCGTTGCGCCCGCGCCGGGTTCAGCTCGGCCAGCGGCGTGGCGTAGACCTCGGCGGCGGCGGCGTCCGCAGCGGTGGCGGCTTCAGGCTTCACGGCGATGTTCATGGCTTGCCTCCCCAGGCGGCGTCTTTGCGATGACGCTGAGCGCGGATCGACGGCATGTCAATCACTGTTGACTTAAGCTGCGACAATTCGCAGACCTTCGTTCCATGAACAAAGCTTCACTGGCCCAGGCGGCGACGCGATGCATGCTGGCCCCATGACCCTGCGAGGACCCTGGCTGAAGACGACCGGCGCGGCCGCCGCGCTCGGCGCCCTGCTGCTCGCGTCCGCCGCCATCGCCGCGCCGGCCACCGCGCCACCGCGCACGGCCTATGGCCGGCCGAGCCTCGAAGGGGTCTGGGCGTCCAACGCGCTCCTTGTGCTGGAGGCGACCTCGAAGACCCCCGACCTCGTCGTGCCCGAGGCGCAGGCCAAGGCGCTGGCCGCCGCCATCGCCGAACAGCAGGCCGCCGGCTTCGAGCGCAACCTGGACCCCGAGGCGCCGGCCATGCTCCGCGCGCTCGACGGCTTCCCCGTGGTGCGCGGCCAGCGGCGCACGCGCATGGTGATCGAACCCGCCGACGGCAGGCTGCCCTACAGCCCCGAGGCCCGCCGCGATCTCCTGGGGCCGAGCGCCTCGTCCTACGACAATCCCGAGGACCGCCCGGCCGCCGAGCGCTGCACCGCCGCGTCCGGGACGCCGCCGGTCATCACGCTGAACTACGCCAACCGGCTGCGCATCGTGCAGACCCGCGACTATGTGGTGCTGCACACCGAATACGGCGACGAGCTGCGCATCGTCCCGTTCTCCGCGACCCACAGCCCCAAGGCCCTGACCTCGGCGCTGGGCGATTCTATCGCCCGCTGGGAGGGCGACACCCTGGTGATCGAGACCGTCGGCCAGCCCGACGCCAACCGACGCCACACCTTCCCCGCCTTGCTGGTCACCGCCGACGCCACGGTGATCGAGCGGCTGACCCGGGTCTCGAAGGACGAGCTCGACTACCAGTTCACCATCATCGACCCCAAGACCTTCACCGGCCCCTGGCTCGCCGAATTCGCCTGGTCCCGCACCGATCAGCCGACCTTCGAGCACGCCTGCCACGAGGGGAATTATTCACTGCCGAACATCCTGGCGGGCGCGCGGCATGATGAGGCCCAAAAAGCCACGGAGAGGGCGGCGGCGAAGGCGGCGGAAGGGACGCGGTAACGTCGCCCTCCTCCGGCCCTAATCCATCTCATCCGCCATCCGGTTCAGCGCCTCGCGCCGCGCCTGGATCAAGGCGTCGACCTCGGCGGCCTTCTTCATCGGATCGATCGGATCGTTCCATGGCCCTTCGCGCGTGCGGATCGGCAGCATCGTCTCCGGGTCCGGCGTATAGGTCACCACCCGATGCTGCCCGCTCTCAGGGTGAACTTCGATCTTGAAGTGGCTGAACATGATGCTGTGCGTCTCCGGCGGCTCCGGCGGCGCGGTGGGCTTCAGCCGCCCATGCGTCCGCGGCCCCAGCACCGCGGCCAGCGCAGCTGCTTCAACCGCACCTGGGTCAGGAACGCGGTCTCCGGCGTCGCCTCCATGGCCATCTTCCAGCCCAGGTCGCTGAACCGTTCGGCCAGCCCCTCGCGCGCCAGCCGCAGGTCCTCGGCGAACTCCGGATAGTCGGCGCGCCAGCGCATCACGGTGCGCAGCGACGGCATCATCGGATCGGTGGTGATTGAGGTCAGCATCTCCCCTTCGGACACCCGCGCCACGACCTCCTCCGCCGTGGCCGCGCAGTAGCCGCGTCCGCTCACCGGCTTGCGCGCGACCATCCAAGCGTAGTTCCTGGCGCTGGCCTTGCCATTAGCTCATCCATCTCATCGATGGACACAACCTCTGATGCAATCCCATGGTCCATTCGAACCACTTTGTTACATAGTGACTTTATTAGCGATAGATCATGAGACGCGATTACAAGAATATGCGCCTTCTCAACGAGCGAGGTTAGACGTTCGTTAGCTTGCGCTCGAAACTGCGCATCTCCGACCGCAATCCACTCATCCATAAGCAGGACATCTGCCTCGACAGCCGTAGCAGTCGCAAACGCTAAGCGAGCTTGCATGCCAGAAGAGTAGGATTTCAGTGGCATGGCCAAGTAAGGGCCTAGGCCACTAAATTCGGCAATCTGTTCCGTCTTTGCAGCAATTGCGGCGGGGGTTAGGCCTGCAACGAGACCTCGGATCCGAATGTTTTCCAGCCCGGTCGCCGACGGATCAATACCAAGACTTAAATCCAGAAGAGATGCAATCCGCCCATTGACCTCGACGGATCCGATATCCGGCGTGTAAGCACCCGCGAGACAACGCAACAGAGTCGTTTTCCCCGAGCCGTTGGAACCAACGAGCCCTAGACGATCCCCAGCCGATAGGGTCAAGTTTACATTGTGTAAGGCGACAATCGTTGAGTGGCTTGAGCCGAAAGTGCGTTGCGCAATCCCGCCCCCGATAGCGACCTGCTTCAAATAACGTTTGAGGGATTGGGTGTCCGCTCCAATGATCGGGAAGTAGAGCGAGAGTCCTTCGACGGAAATATTTACCATACCACAAACTCACAGATAGTGAACGACGCGTCGACGCGACTGGTTATAAAGAACGAGGACCGCTATCCATCCGACGACGGCCGTAAGGCTCATGGTCTTAAGATAGTATGTACGTCGTCAGATGTTTTGAGACAGTTGGGGTTCGGATTTAGCGGAGAGTGGACCTCATCTGGGGTTGATATTTAGGCGGCGATTTTGCGGTGCTGCAAGCGCCGATGTTCGATGGTCTGGCGTTTGATGTGGGCCCGC
>CAIJOB010000029.1 GCA_903822175.1 uncultured Alphaproteobacteria bacterium
CGGCGTCGGCCTCGGGCCGGGCCGAACCCACCGTATCGGCGTCGCACTGGATGAACTGGCGATAACGGCCGGGGCCGGGCTTCTCGTTGCGCCAGACCGGGCCGAAGGCGTAGCGGCGGAAGGGCTTGGGCAGCGTCTCCCAGTTTTGCGCCGCGAAGCGGGCCAGCGGCGCGGTCAGGTCGTACCTGAGGGCCATCCATTGTTCGTCGTCGTCCTGCAGGGCGAAGACGCCCTCGTTGGGACGGTCGGCGTCAGGCAGGAACTTGCCCAGGGCATCGGCATATTCGAAGGCGCCGGTGTCGAGCGCCTCGAAGCCATAGCGCTCATAGACCTCCGACACGGCGGCCAGAATCTTCCGCTCGGCGGCGAGGTCGCGGGCGCGGCGGTCGATGAAGCCGCGCGGGCTTCGGGCTTCGGGGCGCGTCGGCTCGGAGGTCATGCCGCCGCGATTAGCCGTTGCGGCGTCTGCACTCAAGGAAGGAGGGGCGTCCATGGTCGTATCCTTTGAAGAGGAAGCGACGGACGGAGCTGAAATCGATCGAGCCCCGTCCGCATCGGCGGGGCTTCGGAGAGGGTCGCTTAGGCCAAGCGCACCCGTTCCGAACCCGCCTGGGTCGGATGGTGGTGGTGGCCGTGGTGATGCGCGAAACCGCTCATGGGTCGCGGGCTATAGCGGGGAAGCGTGAACAAATCCAGTCAGCCGCGCAGCTTGCCGATTAGCCGCGCCGTCGAGGGGTCGTGGGCGCCGGCGGGGCCGCCTTGTAGCTCGCCCAGCACCTTGGTGGCCAGGCTCTTGCCCAGTTCGACGCCCCACTGGTCGAAGCTGTTGATCTCCCAGAGCACGCCTTCGACGAAGGTTTTGTGCTCGTAGAGCGCCAGCAGCGAACCCAGCCGCTCGGGGTCCAGGCGGTCCAGCAGGATGAAGGCCGAGGGGCGGTTGCCCGGGAAGGTGCGCTGCGGGGCTAAGGTCTCGATCTCGGCGGCGGCGACGCCCTTCTCCGCCAGTTCCTTGCGAACCTGGCTTTCCGGCTTGCCGACCATCAGGGCCTCGGCCTGGGCGATGACGTTGGAGAGCAGGATCGTCTGCGCCGCCGGGTCGCCCTCGGAGGCCTCGCGCACGGCGATGAAGTCGGTGGGGATGATATCGGTCCCCTGGTGCATCAGCTGGAAGAAGGCGTGCTGCACATTGGTGCCGGCGTCGCCGAACACCGCCTGGGCCGTATGGTGCGGCGCGGGCTTGCCGTCCTTGGTGACCTGCTTGCCGTTCGATTCCATCTCCAGCTGCTGCAGGAAGTTGGGCAACAGGTGCAGGCGCTGGGCATAGGGCACCACCGCGCGGACCGGGCGGCCCAGGCCATTGCGGTTGAAGACGTGGGCCAGGGCCAGCAGGACGGGCGCGTTGGCCGCCAGCGGCGCGGCCTGGAAGTGGGCGTCCATGGCCGCCGCGCCGGCCAGCAGACGTTCGAACACCTCGGGGCCCAGGCCGATCACGCAGGAGAGCCCGACCGGCGACCAGACCGAGTAGCGGCCGCCGACCCAGTCGCCGAAACCGAAGACCTGGTCGTCGGGCGCCCCGAAGGCCGCCGTCTCCTTCAGCGCCGAAGAGACCGCCACCAGGTGGCTATCGGCAGCCTTGCCGAGCGCGGCGCGCAGCCAGTCGCGGGCCGCCTTGGCGTTGGTCATGGTCTCCTGCGTGGTGAAGGTCTTGGAGACCACCACCACCAGGGTCTCGGCGGGGTCGAGGCCGTGCAGGGCGAAGGCCAGTTCGGCGGGGTCGACGTTGGCGACGAAGCGAACCTCGATGGCGGCGTCCAGCGGCCGCAGCGCCTCCCAGACCAGCCGCGGGCCGAAGTCGGAGCCGCCGATGCCGATGTGCACCAGCTTGCGGAACGGCTTGCCGGTGGCGCCCTTGAGCGCGCCGGAGCGGATGGCGTTCGCAAAGGCGGCCATGCGGTCGCGCATGGCGTCGACCGCCGCGCTGACCGGCCCACCGTCGGCCTTGAAGTTGGAGCCCTTGGGGGCGCGCAGCGCCATGTGCAGGGCCGCGCGGTGTTCGGAGCTGTTGACCGGCTCACCGGCGAAGAACCGCGCGCGGGCGGCCTCCACCTGGGCCGCCTTGGCGAGGTCGAGGCAGACGTCCAGGTCGGCCAGCGACCAGGGCTGTTTGGAGAGCTCCAGTTCCAGGCCGGCGGCCTCGACCGTCAGGCGGTCGAGGCGACCAGGCTCGGCGTCGAACAGGCTGGCGATCCGGCGGGCGCCGGCCTTGGCGGCGGCGTCGGTCAGGCGCCCCCAGGCGGCGGTCAGGTCGGACAAGCTGAAACCCTCGAAGTCTAGTCGGCGGACCCGTAACGCACGGCGCAGCCATAGGGTTGGGACACCGGCGTCGCCACCGGCCGGCCGGCCTTCAGGTCGGCGAGCGCCAACGCCACATAGGGCTTGGCGCCCTTCAGGCTCTCGGGGTCCGCGTAGGGCCGGTCGTCGATGCCGCCCATGTAGGCGACCTTGCCGGCCTTATCGATGACGAACATGTGCGGGGTGTTCTTGGCGCCGTATTCGCGGCCGATCTTGCCGGCGCTGTCGAGCAGCAGCGCCGTGCCGGACCAATGCTGCTTGGACGCCCAGGCGCGCGCCGTCGGCGCGGTGAAATAGCCTTCCATCTGCGGCGCCGAGGACGAGATGGTCAGCCAGACGACGCCATCGGCGGTCTCGGACTTCTGCAGGGCCTGCATGGTGCCCGAGCCATAGTGCTTGCCGACATAGGGGCAGCCGGAACTGGTCCACTCCAGCACCACGGTCTTGCCGGCGAAGTCGGAGAGCGAGCGGGCATGGCCCTTGTCGTCCATGGCCTTGAAGGGCGGGGCCGGCTTGCCGAGTTCCGGCGCGGCGAGCGCTGGCGCGGTCATGCCGAGCGAAACGGCGAGGGCCAGAAGCGTGCGGCGGCTGATCATCGGCAGGCTCCTTCTCTCAACTCTTGCCCATTCTAACTCTTGTCAGCGGCCTCGACCGCCTTGACGACAATATCCGGCGTCAGGATGGACGGCAGGATAACGCCCTCGCCGCCCTTGGTTCCATAGACCAGGTAGAGCGGGACGCCGGCCCGGCCGTGCGCGGCCAGTTCGGCGGCGATGTCTGCGTCGCGTTTGGTCCAATCGGCCTTCAAATAGGCGACCTTATGGCGGGCGAAGGCCTGGGCCACCTTGTGGGTCGAGAGCGCGACCTTGTCGTTGACCTGGCAGGAGACGCACCAGGCGGCGGTGTAGTTGACGAACACCGGGCGGCCCTGCGCGCGCAGCTCGGCGACGCGAGCGGGGCTGTAGGGCTCGGTCGGCAGCTCGGCGGCCTTGTCCTGCGGCCAGACCACCGCGGCGACGGCCAGGGCCGCCAGGAGGCCCGCGCCGGCGGTGAGGACAATGGGCTTGCCGCCTAGCGCGGCGCGGCGTTGCGCGAGGCCCGCGAGCCAGGCGGCCAGGCCAACCACGACCCCCGCCGCGAACAGCTTGGCGAGGTCTTCCGGCCCCGCCTGTTGAGCCAGGACCCAGGCGAGCCAGGCGGCCGCGCCATACATCGGGAAGGCCAGCGCCTTGCGGAACAGCTCCATCCAGGCGCCGGGCTTGGGCAGGCGCGAGAGCAGGCCGGGCGCGTAGGCGACCAGCACGAAGGGCGCGGCGAAGCCGAGGCCGAGGAACAGAAACACCGCAAGCGCGGCGGCCGGCGTCTGGGTCAGGGCCCAGCCGAGCGCCGGACCCATGAACGGCGCGGTGCAGGGGGCGGCCACGACGACGGCCAGCGCGCCGGTGAAAAAGGCGCCCAGGCTGCCACCACGGCTGGCGAGGCCCGAGCCCGCGCCCTGCAGCGAGGTTCCCACTTCGAAGAGGCCGGAGAGGTTCAGCGCCACCGCCAGCATCAGCAGGCACAGCACCGCCACCACCGGCGGCGACTGCAGCTGGAAGCCCCAGCCGACGGCGGAACCCGCGGCCTTCAGGGCGATCAGGCCGGCGGCCAGGCCCAGGAAGGTCAGGACCGAACCTAAGCCGAAGGCCAGGCCCTGGCGGTGCGCCTCGCCGTGATCCCCGCCGCCGTGGCCGGCCAGCGAGGCGGCCTTCATGGCCAGGATCGGGAAGACGCAGGGCATCAGGTTGAGGATCAGCCCGCCCAGGAAGGCGAACAGCGCCGCGGCCGCCAAGCCCAGATTGTCGCCGCCCTCGACCTTCAGCGGCGGCGGGCCGAGGCCCGAGGCGCTTGCCGGCGGCGCGCCGGCGGAGGCTGCGATCTCATAGGCCTTGCCGCCCACGGCCAGCACGCCGGCCAGGCTCGCCGGCGCCTTGCCGCCCTGGAAGGCGTAGCCGGGTGAAAGCGTCAGCGTCAGGCCCTCAGGCCCGCGCTCGATCGTCTGCGGCTTGGCGTGGTCGATGACGGTGGATTCGAAGGGATAGAAATAGGCCCCGGCCATGTCGGCGCCTTTCAGCACCGCGCCGGTGACCGCCAAGGCTACGCCTGCGCCCTTCGGCTGGAAGACGGCGTTCAGCGCGGCCGGCTTGGGCGCGGCTGCGACGGCGGCCTCGATCACATCGCCCCACTTGGGATCTTCCGAGGCCGTGGCCGCGGTGACCGGCAGGGTGAGCGTCAGGGCGGCGTCCTCCGGCACGCAGACGTCCGCGCAGACCAGGAGCGAAACGGCAGCCTTCAGGGTCACCTTGTCGCCGGCCTTGGCGTTCGCCGGCGCGGTGAGCGTCATCGGCAACAGGACCTCGCCCTGGTAGCCGTAGTTCATCAAGGGCCCGACCGCGATGCGGACCGGTGTGGGCCAGATGAAGCCGCCAGCCTGCCAGCCGTCCGGCAGGGTCCATTTGATCTGGGTCGGCTCGCCCGAGTCGCCGGAATTGCGCCAATAGGTGTGCCAGTGCGGCTGGATCTGCTGGCGCAGGGCGATGTGGATGGTCTCGCCGGGCGCGATGCCCTGGCGTTCGGCGACCAGTTCGACAACCACGTGCTTAGCAGGGCCCGGCGGGGCCTGCGCAGCTGCCGGCAAAGCCATCATCAGGGCCAGGAACAGGCCTGCCAGGAACCGCATCGTCGCCTCTTACGCCCCGTCAACCGGGCGCTATATGGCCCGCCTTGCGGCTCTTCGCAAAGCAAGGCTCGACTTGGGCGCGCCGCCACGCCCATCATCGGCCTATTCGCTGTTCCGAATCCTGAGGTTACGCGTGCCTGCATCCTTCGACGACATCGCCATCGGCCAGGTGGTCACCCTGGGCGCGGCGGCCGTGGACTCAGACGCGCTCAGCGCCTTCGTCGTCGCCTTCACGCCGGGCTGGACCGTGGACCGGGGCGCGCCCGACGCCATGGTCTATGCGATCTGGGCCAAGCTCGACGCTTTGGCGCACACCGACTGGCCGCAGACCAAGCGGCTGGGGGTCGACGCGCTACGCTGGGTGCGCAATCCGCCGGCCGGCGAGCTGCTGCGCGGGCGCATGACCATCATGGCCAAGGACCCGGTGGGCGAGGGCAAGGGTATCGTCATCGCCCAGCACGACCTCCTGGACGAGGCCGGGCGGCTGGTTTTCTCGTGCCTTACGCGGAGCGTGTTCGCGAGATAGTTTTCCCTCCCCCTTCTGGGGAGGGTGGCGAGCGGTAGCGAGACGGGTGGGGAATGGTGGGCCGGAGTGCTGAGTCAGCAGATGACCCACACTTCCCCACCCTGATCGCTGCGCGATCTGTCCCTCCCCATTAGGGGAGGGGAATTACGGCTTCCGGCCGTTCGCCGCTTCGAACTGCTTCACCAGCGCCAGCGCCACCAGCCGGTCCCAGCCGAGCAGCGAGATCAGGTGGGCGTGGATCTGCGGGAGCGCGCCGTTGTCGCGCAGCTCGATGTACTTCTCCACCGGCAGCTTGTTCAGCTTCTCCTCGGAGACGCCGAAATATTCCGCGATCTTCTGCGGCTCGCCGGGTTGGTTGTTGGCGTCGACCGGGGTGAAGGTCGCGGTCTTGGATTCGAACAGGTCCAGGTCGGTGAGGATCTGGATGAAGCTGGCGGTCTTCTGCCGCTCGAACTCGAAGTTGTTGCAGAACTCGATGCAGTTCTTGGTGTAGGAGCTCGGCTGGCCGTCGGCCTCGAAGAAGGGCTGATCGAAGCCCTTGTCGACCACGAACTCGGCGGCGCGGTCGATGCACAGCACCATCTGCTTGGCGGCGTCATCGTTGGCGAAGATGAACGGGTAGCGGCGGATGTAGGCTGGGACGTAGACGCCCGCCTCGAACAGGCCGTCGGGGCGCAGGAACATGTTGTCGCCGGCGTTCAGGCCCATCACCAGGATCGGCAGCCGTTCCTCGCCCATGAAGATGATCGGGCCGGTGGCCACGGCGGACGGGAACTCGCCGACGGTCAGCGGCACGGCGTGGCCGACCTTCGCGAAGCCGAACGGGCCGTCCATGTTCTTGACGCCGATCTTGCCGTGCATCTCGGGCGAGAGCGGCTCGGGTTGCGAATAGAAGAGCACGTTGCCGGTGATGGCGGGCGGCTGGCCGGTGGTCGTCATGAAGCGCCTTCGAGAAACGAGGAGGTCCGTGAGGGGCGAAAGCGCCCCCGCGCGGGAAGTCGCGCCTTCTAGCCGATCAGCCGCCGCCTCGCAAATGCGGGCGCTCGCGGCTTGCGCCGCTGGGAGCGAGGGGCTTTGATCGCCGCCATAGTTCATCGGCCATCAGAGCCACCCCATAGGAATTCGGAGGAATAGTCGTGCCCATCTTTTACCCGGACATCCTCGATCAGCAGACCGCGCCGCGCACCTTCACCTACGGCGACAAGGACGTGATGCTCTATGCGCTCGGCGTCGGCATGAGCCGCGACCCGATGAACGAGACCGAGCTGGCCTTCACCTACGAGAAGAACCTGAAGGTGATCCCGACGGCGGCGACCGTGCTGGCCTCGGCCGCCGGACGGCCGGCCCGCGGCGCGGACCAGGTCGAGCAGAAGCCGGGGCATCGGGCCAGCGTCATCAACTTCCTGATGGTGGTGCACGGCGAACAGAAGGTGGAGCTGCACAAGCCCCTGCCGACGGCGGGGACCTTCACCGCCCAGAGCCGCACGGTCGGCGCCTATGACAAGGGCAAGGAGAAGGGCGCAGTGATCGTCAACGAGACCGTCTGGACCGACGAGAAGGGCGAGAAGGTCGCCACCCTCACCGGCTCGACGTTCGCGCGGGGCGACGGCGGCTTTGGCGGACCCTCGGAGGGCCAGCCGGAACCGCACGCAATCCCCTCGCGCAGGGCCGACCTCTCGGTCGACATCGAGACCCGCGAGGACCAGGCGCTGATCTACCGGCTGAACGGCGACCGCAACCCACTGCACTCCGATCCGGAGAGCGCCAAGCGGTCGGGCTTCCCGCGGCCGATCCTGCATGGGCTCTGCACCTACGGCATCACCTGCCGCGCGGTGCTGCAGGCGATCACCGGCTACGACCCCGACCAGATCCTCAGCCACCAGGCGCGGTTCTCCGCCCCGGTGTTCCCAGGCGACACCATCACCGTCGACCTCTGGAAGGACGGCCGGGAGATCAGCTTCGAAGCGCGGGTCGGGGCACGGGGCGCGACCGTGATCAAGAACGGCCTGACCGTTCTTCGGTCCTGACGGAGTATTGAAGACCGACGGCTAGTCTCCGCGTCAGCGCTCGTTCGGCTAATCAGAGATTCTCACGGAACCAAGAAGCCGCTTTGGCGACCGGGTTGGCGCGAGGATCAAGCGGCTCACGGCGCAGCTTGGCCGAGGCCAGCGCCTTGGCGCTGACCGCTTCGCGGGGCCCGAAGGCGGCGCGGTGCAGCGTCCCGGCGGCCGCAGTGAACGCGGGCCCAGACGCCGCGTCGGGCAGGTATGGCACGCGGCGCGGACGGCCCAAACGAACCGGGCGGTCGAAGACGCGCACGGCGACCTCGCGGACGCCGGCCAGCTGGCTCGCGCCGCCGGTCAACACCAGACCCGCGCCCGGCTCGACCGGGACGCCGGAGGACGTCAACCGGTCGCGCAATATCTCAAACGTCTCTTCCACGCGCGGACCGATAATCTGAGGCAATTCGGACCGTAGAAATGTTGTCGAGTGCCCGTCAAAGCTCTCCCCTCGCGGCGGCACCTCGATCAGCTCGTGATCCTCGTGGGCCGAACTGACGGCCGAGCCGTGCAGGGTCTTGATCCGTTCGGCCCCGGCGATGGAGGTTCGCAGAACGCGGGCGATGTCCTGGGTCACGTGCTGGCCGCCGACCGGCAAGGTCTCGACGTGGACGAGGCTGCCGGCGGTGAACACCGCGGCGCTGGTCGAGCCGCCGCCCATGTCGATGCAGACGCTGCCCAGATCCATCTCGTCTTCTTCCAGCGCGGCCAGCGCGGAGACGAAGGGCGCGGCGACGACGCCCTCGAACTGCAGGTGCGCGCGCTC
>CAIJOB010000030.1 GCA_903822175.1 uncultured Alphaproteobacteria bacterium
CGGGCCCACATCAAACGCCAGACCATCGAACATCGGCGCTTGCAGCACCGCAAAATCGCCGCCTAAATATCAACCCCAGATGAGGTCCACTCTCCGCTAAATCCGAACCCCAACTGTCTCAAAACATCTGACGACGTACAGGCCCAGTTCGCGCACGCGTCGGTCGACATGTAGTAGAAGACGCCGCTGCCTTGCCCCACATGGGGCGTGTACCCCTTTGCGAAGACCAGCATCGCGGTGTCGGGGCCTTCCGGCGCCTCCTTGTAGCGCGCCGCGCCCAGGAACAGGAGCGCGAGCGCCGCGGTCGTGGCCACTCCGGATGCGGACATAAAACTCTCGGTCGTTGGATTGTGCGCCACACTCCCCGAGGTTGCGTGGATTGGCAACGCCAACGCTCAAACGCGAACGGGAATTGAGGACAGGAGTCGCTGTCACCTCATTTCACCCGTGCCGCCAGCCGTCGCGGATCATCCCACAGGAGACACACCTCGCCTCCGGTACATTCGCCTGCTCCTCCAACGACCTTTGCTTATGGAATAGGTCGATAAGCAAGAGCGCGAGCTTTTCGCGTTTCTCCTCCAAGGCGAGCATCTGCTGACGGACCTCCTCCAGCGTCATTTGGCAACAGGACGAGCCGACCCGCTTCCAAAATGTCCTCTCGTCAGCCGGCGACGGCAGGTGCGGACGCCGAGTGCTTTGGTGTATCTCAAAAACATAGAGGACCTTCGAAGAGCCTGGCACCTCGATCAGCCTCGGGTAGGACACCGCAATCTCGGGCTCGGCCCGGATTTTGCTGTGGAACTGCCCGTAGATTTCACCGTCCGGATCAACGCCGATGGGCGCGAAGGCGTGACCGGACTCTTCCGCCACGCCAAGAACGACAAAGCCGCCGAAGGTGTTGGCGAACGCGCACGCCACTTTGGTGAGGCCCTTCGGGTTGGGCAAACCTAGCTTGAAATCGTGGCGGTCGCTCTCGGAGTAGCCGGCGGCGCAAAGAGCTTCGACCGAAGCGAATGTCCAATCGGCGAGTGTCGAGGGAACCGGGCCTGAGGCAGTAGAGATCATCTCCCCTCACCCCTTCCGAAAAAACCCATAGATCCGCTCCGCCAGCGGCGCGCTGACCCCCTCGACCTTCAGCAGATCCTCCACCCCAGCCCGGCTCACCCCGCGCGCTGACCCGAACGCCGCCAGGAGCGCCCGCTTGCGGCCCGGGCCGACACCTTCGATCTCATCCAGGGGGTTCTTCTTCATCTCGGCGCTGCGCTTGGCGCGGTGCGTGCCGATGGCGAAGCGGTGGGCTTCGTCGCGCAGGCGCTGGAGGTAGTAGAGGACCGGGCTCTTGGGCTCGAGCATGAAGTAGGGCTTGCCGGGGATGAAGAACCGCTCCAGCCCGGCGTCGCGGTCGGGACCCTTGGCGACGCCCACGACGGCGATGTCGTCGACGCCCAGGTCGGCCAGGACCTCCATCACCGCGTTGATCTGGCCCATGCCGCCGTCGATCAGCAGCAGGTCGGGGCGGGCGAACTTGCTCTCCGTCTGGCCGCCGAGCAGAGCGTCCTCCTCTTCCTTGGCCAGGCGCGCGAACCGGCGGCGCAGCACCTCCTTCATCATGCCGAAGTCATCGCCAGGGGTGATGTCCGTCCCCTTGATGTTGAACTTGCGGTACTGGCTCTTCTGGAAGCCGTCGGGGCCGGCGACGATCATGCCGCCCACCGCATTGGTCCCCATGATGTGGGAGTTGTCGTAGACCTCGATCCGCTCCGGCGGGGCGTCGAGGTTGAAGGCTTCACAGACCCCGGCCAAGAGCTTCGTCTGAGCCGAGCTCTCGGCCATCTTCCGCCCCAGCGCCTCGCGGGCGTTGGTGAACGCGTGCTGCACCAGCTGGCGCTTTTCGCCCCGCTGCGGCGTCGAGATCTCCACCTTGCGGCCGCCCTTGAAGGCGAAGGCCTCGGCCAGCAGGTCACGCTCGGCCGGCTCGACGTTGGTCAGGATCAGCTTGGGGATCGGCTTGTCGTCGTAGAACTGGCCGATGAAGGCTTCCATGACCTCGGCGTCCTCATCGGACTTGTCGACGCGGGGGAAGTAGGCGCGGTTGCCCCAGTTCTGGCCGGCGCGGAAGAAGAACACCTGGACGCAGGCCTGGCCGCCCTCGGCGAAGAGGGCGAAGACGTCGGCCTCGTCGACCGTCTCCGGATTGATCTGCTGTTCCTGGGCGATCGAGGCCAGCGCCCGGATGCGGTCGCGCAGGCGCGCGGCGCGCTCGAACTCCATCTCGTCGGACGCGGCCTGCATCTCCGCGGCGATCTTGCCCATCACCGCGCGCGACTTGCCGTGCAGGAACTCCCCGGCCTCTTCGACCAGGCCGTTGTAGTCCTCCAGGCCGATCAGGCCGGTGCAGGGCGCCGAACAGCGGCGGATCTGGTGCAGCATGCAGGGCCGCGTGCGGCTCTCGTAGACGCTGTCCGAGCACGACCGCAGCAGGAACGCCTTCTGCAGGGTGTTCAGCGTGCGGTTGACCGCGCCGGCGCTGGCGAAAGGTCCGAAGTAGTCGCCCTTGATGGTGTGGGCGCCCCGGTGCTTGCGCAGCTGGGCGGCCTTGTGCTCGCGGCGGATGACGATCTCGGGGAACGACTTGTCGTCGCGCAGCAGGACGTTGAAGCGGGGCTTCAGCTGCTTGATCAGGTTGATCTCGAGCAGCAGGGCGTCGGTCTCGGTGCGGGTGGTGACGAACTCCATCGACCGCGTCAGGTCGACCATCAGCGCGATGCGCTGGGTGTGGAAGCGGCCCTGGGCGTACTGGATGACGCGCTTCTTCAGGCTGCGCGCCTTGCCGACGTAGAGCACCTCGCCCTCGTCGCCCATCATCCGGTAGACGCCCGGCCGGTCCGGCAGGCGGCTCACCTCATCCTTGATCAGCGCCGCGCCCTTGAGGGGCGCCGTGGAAACGTCATCGGGCATAGCGCGAATATAGGCGAGTCCTGCTGCCAACGCAGGGTGAGGAGCGAGAACGCTAAAAACCTCCCCCGTTTGCACGGGGGAGGTACTTGGAACCGACGGCCGATCCGTGCGTTCCACCCGTATCGGGGAGTTATGGGTTTGCCACAGGATCTGGGCGAGACGGTCATTGACAGGGCCCAGGCGCCGCTAACCGCGAGCGGGGGCGCCGGGCCGGACCTGGCCCAGTTGTTCGCCGCCATGCCCGGCCAGTACATGATCCTCGACCGCGACCTGGTCTACGTCGAGGCCAACCCCGCTTATTGCGCCTCGACGCAGCGGACCCGCGAGGAGATCGTCGGGCGTTATGTGTTCGAGGCCTTTCCGCCCACCGGCGAGGGCGGGCGGCTGATCGAGGAGTCGCTGCGCCGGGTGCTGGTCACCGGCGTCACCGAGACCCTGCCGCTCGCCGCCTATCCGATCCCCGCGCCGAACGGCGGCTTCATGATGAAGTACTGGTCGTGCGTGCACATCCCGCTGTTCGACGCGGCGGGCGAGGTCGCCTACGTCGCCCAGAACGCCGTCGATGTGACCGAGCTGCAGCAGCTGAAGACCATCGCCTACGGCCCCGAACCGGACGCCCCGGCGGCCGGCGAGAGCGACCTCTTCCAGCGCGCCCAGGAGATCACCGCGGTCAACGACGCGCTCGCCGCCGAGACGCGGGGCCTGCGCGACCTCTTCATGCAGACCCCCAGCTTCATGGCCGTCTTGATGGGTCACGACCTGACCTACGCTCAGGCCAACAACGCCTATCTGCAGCTGATCGGCCATCGCCAGGTGGTCGGCAAGACCCTGGCCGACGCCCTGCCCGAGGTGGTCGAGCAGGGCTTCCCCGACCTGCTGCGCGGGGTGATGACCAGCAAGGTCCCGCATATCGACCATGCCGCCAGCGTGCTGCTGCAGCGCACGCCCGGCGCGGTGCTGGAGGAGCGGTTCCTCGACTTCATCTTCCAGCCGATCGTCGGGCCAGACGGCGAGTCCGTCGGCGTGTTCGTTGAAGGCAGCGACGTCACCGACCGGGTTCTAGGCGACCGCCAGCAGAAGCTGCTGCTCGACGAGCTGAACCACCGGGTGAAGAACACGCTCTCCACCGTCCAGGCGATCGCCGACCAGACGCTGCGCACCAACGCCGACCCGGTAAGCTTCCGCGAGGCCTTCGAGGCCCGGCTGATGGCGCTGTCGGACACCCACAACCTGCTCACCGCCACCAACTGGATCGGCGCCGATCTGCGCCAGATCGCCCAACTGGAGTTCCGCCCCTACGGCTCGGCACGCTACCACCTGATGGGCCCGGCCGTGGCCCTGTCGCCGGCCCGCGCGCTGGCGCTCGGCCTGCTGTTCCACGAGCTCGCCACCAACGCGGCCAAGTACGGCGCCCTGTCCGCGGGCGGCGGCCAGGTGGAGGTCGTCTGGCAGGTGCGCGGCGAGGACGAACTGCAGGAGCTGGAGATCGACTGGCGCGAAGCGGACGGCCCGCCGGTCACCCCGCCCACGCGGCGCGGCTTCGGCTCACGGCTTATCGAGCGCAGCCTGCAGGGGCAGCTGGGCGGTGAGGCGACGCTGAGCTACGCCCCGGACGGCGTCCGCTGCCGCATCCGCCTGCCGCTCACCCGCGACCTGGACCTCGACCTGGAGAGTTAGGGCCGCAGCACGTTCAGCACCGCCAGCGTCATCGCCTCGACGCCGGTGCGGATCGAGGGCTCGGGCGCCGGCGCGAACTGCGGGGTGTGGTTGCCCGGCAGGACCTCGCCGCGCGCCTTATAGTCAGCGATCACCTTGGGATCGTAGCCGCCCAGGCCCCAGTAGAGCGAGGGCACGCCGGCGATGATGTATTCCGAATAGTCCTCGCTGGCCGAGCCCGGGCTGGTGGCGGGGACGGCATGGTCGCCGAACGCCGCCTTGAACACCGGCGCCGTGCGGGCGGTGACGCCATCGTCGTTGATCACCGCCGCGGCGGCCTCGCCGAAGGTGACCTTGGGCGCAGGCGCGCCGGACATCATCGCCGTCGCCTGGGCGGTGCGGACCAGGCCCTCCTTGAGCTTCACCCGCACTTCGGGCTCGTAGCTGCGGATCGTGCCGCGCACGAGCGCGCCGTCGGGGATGATGTTGCCGGCCGATCCCGCCTGGATGGCGCCGACGGTGATCACCCCGAACAGGGCCGGCTCCTTCTCGCGGCTGACGACCGACTGCACATCGACCACGAAGCGGGCGGCCTCCAGCACCGGGTCGATGCTCTGCTGCGGGCGCGAGCCATGGGCGCCGCGGCCGGCGAAGGCGATCTCGAAACTGTCGGCCGCCGAGTTGAAGACGCCGGGCTTGTAGGAAACGCCGCCCACCGGCCCGTTGCCCACATGCTGGGCGAACCCCACGTCCGGCTTCGGCCAGCGGGTGAACAGGCCATCGGCGATCATCGCCTTGGCCCCACCGATCGCCTCCTCCGCCGGCTGGCCGATGAACATCAGCGTGCCGTGCCACTGGCTCTTGAGCGCCACCAGCTGCTGCGCCGCGCCCAGCCAGGCGGTCATGTGGATGTCGTGGCCGCAGCTGTGGTCCACCGGCGTCGGCTTGCCTTCCCACATCTGAGTGGCGTGGCTGGCGTAGGGCAGCCCGGTCTTCTCTTCCATCGGCAGAGCATCGAGTTCGGTGCGCACCATGACCGTGGGTCCAGGCCCGTTCTTGTAGATGGCGACGATGCCGGTCTTGCCGACGTGCTCGGTCACCTCAAAGCCCAGGTCGCGCATCTCCTTGGCGAGCTTGGCGGCGGTGGCGGTCTCCTGGAACGCCAGCTCCGGATGCTGGTGGATGTCCTTGTAGAGCGCCTCCAGATGCGGCCAGGCCTTGTCTAAGCCCGCGTCGATCTGGGCCTTCTGCTTGACCACATCCGCGGGCTTGGTCGGCGCGGCGGCCTGGGCGAAATTAGCCAGCAGGGCGGCGGCGCCCGCCAACAGGACGGATCTGAAAATCTGGTTCATGTGGCGACGCCCCGGCTCATCTGGATTCGATGCGCCGGAGCATAGCTGAGGCGGCTACTTCTGCGCCAGGAAGGCGTCGAGGGCGGTGTTGAAAGCCGCCGGCTGATCCAGCATCACGAAGTGCAGCGAGTTAGCCACCAGCACCGTTTTCACGGTGGGCGCCGGTGCGTAGAGCGCCGGATAGATCTTCTCCATCATCCCGGCCGGCGTGCCGATCGGGACATCGTCCGGATAGACCAGGGTAATCGGCGTCTTGATCGAGGTGAGGCCCGCGCGCAGGTCGAGTGTTAGGTCGTCATACATGGCGTGGGCCACCACCATGCGGTCGCTGGCGACGCCCCACTCGGTGACCATGTCGCGGGTCGCCGCGTCCTTGGACATGGCCGCCATCTGCGGGGCCAGCATGGCCTTTGTGGCGGGCGCTTTCGAGGCCGCAGTGCCGTCAATGATCCGCTGCGCCTGCGGCTTCACGCTGTCGGAGGTGGCCTTGGGGTCCTGCATGCCACCGAAGAACGGCAGGGCGTCGACCATCAGCGCCTTCTTCAGGTGATCGCCGTGCTTTTCAGCCAGATAGAGGATGGTGGTGCCGCCCAGGGAGTGGCCGATCAAGGTGGCCGGCGTCAGCTTCTGTTCCACCAGATAAGCGTCGATGGCCTCGGCGGTGGGGATCAGCACCTCGCCGCCTGCGTTCGCCCGCGCCGGCTCGCCCGCGAAGCCGGCGATCTGGATCAGGTGCAGCCGGTAGTGGCCGCGCAGCCGCTCGGCCGTCGCCTTCCAGGTGACCCGCGAGGAGGCCAGGCCCGGGATGAGGATCAGGTCAGGTCCCTTGCCGACGATCTCGTCCGAGAACCGGTCGCGGACGACGAGCTTGGAGTCGGCGAACAGGCGGTTGGGATCGGTCGAGGTCTGGGCGGCCGCAGCGCCCGCGAGCGCCAGGGCGGCCAGCAGGCCCAGGATCGGTTTCAGCATGGAGGTTCCCCGAATCATCGCGCCCCGTCGCGCGAGGCCTTGCCCTTAGTCGCCGCCCGGCGGGCCTTCGGATGCGCCGCCTAGAGCTTGGCGACGCCGGTGACGATCTTTTCGTAGACGCTCTTGGTGATCTTCACATAGCCGCGCTTGGCGTCGCGGAAGTAGAGCGGGCCCTTGAACCGGGTCGGGTCATAGCCCTCGGCGATCAGGTCGATCTTGCGGGTCTTGAAAGTGCCCGTCGTCTCCAGCGCCGGCAGCACCCGGACGAACAGCGGCTGGGCGTAGGGCGGCAGTTCGTGGACCACGCCATCGCCGAAGGTCTTGATGTCGAACTCCGGGCCGACCACCAGGCCGGCCATGCCCGCACGCCCCTCGGCGCCCGGCACCTCGACCCCGTAGACATTGGCCTCCTTGACGCCCGGACAGCCCAGCAGGCGCTCGGCGACTTCGTTGGTGGAGACGTTCTCACCCTTCCAGCGGAAGGTGTCGCCGATGCGGTCGACGAAATAGAAATAGCCGTCGGCGTCGGTCTTCATCAGGTCGCCGGTGGCGAACCAGCTGTCGCCCTTTTCGAAGACGTCGTGCAGCACCTTCTTCTCGGACTCGGTCTTGGAGACGTAGCCGGAATATTCGCTGCGGGCGTCGTGGCCGATCTGGCCGATGCATTCGCCGGTCTGGCCAGCGCCGGCCTCGATGCAGAGGCCATTGATGCCGCGGATCGGCGCCTCGGCCTCCACGTCGTACTGCACCAGGCGCACGTTGAACCGCTTGCGCAGCCACTTGGGCGCGCGGCCGATGGCGCCCTCGCGGCCGTCGAAGTTGAACATCGAGACGTTGCCCTCGGTCGAGCCGTAGAACTCCAGGATCTCCGGGATCCGGAAGCGCTGCTTCATGGTCGGCCAGATGTCGGGGCGCAGGCCGTTGCCAAAGGCCATGCGGATCTTGTGGCGGGTCTCGTCCTCGCCAGGCGCCTGGTTCACCAGGTAGCGGCAGAGCTCGCCGATGTAGACGAACATGGTGCAGCCCTCGTCCACCGCCTCGCCCCAGAAGTGGGTCGCGGAGAACTTGCGCCGCAGGAAGACCGAGCCGCCGTTCAGCAGCGCCGCGCCCAAGGCGCAGAGCCCGCCGGTGGCGTGATAGATCGGCAGGGCGACATAGATGCGATCGGACGACTTGGCCCCCGTCGCGCCAGCGAAGCCGCGCATATAGAGCTGGGCGCGGACGTGGGTGATGCGCGCCGCCTTGGGCATGCCGGTGGTGCCGGAGGTGAAGATCAGGAGCGCGGTGTCCCGCGCGCGGATGTCCTCGCGCACGATCCTGTCCGGCGGCAGCTGGCTGCAGCTCTTCAGCGCCTGGACAAGGTCGCGCTGGTCGCCGTGCGCCGGGCCGAACACCCATTGCGGCAGTTGCTTTTCCAGCAGGCCCTTCGCCGCCTCGAACACCGGCGAGGTCTCGGCGTCGACGATGACGCAGACGGCCTGCGAGATGTTCAGGCAGTGGGCGAGCGCCAGGCCCGAGAGCTGATTGTTGATCAGTGCGGTGACCACGCCGATCTTCGACAGGCCATACCAGATCGGAAAATATTCCAGCCGGTTGGGCATGAACAGCGCGACCGTCTGGCCGCGCCGCAGATTGATCCCCTTGCCCCAGTGAGCGAAGCGGTTGGCGATGGCGTCGAGCTCGGCGTAGCTGAGCGTGCGCCCCTCAAAGGTCATGGCCGTGCGGTCGCGGTGCTGGTCGACGGCGGCCTGGATGTCGTCGCAGATCAGGTTGGCGCTGTCCGAGGCGATCGACTTCACGCGCTTCAGGGTGCGATTCAGCCCCCGCATGAAACGCCGTTCGCGCTGAAAATCGGCCATGAACGGCATTAAGGGCTCCGACTGCCCCCCAAAGGCAGCTGCGACCAGCTTGGGGATGCGGCGCGCGCGGGGTCAAGGTGTTGTGGCGTGCGGTCGGTTGCACGGCGTCCCCGGCGCCCCGAAACGCGGCGCCGAGGCCACAAATAGTTAAGCGCAGTTAAGACTTTAGGAGAAACGCTCCCACGCGGACTGGCGCGAGACGCCGAGCGCTTCGCCGATGTCGGCCCAGCTGACCTCGCGGCCGCGCAGGGTGTCGACGATCTCCTGCAGGAAGTCGCGGCCGGCATCGGCGCCGTAGCTCACCGACCCCATCAGCAGCAGCAGCTGGTCGCTCGAGCGCTCCAGGGGCTTGGTGTAGCCCTTGTCGGGGATCGGCCGGTTGGCGATCACGTCGTCACACATCCCCACGCACTCGTTGCAGATGAAGACGGCCGGCCCGGCGATCAGCTTTTCCACCTCATGCTGTGACTTGCCGCAGAACGAGCAATGCATCGCCTTGGGCAGCTTGCGCCCGGTGAAGCGTTCGAGCTTTCGGCGGGCCTTGGCCTCTGCCGCGGTGCGCTTGGGTTTAGGTTCGCCCATGGCGCCCTCCTTGTCAGGTTAGTCCTGACTGTCAGGTATGACCTGACAGACACCTTACTGTCAAGACGTTCCTGACGCCTGCAAGCGGGGTCAAATAAGGTCATTTGGGGGCGAATCGCGATCGCCAGGCCGTGCAGCACAGCCTTTTGCGAATTTCCATAACCCATTATCCCATAACGATTTTTAGCCCATACCCGGACCATGTCGGTGACGCTGCGCGCGCACCCTCACGGCCAAGCTGAGGTGTTTCAGAACCGGAACCTGCCCGAACCGACGCCGTTTTGATGGTCCAGCGATACACCCCTGGAGGCACCAAGACATGACTATCGAGCCCACCAACACCCCCATCGACGACAGCCAGATGTTCGCGCCGGTTCCCTCGTGGGAGCGGGGCAAGAAGCGCCGCAGCCTCGGCCGTCGCGTCGCCGCCGAGCCGCGCAGCTTTGCGCCGGCCGTTGGGGCTGACCCGATCCTTGACGCGCAGATGACGGAGACCAAAGTGGAACGTCTGAGCGACGCCGATCCCGCCAACAGCAGTTTCGCCGCGCCGCCGGTCTACGCCACCCGTGCGCGGACCAAGTCGTCGAGCGCTCCGGTCGCCATCACCGCCGGCCTGATCCTGATCGGCGGCATCGCCGCGGCGGGCTGGTACTACACCCAGCCGCACGGCCAGACCGGCGTCGCCGAGCTGACCCCGGGCGGCGCGACGACCACGACGACCACCTCGGACTCCACGACCACCGCCGCGCCGCCTAGCCAGATGGCGCAAAACGCGCCGCCGCCGGCCGCCGTCCGTACGACCACCACGACGACCCGGACGTCGCACGACGCCGCGCCGGCTCGGGTCCGCGCGCCCCGCGCGGCTTCCGACACCGCCGCTGACGCCAGCGTCCGGGCGCCGGTCCAGCAGGCCGCGCCGCCGATGCCGCTGCCGACGCCGGGTGTCGCCCCGCCGCCCGCGGCGGCCACCGCCGCGCCCCTGGTGCTGAACATCCCGCCGGCCGCCACCGCGCCGCAGGCCGTGACCCCGCAGGCCGCGCCCCAGACCGCGCCGCCGCCGACCGAGGTCCCGCAGGCCTAGACCCCTTCCGTTGGGTTGGTGAAGAGGGGCCGCTCCAGCGGGAGCGGCCCCAGCTTTGCGTGGCGGTTCAGGCGGCGGCGCACGGCTCGGCGAGGTTTCGCCGACGGCGCAGCCCGGCCCCCACGCCGCCGAAGCCGAGCAGCATCAGCGTCCAGGCGGCCGGTTCAGGCACGCCCCCGGTGGCTTCCGGGGCGACGCCGTTCAGGTAGGCCGGGCTGATGTAGATTTGATAGAGGCCGGCGTCCGGCGTCGACGGGTCGATGGTGATCAGCGGATCGATGGAGGCAAAGGCGGAGTCCCCCTCGTCGTCCGAAATGGCCGCCGCGGTCAGCTCTATCTTCAGGGCCTTGTGGGAGAGGTCGACGGTCCCCGACCCGGCGTTCAGCGTCGTTTCATCGTAGGTGGAGATATAGGAATTGGCCTGGAAGTCCTCCGAAACGCAGCCGAACGGACGCGCGACCTCGCAGTCCCAGCTCGTCATCGAAAGACCGAAGACCCCAAAGGTCGTGAGCGAGGCGACGGACCGCGAAAAATCACCGCTCGGGCTCCCGAGGTTGCGCGGATCGACCGTGGTCACCGTGTTCACCCTGCCCGTAATATCGAGATCGACGAGCGACTCGCGCGGCCCAATCACCGCCACGTAGAACGTGAGGTCGCTGCGCCCCAGACCGTTGGCGGGCTCGATCGAATTCGCCCCGGCCGTCGCCACCGGATAGGAAAGGGAGGCGGTGGCGGATGCGCTGACGCGGCCGGCCGCGTTTTGGTTGATCAGATCGCCGCCCACCGAACTCGTCAGAAGATTGCCGGCCAGCGAAGCTGACAGACTGACGCTCGACGATGGCATGGCGGCCGTGACGGGGACGCCATTGGCCCGGATCTGGATGAAGTCGGCCGCCGCCGCCGCAGGCGCGACCGCCGCGGCTATCGCCACCGCCGCCAGGACGGCCCACGCCCGCCCGTGGAAAGAACCCATCATCTGAACCCTCACATCTCCCGGCAAACCGCCCAGTGATGTCAGTCTAGGGTCCAGCGAGGCCGCCACATCTCCCAAACGGGATAAGGATTCGCGCCTGAGCCTCCCTCCAGAGGCGAGTCGCCAGGGGTCCACGAACCCCGCCTCAAGCGATGAATCGCTGGCCGCATAGTGCATTTGCACCATGTCGGGCGCGGTGGACGTCGATAGCCTTGGCTTCGAGACCGCCGAACACTGGACCGGTGCGGCGTCTTAGGAAGGTCTGTCCGCGCGGGGCCGCCCGCGCGCCTGGACGGCCCGACCAAGATCACCCCCGCCCAGGCTATGCCGGGCGCGGGAGCGCCGGTCATCGATGCGCGGTCATGGGGCTCAGGCGGCGACGGTCCAGCGTTCGCCTGGGAAGGCGCTGTCGTGGGCGGGCGGTGGGGGCCGCTTCAGCCCGCGACGGCGCATCGCGGCCCGGCTCCCCCGCCGGGCCGCGACCACTCGCACAGTAAATCGAGGCGATCCGGTAAGGGCGGGGCTTCAGGCGGCGAGCGCCCAGCCCGCCCCGCCATCGTCGTTGGCGGGCGGGGCCGGGCGCCTGGGCCGGCGGCGCTGAGCGGCGCGGGGCGCGCGCGAGACGGCGGTGCGCCTAAGGCCGACGCGCCGCAACGCCCGGCCGGCCAGCTTCACCCCTTCCCGCGCGGCGCCGGCGACCCAGGCGATGGCGATGATATCGAGATAGGCCACTGCGTCTCCGGCCCCGATGAAGGCGGCACTCGGCGGATAGACCTGCATGAACGCGGCGATCGCCAGGACGAAGGCCAGGGTCAGGGCGACGCGCCAGAGGGTCCGGCTGCTGAACACCGTCTTGAGGCCCTGCGGCGTCAGGAGCCAGGCCGGCCAGAGAACGGTCAGCTTGTAGAGCTGGCTCAGCCAGAGCCCGACGATCCCGCGCATGCCGTATCCCCCTGTCGCCCAGCTTCGAGATGGGGACGCTCAGACGGCGCGCAAGGCCGGCGGCTACCGCGTCCGCGTGGCGTGGGCGGCGAGGATCAGGGCGGCGGCGGCGGTGACCTTGCGGCCGGTCGGCAGGTGGATGAATTCATTGGGGCCGTGGGCGTTGGAGGCCGGGCCGAGGACGCCGGTGATCAGGAACTGGGCGTCCGGGAACTTCTCGCCCAGCATGCCGATGAAGGGGATCGTGCCGCCCTCACCCATCATCGCCGCCTCGCGCCCGAAGGTCGCCTGGGACGCGGACTGGACCGCGGCCTCCAGCCAGGGCTGCAGTGGCGGCGCGTTCCAGCCGGGGCTCGCCTGCTTGCTTTCGAAGGTGACGACCGCACCCTGCGGCGGGTCGGCGGTGAGCGTGTCGGCGAGCGCCTTGATGCAGGCGTCCGGATCCGCGGTCGGTGGCAGGCGCACCGACAGCGCCAGCGAGGTGCCGGGGCGCAGCACATTGCCGGCGTTGGCCGGCTGCGGCAGGCCCGCCGCGCCGATCACCGTCAGCGCTGGACGCCAGGTGCGATTGAGGATCAGCTCGGCAAGGTCGCGGGTCGGCGGCTCTGTCGATCCCGCGAAAGGGAACTTGCGCCAAGCGCCTTCGCCCAGCGCCTGGGCGGCGACCTTGGCCTGAGCCTTCCGCTCGGCCGGGATCTCGACGTTGAAGGGATCGGGCGCGACAGCGCCGGTCTTCTCGTCCTCGAAGCGCGACAGCACCTGGCGAGCCAGGCGGAAGCTGTCAGGAACCACCCCGGACGCATCGCCGGAATGGACGCCCTCGGTCAGCACCTCGACGGTGAGCAGGCCACCCGCCAGACCGCGCAGCGATGTGGTCAGCCAGAGCTGATCGTAGTTCCCGCAACCGCTATCGAGGCAGATCACCAGCGATGGCGAACCGATCCGCTCGGCCAGCTCGTCGACGTAGAACGGCAGGTCGTAGGACCCGCTCTCCTCGCAGGCCTCGATCAGCACCACGCAGCGGGCACGCTTGACGCCCTGGGCCTGCAGGGCCAGCAGCGCGGTCACCGACGCATAGATCGCATAGCCGTCGTCGGCGCCGCCGCGGCCATAGAGCTTGTCGCCCTGGATCACCGGCTCCCAGGGGCCGAGCCCCTCGGACCAGCCGGTCATCTCCGGCTGCTTGTCCAGGTGGCCGTAGAGCAGGACGGTGTCGTCGCTGATGTCTCCCGGCGCTTCGATCAGGATCACCGGGGTGCGGCCTTCCAGACGCACGACCTCAAGGGTCGCGCCCGGCAGGGATTTGATCTTCTCCCGTGCCCAGCCGGCCATGTGCTCGACCGCCTGGTCGATGAAGCCGCTCTTCGCCCAGTCCGGATCGAAGGCCGGCGACTTGGCCGGGATGCGGATGTAGTCGACCAACGCAGGCGTGATCTCCCGCTCCCAGAGGTCGTCGGCGAAGGCGTTGAGGGCTTTGGAATCCATGGCGGGCTCTCCGGCGAGGCCGCGATTCCTAGCACCTTTTTTTGCCTCGCATGGGGTCGCTGCGCCCCAATGCCACATCGCCCAAAACGGCAGGCTTTCGGTAATAAGCGCCTGTCAGACGTGCGCGCCGCGATTTGCGGGAATTCGGCGCGCGGGTGCGTCGTTGGGACAGCGGTTCGAGGGCGGGATGATCAACTACAACGAACTGGCCAAATGGGCCGCGGCCGCCCTGGTGGTCCTCTGCGGCGGCCTGGCCGGCCACTATGCGGCGCTCGGCATGAGCCCGGTGCAATGGGCGGGCGCGCTCAGCGCCGTCCTGGGTTCGGTCAGCTTGGCCGTGACCCTCCACGTCTGGCCCGCGACGGCCAAGGTTCAGGGTCAGCAACAGCGGGACTAGTTGGCCCCTTAGTCGGCGTACACGTCGAGGCCCATGGCGCTCAGCAGCGTCTGCTGTTGCGACAGCGTGATCTTCAAACCTTCATAGCTGGCCAGGCCGGCAAGGCTGAGGCCTGAAACCTCGGCGCCACGCAGATCGGCGTCAGCCAGTTTGGCGTCGGTGGTCAGCGCCTGGAAGAGATCGCAGCGCGAGAGGTCCGCGCCCTTCAGGTCCGCGCCGGTGAGGTCGGCCTCGCGCAGCGACGAGCCCGAGAGATCGCAGGTGGCGAGCCCCGCGTCCGAGAGATCGGCGAGCTCCAGATTGCAGGCGGTGAAGGCGGCGGCGGTCCGCACCACCTTGCCCCCGAACGCGCGGCTGAAGTCGGCGCGGTGGAAGCGCGCGCCGCGCAGGTTCGTCTCCTTGAACGCCACCGACCACAAGCTGGTGCGGTCGATGTCGGCGAAGGAAAGGTCGCAGGTGGTGAAGCTCGCCTGGTCGGCCTGCGAAAAGGCGATCTGCACGCCCGAATGGCTGTCCGGGTCGGCGAAGTTGCAGCGCGTGAACGTCGCCTCCCGCAGGTCGGCGTGGGCGAAGCGGCAGCGGGTGAACCGACAGTCAGTGAACCGCGCGTTCTGCAGGATGACCGCGGAAAGCTGGACGTCGGTCCACGCGCAGTTGGTGAACACCGCGTCGGAGAGATCGGCTTCAGCGAAGTCGGCGTTCGACAGGTCGAGGTCGGTAAAGGACCCGCCGGGTTCGAGGTCAGGGACATCGGCCATGCCTCGTGTCTAGTCCGTCGGCCCGGGTCCGCGAAGCCCTGCCGTTCCTGAACGGGCGCTAAAGGCGCCGCTCCGAGGCCGTTCAGTCGCGCCGGCCCAGGGTGTGTCCCATCGGGTCGGACCATCCTGGCCATGACGCGAAAAGGAGCCGGATATGAAACTGAAGACGATCATCCTGGCGGGCGTGACCGCCGCTTCCCTGACCGCGCCCGTGGCGGCCATGGCGCAACCCTATTGGGATCACGACCGCGGCTACCAAGACGCGCGGCGCGACGACTGGCGCCGCGACGAGTGGCGGCGTGGAGAGTACCGCGCCTACGACCGCTGGGACGGCCGCTACGTGCGCGGCTACGGCCGCTGCTTCACCGAGGACCGCGGCTACTACAACTGGCGCGGCGACTACGTCCGTCACCCGGTCGAGGTCTGCCGCTAAGGGCTGACCCAAGCGCCCTCCTCTCGTGACCGGGAGGAGGGCGTCGCCCTATTCCGCCGACGCCACCGGCACGAGGATTTCCCCGCCGGACTTGCGGAACTTGTCCGCCATCTCGGCCATGCCGCCGGCGACTTCGTTCTGCTTGCGCGCCGCGTCGCGGATATCCTGGCTGATCTTCATCGAGCAGAACTTCGGCCCGCACATCGAGCAGAAGTGGGCGGTCTTCATCGCCTCCTTCGGCAGGGTCTCGTCGTGGTAGAGGCGGGCGGTTTCCGGGTCGATGCCGAGGTTGAACTGATCCTCCCACCGGAACTCGAAGCGGGCGCGGCTGATGGCGTCGTCCCAGGCGCGAGCGGTCGGGTGGCCCTTGGCGAGGTCCGCGGCGTGGGCGGCCAGCTTGTAGGTCATGACGCCGACCTTGACGTCCTCGCGGTTGGGCAGGCCCAGGTGCTCCTTGGGCGTGACGTAGCAAAGCATCGCCGTGCCGAACCAGCCGATCATCGCCGCGCCAATGGCGGAGGTGATGTGGTCGTAGCCGGGGGCGACGTCGGTGGTCAGCGGGCCCAAGGTGTAGAACGGCGCCTCGCCGCAGACCTTCAGCTGCTTGTCCATATTGGCTTTGATCTTGTGCATCGGCACGTGGCCGGGGCCTTCGATCATCACCTGGACGTTGTGCTTCCAGGCGATCTGGGTGAGCTCGCCCAGCGTCTCCAGCTCGCCGAACTGGGCGGCGTCATTGGCGTCGGCGATGCAGCCCGGCCGCAGGCCGTCGCCCAGGCTGAACGACACGTCGTAGGCCTTCATGATCTCGCAGATGTCTTCGAAGTGGTCGTAGAGGAAGTTCTCGCGGTGATGCGCCAGGCACCACTTGGCCATGATCGAGCCGCCGCGGCTGACGATGCCAGTCACCCGCGTCGCGGTCAGCGGCACATAGGCCAGCCGCACGCCGGCGTGGATGGTGAAGTAGTCGACGCCCTGCTCGGCCTGCTCGATCAGGGTGTCGCGGAACACCTCCCAGGTCAGGTCCTCGGCGACGCCGTTGACCTTTTCGAGGGCCTGATAGATCGGCACCGTGCCGATCGGCACCGACGCATTACGGATGATCCAGTCGCGGATGTTGTGGATGTTCCGGCCCGTCGAGAGGTCCATGACCGTGTCCGCGCCGCAGCGGATCGACCAGACCATCTTGTCGACTTCGTCGGAGACGTGGCTGAGCACGGCGGAATTGCCGATATTGGCGTTGATCTTCACCAGGAAGTTGCGGCCGATGATCATCGGCTCCAGCTCGGTGTGGTTGATGTTGGCCGGGATGATCGCCCGGCCCCGCGCGATCTCGTCGCGGACGAACTCGGGGGTGCAGAAGTCGGGGATCTCGGCCCCGAAATCCTCGCCGTCGCGGATGCAGAAATCGCCCGACTGGCGGCGCAGGTTCTCGCGGATGGCGACGTATTCCATCTCCGCGGTGATCACGCCGCGGCGGGCGTATTCCAGTTGGGTGACATTGCCTCCGGCCTTGGCGCGGTAGACGCGGCGCGGCGCGGTGAACTGCGGCGCCAGATGCTCGCCCTTGGCGAAGCCGTTGTCCTCCGGCTTCACCTCGCGGGGATTTTCCACCAGCTCCACATCGCCACGTGAGACGACCCAGGGCTCGCGGGTTTTCGACAGGCCCTTTTCGATGTCGATGCTGACGGTCGGGTCGGTATAGGGCCCCGACGGATCGTAGAGGGTCAACGCCGGCTCGTTGGCGCTCGGATGCACGGCCACCTCGCGGAACGGCACCCGGATGTCGGGCCACAGCACGCCGGCCTGATAGACCTTCTTCGACCCCGGGCGTTCGCCGGTGGGGATTTGAGCGGGCTCGATGGCGCCAATGGGCTTGTTCATTCGTGCGGCCTCAAGTTGGGGCCGCCGGGACGGGAGATCGAAGCAGCTTCCGCTGCAGGTCCTTCCCTTCGCCGGCATGACCCGGATCAGGTTCGACGGGTCGCGGGATCACCCGCCTCTCAGCCGCTCACATGCGGCCCCCCGAGGAGAGGCTGACGCTACGCCTGAAGGGTCGGCGGGGAAAGCTGGAATCAGGCCTGCACCAACCTCACCCGCGTCCCGGCCAGCAGGACGTCGCCGTCGGGGCTGAGGCGGCCGCGCGCCTTGGCGACCGCGTGGACGGCGGCGGGGTCGCGGACGGCGACATCGAAGCGGCCCAGGCCATCGCCGCGGCCGTCGGCGGTCTTGATGAAGCGGATCTCACCGCCGTCATCGAGCGCGATGCGCCAGTATTCACCGACCGGCTCGACCTCGCGGCCCAGCACCTCGCCCCAGCGTTTGGCCATGGCATAGGGGTCGTCGCCCTGCATCTCGGCGCCAACGATGCCGGTGGAGACGTCGGTCTTCAGATGCTGGCGCCATTCCGGGCCGCCCCATTCCCAGTGTTCCCAGGGGTCCATGAAGTCGACCGAGACGATGGCGCCTCCGATGTCGCGCGGATGGATGTGGCTGTAGCAGACCTTGCCGCCCTCGCGGTTGGTCTCGGAGACCACGCGCGCGCCGGCGTCGGCGATGCGTTGGCGGGCCTTGGCGATATCCTCCACCTGGAAGATCGCCATGTAGCCGCCGTCGCCGCCGCGCTTTTCCAGGAGGCGGCCGGCCGTCGTGCCCTCCTGTTTCGGCGACACCACCTCCAGGAAGGTCTCGCCGATCGCGAAGACCGCGTTCTTCAGGCCAAAGGCGCCGACGCCCGGATCGTCATAGGCGTAGTCGAGGCCGAGGATGGCGCGGATGTCGGCCTCGCAGGCGGCGAGGTCCTGGCCCACCAGGGCGATCTGACGAAGGCGCATTTCGGCCGGCTCCCTTTCGATTATTTTTTCACGCTACAGGCTTCGGCGCAGGCCCCGCCAGAGCTCATCGGGTATCAACGGTAGAGAGCTGCAAGGCACTGAGCGGCGCCTTCAGGGTTCAATCCGTAACAATCCCCATAGTCGCGCGGCTTCCCAAGCGGTGTGCAGACGTTGGTCAGGGGCGAGCCCACACTCGCCAACACCCCCTCCGGCGTCACATGGCAATCGTTCGAGGCGCCCTCGTCTGTCAGACTGCCGACGTAGTCGATCCGCGACTGGATCGCGCGATAGAGCGTCAGGCGCAGCGGCCCCTTAAAATCCGACGCCGTCAGCAAGAAGAAGCCCTCGTTGAGGTGAAGCACGCGTCCGAGCGGGATGTCGCCTGCATGGACCCATCGGTCCTCTCGCCGCCGCTGCGATTCCAGGAAAGTGGGCGTCCACACCCAAACCGAAAGAACCCACCGTTTGTCCGCGCGCTGAAGCGGCACAAGGATGTCGCCAGCCTTGCCCGAGACATCGGTGAAGACGGGATAGTCATATCCCTTCAGGCCGGCTTCGCGGACGACGTCGCGCTGCGAGTTGTCGCTGTAGAGGTCGATCGTCACGGCGCCGTCGCCCGCGCCCGGGTGGGACGCGGCGTAGCGGACCTGCATCGCCGGCGCGTGCTGGAAACCCGAGACGCCGTTCAGAACGTAGAACACGCAATCGCGCGCTGAGGCATGCGCCAGCCGCGCCTGATCCTCGCAGCGCGGCAAGTTGCGAACGTTATCGGGCTCGTAGGGCTTCCCGACCTCGACGCAGCCAGCGAGCAGGGCGCAGCCCAGCAGGCCCAGAACGATCCCTGCGCAGAGGCCAAGCTTCACGGCCAAGCCCGCATCACGCGCACGCGAGGCAACGCCAGGGCGATCTGACGAAGGCGCATGAACCAACTCCCTGTGATCGTGACCAGCTTACCGGCTTCCGTTCCGTACGCGTCAAGGCCTAGGGTCTCGTCCGAAAACATTCGGGAGGACGTCATGGCGAAGTTAGAGACCGGCACCGAGGACCTGCTGGCGGACCTGGACGGGGGCGTGCTGACCATCACGCTGAACCGGCCGCAGGCGCGCAACGCCATGAGCGAGGGCATGAACCAGGCGCTGGGCCAGCAACTGGCCGCCGCCGAGCTGAACCCGGACGTGCGCTGCGTGGTGCTGACCGGGGCCGGCCAGGGCTTCTGCGCCGGCGGCGATGTGAAGGGGATGAACGACCGCAATTCGGGCGGCGGCCGGGCGGCCAGCATCGACGAGGCGATCGCCACCCAGCGGATCAACCAGCGGGCCACGGCCGGCAAACTGTTCAAGATGGCCAAGCCGACCATCGCCGCCCTGCCGGGCGCGGCGGCGGGCGCGGGGCTGTCGCTGGCGCTGGCCTGCGACCTGCGGATCATGGCCAAGACCGCGATCCTGACCACCGCCTTCGCCCGCGTCGGCCTGGCCGGCGACTATGGCGGCACCTACTTCCTGACCCAGCTGGTCGGCTCGGCCAAGGCGCGGGAAATGTACTTCCTCTCCGACCGGGTGAGCGCCGAGGAGGCCCTGCGCCTGGGCCTCGCCAACTGGGTCGTTGAGCCCGACGAGCTGGCCGCCAAGACCGCCGAGATCGCCAAGCGGCTGGCCAGCGGCCCGGCGGTCTGCTTCCGCTACATGAAGGAGAACCTCAACCGCGCCATGGGCGGTGAGGTCGACGAGTGCCTCGACCTGGAGGCCACTCACCACGTCCACTCCGCCTCCACCGCCGACCACAAGGAGGCCGCCGCCGCCTTCGTGGCCAAGCGCGAGCCGGTGTTCCAGGGGCGGTAGGCGGACCTCACCTCAGCAATCGACGTTCGTTGAAACGGGGCGTATAACAAATTCATAAAGATCGGAGGATCGCCATGAAGCTTCTCGTTCTCGCCGCGCTCACCGCCGCCGCGCTGGCTCCGGCGCTGCCCGCCGCGGCCCAGCGGCACGCCGACCCAGGATGCTTTCTCTTGCACGATGTGGGGGACCGCACCGTCGCCGGGCCGCACACCCTGTACTTCAAGGTGAAGGACGCCGCCCACATGCACGCCATTTCCTACTACCGCGTGGAGACCGCCGGGCGGTGCGATGCCGGTGTGGAGTCCACGACCCAACACGCCGGCTTCAGCGTCGGCAGCTATGACGTTGAGCCCATTCAGGTCTGCAAGACCGGCGACCTGCGGATCAGTGTCCCCGGCAGTCGGGACTGCCGGGTCGCCAGCATGATCAAGGTCACGCCCACGGAGATCGCCGCCCTGCCGCGCGGGCTGCGGCCCTAGGCCTCGGTCAGCTCACTTGCGCGGCCCGCCGGTCAGCCTTCTCCCGGCCCGCCCGCACCCACGGATAAGGTGGTATGCCTTAGGCGCGATTTCGCGCCGAAGGCCAAGGTTCAGGCGCCGGTTCAGCCCCCGTTCAGGGGAACCGGCGCAAGCGTGGCAAGTTCAGCCGTCAAGGAGACTGTAAGACCATGAAGACTGCTTCCATCCTGATCGCCGCCGCCGGCGCGCTGTTGATCGCGCTCCCCGCCGCGGCCCAGCCGAAAGCCGAGAACACCTGCTTCTGGACCCGCGACCTGCGCAACCACACGGTGGGCGGCGACCACGTGCTCTATTTCGACGTCGGCGGCCGCGCGGTCTACAAGGTCGAGACCAGCGACAACTGCCTGGCCGGCGCCAGCTCGTCGGACCCGATCGTGATGGTCAACCGCGGCGGCAGCGGCCAAATCTGCAACAAGATGGACCTGGACATCAGCGTCCGCGGCGCCCGCTGCATCGTCTCCAACATGACCAAGCTGAGCCCGGCCGAAGCCGCGGCCCTGCCGAAGAAGATCAAGCCGTAGTTCAACCGATTTCGGGAGACCGAAGATGAAACTGCCGATGATTGCTGGCCTCGCCGGCGCGGCCATGGTGCTGTCGCTGGCCTCCGGCGCGGTGGCGCAGCACGCGCCCAAGGGCTGCTTCCTGACCCAGGACCTGCGCAGCCACACCGTGGCCGGCAAGGACACCGTCTATCTGAACGTCAACGGCGTCGACACCTATGAGGTGAAGACCGACGGCGTCTGCCTGGCGCACGCGACGACGAACGAGCCGATGGTGGTCAAGGATCTGGGCCTGGGCACGATCTGCCACGCCCACGACCTGGAGATCGTGGTGCGCGGTTCGCACTGCCAGATTTCGAGCATGACCAAGCTGACGCAGGCCGCTGCGGCGGCAATCCCGAAGGCGTTGCAGCCCTAGGCTCTCCGCCGCGAAATTCGCAACGCCGCGAAACCGAAATTCCGGTCTGCCGGGGGCTATGCCGCAGCGTCACTTGGGTGTACGGCCCTGCCATGCATCTCGCCCGATATAACCCCGTCCGCTTCGCCCATCTTCCCACGCCGCTGGAGCCGTTGCCGCGGCTGACGGAAGCCCTTTCCGGGTCGCCCGAATCTTTGAAAAGAGGGGGCGGCGGTCCGAACCTGTGGATCAAGCGCGACGATTGCACGGGTCTGGCCGGCGGCGGCAACAAGACCCGCAAGCTGGAATATCTGCTGGGCGATGCGCTCGCCAACGACGCCACGACGCTGGTCACCCAGGGCGCGGTGCAGTCGAACCACGTGCGCCAGACCGTGGCCGCCGCCTGCCGTTTTGGCCTCGACTGCGAGATCATCCTGGAGGAGCGCACCGGCTCCAACGCCGTCGACTACACCCAGTCCGGCAACGTCCTGCTGGACGACCTGATGGGCGCCAAGATTCGCCGCGTGCCGGGCGGCACGGACATGAACGAGCAGCTCGCCCTGGTGGCCGCCGAGGTCGCCGCGCGCGGCGGACGGCCCTATGTGATCCCGGGCGGCGGCTCGAACGTGATCGGCGCTCTGGGCTATGTGGAATGCGCGCTGGAGCTGGTGAACCAGGCCAATGAGATGGGCCTGGAGATCGACCGCATCGTCACCGCCACCGGCAGCGCCGGCACGCACGCGGGCCTGGTGGCCGGCATCGCGGTGATGGGCGCCGACATCCCGATCCTGGGCATCGGCGTGCGCGCGCCGAAGGCGGCCCAGGAAGCCAACGTCTTCAAGCTGGCCGTCGAGACCGCCGACCTGCTGGGCCACAAGGACCGGGTGACCCGCGACATGGTGGTCGCCGACTGCGACTACGTCGGCGCGGGCTACGGCATCGTCGACGAAGAGGTGATCGAGGCCCTGAAGCTGGCGGCGCGGACCGACGCGATCCTGCTGGACCCGGTCTATACCGGCAAGGCGATGAAGGGGCTGATCGCCCTTTCCAAGCAGGGTGCGTTCGACGGCGAGACCGTGGTCTTCCTGCACACCGGCGGCGCCCAGGGCCTGTTCGGCTACCAGTCGGTCCTGGACGGCCATCTCGGATGAGTGAGGAGCCCGCGCGCAAGTCGCTGGTGCTCGGCGTCCTGGGCGGCATGGGACCGGCGGCGACGCTGGTGTTCCTGAACCAGGTCCACGCCTTCACGCCGGCCAAGGGCGATCAGGATCACATCCGCATCCTGATGGACCTCAATCCCAAGGTGCCGGACCGCAACACGCTGGGACCAGCCGCCGGAGCGACGCTCGCCGAGATGGCGGGCGCGCTGGCCGGGGCCGGCGCCGAGGTGCTGGCCATGCCGTGCAACACCGCCCACGCCCACGCCGGCCTGATCCAGCGGGCCAGCGGCCTGCCGCTGATCGACCTGATCGAGACCGGCGCCAGCGCCGCCCGCGACCTGGGCGCGCGGAGGGTCGGCGTGCTCGGCACCAAGGGGGCGCTTCGGCTCTACCGGGAATATCTGGCGGCCCAGGCCATGGGGCTGGTCAGCCTTGAGCCCGAGCGGCAGGACGAGTTCATGGCCACGATCTACAAGATCAAGGGCGGGGACCTGGGTCCGGCCGTCCGCAAGGAGATGGCCGGCTATGCCGCCGACCTGGTCGCAGCGGGGGCCGAGGCGGTGGTCGCCGGCTGCACCGAAGCGCCGCTGGTGCTGGACGCCAACGACGTGCGCGGCCCGCTGATCGACCCCGGCGAGCTCCTCGCGCGGCGCTGTGTGGCGGTGTGCCTCGGCCTGGAGCCGGTTCCGACGCTTCCCACAAGCTGAAACCCCCGGTATCGCATCTGCAACAGTCCGGGCGCCGGATAGCCAAGTTCACGGCTAGGATGGCGGCAGAATCGGCGAACAATCGAGTTGGGGAAACTTAGGATCATGCGGCGACGGCTCGGCCTGATGACGCTCACCCTGGCGCTGGCCTGCGCGGGCGTACAGCCCGGCCTCGCCCAGCAGCCCAGAACCGGGTCGGGGGCGCCGCCGCCTACACCGGTGCCCGGAACCCTGCCCTTCGGCGCCAGCGACGGCCCCGCCGCGGCGGGCTTCACCCAGTTGTTCATCAGCCCCTGCGGCGAGCCCTACCGTGGCCGCCCGGGCGAACCCTATCCCTCGGCGCTGTGGTTCAAGCAGGCCGACCTCAACCACGACGGGGTGATCGACAAACAAGAGTTCCGCGCCGATCACGAGGGATTCTTCGACGCCCTGGACGCCAACGAGAACGGCTATCTCGACGGCTCGGAAATCACCTTCTACGAAACCCGCGTGGTGCCCGACGTCCTGGGACCGGACGCGGTCGGCGTGGCCGCGCCGCGCAGCCTGCCCGGACATGAGGGCGCGCAGATCTACCTCGCCCAGCTCAGCGGGCCAGGACCGCTGGCGACGCCGGAGGGCGGCCACCCGGGCGACAAGGACATCATCGGCCCCCGGGGCCCGGCGCCCGACCTCGGCGCCAGGCGTCCGCAAAAGCGCCGGCTGGTGGGCGCGGCGGCCTACGGCTTCTTCGGCGAGGCCGAGCCGCTGCTCGCCGCCGACAGCAACCTCGACGGAAGGGTCAGCAAGGCGGAGTTCCTGGCCGCCGCCGACCGCCGCTTCGCCATCCTCGACAAGCGTCACGACGGCAAGCTGACCCTCGACGAGTTGCCCAAGACGCCGTCGCAGATCGAGCTCGAACGGCGCCGCAAATAGGAAGGACGCTAGCGCCAGCGCAGCAGGCGTGAGCCGGCCGCCGCGCCCAGCGCCGCCACCAGGGCCATGCCCAGCGTGTACCAGATGGCCAGGAATGGGGCCGAGGTCTCGTCGCAGGCGACCGAATAGATCATCGCCCCAAGGGCTCCGGCGCAGCCGCCGGCGGCGAGGCCGGCAAGGCCCAGGCGGGTGGGCGCGAGCCCTCGCACCGCCCAGACCGCGCCGGCCAGCAGCGGCAGGCCGATCGCCACGATCCGCCACGGGCAGATCATCGAAGAGTGGCCCATCAGCATGGCCTGCTGCGTTTCCGGCGGAGCCTGGGCCAGGCGCATCGCCGCCATCGTCGCCACCAAGACGAAGGGCGCGGCGGCGGCCAGGGTCAGCCCGCCGATCCGCGCCGCGGGCTTGGCCAGGCGGACCAGCACGCCGGCCAGGATCAGGCCGGTCAGGGCCGCATAGCCGAACTTCATCCAGAACATCGGCGTCATCACCGCCTGGGCGAGGTCGGGCCGAGGGCCGAGCCAAGCCAGCATGACGGCCGCCGAGCCCAGACCGCCAAGGCCAAGGCCCAGCGCGACGCGGCGGCTCACGGCGCCCGGCGCGACCCGGGGCACGTCCGCCGTCAGGCCGGCGATGAGCTCGTCAGTCGTCTTCGACATCGGAGCCCCCTTCCTGCGGCGCATATTTGCCGCCCAGCGACTTCAGGCCCCGGTGGATGGCGACCTTCACCGCACTCTCGGTCATGCCGTGCTTCTGTGCAGCCTCGCGGGTCGACAGCCCGTCGATCTTGGTCTCGCGGATCAGCGCGCGGGTGCGCTCCGGCAGATCGGCCATGACCCGCTCCAGATCGCGGGCGGCCATGGCGGCGTCGGCCCCGGCGGGGACGAACAGCGCATCCGCCTCCTCCGCCGGCGCGCGCAGATGCAGCCGCGCCCGGCGCAGGGCGTCGATCAGCTTGTAGCGCGCGATCGCATAGGCCCAGGCGGTGAAGGGCTGGCCGGCGTCGTAGGTGGCGCGGCGCGTATGCACGGCGATCAGCGTCTCCTGCACCAGGTCCTCGGCGTCCAAGCCCGGCGGGCAGCGGCGGCCATAGTAGCCACGCAGCAGCGCGCTGAGCTCGTTCAGCAGCCGGCGATAGGGCTCGGCCTCCCCGGCGAGGCCGGCGAGCATCAAGCCTCGCAGTCTGGGTTCGATCTCGTCCAACGCCGCCTTTTAAGGACTTCGCGACACGCGCCGAAAGGTTACAGGCTCAGCGTTGGTAACCGAACCGCGTTCCGATGCGAACCAATGATCGAGGCTTAGCCAAAGACGGGCTCAGGAGACCACGATGAAACAGCTGATCGGACTTGCGGCCATCCTGGCGCTCTCCGCCGCGACGGGTGGGGCCCTCGCCCAACCGGCGCCCCCGCTGCAGGTGGTCGAGCTGTTCACCAGCCAGGGCTGCTCGTCCTGCCCGCCGGCTGACCTGGCCGTGGCGGCGATCAGCGCGCGGCCGGACATCGTGGCCCTGTCGTTTGGGGTGACCTACTGGGACGACCTCGGCTGGAAGGATACCTTCGCCAGCAAGCAATTCACCGACCGCCAATGGTCCTACGCCAAGGGCCTCGGGCACGGGAATGTCGGCACCCCGCAGGTGGTGATCAATGGCCGCACCGACGTCGTGGGCCAGAGCGTGGGTGAGATCGACGCTGGCCTGCGCCGGGTGCGGATCGCGGCTGGGCCGCAGTTGACGCTGACCGCGGCCGGCGTCTCGATCGCCGGCGCGGCGCCGGCCAAGGCCGCCGACGTCTGGCTGGTGCGTTACAATCCCGCCGTGCAGCAGGTGCCGGTGAAGCGCGGCGAGAACACCGGCAAGACCCTGCCGATCAAGAACGTGGTCAAGGAGCTGACCCGCCTGGGCGACTGGTCGGGCGGGGCGAAGAGCTTCGCCGTGCCGCCTGCGCCCCTTGGCGGTCTCGCCGGCCTGAAGACCGCCATTCTGGTCCAGGCCGGGCCCGGAGGTCCGATCCTGGCGGCCGCCAAGAGCTGATCCCCCTCACATCCCCAAGACCACCGACCCGACGACCCAATTCTCCGCGGCCCCGCGGAGGAGACCCTGCCGGCTTGCCCGGTTCCTAGAGAGAAAGACCTGAAATGATCCGCAAGACCCTTATCGCCATGACCGCCCTGACCTTCACCGCGGCGCTCGCCGGCGGCGCCTTGGCCCAGGCGCCCGCGACCGGTTCGATGTCGACCGGTGCGATGTCCACCGGAGCCATGGCCAAGACCGACGGCATGGCCAAGACGGATGGCATGAAGGCGCCGATGAAGAAGAAGGCCATGAAGAAGAAGCCGATGGCCGCCGCCATGGCCAAGACCGATGGGATGGCCAAGACCGACGGCATGTCGACGACCGGCTCAATGTCGACCGGCGCCATGGCCAAGCCGAAGAGCTAAGAGAGCTGGGCGGCCTCGCGGCTCGCGCCGCGAGGTCCTGCCGTTTTGGCCCTTAGAGCTGGGCCAGGAGGTAGTCGGCCGCCGAGACGCGGAATTCGCCGCCTTCCTCGATGTTCAGCTCCTTCACCACGCCGTCGTCGACGATCATCGAATAGCGCTGCGAACGCTTGCCCATGCCGAAGCGCGAAGCGTCGAAAGCCAAGCCCACCGCGTCGGTGAAGGCCGCGCCGCCATCGGCCAGCATGGCGATGTCGTCGCCCACCGCCTGATCCTCCGCCCAGGCGCGCATCACGAAGGCGTCGTTGACCGACAGGCAGGCGATCACGTCGACGCCCTTGCCCTTGATCTCGCCGGCCAGCTGCTTGAACCCGGGCAGGTGCTTGGCCGAACAGGTCGGGGTAAACGCGCCCGGCAGCGCGAACAGCGCCACCTTCTTGCCGCCAAAGAACTCCTCGGTGGTGACCGGCTTGGGACCCTCGGCGGTCGCCAGGGTGAGGGTAACGCTGGGCAGCTTGTCGCCGACTTTGATGGTCATGGGTCCGTTCCTCTGGATGGGGCGTGGTCGTTCCTTGGGGGACATAGCGTCATCTCCGCCCACCGCAAGCGTCCCCGCTCAAACGCCTCTTGAAAGCGTCACGTCCGAGGTGAAAAGTCGAGGCCATGGAAGGCGGTTTCTTCTCCGGTCAGCTGCTGATCGCCATGCCGGGCATCTCGGACCCGCGGTTCGAGCGCGCGCTGATCCTGATCTGCGCCCACGACGAAGAGCACGCCATGGGCTTGGCGCTGAACCACCCGGTCGAGGGACTGACCGTGCCGGATCTGCTGGAGAAGCTTGAAATCGAATCCACCATCGTCCTGCCACCCGACCTGGTGCTGGTGGGCGGGCCGGTGGAGCAGGAACGCGGCTTCGTGCTGCATTCCACCGACTATGGGGGCGAGGCGACGCTGGACGTGACGCCGCAGGTGGCCCTGACCGCGACCCGTGAGGTGCTGGAGGCGATGGCCAGCCACAATGGGGCGCCGTCGAAGAGCCTGCTGGCGCTCGGCTACGCCGGCTGGGGCGCCGGGCAGCTGGAGGAAGAGCTCAAGCAGAACGTCTGGCTGACCTGCGACCCCGATGACGAGCTGATCTTCGGCCGTGACCATGGGCGCAAATGGACCCAGGCGCTGGCCAAGCTGGGCGTCGATCCGCAGCGGCTGAGTTCAGCCGCGGGGCGGGCTTAATTCTTAGATCCTCCCCCAGGGCGAAGCCCGATTGAGGGGGAGGTGGCTCGGTGCGAAGCGCCGAGACGGAGGGGGTTTCACCCAGAGCGGATGGCGGAGTGGGCTGCAACCCCCTCAGTCCGTCTTCGCGGACAGCTCCCCCTAAGGGGAGCATCTAAGAGGCGCTACCCCCGAGACCCCTTGGCCTTAACCGGCGCGGCGCCGTCGACGTAGCTTTCGTTGAGGTAGACCTCGGCTTCCTGCGCCGAAAGCGCGGGCGCATAGCCGAAGCCCTGGCCATAGTCGCAGCCGAGCGACTGCAGTTGGCGGGCCATGCCGGCGTTTTCGACGCCCTCGGCGACGATGGCCAGGTTCAGGTCCTGGCCGAGCTTCACCACCGAGGAGACGATCTTCAGCGAGCCCTCGTTGGTCGCCATGGTGCGCACGAAGTAGCGGTCGATCTTCAGGGTGTCGAACGGCAAGCGGGTCAGGTAGCTCAGCGACGAGAAGCCGGTGCCGAAGTCGTCGAGCGCCAGCGCCGCGCCGGCCGCGCGCAGTTGGCCCAGGATCACCGCGGCGCGTTCCGGGTCGCGCATGACGTCGCCCTCGGTCACTTCCAGCTTCAGCGCGCCGGGTGGCAGGCCGGTTTCGCGGCGAATGGCTTCCACGTCGGAGACCAGGTCGGGGCGGTCGATCTCGTGGGTCGAGAGGTTCACCGCGACGGTCAGTTCGCCGGCGGCGTTGTGCTTGTTGCGCCAGGCGGCGAGCTGTTTGGCCGAGGTGCGCATCATCATCGCCCCCAGCTCTTCCATCAGGCCCATCTCCTCGCAGAGCGGCAGGAAGGTGTCGGGCATCAGCAGGCCCCGGCGCGGGTGGCGCCAGCGGACCAGCGCCTCGAAGCCGGAGAGGTGGCCGGTCGAGAGCCGCACGATCGGCTGGTAGAAGGGCACGAGTTCGCCGCGGCCGAGCGCACCCTTCAGGTCGCCCTCCAGGGCGAGACGGGACAGGCCATCGCTCTCCAGCCCGCGTCCGTAGGCAGCGGCGCCGCCGCGGCCGTGGCTCTTGGCGGATTCCACCGCCAGTTCGGCGCGGCGCAGCAGCTCAGCGGCCTCAGGCGCGTCGACGCCGCCGTGGGCGTCCACGGCGCCGATGGAGAGCGTCGGATGGATGTCGAAGCCGGCCACGCGCAGCGGCTGTTCCAGGGCGCGGCGCAGCATCTCAGCGCCTGGCGATGCGCCGGCCAGCGCCATGGCGGCGAACTCGTCCTCGCCGATGCGGGCCAGGATAGCGTCGGGCGGGAAGGCCGCGGCCAGGCGCGAGCCCAGCGCCGCCAGCACCAGGTCGGCGCGCTCGTGGCCGAGCGCTTCGTTCAGGCGGCGCAGGCGGTCGAGGTCGGCGACGATGACTTCGTAGTGGCCGGGAACCTGCAGTTGCTCGCGGGCGCGGGTGATGAAGCTGCGGCGGTCGAGCAGGCCGGTCAGCAGGTCCTGGTCGGAGGCGGCGAAGCGGGTCTCCGGCGCCACCACGCCGGCGGCGCGCATGCCTTCCTCCAGCCAGACGCCCCGCCAGATGGAGATACCCGCGCCGCGCATGCGCATGCGGACCGCGACCTCGGTTCCGGGTTCCTGAACGCGCAGGATGTCCTCGGCGTAGGCGCGGTCCTGCGGCAAGGCGAGCGCGCGGAGCGCGGCGGACGAACAGTCGGGGGCCAACGGTCCCAGGCCCAGCGCGCGCGTCGCGCCGGTCAGCCGCATGCGGTCCTTCTCGGGCTCCCAGACCCAGAGGGCCACGTCGGCCGCGCCCAACGCTTCCAGCGTCGAGGTGGCGTCCCACATCCAACGGTCGCTCGGCATCGCCAAAGGAACAAACGCCCCGCCAAATGAGGCCCGCCAACGAAGCGCGCCCAAACTTACTTCCGGACCCTAGGGCCTTAAGGTTTACAGAAGGCTGAAGTGCGCGGCGTCTGGCGGTCGGTTTGGGGCCCGGTTTTCAGACCGACACGCCCTCGTCCGGGCCGTCCTGCCGCTTGAAGGGCGAGACCCGGCCGAACAGCACGTGATCGCGCCAGACGCCGTTGATCTTCAGATAGGCCTTGGCGAACCCCTCCTCCTCGAAACCGGCCTTGCCGAGCAGGTGTCGCGAGGGGGCGTTGTCGGGGATGCAGGCGGCCTCCAGGCGGTGCAGGCCAAGGGTGCGGAAGGCGAAGTCGTTGAGCGCGCGGACGGCGGCCAGGGTGTGGCCGTGGCGGGCGTAGGGCCGGCCGCACCAGTAGCCGACCGAGCCCATCTGGGCGACGCCGCGGCGCACGTTGGAGAGCGTGATCCCGCCGGTGAGCGCGCCGTCCTCCTGGCGGAAGACGAAGAACGGATAGGCGGCGCCGGCCTCGCGGTCGCGGGCATAGGCGGTGAGGCGGCGGCGAAAGGCCCCACGGCCCAGATCGTCGGCCGGCCAGGTGGGCTCCCACGGCTGCAGGAAGCTGCGGCTGACGGCCCGCAATTCGCGCCACTCGGCATAGTCCCCGGCGCGCGGCGGCCGCAGGGTGATCCCGTCACCCTCGACGCGAAGTCCGCTCTCCGGCGCGATCCAGTCCAACAGGGCCATGGCGCGGCAGACTCGCGCAATTGCCGGCGCGCCGCAAGGCAGCGGTTGATCGGTCATGATAGACTAGTTTACATTATAGACTACGTGATGTATCAGCGGCCTCAAGACTCGGACTAAGGAACACCGACATGAGCGCCGCGGACGCCACCCATCTCGACGAAGCCCAGATTCACGAAGCCCGGGCCGACCTCGCCTTCATGCGCGCGCTGGTCGAGCCCGACGACCGCTGGCTCAAGCAGTTCGGCGAAACCTACTCGGCCGCCGGTCTTTGTTATTGCGTACAGATGCTGCTGCACGCGGGGCAGTTCATCGGCCTGACGCCGGCCGACGGCATCGGCGGTCTCGCCATCGGCTTGGGCCCGACGGTGGTGTTCCTGGGGCTCCTGGTCTGGATCATCCGGCGCAATCGGATGGTCGGTGGCAACACCACCGCGCGGGCCGTCGGCTCGGTGTTCGGGGCCGTCGGCCTCACCAACCTGGCGCTGGTGCTGATCATCGGCTCGGTAGCCTGGCGGATGCACAGCCTGACCATCTGGCTGATCTACCCCTGCGCGGTGATGGTGCTGCAGGGCATGGCCTGGCTGGTGGCCTTCATGCTGCGCCGGCGCGGCTGGATGGCGGTCGTGGGCCTGGGCTGGTTCGTCACCGGCCTGGGCATGGCGCTGTTCATCGACAACATGGCCGGCTTCGTCGCCACGGCCGGGGCCGGCATGTTCCTGTTCATGCTGCTGCCTGGCCTGTGGATGCTGCGCCGCGCCCAGCCCGGCCAGCGCGGGGTGGCCTGACCCTTGGCCACAGCCCCCTCACCTTTCGGCATCGACCGCATCGACGAGGTCATCCATGGCCGCTTGCGGCTGGGCGTCATGGCCTATCTCGCCAACGCCGACGTGGCCGATTTCAACGAGCTGAAGGCGGTGCTCGAGGTCACCCAGGGCAACCTGTCGGTCCAGCTGCGCAAGCTGGAGGAGGCCAACTACGTCAGCATCGAAAAGGGCTACCTCGGCCGCAAGCCCAGAACCCAGGTGCGGATCACGCCGGCGGGCCGCAAGGCCTTCGCGGCCTATCTGGAAGCGCTGAGCAAGCTGATCGGGCCGCAGGGGTAGCGAGGCGCTCTACCCGAACAGCGCCTGTTCGAACGCCGGGGCGGCCTTCAGCGAGGTCTTGGGGCCCAGGACCGCGACGGCGGCTTTCTTCTGGGCGAGGATCTTTTCGGTGAGCTTCACCAGGTCGGCGGGCGTGACCGCGTCCACCTCCGCGGCGATGTCGCTGGGATCCAGCGTACGGCCGAACAACAGGACCTGACCGGCGGCCTGTTCGGCGCGGGCGAGCGCGCCTTCGCGGCCCATGAACATGGCGCCCTTCAGCTGGGCCTTGGCGCGCGAAAGTTCGGCCTCGCCGACCGGTTTCAGCATCCCGGCGATCTCGCCCGCCGCGACGCGGGCCAGTTCGGCGGCGTCCTTGGCCGCGCAGCCGGCGAAGACGCCGAGCACGCCGGTATCGGCGTAGGTTTCGGAATAGGCGTCGATGGCGTAGGCGAGGCCGCGGTTTTCACGCGCCTCCTGGAACAGCCGCGACGCCATGCCGCCGCCGAGGATCTCGGCCAGCAGGCGCAGCGGGAAATAGGCCTCATCCCGCACGCCCACGGCCGGCAGCAGCAGCACCAGATTGACCTGTTCCAGGCTCTTGGCGACGGCGCGCTGACCGCCCGCGAAGGCGGCGGGCTCAAGGGCGGTAGGCGCGGTCCCGCTGGCCTCACCAAAGTCGCGCTCGGCGAGCCGCAGCAGGTCGTCCTCGTCGACGGCGCCGGCGGCGCTGACCACCAGGGTCTCAGGCCCATAGAGGCTGGCGCGCCAGGCGCTGAGCGTCTCCGGCGTGGTCGTGCCGATGGACTGCGGCGTCCCCAGGATCGGGCGGCCGAGCGGCTGACCCTCGAAGGCCGCGGTCTGGGCGAGCTCGAAGACCAGATCGTCCGGCGCGTCGGCGGCCTCGGCGATCTCCTGGCCGACCACCTGTTTCTCGCGGGCGAGATCGGCCTCATCCATGGTTGGCCGCTGCACGAGGTCGGCGAGGACCGCGGTGCCCAGGTCGAGGCCGCCGGCCAGGGCGCGGATCTGGAAGCTGGTGCGCTCATAGCCGGTGGCGGCGTTGATATTGCCGCCCTGCGCTTCGACGACCTCGACGATCTCGCGCGCCGAGCGCCCGCCGGCGCCCTTGAAGACCATGTGCTCCAGGAGATGCGACCAGCCGGAACGAGTCACGTCCTCCGCCCGGGCGCCGCGCCCAGCGACCACCGACAGCGCGACCGTCTGCAGGCCCGGCATGGGGTCGCAGACCACGCGGACGCCGTTCGGCAGAGTATGGACTTTCGGCGTGATGGCCTCAGCCCTCCGCGAAGGCGCGGACGTAGGCCTTGATGGTCTCGGCCTCCGCCGGCAGGCGGTCGAAGCGCTCGGCCCGCGCGGCGAGGTCGGCGACGCCGCGGGGCAGGCCGGGCGTGACGCCGCTGGCCTTGCCGACCGCTTCGGGGAACTTGGCGGCGTGCGCCGTGGACATCACCACCACGGGGCCGTCGATATCCTTGGCGCGGCTGAGCGCCGAGAGCGCCACGGCGGTATGCGGATCGACCAGCTGGCCGGTCTCGTTGAACGTCGAGACGATGGCGCGGGCGGTGTCGGCCTCGCTGACGGCCGCGCCGCGGAACAGCTCGCGCATGGCGGCAAAGGCCTTGGGCGGCACGTCGATGGCGCCCGACTTGCCGAAGGCCTCGAAGGCGCGCGCGGTCTCGGTGGCTTCGCGCTCGACGCCCTCGAAATAGAGCCGCTCGAAGTTGGACGCCGACTGGATGTCCATGGCCGGCGAGATAGTCGGCGTGAGCTTGCCGCGCGCATAGCGGCCGGTCTCGAAGGTCTGGGCCAGGATGTCGTTGGAATTGGTGGCGACCAGGATCCTGCCCATCGGCAGGCCCATGCGGTGCGCCACATAGCCGGCGAAGGCGTCGCCGAAATTGCCCGAGGGCACGGCGAAGGAGACGCGGCGTCCCGGCGCGCCCAGCGCGGCTGCGGTGGTGAAATAGTAGACCGCCTGGGCGGCGATGCGGGCAAAGTTGATCGAGTTGACGCCCGAGAGGTCGACGGCCTGGCGCAGGCTCTTGTCCTGGAAGGCGTTCTTGACGATGGCCTGGCAGTCGTCGAACGATCCCTTCACCGCCACGCAGGCGATGTTGGTCTCGGTCGCCGTGGTCATGAAGCGGCGCTGCACCTCGCTGATGCGGCCCTCGGGGAAGAGCACCACGACCTTGACGTTCTTGGCGCCGCGGAAGGCCTCGACCGCCGCGCCGCCGGTGTCGCCCGAGGTGGCGCAGAGGATCGTCTGGTTGCGGCCCTGCCCGCCCAGCAGATGGTCGTAGAGCCGGGCCAGGATCTGCATCGCCACGTCCTTGAAGGCGAGGCTCGGCCCATGGAACAGCTCGGCCAGGAAGACGCCCGGCGAGAGCTGGACCAGCGGCACGGTGGCGGCATGGGTGAAGCTGCCATAGGCCTCGCGGCACATCTCGGCGAGGTCGGCCTTGTCGATCTCATTTTCAGCGAAGGCGCCGATCACCCGGGCGGCGACCTCGGCGTAGGGCATGTCGGCGAAGCCGGCGATCTCGGCGGCCGAAATCTGCGGCCAGGTCTCGGGCACATAGAGGCCGCCGTCGGGGGCCAGGCCGCCCAGCACAGCGTCCACAAAGCCCACGTGTGGCGCCTGCCCGCGCGTGGAAACGTACCGCATCAACCCCTCATCCGCTTAAAGACCGCCGCGCCATAGACGCCGGCCAGAGCGCCCGCAAGGCCCAACCAGGTGAGCGCGTACTCCAGGTGGCGGTTGGGGATGTCGATGGGGAACGGCGCCGGCTCCAGCGCCTTGAAGTCGGGATTGGTCGAGGTCTCGGCCATCAGGAACAGCGGCGCGACCGGCGCCTCGGTGTTGAGCGCCTTCCCCATGGCGGCGGCGTTGTGGAGATACCAGCGCTTGGGCGTGTTCGCAGGCGTCATGAAGTTGCCGCGCTCGCCGGCGCGCAGCACGCCGGTGACCTCCACCGGGTCGGTGACCAAGGGGTCGGGCAGCGGACGGTTGGTCACCGTGTCGGGGATGAAGCCGCGGTCCACCAGGATCGAGCGGTAGTAGGTCGAGAGCACCGGGCAGGACGAGATCAGGCGCGAGCCGATCTCGGCGTTGCGGAGCGCATAGAGCTCCAAGGCCGGTGCGCGGGCGAGGCCCCGGCAGGTGACCTTCACCCGCACGAACTCTTCGTTGTGGCCATCGGCCAGCGCGTCCAGCACGCCCTGGATCGGCACGGCGGGCGCGGCCTCGGCGGCGGCGATGTCGGCCAGCAGCGCATTCTTCCACTTCAACCGCTGCAGCTGCCAGACGCCCAGGCCGATGAGGATCGCAAACGCGATGACCGTGGCGATGGTCAGGCCGACGGGAAAGCCCTTGGCGTCCGGCCGCACGGCGCGGGGCGCGATCTGCGGCTCCCAGCTCTCAGTCATGGGTCGCTTGGCTGGCCTTGTTCATGAACTGCGCGGCCAGCATCAGCCCCTTCATGGGGCGCAGCAGGATGAGCACGATCAGCAAGGTCATCGGCAGCCAGATGATCAGCGTCAGCCAGACCGAGCGCAGGGCGAACATCGTGAAGAGCGCGCCGAACGCGGTGATCAGGCCGGCGATCAGGATCACGAAGACGGCGGGCCCGTCGCCGCTATCGGCCGCGGCGAGGTTGAAGCCGCAGGCCTCGCATTGCGGCGCGACGCTCAGGAAGCCTTCGAAGAGATGGCCCTCTCCGCAGTTGGGGCAGCGGCCGGCTGCCCCAGACAGCAGAGGATTGGGCTTCGCCATTCCTATCCGCCGTGAGCTCCGAAGATCACGTAGATGAAGGCGAACAGGAACAGCCACACCACGTCGACGAAGTGCCAGTACCAGGCGGCGGCCTCGAAGCCGAAGTGCTTCTGCGGCGTGAAGCCGCCGCCGATCAGGCGGGCCAGGCAGACCGACAGGAAGATCGTCCCGATCAGCACATGGAAGCCGTGGAAGCCGGTGGCCATGAAGAACGACGAGCCATAGAGCCCGGCGTTCGCAGCCGCGGGCGAGAAGAAGTAGTTGTGCTCGAGGATGTGATTGTACTCGTAGGCCTGGATCGAGGTGAACAGCACGCCCAGGCAGATGGTCAGGAACAGACCGATCTTGGCGCCGCGGCGGTCGCCGACCTGCAGGGCGTGGTGCGCCCAGGTGACGGTCGTGCCGGAGAGCAGCAGGGTGAGCGTGTTGACCAGCGGCAGCTGGAACGCCGGCACCGCCTCGACGCCATGCGGAGGCCAGGTGGCCCAGGCGGTCCGGACGTCGTCGATCGAAGAGCCCGCGTCGCCGCGCACGTGATGGAACAGCGCCATCTCGAAGAAGATCCAGAACCAGGCGACGAAGAACATCACCTCGGAGGCGATGAACAGGATCATGCCGTAGCGCAGACCGAGGGACACCACCGGGGTGTGGTCACCGGTGTTGGCCTCGATGGTCACGTCGCGCCACCAGACGATCATCGTGAAGAGGACGCCCGCCAGGCCCGCGAAGAACAGCCAGGCCGTATGGGCCGGCAGTCCGAACATGCCCTTCATCCAGGTCACGCCGCCCAGCGCCATGACGGTGGCCGAGATCGAGCCGATCAGCGGCCAGGGCGACGGATTGACCAGGTGGTAGTCGTGCTTCACGCCTGCGGCCATCGGTGGTCCCAAGTCCCTTATAAATCGCACGGCCAAAAGTACGCGGGACTCACCCCACGCAGAAGACCGGTTCGCGTCACGCTATAGCCCCGCCGCGCCGGGTCCGCCAAGGGGAAACACCCTGGAATTCAGTCGGCAGCCTTAGCCGGCGCCTTCACATCCGTCGCGGGGAAGAAGGTGTAGGAGAGGGTAAGCACCTTGCCGCCCTTGGTCTCGAAGTCCGAGGCGTACTTCGGGTCGACGAAATAGAGCACCGGCATCTCCACCGTCGCGCCCGCCGCCACCGTCTGGTCGGAGAAGCAGAAGCAGGAGAGCTTGCGGAAATAGACGCCGGCCTGATCGGGCGCGACGTTGAACACCGCGCGCGCGGTCACCGGATGATCGGCGTGGTTGGTCACCTTGAACACCGCGACCTTGGTCTCGCCGATTCTGACGGTCTGGTCGGTCTGCTCGGCGGTGAACTCCCAGGGGAGGCCCCGGACATTGGTGTCGAAGCGCACCAGCAGCGTCTGGTCCAGCACCGTGCCCGGCTTCGCCTCGGCCTTGCGCACCGTGCCGCCGTAGCCGGTGACCTGGCAGAAGACGCGGTAGAGCGGCACCGAGGCGTAGGCGGCTCCGACCATGGCGACGAAGGTCACGGCGCAGGCGAGGACGACCGCGCCGTTCTTGCTCAGCTTGCGCCGGGGCTTGGCGCCGGCCGGCGGTGACTCAGAAGGGTTATTTTGTGACACTGGCGCCCAGACGCACGATGGTGACGATGAAAACCAGCACGACGAAGATCACCAACCCCAGGGCCAAGGCGATATTGCGGCCACGGCGGGCTTTCGCCTCCACTTCGGACTCGCGGCTGGGATCGCTCATGACAGCAGCTTCCAGGAGAATAGGGCGAGCGGCGTGGCGCCCATCAGGTGCTCGACCAGCAGGGTGGCGAACAGCAGGGTGAGATAGAGGATCGAGAAGGCGAACAGATTGCGCGCGTCTTTGGCGCCGGCGCGCACGTCGTAGAGGCCCCCAGGACCAGAATCCGCATTTCGCTGAGCGGCCGCGTCGCCGGCCTGGCTGCGGAACAGGCGCACGGCCAGCAGCAGGAAGACGAGGCCACCCAGGCCCGCCACCGCCAGGTAGGCGACGCCGCCCAGGCCCGTGAAGGCCGGGACCAGGCAGAGCGGCGTGAACAGCAGGCTGTAGATCAGGATCTGTTTGCGGGTCGAGGCCGCGCCGGCGACGATCGGCATCATCGGTACGCCGGCCTTCTTGTAGTCCTCGCTGGTGTAGAGGCTGAGCGCCCAGAAGTGCGGCGGGGTCCACATGAAGATGATCGCGCAGAGCAGCCAGGCGTTCAGGGGAACCGACCCCGAAGCCGCCGCCCAGCCGATCACCGGCGGCAACGCGCCGGCCAGGCCGCCGATCACGATGTTCTGCGCCGTCGAGCGCTTCAGCCAGATCGTATAGACGACCGCGTAGAAGAAGATGGTGAAGGCCAGCAAGCCCGCCGCCAGCCAGTTCAGCGCCATGCCCATCAGCATGACCGAGAACATCGACAGCACCACGCCCAGCGCCAGCGCGTCGGCGCCCTGGACCCGGCCGGCCGGCACCGGGCGGCCACGGGTGCGGCGCATCTGGGCGTCGATGTCGGCGTCGTACCACATGTTCAGCGCCGCCGAGGCTCCGGCCCCGACCGCGATGCAGAGGATGGCGATCGCCCCCAGGATCGGGTTCACCGGCGCGCCGGCGCAGATCAGGCCGGTGAGCGCCGTGAACACCACCAGGCTCATCACGCGCGGCTTCATCAGCTGCACGAAGTCCTGCCAGCGCGCGGGCGCCTTGACGGCCTTCGGTTTGACGGTGGTGGAGACGGCCTCGGTCATGGCCATGGGACAGTACACTCAAATGATCGAGGGGCGCGAACCCTGCGGTCCGCGCCCCTCGGGTGGTGATGGGTGGAAGCCTCGGCCTAGTGGCTGTCGGCGGTGACCACCGGCAGTTCGTTGAACTGGTGGAACGGCGGCGGCGAAGGCAGCGTCCATTCCAGCGTCGTGGCGCCCTCGCCCCAGGGATTGGCCTCGGCCTTGCGGCGGAAGACCATGGCGTCGATGAGCACCACGATGAAGACGCCGACGCCGACGAGCGTGATGACGTAGCCGATCGAGGACACCTTGTTCCAGAAGGCGAAGCCGTCCGGATAGTCCACGTAGCGGCGCGGCATGCCCTGCAGGCCCAGGAAGTGCTGCGGGAAGAAGATCACGTTCACGCCGATGAAGGTGATCCAGAAGTGCAGCGCGCCCAGCCACTCGCGGTACTTCACGCCCCACATCTTTTCGAACCAGTAGTAGAAGCCGGCGAAGATCGCGAACACGGCGCCCAGGCTCAACACGTAGTGGAAGTGGGCCACCACATAGTAGGTGTCCTGGAACTGGTAATCGACGCCGGCATTGGCCAGCACGACGCCGGTGACGCCGCCCAGCGTAAACAGGAAGATGAAGCCGATCGCCCACAGCATGGGCGTCTTGAAGTCGATGGAGCCGCCCCACATCGTGGCGATCCAGCTGAACACCTTCACGCCCGTCGGCACGGCGATGACCATGGTCGCGGCCACGAAATAGGCCGTCAGGTTCACGTTCATGCCCGTGGTGAACATGTGGTGCGCCCACACCAGGAAGCCGATGAAGCCGATCGCCACCATGGCGTAGGCCATGGCGAGATAGCCGAACACCGGCTTGCGGCTGAAGGTCGAGACGATGTGGCTGATCATGCCGAAGCCCGGCAGGATCAGGATGTAGACCTCGGGGTGACCGAAGAACCAGAACAGGTGCTGGTACATGACGGGGTCGCCGCCGCCGGCCGCATCGAAGAAGTGGGTGTGGAAGTTGCGGTCGGTGAGCAGCATGGTGATCGCGCCGGCCAGCACGGGCAGCGAGAGCAGCAGCAGGAACACCGTCACCAGGATCGACCAGACGAACAGCGGCATGCGGTGCAGGGTCATGCCCGGCGCGCGCATGTTGAAGATGGTGGTGATGAAGTTGATGGCGCCCAGGATCGAGCTGGCGCCGGCCAGGTGGATGGCCAGGATGGCGCAGTCCATCGCCGGGCCCGTGTGACCCGACGTCGAGAGCGGCGCGTACATGGTCCAGCCGCCGCCGAAGCCTCGGCCCGGCCCGCCGTCGACGAACATCGACGTGCACAGCATGATCCACGAGGCGACCAGCAGCCAGAACGAGATGTTGTTCATCCGCGGGAAGGCCATGTCCGGCGCGCCGATCATCAGCGGCACGAACCAGTTGCCGAACCCGCCGATCATCGCCGGCATGACCATGAAGAAGATCATGATCAGGGCGTGGGCGGTGACAACCACGTTGTAGCCGTGCTTGGAGCCCTCGATCAGCCCGATCTGGGCTGCCCAGCTGTGCGGCTGGAAGATCTGAATGCCGGGCTCGTAGAGCTCCCAGCGGATCAGACCGGACAGGGCGCCGCCCACCAGGCCCGCCATGATGGCGAACAGGATGTAGAGGGTGCCGATGTCCTTGTGGTTGGTCGAGAACAGCCAGCGGGTGATGAAGCCCGGCTTGTGATCGTGGCTGTCGTGCCCGTCATGAGCGTGGTCGTCGTGAGCGTGGGAGCCGTAGGCCATCTTACGCTTGTCCTAGATCAATGCGTGGCCGCGGCCGGAGCCGCGGGCTTGGTGGTGGACGCGGGCGCGGCGGCGGCCGGCGCAGCAGCGGCCGGTGTCGCAGCGGCGGGAGCCGGCGTAGCGGAAGCCGCGGCGGCCGGAGCAGCCGCGGGAGCGGCGGCGGCGGGCGCGGGCGGCGGGGCGGAGCCGATCGGCACACCCTTCTTCGACAGCACCCAGGCGTCGAAGTCGGCCTGGCTGACCACCTTCACCTCGATGGGCATGAAGGCGTGGTCGATGCCGCAGAGCTCGCGGCAGGAGCCGTAGTAGGTGCCGATGCGGTCGACCTTGAACCAGGTGGAGTTCAGCCGCCCAGGCACGGCGTCCATGATCACGCCGAACGAGGGCACCGCCCAGGCGTGGATCACGTCAGAGCCGGTGGTGAGGATCTGGACCACCTGATTGACCGGCACCACCAGGGGCTGCGTGGTGGCGAGCTTGTAGGGCACGCCGGCCGCCTTGGCCTTGTCCTCAGGCAGGATGTTGGAGACGAACTCCGGCATCTTCTGGTCGGGATATTCGTAGCCCCAGTACCACTGATAGCCCGTGGCCTTCACGGTCATGTAGGGCTTGGGCATGTCGTGGTACTCGAACAACAGCTTGAACGAGAAGACCGCGATCACCACCAGGATGAGCACTGGAACCAGCGTCCAGATCACCTCCAGCGGGGTGTTGTGGCTCCACTTGGCCGGCACCGGGTTCGAGCGCTTGTTGTAGCGGAAGATGATCCACAGCAGCAGGCCCAGCACGAACAGGGTGATGATCGTGATGATCGGCAACAGGATCATGTTGTGGAAGAAGATCGCGTCGCGCTTCAGCGGCGTGACGCCGGCGCTCATGCCGATCGCCTTGTCGATCGGCTGACCGATCACTTCGTCCGCCAGCGCTGACGCGCCCCAGAACATCGTCATGGCGCCTGTGGCGATCCCTGCCGTCAGCGCCCGCATCCCCTGAAACCTAGACTGCATGTCCCCTCGGTCTGGCTGGCCGGCGCACATCGCGACTCGGGCGATTTGGCCGACAGTACAGAACGGCGCGCACGGACGCTCGCGCGCCCTGCTTAGCCCTTCATCGCGGGTGCATACGCGCATCCCTTGGGCTTGCCAAGCCGCGACGCCGCCCCCATGCGCCCGCCAAGGCCGGACACTCGCCGCAGAGGGCGAAAGAAGGCGGAACCGCCAGCTTTCCGAGCCTGTTTCGCCGACTCATGTTCGAAGGACGCCGATGCACTTGAGCCCAGATCACGAACGGGCCATCCGCAGGGAATTCGACTCGCTGGTGAACCTGGAGCCGGCCGAGCTGAAGGCTTGGCTGAAACGCCCTGAAAGCCTGAAGGTCGGCATGGTCCGCCGGGGCGAGACGGAATCGGTGGGCCGCCAGTCGGCGAAGAAGATCCTGGCGATCCGGGCCACCCCGATCGACGACCTGACCGACCCCGACTACGCCCACATGAAAAAGGTCATCGGCTATTGCCGCCGCCACCTGGCGCAGAGGCCGCAAGCCTGGCGAACCGGCGGCGACGTCACCAACACCCGCTGGCGCTGGAGCCTGATGAACTGGGGCCACGATCCCCTGCGCGGGCGGCGCGGAGGCTAAGCCGTCAAAAATGTCCACTCGCCACAAACCGGCGTTCGGGCGAAGACTACCGCATGAGAACTCAGGCTGCCGCCCTGTTGCTCACCCTGGCCTGCGCCGCGGCCCAGGCAGGCCCTAAGGCGCCGCCGGCGGACCTGAGCGGCCTTTGGACCAACGTCACCGTCACCCCCATCGAGCGCCCCGCCGCTTTTGACGGCCCGACCACCACCGAGGCCAAGGCGAAAGCCTACGAGGCCGCCAACCCGCAGGCCTTCGCCAGCGCCGACATCGACACCATCGGCGGGCGCCAGACCGAGTGGTGGGAATACGGCGGCCCGATGATCCGCATCGGCGGCCAGATCCACACCGCCATGATCGTCGAACCGGCGGACGGCAAGCTGCCCTACACGAGCGCCGGGCGCGCGCTGATGGAGGCGAAGCTCAAGACCCGCACCAGCGGCTTCGACAATCCCGAAGACCGGCCGCCCACCGAGCGCTGCCTGATGGGTGGCTCCAGCTCCTCCAGCGTCCCGATGATGCCGCACTGGGACAACAGCCACTACCAGATCGTCCAGACCCGCGACTTCGTGGCCATCCGCATGGAGTCCGGGCGCGACCCTCGGATCATTCGGCTCGGAGGCGCTTTGGGCCCCGGCGGCCACGCCCCGGCGGCGATCCGTCCCTGGGCCGGCGATTCCATCGGACATTGGGAAGGCCGCACCCTGGTGGTGGAGACCACCAATCTGAACGCCGGCGAGGCGTTCAAGTCGCCGCAGCCGCTGTACATCTCCAGGGACGCCAAGGTCACCGAGCGGTTCACCCGGGTCTCGGCGGGCGAGATCGTCTACGATTTCATCGTCGAGGACCCTGCGGTCTACGCCAAGCCCTGGCGCGCCCAGCTGGTGTTCCGGACCAGCAAGGGTCCGTTGTTCGAATACGCCTGTCACGAAGGCAACTATGCGCTCCCCGGCATCCTGGCCGGGGCGCGGCACGATGAGCAGGTCGCCGCCCAGAGCCACGCCGCGGGGAAATAGCTTCAGGTTTTCCAGGCCAGGGTTTGTAGGGATGACGCAGGCCGCCGGCCTCCCTATCTTCCCAGGCATGAACGCTCACACGCCGACGCCCTCCATCCTCGATTCCGCCGGGGTTGATCCCAAGCGCGCCGAGGAGATCCTCGGCGAGGCGCTCCAGGGCGCCGACGACGGGGAGCTGTTCGTCGAGCGGTCCGAGAGCGAGAGCTTCCTGTTCGACGATGGGCGGCTGAAGTCGGCGGCCTTCGACGCCACCGAGGGCTTCGGCCTGCGTGTGGTGGCCGGCGAAACGGCGGGCTACGCCCACGCCAGCGAAATCTCCGAGGCCGCGATCCGCCGCGCCGGCCAGTCGGCGGCGCTGGCCAAGCGTGGCTATTCCGGCGTGGCCGCTGAGGGTCCGCGCGCCACCAACGCCAAGCTCTATGGCGAAGACGACCCGCTGGCCTCGCCGGACTTCGCCGACAAGGTCGCCTTGCTGCAGGAGATCGACGCCTGGTGCCGGGATCGCGATCCGCGGGTCGTGCAGGTGATGGCGTCGCTGGCTGGCGAGCGGCGGACGATCGAGATCCTGCGCGCCGACGGCCGGCTGATCCGCGATGTGCGGCCGCTGGCCCGGGTCAATATCCAGCTCACCGTCGAGCGCGACGGCAAGCGCGAGGCCGGCTACTCCGGCGCCGGCGGCCGCGCCGGCTTCGAGGCCTGGATCACCCCGGAAAGCTGGAAGGAACAGGCCGAGGAGGCGCTGCGCCAGGCCCTGGTCAACCTCGACGCGGTCCCCTGCCCGGCCGGCGAGATGGACGTGGTGCTGGGTCCCGGCTGGAACGGCGTGCTGCTGCACGAGGCCGTGGGCCACGGCCTGGAAGGCGACTTCAACCGTAAAGGCACCTCAGCCTTCTCCGGCCGGATCGGCGAACGCGTCGCGGCGCCGGGCGTCACGGTCTTTGACGACGGGGCGATCCAGAGCCGCCGCGGCTCGCTGACCATCGACGACGAGGGCACGCCAACCGGCCGGACCGTGCTGATCGAGGACGGCATCCTGGTCGGCTACATGCACGACCGGATGAGCGCGCGGCTGATGGGTCTGCAGGCCACCGGCAATGGCCGGCGCCAGTCCTACGCCCACCTGCCCATGCCGCGCATGACCAACACAGCCATGATGGGCGGAAGCCACACCCAGGCCGAGATGATCGCCTCGACCAAGCGCGGGCTCTACTGCGCCAACTTCGGCGGCGGCCAGGTGGACATCACCAACGGCAAGTTCGTCTTCCAGTGCACCGAGGCCTACCTGATCGAGGACGGCAAGGTCACCACGCCTGTGAAGGGCGCGACCCTGATCGGCGACGGCCCGTCGGCGCTCACCCGGGTCACGATGATCGGCGACGACTTCTGCTTCGACAACGGCGTCGGCGTCTGCGGCAAGGCCGGCCAGAGCGTGCCCGTCGGCGTCGGCCAGCCCTCCCTGAAGATCACCGGGCTCACTGTCGGCGGGACCAGCCTCTAGAGCGTCACCTGGCCCCGGAACATCGGGGCGCAGCCGCCGCCGACCGAGGCGCGGACACCGTCGGCGGCGCGGCGGGCGGTGACGTTCAGCTGGCTTGGGCGGCCCATCTCGACGCCCTGGGTGATCTCGCAGCGGCCTTCGGAGTCCGTCGACAGCGAGAGCAGCAGCGCGCCCACCGTGGCGCTGGCGCTGCCGGTGGCGGCGTCCTCGAAGGTGCCGGAGAGCGGGGCGAACATCCGGGCGCGCAGCTTGTCGCCATCCCGGACATAGAGGAAAAGCGACAGCCGGTCGCTGCCGTGGTCGGTCTCGGCCATGGTCTGGCGGAAGGCCGCGAGATCGGGCCCGGAGCGACCCAGCGCCTCGGCCGTCGTCTCGGCGAAGAAGAAGTCGACCCCCAGCGTGGCCAGCACCGGGGGATGGTTGGTGGTGATGATGTCGGCGGCCGTCAGGCTGGCGCAGGCGGCGGCCTGGGCGGCGGTAAGCTGCGCGCCGGTCACCAGGGCCCGCGGCGCGTCGATCACCGCACCGGTCAGGGCGCCGGCGGCGTCTCTGGCCACGCGGACCTCCACCAGCCCCGCGATCTCCTCGAACTTGAGCGTCCCATTGGTGTCGCGGCCCATGCCGGCGAGCACGAAGCCCGTGCCGACATTTGGGTGGCCGGCGAAGGGCATCTCGGCGGTGCGATTGAAGATGCGCACGCGGGCGGTGTTGGCCGGGTCGATGGGCGGCAGGACGAAGGTCGTCTCCGACAGGTTCATCTCGGCGGCCAGGCTCTGCATCTGGGCGTCGGTCATGCCGCGCGCGTCGGGGAACACCGCCAGCGGATTGCCGCCGAACGGGCTGTCGGTGAAGACGTCGAGGGTCACGAAGTCATAGGTCGGCATGGCAGGGCCTCGGCGCGGGTCGCGGACGACTGCTTCCTCGCAGAGCCGGACAAATTAGCCAAGTGGCTAATTTCTAAGCTTGAGCGCAGAAGCTTTCGTGCGTGAAACATTACTCCTGTAAATTCCGCGACTTGGCCGAAGTCACCGCGAAACCTTTCCGCGATTTAACCCAGGATTACGGGCATTTAATTGGCGCGAACCCCCCGGTGCGGGCCAGTTGGCCCCGGTTTCTGGGGAGCCGGTTGGATGTTTCTGTTTGTATTGGCGCAGGCGGTGGCGGCCGTCGTGGCGCCCGCGACGGCCCCACCTGTGGACTCAGGGGCTCAAGCGCCCGCGCCGGCGGCGATCCAAGCCCCGGCCCAGGCGGGGGTCGTCAGCTACGCGCCTGACTTCTTCACCGACGTCCATCCGAACACCGCGCTGGATATGATCAACCGTCTGCCCAGCTTCGCGCTCGACAGCGGCTCGGGCGTGCGCGGCTATGAGGGCGCGGCGGGCAATGTGCTGATCGACGGCCGCCGCCCGGCGGTGAAGAGCGAGGGCATCGGGTCCATCCTGCAGCGGATCCTGGCCACCCACGTGGCGCGCATCGACGTGATCCGCGGCGGCGCCCCCGGCATCGACATGCAGGGCAAGACGGTGATCGCCAACGTCATCACCAAGCAGCAGAACGGCGCGCGCGGCATCTTCCACTACGCCGACCAGCACGACAGCGACGGGCGCAGCTTCCGCACTCTGCGGGTCGAAGGCTCCGGCCAGGTGGGCCAGCGCACCTGGGAAGGCGGCCTGACGGTCTCCGGCTTCATCGACGATGGCTATGGCGACGGCCCGCGGACGATCGCCAACGGCGACGGCACGTCCAGGCTGCTGGGCCACATCCACGCCCAGGCCTGGGGCACCCAGGAGATAGCCACCGGAGCCACCGAGGCGCCGCTGGCCGGCGGCAGCCTGCGGATCAACGCCCGCCTGTTCGGCCAAGCCTACGACAGCGCCGAACTCGACACGACCCAGTTCCCCGACACCCACACCGAGCACGACCACCAGGACGACAACAAGGCGCAGAGCGAGATCGGCGCGCGCTACAACCACCCGCTCGGCGGCCGGACCAGCATCGAGATCGTGGCGCTGCGCCAGGACCAGCGCGAGCGCTACGCCGACGCCTTCAACAATCCGACCGACGCTCAGATCTTCAAACAGGCCACCGACACGTCGGAGACCATCCTGCGCGGGGTGGTGAAATTCCAGCAGACCTCGACGCTCTTCTGGGAAGCCGGAGCGGAAGGCGCCTATAACGCGCTGGATAACCACCTGAGGTTCACCGACAACGGCGCCCTGCAGCAGATTCCGGCCGCCGACGTCATGGTCGACGAGAAGCGCGGCGAGGCCTTCGGCAAGGCGGTCTGGCGGCCCTTCTCGACGGTCACCATCGAGGGCGCGGTGCGCGAGGAAGGCTCGCAGATCGAGTCCTCCGGCGACGTAACGCTGTCCAAGACGCTCTACTATACCAAGCCCAGAATCCTGGTGACCTGGTCGCCTTCCGCCGACACCCAGCTGCGCTTCCGCTATGAACGCGAAGTGGGCCAGCTCGATTTCGGCTCGTTCGTCGCCTCCAGCTCACTCACCACCGGCACCATCGCCGCCGGCAATCCGAACCTGGTGCCGTCCCAGGACTGGGCGAGCGAGATCGCTCTGGAGCAGCACTTTCTGGGCAGCGGCGGCATCACGCTGACGGCGCGCCACCTGCAGATCACCGACGTCATCGACCGCGCGCCGATCTCCGTGCCGGGCGGCCAGACCTTCGACTCCCCGGCCAACATCGGCGACGGGACCGAGGACGACTTCCTGGTCAACATCACCCTGCCGCTCGACAAGATCGGCCTGAAGGGCGCGCAGATCCGCGGCGACTACACGCGGCGCCTGTCGCAGGTGACCGACCCGACGACCCGAACGCCGCGGCCGATCAGCGGCGAGCACCCCAACGACTGGGACTTCCACTTCAGCCAGCCGATCGGCCGGGTGATCTACGGCGTCGACGTGGGCGGCGGCTGGCAGCAGCGCTACTACCGCTTCAACCAGATCGAGATCGACAAGCTGCAGACCTATGTGACGCCCTATTGGGAGTTCAAGCCGAACCCCAAGCTCAGCATCCGCTTCGAGTTGGACAACGCCACGGCGCGCCCGTTCAAGCACGTCTACGAGAACTGGGACGGCCTGCGCAGCCTGAGCACGGTCAGCACAGTCGAGCAACGCACATACAAGCCCGGGCGAATCTTCTACGTCCGCCTGCGAAAGACCTTCGGAAACTGAGCGACGAATAGACAAAAATCGCCGACGAACGGCATTCGCGTACACGGGTTCTGTATATTACAGCCAATTAATTGGCCGACGGCGGGAGGCTGGTCCAGGTCTTCCTGACCTGGGGAGTTTCCAATGATTCTGATCTTTCTTGCCCAGGCTGCCGTATCGGCGGCCCAGATCCCGTCTGTCCCGTCTGCGCCGCCCGCCGCGCCGGCCCAAGCCGCCGCGGCCACAGAGGGCGTCACCCGCTACGACCCGTCGTTCTTCGCAGCCTATGCGCCTGGCAACGCCCAGGAGATGGTCAACCGGCTGCCCGGCTTCACGCTGGACGCGGGCTCCGGCGTACGCGGCTATGAGGGCGCGGCGGGCAATGTGCTGATCGACGGCCAGCGCCCCTCGTCCAAGACCGACACCATCGACCAGTTGCTCTACCGCACCCCGGCCAGCGCGGTGGACCACATCGACGTCATCCGCGGCGGCGCGCCCGGGATCGACATGCAGGGCAAGACGGTGATCGCCAACGTGGTGCGCAAAGCCGGCGGCGCGTTCCACGGCCTGCTGGCCGCGCAGAGCACATCCCTAGGCGATGGGCGCGAATACTGGGCCGCGCGAGCGGAGGGCTCCGGCAAGCTCGGCCCCGGGACCTGGGAAGGCGGCCTGCTGATCGGCGAGGGCCAGGACGGCGGCCAGGGCGAAGGAACCTTCGCCACCACCGACCCTGCCCACAAGCCGCAGTCGGCGGGCCACATCCACGCCCAGGGCGAGGGCGCGACTTTCACGCTCAACGGCGCCGCCGAGGAGCCGCTCCTGGGCGGACGGCTGCGGGTCAACGGCCGGATCAACAGTGGCCCCTACGACTCCAACGAGAGCGACACCTTCACCTCGCCCACCGTCCAGACCACCCGCGAGCACCAGGACGACGACTTTTTCCACTCCGAGTTTGGCGCCCGCTACACCCATGCGCTCGGCGGCAGGGCGAGCCTCGAGACGGTGCTGCTGCGGCAGGACAAGACCGAGCGCTACGCCGACAACTTCCAGGGTCCCGGCGACTCGCAGATTTTCCACCAGAACACCACCACCGCCGAGTCGATCGCCCGCGCCGTGCTGAAATTCCAGCAGACGCTGAAGCTCTCCTGGGAGCTGGGTGCGGAGGGCGCCGACAACACCTTTTCCAACCGCATCCGCTTTTCCGACAATGGGGCCGCTGTCGCTCTGCCCGCGGCCAATGTCGACGTGGAGGAAAAGCGCGGCGAGCTGTTCGGCAAGGTGGTCTGGCAGGCGCTGCCGACCGTCACCGTCGAGGGCGCGGTTCGCGAGGAGGGCTCCAATATCGCCTCGACCGGCGACGTGGTGCAGGAAAAGACCCTCTACTACACCAAGCCCCGGGCGCTGCTGACCTGGTCGCCGGACGCCGACACCCAGGTGCGCGTGCGGTTCGAACGCTCGGTCGGCCAACTGGACTTCGGCGCCTTCGTGGCCTCGACGTCGTTCTCGGCGGGCGTGGTGACGGTCGGCAATCCCAAGCTGGTGCCCGAGCAGGACCTGATCAGCGAGATCGCCTTCGAACGGCGCTTCTGGGGCCGCGGCTCGGTCGTGGTGACGCTGCGCCACACCGAGATCAGCCAGGCTGTGGACCGCGCGCCGATCTTCCAGCCCGATGGCTCGGCCTTCGACGCACCCGCCAACATCGGCGACGGCACAAAGGACGAGGAGGGAATCAACCTCACCGTCCCGCTGGACAAGCTGGGCATCAAGGGCGGCCGGTTCCTCGCCAACTCCACCTTCCGCCAGAGCCAGGTCATCGATCCGACCACCCACGCGCCGCGCGAGATCAGCGGCCTGCACCCCGTCGACTGGGATCTGCACTTCACCCAGGACCTGCCGGTCCGCCATATGACCTGGGGCGTCGACCTCTATGGCCAGCAGCGCGAACGCTACTACCGGTTCAATGTCATCGAGACCCGCAAGTACGAGAGCCAGGTCGCCCCGTTCCTGGAGTGGAAACCCCGGCCCGACATTCAATGGCGCTTCGAAGTCGACAATTCGGTGAGCCGCTCATTCAAACGCTTCGACGACGTCTTCGGCGGCCCGCGCAACCTCTCGACGCTGGCGCTCCTCCAGGCGCGCAGCGAGCAGCCCAGCCGGGTGTTCTCCGTCCGCCTCCGCAAGCTGTTCGGCGTCTAGGAACCCACCTCGCCGGCGCCGTGGGCGAGCTTCTTCAGCCACGGTGAGATGACCAGCATCACCGCGCCGGCGCCCAGGCCCCAGAGGCCGATGACGCCGAACACGTGGCTGTAGGTGGCCAGAGACTTGCCGGCGTCGAGCACCTTGCCGCCGATGGCCTCCGAGGCGGTCAGCTGGGCGATCTTGGCGGCGACAAACTGGGCCCCCGCGGTGCCCAGATACCAGCTGGCCATCAGGGTCGAGATCAGCAGCGGCGGGGCGAGCTTGGTCATCTGTGACAGGCCCACCGGCGAGACGCACATCTCGCCCGTCGTCTGCATCAGGTAGGCGATCGCCAGGAAGATCAGCGGGCTCTTGAAGTCCGGCCCGGCCAGCGTGCCGCCGAAGATGATCACGTAATAGCTGGCGCCGATCATCAAGAGGCCAACGCCGAACTTGAAGACCGGATTAGGGTCGCGGCCCATCTTGCCGAGCCAGGTCCACAGCGCCGCCATCACTGGGGCCAGGATCAGGATCCAGCCGGACTGGAAGGACTGTGCCTGGGCCGGCTTCATCGCCTGATCGGCGTAGAGGTGCAGGTTGACGTTGCGCTCGGCGAACAGGCCCAGCGACGAGCCGCCCTGCTCATAAAGCGCCCAGAACACCACCGAGGCCAGGATCAGCACGATGGCCAGGATCAGCCGCTCGCGCTCGACCTTGTTGGCCTTGGCGGCCATGTACCAGGCGAGGTACGCGAGCGTCAGGATCGCCCCGCCGCCCAACACAACGCTGACCCAGAAGAAGCTCTGGACCAGCACCCAGACCACGCCGACCGCTGCGATGCCGCCCAGATAGATCAGCCACTCGGTGCTTAGCGGACCGGCCACGGGCTTGGCCAGCGCCACCGGGTCCGGCGGCTCGCCCTTGCCCTCCAGCATGGGCTTACCCAGCACAAAGACGATCCAGCCCAGCGCCATGCCGACGCCCGCCGCGCCGAAACCCGCCCACCAGCCGATGGTCTGGCCCAGCCACCCGCAGGTGATCGAGGCCAGGAACGAGCCCAGGTTGATGCCGAAATAGTAGAGGGTGAAGCCGGGGTCGCGCCTGGGATCGTCCTGCGGATAGAGCTGTCCGACGATGGCGGCGATGTTGGCCTTCAGGAAGCCGACGCCGACGATGATCAGGCCCAGCGCCACGAACAGGATGTTCTTGAACAGCGGATCCTGCTGCTGGACCGAGAGCTGATAGTCGCCCTTGGCGACGTGCGCCGGCAGGGGCGCCGTGGCCGGCAGGCCCTTGATGTCCAGGCCGCCGTCAGGCGCCGGCGCATAGGCGTAGGCCTGGCCGCCGACCAAGAGCTTCACGTCGCGGCTATCCGCCCGGCCGGTCACCTGGAAGTCGTAGTGGGCGCCCTGATAGGTCAGCACCTGGACCGCGGGCTTCCCCTCAAAGGCCATGGTGAAATGCCCGGCCACCAGCAGCAGCGCCCCAAAGGCCACCGCCTTGCGCGCGCCCAGATAGCGGTCAGCCAGCACGCCCCCGATCACCGGCACCAGATACACGAGCGAGGTGTAGGCGCCGTAGTTGGCGGCCGCGGTCTTGTCGTCGAACAGATAGTGCTGGGTCAGGTAGAAGATCAGCAGGCCGCGCATGCCGTAGTAGGAAAACCGCTCCCACATCTCGGCGAAGAACAGGATGCGCAGGCCGCGCGGATGCTGGCGCAGCTGCAGGATGACCGGGACCGAGGTCGCCACGGCGACAACCAGGCCGGCGACCAGAACGATATCCATAAAGCGAAACCCCGGCCCTAACGCGGACGCGCCGCACCCCCCGACGCGCGCGTCGTCATGATTGTGATCGAGAAGATCATCTAGACCCCCTCAGCACAAGCGAACCGCCACCCTATCTGGAGCGGGAGCCTCGGGCCCAGCCCGAGCGTTCAAAGCCTTCGAAGGAGTCCGCCATGAAGCTGCCCGGTCCCGACCACCCGATCACGCTCACGCCCGCCACCCAGCGCTGGCGCGCCAGGTTCGCCGGCCATGTGATCGCCGACAGTACCGCCGCGATCATCCTGCAGGAGGCCAGCTATCCGCCGGTGGTCTATTTCCCGCGGGCCGACGTCGAGATGGGCTTCATGAGCCGCACCGACCGCTCGACCCACTGCCCCTACAAGGGCGACGCCAGCTACTACACCGTGCTGATGGACGGCCAGTTCGCCGAGAATTCGGTCTGGACCTATGAGCTGCCCTACCCCGCCATGGAGGCGATCGCCGAGCGGCTGGCCTTCTACCCCGACAAGATCGAGGTCTATGCGGTCGACGACGCGGCGGCCGACCCGCAACCGCCCGAGGCCCCGCATGGCCGCCGCGAGTCGGTGGGCGAAGATTTCGCCATCACCGTCGACAACGTGGTGCAGCACACCGACTCAGGCTCCGGCGCCTCGCAGAAAGAGCATTGGCCGGCCAATGTCAGCCAGCCCGGTTCCCCCGACGAAAACCTGCGCTAGGGCGCCGAGCCACCTCCCCCGCAAGGCGGGAGAGGAACTGGGCGCTCAGTAGGCGAAGCTTTCGAAGACCTTGCCGGCGTCGCCCTGCCAAGGGCCGTTGTAGAGCTCCAGCAGGCGTTCTGCCGGCGTGATCCCGCTGGCGGCGATCTCGTCCAGCTCGGCCAGGTAGCCGCTCTCGTCCACCAGCCCGCCGGAGAGGCGGTTGCGGCGCTTGAGGCCTTCGCGGGCGATGGCCAGCATGTCCTTGGCGACGTCCTGCACCGTGCGCCCGGCGATCTGCGCCCTCAGGCCTACGCGGGCCACGTCGGCGCGCAGGCGCTCGTGGTCCTCGATTTTCCAGTCCTTGCAGAGGTCCCAGGCGGCAGCCAAGGCGGCGCTGTCGTAGAAGATGCCCATCCACAGCGCCGGCAGGGCGCAGAGCCGGCTCCAGGGGCCGGAGTCGGCGCCGCGCATCTCCAGATATTGTTTCAGGCGCACTTCCGGGAAGATCGTCGTGGTGTGGTCGGCCCAGTCCTTGATCGTCGGCTTTTCGCCCGGCAGGTCGGCCAGCTTGCCGTCCATGAAGTCGCGGAAGGAGCGGCCGGCCAGATCGACATAGCGGTCGCCGCGCTTGGCGAAATACATCGGCACGTCGAGCGCATACTTCGCGTAAGTCTCGAAGCCGAAGCCGTCCTTGAACACGAAGTCCAGCATGCCGGTGCGGTCGGGATCGGTGTCGGTCCAGACGTTGGCGCGGGCCGAGACGAAGCCTGACGGCTTGCCCTCGATGAACGGCGAATTGGCAAACAGCGCCGTGCAGATCGGCTGCAGGGCGAGGCTGGTGCGGAACTTCGCCACCATGTCGGCCTCGGAGCCGAAGTCGAGGTTGGCCTGCACGGTGCAGGTGCGGAACATCATATCGAGGCCCAGGCCGCCGACCTTGGGCATGTAGTCGCGCATGATCTTGTAGCGGCCCTTGGGCATGACCGGGACCTGATCGCGCCGCCAGATCGGCGAGAAGCCCAGGCCCAGGAAGCCGATGCCGAGCTCGTCAGCGACGACCTTCACCTCCTGCAGGTGCTGGCCGGTCTCCTCGCAGATGTCGTGGATGGTCTCCAGCGGCGCGCCGGAAAGCTCGAACTGGCCGCCGGGCTCCAGGCTCACATTGGCCTTGCCGCGCTCCAGGGCGATGACATTGCCCGCCTCCAGCACCGGCTCCCAGCCGAAGCGGGTCAGGCCGTCGAGCAGGGCTTTGATGCCGTTCGGCTCATAGGGAACCGGCGTGTGGGTTCCCAGATGAAAGACGAACTTCTCGTGCTCGGCGCCCACGCGCCACTGGTCCTTGGGCTTGGAGCCCACGTCGAACCAGGCGACCAGGTCTTCGAACGTCAGGGGACGGTCGTCCGTGGCGGTCTCGGCCATGCGTATCGTTTCCCATCCCAACCGGGACCGCGTGATGCAGCGGTGCTCTTTACGTTGACGGAATAGGTGGGCGCAATCGGGCGAAGCTCAAGGGGCGCCCTTGAGGGTCCAATCGCCGAGCGCCGCCTGCCAGAGCGTCAGGGCGCTGATCGCGGCGGTGTCGGCCCTGAGGATCCGGGGCCCGAGCGAGGCCGGGACCGCATAGGGCAACGCCCGCAGGGTCTCGCGTTCCTTCGGCGAAAACCCGCCTTCCGGCCCGATCAGGATCGCCCAGGGTCCGGCCGCCTGGCCCTTCAGCGCATCGTTGACCGGCGCCGCGTCACCCGCCTCGTCGCAGAACAGCAGGCGACGGCCCGCGTCCCAAGTCTTCAGCAGGGCCGCAAGCTTCTGAGGCTCGGCGACCCCAGGCACATCCAGTCGTCCGGTCTGTTCGGCCGCCTCGGTGGCGATGGCGGTCAGCCGCTCGACCCGGGCGCGGTCGGCGTTGGTGCGCTCCGTGACGATGGGCAGGACGCGCCGCGCGCCAAGCTCGGCGGCCTTCTCGACGATGGTCTCCAACCGGCTGCGTTTCACCAGCGCGATGATCAGATCGAGGTCGGGCCCCACCGCCTGCGCCCGGATCAGCGCCTCGGCCCGCAGGCCCACCGCCCGCTTGGTCACCACAGTGATCGTCGCCCGCCATTCGCCGTCGCGGCCGTTGAACAGCGCCACCTCGTCGCCGACGCCCTGACGCATCACCGAGGCCAGGTAGTGGCTCTGGCCATGGTCCAGCGCCAGCTCGGCGCCGGCGGCAAGATCGTGCGGAATGAACAGGCGGATCATTGAGCCGTTGTAGCCCCCGGGGCTTCATCGGGACTAGGGTTCAAGACATGGCGAAAGACCAAGACTACGAGCGCGAGCTGGAAAGCCTGCAGGCGGCCCTGGTGCGGTTCCAGATCGCGGCGATCAAATCCGGCGAGAAGAGCCTGGTGATCTTCGAGGGCCGCGATGCCGCGGGCAAGGACGGGGCGATCAAGCGGATCACCGAGCATCTGTCGGTGCGCAACACCCGCGCCATCGCGCTCCCCAAGCCCACCGACCGCGAGCGGTCGCAGTGGTACTTCCAGCGCTACGCCAAACACCTGCCCGGCGCCGGCGAGTTCGTGCTGTTCAACCGCTCCTGGTACAACCGCGCCGGCGTCGAGCCGGTGATGGGCTTCTGCACCGAGGACGAGCACGAGACTTTCCTGCGCGACACGCCGGGGTTCGAGGCGATGCTGGTCGGCTCCGGCCTCAAGGTCATCAAGCTGTGGCTCGACATCTCCCGCAAGGAGCAGGCCGAGCGTCTGAAGGCGCGCAAGACCGATCCCTTGAAGGCGCTGAAGGTCAGCCCGCTGGACGGCGTCGCCCAGGAGAAGTGGGACGACTACACCGAGGCCCGCGACCAGATGCTGAGGCGCACCCACACCAAGGAAGCGCCCTGGATCATCGTGCGCACCGACCACAAGAAGAAGGCCCGGCTCAACACCATGCGCTACCTCCTGAAGGAGCTCGCGCCGAAAACCATCGCCAAGGACGTGGAAAAGCCCGACCCCAAGGTGGTCTTCGAGTTCGAGACCGACGCCCTCACCGATGGACGCCTGGAACGCTGACGCTGGAAGCGCCCTTAAAATCAAAACCAGTGTTAGATCAGCCTCAATTCTTAATTTGTTCTTACTAACAAGGCGGAAGAGGTTACGCCGTTAACCATTCTTAAACGGACTCTTGTTCTTTCTTTGTTCGATCCGCTAGGCTCCTTTTGGCGACTCGGGAATGGAGCGGCGGACGGATGCCTAACGATAAACTGACCGCCGGCGAGGCTCGCCGCATCGCGCTGGCGGCCCAGGGGTTCGCCACGCCCCGGCCCACTGGGCCGGTGACCAAGCGCCAGCTCGTCAAGCTGATCGAGCGGTTGGGCGTGGTGCAGATCGATAGCGTCAATGTGGTCAGCCGCACCCACTACCTGCCGGCCTTTTCCAGGTTAGGCGCCTATCCGCGCGAGATGTTGGAAGAGGTCGCCTGGGCGAAGAAGCGGCCGCTGTTCGAGTACTGGGCGCATGAGGCATCCCTGCTGCCGCTGACCAGCCAGCCGCTGTTCCGCTGGCGCATGCAGGACGCGCGGGACGGTGTCGGCCTCTGGAAAGGCGTCGCGCGCTTCCGGCGCGAGAACGCCGACTTCGTGGAGAAGGTGCTGGAGACCATTCGCACGCGCGGGCCGATGTCGGCCTCGGAGCTGGAGATCGGCCAGAAGGGCGTCGGCGGCTGGTGGGGCTGGAGCCACGCCAAGAGCGCGGTGGAGGGCCTGTTCTGGACCGGCGAGCTGACCACCGCCACGCGGCGCGGGACCTTCGAGCGGGTCTACGGCCTGCCGGAAAAAGTGCTGCCCCGCGCCATCGTCGAGGCCCCAACGCCCAGCCGCGAGGACGCCCACCACGCCCTGTTGCGCATCGCCATCGCCGCCATGGGCATCGCGACGGGCAAGGACCTGCGGGACTATTTCCGCATGCCGGTCGAGGGCTTCAAGGATCGCGTCGCAGAACTGGTCGAGGACGGCAGTCTAGTCCCGGTGACCGTGAAGGGCTGGCGCGACCAGGCCTACCTAGACCCCGCCGCCAAGCGTCCGCGCCGCGTCGCCGCCCAGGCCCTGCTCTCGCCCTTCGACAACCTGATCTGGTTCCGCGAACGCACCGAGCGGATGTTCGGCGTCCGCTACCGGATCGAGATCTACACGCCCGCCGAAGAGCGCACCCACGGCTACTACGTCCTGCCGTTCCTGGAGGGCGACGCGCTGACCGCCAAGGTCGACCTGAAGAGCGACCGCAAGGCCGGCGTCCTGATCGTCCAGGCCAGCCACGCCGAGCCCTGGGCGTCCGACGCGACGCCGGTGCGGTTAGCGCAGGAGCTGAAGCTGATGGCCGGATGGCTCGGGCTGTCGAGCGTGCGCGTGGAGAAGAAGGGCGACCTTTCAGCCGCCCTCTCCGCCGCCGTCGGCTAGACCCACCCTTCCGTCACCGCGTGCAGCCGCGCGTAGGCGCCGCCCTTTTTCACCAGGTCGGCGTGCTTGCCCTCTTCCACGATGCGGCCGTCCTCGAAGACCAGGATGCGGTCGGCGCCGCGGATGGTCGACAGGCGGTGGGCGATGACGATGGTGGTGCGGCCGACCATCAGCTCCTCCATGGCCGCCTGCACCTGCCGCTCGGTCTCCACGTCCAGCGATGAGGTCGCCTCGTCCAGCACCAGGATCGGGGCATCAGCCAGGAAGGCGCGGGCGATGGCCACCCGCTGCCGCTCGCCGCCCGAGAGTTTCACCCCGCGCTCGCCGACCAGCGTGCGATAGCCCTGCGGCAGCTTGCCGATGAAGTCGTGGGCGCGGGCCCGCTTGGCGGCGAGCTCGACCTCGTCCTGGGTGGCGCCAGGCCGGGCGTAGGCGATGTTCTCGCTGAGCGTCCGGTGGAACAGCGCCGGGTCCTGCGGCACCACCGCGATGGCGCGGCGCAGGCTCCCCTGGCTGACCGTGGCGATGTCCTGCCCGTCCACCAGGATCTGGCCGGCGTCCACGTCATAGAGCCGCTGGATCAGCTTCACGAAGGTCGACTTGCCCGCGCCCGTCGGCCCGACCAGCGCCACCCGCTCGCCAGGCGCGATGCGCAGGGTGAAGTGGTCGTAGAGCGGGGTCGCCGCCGACTTGTAGCGGAACACCACCCGGTCGAAGACGATCTCGCCCACCTCCGGCCGGAAGGGCTTGGCGTTCGGGGCATCGAGTACTTGCGGCGCCATGATCGCGTAGCGGGCCACGTCCTCGGTGTCGTCGAGGCCCTTTTGCGTCATGCGGATGTTGTCGCCGATGTTTCGCAGATAGCCGGTCATCAGCATGAAGGCGGTGATGACGAAGGCCACGTCGCCCGGCGTCGCCTGCCCCTTGGCCCACAGCCGCAGCAACAGGCCGGTCAGCCCCGCCTGCAGCACCACCAGCAGGATGCTGTGGAACAGCCAGATGTCAGTGAAGCGGTTCCAGGTCTTGTTGGCCGCAAGGCGCCAGAGATCGGTGACGCCGGCGACGCGGGCTTCCTCGCGCGCCTCCGCGCCAAAGCTCTTCACCGTCGGGTTGGACGAGATGGAGTCGGCAAGCGCGCCGCCGATCCGGCTGTCCAGCGCCACCGAGCGCAGGTTCGCCGGCCGTGCATAGAGGTTCGTCGTGACGATGTTGGAGACGATGTAGAGCGTCACCAGGACGGTGGAGAAGGCGCCCACCATCGGCCAGCGCGCCGCCATCATCGCGCACAGCCCGATCAGCACGATGATTGCGGGGCCCAGGAACACCAGGGCGGCATCCGACACGTTGTCATAGCCCCACATCGCGCGGCTGAGCCGGCGCACGGTGGCGCCGGCGAACATGTCGGCGTGCCAGTCGGCGCTGAACGACTGGACCCGCTGGAAGCCCTCGTCGGTCATCTCCTTCATGTTGGAGGAGGCGAGCGGAATCCAGAACCGCATGGAGAGGTTGCGGATCATCGAGAAGGCGAAATAGACGCCCACGAAAATCGCCCAGGCGCGCCAGGCGCTGGCGGCGTTGGACTGGCCATGGGTCACCGCGTCGACCAGCCGCCCGGACGCCCAGGGCGTCGCCAGGTCGAAGGCGATGGCGGCGATGACGAAGGTCACGGTCCCCGTCAGCAGCCAGGGGCGGCGAAGCCAGAACTTGGCGATGAAGGCCAGCACGGCGCTGTTCTTCAGCACCCGCGCCTTCTGGTCTTCGGTGTCTTCGTAGTGGTCGGTCATCGGAGGGCTCGAAAATCTCGGCGCCCGTGGACCGCGAATGTCTGGACTCAGACGGCGGCGCTTGGGCGCGAATGGAAGGTCTTTGGGTGAGGCGGGGATTTTTAGAAAAAACCCCGACGGGCCCCGGGCGCGCGGAAGCGCTTCGAAACTTGGGGCCTCAAGGCCCCCAGGCGAAGCAGTCCGGTTGAGTTAGAAGCGCGGCGGCGGCCCGGCGCACGGTCGCGGAGCAGCTGGAATGAACGTCATTTCGGCCCTCCTTTCGCGTGGCTGAGGTGGCGGAAGCTAGGCGCGCGGGTTTTGAGCGTCAAGGCGAGGGGAGAACCCGGTTCTGGCTTTGTCGCCAAGGTGGCGGTGAGGCCACACCCGTACCAGCGCCTCCTCCACCACTTCGTGGTCCCCCTCCCCCGTCTTCACGGGTGAGGAACTGACGGCGCCAAGTTCCTCACCCGTGAAGACGGGGGAGGGGGACCACGAAGTGGTGGAGGAGGCGCTGCGGGCGCACTAGAGAAGGCGCGTGACCACCGCTTCCCATCTCCCCGACGCCATGCCCACCAATTGGGTCGACCGGTTCGCCCCCGTGGGCCTTCGCCCGTGGCTGAAGCTTGGGCGGTTCGACCGGCCGACCGGGATCTGGCTCTTGATGCTGCCGGGCTGGCAGGGGATCGCCCTCGCCGACGCCCTGGAGCAGCGGCTGCCGGACGTGGGGCTGATGGGTCTGGTGGCGCTCGGCGCGGCGCTGATGCGCTCGGCGGGTTGCGCCTACAACGACATCGTCGACCGCGACATCGACGCCAAGGTGGCGCGCACCGCGATGCGGCCGATCCCGGCTGGCGAGATCAGCGTCAAGCAGGCCTGGGCCTACGTCATCGTCTGCTGCCTGGCCTCGCTCGCCATCCTGCTCAGCCTGCCGCCGACGGCGGTGCTGCTGGGGGTCGGCTCGCTGGCCTTGGTGGCGGCCTACCCGTTCATGAAGCGGATCACCTGGTGGCCGCAGGCCTGGCTCGGCCTGACCTTCAACTGGGGCGCGCTGCTGGGTTTTTCGGCGGCGACCGGCGCTGGGCCGGCGTTCTGGCGCGGCATGGCGCCTTACATCCTGACCAACGGCGACAGCCGGTTCCTGATGCGGGCGCTGGCCGACAGCGCGCTCACCTGGCCCGCCGTCCTGCTCTATGCCTCGGGCGTGTTCTGGACGCTGGGCTACGACACTATCTACGCGATCCAGGACATCGAGGACGATGCGCTGGCCGGGGTGAAGTCCTCGGCGCGGCGGCTGGGCGCAGGCGCCCCGCTGGGGATCCTGGGGTTCTATCTGGTGAGCCTCGCCATCCTGATCGGCATGGGCGCGGTCGCGAACCTCGGCCCGCTCTTCTACATCGCCCTGATCGCCTATGGGGTGCAGCTATGTTCCCAGGCGCGCAAGGTGCGGATGGACGATGGCGAACGCGCGCTGCGGCTCTTCAAGTCCAACAGCTGGGCCGGCCTGATCCTGGTGCTGGCGATCATCGCGGGCACACGAATTCCGCAACTCTTCTAGACGAGTTACAATAGGCCATGGCCGTTGCGACCCGCGTCGATCCGAAGAGCTATTTCGCCCCCGAGGAATGGGCGCCCCTGGCGCGCCGTTCACGGTGGATGGGGCTGGCGTTGCTGGCGCATGCCTGGATCGTCATTGGTCTGGCCATGGCGGTCGCGGTCGCGGCGCCTGGCTGGTGGAAGCTGATCGCCATTCCCGCCGCCATCATCGTCATCGGCGGACGCCAGCTGGGCGTGGCGATCCTGATGCATGACGCGGCCCACGCCTGCCTGCACCCCAATCTCAAGGTCAACGACTGGGTGGGCAATCACCTGACCACCGGCGGGCTGATCGACTACCGGAACTACCACCTGCAGCATCACAAGTTCGCCCAGCAGGAAGAGGACCCGGACCTGGTGCTCTCGGCGCCCTTCCCGATCACCCGCCTGTCGCTGCGCCGGAAGATCGCGCGCGACCTGACCGGGCGGACCTATTGGAAACTGCGCTGGTCGGGGCTGGTGAAGCGCATCGCGAACCGCAAGCCCGGCGAGCCGCTGTGGCCGCTGCTCCGCTCGGCGATCTATGGCCGCCGCCGGTTCCTGATCGGCATGGTGGTGACCGTCGCGGTGACCGCGCCCTTTGGCCTGTGGTGGGTGTGGCCGGTGCTGTGGCTGGTCCCGCAGGCGACCTGGCTGCCGATGATCACGCGGCTGCGCAACATCGCCGAGCATGCCTGCGTCGCCAAGAACGAGGCCGACCCGCTGCGCCACGCCCGCACCACGTCAGCGAACTGGCTGGAGCGGGCGGTGATCGCGCCCTACTTCGTGAACTATCACTGCGAGCACCACATGTTCATGCATGTGCCCTGCTACAACCTACCCCGCGCCCACCGCCTGTTGAAGGCGAAGGGCGTGATGCCGCAGATGCTGACCGCGCCGGGCTACCTCAGCATGCTGAGGGTCGCCACGGCGAAAGCGGCCTAGCTCAGATCGCGGCGAAGGCCGGCTGCTGGCGGCGCTGACGGCGCAGCAGCGCGCCCATGCCACCAAAGCCCACGATCATCAGGCCCCAGGTCGCCGGTTCCGGCACGCCGCCCGGCCCGCGCTGGTCCAGGACCAGCGGGTTCTGGGTCACGACGATGTTGTGCGCGCCCCAGCCCTCATCGCCCATGCCCTGCCAACCGGCGTTCTGGCCGTCGTTATAGGCCAGGCTGTCGTAGGCGAAGGTGAGCGTGTTGTGGCCAGAGGTCAGGTCCAGCGGAACGTACGCGTCCACGTGGCCGCCATTCCAGTTGATCGCCAGGTGGTCGGCGCCGTTGTCGGAGATGTTGTCGAAGGTCGAGCCGACCGGGGAGAAATAGACCACGTCGGCGCCGCCGCCGCCCATGTTCCAGGTCCCCTTGGCAAGCGCGTTGCCATTCAGGCTGAGGGTGAAGTCGTCCTCGTACCAGTTCTGGCCGTCCAGGCTGGCGTAGCCGTCCAGCACGAAGGAGAGGTTCGCAGCCCCGGCATGCAGCGCGTCGAAGCCGACGTCGAACGAGGTGCCAGTGGCCATCTCGGCCATGGAGGCCGGGCCCGAATAGAGCACGGTCGCCTGAGCGCCCGCCGCGGCCAGGGTCACAAACGCCGCCGCGGTCGCGGCCAAGGTCATCTTGAAAGTCATCGCCAGCCCCATTGTCTCAGTTCGGGCCAACGCGGCCCGGGTTCGGGGCTAAGGCTGCAACTCGCGCGCCACGCGAATGCGGACAGGCGCGATGGACCTAGGGCGCGACCTTCTTCGCCGTGAACAGCGCCTCGATCTCGTCCGGCCGGGCGTTGTTGAAGTCGAGGCGGACGCGGCCGTCCTCGGTGCGGCTGACCACCACCGGCGCGCTTGAATTGGTCAGCATCCAGCCCTTGGGCAGGACGACGGCATTCACCGCGCGGCCGAAGGTGCGGTCGAAGACCAGCTCGTCGCCCACCAGCTTGTAGCGGCCGGGGTCGGTGTAGGTTTCGCTCATCCGCAGGCGGATCGACTGGCCGGCTTTCAGCGGCTTGAAGTTGAAGACCACGATCTCGCTCTCCGGCGTGACCTTGCCCAGTTCCGGGTCATCGATGCCGGCCTTGGTGATCGCGTCGCCCTTCAGGTGGACGGCGGGAATGGTCTCACCGGTGTCGAGGTTGCGGGCCGAGGGGTTGGTCGCCACCGAGCCGGTGCGCACGACGTTGATGTAGCGGCTGACCCCGGTCTTTTCCTCGGTGTAGTCGTGGTAGAGGTCGAAAGCGTGGGTCTCCGGCGGCTGCAGGAAATAGACGATGTCGCGCGTCTGTTTCGCCCGCTCATCGAACTTGCGGGCCTTGACGCTGGTGGCGGTGGCCGAGAGCGTGCCTGGCGTCGCGCGCAGCTTCAGCGGCGCCTCGCCCGGCGTGATGTTGTAGAAGCTGATCCGCAGGCGCCCATCGGCCTCTTGCGTCACCTGGGACGGATAGTTGCAGTCGACCAGCACGTAGCCCAGCGGCAGGACGACCGCGTTCTTCTTGATGCCCAGGCCTCGGTCGAAAACGATGTCCTTGCCGTCGACCTTGTAGCTCTTGGCGTCCTCGTAGGTCTTCTCGATCAGGATGCGCGCCTGGCCGCCGTCGGCGGGCACCGGGCGGGCGAGCTCGACGCGGATGTAGTCGCTGGCCGCATCGGCCTCCGGCAGGCCGGTGGTCTTGGCGCTCTCGCCCGAGACCTGGGCGAACTTCAGCGGCTGGCCGGTGGCGAGGTCGGTGACCTTCTCGTCCGACGCGACGCTGCCCTTGCGGATCGGGTTGAAGAAGGCGGTCGCACCCGGCCGTACGGCGGTGATGTCGTAGATAATCCGGAACTTGGCCGAGCCCGGCGCCAGCAGCTCGTAGCGGGTGTAGCCGTCGGCTTCCTGCGGCTGGCGGCGCCCCTGCGCTTCAGCGCTCCAAGCCACCGCCAGGACGGCCGCGACGGCCAAGGCGCCAAGGTTTCTCATCGTGTTTCCCATCGTCAGTACGCCTTCGAGATCATGAACTGTTCAAGCTTGCCGTCCGGATAGCCGCGCTCGACGGCGAGCAGGGTCGTCGTGGACGTGGTGATCTTCCAGGTGCGGGTCAGCAAGCCGCCGCGCGTCGATTGGCCCAGCAGCTCCATGAGCCGCACCGGCCCAAGCCCGCCCAGGCCCGCTTTCTGGTCGGCGAGGTTGGCGGCGGTCAGGTAGAAATTGCCGTTCTCGGTGAACAGGCCGCGGTCGACCTCGCCAGCCTGGAACTGGGCGAACAGGCGGCGCGCACGCGCTTCGGGCGCCGGCGGCGGCAGGACCACGAAGGCCACCCGGTCGGCCACCGCATTGGGCGGGATCCAGTCGTTGTTGGTGAAGGCGATGATCGCGACCTTCTCGTGCGGATACATCACGTTGGCGGCGAGGAAGCCGGAGCCGCCGCCACCGTGGCTGATCACCAGCCGGCCGTGGTTGTCGCGGACGTCCAGGCCCAGGCTGTAGTGGCTGTCGCGGCCGGTGGTCAGCTTGATCGGCGTGTAGAGCGCGTCATAGGAGGTGGGCGCGAGCAGGCTCCTGGCCATCAGGCTGATGTCCCACTTAGCGAGCTCGCGCGGGGCCATGGCCAGTTCGCCCGCCGCGAACAGCCAGCCAGCGCCTTCCTTCGGCGCGGGCCGCGTGGGGCCGCCGCCGGCGCGGGTATAGGCCCCTGCGTCGGCCGGCCCCAGCGCCTGCTGGTCGGCGTCGGTGACCGCTTCCATCTTCAGGGGGCCAAAGATGTTCGCCCGCAGGAACTCCACCAGCGGCTGGCCCGACACCTTCTCGACGATCGCGCCGGCGACCACGAAGCCGGTGTTGGAATATTGCCAGTCGGTCCCCGGCGCGAAGTCGAGCGGCTTCTTCGCCCACTCGTCCAGCACCGCCCGCACCGTGGTGGGCTTGCCCATCTCGATCGTCACATAGTCCTGGGGCCAGTAGTCGCGGTAGCCGGCGGTGTGGCTGAGCACTTGACGAATTGAGACCTGGTCGGCGCTGGCCAGGTCCGGGAAATACTTCGCGACCTTGTCATCGAGGCTGAGCTTGCCCTGCTCCTGCAGCTTCAGGATCGCCGACGCGGTGAATTCCTTGGAGACGCTGTCGATGGCGTAGCGGGTCGCCGGCGTGGCGGGCCTGGCCGGCGCCAGGCGGGCGTTCCCATAGGCCTTGGCGTAGACCACCTCGCCGTCGCTCGCGACCGCGATGGAGACCGAAGGCGCCCCAGTCTTGGCCAGCCATTCGCCGACGCTGGCGTCGATGTCTCGCTGCTGCTGGGCGGTGAGCGGCGCGGCCACCGCAAGCGCGGGGAAGGCCAACGCCAAGGCGGCGGCGAGAACGCGATGGACCATGAACCCCCCGGGCCGATGAAGGCCCGACCCTAGGCGGCCCGCGCAGTCCGGTCGAGGCGCTAGATGGCCGCCAGGCGCTCGGGCGCGGCAAGGCGCCAGCTGGAGAGCAGACGCGCCTCCAGATGCTCCCATTCGAGCTCCGGCGAGGCCAGCCTCACGCCGATCCAGCCCGACGGGCCGAGATAGGGCAACCAAGCATAGAGGCCGGGATCGGCTTCGAGCAGCAGATCCTGCTCGTCGCGGCCCGAGGTCTTCACGCAGGCCGCGGTCAGGCCGTCGCCGTGATGGTCGTGCCAGAAATAGCAGAACATCTTGCCCGCCACCCGAAACGCCGGCGAGCCGTGGGAAACCACTTCATCGGTTTCCGGAAGCGCCAGGCAGGAGGCCCGCAGGCGCCCAAGCACCGCATCGGGATCGGGGCAGAGCACCGGCTCAGACCAGGCCGTTCGCGATCAGGCTGTTGGCGCAGTCGACGATGGTCTCCTCCAGCGGGCGCGGCTTCCAGCCGAGCATGCGCTGGGCCTTGTCCGACGAGTAGTCGTGCTTGACGCCGAGCGACGAACTCACCGAGCCCAGGTCCTTGTCGAACAGCCCGGCCAGCCGGATCACGAAGTTCGGCACCTTGCGGGTCGGAACCTTGGCCGCGCCGGCGCCCATCTTGGCGCGCAGCAGATCGGCCAGGTCGCCCATCCAGGCATATTGCCCGGCCGCGATGAACCGCTCGCCGGCGGCATGCTCGTCGGTCATGGCGCGGATGTGCAGGTCGGCCACGTCGCGCACGTCGACCACGTTGAACCCCAGGCGCGGGATGCCGGGGACGCGGCCGGAGAGCAGGCGCTCGACGACCTGCACCGACTCGGAGAAGTCCCCGCTGGTCACCGGACCCAGCACCAGGGCCGGATTGACCGTGGCCAGCGTCGTGCCGGTGCTCGACGCATGGATCAGCTCCCAGGCGGCGCGTTCGGCGAGCGTCTTGGACTGGGCATAGACGCTGACCTTGGGCGCGGACGGGTCGGTCCAGACGGTCTCGTCGCTGGTCCAGTCGCCGGTCGGATCGGCCTTCCCCTCGGCCATCGTGCCGCGGTGGGTCGCGCCCTTGTAGGTGGCGGCCACGGACGAGGTCAGCACCACGCGCTTGACGCCGGCCTTGATCGCCGCGCCGACCGCGCGCTTGGCCCCTTCACGGGCCGGGACGATCAGGTCGTTGGGGTCCTTCGGGTCGGCGACGCCCAGCGGCGAGGCCACATGCAGGACGTAGTCGCAGCCCTCGACCGCGGCGTCCCAGCCGTCGTCGGAGGTCAGGTTGGCGGCATAGAAGCTGAGGCGATTGCCCGGGTCGGTGATCTTGCTGAGCGACGCGCGGACGGCGGCTTCCTTGGCCAGGTCGCGGACCGTGGTCCGCACCACGTAGCCGCGCTGCAGCAGGCTGGCGACACACCACCCGCCGATGTAACCGGATCCCCCGGTCACCAGCACCGTTTCGCCGCCGCTCATGATCGCCTCGCCGCCATGTTTACACTGCTAAGATACCGCTGATAGCAGGTTTCCGGACCGTGGTAATCCTAACTTGCGCGCGCGCCAAACTCGCTCGGCAAGCGAGTATGCAACTTGGTGCATCCCGCCGACCGCCGCTGCAACTGCCCGTGGCAGGTTGACGCAGCCATTCTGGCGGACATGGAAGCTCACCCTGTCTACGCACCCGCCCTCGCCACAACCGTCGCGGATCTGCACGCCGCGAACGACGCGCCGAAGCTGCGCCTGCGCCCGGCGCCGATCACGCCCGCGACGACGCAGGTCATCCAGCAGCGCCTGGGCCGGGCCATCCGGACGCGGCGCCGCATGATGGACCTCACCCTGCAGGATCTGGCCGGCGCCTGCGGCGTCACCTTCCAGCAGGTCCACAAGTACGAATCCGGCCTTTGCAGCATGTCGGCCTCGCAGCTGTGGTGCGTCTCCGTCGCCCTGAACGTGCCGGTGTCCTACTTCTACGACACGCTCGCGACGCCGGAACTGATGGTCTCCGCCGACGAGTACGACGAAGACCTCGACTGACGCGCCTTCCCCCCCGGAGCGCGTCTACCCAAAAGCCCCGCGGCCACCCCCTTGGACCACACGCGGGGCTGTCCCCTCCCTTCACGGGGAGGGGATTTCCATTTGGGCCAATCCCCGATCCACGACGGCCTTTGACGCGCTAGAGTGTCTCTAAATCGGGGAGCCTCGGGGCATGAAGCGCAGCATCGTCCGCAACCTGGCGCAGGGCGCCTATCATCTCGACGCCTGGCTGCAGGCCAACCTCGGCCGGCGTTACAACAGCTTCCTCGGCGTCGGCCTGGTGCTGGGCTTCATCCACCAGATCCAGGACCTGCCCAAGGACTTCGCCCACGGCGGCGGGATCAGCACCATCCTGGTCGCCCTGATGGACGTCGCGCTGATCATCAACCAGGCCGGACAGTTCCACGAGCACCTGGAAAAGCGCAGCACCATGCCGAAGCAGGCCCCGCTGTTGCGGCGCGGCAAGGGCGGCAAGGCGGTCGCCAGCCCATCGTCATCCACCGGTCAGCTGGAAGCCGATCCGGCGAACGACAAGGGCTAGGGACGTATCCCGCGACGGTCTTAGTGCGCGGTCCCGTGGGTCTTGGAGATGAAGGCCGCCACGTCGTCATGCATCGCCTTGAGCGAGGACTCCTTGGCGTAAACCATGTGGCCGCTCTCGTAGTAGTGGTAGCTGATGTTGGGCTGCAGATTGTCCGGCATCGGCAGGTGGTGCATCTCGTACCAGCCCTCGTAGAAGGGCGTCGCCAGGTCGTAATAGCCGCCCAGCAGCATCACCTTCAGGCCCGGGTTCTGCTTCATCGCGTTGGCCAGGTCCGGCATGACGTTGAGCATCGCCCGCGGCGAGCCGCCGCCACGCCCCGGCGGGGTGTGGTTGTTGTCCCAGAAGCGGAAGACGTTGACCGAGGGCTTGAAGACCTTGCCCTCGCCATAGCCCAACGTCTTGCGGGCGTAGTCGTTGAACGCGCTCACATAGGCCGACGACAGCGCCGAGGACTGCGGGTCGTAGCTGGCTTCCTTGGACAGCGGATCGAGGTCCGGGCCGGAGAAGCGGGTGTCGAGGCGCCCGGTGGTCAGGCCCTGATCGACCTGCAGTTCCTTCTCGAATTCGCCGCCGGTGATGCGCAAGTCCGCGCGGAGAACATACGCGGCGGGAAGGCCCGTGTAGTGGGCGTAGCGCTCGGCGATCTGGCGCTTCTTGGCCGGGTCGAGCTCGGAGCCCTTCTGCAGGGCGACCGCATAGTCGCCGGTGGCGAAGTCCTCGACCTCTTTCATATAGGCTTCGATGGTCGCCGGCGCGCCCGGCACCAGCTTGCGGGCCCAGGCGCTGGCCGCATAGGTCGGCAGCGCGGTGATATAGGCTTGGTCGCTGCCCGGATTGTTCTCGGCGCCGTCGACGCTGAGCGCGAAGTTGAGGATCTGCGAGAGCAGGATCACGCCGTTGAAGTCGACGTCCTCGCCGGTCTCCAGATTGTTGATCAGCACCGCCGAGCGCGGCGTGCCGTAGCTTTCGCCAAACAGGTACTTCGGGCTGTTCCAGCGGCCGTACTGCGACAGGAACGCCAGGATGAACTGGGTGAAGGCCGCGCCATCCTCGTCGACGCCCCAGAAGGCCTTTTCCTTGTCGCGCCCGGCGATGCGGCTGAAGCCCGCGCCCGGCGCGTCGATGAACACCATGTCGCTGACGTCCATCATCGAATAGCTGTTGTTGACGAGGCTGTAGGGCGCGGCCGGCGTGTGGGCGCCGTTGTCGGCGGTGACGATCCGCTTCGGACCCCAGGCGCCCAGGTGCAGCCACATGGTCGAGGAGCCGGGACCGCCGTTGTAGATGAAGGTGATCGGCCGGTCGGCGGCGGGCGCGCCCTTCTTGAAATAGGCGGTGTAGAACATCGCCGCCTCGGCCTCGGGGTTGCCGCCGGCGCCCAGGTTGGCGCCGGGGCCGGGCGCGGCTTCCTTGCGCGCCGCATCATCCCAGCCGCGCGGATGGACGACGATGGTGCCGGCGACCGCGCGGTAGGGGATGGCCTGACCCTCGACAGTGACCACGCCTTCGCTCTCGAAATGCTCGGGCTTGAACAGCACCCCGGCGTTGGGCTCGGCGGTGGCGGCGTCGGGCTTCTTGCTCTCGGCCTGGGCGGCGGAGGCCGGCCGGCCGGCGGGACGATCCGCCGGGCGCTCCGCGGCGGGTGGCTGCGCCAGCGCGACGCCGGCCACAAACGACAGAGCAGCGCCCGCCAACAAGACTTTCCTCAGCACAGTGGAATCCCCCGCGAAAAATGTGCGCGCAAGCTAGGCCTGGGGGGACGGCCTTGACAACCGGGAGCCGAAAGACCGGCGATATTTCCGCGAGGACGCGCGAAAGCCGGGCGCCTAGATCGCCGGAATCCGCTTGCGCCAGACCCAGAGCACGCCGGCCAGCAGCAGCACCGCGGCGCCTGAGATCAGGGCGTCGGCCAGCAGGCTGCCGTTCACCCCGATGGCGGCGTAACCCTGACCGTCGAGGTACTGCATGTAGGTGAGCGGCAGGCTGGTGGCGGCGCTCAGCAGGCCGAACTGGGTGGCGGCCAGCGGGTTGTCGTGGCCGATGGTCCGCAGGATGATCATGCTCTCGACCGCGAAGGCCGCCGCCTGGAAGACGTTTTCGCCCAGCATCGCCAGGCCGAAGGTCGCCGGCACGTGCGGCGTCACCACCAGGATCAGGGTGAAGAGCGCGCCGAAGCCCCCGACCATCAGATAGAGCGGCCGCGGCCGGACCCGCTTCGACAGCACCGGGATCATCAGGCTGCCGATCACGCCGGCGACCACCAGCCCCACGCCGCCTAAGAGGCTGACGATCTGCTCAGAGGTATGGAAGTCGGCGCCGAAGCCGCCCAGCGCATTGGTCAGGGCGAACGACGCCGCTGGCAGCAGGAACAGCAGCAGAGTCCAAAGCACCGTGCTCTTGCGCAGCAGCGCACCCACGTCGCGGGCGAAGTCGCGGAAGCCTTCGTGCGCCAGCCGCCCATCGGCCGGCGGACAGGGGATGAACAGGAAAAACGGGATCGGCGCGGCGGCGATCAGGCCGATGGCGATGGCGCCGAGCGGCGACGGCAGGGCGTGCATCAGGCCTGCGGCCACCGTGACGATCAGTCCGCCGCCACCGATGTTGCCGACGGTCAGCCAGGCGCCGATCGGCCCCTTCTGCTCGGTCGGCACGACGGCGCCGAACCAGCCGCCGATGGCGTTGTAGTAGAGGTTGCCCGTCAGATTGCCGGCGAACAGCAGGGCGGTGAGCAGCGGCAGGTTGGAGAGGCTCAGGAGCGCGCCGATCAGGCAGAGCACCTGCACGCCCGCGAAGAAGATCGCATAGGTCCGGCGGCTGAATCGCCAGTCCAGCAGAGGCCCGAACGGAAAGGCGATGAAGCCGGGAGCCAGGCCGATGGCGGTGATGCCGGCGATCTGCGCCTCAGGTACATGCGCCCCGGCCAAGAGCTGCGGCACGGCGATCAGCATGATGCCGCCGAAGATGCCGAAACTCAGGTAGCTCATGCCCATCAGCCAGATGGGCGGCAGCGGTCGCGCCTCAGGCATGGATCGTGGTCTCTCCACAGCATTGCTAACACGCCTCGAACATCGAGTCCACGACTCGGGCCGGCGTCTTCTTGCGCGGCGGCTCCCACATCACCCCCGGGTAGCCCTTCAGGGGCTTCAGCGCCTCGCCGGTCCAGGTCCAGTCGGCCTGTTCGGAGAGGTTCATGTGGTAGCGGGTGTCGCGGCCGGTGCGCTCACGGAACACCGCGCGGGGGATGTTGACCATCTTGGGCGACCGGGCGCGTTCGTAGAGCATCGGCGTGCCGCAGCGGGAACAGAAGCTCCGCACCGTGCCGGCCTCGGCGTCCTCATAGCGGGTCAGGTGCTGCTCGCCCTCCAGCAGGCGGAAGCGGCTCTTCCAGCTCCCCACATAGGTCGCGTAGGCGCAGCCCTGGGCGCGGCGGCTCTTCTCGGAGTGATCGTGCCAGGCCCAGACCGCCGGCACGTCGATCTCGAACCGCACGGCGCCGCAGACGCAGGCGCCCGCAGCCTGCACCGCGGAGGCCTTGCGGACTGGAGGTTTGGAGGCGGGTTGCTTCATCGCGGACACCGCAGGGCGCTATAATTCACCGCCGCAAGATATGCCCCGCAATGGTCACCTAAAGACCTAAAATGCATCACGTTTTTCCCTGGCGCCGGGCCGGTTCGTCCCCATCTCGTAGTGGACCCGATTGATGATCGGCGACGTTGACCGTCGGCCATAGTGACCCACGGCCTCTGGAAATTGGAGGTCCATTTGAAAGCGCTTCTGAAACCCGTACTCGCGGCTCTTGCGGGGGCTTCCCTGATTGCCGTCCCGCTCAGCGCGGCGGCGCAGACCCACACCGGCGGCGGCCATAGCGGCGGCTTCCATGGCGGCGGCGCGCGCGCTGGTGGCGGCTTCCACGGCGGCTCCGGATTCCGAGGCGGCGGCTTCCGTGGCGGTGGCGGCTACTATCGTGGCGGTTACTACGGCGGCGGCGCCTTTGTCGGCGGCGTAGGCCTGGGCCTCGCGCTCGGCGGCTATGGGTACGGATACCCGGGCTACGCCTACTATCCGGACTACGGCTACGCGCCTTACCCCTACGCCTCGGACTATGGCTACGACGACAGCTACGCACCGCCGCCGCCCCAGCAGGCCCGGGCGGCCCCGCCGGCCCAGGCTTGCGGCAACTGGTCCTGGGACGCCCCGGCCCAACGCTACAACTGGGTCCCCTGCTCCTAAGCTGGACCCAGCCTAGGTCCTGGCCGCCGCGCCCCCCGGCGGCGGCCAGGGCTGTAGGCTCGCCTTGACCTAAGACCGCTGCGCCCTGACAGGGAGCGGATGATCCCCGCCACCCTGCAAGGCCGCCGCGACTTCATCGTCGCCAACACTCGGCTGCAGCGGCCTCCGCACGTCGCCGAGATCGAGCTTTGCCTCGCCGACGAGATCACCCCGATCTGGAAGCTGACCGAAGAGGCCCTCGAAGAGATCGGCCTGCCGCCGCCCTTCTGGGCCTTCGCCTGGGCGGGGGGTCAGGCGCTCGCCCGCTACCTCATCGACAATCCCGAGGTCGTCGCCGCCCAGCGCGTGATCGACTTCGCCGCCGGCTCCGGGATGGTGGGCATCGCCGCGATGAAGGCGGGCGCCAGGGACGTGCTCTGCGCCGACATCGATCCCTTCTGCGAGGCGGCCGTGGCGCAGAACACCGCGGCCAACGGCGTCGTCTGCGCCTTCACCGACCAGAACCTGCTCGACGCGCCGGCCCCGGCCTGGGCCCAGGTCATTCTGGCCGGCGACATCTGCTACGAGAAGCCGCTGGCCGAGCGGGTGCTGGCCTGGCTGGCCGAGGCGCGCACCCGCGGCGCCACCGTGCTGATCGGGGACCCCGGCCGCAGCTATTTCCCGCGCACCGGTCTCACCCGACTCGCCGAATACCAGGTCCCGACCACGCGGGAGCTGGAGGACATGGCGGTGAAGAAGACGGCTGTCTGGGCGATGCCTTGAGTAGCCGGCCATGAGCGGCATTTCCCCGTTGGTCGCGGCCCTGGTGCTGGGCTCGGCCTTGTTGCACGCAACCTGGAACGTGCTGCTGCGCAGCGGCGCCGACCGGCTGTGGTCGATCACCGTCATGAGCCTGGTCTCCGGCGCCGTAGCCGCGGTCGCGGTCTTCTTCGTCCCAGCGCCGGCCGCGGCGAGCTGGGCCTTCGCGCTGGTCTCAGGCCTGTTGCAGGTCGGCTACTGCGTCTTCCTGGTCTGGGCCTATGAAAAGGGCGAACTGGGGCAGGTCTTCCCGATCGCCCGAGGCGTCGCGCCCCTGCTGGTGGCGCTGGGCGCGGCCACCTTCGCCGGCGAGCGGCTGTCGCCACCGGCCTGGGCGGGCCTGGCGCTGGTCTCCTGCGGCATCGTGGGCCTGAGCCTTGGGCGCGAGCGGCTGGCCGCGCATGCCACGATCCTGGCGCTGGCCAGCGGCGGCTTCATCGCCGCCTACATGGTCTGCGACGGCATGGGGGTGCGCCTCTCTGGCCATCCCCTTGGGTATTTCGCCTGGATGTCGCTGGCCCAGGCCTTGCCTATGCCCTTGGTCTTCTTCGCGCTCCGCCGCCATTGGCCGCTGATCCGCCCCGACCGCGAGACGGCCAAGGCGCTAGGCGGCGGGGCGATCTCTATCGTCGCCTACGGCACGGTGGTCTGGGCCATGGCCGGGGCGGTGATGGCCAAGGTCTCAGGCCTTCGGGAGACCTCGATCCTGTTCGCCGCGATCCTGGCGGCCCTCTTCCTCAACGAGCGCTTCACCTGGCGGCGCGGGGTCTGCGCCATCCTGATCACCACCGGCGCCCTGCTGCTGGCAAGCTAGGCCCAGCCGCTAAGCCTCCAGCTTCGCGTCCAGTGTGATCTCGGCGTTCAGCACCTTGGACACCGGGCAGTTCTGCTCGGCGCCCTTGGCCAGTTCCTGGAACTTGGCGTCGTCGAGGCCGGGGATCTTGGCGCGCAGCGTCAGCGCCGATTTCGAGATCTTGAAGCCAGGACCGTCCGGGTCCAGCGACACCGCCGCCTCTGTCGACAGCTCCAGCGGCGTGAACCCCGCCTGCTGCAGGGCGAAGGCCACGGCCATGGTGAAACAGCCCGCATGGGCGGCGGCCAGCAACTCCTCCGGATTGGTCCCCGGCTCGTCCTCAAAGCGGGTCTTGAAGCTGTAGGGCGTGCGGTTCAGCACGCTCGACGCCGTGGTCAGATCGCCCGCGCCATCGCGCCCCGTGCCGCGCCATACGGCGTTCGCCTTGCGGATCATCGTCGTCTCCTGAGGTTGCCTCCCGCCTAGCTAGGCACGCGGGACGCCCCGCGCCACCTCAGCGCCGTGACAACCGACTCGACTCCGCCGGATCAGCGAATTATCAAAGAACAAATTGCGAACATTAGAAGGCGAACGGCGATGCGTGAGGACGGCAAGATCGACTATGTGGAATTCCCCGGCGGCGACATGCCGGCCACCAAGGCCTTCTACGCCGACGCCTTCGGCTGGAGCTTCACCGACTACGGCCCCGACTACGCGGCCATGAGCGAAGGCCTCGACGGCGGCTTCTACGGCGCCCAGGAAGACATGACCCAGACCGTCGCCAAGCCACTCGTCATCCTCTTCGCTCACGACCTGGAGGCCATGGAGGCCAAGGTGAAGGCCGCCGGCGGCGTCATCACCCGCGAGATTTTCAGCTTCCCCGGCGGTCGGCGGTTCCACTTCCGCGATCCGGGCGGCAACGAGTTGGGCGTGTTCAGCGAGGCGTAAGCCCCAGGTTGTGATGGGCTAGGCATCGCGCAGAGGTTTGCTAGCCTGCGGGCCTTGAGGGAGCGAGACATGAGCCGCTTGGGATGGGCTGCGATGCTCAGCGCCGCTTTGGTGATCGCTGGATCGGCGGCGAGGGCCGAGGAGGCTGGCCGGGGCGCGGTAGAGCTTTCGCGGTTGAATGCCGACAAGCTCATCGGCAAACCCTGGCTGCACCTGAAGCGGGGACTCGTGTGCCTCCCGAATGGGAAGGAAGATTGGAAGGCCAAGGATTCGGAAGGCTTCAGCCATAGCGCCATGTTGCTGGCCGCCTTTCGGGACGAGCTCTCGAAGGCCGGCTTCCGGTCGGGCGCCGACACCTCGGACCTCTTCGCGGCGCACACTGAGAACGTCGAGATTCAGGTCGGAGGACTGGTCAACGATCTCCAGGTCGACCTCTGCACCTCCCACAATACGATCATGCCTTACCAGACGGGCCACGCCTCGATGGACATCGAGTGGCAGATCTATTCGACCACGAAGGGCAGGATCATCGGCAGGGTTCCGACCCACGCTGTCATGGATGTGCCGCCCTCGTCCGACGGCGAGCAGAAGCTGCTGCGCGGCGTGTTCGCCGCCAGCGCACGCGCCCTGGCGAATTCGCCAGAATTCATCGAAGCGGTGAAGGCGAGCCACGGTGGGAGCGCGACTGCGCCGCAAACCAGCAGGTCGCCGCTGCAAATCAGCCTGCCGCCGGCCACGGGGCCGCTTTCGTTCGATCAGGCCCAGAAGGGCGTCGTCTCGATCTTCACGGCGGACGCGTTCGGCAGCGGCGTCCTGATCTCACCTGAAGGCTATATCCTCACCAATCACCACGTCGCCGGCGATGTGGGGCGCGTGCGCGTCCGCTGGCCCAATGGCGTCGATACTGTTGGCGAAGTCGTTCGCGCCGACAAACGGCGCGATGTCGCGCTGATCAAGACCTCGCCGCCGGCGGGCGCGCCGGCATTGGCCATTCGCCATACCGATCCGCGGCTGGGCGAGACCGTCTTCGCCCTCGGGACGCCTCTCGAGCGCGAGTTCGCCGGAACCCTGACCCGCGGCGTGGTGTCGACGGTGCGGCGAATAGAGAACGGGTTGCCGTTCATCCAGAGCGACGTGGCCGTCGACCACGGCAATTCCGGCGGGCCGCTCTTGGATGAACAGGGACATGTCCTTGGCCTGACGGATTGGGGTTATTCACCCGACGGCGTCTCCCACAACCTCAACTTCTTCATCCCCATCGACGAAGCGCTGAGGGCGCTGGCGCTTTCGCCCGCAGGCTGAGCCGGCTTCCCACGCATCCTGCGTCTGATAGTCTCCGAAGCGTTGGGGATAGCGCATGCGGCCGTGGACATTGCTGGCCGTCTTCGCCTCGCTGGCGCTGGGCCTTTCGGCCGGCGCGGCGCGGGCGGTGGACGAGGGCAAGCTCAAGAACCTGTCGGCCCCGCCGCCGGTGACGGCCGTGTCCCTGCCCGCCGATGCGCGCACCGTGAAGTTCGCCAAGCTGGTGGTGCAGCTGAAGCCCGAGCCCTGGGCCTTCCTACGCAACAAGGACAGCTACGCCGACGACCGGCTGATCAGCGCGCAGGATGGCCGCAAGGCGATCAACCCCGGCCTCTTCGCCCAGATCTTCGACGAAGAGTTGAAGGCGGCCGTCGGCAAAGTCCCGAACGCCGGCGGCCTCTTCACAACCCAGGCGCCCCCGCCGCCGGAGCTGCTGGCGGCGGCGAGCATCACCGACATGCAGGGGCGGTTCTGCAGGAGCTGCGGGCTGATCCTTTCCAGCGGCCGCTGGGAAGGCGCGGTGGTGATGACCGCCCACTGGGAAATCTATTCGGTGACGGAGCAGAAGGTGGTGGCCGCCGCCGACATCACCAGCGGCTACACCGCGCCTTCCAAGGGGATCGAGGGCGATCCGAGCCTGATGATCAACGACGCCTTCCGCGACAACGTCCGGCGGCTGATCAGCTTCATCGACTTCCGCCGCGTGGTGGCGGCGCCCGCGGCGGCGGAGGCGCCCGCAACGCCTGCGCCCGGGACGCTGGCGACGCTCGGCCTGGTGGCGGCCAAGACCAAGCCTGGCATCAGCCAGGCCTCGCTCTCCGTCGCGTTGGTCGTCTCGCCGCAGGGGTCCGGCAGCGGCTTCCTGGTCTCCGACGATGGCCTGTTGATCACCAACCACCACGTGGTGGGCGCGGCCAAGGTGGTGCGGCTGAAGTGGCCGGACGGGGGCGAAACCATCGGCGAGGTCCTGCGCAGCGACCCGCACCGCGATGTCGCGCTGATCCGCACCGCGCCGGGCGGGCGCCCGGCGCTCGGCCTGCGCCACACCGCCGTTCAGCAGGGCGAGACGGTGTTCGCTATCGGCTCCCCGCTCGGCGCGCAGTTCCAGAACACCATGAGCAAGGGCATCGTCTCGGCGCTGCGCAACAACGCGGGCCAGGCCTTCATCCAGAGCGATGTGATGGTGAACCACGGCTCCTCCGGCGGGCCGCTGCTGGACGAGACCGGCCGGGTGATCGGCCTCACCGCCTCGGGCGAGATGGTCAATGAGGCGCCGGTCGGCATCAACTTCTTCATTCCGATCGACGAGGCGCTGAAGACCCTGAACGTCACGGCGCCGGCGGAATCGGCTATCCAGCAAGCCAAGCCTTAAGAAGGGTACTGCTCATGCGCCGCCGCGCGTTCCTGACCGCCGCCGCCGCGGGGTCCGCCGCCTTCGCCTTCCTGCCGCGCCTCGCTTCAGCCGCCGGCCCGGCGCCCCTGACCTCGATGACCAAGGACGCCAAGCCGATCTCGGTGGAGGAGCGGCGCGCACGGATCGCCCGCTTGCAGAAGGGGATGGCCGAGCGCGGCGTGGGCGCGATGATCATGGAGTCGGGGTCGAGCCTCGACTACTTCACCGGCGTCCAGTGGCATCGCTCGGAACGCACGACCGCCGCCGTTATCCCGGTGAAGGGCGAGACCGTCATCGTCACGCCGGCCTTCGAGGAGCCCTCGGTCCGCGAGACCCTGGCCATCGGCGGCGATGTGCGCCCGTGGGACGAGCACGAGAGCCCCTTCGCCAGAATCGTCGGCGTGCTGAAGGACCGCAGCATCATGGGCGGCCAGATCGCCTTCGAATCCACCACGCGCCTGTTCATCGTCGACGGGGTGCGCGACGCCGGCGCCGGCGCCTACGCCGTGGTCTCCGGCGACGCCCTGGTGAAGGCCGTGCGCCTGATCAAGTCGCCGGCGGAGTTGGCCCTGATGCAGACCGCCAACGACGTGACGCTCGCCGCCCTGCGCCACCTCCACGCCAATACGCACGTGGGCATGACGCCGGCCGAGATCGGCGCCCTGATGACCTCGGCCACCGTGGCGCTGGGCGGGGCGCCGGAGTTCGGGCTGGTGTTGATCAACGAGGCCAGCGCCTATCCGCACGGCAGCCACCAGAAGCAGACCCTGCGCGACGGGTCGACGATCCTCATGGACGTCGGCTGCACGGTCTACGGCTACCAGTCCGACATCTCCCGCACCTGGGTGATGGGTCAGCCCAGCGCGAAACAGCGCAAGGTCTGGGCGACGGTTAAGAAGGGTCAGGAGATCGCGCTCGCCACCGCCAACTTAGGCACCCCCGTGGGCGCCATCGACGACGCGGTCCGCGCCTACTACGAGAAGGAAGGCTGGGGCCCCGGCTTCCACCTGCCAGGCCTGTCGCACCGCACCGGCCACGGCATCGGCCTCGACGGCCACGAGCCACCCTATCTGGTGCACGGCGACACCACGCCGCTCGCGCCTGGCATGTGCTTCTCCGACGAGCCCGGCATCTACATCCCCGGCGAATTCGGCATCCGGCTGGAGGACTGCTGGCACATGACGCTGGACGGACCCAAGCTGTTCACCCCGCTCGCCCGATCGATCGAAGACCCGATCTGAAGCGATCTTTACCTAAGGTCAGCAGAAAGCTGGTTACCGCGAACGAAGGGCCGCCCGGTAACCGTCTTCCTTCATCTCTTCGACACTATTCCAGCGCGTTCATGGCGCCTCGATTGGTTGGGGGGCCAACCCATCGGAGGCCGTCTTGACGCGCCCTGGACCTACGACGACGGCGGGCGCGAGTCCCGCCGCCGGCTCCGCGCCGCACGCGCGGCGGGACGAGCAGCGCGAGCTCGATCACCGCCTGGCGAACAGCCTGCAGCTGGCCGCCGATTTCCTGATCTTCGAGCACAGCCGCATCGCCGACGCCCATGCCCGCGCGGCCCTGGTGGAAACCGCCGAGCGGCTGTCGGCGGTGGGCCAGATGCACCGGTTCCTCGCCTCCCGCCACGGCGCCTCGGGGGTCGATCTGGACCCCTTCTTCAGTGAGTTTGGTAAACTGATCGCCGAGACCACGGGTCTGCATTGTTCGGTGGAGTCCGACAGCGTCTCAGTCCCGGCGGAGACCGCTCAGCAACTCGCCATCGCGGTCAACGAGCTGGCCATGAACGCGGCCAAACACGCCTATCCCTGGGGCCATCGCGGCGCCCTCTACGTCGTCTGCCGCCGGCGCGGCGAGACCCTGGTGCTGGTGGTCTCGGACGACGGCCAAGGCCTGGGCAAAGACTTCGACATGGCCCGCGACCACGGGCTGGGCATGACCATCCTGTCGGCGATCGTGCGCCAGCTGCGCGGGACCTTCCACGCGGTCAGCGACAACGGCGCGCGCTTCACCATCACCCTGCCGCTGCCGCCGAGCCCGGCGCGGGCCCCACGCTCGTTCTCGCCGCCCAATAGCTAGAGGGGCCGTTAGGGCTGCGTCTCCTGGATCGCCGAGAGCTTCCAGGCGCCGCCGGTGTGCCGCGCGAAGGTCCACAGTTCGGTGGTCTGGCTGGGCCTGTTGGGGTCGCCCGACAGCACGGCGCCGCTGGTCCGGTCGCGCATGATGTCGATGCTTTCGTAGCGCATGGACGCGGTCGCATAGTCCACATCGCCCTCGCGCCAAGCCTCGCCGACATCGGCCTGCAGGAGGCGCGTGCCGGTCACCTCGTTGCGCCGGCCGTGGGTGGCGTTCTCGCTGAGCTCCTCGGAGAGATAGCTCATCACCTCCGGCGTGCAGCGGTCGCGCAGGCCCGCGTAGTCCTCGCGCCCGAAGCAGTCCTGGACCTCCTTCAGAAGGGTCTCGAACGTCGCTTGGTCCTGCGGCGTGATCGGGATGTCCCAGGAGGGGCCGCCGGTGGGCACATAGGGCGCGGCCGACGGGCCGCCGCTGAAGCCGCCGCCGCCGCCGCCAAAACCTCCGGGGCCTGCGGGTCCGCCATAGGCCGGCTGGGCGTCGAAGGCCGAGTAGCCGGCGCGCCGGCGGAACATCCGCATCACCAGGTTGACGATGAAGAACAGGACCAGGAGCTGGATGATGATGGTCAGGAACCCGCCACCCCCGCCACCCCAGCCGCCGCCTCCCCAGCCACCGCCCCAACCGTGGCCCATCATGCCGCCGATCAGGCCGCCAGCCACCAGGCCGCCCAGGAACCCGCCGCCGCGGAACCCGCCGAACGGGCCGCCGTAGCCGGGCTGATACCCGGCGTAGCCCGGCGTGCCGGGCCTGGGCCCGGGCGCGGTCATCGAGCGCTGCACCGGCGCGGCGCCGCCGGGCGCGGTGGCCGTGGGCGCCGGCTGCGAATAGGTGCGCGAGCCGCGGCTGCCGAAGCTGCCGCCACGCCGGGCGTCCGCCGACTGGGCGGCGAGCATGCTGAGCGCCAAGGCGACGCCAAGCACGGCGCTGATCTTGGGCCAAAAACGGGTGGTCATCTAAGAATCTCCCCTGACCTCACATATGTAAGTCGCCGCCGCGGCGGCTTCCAGATGAGGCGGTCGATCACGAGGTGGTGTTCGTGGCCCTTGACCCCGGCGGCCCGGCCCCCGAGGTATCCAAGCTGAACAACACCGGGGCCCGCGATGAATCCTTTTCCTGCTCAGGATTGGCCGGACGACATCTTCACCGAGCCGGAGGACGTCGACCCCAACACGCTCGCCAACCTTGGGCCGCTGACTCGGCTCGCCGGGATCTGGGAGGGCCGCAAGGGCATCGACCTCAACCCCAAGGCCGAGGGCCCGGAGCGGCGGGCCTTTCTGGAGCGCATCGAGCTGCAGCCCATCGACCCGCAGGCCAACGGCCCGCAGCTGCTCTACGGCCTGCGCTACCATATCCACATCAACACCGAGGAAGAGGACATCACCTTCCACGACCAGGTCGGCTACTGGAGCTACGAGCCCGCGACCGGCCTGATTATGCAGAGCCTGACGATCCCGAGGGGCCAGGCGGTGCTCTCCGCCGGCCGGGCCAGCGAGGACGGCCTGAGCCTGAAGGTCGCGGCGCGGCGCGGCGAGACGGACTACGGCATCGTCTCCACCGCCTTCCTGGAGCACGCCTTCCGCACCGACAGCTTCGAGCTGACCATCACCTTCAATCCGGACGGCAGCTGGTCCTACATCTCCGACACCATGCTGAGCGTCCGCGGCCAGGCCGAACCCTTCCGCCACCGCGACCGCAACACCCTGGTGAAGGTGGCTGAGCCCACGCCCAACCCGCTGGCCCTGATCGCGGCCGGGAAGACCGGCTGATCGGCCGAACTCTAGGGCCGGGCGATCCTCTCCACGCCCGTCATCCCCGGCCTCGTGCCGGGGATCCAGACACGCAGGCGCCGCAGATCATCCCCGAGGGCGGCGCTTCTGGATGGCCGGGACGAGCCCGACCATGACGAGCTTTTATAGGTTCAGCGACGAACTGAACCACAGCCCTACGGCTGCTTCGCGGGCTCGGGCGGCGGCTCGGGGCTGTCCTGGATCGGCAGGTCGATGGGGCGCAGGCTGGCGTTCTTCATCGCCTGGTGGATGTCCTCGGCGCCGTCGCCATCGGTGGTGGTGAAGCTCAGCGTCGCGGGGTCGGCGCGGTGCTCGGCGACGTTTACGAAGCCGCCCTGCGTCTGGGCGTTGAAGGTCAGGTGGTAGGTCTTCTGGGGCTCGCTGGTGCAGAGCAGGACGAAGGTCTTGTTGTCATCCAGGAGGCGCGGCGTCTTCAGGCAGGCCAGCTTCGGGCTCCCCGCCGCCCAGCCGAAGTCGAAGCCGGTCTTCACCATCGGCTGATCGAAGGTGACGGTCAGGACAAGGATTCCGGCCTGCAGGGCCTGATCGGCCGCCGGATAGGATTTCACGATCTTCGGCGCCGCAGTCGACGGAAAGACCGTCACCGGCGAGACCTCATGGCCCGGCAGGCCAGATGCGGGCAGGGTCGGCGCGGGCTTGGCCGGCGCGGCCGGCTGGGCGAGCGCGCCCGTAGCCGACAGGGCGGCGAAGAGAGCGGCGGTCAGGAAGGGCGGCAGGCTACGCATCGCCCTGACACTGCCGCCCAACCTCGACCGGAACAAGGCCTCAGCGCGTCGCGATCTTTTCAGAGAGCTCGATCTTGCTGACCGCGCCCGCCTTCACCGCCGCGGGCGTGAAGCGCAGGTCGTCCCAGCCTTTTCGCGAATAGAGCTCGGTCTGGTCGGCGAAGTGCGGCGAGGCCGGATCGGTCGACTGCGAATAGGTCAGCACGCCCTGGCTCACCGGGCCGTGGTCGGTGAACTCCACCGCCATGATCCAGCTCGAGCCATGGACGATCTTGCGCCAGCCGCCGTCCCCGGGCTTGGCGGGCGTGATCACGTTGAAGACGCCTTCCGGTCCTGGGCCGCCGTGGATCGGGATGGGCTTGTCGCCGCGCGGTTCGCTCTGCACGTCGCCGAGCGCCGCATCGGCCGGGATGTGCAGGGCGTCGAGCGTCTTCATCGCATCCACCAGGGCCTTCAGGACATCGGGGTCGGCCGTATCCAGCGTGTTGGGCGTGTTGACCGGATCGCGGGGATTGAAGGCCGTCTTGAACTTCAGCCCGCCATTGGCCGCGAACAGGCGGAACACCTGCGCGCCGCGGCTATCGAGGTTGACGTGCAGGTCCCAGCCGGCCAGCGCCAGGCAGGCCTTGGCGAGTTCCGGATGGGCGCCGGCGGCCTCCTTGCGGCAGAGGCTTACGAGATCGTCGCGGGTCATCTCGCCGCCCAGGTTGCGGTCGTCGAGGACCACGCCTTCCAGGCTCTTCAGGTCGAACTTCGGCGCGCCCAGGCCGTCGGTTCCGGCCACCCGGTCGGCGATCATCTTCAGCCCCAGCCGCGTGCGCAGCGACCGCGCGGTCGCCTCATCGCCGAAGATGCGGCCAAAGCCCACCAGCGGCTGGTTGGGGTTGCTCAGCCAGTAGCTGTCGTTGGAGTTCTCGGTGAAGTCGCCCCGGAAAATCTGCGGCAGGGCCGAGGGCGGGAAGACGCCGGGCGTCGCCGCCTTGGGATCGCTGTCCCAGTCGCAATCGGCCTTCGACCCGTCGAGAATCGGCAGGCGCTCACGCTGCCAGGCGACCTTGGCGGTGGGCGAGGTCGCGCAGGCGGCGGCCTTGACGTCGGTGACATAGGGCAGCGAGCCGACGTCGCCGAAGAAGGCCTCGCCGCCGGCGTCCACCGCCGTGGTGTTGAACGTCGCCGCCTGGTAGCGGCCCAGTGTGACGGCGAGCTGACGGACGCTCCTGGCCTGCCACATGGCGATGTACTGGTCGGTGCCGCGCAGGTTGGTCGGCGCGTCGCGCAGGGCATAGCCCACCGCCTTGGTCCACGGCAGCTGGCTGGTCTTCACCATCGGGCCGTAGCGGGTGGCGTAGTAGGTCCGGCTGACGGGGACGAGGCCGTGGGCGGTCTTCACCTGCACGGTCACGCTCATCTTCGACATCGGAACCGACATGCCTTCGTAGAGGTAGGCCGTGGGGTCCTTGGGATCGAGCGCCAGTTCGAAATAGCCGAAGCGGCGCGCGGTCGAAACGGTGTGCGACCAGGCGACCCACTGGTTGTGGCCGATACCGACCAGCGGACTGTTCTCCAGGCCCGCGCCGACGATGTTGAGCTTGCCCGGGATCATCAGGTGCAGGCGGGTGAAGCGGTTGATGCCGTCCCAGGGATAGTGCGGATTGCCCAGCAGCACCCCGTGCCCGGTCTTGGTCGCCTCGCGGCCGATCGCGTAGGCGTTGCTGCCCTGGCCCTGTGGGATGTTCGAGGGTCCGTCGATGGGCGCCGCACCGATCGGCTCCGGCCCGCCGGGCGGCGAGGCGCCGGCGACGCCCGCCATCTGCGTCGGCGCCTGGCCGGCCAGCGCGATGCGCCAGAAGTCCTTCTCGGAATAGGGCTTGATCCACGCCGCGTTCCGGCAGGCGGCCGGCAGCTTGTCCAGGCCCGTGTCACGCACATAGCGGTTCACGCCGGCGACGTAGCCGCGGATGAGCGCCCGCGCATCGGCCGACGGCCGCTCGCGGCTCTTGGGGTCGGCGTTCAGCAGCTCTTCCAGCCGCCCGGTCTGGATCAGCCGCTGGTGGTAGAGGTCGCTGACCACATTGGCGTTCTTGTCGCCCGGGCCCAGGTATCGGGCGCGCTCAGCGGTCACCGTCAGCATGCGGTCGGCGAAATCGCAGATATTGTCCTTCGCCGCCGCGTAGCCCGCGCCGTAGCCGAGGCCCGAATAGTTCGCGGCGGTGATGTGCGGGACGCCATAGGCCGTCCAGACGATGGTCGCGTGATAGGCGGCGGGCGCGGGCGCCGCGCTCGCGCCACCGGCCGCCACAACCGCGAGAAGCCCGACAAGGGCCGATGACCTGAACCGCATGTTTCCCACCCCGATTTTTCGCCAGCATGGGCGAGCTTTCAGCGCGCCGCCAGCGGAGACGGCAGGCAGGGGCGCCTAACGGAGCCGCGCCGGGGACAGGGCCTCGACGGTGACGCCCTCGGCGGCGATGTCGGCGGGCAGCCCTTGGCGGCGCGCGAGCGCGGCGGCGGTGCGCGCGGCGGCGGGCGCGGTCTGCACGCCATAGCCCCCCTGCCCGGCCAGCCAGAAGAAGCCGCTCGCCTGGGCGTCAAAGCCGATCACCGGCGAGCGGTCGGCGACGAAACTGCGCAGGCCCGCCCAGGACCGGACGATCCGCTGCACCGGGATGTCGGCGGCGGTCTGCACCCGCTCGATGCAGATCGCCACGTCCATCTCGTCGGCCCAGGCGTCGTGCGGCTCGGCGGGCGTCTCGTCGGCCGGCGAGGCCAGCAGCCGCCCGGCGTCCGGCTTGAAATAGAATTCCTCGTCGGCGTCGATCACCATCGGCCAGGCCCGCACATCGGCGCCCGGCGGCCCGTCAATGATCATCGCCGTGCGCCGCATGGGCGTAAGCCCGATGGGCCGCACGCCGGCCAGCCCGGCCACCACGTCGGCCCAGGCGCCAGCGGCGTTGACCACAACGCGGGTCTCGAAAGTCTCGCCGGACACTGTGCGCACCGAATAGCCCTCAGCCGTCGGCGTGATGGCGGCCACCTCGTGACCCAGCCGGATCTCCGCGCCGCGCGCCTTGGCGCCGCGCAGGAAGCCCTGGTGGATCGCCTCCACATCGGCGTCCATGGCAGCGCCTTCCAGCACGCCCGAGCCCACATAGTCGGGGCGCAGCGCGGGCACGAGGGCCAGCACCTCCTCGCGGCTGACAGGCCTGAGCGCGGCAGGCTCGGCGGCGAGCATGGCGGCCAGGGCGTCGGCCTGATCGGGCCGGCCAACGTAGAGGCAGCCCCGCGGGCTCAGCAGCGGATGGGCGGCGAAGCCCTCCGGCGGCGCCTCGAAGAACGGCCGGCTGGCCCGCGTCAGGCCGCGGATCACCGTGTTGCCATAGACCTCGGAGTAGAGCGCCGCCGAGCGCCCGGTGGTGTGGTAGCCGTGGGCGTCCTCGCGCTCCAGCAGCAGCACCCGGGCGTCGTCCGCCAGCTCATAGGCCGCGCCCGCGCCGGCGATGCCGGAGCCGACGATCAGATAGTCGAACATCTCGCCCGCCATGCTCAGGGTTTCGCCCGCGCCGCGTCGACCAGCATGCCGATCGCCGGGCCGATGGTGACGATCAGGTCGTCCGGCGGCTGCGGCCGCATGAAGGAGAACAGCGGTCGGCTGGAAGCTGCCTCGAACCTCGTGGCCTTGTCGATGTCCTGCGCCGCCCGGGCCTGCGCCTGCGCGCTCGGCGCCCGGTGCGCAACGATCGCGTCCAGCGCCTCCAGCCCATCGCTGGCCAGGGCCGCCACGTCCGCCGACGCAGGCTTTCCGGCCGCCAGATCCGGCGAACCGGCCGCAATCGCGGCGAACCGCGCATCGTTGTCCCGCCACTGGGTCAGTTGGGCCCGGACCGCCGGCGCGGCGCCGGCGTCGCCGCCGGTCAGGCGCTTCACATCGGCCTCGAACCGCCAGGCCGCGAAGCTGTCCACCGGGGCGGCGTCGGCGAGGCTGGTGAGCATCTGCGGCGGCGGATGCGCCTGACCGCGCAGCATCGCCAGGATGGTGTGGTTGTGGGCGTGGTTGCGGGCCGGCGCGACGGCCTCCAGCAGCGTCATAACCACCTCGGCGTGGCCGGGCGCCAGCCGTTCGGCGGCGCGTTCGCGCTGCGCCCGCGCCTGCAGGCCAAGCGCCTCCAGCTCGCCCTCGATCACCGGCAATCGGCGCTTCAGCGCGTCGGGATCACGCACGCCGGCCGGCGACCAGAACCGCTCGGCCAGCGCCGCGGCGCGGGGCCACAGCCGCATGTCGATCATGTCGTCGTCGATCAGCTCGGCCCAGAGCTCCATCTCGCCGCCCAGCACCAGCTTGGCCTCATCCGGCGTCAGCGGCGGCAGGGGTTTCAGCTGCATGCCCTTGGCCGCGGCGCCCGCCAGCGCGTTCTCCTTCGCCGCCTGCGCCACCTCGGCCTCGGTAAAGCCATCGCCCTGCAGGTCCAGCGGATCGACCGCGTAGTGCCGGGTCACCGGGTTCAAGAGGTCGAGGTAATAGCCGGCCGAGACCACCGCCGGATGGCCGGCCTGCACCGCTGTGGCGATAGCGTTCGAGGTGCGCCAGACCTGGACGGCCACCGTCTTGGGGATCGGCGTCACCGCGATCTCGTCCCAGCCGATCACCCGCTTGCCGCGCGCCTCCAGCATCTTGCGCACCCGGGCGTGGAACCAGGCTTCCATCGCCACGCGGCCCTCGATGCTGTTCGCCTTCATGAAGGCCTGCACGCCGGCGTCCGCCGACCAGGCCGCGTCGCTGACCTCGTCGCCGCCGACGTGGAAATCACGGTCGGGGAACAGCGCGGTCATCTCCCCGAACAACCGGTCGAGGAAGCGATAGATCTCCTCCGACGCCGGATTGAGCGCCAGATTCTGGGTGACTAAGGGGTCGTTCGGCGGCCCCTTGGCGGCGAACTCCGGATAGGCCCGCAGGATCGCGCCGGTGTGCGCCGGGACGTCGAACTCCGGCACCACCCGCACGCCTCGCTCAGCGGCGTAGGCCACCAGGTCGCGGACCTGTCCTTGCGTATAGAACTGGCCGCCGTTTTCGGCGGTGAGCTTGGGATAGAGCTTGCTCTCGACCCGGAAGCCCTCGTTGTCGCTCAGGTGCAGGTGCAGGACGTCGAGCTTCACCCGCTCCATGGCGTCGATCTGGCGCTTCACCGCGGCCAGCGACATGAAGTGGCGCGCAGTGTCGATCTCCACGCCCCGCCAGGCGAAGCGGGGCGCGTCGTCGATGCGCACGAAGGGCAGTTGGCCGGGCCCCGGGACGCCAGGCTGGGCGGCGGCCAGCTGGCGCAGAGTGGCCAGCGCGCGCAGCACGCCGGCCGGCCCTTGCGCGTCGATGGCCACGCCGTCGGCGCGGACGCTAAGGCCATAGCCCTCCTTCGCCGCGATCGTCAGATAGCCGCCGTCGCGCTCGGCGCAGCTGATCCGCAGGGTGGGGCCCGCGCCCCGCGCCGCCTGCTGAAGGTCGAGGTCGGCCTGGAAGCGAGCGACGGCGCGGTCGGCCAGCGGCTGGCGGCAGCCGGAGACCTTCACTTTGAACGGACCGGGGATGGCAAGGACGCCGGGCTCGAAGCCCACCGATCGCGGCTGCGGCATCAAGACCGGCTGGGCGGCGGCGCAGGCGCTCGCGGCGGCGGCCAGGACCGCGCCTAGAACGGCGCCGCCGATCCTCCCCAAAGCTCCGCGTGACCTGAACATCCGACCGCGAAGCTAACCGCTGCGGCCCGCCGGTCAACGCCGGAGCTGCAGGTCCCCGACCCGCCAGCCCGCCGGGCACGCGCCCAAGCGCCGGTAGTGGCGCGTGGTCTGCGCCGGACCCAGGTCGGCGCTCAGCGGCGTCACCATCACGGTCAGCCGGAAATCCCGGTCCAGATCGCCCTCCGTCTGCGAGGTGATGGCGTAGCGCCGCCCGCCGGCGTCGCAGCGATGCGCCGTAAAGCCCGGCCGAATGACCGGCGCGACCGTTTCGATGCAGGGCGCGCCGCCGATCTCCGGATTAGTCTTGGCGAAGGTCTTGTGCATCGGCGTGTCGGCGCAGACGAAGGCCGCGCCGCTGACCGCACCCTTCGCACTCGTCTCCGCGTCCTCCATCAGCCACAGGCTCGGCGGATCCACCGCCTGCTGCCGCGCCGTCAGCTGCGCCTCGATCGACGGCCCGCGCTGGCAGGCGGCGAGCAGGAGGGCGGCGGACAGGGCAGCGAGCGGCTTCATGAACTACATATGTAACTCTTACTTATTACGATTGTAAATGACGCCAGTCTATTTGCCATTCGCGCTCGCGCCGGACCCCGCCCGCGCTTGACATCGGCCCCGTGCTTCTTCTGAGGTCCGGCCATGGCGACGCTGATCTTGAGTGTGATGGGCAGTGACCGGCCGGGCCTCACCCAGGCCCTGGCCGGCGCGGTGCTGGCCAGCGGCGGCAACTGGCTGGAGAGCCATCTCAGCCGGCTGGGCGGCCTCTATGTCGGCTCAGTCCTCGTCGAGCTGGCGGCCGATGGCATTGAGCGCCTGCGCGCCGCCGTTCAGGCGGTGGACGCCGACGGCCTGGAAGTGCGGATCACGCCGGCCGTCGAGGCGCCCGGCGCGGCCGGCGACGCCGTCCACTTCAGCCTGGTCGGCCAGGACCAGCCCGGCATCGTCCACCAGGTGACCGCGATCTTGAGCGCCCTCGCCGTCAACATCGAAGACTTTGAAACCCGCATCAGCGCCGAACCCCATTCCGGCGCGCCCCTCTTCCACATGGAAGCCCGCCTGCGCCTGCCGCCGACCCTCGGCCCCGCGCAGGTGCAAGCCGCCCTGGAAGACATCTCCGGCGAAATCATGGTCGATATCGCCCTGACGCCCAGCGAGGTGGCCTGAGGCTATCCCGCCCAGCCCCAGGCCCGCACCAGCCCGTCCATCGCGGCCTTCCACGCCGGTGAAAAGAACAGCACCGACATGATCGCCTCGCCGGTCCACAGCAGGGCCGCGCCCAGCAGCAGCGACCGCGTGATCCGCCGATGCCGGGTCAGGTCCCACGCGACCATGCCGAGCAGCAGCAGCGCCGTCCCCCAATAGTAGGTCGCCCAGACCGCCAGCGGCGTGCCCGGCGCCGCGCTGATCAGGTTCGACGCGATGCGGCCGGGCCCCACGTCGGCCAGGGCGATCGCGGCGATCACCATCCAGCGGCTGTGATCGGCGCGTGTCTTGCGCGTCACCACCCCGGCCACGGTGCAGACCGCGAAGGCGAAGATGTCCTGGAACTCCTCGCCCAGGAACTGCGGCGCATAGTCGGGGTGACCGACCTGCCGCGCCATGTCGACCAGGGCGGCGACGACGCCCAGCGGGACCATCGCCGCCGACACCCCGACCACCCACCAGCCCAGCTGGCGGTGCAGCCGGATGCTGCCCGTCTCGGCCAGCACGACCTGCGTCGACACCAACCCCAGCCAGACCACGCTGAACGCCCCGTGCAGCATCAGGACCGGTGGCGGCGCCGGCTGCTCGTGCAGGAAACGCGCAAGATCCGCCCCGAACCCGAACAGGGCGAAGGCCCAGATCCCCAGCATCCAGACCAGTGTGGCCCGGCGGTCAGCCTGCGCAGGCAGTGTGATGGTCGACATGTTCCGACGCCCCCGTCGTCCTGGCGGCGATAGCTCGCGCCGCAGCCTTCCCCGTTCAGACTAGAGAGGCGCTCGCCGGGCGGTAGTGAACAATTTTAACAGGGCCGTCTGGCGCCTGATTGTCTCACCCAAGGCCCTAGCCGGAAGCGCCCCCTCGCCTCCTCGCCCACCTCTGCTAACACTACCCGCCGACACCACCCGGGGAACTTCATGAACCGCCGCAACTTCATCGCCGCCGTGCCCGCTGCGGCCCTGGCCACCCGCGCCTTCGCCACCAGCCGCCAGGAGAACCCCAACCGCGACCGCCCCGACGTCCATGGCGGCGACCGGATCGACGGGGCTACCTGGGCGTCGCGCTCGGCGGCCTGGGGCATCCACGGCGCGGCGGCGACGGCGCATCCTTTGGCGACGTTGGCGGCGATCGAGATGCTGAAGGCGGGCGGGTCGGCGGTGGATGCGGCGATCGCGGCCAATGCGGTGCTGGGCTTTGGCGAGCCGATCAGCTGCGGGGTCGGCGGCGACTGCTTCGTGCTGATGTGGGACCCCACGCAGAAGAAGGTGCTGGGCCTCAACGGCTCGGGGCGCAGTCCCAAAGCCCTGACGCTGGCCGAACAACGCAAGCGCGCCAACGCCAAGGGCCTGATCAATTCCTTCGGCGCGGTCTCGGTCAGCGTACCGGGCGCGGTCGACGCCTGGTGGACGCTGCATGGCAAGTTCGGAAAGCTGCCGTGGAAGGACCTCTTCCAGCCGGCCATCCGCCACGCCGAGGAAGGCGCGCCGATCGTCCAAAACGTCGCCTTCTACGTCGGCGCCTCGCAGCGGACCTTCAACAAGCCCGAGAGCCACATCGAGGAGGTCGGCAACTTCAATTCGGTCTGGGTGAAGGACGGCAAGACCCCGGTCGAGGGCGAGATCTTCAAGAACCCGCTGCTCGCCCACACCTATCGGCTGATCGCCGAGGGTGGCGGCCGCGCCTTCTACGAGGGCGAGATCGCCGACCGCATCGAAGCCTATTTCAAGCGCATCGGCGGCTGGATGACCAAGGCGGACCTGGCCGCCCACCACACCGAATGGGTCGAGCCGCGCACCATCAACTACCGCGGGACCGACGTCTGGGGCCTGCCGCCCAACAGCCAGGGCCTGGTGACGCTTCAGCTCCTGAACATCATGGAGCAGTTCGACATCAAGGGGATGGGCTTCCAGTCGGCCGCCGCGATCCACCATGAGGTCGAGGCCAAGCGGTTGGCCTTCGAGGACCGCGCGCGGTTCTACGCCGACCCCGCCTTCTACAAACAGCCCACCGACTGGCTGCTGTCGAAGGACTACGCAAAGGAACGCGCCAAGCTGATCCGGCCGAATGCGATCCTCAATCCCGCCTACGCCGGCCAGGCGCCCAGCCATGGCGACACCACCTATTTCACCGTCGCCGACAAGGACGGGATGATGGTCAGCCAGATCCAGTCCAACTACCGCGGCATGGGCTCGGGCCTGATGCCGGACGGCCTGGGCTTCATGTTCCAGAACCGCGGCGAGATGTTCGCGCTGCAGGACGGCCACCCGAACATCTATGCGCCGGGCAAGCGCCCCTTCCAGACGATCATCCCGGGCTTCGCGACCAAGGACGGCCAGCCGCTGATGAGCTTCGGCGTCATGGGCGGCGACATGCAGCCGCAGGGCCAGGCGCAGATCATCTCCAACATCGTCGACTTCGGTCTGGGCGTGCAGGAGGCCGGAGACAGCCCCCGCTGGCACCACGACGGCGGCAATGAGCCCACCGGCGAGCAGCTCGATCCGCTGGGGACGCTCAACCTGGAGACCGGCGTTCCCGAGGCGAGCAAGAAGGCGCTGGCGGAGATCGGCTGGAAGCTCGGCCCCAACCCCGGCGTCTACGGCGGCTATGAAGCCATCGTCCGCCACCCGGGCCGCTACGCCGCCGCTACCGAGATGCGCAAGGACGGCACGGCGCTGGCTTACTAAAAACCTCCCCTGCCCGCGGGGGAGGGGGACCACGAAGTGGTGGAGGGGGCGCTGCGGCCGCACTGCCCATCCCAACGCCCCCTCCGACCCTTCGGGCCACCTCCCCCGAAAAACGGGGGAGGTTTTGAGAGGACGACCCTCTTAGCGCCGCACCATCCCTGAGGCCTCAGGCCGTCAAGGCCGCCGCGCGGAGCCGGCGCAGCGTCGCGCCCATCCCGAAGAAGCCGCCCAGCATCAGGGCCCAGCTCGACGGCTCAGGCACGGCCGGCAGGTTCAGCCTGCCGTCGAGCGTCAGGCTGTTGAGCGGCCGCTTAAACGTGCGGTCGAGCGTGCCGACGCCCTCGAACGTGCCGCTGGCGCCGAGGAAGCGGCCCGTGCCGCCGGTGACCACGTAGTCGACCGTCGAGTCGAAAACATTGGTGCCATTGATCGGGGTGAGGACGCCCGAGTAGGTCCCGGAGAACTCATCGCCGGCGCCCGTGAAATCGAACTCGAACACACCGCCGCTGTAGCTCGTGGGCGTGGTGGTGGAAGGCTTGGTGAGACAGTGGGTCATGCTCGGACCGAAGGCGCCGAAGTTCGAGGTTCCGGCCGCGGTCGAGTTGGAAGGATTGAACGACACCAGCACCGTGCCGATCGCGCAGGACGGGTCGGGGTGCGGCGTCGGGGTGTCGTTGGATTCGATGCCCGTGAAGGTGACGATCGCGGCGTTCGCGGGCGCCGCGGCGGCGAACGCCAGAGCGCAGAACAGAGCGCCGGCGACGCGAGGGTTGGACAAAGGACTCATGCTAGGTCTCCATGGAATTCAGCGCCCGTTCGGGGCGGCGAAATCTATGGGCGGGCGTCATCGAACATTGAATGATGGACACCTGTTGAAGTAATGATGTTTTCCCGATCTCGTTTGGAGTCAGGCGCTTGGACGGCAGCGGATCGGTCGGAACGGCTGCCGGACTGGCGAGCCGAAGCGACTTCTGGCTCGGCGAAACCCTGATCGCGCCGGCCTAGCGAGAGGTCAAAGGCCCCGGCGGTGCGGCGACGATAGAGCCCCGGGTCATGCAGGTTCTGCTGACCCTGAGCGACGCGGCCGGCGGGGTGATTACCCGCGAAGACCTGCTGCGGATCTGCTGGAACAATCAGATCGTCGGCGAGGACGCGCTCAACCGGGCCATCGCCGAGGTGCGGCGTGTGGCGCGCACCCTGGCCGCCGACGGGTTCGTCGTGGAGACCATTCCGCGCACCGGCTACCGGCTGACCGGCGCCCTGGCCCGGCCGGTGGCGGCCGCCGCTCAGAGCGCGCCGGCCCGGGCGGTCGGCTCCCGGCGCGCGGTGCTCGCCGCGGGCGCCAGCGGCCTTGTGGCGGCGGCGGGGCTGGCGGCCTGGCGGTTCTGGCCCAACGGCGATGATCGCCGCGCCGCGCAACTGGCGGCCGAGGCGCGGCTGGCGACCAAGGACAACCTGCCCGAAGGCGTCAATCGCGGCGTCGCGCTCCTGCGCCAGGCGGTCGCTGTAGAGCCCAACGACGCGGCCCTCTGGGGACAGATGGCGATGGCTCTGCGCACCCGTTCAGAGTTCGCCCGCCCCGGCGACACCGCCGCGGCGGTTGAGGCCTGCGAGGCCGCGGCGGAGCGTGGGCTGGCGCTCGACCCGCGGCAGCCGGACGCGCGGCTGGCGCTGATCCTGCTGCGGACCAGCTACGGCGACTGGCTGGACGTGGAACGCAAGCTGCGCGCGCTGCTCGCCGACGCGCCGCGGCACACCGAGACCCTGGCCGCGCTGGGCTTCCTCTTGATGGCGGTCGGCCGCACGGCCGAGGCGGAGGCCGCCAACGCCCAGGCGGCCGCCCAGGAGCCTCTGTCGCCGCTCTACCAATACCGCCTGATGTATCACCTCTGGAGCCTGAACCGGGTGGGTGAGGCCGACCGGACCATCGACCGCGCCATCGAGCTCTGGCCGCGCCACCCCGGCGTCTGGTTCGCCCGGATCTGGCTGATGGGCTTCACCGGCCGCGCCAGCGTCGCCCTGGCGCAGATCGCCGACGTCGCCTCGCGGCCGCCCACCATGAGCGCCAGGAGCGCCGATTATCTGCGCCTTTCCATGGAAGCTATCGGCTCGCGGGACCGCGCCGCGAAGGCCGCCGCCACCGCGGCCAACCTCGCCGCGGCGCAAGACGGCACGGGCGGACCGATCAACGCCACCATGATCCTGACGGCGCTCGGCAGCCTCGACGAAGCCTTCACGGTGGCCAACGGCTATCTGCTGCGCCACGGGCCGTCGGTTTCCTCCCTGCATCCCGCGCCCGGCCAGACCCTGGTGACCGACCAGGTCCATCGCAAAACCCAGATGCTGTTCGTGCCGGTGTGCGCACCCCTGCGCGCCGACCCCCGGTTTGACGATCTCTGCCGGGGTTGCGGCCTGACGGATTACTGGCGGACCTCGGGCCATTGGGCCGATTTCCTGGGGCCGCGGCGCATCGCCGAAACCGCGCCCGCCGCCGCCGGCTAGCCGGCGGCCACTCAGGGAAGTCCGCCACGCCAGCCAACCCCACCTTCTTCGCGACCCCGGCCGAGTGGCGAGCCTGGCTGGAGGCGCATCACGCCACCGCGACCGAACTCTCCGTCGGGTTCTGGAAGGTCGGCTCCGGCAAACCCTCGATCACCTGGCCGCAGAGCGTCGACGAAGCGCTGGCGTTCGGCTGGATCGACGCGGTGCGGCATCGGATCGACGACGACGCCTACCGCATCCGCTTCGTCCCGCGCAAAGCCGGCGGGATCTGGAGCGCGGTCAACCTCAAGCGCTTCGCGGAGCTGAAAGCCGAGGGGCGGATCGCGCCCGCCGGACAGGCCGCCCACGAGGTGGGCAAGCACCGCACCGGCGTCTATTCCTACGAGCGCGCCGCCACCGACCTCAGCGCCGAACAGGCGAAAATCTTCCAGGCGAACGCGGCGGCCTGGGCCTTCTTCCAGGCCCAACCGCCCGGCTACCGCAAGCTGACGATCCACCGGATATTGGCCGCCAAAACGCCTGAGACTCAGGCCACACGTCTCGCCCTGCTGATTGACGCCTCAGCCCAAGGGCGCAGACTCGCCACCGCAACCCAGATGGAGCCCAAATGACGCCCGACGAGATGGAAGCCATCGTCATGGCCTTTCCCGGCGTCGAGAAGGGCAAGAGCTACGGATCGCCCGCCTACCTGCTGAACGGCAAGTTCTTCACCCGCCTGCGCCGCGACGACCAGTCCATGGTGCTGATGGAGGTGAGCCTGGACGAGCGCGAGATGCTGATGGAGGCCGAGCCCGGCACCTTCCACTTCACCGCCCACTACAAGGACTATCCCTGCGTGTTGGCGCGGATCGACACCCTGCATCCGGGCTCGTTCAGGAACTTCCTGGAGCGCCGCTTCCGCAAGGTCGCCAAGAAGTCGGCGGTCAAGGCATGGGACGCGCAGACTGCGGCGTCTTGACCCGCCGCCGGGCCGGGACTGGGGGAGCCTGTATCTGGTAACGTCCTAAGGTTGAGTTGCCGAATGACTCGTCCAACAGTAGGGGCGGGCCCGGCGCGTAATCGACCCGGAGTGTGGCGTGGAGCGTTTTGTTTTGCAGGAGAACATCAGACTCCTGAGTGGCCGATTGGCGAGTGCGGACAGCGAAGACGAGCGCCGCCGCATCCAACTCATCCTCACTGCCGTCGAGCGCGAGCTGGCCCTGCTGGACTCGGCGCGGGGCGACAGGCTCGCGCCCGGTGGTCCGCCTGGACTCGGGGCTACTTAGCCGCCTGCAGCGGCGGGAACTCCAGCTTGCCGGGATCATAGCCCAGCGCCCGCGTCCGCTCGGTCAGTTGCACGACCTGATCCGGCGAAGGCCTGGGGTCGCGGGTGTAGATGTTGATCATCTTCATGTCGGGCGTCGCCTGGATGAACCAGCCGTCGCCATGGTCGAGCATCCAGTACTCGCGGGCGATGGGGATGGCGCCAAACAGGCGGTAGCTGACGTGCACCTTGGTGTTCTGGCCGGGGTTGAGGATCTTCAACGGGCCCGCGATCACCTTCTCCTTGCCGGCCGGCGTCTTGTCGCGGCAGGCGTCGCGCTGTTCCAGGCCGTCGCCCTTTTTCAGGTAGTCGGTGTAGCCGGCCACGCAGCCGTCGGTAAGCGACATGGGCGTGCGCCCGATCTCGTACCAGCGGCCGGCGAAGAAGCTGGCGGCGTCCACCGGCTTTGCGGGTTCCGGCGCCTTGGGCGCCTCGGCCCAGGCCGCGTTCACGCTGACGCAGGCCGCCAGCAGCACCGCGGCGCTGGCCGCCCGAACGGTCGTCTTCATCGGTCTCGTCCCTCTAGAATTCGTCTTCAATCGCCGAGCGGAACTGCTCGAAAATCTCCTTGGCGTTTTCCTCCGGCGCCAGCGCGGATTCGGCTTCAGGCTGAGCCTGAGGCGCAGCGGCGCCGGCGGTCAAGCTTGCGACCACCACACCGTTCTGTACGAGCAGAACCTCCTCGCCGGTTGCAACGCCGCTGAGCAGGGCGGCGACTTTCGGCGGCAGGTCGTCCAGGTCGATGCGCGTCATGCGCCGATCCTAGACCGCGCCGCCACGCCCCTCTAGGGTCCGCGCGGCGAGGGACCATGGCCTACAAGTCGTTGCGTGATTTCCTGAAGAAGCTGGAGGCGGCGGGCGAGCTGGTGCGCGTCACCGCGCCGGTTTCGACCGTGCTTGAGATGACCGAAATCCACCGTCGCCTGCTGCAGCAGGGCGGCCCCGCGGTACTGTTCGAGAACGTCATCCGCGCCGACGGCGAACGCTCGCCGATGCCCTGCCTCGTCAACCTGTTCGGCACCGTCAAACGCGTGGCCATGGGCGTCACCCTGGAGGGCCGGGAACGGACCACCGCCGCCGACCTGCGCGAAGTCGGCGAACTGCTGGCCTTCCTGCGTGCGCCTGAACCGCCCCGCGGCTTCAAGGACGCCATGGACATGCTGCCGCTCGCCAAGACCGTGATGTCCATGCGCCCGGCGGTGGTGAAGTCCGCGCCGGTGCAGCAGGTGGTCTGGACCGGCGACAAGATCGACCTGAACAAGCTCCCCATCCAGACCTGCTGGCCGGGCGAGCCCGCGCCGCTCATCACCTGGCCGCTGGTGGTCACCAAGGGCCCCTCCACCGACCGTGAGGACGACTACAACCTGGGCATCTACCGCATGCAGGTGACCGGCCGCGACCGCACCATCATGCGCTGGCTCGCCCACCGCGGCGGCGCCCAGCACCACCGCCGCTGGAAGGCGCAAGGCAAGCGCGAGCCCCTGCCCGCCTGCGCCGTGATCGGCGCCGACCCCGGCACCATCCTCGCCGCCGTGACGCCGGTGCCGGACACGCTCTCAGAATACCAGTTCGCCGGCCTGCTGCGCGGCGCCAAGGTCGACCTGGTCCCCGCCAAGACCGTGCCCCTGATGGTCCCGGCCCAGGCGGAGATCGTCATCGAAGGCCATGTCCTGCTCGACGACTACGAGGACGAGGGGCCTTACGGCGACCACACGGGTTTCTACAATTCAGTCGAGAAGTTCCCGGTCTTCCAGGTCAGCGCGATCACCATGCGCAAGGACCCGATCTATCTGACCACCTTCACCGGCCGCCCGCCGGACGAGCCCAGCGTGCTCGGCGAGGCGCTGAACGAGGTCTTCATCCCGCTGCTGCGCCAGCAGTTCCCGGAGATCGTCGACTTCTGGCTGCCCCCCGAAGGCTGCAGCTATCGCATCGCCGTGGTCTCCATGAAGAAGGCCTACGCCGGCCACGCCAAGCGGGTGATGATGGGCGTCTGGAGCTACCTTCGCCAGTTCATGTACACCAAGTGGGTGATCGTCGTGGACGACGACATCAACGCCCGCGACTGGAAGGACGTCATGTGGGCGGTCTCCACGCGGATGGACCCGGCGCGCGACATCACGGTCATCGAGAACACGCCGATCGACTACCTGGACTTCGCCTCGCCTGAGAGCGGCCTGGGGTCGAAGATCGGCCTCGACGCCACCGACAAATGGCCGCCGGAAACCCACCGCGAGTGGGGCCGCAAGCTGGCCATGGACGACGCCACGGTGGCCGCGGTCACCGAGATGTGGGGCCGCCTGGGCTTGCCAGGCGACGGCAAGCCGGTGGACTAACGCACCCATGGAAGCCGCCACGCCAGCCGCCCACGCCGCCGCCCTCTGGGTGGGCCTGCACCTGATCCTGCTGCTCGTGCTTTCGGTGCTGGTGGTCCAGCAGCGGCGCAAGCACCAGGTCGTGCTGGGCGACGCCGAGATTCCGCAGCTGGCCCAGGCGATCCGCGCCTTCGGCAACGCCAGCGAATATGTGCCAAGCGGCCTGATCGCCATCGCGGTTCTGGCCGTGGCCGGTGGCATTCCGCTGGAGGTCCACGCGGTCGGGCTGACGCTCTTCGTCGGCCGCGTGGCCCACGCCATCGGCCTGTCGCGCAGCGGCGGATCGTCGGTGCTGCGCTCCGCGGGCGTCATCGCCACCTGGATCGCCTACATCCTGGGCGGCGTCGCCCTGCTGTTCCACGCGATCCCCTAGGCTCGGCCGCGCCGCCGCTTGTTCTGAGGCGCCCGCTCGGCCATATCCCCCGCATGGACGAAAACCTGCTGAACGACGTGGTGGCCGCCGCCCTGGCCGCCGGGGCGGACGCCGCCGAGGCCGTGGGCGCCGAGCGCCGGGCCCTATCGATCACCGTGCGCAACGGCGAGCTCGAGGAAGTCGAGCGCGAGGAGAGCCGCGACCTGGGCCTCCGTGTGTTCATCGGCAAGCGCCAGGCCTCGGTCTCCGGCTCCGACGTCAGCGCCGAAGCGCGCGCCAAGCTGGTGGCCCGCGTCGTGGCCATGGCCAGGCTGGCGCCGGACGATCCCTATGCGGGCCTCGCCGACCCGGACCGGCTGGCCCGCGGCCCGCTCGCCGACCTCGACCTCTACGACCCCTCCGAGCCCCTGCCAGAGGCCCTGGAGGACCAGGCGCGCGCCGCCGAGGCCGCCGCCCGCGCGGTGCCCAAGGTCACCAACTCCGACGGCGGCTCAGGCTCCTGGTCCGCCGGGCAGTGGCGGATCGTCACCAGCGGCGGCTTCTCCGGCCTGCACCGCGCCTCCTCCTTCTCGCTGGGCGCCTCGGCCATCGCCGGCGACGAGGGCGGTATGGAGACCGGCTACGACGGCCGCTCCGTCCGCTGGCAGGGTGACCTGCCGGACGCCACCGCCATCGGCGCCGAAGCTGGCCGCCGGGCGGCGGGACGCCTGGGCGCGCGCAAGATCCAGTCCACCACCGCTCCGGTGATCTTCGAGAACCGGCTGGCCGCCTCGCTGCTCAGCCCGCTGATCGGGGCTATCTCCGGCCCGTCCATCGCGCGCGGCACCTCGTTCCTGAAGGACAAGCTGGGCCAGCCGGTCTTCGCCAAGGGCATAAACGTGACCGACGACCCACACCGGCTGCGCGGCCTCGGCTCCTCGCCCTTCGACGACGAGGGCGTGGCCAATGGTGCGGTGAGCCTGATCGACGATGGCGCGCTGACCACCTGGCTTCTGAACTCGTCCTCAGCCCGCCAGCTCGGCCTCACCACCACCGGCCACGCCTCGCGCGGCCTCGCGGGTCCGCCAGGCGTCAGCACCTCGAACCTCACCCTGCAGCCGGGGACCCGCGATCAGGCCCAGCTGATGGCCGACGCCGGCGCGGGTCTGTTGGTCACCTCGATGTTCGGGCCTTCGCTCAACGGCAACACCGGCGACTGGTCGGTCGGCTGCTCCGGCTTCTGGTTTGAGGGCGGCGAGATCGCCTATCCGGTCAACGAGATCACCGTGGCGGGCAACCTGATCGACATCTACGCCCGCCTGGTCCCCGGCGCCGACCTGGAGATCAGGGGTTCCGCCAACGCACCGTCGATCCTTATCGACGCCCTGGCGATCGCCGGGCTCTAGACCTGACGGCCGCCGAGGCCTATCGGCAGCGCAACAATCGTTTCACGCGTTACGAGATCATGCCTGACAAACAACTCCTCCACCTGGTGATCGGCGGCGAACTGAAGTCGCTGGAAGGCCCCGCGGAATTCAAGGACCTGACCAAGGTCGACCTGGTCGGCGCCTTTCCAAACTACCAGCAGGCGCTGGCCGCCTGGCGCGGCAAGGCCCAGCAGACCGTCGACAACGCGCTGATGCGCTACTTCATCATCCACGCGCACAAGCTGCTCGACCCGGAATCAGACGACCACGACCACGACCACGATCACCACTGATCGAGGCTACTCGCGGCGCAGCAGCTTTTCGGTCAGCACCGAGCCGATCATGCCGGCGCGGAAGTCGGCCTTCATGCCGGCGGGGTCGTACATCGGGCTCTCGACCCATTCGAGGAACGACATCCCGGCGGGCTCGCCCTCGGCCAGATAGCGCTCGAAGACGTAGTCCAGCACGCCGGTCTTGCCCTGTTTCACGTGCAGGTACTTCAGATCGAGCTGCGCCAGGGCCTCGCGGATCGGCAGGCCCTTGCGGAAGTGCATGTAGAAGACGCTCATGATCCCGGCCCGGTCCGCGCCGGACTTGCAGTGGATCAGCGCCGGATAGGCGATGGTCTCGTACAGCCGCTTGGCGCCCAGCACCCGCTCTCGGATCGGCACCTCGCGCGAGGTGATGGTGAAGTCGACCAGCTCCAGGCCCAGCCTGGCGCAGGCGTCCTTCTCCAGCGCATGGAAGCTGGCGTCGAAACCGCCGCGAAGATTGACGATGGTCTTGACGCCCTTCTCCTTCCAGGCGGCCAGCTGATGCGGCCAGGGCTGGTTGGTGCGGACCAGCTCGTCGCTGATCCAATGGGCGTTCTGGAAGCCGAGCCGCAGGTACGCGTGGTCGTTCCACAGATAGTCGGCATAGGTCTTGAACCGCCCACCCGGGGTGGCGAGGTCGAATCCGGGCTTGGTTGGCGCGAGCGTCATCGCGCCCCATCTAAGGGTTCCATCGCGCCGAAGGAAGGCGCGAGGCCCAAAGGACTTAAGGGCGCCGGGGCCTGTCGCGCGCAGACCGTCGCCGGCTTGACTTCAACCTCGCATCGGACGACCCCAACCTTATGAGCGCCCTTCCGACGCCCGAGCTTTCCGCCCGAGCCCTGATCGCCCGGGTCGCGCACATCTATCTGCGGCCGCGCTGGAAGGGCTGGTTCACCGCCTTCTTCGCCGCCATCGCCGCGGCCTATTTCAGCACCTCGCTGGCCCAGATCCTGGAGCCGGCGACCAACGACCTGTTCGTCAACCACAAGCCGGGGCAGTTGGAGCGCCTGCCGATGGTGATCATCGGCATCGCTATAGCGCGGATGGCGGTCGCGCTGATCCAGGCGAGCCTGGTCAACCGCATGGGCAACGGCGTGGTCGGCGACGTGCAGGCGCAGCTGTTCGGCCGGATGGTGCGCGCGGACCTGGCCCGCGTCCGCAGCCAGCATTCGGGCGCCTATGTCGCCTCAGTGCTCTACGACGCAGGCTTGATCCGCGAGGCCTTCACCTCTGGCCTGATCAACTACACCCGCGAGTTCCTGACCGTGATCGGCGCGATCACGGTGATGATCAGCAACGACCGCGTGCTGACCTTGATCGTCGTGGTGGTGGCGCCGCTGGCCAGCACCATCATGCGACGCTTCTCCAAGCGCAGCAGCAAGGCGGCCAAGGGTGCCATGGTTGAAACCTCGGCGCTCTCCACCGCGATCATGGAGAGCCTGGACGGGGTGCGGATCGTTAAGATCGAGAATCGCGAAGCCTATGAGGAACAGCGGGTCTCCGAGGTGATCCAGCGGCGCCAGACGCACCTGATCAAGGGCTCCAACGCGCGCGCCTTCGCGGCGCCGTCGATGGAACTGGTGATGACGCTCATCACCGCCGGCGTGCTGTACTACGCCGGCCTGCGGTCGGAGCACGGCCACATGACCGCCGGCGCCTTCGTGGCCTTCATGGCGGCGCTGGCCATGGGGTCGCAGTCGCTGCGCCAGGTGGCCAACTTGCAGACAGTGTTCGCCGAGGGGATGGCGGCCGGACGCCGGCTGTTCGCCGCGCTCGATGTGGAGCCGGAGGTGCGTGAGCAGGCCGGGGCTTCGACGCTGGCCCTGACGCAAGGCGCGATCCGTTTCGAGGACGTCGGCTTCCGCTATCAGGGCGACGGGCCGGCGGTGCTGCGCGGCGTCACCCTCGACGTGCGGCGCGGCGAAACGGTCGCCCTGGTGGGCCCCTCCGGCGGCGGCAAGAGCACCATTCTCAACCTGATCCCGCGCTTCTATGACGTCACCGAGGGCAAGGTGATGCTGGACGGCGTCGACGTGCGCGACGTGACGCTCGCCTCGCTGCGCAGCCAGATCGCCCTGGTCACCCAGGAACCCTTCCTGTTCGACGACACCATCCGCGCCAACATCGCCTACGCCCGGCCGGACGCCGACACGGACGCCGTCGAGCGCGCCGCCCGCGAAGCCGCCGCCCACGACTTCATCCTGGCGCTCCCCAGCGGCTACGACACCCAGGTGGGCGAGGGAGGTGCGCGCCTGTCCGGCGGCCAGCGGCAGCGGATCGCCATCGCGCGCGCCTTCCTGAAGGACGCGCCGATCCTGCTGCTCGACGAGGCCACCAGCGCGCTGGACACCGAGAGCGAGGCCCAGGTGCAGGTGGCGCTGAAACGGCTGATGGCCGGGCGCGCCACGATCCTGATCGCGCACCGCCTGTCGACCGTGCGCGGCGCCGACCGCATCTATGTCATCGACAGAGGCCAGATCGTCGAGACCGGCGACCACACCTCGCTGATCAAGAAGCGTGGCCTCTACGCGCGCCTGGCCACGACCCAGGACCTGGAAGCGGACACTCTGGAAGTAGGTGCCGGAGCTTGAAGAAGCTGCTGCGCAGCGACGCCGTCCAGAACCTGCTGGGCTGGCTCTTGGGGATCTACATCCGCCTGATCCTCAACACGGTGCGCTGGACCCACGAAAACCTGGATTGCGTCGAGCCGGTGCTGGCGGGCGACGCCGGCGCGGTGGCGCTGTTCTGGCACGGCCGCATCCCCCTGTGCCTGGCGACCGCGCCACAGTGGTGGCGCAAGAAGACCAAGGCGCTGATCTCGCCCTCCTCCGATGGCCAGTTCATCGCCACGGCGCTGGACATGGCCGGCTTCCCCGGCATCCGCATCTCCACCGCCAAGCCCGGCGACACCGCCAAGGCGCGCCAGGCCGTCGCAGCCTTTCGCGAGGCGATCAATCATGTGGCTGAAGGCGGCGCCCTGGTGGTCACGCCAGACGGGCCGCGCGGACCCAACGAGATCATCGCGCCGGGGTCCCTGCAGATCGCCAAGCGGTCGGGCCAGGCGGTGTTCCTGATGGGCATTGCGGCCAATCCGGCGATGCAGCTGGGCGGCTGGGACAAGATGATGTTCGCCGCGCCGTTCGGCAGGGGCGCGGTGGTCTGGGAAGGCCCGCTCTATGTCCCGCACGACGCCGACGAGGCCACGTCGCAAGCCCTGCTCGCCGATTGGTCAGCCCGTCTCTCAGCGGTCACACGCCGCGCCGAAAGCCTGGTCGGGCGAACGCCGCATTGATCCGGCCCGCCTGCGGTGAGACATAGGCGCATGGCCAAGGCGCACGACCACCACGATCACGCCCCTCATGATCATGATCACCATGATCACAAGGCGCACGAGCACGGGGCGCACGACCACAAAGCTCACGACCATGCGGCTCACGACCACGCCGCCCATAAGCACGATCATGGCCACGGCCATCACCACCACGGCGGCGGCCATCACCATCACGTGCCCAAGGACATGGGCATGGTCTTCGCCATCGGGGTGACGCTGAACACCCTGTTCGTCATCATCGAAGTGGGCGCGGGCTTCCTCTCCCACTCCATGGCGCTTCTGGCCGACGCCGGCCACAACGCGTCGGACGTGCTGGCGCTGTTGATGGCCTGGGGCGCGACGGTGCTGGCCAAGCGCGCGCCGACCAGCCGGCGGACCTACGGGCTGCGCAAGGGGACCGTGCTGGCCTCGCTCGGCAACGCGGTCTTCCTGCTGCTGGCGATCGGCGGGATCGTCTCGGAATCCATCCATCGCCTGACGCTCCCCACCCACATCGACACCAAGACGGTGATGCTCATCGCCGCCATCGGCATCGCCATCAATACCGCCACGGCGCTGCTGTTCATGCGCGGCAGCAAGGAGGACCTGAACGTCCGCGGCGCCTTCCTGCACATGGCCAGCGATGCGGTGATCTCCTTCGTCGTAGTGATCGGCGCCGGCGTCATCGCGCTGACCGGCCTGCAGTGGATCGACCCGGCGCTCAGCCTGGGCATCGCCGTGGTCATCGTGATCGGCACCTGGGGCCTGCTGCGCGACTCGGTGAACCTGGCGCTGGACGGCGCGCCGCGCGAGATCGACGTGGCCGAGGTTCGGGCCTGGCTGCAGGCGCTGCCGGGCGTCGAGGACATCCACGACCTGCACATCTGGGCGATGAGCACGACAGAGACGGCGCTGACCGCCCACGTCATCCGCCCAGCCAACGATGACGCCGACCAGTTCCTGCACACCACCTGCGAGGCGCTGTCCCAGCGGTTCAATATCGGCCATTCGACCCTGCAGGTGGAGACCGATAGCGAGAACGACTGCCGGCTGGCCCCTGCCGGCGTGGTGTGAGCCCAGCACCACGCACCCTGCCGCTGGCGATCTACGCCGCGGCGACCGGCCTCTTCGAGCCGCTGGCCCCGGCCCTGCTGGCCCGGCGGGCGCGAGCAGGCAAGGAAGACCCGAGCCGGATCGCCGAACGCCTGGGACGGGCGGCGACGCCCAGGCCTGACGGTCCGCTCGTCTGGCTGCACGGGGTGAGCGTCGGCGAAAGCCTGTCGCTGCTGCCGCTGATCGCGGCGCTGAAGGCCGCACGGCCGAACCTAAACCTGCTGATCACGTCAGGGACGGTGACCTCGGCGCAGATCATGGCCCAGCGCCTGCCGCCTGACGTGATTCACCAATATGCGCCGGTGGATGCGCCGGGCGCCGCGGCGCGCTTCCTCGACCATTGGCGGCCGGCCGCGGCCCTGTTCGTCGAGAGCGAGCTTTGGCCCAACCTGATCGTGGCGGCGAAGGCGCGCGGCGTGAAGCTAGCCCTCCTCTCGGCGCGGATGACCGAGGCCAGCGCCCGGGGCTGGGCCCGTGCGCCAGCCACCGCCCGCGCCCTGCTCCAGGCTTTCGACCTCATCCTGCCGCAGGAAGCGGCCACCCAGGGACGGTTGGAATGGTTAGGCATGCGAACCGGCCCGCACCTGAACCTCAAGCTCGTGGGCGAGGCGCCGCCGGTCGATTCGGCGCTGGTCACCGCGCTCAGGGCCGGCATAGGCGGCCGCAAGGCCGTGCTGGCCGCCAGCACCCATCCGGGCGAGGAGCCGCTGATCGCCCAAGCTTTCCGCGTAGGGACCGCCGAAGCCACGGCCCTGCTGATCGTCGCGCCCCGCCATCCCGACCGCGGCCCGCAGGTCGCCGCCGATCTCAAGGCCCAAGGCTTCACTGTCGCCCGGCGCGCGGCGGGCGAGGCCTTGGCGCCTGAGACCACGGCCTATGTCGCCGACACCCTGGGCGAACTGGGCGCCTTCTACAGCGTCGCCGACGCGGTGGTGCTGGGCGGCGGATTCGCCGAGGGCGTCGGCGGCCACAATCCGCTGGAGGCGGCGCGGCTGGGCTGCGCCATCGTCACCGGCCCGCACGTCTTCAACGCCCGCGAAATCTACGCCGAGATGTTCGCCCTCGCCGCCGCCCTCGAGGCCGCCGACAGCGCGGCGCTGGCCCGCCACATCGCTGGCCTGCTGGCCAATCCGGTGATCGCGCGCCGCATCGGCGAGGCGGCGCAGGACTTCGCCGGTCGCCAAGGCGCGGCGCTCACCGCCGCCATGGCGCTCATCGAACCCATGCTGCCGGCATGAAGCTTTCCACGCCCCGCTGGTGGTACGTGCGCGACGATCAGCAGCGGCGCGGCGGCATGTTAGCGGTCCGGATGCTGCTGACGCCGGTCTCGTGGATCTGGGCGGCGGTGACCGCGCGGCGGATCGCCCGGGCCAGCCCGCTGGACGTCGGCGTCCCGGTGATCTGCGTCGGCAATCTCACCGTCGGCGGAGTCGGCAAGACGCCGGTGGTGCGCGCCTTGGCCGAGCGGCTGGCGGGGAAGGGCAAGGCCGTGCATCTGCTGTCGCGCGGCTACGGCGGCAAGCTGGCGGGCCCGGTTCGGGTCGATCCGGCGACGCACACCGCCGCCGACGTGGGCGACGAGCCCCTGATGCTGGCGCGGGATTACCCGGTCTGGGTGGCCCGCGACCGCGCGGCCGGCGCGTTGGCCGCCGCGCAGGCTGGCGCGCAGGTCGTCGTCATGGACGACGGCCACCAGAACCCCTCTGTGAAAAAGACCTTGTCGCTGGTGGTGGTCGACGGCGAGACGCGCGGCGAGGACTGGCCGTTCGGCGATGGCCGCGTCTTCCCCGCAGGCCCCATGCGCGAGCCGCTGGCGACGGGCCTGGGCCGCGCCGATGGCGTGCTGGTGCTGCTGCCCAACGATCTGCCGCAGGCCGACACCGGCCTCGTCGCGCTGCTGAAAGGTCCGCCTCTGCTGACCGGCCACCTGGCGCCCGCCGCGCCGCCGCCCAAGGGCCCGCAGGTCGGCTTCGCGGGCATCGGCAAGCCGTGGAAGGTCGAGCGCGCCCTGCAGGCCGCCGGCTGCGATCTGAAGGACTTCGCTCCGTTCCCCGACCACGCGGCCTATGACGAGGCCACGCTGAAGGCCCTGGCCGACCGCGCGTCGCTATTCAACGCCGGCCTGGTGACCACCGAGAAGGACTGGGTCCGCCTGCCGCCGGCTTGGCAGGCCCGCGTGACGCCCTGGCCCGTGGCCGCGGTGTTCGATGACCAGGCGGCGCTGGATGACCTGTTGGCGAAGGCCGGGCTCTAGATCGCCATTGCATACCTCGCGGTTCTAGGTATTATACCTTTCAGTTCGAGGTATGAGGCCCGCGCGGCGATGGCGACGACGAACCCAAGCTTCATGAACGGCGTACCGGAGCTCCTGGTGCTGCGCCTGCTGCAAGGCCGGGAGATGTATGGCTATGAGATCGTCCAGGCGATCCGCGAGGAGACCGGCGACGTTGTGAGCCTCGGCGAAGGCGTGGTCTATCCGGTGCTGCACACTCTGGAGCGCGGCGGCGCGATCAGCTCCGAACGCCGCGCGGTCGGCGGCCGCAGCCGCATCTACTATGCCCTGTCGCCCAAGGGCGTGTCGCGCCTGACCGAGCTCACCGAGCTCTGGTCGCGGATTACGGGGGCGGTGCAGCAGGTGCTGGTGGGAGGCGGCCATGCAGGCCTCGTTTGACCCCCTGTGGCGCCGGCTGCTGGACGGCGGGGTGCGGCGCAGGCCGGCCCGCCGATATCTGGCCGAGCTGAAAGATCACCTGGACGATCTCATCGCCGAAGAGCGCCGCGCGATGAGCGATCCGCGCGAGGCGGAGACCCGGGCGCTCTGCAGACTAGGGAGCTTCGAGATGCTGGCCGACGCCATGATTGAACGCCGCGAGTTCCAGACTTGGGGCCGCAAGGCGCCTGTCGCCGCCTATCTGATCGCACCCTCCGTCGCCCTGGCGGCGATCACGGTGCTAACGGTGGTGAGCGTGGTGATGACCGTCAAGCAGTTGCATGGTGCGAGCAGCGCGGGCGCCCTGCCCGGTTGGGTCAGCGAGTTCGCCACCGGCATGATGTTCTTCAGCCATGCGATCCTGCCGGTGCTGCTGGCGTGGGCGCTGGGCGTCGTGGCCTTCCGCAACCGCTCAGCCCTTCTTTGGCCGGCATGCGGGATCGTCGCGCTGTCGGCGCTGGGCAGCATCTTCCACCCGGTCCTGACGCTTCCTACCAACACAACGCGCGGCGAGGTCTCGATCGTGCCGGACGGGATCGCGACGTTCGCGGTCCTCCTGGCGGTCGCCGCCCTGCCCTATGCGGCGCTACTTCTGTGGCGTGCAGCGCGCGAGCGCCAGGCGGCCTGATCAGGGTCGCCGGACGAGGCCGGCGCGGCGGAGGCTCTAGCCCTCCGCGCCCGCCTTCTGGGCGAACTTCCAGCTCGCCTGGGCGAGGCTGAGCACGCGGTCGGCCTGCTGGGCGGCGTGGGGGCTGTTGGCGGTGCCGTCGCGCACGCGCCCGACGATCCCCTGCAGGATGCCCGCCAGACGGAAGGCGTTGTAGCTGCAGAACCAGTCGAGGTCGTGGATGCCCGAGCGCCCGGTCAGGCTGCAGTAGTATTCCACCGTCTCCTCGATGGTCGGCACGCCGTGCGCCTTCTGATCCGGGATCGTCGATACCGAGCCGTTGATCCAATTCATCAACAGGTAGGTGAAGTCGGCCAGCGGATCGCCCAGCGTCGACAGCTCCCAGTCCAGCACCGCGGTCACCCGGGGCTCGGTGGGGTGGAAGATCATGTTGTCCAGGCGATAGTCGCCATGGACGATCGAGGTCTTCTCCTGCTCTGGCAGCGTCTTGGGCAGCCACTCGATCAGCCGCTCCATCTCCGGGATCTGGATGGTCTCCGACGCCTTGTACTGCCGCGTCCAGCGCTCGACCTGACGGCCCATGTAGTTGCCCGGGCGGCCGAAATCCTCGAGGCCGATCTTGACGTAGTCGGTGTTGTGCAGGTCGGCGAGCACCTTGATCTTGTCCATGAAGATCGCGTGCCGCTCGGCCGGTTGGTACTGCGGCAGCGACTGGTCCCAGAGGATCCGGCCCTCGACCATGTCCATGATGTAGAACCAGGTGCCGATCACTCCGTCGTCGACACACAGGCCGTAAGTCTCGGCCACCGGGAAGCCGGTCGTGCCAAGCGCGGTGATCACCTTGTACTCGCGGTCCACCGCGTGGGCGGAGGGCAGCAGCTTGCCCGGCGGCTTGCGGCGCAGGACGTATTTCTTGTTCGGCGTGATCAGCTGATAGGTCGGGTTGGACTGGCCGCCCTTGAACTGGCGCACCTCCAGCGGCCCGGCGTAGCCCTTCACATTGGCCTTCATCCAGACCTCGAGCGCCGCCTCGTCGAACTTGTGGGACTCGGCCACGGCCTTGGTGCCGGTGTTGAGCGCCTCGCGCTCCTGCTCGGCGGCGTCGACGACGTCGGCCATGGCGTTTCCCCTACAGTTGTTTGAACCACTTTACCGGGGCGCAGGCGCCGGGAGCAAGGCGCTCCGCTCGCTCAGCGCCCGAGCGCCCGCCAGCCGATGTCGGTGCGGTGGAAACCCTCCGGCCAGTCGATCAGGGCGACAGCGCCATAGGCCCGCTCGCGCGCTTCGGCGAAGTCCTTGCCGACCGCGCACACGTTGAGGGCGCGGCCCGCGCCGGCGAGGACCGCACCGTCGTCGCCCGCTGACGTACCGGCCTGGAAGACCACGACGCCCTCGCCGAAGTCGGCGTCCAGACCGCCGATCACGCTGCCGGCCTTGGCGGGGCCGGGATAGCCCTGCGTCGCCAGCACCACGCAGACCGCGTCATCGTCACGCCATTTGGGTTCGTGCATCTCGTGCAGTCGCCCGGTGGCGCAGGCCAGCAGATAGGGCACCAGGTCGCTCTCCAGGCGCAGCATCAGCACCTGGCATTCCGGGTCGCCGAAGCGGGCGTTGAACTCCACCAGCTTGGGTCCATGCCGCGTGGCCATCAGCTCCACGAACAGCACGCCGCGATAAGGCGCGCCATCGGCGGCGATGCCCTTGAACGCCGGCTCGACCAGCCGCTTGCGGGTCTGCTCCACCAGATCGTAGGTGAAGACCGGCGCCGGCGAATAGGTCCCCATGCCGCCGGTGTTCGGCCCCTCGTCGCCATCGAAGGCGCGCTTGTGATCCTGCGCCCAGCCGAACAGCATCGAATGCTTGCCGTCGCACAACGCGAACAGCGAGCCGATCTCGCCCTCAAGGAACTCCTCGATCACGACCCGCGCGCCGGCTGCCCCGACGCTGCCGCCAAAGGTGTCGTCGATGGCCGCCTCGGCCGTCGCGCGGTCGGGCGCGATGACCACGCCCTTGCCCGCCGCCAGTCCATCAGCCTTGACCACATAGGGCGGCTGGAAATGCGCCAGCGCCGCCTTGGCCGCCGCCGCGTCGTCGCAGATGCGGTACTGGCTGGTCGGTAGATGGTGGCGGTCGCAGAACGCCTTGGTGAAGGCCTTGGAGCTCTCCAGTTGCCCGGCCGCCGCCGTCGGCCCGAAGCAGGGGATGCCGGCCTCAGCCAGGGCGTCGGCGAGGCCCGCCTCGATGGCCACCTCCGGCCCGATCACCACCAAGTCCGCCCTGATCTCGCGGGCCAGCTCCACCTGCCGCGCCACCTCGGTCGGCCCCACGGCGCGGACCTCGGCGATCCCCGCCATGCCCGGATTGCCCGGCGCGCAAACCAGCCGCGTTAGCAGCGGCGACTGCTTGATCTTCCACGCCAGCGCATGCTCGCGCCCGCCGGAACCCACCAGGAGGATGTTCATGGGTCCGCGCTTTAGCGCGGCTCAGCCTTCGAGGTCGAGCGAATAGCCCGCCGAGCGGACGGTGCGGATCGGGTCGTCGTCGTCGGAGACGCCCAACGCCTTGCGCAGGCGACCGATGTGCACATCCACCGTCCGCGCCTCGACATAGACGTCGGAGCCCCAGACGGCGTCGAGCAGCTGTTCGCGGGAGAACACCCGGCCCGGGTGCTGCATCAGGTAGTCGAGCAGGCGGAACTCGGTGGGGCCCAGATGGATCTCGGCGCCGGCGCGCTTCACCCGGTGGGCGACGCGGTCGATCAAGAGGTCGCCGCGGCGCACGCGGTCTTCGGCCAAGCCGGGGCGGATGCGGCGCAGCACCGCGCGGATGCGGGCGGTCAGCTCGGTCATCGAGAACGGCTTCACCAGATAGTCGTCGGCGCCGGTGTCGAGGCCGCGCACCCGGTCGCTCTCCTCGCCCCGCGCGGTGAGCATGATGATCGGCACGTTGCGGGTCTCGTTGCGCTGGCGAAGCCTGCGGCAGACCTCGATTCCCGAGACCTTGGGCAGCATCCAGTCGAGCACGATCAGGTCGGGCAGGCGCTCGTCGACAAGCAGCAACGCCTCTTCGCCGTCACCGGCCAGGGCGATGTCGTAGCCTTCCTTCTGCAGGTTGTACTGCAGGAGGGTCGCGAGCGAATCCTCGTCCTCAACGACCAGGATGTGCGGCGTCATCTGCATCTGCGCCGCCTCAGGCCAGGCCGTCGGTCTTCGGCCGGCCGCCGACCATCTCGGCGCCGGTGATCTGATAGTGGACGATCTCGGCGATGTTGGTGGCGTGGTCGCCGATCCGCTCGAGGTTCTTGGCGACGAACAGCATGTGGGCGCAGGCGGTGATCGTGCGCGGGTCGCCCATCATGTAGGTGAGCAGCTCGCGGAACAGCGAATTGTAGTGCTCGTCGACCTCGTCGTCCTGGCTCCAGACCGCCAGCGCGCGCTCCAGATCGGAGCGGCTATAGGCGTCGAGCACGCTGGAAAGCCGGCCCAGCACCAGCTTGCCCATCCGCTCGATGGAGCGGGTCAGCGGGGTAAGCGGATCGCTCTCGATGATCACCAGGGTGCGCTTGGCGATGTTCTTGGCGAGGTCCCCGCAACGTTCGAGATTGTTGGCCACCTTCATGGCCGCCACCGCGCGGCGCAGATCGTCGGCCACCGGCTGGCGCAGGGCGATCAGCCGGATGGTTTTGCGTTCGATGTCGCGCTCGGCCTCGTCCAGCTTGTCGTCGCGGACCACCACCGAGGAGGCGAGCTCCTGGTTGCGCTTGACCACGCCGCTGACGGCGTCGGCCACCTGCGCCTCGCAGAGACCGCCCATGCGTACGCACTCAGCCGCCAGGCTGTTCAGCTCATCTTCGTAGGATTTGACGATGTGCTCGTTCATCTGGCTCGCCTCTCGGACGTCCGAAGGTTGGGTGGGCCAACTTAGGCACACATTGGACGGTCCGCACGCCCGGCTATGCTACAGTCTCATGACGCTTTGACGACGCCGCCCGGTGGAACGTCCGGCGCGCTCGCCATCGGGAAATAGGCGGTGAAGGTCGAGCCCTCGCCTTCGGCGCTGGCGACCACCAGGCCGCCGCGGTGGCGGTTCATGATGTGCTTGACGATGGCGAGGCCCAGGCCGGTGCCCGACCGCGCGCCGCTCTTCTGCCCGTCCACCCGATAGAACCGCTCCGAGAGCCTGGGCAGGTTCTGGCGCGCGATGCCGGGGCCAAGGTCGACAATCCTGAGCGACGCATAGGTCTCCGCCGAGGGATCGGGCGCCACCAGCGACAGGCGGGGCACGCCCTCGGGGCTCGCCGCGGCGGCGAGGTCGGTGAGCCCGCTCTGCAGCTCGACCCGCACCGCCGCCCCGTCAGGCGAATATTTGATGGCGTTGTCGATTAGGTTCTGGACCACCTGCACGATCTGGTCGCGCTCACCGCGCACCGAGACCGAACCCGCCGCGCAGGGCCGCCAGTCCAGCTTGATCCGCCGCTGCGCGCCCAGCGGCGCCGCCGCCTCCACCACCTCGCCGACCAGCAGCACCAGATCGACCACGCCCTTGGGCGCGACGTGCTCGTCGAGTTCGATGCGGCTGAGTGAGGTCAGGTCGGCGATCAGGCGGGCCATGCGGTCGGCCTGGGCCTGCATGATGCCGAGGAACTTGTCGCGCGCCGCCGGGTCGTCCTTGGCGTGGCCGCGCAGAGTCTCGATGAAGCCGGAGAGCGAGGCCAGCGGCGTGCGCAGCTCATGGCTGGCGTTGGCCAGGAAATCGACCCGCGTGCGCTCCACCCGCCGCACCTCGGTCTCGTCGTGGAAGGTCAGCAGCGCCAGCCGCGTCCCGTCCAGGCCACGCCCCAGCGACCGCGCGCGCACCCGCAGGGAGCGGGTCTGGGCGCCGGTGGTCTCGTAAAAGCCCTCGGTGTCAGCCTCGTCGAACAGCGCCCGGTCGACCGCGCCCAGCACCTCCGGATCGCGTACAGCGGAGAGCAGCATCCCCTCCTCGGCGGTGATCCGCAGCAGCTCGCGGGCGGCGGCGTTGGCCAGGATGTAGCGCCGCCCGGTCAGGTCGTCGCGCTCCAGCCCCGTCACCACCAGGATCGGGTCCGGCAGGGCGTCGACCAGCGCCGCATAGAGCTGCGGGGCCGGCATCGACGACGGAAGGGGATCGAGCAGCGACAGCGGTGATTCTCCGTATTTCCTGACTCTAACATCCCCAGTCGTGTGTCAGGTCGGTGACACTCGCCGCCAAGACCTGTTGACGAGGCGCCGGAACCCACCTTGGCTGTGTCCGTTGTTCGGCGTCAGGGAGGGAACGGGCCATCGCTGGCCCGTCGTGACCAGATGAGCGATCCATCCGATGCCGCACCCTCGAGCCTCGCCGCGACCGCCTCATGCCCGGCGTTGGGCGCGCGGCCCACCCAGCCGGTGCGGCCGGAAAAGGCCCGCTCCCAGGCCTCGCGGCGCTTGGCGGGATCGGAGACGAACTCCTGGAAATAGATGGGCTTCATCCGGCTCCAGACCCCACCGGGGCTGCGGAAGTCGGGGATGCCGGATTCTGTCGAGATGCCGGCGCCGGTGAACACCACCAGGCGCCGCGCGTCGGCGATCAGGCGGGCGAGGTCGGCCCGGGAGGCGCTTGCGGACATGCCCTATCCTGCCGCAGCCGGGCGGCGCGGCGATAGGGGTCATTCTGGAGGAAGAGGGGCCGGTCCGACGAGTCGGTCGGGGGGCGCCAGATCTCGCCGGGCCGGCCCTGGACCGCCGGCGGGGGGGAGGAGCCGGGGGTCGTCACCGTAACCGGTTGAGGCGCGATAGGTTCCCTTGCGCGAATCGGAAGCAGATTTGCCGCTTTTCCAGGCGCCCGGCTTTGCCGATAGTGGGGGCAAGGACGCGTCTCCCATGCAGGGGTCGCCCAGGGACGGGGAAACACGATGACCAGGATCACACGGATCGCGCTGACGGCGATCGCCATGGGCGCAGCCGCAGGGCCCGTGCTGGCCCAGCCGGCGGCCTCGCCCGATCCTGGGCACACCGCCTGGATGCTGACGGCGACGGCGCTGGTCCTGCTGATGACTCTGCCGGGCCTGGCCCTGTTCTACGCCGGCCTCGTGCGGCTGAAGAACGTGCTGTCGGTGATGACCCATTGCATGGCCATCGCCTGCCTGGCCTCGGTCATCTGGCTGCTGGGAGGCTACAGCCTGGCCTTTTCCGGCGACGGGCCGCTGATCGGCGATCTCGGCCGGTTCGGCCTTCTGCACGTGGACCGGACCACCCTCAAGGGTCTGATCCCGGAAAACCTGTTCTTCATGTTCCAGATGACCTTCGCGATCATCACCCCGGCGCTGATCGTCGGCGCCTTCGTCGAGCGCATCCGGTTCGGCGCGGTGCTGCTGTTCTCGGGCCTGTGGCTGCTGGTGGTCTATGCGCCGGTCTGCCACTGGGTCTGGGGCGGCGGCTGGCTGATGGGCCGCCACGTGATGGACTACGCCGGCGGCTTGGTGGTCCACGCCACGGCGGGGGTCTCGGCGCTGGTGCTGGCCTGGCGGCTTGGCCCGCGCGACGGCTTTCCGCGCGACCTGTCGCCGCCGCACAATCCGGGCATGACCATGATGGGCGCCGCCATGCTTTGGGTCGGCTGGTACGGCTTCAACGCCGGCAGCGCGCTGGCCGCCAACGGCGATGCGGCCGCCGCCCTGATGTCGACCCACCTGTCGGCGGCGACCGCGGGTCTCGTCTGGGCGCTGATCGAGTGGCGCCGGTTCAAGCGGGCCAGCATGGTGGGCCTGGTGACCGGCGTGGTGGCGGGCCTGGCGACCGTCACTCCCGCGTCGGGATTCGTGGGGCCGCTGGGCGGGGTGGTGCTGGGCGCGGCGGGCAGTTTCGTCTGCTACCACGCGGTCGAATGGGTGAAGCACAAGCTCAAGGTCGACGACAGCCTGGACGTCTTCGCCGTGCATGGGGTCGGCGGCATCCTGGGGACGCTGCTGGTGGCGGTGCTGGCCAGCCCGCTGTTCGGCGGCATCGGCTATGCCCCCGGGACCGGCATGGCCGACCAGGCCCTGACGCAGGGTCTGGGCGTGGTGATCGTCATGGCCTGGTCGGGCGTGGCGACCCTGGTCCTGGCGATCGTGGTCCAGCGGATGGTGGGGCTGCGCGCCCGCGACGAGGCCATCGACGACGGCCTGGACGTCTCGTCACATGGCGAGCGGGCCTGGAACCCCTAGGCGGGCGGCGGCGCCCCAAAGGCGCGGGCGATGTCGCCCAGCGGGATGTCGCCGACCTCGATCCGCTTGACCCGCGCGGTCTGGCCGCTGACCAGGGATAGCGAGGACTTGGGCTTGCGCAGGGACTTGGCCAGCAGCGCCAGCACCGCCTCATTGGCCGCGCCGTCGGCGGCGGCCTCGGAGACCCGGATCTTCAGCAGCAGCCGGCCGGAGTCGTCGCGGATCCAGCCTTCCACCGCGCCGCGGCCGCCGCGGGGCGTAACGCGGACGGCCAGCTGCATGGCGGCTAGTGCAGGACGGCGATGATCGGCCCGAAGGCCAGCGGCAGCAGGTAGAGCCGCACGCCCTGGATCACCAGAAGCACGATGATCGGGCTGATATCGACCCCGCCCAGGGGCGGAATGATCTTCTGCACCGGGCGCAGGATCGGCCGGGTCACCGCGTCCAGGAAATGGGCGATGGAATAGACGGCGCGGTTGCGCAGGTTGATGACGTCGAAGGCCACCAGCCACGACAGGATCGCGCTGATGATCACGGCGACGACGAAGAGGCCCAGAAGCCCGTCGACGATGTAGTAGAGGAAGGATCCCATGGTCGCGTTCTAGCGGTCTTTGCGCCGCACACAAGAAGGGCGGCTTGACAGAGCGGGGCCCAAAAGGGTTATTCCGCGCCTTCCTGGTCTTCCAGGGGGACCTAGCTCAGATGGTAGAGCGCCTCGTTCGCAATGAGGAGGTCAGGGGTTCGATTCCCCTCGGCTCCACCAGGATTTCAATGTTTTCAGGTATATGATAGGTTTTTAGAGCGCCCCCTCTAGGGGGAGGCCAGACACTACGTGCCCGGATAAGCGCTGGATAAGAGATGCGCCCTGCCCGACTAGCGACCAGGCGCTATGCACCTCACCTGCCGAAGTTCGTCGAGGATGAAGCCCAACGCACGGCGGCCCGGGCGGCAAGAACTCGATGCGTTCGTAGCGCTGCCAGCCATCGGGACACTGCCTCCGTCTAGGTCGAGGAACCCCCTGCCCGCCCCCGAAAAACAATTCCGGAATCGTCCGCTGTGGCGAACGGGGCATGATGATCATCAGCCACTGCGACGCGGTGGATTCCTGTCGATCATCTCGCTTCCCTGATCACATGGCGCGCTCATTGCTGACACACCGCTGGAACGTCCGGTTTCGGGCATTGAGCTAAGGACTGCTCCCGACCCAAAGCGGCCCTACTAAGATACCGCTTACGGAGCGGGCGAACTCGGCATGTCCAATGGCAACTCCCTAAGGGGCCGCGGCGTTGTCAGCTTCTGACGTGCGGCTGTTTTGGGTCCGCCAGCTCCAACTCGGGAACCCGTACATGCTGAAAGACTATCCCACCCGTTCCGACGTAACCGAGGTCGCGTCCAAGGTCCCGATCGTAACGCTCGGATTCTGGATCATCAAAATCCTGGCGACGACCCTCGGAGAGACCGGGGGAGACACTGTAACCATGACGTGGCTTGGCGAGACCACCTCGCATCCCAATCCCTTCGGCTATCTGATCGGGACGGCGGTGTTCGGGCTGCTGTTGCTCGTGCTCGTCTGGGTTCAGGTGAGGGCGCGCAAATTCAAGCCCTCACTCTATTGGGCCACCATCATCGCCTCGACCACGGCCGGCACAACCCTGGCCGACTTCGCCGACCGCTCTCTCGGCATCGGCTATCCTGGCGGGTCCCTGCTGCTGCTGGCGTGCGTGCTGCTCTCGCTCTTCGCCTGGAACCGGACGGTCGGCACGGTCGATCCGAACAGTGTGTCCGGCACGCGCCCGGAAATCTTCTACTGGATCACCATCACGTTTTCCCAAACCCTCGGCACCGCTCTTGGCGACTGGATAGCTGATGCCGGGCTTGGATATTCTGGGGGCGCATTGGTCTTTGCCGCGGGGCTCGGCGTGCTTGTGCTACTCTATTTCGCAACGCGAGTTTCTCGCGTGTTCCTGTTCTGGGCCGCCTTCATCCTCACCCGCCCGCTTGGCGCGACAGTGGGCGATTTCATCGACAAGCCGCATGCCAAGGGGGGGCTGGACCTGAGTCGGCCCATTGCATCGGTAGTGCTGCTGGTCGTGATCCTTGCCCTGATCATGCTGCTACCCCAGCGCGCCGAACGACATCCAGCCTCGGCCTGAGTTGGTCGTCCGAGATCGACAAGTTGGCGGTGCCCTCAGGGCTGGTAATCGAAACCGTCCGGCTTCTTCGCCGGGCCGCCGAATGTGTAGACCAGACCAACATAGGCCAGCCGACCGAGCTGGTGGCGAAGGTATCCGTCGACGCATGAAAACTCCGAGGGAGCCGGGGGCGGACCGGTCAAGTCCAAGGCCTTAGCCGCTTAGGACCCACTGGAAAATGGCGCCGGGTTTAGAATCTCGGTTGTTCGCGCTGGCCACCGTGACACCGGACCGGCGCGGCCATGCAGCCGCAGGTGCGGAAGCGGGCGCGCAGCGCTCCCGCTCGCGAACAGGCGCTGGGCTCTGGCCAGACGGTCACCGACCGCTCACGCAGCGGTCGGTGACCCGTACAATGGCCCTAGTGCTTGGCTTCCGCGCGTTCCTGTACGGCTTCCTTGGCCTCCTTGACTGGGCTCTCGGCGCCGTTCTCCAGAACCTTGCCGTTCATGGCGTCGATGCCGACCTCAATGGTCCTGCCGTGGCTCTTGATGTCGAAGGAATAGCGCAGCCCTGACCCGCCGCCCTCCTTCTCCAACTCCTGGTCGACGATCTTTCCGGGGCGCGCCTTCAACGCCATCATGCGAGCGTCGGCGAGGGTGATCTTCGCTTGGCCCGCCAGTTCATGGCCATGGAACTTGGCGTCGGTCGCGGTGGGTGCGGCGCTGGCCGCGCCGGCGAGCAGTGCGCCGGTCACGATCATCGGAAGAATGAGGCGTTTCATTGGGGTCGTCCTTTTTCGGGAGTCGATGTTCTCGCAAGCTGAAGCGCCGCCACTATGTTCCTTTCGCGCTAGAATGAGGCGCAGCGCTGCCATGGGATGGCGTGGCAAGCGCAACGGAGCCCGCGCGGCTCAATCTAGAGCCCCACTGAACGGCCTTTCGGATGGTCGCTATCCGCCGCCGAGCCGGGACGTTTGCTTCGGGGCGCAGGGCGTAAGGCAGGTTTCGACCCACAGCGGAATTTCACCTCAAGGACATGGCGCCCAACGGAAATCGGTTATCTTCTGCCGGGCGTGGCGCCGGAGATATCGATGAATATCGTTCGTTCATGGCGGGCTGGACTGCTCATGCTCCTCGCCATTGGACAAAGCTCGGGCGCCCTCGCGGCGGATGCGCAGCCGCTCCCTGGGTACTGGGAGCTCGTTAACACGTGGATATTCGTCATCCACTTCAAGACCGTCGACCGAAAATGCTTCACGGCCGCCGATGTCGCGGGCGTCCTTCAGGGGCCAAGCAATTCTCACTACGCCTGCACTTACCCCCATCGCGAGGTTGGCGACGGAAAGCTTTCGCTGAGTGGGACCTGCATTGAGAAACACGGTCAGGTCGCCGAGATCACGGCCGAGGGAACCTATGGGCCCACGGCCTTCAAACTTTCGGCGCGCCTGCGCACCCGCATCGCGGGTGTCCCGCTTGCAGGCAGCGGTGCGACTGACGCCCATCGGCTGAGCGAGACCTGTCCTCAGCCCGACGCAAAGACCCAGTCGCCTCGCTGAACCTGAACGCCGCTTAGCGGCGGTCCAGCGCCATCCATTGCGCCCGCGCAATGGTGCCGCGGCGGCCGACTTGGGAGCAGGCAGCCTTCAGTCGGCGACCTGCGAACAGGTGAAGTTCCAACTCTCGGCGGCCTTCACGCCCGAACCTGGCGACCTGCAAGGGCTCGATGTGTTCAAAGCATCTTCCAATTCGGCCCAGGCCCCCGACGAGATCTTCCGGCTTCACGACAATCACGGCGTCCCGGCCGACCAGCGACGCGGTCGGATAGATGTCGGCAAAGCCGCGCGGATCATCGGACAAGACCACTATGGTCGTTGGGTCGCCGAGCATCTGGAGGACGCGCCCGCCTTCATTCCATTTCATCGCCACGGCGAATGCGCCTGGCTCTGACACCAAGTCCACGACACTGGCCGCCGGGTCCGAGAGTTGCCAATCCACCAACTCCACGGTCGGATCACCCTTGGCGAACGTCCGCGGCCACGTCGCTCCGACCCAGCCGGTCGCAGCACAACTGACGACAAGGCCCCACAACAACAGAAGCGCCGCGAGGGACGCCACCGCCCACGTACGCGGCCACTTGCGGTGATCGGCGGCCCTCGCCAACCCGGCGCCCATGACGGGCATGAGAAACAACCATGCGGCCATCGACCAGTGCGGCAAACCCGCCTGCCCCCAGATCGGTGTCAGCGTGAAGAGCGCCACTCCGGGAAGACTCAACATGACGCAAAGCCAGCGACGAGTGTCCGCAGGCCCGGCCCGCAACGCTTCACGCCCAGCCGCCATGAGGGGCACGAAAATCCAGGGCAGGAGCAGTGCCATCTGACCGAGCAGCGCGGTCATGGCCGCCACCGGATGGAGCCCATGCGAAGGGACCGCACGCCCGCCCTGGAAGGCGAACGACGCCCAATCATGCTGGGCGTTCCAGACGATAACGGGAGACACCACCAAGGCGGCAGCCAGTGCGGCGAGATAGGGTTCTGGCCTTCGAAGCCAGGCTCGCCCGATCGGAGTACTCATCAGGAATCCGGCGACCCCGAGGCCGAAAATCGCCGCCTGATACTTCGACAGGCCCGCCAGTCCGATCCACAGGCCAAGGCGCAGCCACTTCCAGCGCGCCGCGCCATCGTCCAGCTCAGCGTTTTTCGCTGGGAAGATCAGTCCGATGAGCTCTCGCGCAGCCGCTAGCAGACAAAAGATGAGCGGACCGTCCGGCAGGACCCAGGATGATGCAGCCACGGTGAAGAACGCGGCCAGGGAGAGGCTCAAGAGCGCCCACAATCCGGCTCTTTCGCCGAACAACCGACGCGTGAGATCGAACAGCAGCCAGGAACTGCCGACGAAGAGCATGACGAACGGAAGCCGGGCCAGGCGGCCATAGCCAAGCAGGGGCCCAAAGGCGTGAACCAGCCAGATATGAAGCGGCGGATGGTCGAAGTAGGACAGTTGCAGATGTCGGGCGATCGCGAGCGTGTAGGCCTCATCGACACCCAGCCCGACCAGCGCGCAGGACAGCAGGCGCAGGATCGTGAAGACAACAATCAGACCGATCGCGGCTTGAGGACCTGAGATCGACTGAGAGCCGAAGGTGAGAGCTCGCCGCACGACTTTGGGACGTGACACCAGGGTTTCGATGCGGCTCACCTGCGCAGTTGGAACATTGGATGGTTCATCCAGCGTTCGTCGGTCTTCGAACGACGACGGGCTCGACCGGGCGCCTCAATGAAATCTGGAGCCGGAACCCGCAGGTATAGGGCGCCGGCGGCGAAACCTCGGCTCCAAAAACAATACGGACCTTAGTGGCCGGGGATGGCGCTATTCGCGGGGGACGAGGTTGGCGAAAGCCGAGTTCTTACGTCGCGCCTGGTAGTCGGCTTTCATCGCGAGGGCGTCGTAGGTCGGGCTCTCCACCCATTCGCTGAAGGTCTGATTTTGCTGGCGGTCCGACAAGTAGCGCTCGAACAGGTAGTCCAGGACTCCGGTGCGACTGTTCTTCAGATGGAGATATCGAAGGTCCAACTGGCGCATGGCTGTCGGAATGTCGCGGCCCATTCGGAAATGCACATAGAGCGCGCTCATCAAGCTCGCCCGATCCGCCCCTGATTTGCAGTGAACGAGGATGGGATATTCGACCGACTCGAAAAACGACTTGGCGGCGAATATCTGGTCTCGGTCTGGAATATCCCGCGAGGTCAGGGTGAAGTTCACTAGGGTCAGACCGAGCTTCGCGCAGGCGTCCTTTTCCAAAGCATGAAAACTGGCGTCAAAGCCGCCGCGCAGATTGACCACCGTGCGGATGCCGCGGCGCTTCCAGGTGCGGAGTTGATGCGGCCAGGGTTGGTTGCTGCGGACGTAATCGTTTGAAATCCAATGGGCGTTCTTGAATCCCAGTCGGAGATAGGCGTGGTCGCGCCAAAGGAAGTCGAGATAAGCCAATAGCCTGCCCCGCAACGTCTTCAGTTCAAACTTCGACACACTCACCTCATCTCACCTGGTCGCTTTCTAACACGGAGATTGCGCGGTTCGTGCGCGTCACCTGCGACCTGCAATCATTGAGGCGAAAGGCGCAGTGCGTCGTCCTACCAGTACGGTCCCTCGTGGGCGAAGGACCCGAGGAGCAATGTCCATGTCCGGATTGAATTGGACTGCGATCGAACGCGCAGAGGCGGTTCACGTCCCGTTCGATCATGTCGCCATTTCCCAGGTGCTGGAGCCACACTGCGCAGCGGCGATCCCGGGCGAGTTTCCGACAATCCGAAATTCGGGCTCCTACTCACTTTCAGACGCACCGCCAGGTCCCGCGCTCATGGCCGTGATCGAAGACCTGATGTCGGATCGTTTCAGATCGAACATGTCGAGGCTGTTCGCGATGGACCTGGAAGGCCGACCGGCCACGATCACCCTGAGAGGCCAATGCTCGCAGCGAGACGGCCGAATTCACGTCGACTCCAAGAGCAAGGTCCTGTCGCTGCTGATCTACCTTAACGACGGCTGGACCGGGCGGGAGGGACAACTGCGGCTTCTGGCTGACAAGGACCGCTTCGACGACGCCCCTGTAGAGATTCCGGCTCACCTCGGCTCGATGGTGGCGTTCCGGCGCAGCGACGCATCATGGCACGGACATTCCGCCTTCGTCGGACAGCGCAGAGCCCTTCAGTTCAACTATCTCCAGAGCAGCCGTGCCTCGGTCGTAAGCCTCATGCGTCACCGCCTGTCGGCGTTCAGCAAACAACTCGTCGCCTGAGGTGCCGGCTGCCGCCGATCGGAACGACCTGCGGATCTGGCACCTGACGACGGGTGAAGCCGGCACGCGCGAACAGGCCCGCGGACTTGCGAACGCGCTGGGCCCGAACGCCGAGGAGCATATCGTAGACGTCAACCGGTTCTGGGCCTTTGGCCCGCCCAGACTCGTGGGTCTCGGGCCGCCTGCAGTCAGGTCCATTCAGGGGAAGATCGCATCGCCCTGGCCTGACGTCCTGGTCAGTTGCGGTCGGCGCAGCGCCTTGGTCGCCATGGCGATCAGCCGCCGCAACCCCGCACCCATGGTGATGGTCCACCTCCAACCGCCGGCTCACCCAAGGGCCTTCGACCTCGTGGTCGCCATGGCGCATGACGGACTCAAGGGCGACAATGTTATCCAGGTCGATACGGCGCTGCACGGCATACGACCTAAGTCGCTCGCCGCGGCGGCGGCGGCTGGTGACGCAAGGTTCGTTGGCCTGCCTCGACCGTGGACGGGCGTCCTTTTGGGCGGCGCCACGCGAAAGCGACCCTTTGGCTACGAAGACGCACTGCGTCTCGCCGATCAGCTCGACGCTCTTCGAGATCGGATCGGCGGATCGCTCTTGATCACGCCCTCTCGTCGAACCCCCGCCAATCTGGTCGCCGCGCTGGGCGCGAGATATCTGTCCGACCAGACCGTACGCATTTGGGATGGCGACCTCCCCAACCCGTATCTCGTGATCCTGGCGATGTCGGACAACCTTGTCGTCACGAGCGACAGCGTTTCCATGATTTCCGAGGCCCTCGCGACCACGGCGCCTGTCTTCGTCTTTCAACTGCCGGGCAGCGCCAGACACCTGAGCTTCGTCAACAACCTGATCGACAGGGGTCTGGTGAGCACCCTTGATCGTCCCGCGCACCATTGCGTCCGCCCCCCCGTCGACGCAACGGCCTTGGTGGCGGAGTCCGTTCGACAGTTGCTGTCGCGGCGCGCTCGAGGATAGGCGACGAATGAGGTCACGCGCACCAACGCTCCGTTAAGCTGTGGCGGCGGTAATGAGCCAGCCCGATTAGTGGCGATGGGAGAATCCCAATGAGTGTCTCTGCCGTAGGCAATTCGGCTGTCGCCCCGACCCCTCTGTCCGCGCCGCCGCCGGCTGCGCCGATCCGGGACAAGGATGGCGATTTCGACAACGGCGCACCGGACGTGAAAGCCGCCACGCCGCCAGGCGTCGGCGTCAATCTGGACACCAAAGCCTAGTCCAGCTGCCTGGATAGCTTAGGCGGCCTGTTCCAGGATCAGGCCTAGTGGACCGTGTGCGTCCGCTTGCGCCACGGCATCGGCGGGTCCAGCGCGGCGTAGATCAGCCCCGTGAGCGCCGCCACGTCGGTGAAGTAGAGATAGCGGTAGTCACAGGCGATCGAGATGATGAAGAAGCTCGCCGCGAAGCCCACCGACGCGAACTGCAGCGCCGCCATCGCGATGTCCGCGCCCTGCCGCCGCCAGAGCAGCAGCAGCCCCAGCACCAGCGACAGGCCGGCGTACCAGACGTGGCTGTAGACCGGCGTGTCGAGGAACCAGCTGGCGTAGTTGTAGAGCATCACGTCGGACTGGATGTAGCGGTGCTGCATCCCCAAGGGCGCCATCTTCTCGGCCGGCGCATCGACGCCCACATAGATCGGCAGGCACCAGTCGACGACCGGCGGGGCGAACACCCAGCGGAAATCCTCGATCCGCACCTTGAGATAGAGCCCGGGATGCTTGAACACCAGGTCGCGCCACTGGGCGGCGAAGGCCTGGTCGCTGAGCACATTGAGGCCCGCCTGGATGGCCGGATCGCGGTCGACGAAATCCACCCGGCGCCCGGAATAGTCGGCCTTGGCCCGTGACTTGACGATGGCCGCGGCGGTCGGGTTGGCGGCGCTCAGCGCATCGACGCGGTAGGTGGGATCCAGCGCCATCGCTCCGATCACATCGAAGCTCTCGACGATCCTTAAGCCCGTGCCGAGCGCGGTGTCCTTCGGCGCCCTGGCCGGCTCCGACAGCGTGGTCTCGACCTGGCCCACGACCACCAGGGCGACCAGCGCCCCGAGCGCCCAGGTCAGCCCGCGCCGCCAGCGGCCCTTTGTCGTCGCCTGCGCGCCATCGAACGCGGCGATCCACCCCAGCGCCAGGGCTGCGAAGCCGCCGGCGATGATGCCGTTCTGGCGGACCTGGGCGCCTGCCGCCATCAGCACCAGGGCCGTGATCAGCAGCGCCCAGCGCTTGCCGCGTTCAGGCCAAACCTGTCCCGCGTAGGCGACCAGCACAAAGCCCGCCACCGCACAGTTGGCGAACATCACGTCCTTCCAGACGATGCCCTGGTAGATCATCAGCTGCGGGGTCAGCACCGCGCCCGCCGCCGCCAGCACCGCCCACCAGCTGACCTTGCCGCGCAGACCGCCCAGCGCCGCCAGCGCCCCGAAGAACAGCGCCGCGCTCACCGTCACATAGAGCGAGGTCCCCGGAATGAAGCCGTCGAAGAAGCCCAGCACCCAGGCGTACAGCGCCGGGCCCCAGGTCTCGCGGATGTGGAAATGGCCCTCATAGAGCTGCGCCACCGAGTCGTAGGAGAGGTGCCCCGGCAGGTTCGCCCCAAGCATGACCAGCAGGCCCGCGGCGAGCACCACCCGAAAGGCGGTTCGCGCGCTGACGTTGACGTTGATCTCGATGGTGAAGCCCCCGCTTCGCCGCTTGGATTCCCCTGCCATGGGCAAGTTGGTACGGTGCGCCCTCGCCGAAGAGAAGCGCAAAAAGCGCCGCAGCTTGGCGGGGTCGGCCAATCATGGTGAGTTGCCGCCATGACTGCCCAGGCGCTCGCCATCCGGCCGGCCGGGACAACGCCGGCCCTGCTCGACGCCTACAGCGCCCTGCTGAACGCCAGCTTCGCGACCGATAAGTTCAACCCCGCGGCGCTCGCCTGGCGCTACCGCGACAATCCGGCCGGGACCGTGATCGGCGCCGACGCCTGGGACGGCGAACGGCTGGCCGCCCACTACGTCGCCTGCCCGCTGGAGGCCCGGATCGACGGCGAGCTGGTGCGGGGCCTGGTCTCGCTGAACACCGCCACCCGTCCGGACTATCAGGGCCAGGGCCTGTTCACGCGGCTCGCGGAGCACGCCTACGGCCTGGGCCGCGACGCCGGCTACGGCTTCGTCATCGGCGTCGCCAACGCCAATTCGACGCCGGGATTCCTCCGCAAGCTGGCCTTCCAGGACGCCGGGCGCCTGCACGCTGGGGTGCTGGCCCGCCTCCCCAACCGGTTCGAAACCGCCGCCGTCCAGTATCAAGGCGCCTGGCGCGAGGATCTGCTGGCCTGGCGCCTCGCCAACCCCGACGGACGCTACGCCACCGCCAGGCGCGGCGGCCTGACCTGCGTCTGGGCCAGGACCCACCTGCCCTTCGTCCAATGCGGCGCCTTCCTACCCTACAGCGGCGAGCTCGCCGGCGTGGGCCGCGCTCCGATGGCCGCCACCCTGTTCATCGGTCTCGAACCCCGCATGCCACTCGGTCGCCATGGCTTCCTGCCGATCCCCAAGCGCCTGCGCCCCTCGCCGCTGAACCTGATCTGGCGGGCGCTCGGTGAGGCCGCCCCCAAGGCGTTGAAGCCCGACGCCGCCGCCATCAACTTCCTCGACTTCGATCCGTACTGATGTCCTCGCTCTTCACATGACAGTCGTCTACGTCCTCGCCCACTTCGACGATGAATATTGCGGCCTGCCGCTGATCGACGAGGCGCGCGCCGCCGGCCAGGACCAGCTGTTCCTCTACGTCGTCGACTATCCCAGCGAGACCGTCCGCGAACACCGCCACGCCGAGAGCCGACGGTTCCTGGCCTGGCTGGGGCTGGACCCCAGCCGCGCCGTCCACATCGGCCAGCAGTCCCGCGCTGTCGACGGCGGCCTGCACAAGGCGCTGCCCACCGCCTACGCCGCCCTTGAGGCCGCGCTCGCAGGCGTCGAGGCCGAGCGCTTTGTCTGCCCGGCCTGGGAGGGCGGCCATATGGACCACGACATGTGCGCGCTCCTCGCCTCGCAGGCCGCCCAGGCCCGCGGCGTCCCCGTCGAGATGATCAGCCTCTACAACGGCCAGGGCCTGCCCGCGCCCCTGTTCCACGGCGGTCGCCCGCTCCTAGAGAACGGCCCGCTGCGCCGCTTCAAGCTCGGCGCCGGCGGCCTCCTGCGCTGGATGCTGGCCGTCCGGTTCTTCATCCTGCAACGCGCCTGGCTAGGCCTCTGGCCCACCATGTTCTGGACCTACTGGACCCGAGGCTTCGCCGTCCAACGGCTAGACCCAGCCCGCCTCCGCGAACGCCCCCACAACGGTGTCCTGCTCTACGAGCGGATGTTCGGAGTGCCCTACGAGGAAGTCCGCGCCGCAGCGGACGCGTTCGTTGGGCGAGGCCACTAGGGCGGTGAGTCTTCCTTCTTGAAATTCTGAGTCATAGTGGCTCGGGGGAGCCCTTTCGGCTCGTGGGGCGTTGACTTATATGTCAATAGATGGGCGGATATCACAGCTCATCCATGACGGCGAATTGTTCGCGATCGAGCCCCTGTTCGACGGGGACAGCGTCGCCCGCCACATGTTGGTTTCGAAGGAGATTTGGGAACTTATCGAGGACCCCCCGCAGAAGTGGAGCGTGCGGTGCGCAAGGATCAGAGCCGACCTAGAGAGCTTTGTGCAAGGCCAGGAAATCAAAGTCTGTCGTGTTCCATACAAGGCCGACAAGGCGTTCTTGGGATGCCTGCACCCGACGAACGCAGGCATCTGGGACGTACGATTGGTAGATCCGAACCCAGCAATCCGCTTGCTCGGCTGCTTTGCGGCCGTGGATTTGTTTGTGGCGCTCGTACCAGCCTCGCGGTCCGTTCCCACGGACCTGCTATTTCGCGGCCCACTAGGGGACAGACAATCGATCCAATGGGACAACATTATCGCCGAGTGCGACACCACTTGGTGGACCCTCTTCCATGCCAACGACCGCCTGCGGAGCACTGACGTTCATGACCTCATCAGCGACAAATTCGATCTTGTCGGAGAAGAAGAACCTTGACCGGCTCTCCCATGCGACACGCGCATACTTTCAGAACCGCACAAAGAATCGCGTCCACAACCTTGTGCTGACCAAATTCCGCCAGGAAAAGGAAGCGGGTCGCCTTACCCAAGCGCTTCTTGCGAAACGCATGGGGAAAACCCCGGATCAAATCAGCCGTATCCTCAACTATCCCAGCAACCTTGGACTGGAGATGCTGAGCGACCTGCTACTTGCCATCGTGGGCGAGGAAATAGACGCGACTTCCAGTGATCCCGAAAAACGAGCGCCCGAGAACGCTCGTTCCAAGGAGATATTGGCAGATCAGGGCCGCCCAATACTCGACTTGAAGGTATATGGAGAGCAACCTGTGGCAAAGGGTGGCGTGAATATTCGGTATGGAGAGTTTAAACCACAGCCAGAGCCGGTAGATGCCTAAGAATCCGTTCGGCTTCGTCGCAATATGCGATGCAGTCTACAAAGACGAAAAGACCAACAAGGTGGTCATCGCCGGGTTATTCGGCGGCGATATCTACCTCGATATGATGCCGATGGATTTGCGCATCGCGCTATTTCTGGATGTTGTCACTCCGGCGGCGGGCGAGCATTCCATCGAATTGCAATTCTTCGTTGGAAAGCAACTAGTCGGGGGCGCGGAGGCAGCTATGGAGGGGCCTGCAGGTGCCAAAGGAGGGCTGCTATTCCCTCCGTTTAGCATTCCGTTTGCCCGGCCCTCCACCCTTGAGATCAAGGGGTCATGGAATGGTGGGCGCTCTAGAGTGCTAATGAAGAAGCTCGTCCTGGTTAAGGAAGCCGAGGACCCCAGCGCTTAGCGGCTCCTTAGCAATCTCAGAACGCTGTTCCTACGTGGAAACCGGGCTAGAGCCGCACCGCGGCCCCTGGCAGAACGCTTGTCAATCGGAGCTATTGAGGCCTTCACCCCACCGCCCGCTGGCCCTGCATGATCACCGCGAAGCCCGCCAGCATCAGCAGGTAGCCAACCGCAAACCGCCAATCGAGCGGCTCCTTGAACACCACCCAGGCGATCAGCGGCACTAGGCCCGACCCCACGATAGAAAAGGCGTAGGCCAGCGACAGCGGCACCCGCGTCAGGATGTAGAACCAGAACAGCGCGGTGAGGCCGTACCAGGCGAAGGCCCCGATCAGCGGGACATTGGTCACCAGCTTCACCAACAGCGGCCCTTGCAGGCGCGCGTTGTTCACCGCCGCGAACTTGAACAGCGTCTGGCCGATGGGTAGCGCCAGCGAGAAGCCGGCGCAGAGGGCGACGTCCTTCAGGTTCATGTGGCGGCCTCCTCGCCTTCCATCCGGGCGATGGTCCGCAGATAGGGGTGGATCGGCCGGCTCGGAACATTGAGCACGTCGAAGTTCAGCGCCTGCATCAGAAGCTGCGCGCCCAGCATGATCGGCAGGGCCGCGGCCATGACCACGCCGGCCGAGGCCGCCGTGGTGTGCTTCACGCTCACGTAGTGGGCGCCGTAGCCGATGCCGAACAGCAGGAAGAAGATGCCGAACACCATCTCCAGGCTGGCGGCGTTGAAGTCGCGCACGAAGTACTGGCCCAGCGCCCGCTGCAGGAAGTTCTTGATGTGCTTCAGCGCAAACGGCCCGACGATGGCCCCGATCCGCAGGTTCGAAACCTCGCCGCCGTAACGGGCCGGCATCGGCACATCGCGCACCACGGCGCGCAGGGTGCTCAGGTGATAGAGCAGGTCCGTCTCGAAGAAGAACCGCTGCGAGACCCGCTTCTCGATGGCCATGCGGGCCACTTGCCCCTCGATGGCAGTGTAGCCGTTGGTCGGGTCGAAGATGTTCCAGTACCCCGTAGAGAGCTTGGCCGCGAAGCTCAGCGCCGCGTTCCCGAACACCCGCACCGGCGGCATGGCTGTCAGGTGGCTGATCGAGGTGAAGCGGTTGCCCTTGGCATAGTCCGCCTCGCCCAACAGGATCGGCGCCACCAGGTGGGCCATGTAGCCAAGGTCCATCTGGTCGTCGCCGTCGACCTTGACCAGCACCTGGCCGCCGCGCGCGATGGCCTCGCGGTAGCCGGCCATGGTCGCGCCGCCGACGCCGCGGTTCTGCGGCAGCTTGATCACCACCACGCGGGGGTCCTTGGCGTTCTTCTCGATGAACTCGCCGGAGCCTTCCGGACAGGCGTCGTCGACGCAGACGATGCCCTCGACCCAGGCCGGGGTCTTCTCGATGACCTTCAGGATGTGATCCTTGACCTTGTAGCAGGGGACCACCAGCCAGACGCCGGCGCCCTCCAGGGTCGGGTCGAGCGCGCGCAGCATCCGCCGCCGCTCCTCGATGGGCTTCGAGCCGCCCGGCGCGGTCTTGTCGAGGGTCGCCATACGCCCGGCTAACACGGAAGGCCGCGCGCTGGCAAAGCAAGCGAGGCTTGGGGCAAAGCGGGCTATGCTGACCGGCTTGCGCGCGCAGAATCAACCTGTTACCAGCGCGCCTTCGTCGGGAGAGGCCCCTTTCTAGGGAATCCCCCTCTCTAAGGGAATGCATGGACACGGCCACCCACATGCTGCGGACCGGACGGCAAGGTCCGCTGTTCGAAGTCCAGATGGCCTTGCGGGACCTGCGCGCCTCGGGCGAACGCATTGACCTGGCCTGGTCGCTGGCCTGGCACGACGTGGTGTCGCGCTATCGGGGCTCGATCCTGGGGCCCCTGTGGATCACTCTTTCCATGGGCCTGATGATCCTCGGCATCGGGGTCCTGTGGGGCGAACTGTTCCGCGTGCCGATTCAGACCTTCATTCCGTTCGTGGCCGTCGGCATCGTCTTCTTCGGCACGGTCACCACCACGATCAACGAAGGCTGCGAGACCTTCGTCAGCGCCGCGGGCATGCTGTCGCAGACGGCGCTCCCCATGCTCACCTTCGTCTGGCGCACGGTGCTGCGGAACCTGATCTACCTGGGCCACCACCTGGTGATCGTCTTGGGCGTGCTGGTCTATTTCGGCTACTGGCAGAGCGCGAACTATCCGATCGCCCTGCTCGGCGTCGTCTTCCTGGTGGCCAACATCGCCTGGATCTCGCTGCTGTTGGGCATCATCTCGGCGCGCTTCCGCGACATCCCGCAGATCGTCCAGTCGATCACCCAGGCCGCGGCGATCATGACGCCGGTCTTCTGGCTGCCCGACCGCATCCCGGAGCGCTACCACCTGATCCTCGACCTGAACCCCTTCTACCACCTGCTGGAAGCCGTCCGTGCGCCGCTGCTGGGCAAGGGCGTGGCGCCGCACAGCGAGATGTATGTCGCCAGCTTTCGCATGGCCCAGGCGCCGCTGATCGAGGACACCACGCCGCCGGACCTGGCCGAGGCCCTGCGCGCCGACGACGCCGCCCGCCGCCGCCGCGAGGCCGAGGTGGAGCTGGCCAACCGCGGCAAGTTCGTCCCGCTCGACGTCTAGTCCGGAACTGGCTCCGCGGGCTCAGTCCTGGATGTGGGCGAACTGAGCGTTCAGCGTTTTGAACGCCTGCGGGATGTCGGCGTGTTTGTAGCGGGCGAACTCGGTCTTCGCCGCCTCCAGCCGGGCCTTCAGCTGCTTGACCACCTCGGGATGGTTCTCAGCGACGCTGTAGTTTTCCGCCCGACCGCCGCGCTCATCGTAGAGTTCGTCGTAGCCCAGGAGGCTGAACGGCAGCTTGTGGTCGCGGTAGTAGGCGGCGTCGAGATACTTCCAGTCCTGGGTGCGCACGCCGATCGGGACCTCGTTGTCGAACAGGACCAGCGCCTCGTGCGGCGACGGCGCGCCCTTCATCAGCACCTCGGTGACGTCGCGTCCGTCCAGTTCGACGCCCGCCAGAGGCCGCTGGCCGGCCATGGCCAGGAAGGTCGGCAACAGATCGATGCCCATCATGATTGAGGAGGTCCGCTTGCCCGCCGGCAGCCGACCCGGCGCCCAGGCCACGAACGGCACGCGGTAGCCGCCGTCATAGCCACCGCCGCCCTTGCGTTCGCGAAGCCAGCCCGGCGAGCCCTCGAACCAGGGACCATTGTCCGAGGTGAAGATCACCACCGTGTCGCGCTCCAGCTTGAGCGCGCGCAGCTTGGCCATCAGCCGGCCCATGATCGCATCGATCTCGGAGACCACCGCGCCGTACGACCCGGCATAGCCCTGGGTGTCGAAGCCGGGATGGGGATGCTCCGGCAGGTGCGGCGCCGACAGCGCCAGCTCGACGAAGAAGGGCTGGTCCTTGTGCGCTTCGATGAACCGTTCGGCGTGGCTGTAGAACTGCTCCTGCAGCTGCGGATAGTCGACCTCGCTCTTGGCGATCTGGTCAGACCCGGCGTGGCTCTCGAACAGCGCCAGCGGCTTCATGTCGTGGCTGTAGGGGATGCCGAAGAAGGTATCGAAGCCGTGCTTGGTCGGCGGCCAGGCGGCGCCCAGGTGCCCCAGGTGCCATTTGCCGAACAGCGCCGTGGCATAGCCCGCCGGCTTCAACGCCTTGGCGATGGTCACTTCCGACAGCGGCAGGCCGCGGTCGTCCTGCTGCATGATGACCTCGTAGCCCAGGCCCGTGCGCACCGGATAACGCCCGGTAAGCAGGCCCGCGCGCGAAGGGCTGCAGAGATTGGCCGGCGAATAGTAGTCGGTGGCGACCACCCCCTCGCGGCCCATCTGCTCCAGGTGCGGCGTCGAGAGCCCGCCGGGCCCATAGAGGCTGCAATCGCCGTAGCCCAGGTCGTCGCACAGCACGACGATGAAGTTCGGTGCCCGTTTCCCCGGCCCGCCGGTCGCCGCCCGCGCGGTCCCCGAAAGCACAGCGCTCGCCGCAGCGGCTGTCAGCAGATCTCTACGCCGCATCGACGTCCCCCGATGTTGGACGGCGCAAGACTTTGCCGCCGCCACGGCCATTAGGCCGCAATTCGGCGAAGGAACTCACGGGAAAACAGGATTTGGGGAGAAAAATTGGCGCGCCCTTCATAGCCCTGCGCTCGCGACGGTGGCGCTGACGCCAGGTTGCAACCGCATTGACGCGACCTCGACCGCGAGGGAACACTGGCGAAAGTATCGGGGGTGGCTGCAAGCCTTGCTCGTTAGGGTGCCCGGCGAAAATCCATAGGCTCGCTGTGCCCCATGTGTGCCCCACGTTTAGCACAGATAGCCCCGCCGGGACGAGACCGACCTCGAAATGCCAGTGAGTTCAGGGAGATAATTGGCGCACCACGGAGAATGAAACGTCGAATTTGTATGTGATTGAAATCGTTCTGTAATTCGTCAGTCTGCGGCACAGTGCCCAACGCGTGGAACACGGGTCTCTCGACCGCCAGCCTTCACCACCTGCTCCTGTGGCTTCGGCCCACCGGCACTCCCTAGCCGAGCATGACGGAACAGCTCAGTCGTTCCGCCGCCGACGAAGATCCGCCCACATAGACCCGGTGGGCGCCTGCCTCGAGCAACCAACTGCGAGTCGCGACGTCCCACCACTTCAGATCTTCCAGGCCCACCTGCATCCGGACAACGACGGTCTGTCCCGGTTCTATCCGGGCGCGCGCAAAGGCCTTCAGCAGCTTGTGCGGCCTTGTGACCTGGGTTCCCGGAAACCCGACATAGAGTTGTGACACTTCGTCAGCCGCAATCGGCCCGTCGTTTCGGACGGCGACGTCCACCTCGAGACCCGATGGCGTTCGCCTGACCTTCAGGCTTCGATAGTCGAAGGCGGCATAGGACAGGCCAAAGCCGAAGGGATAGGCGGCCTCCCGGCCCTCCTTCTCGAGCAAGGTGTAGCCGTGGAGCGGTCCATATTCGATCGCGTCGGCCTCCGCGTCGAAGAAGGGCAGATGGGCCTCGACCGTTGGCACGGTGAACGGCAGCTTTCCGGACGGGGAGACCGCGCCGAACAGCATGTCGGCCAGCGCCCGGCCACCCTCCATCCC